>NZ_JAIVMF010000006.1 GCF_020176715.1 Stappia stellulata | reverse complement strand
GCCTTCCTGCTCCGCGCCCTGCGCTGGTTCCGTGCGCACGGCATCCGGACCGAGCGGGTGATGACCGACAATGGCAGCGCCTACCGCTCCCGCCGCTTCGCCAAGGCGCTGCGATGGCTCGGCATCCGCCACATCTTCACCCGACCCTACACGCCCAAGACCAACGGCAAGGCCGAGCGCTTCATCCAGACCCTCCTGCGCGAATGGGCCTACGGCCTCGCCTATCCTACATCGCAAGCCCGAAACGCGGACCTCCCCAGATGGCTTGACTGGTTCAACCGGGCAAGACAACACTCCGCTCTCAACGGCCTGCCGCCCCTCCAAAGGGTGAATGACCTTCTGAGAAACCACACCTAGCGGATCGCCGCGCCGAGGATCCGGCCCGGGCGGCCGCCGTCTTCCATCTGCACCAGAACGGCGCAGCGTTCCGCCTGCATCTTCTTCAGATCGCTCATCGGCAGACGGAATTCGAGCGCGCCGCCGTCCCACATGCCGACCGCGCGCAGGCTGCGCACGACATTGGTGTAGACGATCTCGCTGCCACGGTTCTCGCCGCGTCCGATGTCCACCGCAACGGGCGCGGCGACAAAGGCGAGCAGCACGGTGGCCATGCCGCTGGCAACCGGCATGTCGCCGGAAACCCGGATCGTGAGGACCCCGTTTTCGGAGAGGATCGCGACATCGACCGGCAGCGGCGGCACCGAGGCGAGCGCCGCCTCCAGCGCCTGTCGGTCGCTGCCGACCATGTGGCGCTGGCCGTTGACCACCACCTGCGGCGTATAGACGTCACGGTCGCCGCGTGCGGCCGCGTAGTCGCGCTGCCGGGCGCTGTTGGCCGGCGAGGCGAGCGTGTCCTGCCAGCCGAGATAATCCCAGTAGTCCACCGGATAGGACAGCGTCACCAGGTCGTCGCGGGCGGAAATCTCGGTGATCAGGCGGTCGGCCGGCGGACAGGACGAACAGCCCTGGCTGGTGAAAAGCTCCACCACCGCGCGCGGTCCGTCCGCTGCCCCGGCAACCGAGGGCAGCGCCAGAAACAGCACGGCAAACATCGCCCGCAGGCTGCGGCGCGGCGAAACGAAGGACATCGGCATTGCGCGGTTCTTTCCTGACGCCGACCTCCCCGATCCACCGGATCGGCAGTTCGCCGGCGTGCGAGACTGCGAAGACTGAGGCACAATAGGCAGGCCCGCGTTCAATGACCACTCACGACCCCTTGAGGGGCGCGGGAGCGCTCAGCGCGTTATCTCCCCGATCTCGAGGGCCCGGTCTCGAGTGCCCCGGTCTCGCCAGGCGGATTGGCCAGCGGCGCCACCGCGCGTCCGGCATCGACATCGCGCCTGTGGGTGAGCGCCCAATGCACGGAGGGGAAGGCGATCTGGTCCCAGGGGATCTCCTCCCAGTGAAACAGCCCGGCCTCCAGCGTCTCAGACCCGGCGGCGAAGCCTCCGTCGAAGCGGGCCTTGTAGATCATCTGCACCTGCGACAGCCGCGTGATGGTGTAGACCGCGAGCAGGCCCTCAAGCTCGATCTCGGCGCACAGCTCCTCGCGCGCCTCGCGCCGGGCCCCGTCTTCCGGTGTTTCGTTGAGTTCCAGATAGCCAGCCGGCAGGGTCCACAGGCCCGAGGACGGCTCGATGGCGCGCCGCCCGAGCAGATAGCGCCCCTCGTGCACCACCACCGAGCCGACGACAATGCGCGGGTTTTCATATGACACGAAGCCGCAACGGTCGCAGATGTCGCGCTCATGCGTGTCGCCCTTTGGCCGGGCGCGGCGGAAGGTCGGGGACAGGGGAGTGTCGCTCATGCCGCTCTATCCGTTCGGCGTGGCGAGGATCTTGTCCAGCTCGGGAAGGAAAACGTCCCGGTAGCTCTCCGGCGACAGCGGGCCGATGAACTTGTAGCGGATCGTGCCGGCCGCATCGACGATGAAGGTCTCCGGCACGCCGTAGACGCCCCAGTCGATCGCCGCGCGACCCTTGTCGTCGGCGCCGACGCGGTCGTAAGGGTTGCCGAGCGTGCCGAGAAAGCGGCGGGCGTTCTCCGGCTTGTCCTTGTAGTTGATGCCGATCATCTGCGCCTTGTCGAGGCGGGCCAGATCCTCCAGCAGCGGATGCTCCTGACGGCAGGGCGCGCACCAGGAGGCGAAGATGTTGACCACGCTGACCTGGCCGAGCAGATCCGCGCGCGAAACGCCGGGAACCGGCGCGCCGTCGCCGCCGCGGAGGTCCGCGACCGGCGGCAGCGTGAACTCCGGCGCCGGCTTGTCGATCAGCGCGGAGGGAACCTGGGACGTGTCCTTGCCCGACAGGAGCTGCACCAGGAACAACACCGCAAGAAGCGCGAACACCACCAGCGGCAGAAGCGCCATCAGCGGAATGCGGCGGCGCGGCGCGGGGGCGTGCGGAACCGTATCTTCGCTCATGATCCGCTCTCCCGGGCGTCTGCGCTCCGGGCGCGGGCGGAGCGACGGGTCACGCCCTGCGCCTCCATCGCCGCCAGCCGGGCGCGCAGCCGCGATCCGTCAGCGAGGATCCAGACGAAGAGCGCGCCAATCACCACAAGCGTGACGACGTAACAGGCGATGATGAAGCCCGCATGGGGGCCGAGTTCGAGGAATTCCGTCATTCGGCCGCCTGCGGGGTTGCCACGCCGACGCGCGCGCTCGCGGCCTGGAGCTGCATGGTGCGCAGGCGCCGGCGCAGGATCTCGTTGCGCATCGCCATCAGGTGCATCACGAAAAACAAAAGGGTAAAGGCCAGCGCCATCACCAGAAGCGGCCAGAGGATCGTCGGGTGGATTGTCGGCCCGTCCATGCGGATCACGCTGGCCGGCTGGTGCAGCGTGTTCCACCAGTCGACGGAAAACTTGATGATCGGCAGGTTGATGGCGCCGACGAGGGTCAGCACGGCGGCCGCCTTGCCGGCGCGGATCGGGTCCTCGATGGTGCGCCACAGCGCGATCAGCCCGAGATACATGATGAACAGCACCAGCACCGAGGTGAGACGCGCGTCCCACACCCAGTAGGTGCCCCACATCGGCTTGCCCCAGAGCGAGCCGGTGATCAGCGAGATCAGCGTGAAGGCGGCGCCGATCGGGGCGGCCGCCTTGGCCGAGACATCGGCCAGCGGATGCTTCCAGATCAAGGTGCCGAGCGAGGAGATCGCCATCACCGAATAGCACATCATCGCAAGCCAGGCGGCCGGCACATGCAGATACATGATCTTCACCGTGGCGCCCTGCTGGTAATCGTCGGGCGCGACGAAGAAGGTCATGTAGAGACCGACAGCGAAGGCGATCACGCACGCTGCGGCAAGCCACGGCAACAGGCGCGCGGAAAGCGCCAGGAAGCGGGTCGGATTGGCAAGGTCGAGAATAGCCATGATGTATTTCTAGTGGCGCGCGGCCAGCCTTTCAATGGAAGACGCGACGCGCGCGGCCGGATGCCGCGTCAGTCGCTGGAAAACCGCAGCGCCATCGCCGCCGCCACCGGCCCGACGACCGCCGAAATCAGCGTCAGCGCGGCCAGCAGCAGGAAGGGCGTCAGGAAGGGCGTCGGCTCCGTGACGGCCGCCCCGGACGCACTCACTCCGAAAATCAGCACCGGAATGGAGAAGGGCACGACGAGCACCGCCAGGAGCAGCCCGCCCCGGCGCAGCGACACGGTGAGCGCGGCGCCGATCGCGCCGATCAGCGTCAGCGCCGGCGTTCCGACCAGAAGCGTCAGCGCCACCGCACCGATCGCCAGCGGTTCGAGATTGAGAAAGATCGAGAGAACCGGCGCGGACAGCACCAGCGGCAGGCCGGTGCCGACCCAATGCGCCAGACATTTGACCAGCACCAGCACTTCAAGCGGGCGCCCGGCCATCAGCATCAGATCGAGCGACCCGTCGTCGCGGTCGGCCTGGAACAGCCGGTCGAGGCCGAGCAGCGTGGCAAGCAGCGCGCCGATCCACAGGACCGCCGGCCCGATCAGCGCCAGCAGGTTGAGATCCGGCCCGACGCCGAAGGGAATGACGGTGATGACCGCGAGAAAGAACAAGACGCCGATCAGCGCCCCGCCGCCGACCCGGAGCGACAGGCGCAGCTCGCGCAGGAAGAGGGCGCCCATCCAGCCGCTCATGCCGGCGCCTCGAGGCGCAGCGTGCCGACCTCGGCAAGCGGCATTGTCTGGTGGGTGGCGGCGACAATAATGCCGCCTGCGGCGAGATGATCGCTCATCAGTTCGCCAAGCCGGGCTTCCGACGCCGCATCGAGCGCCGACGTCGGCTCGTCGAGCAGCCACACGGGCCGCGCGACGACCAGAAGCCGGGCGAGCGCCAGCCGGCGCCGCTGACCGGCGGACAGATAGGCGGCCGGCAGATCGCCCGCGTGGTCGATGCCAAGCGCTTCGAGCGCCTCGATCGGCGTCATCGGCTGCCACCGCGCACCGGTTCGCCCGGGCGCGAGAAACGATGTCCAGAAATCGAGATTTTCCAGAACGCTCAGCGCCGGCTTCAGCGCGTCGAGATGACCGTAATAGTGGCAATGCTCGCCGGCGCTCAGCTCCGGATCGCCGTCCTCGATGCGAATGCTGCCGGAGGCCGGCTGCACCAGACCGGCGAGCACACGCAGCAGGCTCGATTTGCCAACCCCGTTGGGACCGGTGACGGCAAGTGCCCGGCCGGCCTCAAGCGTCAGCGCGAGATCGGAGAACACGCGGCGTCCGCCGCGTTCGCAAGACAGATTTTCGGCAACAAGACGCATGGTCATCCAGGTCCGGACGGCGCGCGATGCGCACCGGAATGTTTCGCATCGCACGGCCGGCTATCCGGGATCAAGCGCGAATGCGGCCGGGACCGGGCGACGGCCTATCCCATTTGCCGAGGCGAAACCCGTCGCACGGCGCTGGCACCGCGCTGCAAAATTCGTTATACGGGCGCCAACACGCGCGCGGACCGGACACCGGATCACGCTGCGCGCCAAGAGTTTTCTAGCGCACGTGCGCGGCCACAGCGCCGGCCGCGACGAGATACGAAGGGATGGCCAGCCGTGACCAAATCGCTCGACAGTTTCAAAGCCAGGAAGACGCTGAAGGTCGGTGACAAGACCTACACGTATTTCTCGATCCCCGAAGCCGAGAAGAACGGTCTGGAAGGCGTGTCGCGCCTCCCGTACTCGCTGAAGGTGGTTCTGGAAAACCTCCTGCGCTTCGAGGACGGCCGCACGGTCACCAAGGCCGACATCCTCGCCTGCGCCGAATGGCTCAAGACGCGCAAGTCCAGCCACGAGATCTCCTACCGTCCGGCCCGCGTCCTGATGCAGGACTTCACCGGCGTTCCGGCGGTGGTCGACCTGGCCGCTATGCGCGATGCCGCCGTCAAGCTCGGTGGCGACCCGAAGAAGATTAACCCGCAGGTGCCGGTCGACCTGGTCATCGACCACTCGGTGATGATCGACTATTTCGGCACCAAGGACGCCTTCAAGAAGAACGTCGAGCTTGAGTACGAGCGCAACGGCGAGCGCTACGAGTTCCTGCGCTGGGGCCAGTCCGCCTTCGACAACTTCCGCGCCGTTCCCCCGGGAACCGGCATCTGCCACCAGGTCAACCTGGAGTACCTCGGCCAGACCGTCTGGACCAAGGACGAGGACGGCGAGACGCTGGCCTATCCGGACACGCTGGTCGGCACCGACAGCCACACGACGATGGTCAACGGCCTGGCCGTTCTGGGCTGGGGCGTCGGCGGCATCGAGGCGGAAGCCGCCATGCTCGGCCAGCCGATCTCCATGCTGATTCCCGAGGTCGTCGGCTTCAAGCTCACCGGCAAGCTGAACGAGGGCATCACCGCGACCGACCTCGTGCTGCGCGTCGTGGAAATGCTGCGCCAGAAGGGCGTCGTCGGCAAGTTCGTCGAGTTCTTCGGCCCCGGCCTCGACAACCTGAGCCTGGAAGACGCCGCGACCATCGCCAACATGGCCCCGGAATACGGCGCGACCTGCGGCTTCTTCCCGATCGACGACGACACGATCAGCTATCTCAAGGCGACCGGCCGCGACGCCGAGCGCGTCGCACTCGTGGACGCCTATGCCAAGGCCCAGGGCATGTATCGCACCTCCGATACGGCGGAACCGTTCTTCACCGACACGCTGGAACTCGACATTTCCACCGTGGTGCCCTCGCTCGCCGGCCCGAAGCGTCCGCAGGACCGCGTCGCGCTGACCGAAGCCGCGCCGAAGTTCGCCGAGGCCCTCAAGGAGATCAAGGGCGGCAGCAAGAGCCCGACCGCTCCGGCAGCCTCCACCGGCGAAGCCCGCTTCGTTGGCGAAGGCGCCACCGGCGTGACCGGCGAGGTTCACCAGCGCTACGACGTCGACGGTCACGACCATGGCCTTGCCGACGGCGACGTGGTGATCGCCGCGATCACCTCCTGCACCAACACGTCGAACCCGAGCGTCCTGATCGGCGCCGGCCTTGTCGCCCGCAACGCGCTCGCCAAGGGCCTGAAGGTCAAGCCGTGGGTCAAGACCTCGCTGGCGCCGGGCTCCCAGGTGGTCACCGACTATCTGGAAAAGGCGGGCGTGCAGAAGGACCTCGACGCGCTCGGCTTCAACCTGACCGGCTACGGCTGCACCACCTGCATCGGCAACTCCGGCCCGCTCGACCCGGCGATCTCCAAGACGATCAACGACAACGACCTGGTCGCCTGCTCGGTGCTCTCCGGCAACCGCAACTTCGAGGGCCGGGTCAATCCGGACGTGCGTGCCAACTATCTGGCCTCGCCGCCGCTGGTCGTCGCCTATGCGATCGCCGGCAGCCTGACCGTCGACATCACCACCGAGCCGCTCGGTGAGGACCAGGACGGCAATCCCGTCTACCTCAAGGACATCTGGCCGACCACGGCGGAGATCACCGATCTCATCCGCTCGTCGGTCAACGAGCAGATGTTCCGCGAGCGCTATTCGGACGTCTTCAAGGGCGACGAGCACTGGCAGGGCATCAAGGTCGAGGGCGGCATGACCTACAGCTGGCCGGCCGGCTCGACCTACGTGCAGAACCCGCCGTATTTCGAAGACATGACGATGGAGCCGAAGCCGCTGGAAGACATCGAGGGCGCATCCGTTCTCGGGCTTTTCCTCGACTCCATCACCACCGACCACATCTCCCCGGCCGGCTCGATCAAGGCCGACGCACCGGCAGGCGTCTACCTGCAGGAGCACCAGGTCGCCAAGAAGGACTTCAACTCCTACGGCGCGCGCCGCGGCAACCACCAGATCATGATGCGCGGCACCTTCGCCAACATCCGCATCAAGAACCAGATGGTTCCGGGCGTCGAAGGCGGCGTCACCATGAAGGACGGCGAGAAGAAGTGGATCTACGACGCGGCGATGGAATACAAGGACGCCGGCACACCGCTGGTGATCTTCGCCGGCAAGGAATACGGCACCGGCTCGTCGCGTGACTGGGCCGCGAAGGGCACGCGCCTGCTCGGCGTGCGCGCCGTGATCGCCCAGTCGTTCGAGCGCATCCACCGCTCCAACCTGGTCGGCATGGGCGTCCTGCCGTTCACCTTCAAGGACGGCGAGAGCTGGCAGAGCCACAACATCACCGGCACCGAGAAGGTGACGATCAAGGGCGTGACCGAGCTGAAGCCGCGCCAGATGGTCGACGTCGAGGTGGAGTACGAGGACGGCACCAAGAAGATCATCGAGGTGCTGTGCCGCATCGACACCGAGGACGAGCTGGAATACGTGCGTGCCGGCGGCATCCTGCACTACGTGCTGCGCAATCTCGTCGCAGCCTGAGGCCCGGCGAGATCCCGTGACCTGAAACCAAATGGCGGCCTGTGCAACACACAGGCCGCCATTTTCGCATTCGACCCCGGCATGAAATCATGCCTCCGCCGGTCCTGCCGGCCGCCGATGAGCGCCGCACCCTGGAGACAAAACCGAAGTGTCCCTGTTCAGCCAGCTCAAGAACCTGCGCAAGACGCTCTTCACCAAATACTTCAAGCGCGCGTTCGGCCATTTCGGCGACGACATCGCCATCGAGCTGCTGTTTCGCGAGGTGCTGGGCAAGGCGGCGCTGAAATCGGGTGTCTATGTCGACGTCGGCGCCTTTCATCCAACCAAATATTCCAACACCTTCCGCTTCTACAAACGCGGCTGGAGCGGGATCGTGATCGACCTGGAGGCCGACAAGCTGCGCGCCTTCAAATGGCTGCGCCCGCGCGACACGGCGGTGCAGGCGGCCGTCTCCGACGCGCCCGGCACGCTGACGTTCCACGGCGACCATTTCAGCCCCTTCACCACGTCGCAGGCCGACAATGCCGGCGCGCTGGAACGGGCAACGACCTTCACGGTGGAAGCGCGCACGCTCACCGACATCATCGACGGCACGAAATACCGCGACAGCGAGATCGACCTGCTGGACGTCGATTGCGAGGGGATGGACCTGGAGGTGCTGCGCTCGCTCGATTTCACCCGCTACCGGCCGAAGATCGTCGCTGTGGAGATCCATGCGGCCTCGATCCCGGAGGTGCAGGCCAGCGGCGCCCACGCCTTCCTGATCGACCAGGGCTATCTCTATGTGAACCGCGTCGGCCCGACCTCGGTATTTTTGCGCGCGGATTTGTTGCAGCGCGGGGCATAGGACGCGGAAAAGGCGCCGCGCTCACCCGTCCAGCATCGCGTCGAGCAGCGCTGCGTAGATCGCCTCGACGCGGGCGGCTTCGGCGGTTCCCAGACGATGGAAATAGGACAGGCCCGGCGCGGAGTTGACCTCCAGCACCCAGGCACCCGTGGCGTCTGACCCTTCGAGCAGAAGATCGACGCCGGCAAACCTGAGGCCCAGCGCTTGAGCGGTCCGGATCGCGAGATCGCCGACGTCCGCGCCGACTCGCTCGGTCACGTCTTGCGCGACCCCGCCGGTCGACAGATTGGCATTGGGCAGCAGCTCGATGCGGGCACCCGCCTTCGGCAGGCTTTCAAGTGTGAGGCCTTGCGCTGCGAGATGCGCCGCGATACGCGGATCGGCGAGCATCACCCGCGCGCCCTTGCCGCCTGCTGAAAACCCGCCGAGGACCGCCTGCGCAAGCTCCGCGATGCCGTGTCGTCCATCGCCCGTCACCGAGAGGGGAGAGCGGCGGAAGACGCCCTGCACCGCACCGTCCAGCACGATCACCCGGTGATCGGCACCGGCGACCGCCTGTTGCACCAGCACACGCTCGTGAACCGCAAAAAGCCCGTCGAGCGCGCGGCGAAGCCCGTCTTCATCGGCGACCCGGGTGACGCCGTCGCCCTCAGAACCCTCGTTCGGCTTGACGAAGACCGGCCAGCCGGCTGCGCGCGCGAAATCGGCCGCCGCCTCGACCTGCGGCAGGCGCGCGGCAACGGCCGGGTTCTTCAGCGCCAGCGCGGCGACCCGGCGCGGGCTGTGCAGGAGCAGGGAGCGGGGGACCGGCAGGCCGGCTGCGGCAAGGAAACGGGACGCATAGTCCTTGTCCTTGGCAAGCGCGGCGGCGCCGGCGCCATTGATGTCGAAATTGGTGCCCTTGAAGATGAAGCGCCGCCCGTCGGCCGCCGTGATCGCGCCGGCGTAGCCGTAAAGCGGCTCGACCTCGAGCCGTGCCCCGCGCGGGCCGCACAGGCGCGCAAGAATGTCCACCCAGAGCGGGCTGGTCGCGGGCCGTGCGACGGAGGGCGGGGCGGCGTCCAAGGCTCGTGGGGCCTAGTTGTTTCGCCGCTGCATCATGTTGGCGTTGTAGTCGATGCGGAAGAGCTTCGGGTTGGTCGGGCCGTTGACGGTGGTGTTGTAGATCGCGACCGACGTGTCGTAGCCCTGCGCATCGGTCACGGTCCACTGCTTCAGCTCGGTCGATTCCGCGTCGAAGATCAGCGTCAGCTTGCCCGAACCGAAGGTGGTGTCGTCGGAAAGGACCACTGTCACCAGATCCGGTTCGACCGACACGCCGGCGACATCGGCATCGGCGGCGAGATTGATCTGTTCCGCCAGCAGGAAGCGCAGGGGCGTTTCCGACAGGGGCCAGATGTCCTGGGTCGCCAGCTTGCGATCCTTCACCGAGACCGACTTGCCGTCGGCGACGATGTCCACCTTGGACGGCGGATTGTAATAGAAGCGGATCTTGCCGGGGCGGGCGAGGTAGAACTTGCCTTCGGCGCGCTCGCCGTTCGGGCCGAACTGGATGAAGTCGCCATGCATGGTCTTCACCGAGTTGAAGTAGGTGTTGACCTCGGCCAGCGTCTTCTTCTGCTCCGCGTTGAGCGCGGCGGCACCGGCCGGATCGAGCGGCGACAGCAGGGCGGTCGCAACGGTCGCGATCGTGGCAAGGCGCAGGAACGTGCGGCGGGCGAATGTCATGCGTCAAGGCTCCGTCGAATGGACCCGCCTCGCGGGGAGGCGGGGAAATCGTGCCATCAAATCTGTGTCCGCGCTAGCAGGCGGCTGTGGCGAAGTTGCGACGAGGCGATTTTAAAAATCGTCCTCGACCCCGTTCTGGACGAGGATCTCGCGCTTGCCGGCGTGATTGGCGGCTCCGACGAGACCTTCCTGCTCCATCCGCTCGATGATCGAGGCGGCGCGGTTGTAGCCGATCGACAGGCGGCGCTGGATGTAGGAGGTCGAGGCCTTCTTGTCGCGCAGGACGATCGCCACCGCCTTGTCGTAGAGGTCGTTGCCCTCGTCGCCGCCGCCGCCGGCAAGCTGGTCGTAGGGACTGTCGGACACTTCGTCGTCCGCCGTGACCGCCTCCAGATACTGCGGCGTGCCCTGACGCTTCAGGTGGGCGACGATATGCTCGACCTCGTCGTCGGCGACAAACGGCCCGTGCACGCGCTGGATGCGCCCGCCGCCGGCCATATAGAGCATGTCGCCCTGGCCCAGAAGCTGCTCCGCGCCCTGTTCGCCGAGGATCGTGCGGCTGTCGATCTTGGAGGTGACCTGGAAGGAGATCCGGGTCGGGAAGTTCGCCTTGATCGTGCCGGTGATGACGTCGACCGACGGGCGCTGGGTCGCCATGATCAGATGGATGCCGGCGGCGCGCGCCATCTGCGCCAGACGCTGGATCGCGCCCTCGATGTCCTTGCCCGCGACCATCATCAGGTCGGCCATCTCGTCGACGATGACGACGATATAGGGCATTTTCTCCAGCGGCAGTTCCTCGTCCTCGAAGATCGGCTCGCCGGTCTCGCGGTCGAAGCCGGTCTGGACGGTGCGGGTGAAGGTCTCGCCTTTTTCCAGTGCCTGGGCGACGCGCGTGTTGAAGCCGTCGATGTTGCGAACGCCCATCTTCGACATCTTCTTGTAGCGCTCCTCCATCTCGCGGACGGTCCACTTGAGCGCCACGACCGCCTTCTTCGGGTCGGTGACAACGGGCGTCAGCAGATGGGGAATGCCGTCGTAGATCGACAGTTCCAGCATCTTCGGGTCGATCATGATCAGCTTGCACTGCTCCGGCTCCAGCCGGTAGAGCAGCGACAGGATCATCGTGTTGATCGCCACCGACTTGCCCGAACCTGTGGTGCCGGCGACGAGCAGATGCGGCATGCGGGCGAGATCGGCGATCACCGGCTCGCCGCCGATGGTCTTGCCGAGCGTCAGCGCCAGTTTCGCCTTGCTCTTCTCGTAGTCGCTGGCGGCCAGAAGCTCGCGCAGGAACACCATCTCGCGACGCTGGTTCGGCAGCTCGATGCCGATGGCATTCTTGCCCGGGATCACCGCGACACGGGCGGAAATCGCGCTCATCGAGCGGGCGATGTCGTCGGCAAGGCCGATCACGCGGCTCGACTTGATGCCGGGGGCAGGCTCCAGCTCATACAGCGTCACCACCGGACCGGGACGCACCTCGATGATCTCACCGCGCACGCCGAAATCCTCCAGCACGCCTTCCAGGATGCGGGCGTTCTGTTCCAGCGCGTCTGTGTTGATCGCGGTCTGGCGGCCGCCGTTCTTCGGCTCGGCAAGCAGATGCAGCGGCGGCAGTTCATAAACGCCGGGTTGGCGCAGGAACGACGGCTGCGCCTCGGCCACGACCCGCTTGCCCGGGCGCGGACGGGCCGCCGGCGGCACCACGCGTCCCGCGGGCGGCTCGTCCCGGCTCGCCGGACCGGCAATCGCGCGCGGCAGCGGCGTGGACATCGGCCCGTCGGGATCGTCGTCCTCGTCGAAATCCGGCAGGTCGTCGAGGCTCGGCACCGGCGGTTCCGGCTCGGCCACCACCTCGGCATCCGCGCCTTGCGGATAGAACGCATCAAGCCCGTCGTCTTCCGGCGGCATCAGGCGGTCGGCGAGCTTGCGGCGCAGCGCGGAGAACCCGCCGTGCCGGCCGACCGGATCGTCGTCCTCCACGCTGACGCGCGGCGCGTCGTCCCAGTCGTCGTCCTCGTCATAGGCCGGGAGATCGAAATCCTCGTCGCCGCGCCTGGCGGCGCGCCGGCGAAAGACGAGACGGCGCGCGGTCGCGCCGGCAAGCAGCCCCAAATGGGCGACCCCACCGACCAGCGCCTGCCAGCGCCCGCCGCCATGGTCATCGTCCTCGTCGTCGTCGGCATCATAGTCCGGCACCGCGCCGACGCTGCGCGCATGGCGCGACGGCTCCGGCAACGGCTCCAGCACAGGAGCCGGCCCGCGGCCGAGCCAGCCGGCGGCGCGCAGCATCAGGATCGTGGCCGGAACGCCAAGGCCGAGCCCGCCGACGATCATCGCCATGCCGGGCGTCAGATCGTCGGTCAGCATCGCCGGGATCATGTGAACGAAATCGCCGAGAAACCCGCCGAGCCCGGTCGGCAGCGGCCAGCTGGCCGGCACGGGAAGGGCGGCAAGCGCCCCGGCGGCCAGAAGCGTGCCGGCCACCCAGGCGCCCAGACGCCGAACAGCGATGCGGCTCGCGCGCGCCGACAGCAACCGCCAGCCCCACAGAACCACGGGCACGAGGAACACGGCCGCCGCAAGCCCGATCGCCTGCATGAAGAAATCGGCGATCACCGCACCGGGCCAGCCGAGCGCATTGCGCACCGGCGCGGTGGTGGCGTGGCTGAAGCTCGGGTCGGTGACCGACCAGGTGGCAAGCGCGGAGGCAAGCGCTGCGCTGGCGGCGATCACGGCGAGACCCGCCGCGCCGATCATGTTGCGCTTCAGGAACCGCTTCAGCGGCGCTTCGGTATCTTCCAGTCCAAGGGCCGCGGCACGGCCGGAGCGGGCAGGGGTGGCACGACGCATGATCTCAAGACCCTCCCAGAACGCTGCGGACACGCGTGAGGCCGGTCTCGACGGTGGCGAGATCGTCGACCAGCGCGAGACGGATGAAATCGGCGCCGGGATTTCCGGAGCCGGCATCGACCGAAAGCACGTCGCCCGGCAGGACCTTCACGCCGGCCTCGGCCCAGAGCCGTTTGGCAACCGCGCTGCCACCGCCCCAGCGCGCCACATCCAGCCAGAGAAAGAACCCGCCTTCCGGCACGACATCGGCGAAGAGAGATCCGAGGATCCGCTCCGCGCTCGCGTATTTCTCGTTGTAGAGACGACGGTTTTCCGCGACATGCGCCTCGTCGCGATAGGCGGCGGCGGCCACCGCCTGCAGCGGCATCGGCACTTGCGGCGCGGCCAGCCCGCGAAACCGCGACCAGCTTGCCAGGAACTCCGGATCGCCGGCGGCGAAGCCGCAGCGCAGACCGGCGAGGTTCGACCGTTTCGACAGCGAATTCAGGCTGACCACATTGGCGAAGCCGTCGCCCGTCGCATGGGCGGCTTCCAGCACGCCCGGCGGCGGCGTGTCGCGGTAGATCTCCGAATAGCATTCGTCGGCGATGATGAAGAAGCGATGCTTGCGGGCAAGGCCGATCAGTTTCGTCCAGGTCGCGAGATCGGCGACCGCGCCCTGCGGATTGGCCGGCGAGGCGTAGATGAAGGCAATCGTCCGCTCCAGAAGCGCCGGGGAGAGCGCGTCCAGATCGGGCAGGAACCCGGTCTCCGCCCCGGCATCCAGATAGACGGCCTCCGCACCCGCCACATGGGCGGCGGCGGCGTAGGTCTGGTAAAAGGGATTGGGCATGAGCACCGCCGGGCGCTCGGTCGATTTGGCGAGATAATCGCGCGCGCCGAGTGCGGCAAAGGTCAGCCCCTCGCGCGATCCGTTGAGCGGCAAGACGCCGCGCGCGCTGTCCAGCGTTCCGCCAAGGCCATAGCGCGTGTCGAGCCAGCCGGAGACGGCGGCGCGGAAATCGTCGGTACCGCGAATGTTCGGATAGCGGCTGAAGTCGGCGAGATTGGCGGCCAGGATGTCGCCGGTGAAGGCCGGAATCGGATGACGCGGCTCGCCGATGGTCATCACGATCGGCTCCGCGCCCGGAGGCACGCCCTCGATCAGCGCCGCCAGCCGCTCGAACGGATTGGCGGACGGCAGGCCGGGGCCGGAGGCTGCAGAACGAATGGGCGACACGGACATGCGGACCTGACTTCTCCCGTTCCACGCCAAACTGGCGCGCGCGGAACCTAAGATCTTGAAATCATTCAACCAGCTCTCGGGGAAGCAACAGTTCTCCACCCCGACCGGTCTCGTTTTGTCCGCAAAGCCTATCGCCGGTTGGTAAATCCCTCATTAACCAAGGAGCGAAAGCGGCCGCGCTTTACACAGACCGCGCGCCCGGCGGTGTCCGCCGGTCAGAAGTCGCAGGCGATGCCCTTGATTTCCCAGTCTTCATAGCGCGTCGGTTCCAGCCCGCCGCGCCCGTCGATCTCCCGGGGAAAGGCCTTCTGGCGGGCGTCGATCTCCTTGCGCCGGGCTTCGGCTTCCTTCAGGGCGCGCTGTGCCGGTGCGGGGAGATCCTCGAAGCGGCGCGGGGCGGGGGCCTCCGCTGCCGGATCCGCGACGGAAGCGGCTGACGGCGGGGTCGGATCCTGGAGGTCGGTCGTCTTGGACATGGCGGTTGCTGGCCTTCGCGGTTGCCGGGGCAAGGGCGGGGGACACGGGAAACGCGGCCCGCTCTCTTGCGCAACGGACCGTCTCCGCCAACATATAGGGCGCAATACCGGTGGCCTGCAACGCCACCGGCCGAAGCACCCGGGCAAGACGACGGGGAGCGACGCGGCACCGCCGCCAGACGAGGTTGAAACGGATGAACTATTTCCGCACGGCACTTCTGCTTGCCGCGATGACCGCGCTCTTCATGGGGCTCGGGTTCTTCATCGGCGGCCAGTCCGGCATGATGATCGCGTTCGTGATTGCCGCCGGCATGAACCTGTTCAGCTACTGGAACTCCGACAAGATGGTGCTCAGGATGCACCATGCGGTGGAGGCGAACGAACGCCAGGCGCCGGAGCTGTTCGCCATGGTGCGCGAGCTCGCGGCGCGGGCCGACCTGCCGATGCCGAAGGTCTATCTCATCGACAACCCCCAGCCCAACGCCTTCGCCACCGGCCGCAACCCGCAAAATGCCGCCGTCGCGGCCACCACCGGACTGCTGAATTCGCTGTCGCGCGAAGAGGTTGCAGGCGTGATGGCGCACGAGCTCGCGCATGTGAAGAACCACGACACGCTGATCATGACGATCACCGCGACGATTGCCGGCGCGATTTCCATGCTCGCCAATTTCGCGTTCTTTTTCGGCGGCAACCGCGACAACAACAATCCGCTCGGCTTCGTCGGCGTGATCGTGATGATGATCGTCGCGCCGATGGCGGCGATGCTGGTGCAAATGGCGATCAGCCGCACCCGCGAATATGCCGCCGACCGGATGGGAGCCGAGATCTGCGGCAATCCGATCTGGCTTGCCTCCGCGCTCGACAAGATCGCCGGCGGCGCGGCGCGCATCCACAATCCGGATGCCGAACGCAATCCGGCGACCGCGCATATGTTCATCATCAATCCGCTTTCGGGCGAGCGCATGGACAACCTATTTTCCACCCACCCCAACACCGAAAACCGCATCCGCGCCCTGCGCGAGATGGCGTCCGGCGGCGGGGGCGGGGCCCGCTTCGAGGGTCCGGTGCGGGCAGATCCTCCCGGCCCCTGGGGCCGGCGCGGCACCGGGACGGGTGGCACCCGCGCCGACGGCCCGGCATCGCGCGGCCCCTGGGGCTGACGAAAGGATCGGGCGCCTTTTCGCAGGCCGTCGGGCGATTTCGGCCTTGTGAAGACCGCGCCCGGCGGTGCATATGCGCAGTCTCGCTTGACCAGGACCCCGCGACCGCCCGCTCCGCGACACCCGCGAGAGACCGGGCGGTCCGTCAAACCGAAAGACGCGCCCCATCGTGCCGACCTCCAGACCGCCCGGCCGCAAGACCCCGAACGCGAAACGCCGTCCGCCCCAGTCCGGGCGCGGGACTGCGGACCGGTCGACGACTGGCCGCGAGACCCCGGGCCTCAAGGCGCGCAAGATCGCGGCCGAGGTGCTGGGCCGCGTGATCTACGGACGTCGGCCGCTCGACGAGGAGCTTCACGACGCACGCGGACATCCCGAGTTGCACACGCTCGGCGACAAGGACCGCGCGCTGGTGCGTGCCATCCTCGGCCTTGCGCTGCGCCGCCGCGGCCAGATCGCGGCTGCCCTCGAGATGCTGCTGGAGCGTCCGATCCCGGAAAAGACCGGCGCCGTCATGAACATCCTGCATGTCGCGGGCGCACAGATCCTGTTCATGGAGGTGCCCGACCGGGCTGCCGTCGACATCGCCGTTGCCGACGCCGGTCGCGATCCGGTGACCCGCCGCTACAAGGGTCTCGTCAACGCCGTGTTGCGGCGCATGTCGGACAACTCCGCCGAACTGCTGGAGAAGACCGGGCAGGTCTGGCGCAACACGCCGGTCTGGCTCTTCGCCGGCTGGCAGAAGGCCTATGGCGAGGAAACGGCGCTGGCGATCGCCGCCATGCACCAGCATGAACCCAATCTGGACCTCACCGTAAAAGCCGACCCGCAGGCCTGGGCCGAGCGTCTCGGCGGGCAGATTGTCGCGCGCGACACCGTTCGCCTCGCGGAGACCAGCGGGCGCATCGAAGCCCTTGTCGGATACGACGAGGGTGCCTGGTGGGTGCAGGACGCCGCCGCCAGCCTGCCGGCAAAGCTGCTGGGAGACGTCTCGGCCAAGCGGGTGGCCGACCTGTGTGCCGCGCCCGGCGGCAAGACAGCGCAACTCGCCCAGGCCGGCGCGTCGGTCACGGCCTTCGACATCTCAAAGAAGCGCCTTGCGCGGCTGTCGGAAAATCTCGAAAGGCTCGGACTTCAGGCCGAGGTGGTGGCCGCCGACCTGCTGGAATACGATCCCGGGAAGCTCTTCGATGCGATCCTGCTCGATGCGCCCTGCAGCGCGACCGGTACGATCCGCCGCCACCCGGAGGTTGCCTGGAACCGGCGCAAGGAGGATATCGACACGCTCGCCGAGCGTCAGGCATCGCTGCTTGCACGGGCGGCGACCTGGCTCGCGTCCGGCGGAACCCTCGTCTATTGCACCTGCTCGCTCGAGCCGGCTGAAGGCGAGAAGCAGATCGAGGCGTTTCTTGCCGCCAATCCGGACTTCCGCCGCGAGCCGATCCGCGAGGCGGAAACCGGCGTGGCGGGAACGGTGACCGACGCCGGAGACCTGCGCACGCTGCCCTCGTCGCTCCCGCGCGATCCGGCGGCTGCCGGCGGGCTCGACGGCTTCTTTGCCGCAAGGCTGGTGCGCCGCGCCTCCACGGACGCGACCGGCTGATCCAGGACGACAAATCGCCCGCTCCTTGCGGATATCACCGGCCGACCCGTCTCGACCGGGGGCACGCTCGTCGCGACCCTTGACGCAGGATCGGCCATCGATTATCCCATTTATGAGAGCATCGCTCACAAATGAGAATTTCCATGGTGATCGACCAGGATGCCAGACTTGCCGAGCGGATCCACACCCTGCGAACCCGCGAGGGCTGGACGCTGCAGGAGCTGGCCGACCGGAGTTCGGTCAGTCGGGCGACGCTGTCGCGGATCGAAAACGCGGAGGTCAGCCCGAACACGCAGGTGCTGGCGAAGCTCTGCTCGGCCTTCGGCCTGACCCTGACCCGGCTGCTCGCCCCCCTCGACGGCGGATTTCAGCCGCTTGTCGCCCACAAGGATCAGACGACATGGGCCGATGCCGACGCCGGTTTCACGCGCCGGGTCGTCTCGCCGCCAAGCCGCGGCCTGAACGCCGAGGTGATCCGCTGCGACCTGAAGGCAAACACCCGCATCGACTATGAAACGCCGCCGGTCTCCGGTCAGGAGCACCATCTGGTCATGCTGGAGGGCAGGCTCGATGTCGAGATCGACGGCCAGGCTTACGCGTTGTCGCAGGGCGACTGCCTGCGCTATCGGCTTTTCGGCGCCTCGCGCTTCGAAACCGGCGCCGAGCCCGCCGCCTATCTGCTGCTGCTGGACTGAGCCCATGCCCGAGACCACGTCCCGCCCCGTGCCCGAGGTTTCCATCATCCCCTTGTCCGGCGACGCGCTCGAGGCGCATCTCGACGCCCTGTCCGCCATCCTCGTCGCCAGCGTGGATGCCGGCGCGGCGATCAGCTTCCTGCAGCCGCTCGACCCGCTGGCCGCGCGGGCTTTCTGGACGGAAAACGTGTTTCCGCAGGTTCGCCGGGGTAACCGGGTGCTGCTGGCGGCCGTTTCCGGCGATACAGCGGTCGGCACCGTGCAGCTTGAAACGCGGCTTCCGCCCAATCAGCCGCATCGCTGCGAGGTCTCGAAAATGGCGGTGCACCCGCACCACCGGCGACGGGGCATTGCCCGGTCATTGATGCAGGCGCTGGAAGGACACGCCAGGGCCCGGGGCAAGACGCTGATCACCCTCGACACGAAAACAGGCGACGCCGCCCAGAGCCTTTATGCCTCCCTCGGTTACACGGAAGCGGGCATCGTGCCCGGTTTCGCGCTCGATCCCGACGGCAAGCGGCTGCATTCCACCACCTACATGTACAAGGCCCTGTAACATCGCCGCCACCGGCCGGTCGCGGCATGTTTCCCGGTCCCGTCTTGCCGTCGTTTGCGGCCGGCCGCTCGTGCGGCTGACCCTGCGGCCAGCCAAAAACCGGAATAAACCGGCAGATTTCCAAAGATACATGTCGAATCGAGCATTAAGTTGTAACGGATCGCTAACCTTAATCCGTAAGACTCGTTTCAAATGCGAACATGCGTCGCGAAAGGAAACGAGTGCAACGCCCGGCGGGCTGGAGGGAAACCGATCGAGATGACGCTATTGTCAGTGGCCGAACGGGCACGGGTCTGGCGTCTTCTCGCGCACACGGCCTGGCAGTCCATATTGCGCTGGGTTCACGGCGGACCCCTGTTCAGATGGCGACCGTTTTCCGGCGCGCCGGCGCGACTTCTGATCGCGCCGCAGGACCTGCGCACGGCGGACGGCACCAATGCGGCCGACATCTATGCCGGCCGCTTCGTTTTCGCCGGTCAACAGATCGAGGCAAACGGACGCTCGCCCTTCGAGGTCGAGCCGCCGTCGCGCGACTGGGCGCGGGCGCTGCACGGCTTCGGCTGGCTGCGCCACCTCAAGGCCGCCGACACCGTGGTCGCGCGCCAGAACGCACGCGCGCTCGTCGACGACTGGATGCGGTTTTGCGGCTATTGGCACGACACCGGCTGGGAACAGCCCGTCGTGGCGCGCCGGGTGCTGGCCTGGCTGTCACAGTCGCCGCTGATCCTTGAGGATTGCGACCGCGAGTTCTACCGCCGCTTCCTGCGCTCCCTGGCGCGCCAGGTCCGTTATCTCCGGCGCACGATGAACGAGACGCCCGACGGCGTGCCGCGGCTGACCGCGGCCATCGCCGTTGCCGCCGCCACCGTATCGATGTCCGGACAGGGACGCTACGTGCGCCAGAGCCTGCGCCGTCTCGACCAGGAGCTGACCCGCCAGATCCTCGCCGACGGCGGCCATGTGTCGCGCAATCCGGCGGCGCTTCTAGACATTCTCGTCGATCTTCTGCCCGTGCGCCACGCGCTGACGGTGCAGGGCCTGCCGACGCCCCAGGCGGTGATGCAGTCGATCGACCGGATGATGCCGATGATCCGCTTCTTTCGCCATGGCGACGGGGCCTTCGCCCATTTCAACGGCATGGGGCCGACCCCGGCGGATCTGGTGGCCACGATCCTTGCCTATGACGATGCCCGCGGCGCCCCGCCGAGCAATGCGCCGCATTCCGGCTATCAGCGGCTCAGCGCCGGCGACACGGTGGTGCTGATGGAGACCGGCTGCCCGCCGCCGCCGGCCCTCAGCCTCAACGCCCATGCCGGTTGCCTGTCCTTCGAGATGTCCTCCCGGCGCACCCGGCTGATCGTCAACTGCGGCGTCTCGTCGTCCGATCGCGGCACCTGGCGCACCGTCTCGCGCTCCACCGCCGCCCATTCGACCGCGACCATCGACGACACCTCCTCCGCGCGCTTCCTCTCCGATCCGCGCTACCGCGACTGGCTCGGCGCGCCCATCGTCGCCGGCCCGACGCAGGTGCCCGTCACCCGCGACGACGGCCCCGACGGCCTGCGCGTCATCGCCAGCCATAACGGCTATCAGGAAAGCCACCGCCTGCTGCACGAGCGCGAGCTGACGCTTGCGACCGACGGCAGCGTGCTCGACGGCATCGACCGGTTCATGCCGACCGGAAAGGCCGTGCGCGGCGACGAATTCGCCCTGCGCTTTCATCTGCATCCGGCGCTGAAGGCGAGCACCGTTCGGGCGGGAACCGCCGTGCTGATCGTCGCGCCCGATGGCGAGGCCTGGGAATTCGTCGCGCCGGGCTGCGAAACCGTGATCGAGGAATCGATCTATCTGTCGGATTCCTACGGCCACCGGCGCAGCGAGCAGATCGTGGTCTACGGCCGCGTCGCCCACCGCCGCGAAGCCGCCTGGCAGTTCCGCCGCACGGCCGCCCCGCAGGCCGTTCGCCGGCGTGTCAGCGATGCAGGCGCGGAAGAACTCGACCTCTAGTCGCAAAAACCGGCCGACGGCGCCGCCAAACGCCTGAAAAACGCCGGGCCTTGCGCGTTTTCTCGCGGCTTTCCCCCATCATCGCCTTTCCGAAATCGGCGCTTCATGCTAGGCGCTTGGGCCATCTCCCAATGCCCAACCGCCGAAGGAAAATCCACATGGCCGTGGTGTCGAAACGCACTCCCGTTCCCGAGCTGGTCCCCGTCAAGCGCGCGCTTCTGTCCGTCTCCGACAAGACGGGCCTCATCGACTTTGCCAAGGCCCTGGCCGCGCGCGGCGTTTCGCTGGTCTCCACCGGCGGCACACGGGCGGCCCTTGCCGACGCGGGCCTTGCCGTCAGCGACATTTCCGAGGTCACCGGCTTTCCCGAGATCATGGACGGACGGGTGAAGACGCTGCATCCCAAGGTCCACGGCGGCCTGCTCGCGATCCGCGACGATGCCGACCATGCCGCGGCCATGCGCGAGCACGGCATCGAGGGCTTCGACCTCGTCTGCGTGAACCTCTACCCCTTCGAGGACACGGTGGCGAAGGGCGCGGATTTCGCGACCGCCATCGAGAACATCGACATCGGCGGACCGGCGATGACCCGCGCGGCAGCCAAGAACCACGCCTATGTGACCATGATCAGCGATCCGGCCGATTATGCCGGCGTGATCGACGCCATGGACCACAACGAGGGCCAGGTGCCGCTGGAGCTGCGCAAGCGGCTGGCGCAGAAGGCCTTCGCCCGCACCGCCGCCTATGACGCGGCCGTCTCCAACTGGTTCGCGGGCGCGATCGGCGAGCCGGCGCCGGCCCACGTCGCCATGGGCGGCCAGCTTTCCTCGGTAATGCGCTACGGCGAGAACCCGCACCAGCAGGCGGCCTTCTACACCACGCCGGAACGCCGCAACGGCGTCGCCACCGCCCGGCAGGTGCAGGGAAAGGCGCTGTCCTACAACAACATCAACGACACGGATGCCGCCTTCGAGCTGGTCAGCGAATTCGATCCGGCCGTCTCCGCCGCCGTCGCGATCATCAAGCACGCCAACCCCTGCGGCGTCGCCGTCGGCGACAGTCTCAAGGACGCTTATGAAAAGGCGCTGGCCTGCGATCCCGTATCCGCCTTCGGCGGCATCGTCGCGCTGAACCGCCCGCTCGACGCCGACGCCGCGACCGAGATCGTCAAGATCTTCACCGAGGTGATCATCGCCCCCGACGCCAGCGACGAGGCTATCCGGATCGTCGCGGCGAAGAAGAACCTGCGCCTGCTCCTGACCGGCGGCCTTGCCGACCCGCGCGCCGGCGGCCGCATCGTCAAGTCGGTGGCCGGCGGCCTGCTGGTCCAGGACCGCGACACCGGCGTCGTCGATGATCTCGACCTCAAGGTGGTCACCAAGCGCCAGCCGAGCGAACAGGAGCTCGCGGACCTCAAGTTCGCCTTCCGCGTGGCGAAACACGTGAAGTCCAACGCCATCGTCTATGTGAAGGACGGAGCAACGGCGGGCATCGGCGCCGGCCAGATGAGCCGCATCGACAGCGCGCGCATCGCCGCCCAGAAAGCGCAGGATGCGGCCAAGACGGCCGGCTGGGACGCGCCGCGCACGCAAGGCTCGGCGGTTGCCTCCGACGCCTTCTTCCCCTTCGCCGACGGTCTGCTCGCCGCAGCCCAGGCGGGCGCGACCGCCGTGATCCAGCCGGGCGGATCCATGCGCGACCAGGACGTGATCGACGCGGCCGACGAAGCCGGGCTTGCCATGGTCTTCACCGGCATGCGGCACTTCCGCCACTGACCGGGCCGGCCATCGCCGGGACCCGAGGAAACGGGGGCCGCGCGGCGCGCTTTGATTTTGCCCGCCGCGCACCCCACATATCCCCTGTCCGCGACATTCGACGCGAAAGGGATGACAGATGGCGGCCAGCTACGACAACCTCGGTATCGATCCGGAATATCTCGGCCCCGAGGAGGAGCGCGAACGCAAGGTGCGTGCGCGCATCTTCGATGTCGCGCGCAAGGCCGCCGGCCAGATACCCTTCATGGAAGACGTGATCGCCGCCTATTACTGCGCGCTCGATCCGGCGACGCCGTCGCGGGTGCGCGGCGCCATTCTGGCCGCGCTTGCCTATTTCGTGATGCCTCTGGACGTGATCCCGGACGTATTGCTCGGCGTCGGCTTTACCGATGACGCCAGCGTGCTGATGGGCGTTCTGGCGCTGGTGCGTGCCCATGTGCGCGACGAACATCTGGACGCTGCGCGCGAGGCGCTGACGCCAAAGAGCCGCAAACGCTCCTGACGGCGCCCTGCATCCGCAGCAAAGCTATTCGGAAGGATCGCTGGTGTCGCGGGACGATGGCGTCTTCATGCGCCAACACCCGGCCTGACGGCCCGCCAGGAGCCAGTAGACGAAGCCGCCGACGAAGCCAGCCGCCAGCACCACGAGGCTGCCGCGCGGCAGGCCTGAGGGCGCGCTCTGGACGCCCGCCGCCTGTCCCCCGGCGTCCTGCATGACCCAAAGCGCGAGCGCGATCAGTCCGCCGGCGGCAAGGTGAAACACGATGCCGCGCAGCCGCAGCATTTCGGAAAAAAGGACGGCAATCAGCGCCGGCACGAAGGACAACCCGCCGATCACGCTCGCCCCGACGAGCCCGGCGCCGACAGCGGCCCCGATCTCCGCCGGATGCGCGTCCCCCGTCCAGGCCTGAAACAGGCCGAAGGCCAGAAAGACGCCCGCCGCGACGAAGGCAAGCACCAGCGCGATCACCACACGGATCGTCTGGGCGAGGACTGCGGCGGCATCGATCATGTCACTCAGGCGCTTTGCCCGGCGGGTGCTGCCTCAAGCGCTGCCCGGTCGCGGGCGCGCATGCGCTCCGATTCCGACTTGAGCTGGCCGCAGGCGGCGAAGATGTCCCGCCCGCGCGGGGTGCGGATCGGCGAGGCATAGCCGGCCTTGTTCACCACATCCGCGAAAGCCTCGATCTGCTCCCAGTCGGAACATTCGTGCCCCGACCCCGGCCACGGGTTGAACGGGATCAGGTTGATCTTGGCCGGAATGCCCTTCAGGAGCTGCACCAGCTTGCGGGCATCGGCCAGACTGTCGTTGACGCCCTTGAGCATCACATATTCGAAGGTGATCCGCCGGGCGTTGTTCAGCCCCGGATAGGCGCGGCAGGCGTCGAGCAGCGCCGCGATGTTCCATTTCTTGTTGATCGGCACCAGTTCGTCGCGCAAGTCGTCGCGCACCGCATGCAGCGAGATCGCCAGCATGCAGCCGATTTCGGCGCCGGTGCGGGCGATTTCGGGAACGATGCCTGAGGTCGACAGGGTGATGCGCCGCTTGGAGAGCGACAATCCGTCGCCATCGGACGCGATCAGCAGCGCCTTCTTGACGTTGTCGAAATTGTAGAGCGGCTCGCCCATGCCCATCATCACGATGTTGGTGACAAGCCGGCCCTCGCTCGGCACCGCCGCATCGGCCGGCGTCGAGCCGCGCGGAAAATCGCCGAGACGGTCGCGGGCGATCAGGATCTGCGAGAGGATTTCCTCCGCCGTCAGATTGCGCACCAGCCGCTGGGTGCCGGTATGACAGAAGCTGCAGGTCAACGTGCAGCCCACCTGCGAGGACACGCAAAGCGTTCCGCGCCCCTCTTCCGGAATATAGACCGTTTCGATCTCCACCGGACGGCCGGCCCCGCGCGGCGGGAAGCGGAACAGCCACTTGCGCGTGCCGTCGTTGGAAATCTGCTCCGAGACGATCTCGGGCCGCGCGATGGTGAAAGCGTCGGCGAGTTGCGCGCGCAGATCCTTGGAAACATTGAGCATATCGGCAAAATCCGACACGCCGCGCACATAGAGCCAATGCCACATCTGGGCGACCCGCATGCGCAGCTGGCGCTCGGGAACGCCAATGCCGGCAAGGGCCTGCGCCAGTTCGTCACGGTCGAGACCGATCAGCGTCGGCTTTTCCGCAGGCTGTGCCGCCGTTGCCGGGGCGGGCGAGGTGCCGCGCCGCTTGTCGGGTCCATCGATGTCGATCACGGTCATGATCCGGGTTCCAAAGGTTCGTGCGTTGTCTGGGTGCGGCTCCGGCAGGGCCTCTGGGCGTCGTGCGGCCAAAGCCTAACATGCCGGGGCTCGCGGCGGATGCCCCGAAACGCGAGAGGCCTCCGCCAACGCCGAAAGGCGGTGGCCTGAACCACCGCCTTTCGACAGGACGTCTAGATATACGTCATCGCATGCGAATGCGAGTCCGATCGCCCGCCAAAACCCGCCAGCCTTACCGGCAGGCCGTGTCCGCGGAGCCGATCGCCGCCGTCACGCCGGACAGCGAATAGGTGTAGGTCGTCTGCGTGCCGCGCGCCGATACGCCCGACACGACCATCTCCCGTCCGGCCTTCATCGCGGCGACGAGCTTGCGCTCTTCCGCCGGATTGGCCATCCAGGCGCCATCCTTCTTGGTGAACATCGTGAACTTCTGCCCGTCGATATCAACGGAAACAGACGACTGCTCCTTGAAGGAATAGCCGACGATCACACTCGGCTCGTTGTCGACATTCTCACCCGGGCGGTTCGACACGAAGAAGAACACATCTCCGTGATTGCGATCGCTCGGCGCGAGCTTCGTGGGTTTCGAAAGCGCGTAACAGACCTTGCCCTTGGCACCGCCGTAGGAATAGGTCGCCCATGCGCTGTGCTGGCCGATCAGAGCCGGCGTCTGCGCCAGCGCTGCCGCGCTCGTGAAAACAAGCGCAAGAAGGGCCGGAATTAGCGTTCGTGCCTGCATCATCTCCTAACCGCTACTGCTCCCGTTGGATTTGGGTCAAACTTGCCAGGTTGGGGTTACCTTGTCTTAAGGTTATCGCGCCGCAAGTTACGAAAGGGTTGATAGACGCGCGCTAACGTGGCGCGACCTGTAAAACCCGGTATGATCGTGATGCAGAGCACGCTGCCTGTACAAATCGGGCGAGAGTGTGACATCACCGGAAATGCGGGATAAACCAAAACGCTATTGACGAATGCGGTGATGGCGGGCTGTTGTGCCCGCAGGGATCGAAAGACGGTTTCCGGGTGTTCGGAACCTGTATCCAGCCGTGGATCATGGGAACCGGCATATCGGGCGCGGCAAGCAGGAATGGAAAACGACAACCAATGTGGAACACTGCCGACCAGCTTCCTTGGACGGGTGAGGCCGCATAGACCGTGGCAAAGCCCGACCCGCTGACAGACCTGATCCGCCGCGTTGCAGAGCAACGCGACAAGACCGCCTTTGCGGGATTGTTCGACCATTTCGCGCCGCGCCTGAAGTCCTATCTCATACGCCTGGGGGCCGACGCCGCCTCGGCGGAAGAACTGACCCAGGAGGTGATGATCACCCTGTGGCGCAAGGCGCATCTCTTCGATGCCAGCCGCGCGACAGCCGCCACCTGGCTGTTCCGCATCGCCCGCAACCGACGGATCGACGCGCTCAGGCGCGACCGCTCGGCCCTGCTCGACAAGGAAGACCCGAGCCTGCGGCCCGCCGCACCTGAGGACCAGGACGACGAGCTCGATGCCCGCCTGCGCGAGGACCGCGTGCGCGAGGCGTTGACCTCGCTTCCCGAGGAACAGGCCGATCTCATCCGCCGCGCGTTTTTCTCCGGCCTGTCGCACAGCCAGATCGCCGAAGACACCGGCCTGCCGCTCGGCACGGTGAAATCGCGCATCCGCCTCGCCTTCGCCCGCCTGCGGCGCATCCTCGAGGCCGACGAAGCCGTCGACATCAATTGACGGCGTTCTTCCTTTTTTCGAGAAAGCGCCGCTCAGCGCCCGGCACCCACGGTTGCAACCGAAGGCTTTGACCGCAGCACGAAGACGGCCGCCGAAACGCCGGCGGCCTTTATATTATGATATTGATTTAATTTGAGAAATCAGGACGGAACGCCGAGAATGCGACAAATCTCGTCGAGCTGCTCCAGCGATGCATAGCGGATCTTGAGCTCGCCCGTGCCCTTGTCCTGCTTGTGGGCAATGGCGATCTTCAGGCCGAGCGTATCGGTCAGCCGCTTTTCCAGCGCCCGCGTGTCGGCGTCCTTCTCGGCCTTTTCGACCTTGCCTTTCGGCCCGACCTTCTTGGCGAAAGCATCCGGGTCCTGCGCCAGCCGCTCGGCCTCGCGCACGTTCAGGCCCTTTTCCAGGATGAGCTCGGCAAGTGCTGCCGGATCCTCGGCCGTGATCAGCGCACGCGCGTGGCCCGCCGTCAGCAGGCCTTCCGCCAGATAGTCCTTCACCGAGTTGGGAAGCTTGAGCAGGCGCAGCGTGTTGGCCACATGACTGCGGCTCTTGCCGATCACCTTGGCCAGTTCGCTCTGGCTGTAGGAAAACTCCTGGACGAGCTGGTCGTAGCCGAGCCCCTCCTCGATCGGATTGAGATCGGCGCGCTGGACGTTCTCGATGATCGCCAGTTCCAGCGCTTCCTGATCGGTGACATCGCGCACCACGACCGGCACGACATGCAGGCCGGCGCGCTGCGCGGCCCGCCAGCGCCGCTCGCCGGCAATGATCTCATAGGCGTTGTCGCGGGCCGACACAGGACGCACCAGCAGCGGCTGGACGATCCCCTTCTCGCGGATGGAGGAGGTCAGGTCGTCGAGATCCGCCTCGGTGAAGCTCTTGCGCGGGTTGCGCGGGTTGGCGGTCAGGAACTCGATCGGCACCCGGCGCGTGTCGCGCGGCGGACGCGGATCCGCGGGCGGCTCGGTTCCGACCTCACCGATCAGCGCGGCCAGTCCCCGTCCGAGCCGCTTCTTCTTTCCACCGTCGTCGTCAGCCATTTCGCTCACTCGTCACCCATGCGCGCGCCCCGTGCGCGTGTTCCCTTGAAAGTCCGCAAGTCCAATTGTTGCGCATCCGAATCCAATGCAACCGCACCGTATCCCGATCAGGCAGCGACACCGCGCAGCGCCCGCTCCCGCTGGATGATCTCCGACGCCAGCCGCAGATAGGCCTGGCTGCCGGAGCACTTCAGATCGTAGAGCAGCGCCGGCTTGCCGTAGGACGGCGCTTCCGACACCCGCACATTGCGCGGGATGATCGTGTCATAGACCGCATCGCCCATGGTCTCGCGCACATCCGCCACCACCTGGTTGGACAGGTTGTTGCGGCTGTCGAACATCGTCAGCACGATGCCGTGGATGGACAGTTCCGGATTCAGCGCCGCCTTGACCTGCTCGACCGTGCTCAGCAACTGGCTGAGACCCTCCAGCGCGAAGAACTCGCACTGCAGCGGCACCAGGATCGAATGGGACGCCGACAGCGCGTTGATGGTCAGCAGGTTGAGCGACGGCGGGCAGTCGATCAGCACATAGGTGAAATCGAAGCCGCCTTCGCTGCCACGCTCGCCGTGGGCCATCTCCGACACGGCGGAGCGCAGCCGATGCGCCCGGTCGGAGCGCGAGGCGATCTCCAGCTCGACACCCAGAAGGTCCATGGTCGATGGCGCCACCCACAAGCGCGGCACGGCGGTTTCCTGGATCGTTTCGGCCAGGGAACACTCGCCGGTCAGAACATCATAGGTCGACAGGTCCCGCGCCCGCCGGTCGATGCCGAGACCGGTGGAGGCATTGCCCTGCGGGTCGAGGTCGACCACCAGCACGCGTTCGCCGATGGCGGCCAGCGCCGTTCCGAGGTTGATGGCGGTCGTGGTCTTGCCGACGCCGCCCTTCTGGTTGGCCAGCGCCAGAACGCGCGGAGACTGAGGAAGCATGCTCATCCGGATCTAACCTTTCCCTGTCGCGCCGCGCGGCCGGATCCGCTTGAGTATCAAGAGCCGGCTGTCGGGATCGATGAGGCTGTTCTGTTCTACCATGTCGAAGTCGAAGGCGTGAGACGCTTGCGCGACCTCCTCGCGAAAATTTTTCCCCTTGTGGAAAATCGCCAGCGCACCGTGGCGCACAAAGGGCTCCGCAAAGCCGCAGAGAACCGAAAGATCCGCGAGCGCGCGGGCCGAAACCGCCTGGATCGGCGTGGCTCCGGAGGATGCCAGATCTTCCGCCACAGCCTCGATGCGCTCGGCATGGACTGTCGCCGGACACCCGGTCTCCCGGATCACCGCGCGCAGGAAGGCGACCTTGCGCTGGTTGCTTTCCACCAGATGCACATGGGCGTCGCCCTGCGATTTCGCGTCCTGCATCAAGGCGATGGCCGTCACCAGCCCGGGAAAGCCCGCGCCGCTGCCAAGGTCGACCCACTGGCGCGCGCCCTCTCCGGCCTTGAGCACCTGGAGACTGTCGGCGACATGCCGGCGCCAGACATCCGGCAAGGTGGACGGCGCCACGAGGTTCTGCGCCTTTTGCCAGCGCAGCAGCAGATCAACGTAGATCCTCAGCCGATCTTCTGTTTCACGTGAAACGGGGAAAACGTCGTGGAGAACCTGGGGACTGTCTGTGACGGAAACGGCGGCGGGGCGGCTCATGCGGCAGCCCCCGGCCGGTCCGCGCGCCGGCGGACATGTGACAGCAGCAGGCTGAGCGCCGCCGGCGTCACCCCGTCGATCCGCGCCGCCTGGCCGAGAGTTTCCGGCCGCACCGCGTCGAGCTTCTGCCGCGCCTCGTTCGACAGCCCGCGCACGGCGGCATAGTCGAGGTCCTGCGGCAACACCAATGCCTCGTCCCGGCGCAGCGCGTCGATATCCGCGGCCTGGCGCTGCAGGTAGACCGCATAGAGCGCATCGATCGCCACCTGCTCCGCGCTGGCGCGGTCGAGCGCGGCGATCTCCTGCGGCCACAGCGCCGCCAACCGGTCGAGATCGATATCGGGATAGGACAAAAGCTCGAAGGCCGAGCGGCGCACGCCGTCCTGATTGATCGGCAGACCGGCGCGACGCCCGACCTCGGGCGTCGCCGTCAGGCCTTCCAGCACCGCACGGGTCTCGGCAAGCCTTGCGCATTTCGTTTCGAAAGCGACTCGACGGATCGCACCGACGCAGCCGATCTCCAGCCCGAGCGGCGTCAGGCGCTGGTCGGCGTTGTCGGCACGCAGCGACAGCCGGTATTCGGCGCGCGAGGTGAACATGCGATAAGGCTCGGACACGCCGCAGGTCACGAGATCGTCGATCATCACGCCGATATAACCCTGATCGCGGCCGAAGACGATTTCCGCGCCGCCGCTGACGCCCCGCGCCGCATTGAGCCCGGCGACCAGCCCCTGTGCTGCAGCCTCCTCGTAGCCGGTCGTGCCGTTGATCTGGCCGGCGAGAAACAGACCGGCGACCCGACGGGTCTCCAGCGTGCGGCGAAGCTCGCGCGGATCTATGTGATCATATTCGATGGCATAGCCGGACTTGATCACCGAGACACGCTCCAGACCCGGAATGGTCTTGAGGAACGCCAGCTGCACATCCTCCGGCAGCGACGTGGAGATCCCGTTCGGATAGACCGTGTGGTCGTCGAGCCCCTCCGGCTCGAGAAAGATCTGGTGCCCGTCCCGGTCGGCAAAGCGCACCACCTTGTCCTCGATCGAAGGACAATAGCGCGGCCCCTGCCCGGTGATATGGCCGGAATACATCGCCGAGCGCTGCAGGTTCGCGCGAATGATGTCGTGGGTCTCCGGCGTCGTGCGGGTGATGTGGCAGGAAATCTGCGGCGTCTCGATGGCCGCCGTCAGGGTGGAAAATGGTTCCGGAACCGAATCGCCCTTCTGCTCCTCAAGCCGGGCCCAGTCGATGGTGCGCCCGTCGAGCCGCGCCGGTGTCCCGGTCTTCAACCGGCCAAGCTCGAAGCCATGATCGAGCAGCGAGGCGGCAAGGCGCCGCGCCGGCGGTTCGCCCGCCCGGCCGGCCGGAATCCGCTGATCGCCGATATGAATGACACCGCGCAGGAACGTCCCGGTGGTCAACACGATGGCGCCGGCGGAAAGCTCCCGCCCGTCGGCGAGACGCACACCGGTCGCCCGCCCGTCGGCGACGAGCAGCTCGGCCGCCTCGCCCTCGATCACCTCGAGGTTGGCCGTCTCGCGGATCGCGTCCTGCATCGCCGCGCGGTAGAGCGCCCGGTCCGCCTGGGCACGGGGACCGCGCACCGCCGGCCCCTTGCGCCGGTTGAGCAGCCGGAACTGAATGCCGGCCTTGTCGGCGACGCGCCCCATCAAGCCGTCGAGCGCATCGACCTCGCGCACGAGATGGCCCTTGCCGAGACCGCCGATCGCCGGATTGCAGGACATCACGCCGACGGTGGCGAAGCTGTGGGTCACCAGAGCGGTGCGCGCGCCCATGCGTGCGCTGGCGGCCGCTGCCTCGCAGCCCGCATGTCCGCCGCCGATCACGATCACATCGAGGCGTCGATCCGCCGGCTGCGATCCCTTCGAACGCATCGCGTCCGCCATAGTCACGTCTCCGATTGCTCAGGATGGAAGTGCCGCCGCTGCGCCAGTCCCCTCGTCCTGCTGTCGAGCCTGAAACGATTCCCCGCCCGTGAGAACCACGCCGGCCTGAAGGACAGACCGTCGCCGAATGACCGGCCGCCCGATAGAGGTGCGTTTCCGGGAAACCGCCAAGCGGTAATTATGGTCTTTGAATATCCAATCGCCACGACACGGTCAAAACAACTTCCGCCAAGTCAGGCAGAAACGACAGCGCAAATATCGGGCGCCGACCCGGCCTAAGCCGCCCATCCGCGCGAGTTTGCCGGAGAAACAGCGGTCATTACGGGAGAGTCTTCATTACGGTTTTGAATCGAACCCCGATTCCTGCTGTTTCACGTGAAACGCTCGTTTACTTGCCGATACAAAATTCAGAGAAAATCACGTCCAGCAGATCCTCGACCCCGACCCGGCCGGCAATCCGCCCAAGGGCATCCGCAGCCGTGCGCAGGTCTTCGGCGCGCAATTCCAGCGGCCGTCCGCCCGAAATCGCCGCCGTCAGCGACTCGCGTGCGACCGCAATCCAGCGACGGTGACGGTCGCGGGTCGCCACCGGATCGGAGGTGCTGCCGACGGCGTCACGGGCAAAGGCGCCCAGGGCCGAGATCAGATCGGCGAGACCCTCTCCGGTCAGCGCCGACAGGCGGAACCTCGGTTCATCCCCCTCGCCGCCGCGGCCGGAAGGCGCTGCCCCTGGAAGATCCTGCTTTGTGGCAACCGTCCAGACCGGGGCGGAGACCTCAGGAGCGGCGCGGGCGTGCCCGGCCTGCGCATCGGGATCGGTCAGCCACAGCACCAGATCGGCATCGGCGGCGCGCGCCAGAGCCCGCCGGATCCCCTCCCGCTCCACCTGGCCTTCCGCCTCGCGGATGCCGGCGGTGTCGATCAGGGTGAGCGGATAGCCGTCGAGATCGAGATGCACCTCGATCACGTCGCGCGTGGTGCCAGCCTCCTCGGTAACGATGGCGACATCGCGCTGCGCGATGGCGTTCAGCAGGCTCGACTTGCCGGCGTTGGGCCGGCCAAGCAACGCCACCTGGACGCCCGAGCGCAACCGCTCGGCACCGCGCGAACGCGCGAGATGGGCATCGATCTCGTCGCGCAACCGTTCCGCCTCCGCCCAGATCCCGTCCGCGACGCTGCCCGGCACATCGTCTTCGTCGGCGAAATCGAAGTCGGCCTCGATCATGGCACGCATCCGAATCAATCGGCTCCGCCAGCCGTCATAGACCGCCCCCAGCGCCCCGCCCATCTGGGAAACGGCCTGACGGCGCTGCGCCTCCGTCTCCGCATGGATCAGATCGGCAAGCCCCTCGGCTTCCAGCAGATCGAGCCGGTCGTTGTCGAAGGCCCGCCGCGTGAATTCTCCGGCCTCCGCCGGCCGATAACCCGGTATCCGCCCGAGCGCCGTCAGGAGGGCTGCCACCACCGCCCGGCCGCCGTGACACTGGATCTCGACCACGTCCTCGCCGGTAAAGCTTGCCGGCCCCGGAAACCACAGGCACAGGGCCGCATCGAGAAGGTCTCCCGTTTGCGGATCGCGCAGGCGGGACAGCGAAGCCATACGCGGCTCGGGGAGCCGGCCCGACATCGTTTCGAGAGCGACTCGAGCCGCCGGTCCTGAAATCCTCAAGATCGCCACGCCTGTGGGCAGACCCCCACTCGACAGGGCATAGATGGTATCCTGCGTCATGCCCGTTTCGCTCTCCGGTGCCCGTCACAAGGGCATTTGTCTTGCAGGCGTGTGCCAGCGCCTTACCTTCTGGTGAAGCCGGTGGCGGGACGGACAGATCCGCGCCCGCGCCGCTTGCGCCCCTCTTACCGGGAAGCCCCATGACCGACAACCGCCTTGCCACTGCCACGAGCCCCTATCTTCTGCAGCACAAGGACAATCCGGTGGCTTGGCGCCCCTGGGGCCCGGAGGCGCTTGCCGAGGCCCGCGACAGCGGCAAACCGATCCTGTTGTCTGTCGGATATGCCGCCTGCCACTGGTGTCATGTGATGGCGCACGAGAGTTTCGAGGATCGGGATGTCGCGGAGGTGATGAACACCCACTTCGTCAACATCAAGGTCGATCGCGAGGAACGCCCGGATATCGACCAGATCTACATGAACGCGCTGCATGCGCTTGGCGAACAGGGCGGCTGGCCGCTCACCATGTTCCTGACCAGCGAAGCCGAGCCCTTCTGGGGCGGGACCTATTTTCCGAAAACGGCACGTTGGGGTCGACCCGGCTTCGTCGATGTCCTTCTGGCGGTTTCCAAGAGCTACCAGTCGGATCGCAGCCGAATCGATCAAAACCGCGATGGCCTGATGGCCCATCTTCGCACCGTTCCGTCCGGCGAAGACGTCTCGCTCCCCAGGGGTCTTGCCACGACGGCGGGGCTGAAGCTCGCGGACATGATCGACCCGGTTTCCGGTGGAACGAAAGGCGCTCCCAAATTTCCCCAGGCAAGCGTCATGGAGCTGGTCTGGCGCGCGGCCCTTCGCTCCGGCGACAGGGCCGCGCGCAACGGCTGCATCCTGTCGCTGGAGCGGATGAGCAACGGCGGAATTTACGATCACATCGGCGGCGGGCTGTCGCGCTATTCGGTCGATGAGCGCTGGCTCGTTCCGCATTTCGAGAAGATGCTCTACGACAATGCCCAGTATCTGACGCATCTGGCCCTGGTCGGAAGCGCCGAACTCACCCCCGGCAATGATGCATTGTTCCGCAGGCGAATCGAGGAGACCGCCGCATGGTTGGAACGGGAGATGCGGGTCGACGGCGCTTATGCCGCAAGCCTCGATGCCGACACCGATGGCGAGGAAGGCAGGACCTACGTCTGGACGCCGGACCAGGTGGTCGACGTCCTCGGCGGGGCCGACGCCGTTGCCTTCAACCGGGTCTATGACATTTCCCCGGCCGGCAATTTCGAAGGAAAGAGCATTCCCAACCGGCTGACGCGGACCGATGATACCGACGACCCGACGGATGAGGAAACCCTCCAGGGATGGCGCGAACGGCTTCTTGAGGTTCGCAACACACGAGCCCAGCCCGGGCGTGACGACAAGATCCTGGCGGACTGGAACGGCCTGCTGATCGCGGGGCTGGTCCGCGCCGCGGATCATGTTTCACGTGAATCCCTGTCTGAAGCCGCTGCCCGGACCTATCGGTTCATCCTCGATACCATGATGACCGAAACCGGCCTTGCCCATGCCTATCGGGCGGGAACGATGGTCGCCCCGGGATTTTCCACCGACCACGCCGCACTGATGGTCGCCGCCGTGACCCTTGCAGAAGCCGCCCCCGAGCCGCAGACGGCGGACGGGTACCTCGCTGACGCGAAACAGCTGGCTGACCTTCTGCATAGCCACTACAGCCATGAACGCGGCGGCTACTACCTGACCTCGGATGCGGCCGAGGGTCTGATCGTGCGCCCCTACTCCGCCTATGATGAAGCGACGCCAAATGGAAACGCCATGGCGGCAGAAGCGCTCGTCAGGCTCTGGCATCTCACCGGCGACGACATTTACAGGGATCGGGCGGAGCAGATCTTTTCAGCGTTCTCGCAAGCTATTCTGAAGAACGTGTTCGGAACGGCCGGATTGTTGAACGCGATGGACACGCTGGAACATGGCGTGCTTGCGGTCTGCGTGACGCAAACCGGCGCCCGGGACCCGGCCTTCGATCGTGCGCTTCTAGCGCTTGCCGACCCGGCGATTATCCGTCGCACCGTCGCGACCGGAGACGCATCCCTGCCGGACCATCACCCGGCCGCCAACAAGACCCTCGTCGACGGCAAACCGACGCTTTACCTGTGCACGGCCGGCCGCTGCGGACCGCCGCTTACCGACCCGGCCCATGTGGCCGATCATCTCCGCGACCTGCGCGGTCGCTAAACCGCCCGGCCGACAGGCGGTAGAGCACATGCGGTCGCAACGGATGACCGGCTGGAATCGCGGGGTGCTCAAAGGCGCCGGCGGGATCTTCACTCATGCCGAGCCGCTCCATCACCCGCCGCGACGGTGTGTTGCCGAGGGTCGTGAATGAGATGATTTCCGGCAAGCGCAAGGTTTCGAAACCGAATCGAAGCCAGGCCATGGCGGCTTCCGTCGCAAACCCATGCCCCCAGGCATGGCGGGCAAGCCGCCAGCCGATCTCGAGCGTATCCGGGACGGGTACGTCGGGCGCCGCTCGGTTAAGCCCGACAAATCCCAGAAACCGCCCGCTGGCCTTCTCCTCTACCGGCTGAAAACAGATCCCGTCGCTCTCCGCCTTGGCCCTCGCGCGGGTAATGATGGCATCGCTCTCGGATCGGCTGAGGGTCGCGGGAAAGTAGCGCATCACCTGGGGATCGGCGTTGAGAGCGGCGAAGGGCGCGGCATCTTCCGCGCGCCAGGGACGCAACACCAGGCGGTCGGTTTCCAGCGTGTATTCGGGCATATCCGCTCTCTTGCATTGTTGCGCAACCGAATCGGCCTGATTCACGTGAAACACAATGCAAAACACCCGCAAGCGCGCTTGCGGGTGTTCCACGTGAATCCGACGCCGCGCGACCCGCGCGGGGATCGCAAACGGTTCAGGTGTTCATGCTGTCGAAGAAATCGTCGTTCGACTTGGTCTGGCGCAGCTTGTCGAGCAGGAACTCGATGGCGTCGACCGTGCCCATCGGATTGAGGATACGGCGCAGGACGAACATCTTCTTGAGCTGGACCGGATCGACCAGCAGCTCTTCCTTGCGGGTGCCGGAGCGCTGGATGTCGATCGCCGGGAACACGCGCTTGTCGGAGATCTTGCGGTCGAGAATGATCTCGGAATTGCCCGTGCCCTTGAACTCCTCGAAGATCACTTCGTCCATGCGGCTGCCGGTATCGATCAGGGCGGTGGCGATGATTGTCAGCGACCCGCCCTCCTCGATGTTCCGCGCGGCACCGAAGAAGCGCTTCGGACGCTGCAGCGCATTGGCGTCGACACCGCCGGTCAGCACCTTGCCCGAGGACGGGACGACGGTGTTGTAGGCGCGACCGAGACGCGTGATCGAATCGAGGAGAATGACGACGTCGCGTCCGTGCTCGACGAGGCGCTTGGCCTTTTCGATCACCATTTCGGCAACCTGGACGTGGCGCACCGCCGGTTCGTCGAAGGTCGACGACACGACCTCGCCATTGACCGTGCGCTGCATGTCGGTGACTTCTTCCGGCCGCTCGTCGATCAGCAGCACGATCAGATAGCATTCGGGATGATTGGTGGTGATCGCCTTGGCGATGTTCTGCAAGACAACCGTCTTGCCGGTCCGCGGCGGCGCGGTGATCAGCCCGCGCTGGCCCTTGCCAAGCGGCGCGACCAGGTCGATGACCCGTGCCGTGAAGTCCTTGCCGTTCGGCAGTTCGACTTCCATCTTCAGCCGCTCGTCGGGATAAAGCGGCGTCAGGTTGTCGAAGTGGACCTTGTGACGGGCCTTGTCGGGATCCTCGAAATTGATCTTGTTGACCTTGAGCAGCGCGAAATAGCGCTCTCCATCCTTGGGACTGCGGATCTCCCCTTCGACCGTGTCACCCGTGCGCAGAGAAAAGCGCCGGATCTGGGAGGGGGAAATATAGATATCGTCCGGCCCGGGGAGATAATTGGCGTCGGGGGATCGCAGGAACCCGAAACCGTCCTGAAGCACTTCGACAACGCCCTCGCCGATAATATCGACATCCTGGTCAGCCAATTGCTTCAATATCGCGAACATCAGCTCCTGCTTGCGCATGGTGCTCGCATTTTCGACCGCATGTTCCTCGGCAAAAGCAAGAAGTTCGGTCGGTGTCTTGATCTTGAGATCTGAGAGTTTCATTTCCCGCATGGGCTAGGGAGAGTCTTCTTCTGGAGTGACTGGGTACAATCGATCCGCATGCAGCGATGGGCAAGTGGATCGTACGACTGAAAGGTTGGGAATTCCGTGGGTCGAAAGCCGGCTTCTCGAACCGGCCTGATCTCGCAGCGTGTCCGCAAAAGAACCCTGAGACCATGCCCAATGGATTTGAGGTTTCCGGAAACTACATTTTTAATTGAACGAGAGCAAGCGGGATTCCGTACTTCTTTCGGATTAAATCTCCGCAACATCAGTCTTGCATGAGGCAGACCCTGCGGCAGATCGCAGATCACGCGCTCAGAACGGCTTGATCACCACCAGAATGACGATCACAACCATCAGCACGGTCGGAACTTCGTTGACAATCCGGTAGTGCCGATGGCTGCGGGTGTTTTGGTCGTCGGCAAACGCCCTGACGCAGCGGGCCAGATAACCGTGATAGCCGCTCATGATCAGGACCAGCGCGAGCTTGGCGTGAAACCAGCCGTCGCGAAAAAACCCGCCCTCATAGGCGACCCAAAGGCCGAACACCCAGCTTGCGATCATTGCGGGCGTCATGATCGCCTTGAGCAGGCGCCGTTCCATGATCTTGAAGGTTTCGCTTTGCTGCGTGCCCGTCTCGGTTTCCGCGTGATAGACGAACAGCCGCGGCAAATAGAACAGCGCCGCCATCCAGGCGATCACCGACATGATGTGAAGGGCCTTGAGCCAGAGATAGAGCATTCGCGGATCAGCCCCTGGGATCCGGCGTCGCGCGGACGCGTTCGATCATGCGGCGCACATTGTCCGGATCCGCGTCCGGCGTGACGCCATGGCCGAGATTGAACACAAGCGGTCCGTCGCCAAGCGTCTTGAGCACCTGGTCGACACCCTCGTCGAGTGCGGCGCCTCCCGCCACAAGACGCATCGGATCGAGATTGCCCTGCACCGGCACCATGCGCTGCACGTCCTGCGCCAGCGCGCCCGGCACCGTCCAGTCGAGACCGACGGCATCGACGCCCGTCTCGGCGATATAGGTCTTCAGCCGCGCGGCCGATGCCTTGGGAAATCCGATGATCTTGGCATGCGGAACCACGGCTTTCACGCCGGCGACAATCGCCTTCGTCGGGGCGATCGACCAGCGCGCGAAACCGGCATCGTCGAGGACGCCCGCCCAGGTATCGAATACCTGCACCGCATCGGCACCCGCCTCGAACTGGCGGATCAGGTACCGGATGGATGCGGGGACCAGCTGGTCGATGAAGGATTGCATCAGCTCAGGATCGCGATAGGCGCCGACACGGGCGGCGATCTGGTCCTGGGTGGTGTGACCGGCCACGGAGTAGCAAGCGACCGTCCAGGGGGCTCCGCAGAAGCCGAGAAGCGTCGTCTCTTCCGGAAGTTCGGCCCGCAGGCGGCGCACGGTCGCGATCACGGGATCAAGATGCTGTTCCGCCCGTCCCTGGTCGAGCTGGTCCACCAGGCCGGACCTGAGCGGATCGAGCACCGGTCCACGGCCTTCCTCGAAGCGAACGGGATATCCGAGCGCGTCGGGGACAACGAAAATATCGGAAAACAGGATTGCCGCATCAAAGCCATAACGGCGGATGGGCTGGAGGGTGACCTCCGTCGCCAGATCCGTGTCATAGCAGAATTCCAAAAAATTAACCTTCTTTGAACGAACTTCGCGGTATTCGGGAAGGTATCTGCCGGCCTGACGCATCATCCAGACGGGAGGCGGCCAGAGCCGATCTCCTTCGAGCACACGCATGACCCGTCGCGAGCTTGTCTGAGACACGAACACCCCCTTCTAAAAAAAAGAAAAGAATCCTGAATCTGGATTCTGTTGTTTTTGTTTGTCGGTGGACATCCGGGATTGCCGGTTGTCGACACCTCTCCACATGACTCATTCATGGCGAAGCTGTCGAGGAGTTTCCTCTGAAAAGAGTCTCGTGCCAACCGGTGACAACCCGGATTCCGATAATTTTTTCAAGCCGGTGCGCTATGGTTAACTTCTTGTTAACCTTTGAGTCGCACGCGCCCTTTCTGGGGATGGCGAAGGAACAAACCGGTTGTCCCCACTCCAGGGAACGCTTTCGGATCCGGGTCCCGCGGCGGTGTGAATTGTTGATTGTTTTTGCGCTTCGGGCATGGTGGACGGCCCGCTGCCAACTTATGCCCAGACCGGGGGCCTTTATGAACATCAAAACCGTGACACGGGGATAACAGCTTGGGAAAATCCCGTAACTTCTTTCATTTGCACATGGTTTCGGATTCCACCGGCGAGACGCTGATGACCGTGGCACGTGCCGCGACGGCGCAATATGAAGATGTGCAGGCGATTGAACACGTCTATCCGCTGATGCGGACGCTGCGCCAGCTCGACAAGGCGATCGCCGAGATCGAGAACACGCCGGGGATCGTCCTCTACACGCTGGTCGATGCGGAACTGGCCGAGCGGCTCGAACGGGCAAGCCGCGCGCTCGGCATTCCCTGCGTCAACATCCTGTCGCCGGTGTTCTCGGTGTTTCAGTCCTATCTCAATGTGCAGCTGACCGGCCGGGTCGGCGGCCAGCACGCGCTGGATGCCGAGTATTTTCATCGCATCGACGCGTTGAATTTCACCATGATGCATGACGATGGCCAGATTCCCGACAATCTGGACGAGGCCGACGTGGTGCTTCTGGGGGTCAGCCGGACATCCAAGACGCCGACCTGCATCTATCTCGCCAATCGCGGGATCAAGGCGGCGAACATTCCCATTGTTCCCGAAATCCGGCTGCCCTATCAGCTTTTCGAGGTGCGCCGGGCGATGGTGGTCGCGGTGATCGCATCGGTGGAACGGATCCAGCAGGTGCGGCAAAACCGGATCCTGTCGCTGAACGCGGCGAATTTCGCCAACGAGAGCTATGTCGACCGCCGTGCCATTGCCGCCGAAATCGCGGCGACGCGAAAGCTTTGCGCCGAACGCGGCTGGCCGGTGATCGATGTCACGCGCCGCTCCATCGAAGAGACCGCGGCGGAGATCATGAGCCTTTACCGGGCGCACAAGAACGCGCTGGAACGACCGCCGACCCCCTGATATTGCCGTAAGGAGCTGAAATCCTGCGTCGATCCGATCCCTTGTTTTCCAAACTCCGGGCCCAGACATGACCGAAATCATTCTCGCCAGCGCAAGCCGCATCCGCGGCGAACTCCTGCGCAACGCCGGCCTAAACATTATCGTCGATCCCGCCGATGTCGACGAACGCGCCATTGAGGAGCCGCTTCTGAAGAGCGGCTTTCCGCCCGCCGACATCGCCGAGGTGCTGGCGGAGGCAAAGGCACAGGCCGTCAGCGAACGCCATCCCGGCGCCTTGGTGATCGGTGCCGATCAAGTGCTGGAATTCGAGGGCAACCGGCTGACAAAGCCGGATGACATGGAGGCTGCCCGCCGGCAGTTGCTTGCCATGTCCGGCAAGACGCATGCGTTGCATTCCGCTGTCACACTGGCCCGCGATGGCGAAACGCTGTGGCGCCATGTCGCAACGGTCCGGCTCAAGATGCGCGATTTCGGCCCGGCCTTTGTCGGACGCTATCTCGCCCAGGTCGGCGAGGTCGCCCTCACCAGTGTCGGGGCCTATCAGCTGGAAGGGCCGGGCGTGCAATTGTTCGAGACGATCGACGGCGATTATTTCTCCGTCCTCGGGCTGCCACTGCTGCCGCTTCTGGCCAGGCTGCGCGAGCAGGGCGCCATCGAGGCATGACCCGTCGCGCCGCAATCACCGGATTTCCGGTCGCACACTCCCGCTCGCCGCTGATCCACGGATACTGGCTGAAGCACCACGGCATCGACGGTACCTATGACCGTGTCGCGGTCGAACCGGCGACGGCAGAGACATTCTATCGCGCCTTCGCAAAGAGTGGGCTGGTCGGCTGCAATGTCACCGTCCCGCACAAGGAAGTGGCCGCAGCCTGCTGCGACGAGCTGGACGATGCGGCCCGGGCCATGGGCGCGGCCAACACGCTGTGGCTCGACGACAGTGGCCGGTTGATGGGTGCCAACACCGACGGCCTCGGGTTTCTCGGCAACCTCGATCAACAGGCGCCGGGCTGGGATGCGCGCACCAAAAGCGCCCTCGTGCTCGGCGCCGGCGGTGCCGCACGCGCAATTGTCTGGGCATTGGCCTCCCGTGGTGTGGAAAAGGTGCTTATCGCCAATCGCACTCTGTCCAAAGCGCAGGACCTGGCGGACCGTTTCGCTCCCGTCGCAAAAGCCGTTTCCTGGGACTATCTGGCGGACATCCTGGGGAGAACCGATCTTCTCGTGAACACGACGTCGCTTGGCATGGAAGGACAGCCGCCGCTCGATCTGGACCTGTCTCCCCTGCCGGTCGAGGCGCTGGTGACCGACATCGTCTATGCGCCGCTGGTCACGCCTTTGTTGCAGGCGGCCCGGGACAGGGGACATCCGATCGTCGACGGCCTTGGCATGCTGCTTCATCAGGCGGTGCCGGGCTTCGAGCGCTGGTTCGGCGTGCGACCCGAGGTTGACGATGCATTGCGGAGGCTCGTCCTGGCCGATCTGGGCGTTTCGCCGTGATTGTCGTTGGCCTCACCGGCTCCATCGGCATGGGCAAATCGACCACGGCCGCCATGTTCGCGGCCGCCGGCGCTGCCGTTTACGATGCGGATGCGGCCGTCCACGCTCTTTATCGAAGCGAAGGCGGGCCGGCGATCGAGGCCGCCTTTCCCGGAACGGTGACCGACGGTGTCGTCGACCGCAAGGCGCTCGGTGCCCGTGTGATCGGCAAGCCGGAGGAGATGAAGCGGCTTGAGGCCATCGTGCATCCGCTGGTGCGCGCGCGCGAGACCGCCTTCCTGCAGGCGGCGAAAGCCTCTGGCGCCCGCGTCGCCGTGCTGGATATTCCGTTGCTGTTTGAAACCGGCGGCGAAGCGCGGGTTCACGCCAGCATCGTCGTTACGGCGGATGCGCAGGTGCAGCGCGCCCGCGTGCTGGCGAGGCCCGGCATGACCGAGGAAATCTTCGCCGCGATCCTGGCCAAGCAGATGCCCGACGCGCAGAAGCGCCGTCGCGCGCATTTCCTTGTGGACACCGGCCACGGCATGTCCCACGCCGAACGCAGCGTTGCAGCGATCCTGCGCGCCCTTGCCGCTCTGGGCTGAGCGGACTGCGTGTCGCTCACATGTGGAAAAGCCGGGGATCTCCGGTGGATTTTCCGCGCGCCGCTTGAGCGATCCGCCCGCCGTGCCAAGACTGGTGCCGGTGACAATCGCATCGCCACTGGTGATCCCCGCGTTTGGCGGTCCTGCAAGAGAGTCCTGCCGCCATGCGCCGTGAAATTGCCTTCGACACGGAAACCACCGGGCTCGATCCGCGAAACGGCGACCGGCTCGTCGAGATCGGCGGCGTGGAGCTGATCAACCACGTGCCGACGGGGCGCACCTACCACGTCTATCTCAATCCCGAACGCGACATGCCCATCGAGGCCTTCAACGTGCACGGACTGTCGGAAGAGTTTCTGGCAGACAAGCCGAAGTTCGCCGAGGTCGCGCAGGAGTTTCTCGAGTTCGTCGACGACGCGACGCTGGTGATCCACAACGCCGCCTTCGACATGGGCTTCATCAACATGGAGCTCGGACGGCTTGGTCTCGGCCCGTTCCCGGCCGAGCAGGTGCTCGATACCCTGGCGATCGCCCGGCGCAAGCACCCCGGATCGCCGGCCTCGCTCGATGCGCTGTGCTCGCGCTACGGGATCGACAATTCGCGGCGAACCAAACACGGCGCGCTGCTCGATTCCGAGATCCTGGCGGAAGTCTATATCGAGCTGATCGGCGGAAAACAGGCCGGGCTTGCCCTGTCGGTGGAGGATGAGGCCGATTATTCCGGGTCCGAATCCAGGCGCGCGCGCGTGCCGGCGCGTCCGCGTCCCAGGCCGTTGCCACCGTTGCTGGGCGAAGCCGAGATCGAGGCGCATCGCGCTTTCGTCGCCGGCATGGGCGAGGCCGCGCTCTGGCGGCGCTACGACGCCGACTGAGCCTCTTGCACGTCGATCCTCAATGAAAACGCCCGCGAATCGATCCGAAAGCGGACCTTTTCACGGGCGTTGGAACGATCATTGGGAGTTTCTCTCGCCTCACAGCATCGAGGGTAGCACGCGGTCCGGCGGACGGTGACCGTCCATGAAGGTCTTGATGTTGATGATCACCTTCTCACCCATGTCGATGCGGCCCTCGATGGTGGCCGATCCCATGTGCGGCAGCAGCACCACCTTGTCGGAGGACACCAGCTTGGGGTTGACCGCCGGCTCGTGCTCGAACACGTCGAGGCCCGCGCCCGCGAGCTGACCGGCTTCGAGCTGACGGATCAGCGCCGCCTCGTCGATCACTTCCCCGCGGGCGGTGTTGACCAGATAGGCGTCCGGCTTCATCAGCTTCAGCCGCCGCGCCGACAAGAGGTGGTAGGTCGCCGGCGTGTGCGGGCAATGCACCGAAACCACGTCCATGCGCGCCAGCATCTGGTCGAGGCTGTCCCAATAGGTCGCCTCGAGCGCCTCTTCGGTCGCTTCCGGCACCCGGCGGCGGTTGTGGTAGTGGATCGACATGCCGAACGCCTTGGCGCGGCGCGCCACCGCCTGGCCGATGCGGCCCATGCCGACGATGCCGAGCCGCTTGCCCGAGATCCGGTGACCGAGCATCCAGGTCGGCGACCATCCGGCCCACTCGCCGTGCTCCATCACCTTGATGCCTTCGGCGATGCGGCGCGGAACGCCCAGCATCAGCGCCATGGTCATGTCGGCGGTGTCTTCCGTCAGCACGCCGGGTGTGTTGGTGACGGTGATGCCGCGGTTGTTGGCGGTGACGACGTCGATGTTGTCGACGCCATTGCCGAAGTTGGCGATCAGCCTGAGGTTCGGACCTGCCTGCGACAGGACGGCGGAATCGATGCGGTCGGTCACGGTCGGCACGACGACATCGGCCGTCTTCACCGCCTCCACCAGCTCCGCCTGGCTGAGCGGCCGGTCCGTATCGTTGAGCCGGGTTTCGAAGAGCTCGCGCATGCGAGTCTCCACGACATCCGGCAACTTGCGTGTCACGACGACCAGCGGCTTCTTCTTCGGCATGCTCCTCGCCTTCCGCGCTTTATTGAGGGGTCCTTAACCCTGAATCCTCCACAGTGCGTCCTTTCCAGACAGGACGGCACAACGCTGTTGTTCTCCTTACCAGATGGTCCGGTCAAAACAAGGGATTGCAGCTGATTGATTTTGGCACACCTGCGATCTCTTTTGGGAGTCGCCCCCTCAAGATGCCATCAAAATGTGCGATTCGGACGGTGTGGGTTAAGGATGGACAACGCCGATCCAGGAGAAAGGAAGCGATTGAAATGATACTTCACCCGGCCGCCAGGATCGGCCTCGTGTCCCTTTTCGCGCTTTTTCTCGTGACCGTCGCCGCCACTGCGCCCGCCGGGGCCCAGTCGGGAACCGTTGGTCCCAGCGGCTTTCCCGTCCCGCGGTTTGTCAGCCTGAAATCGGACCGGGTCAATGTCCGCGTCGGCCCGAGCCGGGACCATCGCATCGGCTGGACCTTCGTGCGGGCGGGACTGCCGGTCGAGATCGTGCAGGAATTCGAGAACTGGCGCCGGATCCGCGACTGGGAAGGCTCGGAGGGCTGGGTGTTCCATTCGCTGCTGACCGGACGGCGGACGGCTCTGGTCACCCCCTGGGAAAGCGCGATGATCACCCCGCTCCGCGAGGAGCCGCGCTCGGATGCACGTGTCGTGGCCGAACTGTCGCCCAAGGTGCTGGGCGAGGTCGGGCAGTGCAAGGAGGGCTGGTGCGAGGTGTCGGGAGACGGGTTTTCCGGCTGGATCGACCAGACCCGGCTGTTCGGCGTCTATCCCGACGAAACGGTGGAGTGAGACGCCGGATTCACCCCTGATCGATGCGGGCGAAAGCCCGCAGCGTCGCGGGCCCGCAGGGTGTCTCCCGCGGGCCGCGTCCGGTGCAAGATCACACGTCTTCGATGACCTTCTGCGCGCGCGCTTCCTGGGTTTTCAGCGCATCGAGCCGCGGCATCGAGACGGTGCTGAAACCTGAATCCACGAAGTGGATCTCTCCGGTCACGCCCGAGGCGAGATCCGACAGGAGATAGAGCGCGGAGCCGCCGACCTCATAGTGGGTGACGGTGCGTCCGAGCGGCGAGTGCTGCTTCTGGTAGTTGAACATCACGCGCGCGTCCGAGACGCCCGATCCGGCCAGCGTGCGCACAGGTCCCGCCGAAATCGCGTTGACGCGGATGTTCTGCAAGCCGAAATCCATCGCCAGGTAGCGAACGGAGGATTCCAGCGCCGCCTTGGCCACGCCCATCACGTTGTAATTCGGCATCACCTGGTTGGAGCCGCCATAGGTCAGCGTCACCATCGACCCGCCGTCGTTCATCATCGCGGCCGCCCGTTTGGCAACCTCGGTGAAGGAGAAGCAGGAAATCACCATCGTGCGGATGAAGTTTTCCCGCGAGGTGTCGGCGTAGCGGCCGCGCAGCTCCGACTTGTCGGAAAAGGCGATGGCATGCACCAGAAAGTCGATCTTGCCCCATTTTTCCTTGAGCGTGTCGAAGACGGCATCGACCGTGTCGATGTCCTCGACGTCGCAGGGCAGCAGCAGATCGGCGCCGACGCTGTCGGCCAGCGGCTTCACCCGACGTCCGAAGTTCTCGCCCTGATAGGTGAAGGCGAGCTCGGCGCCGTGGTCGGCCAGCGTCTTGGCGATCCCCCAGGCGATGGAGTGATCATTGGCAACGCCCATTACCAGGCCGCGTTTGCCTTTCATTATTTCCGACATTCTGGCCCCCTCAGCCGTGATAGCGCGACAGCGCGAGGGAGGCGTTGGTGCCCCCGAAACCGAAACTGTTGGAAAGCACCGTATCGAGACCGGCATTGTCGATCCGCTGCATCGCGATCTCGTCGGGGCTGAGCGCCGGGTCGAGTTCCGTGATGTTGGCGGACGCGGCGATGAAATCGTGCTGCAGCATCAACAGGCAGTAGATCGCCTCATGCACGCCGGTGGCGCCGAGGCTGTGACCCGTCAGCGACTTGGTCGAGGACGCGACCGGCTGATCGTCGCCGAACACCTTGCGGATCGCCTCGATCTCGCCGATGTCGCCGACCGGGGTCGAGGTGCCATGGGTGTTGATGTAGTTCACCTTGCGGTCGCCAAGCGTCTCGATCGCAAGCCGCATGCAACGCTCGCCGCCCTCGCCGGACGGCGCGACCATGTCGTAGCCGTCGGAATTGGCGGCATAGCCGGTAACCTCGGCGTAGATCTTGGCGCCGCGCGCCTTGGCATGTTCCAGCTCTTCCAGAACGACGACACCGCCGCCGCCGGCGATGACGAAGCCGTCGCGTGTCGCGTCATAGGGCCGCGATGCCGTGGTCGGCGTGTCGTTGTACTTCGACGACATCGCGCCCATGGCGTCGAACAGGCACGACAGCGTCCAGTCGAGTTCCTCGCCGCCGCCGGCAAAGACGATGTCCTGCTTGCCGAACTGGATCTGCTCGGCGCCGGCGCCGATGCAATGGGCCGAGGTCGAACAGGCCGAGGTGATCGAATAGTTGATGCCCTTGATCTTGAAGGGTGTGGCCAGGCAGGCCGAATTCGTCGAGCTCATGCCGCGCGTGACCATGAAGGGACCCATGCGCTTGGGCGAGCCCTTCTCGATCACGGTCTTATGCGCCTGGAACAGGTTTTTCGTCGACGGTCCGCCGGACCCCATGACGAGACCCGTGCGCGGATGCGAGACGTCCGTGTCCTCAAGCCCGCTGTCGGCGATTGCCTGCTGCATGGCGAGGTAGTTGTAGGCCGCGCCATCGCCCATGAAGCGGAGCTGGCGCTTGTCGATCTCGGCCGCCAGGTCGATCTTCGGCATGCCGTGAACCTGGCTGCGGAAGCCATGTTCGGTGTATTCCGGTGCCGCGCAAATTCCGGACGTGCCGTCGCGCAGGCTCTTGGTGACCTCTTCCGCCGAATTGCCGATCGACGAAATGATGCCCAGTCCGGTTATAACCACCCGCCTCATTGCGGTCTCCCGTCTGTTTCGGGCACCCTTGCGTCCAGTTGCAACGGGCCCAGTTTCCTTGCCGGACCGGATGCCGCCCGCCGAAGCGCGAGCATCTGGTCCGAAACCAGTCGAATTTGTCGAGCTTTCAGCCGCCGGCCGCAGGTCCGGCTTCCACGGCGAAAAGCTGCGCGACCCTCCCGCAGATAGGAGGGGGCGCGCGTGCGATCAATCGGGCCGGGTCGTAACGGTCAGTCGGCCTTGAACAGGCCGACCCGCAGATCCTTGGCCTTGTAGATGACCTCGCCATCGGCCTTGAGCCAGCCGTCGGCGATGCCGAGCACCAGCCGCCCGCGACGCAGCTTCTTGATGTCGACGCCGTATTCCACCAGCTTCACGTCCGGCGTGACCATCTTGGAAAACCGGATCTCGCCGGTGGAGATCGCGCGGCCCTTGCCGGGTTCGCCGAGCCAGCCGAGGAAAAACCCCGTCATCTGCCACATGGCATCGAGCCCGAGGCAGCCCGGCATCACCGGGTCGCCCTGGAAATGGCAGTCGAAGAACCACAGGTCGGGTTTCACGTCGAGCTCGGCCCGCACGCAGCCAAGGCCGTGTTCGCCGCCGGTCTCGGAGATTTCCGTGATCCGGTCGAACATCAGCATCGGCGGCAACGGCAATTGCGCGTTGCCGGGGCCAAACGTCTCGCCGCGTCCGCAGGCAAGCAATTCTTCGTAGGAGTAGCTCGATTGCCGCACGTTCATATTCTTCCCGCAGGTTATGGATGCTTCGATCCCGTCACGAAGAACCGGCGGACGGGCGAAGTCGAGATTATGGAGCGCTTACTAACATAGGCCCTAGCGCTTCGAAAGCCCGGCTCCAAACGAGAAATCGGCGTTTGCGGGGTGTTTTTCCAGCAGGCGGGCGATTTTCGGCGGCGCGGCGCGGAGAGAGTTTGCCACGGCACAGCGTGAGGGACTGTCGCAAGGCTTGCAAATCACGGCCCGTCTGTGGCAGAAATCCGCGACTGACGTGCGGTCAGACCGGCCCGGCAAGCCGGTCCGCAAGGCACCGAATAAGGTGACGGCCTTGCACAAACCGTGCAGGATGGCATGATGCCGGTTGCGGGACGGCAGTCTCGCGGTCGGTGCCCTGACGTCGACAGTGACGTTGGGGACAGTCGAAAATGTGTCCAGTTGGCGAGCGAGGCAGAGTGAGCGAGATCGAGGGACAGCGCGAAGTTCGGGACATGCTCCGGGTAGCCGGATTGCGTCCCACCCGGCAGCGCGTGGCGTTGGCGGAGCTCCTGTACTCGCATGGAAATCGTCACATCTCGGCGGAACTTCTGCATGAGGAAGCCGAAGCCGCGCATGTCCCGGTGTCGCTTGCGACGGTCTACAACACGCTGCACCAGTTCACCCAGGCCGGCCTTCTGCGCGAGGTCGCGGTCGAGGGCACCAAGACCTATTTCGACACCAACACCGACGATCACCACCACTTCTTCATCGAAGGCGACAATCAGGTGATCGACATTCCCGGCTCGGGCGTTTCGATGGCCAGGCTTCCGGAAGCTCCGGAAGGGATGGAGATCGTGCGCGTCGACGTGGTGGTGCGGCTGCGCCGCAAGGGCTAGACCCAGCGGCAGCCAGACCCGGCGACGGTTTTCCTGTTCGACATTCGCGAATGCTCACGCCCGGCCGCGGCCAAGCCGCGTCAGCTGCGTTGCGTGTTTTCCGGGCTCTTGCACAGATCCGCGATCAGGCACTTCTCGCACTCCGGCTTGCGCGCCTTGCAGATGTAGCGGCCATGCAGGATCAGCCAGTGGTGGGCGTGCAGCAGGAATTCCGCCGGCACCGCCTTTTCAAGCGACTTCTCCACGTCGAGCGGCGTCTTGCCCGGGGCGAGGCCGATCCGGTTGCCGAGGCGGAACAGATGGGTGTCGACGGCGATGGTCGGTTGCCCGAAGGCGATGTTCAGCACGACATTGGCGGTCTTTCGGCCAACACCCGGCAGGCGTTCCAGCGCCGCCCGGTCTTGCGGCACTTCGCCGCCATACTCGTCGACCAGCATCCGTGACAGCGCGATCACGTTCTTGGCCTTGGTCTTGTAGAGGCCGATGGTCCGGATTGCCTCGCGCAGCGCGTCCTCGCCGAGCGCCAGCATCTTTTCCGGCGTGTCGACGGTTTCGAACAAGGGCCGCGTCGCCTTGTTGACGCCGACGTCGGTGGCCTGCGCCGACAGGGCGACGGCCACAAGGAGCGTATAGGGATTGACGTAATGCAGCTCCCCGGTCGGTTCCGGGTTCGCGGCATGGAAGCGGGCGAAGATCGCGTGGATCTCGGCTCTGGTGTAGCGCGGTCGTTTCAGCGTGCGCTTGCGGGCCGGTACTGCGGCGGACTTCTTCCCCGAGGGTCTCGACGCCATAGGTGTTTTCACGGGATCGCTCTGGTTCTCGCTCATGGCTTCTCTATACTGCTGCATCATGACGAGCGGCAATCCGAAAACAGACCTTGCAGACGCGGGCGGTTGCGACGCGCAGGACGACGACCCGCCGTTCTTCGCGGCCATACTGACCCCCTACCGGTCGTTGGGGGCGAACGGCTTTCGCGTGCTGATGCTGGTCGTCTGCGCGATTTGCCTTGTCGCCGGGCTTGTTTTCCTCGCGCTGGGCGCCTGGCCGGTCTTCGGCTTTCTCGGCCTGGATATTCTCCTGATCTTCCTGGCGTTTCGCTGGAACTACAAGGCCGCGCGCGCCTATGAGCAGGTCAGCGTGTCGCGCACGCAGATCACGATTTTGAAGGTGAGCGCCGCGGGACGGCGGTCCTGCTACCGGTTCAATCCGTTCTGGGCGAGGCTCCTGGTGCGCGAGGAAGACGACGAGGGCGTGGTGCGCATCACCGTCAAGGCGCGCGGGCAATCCGTCGACGTCGGCGGATTCCTCAACCCAGACGACCGCACCAGCTTTGCCGGCGCGTTCCGGCAGGCTGTGGCAACGGCCAAGGCCGGCGGTCCCTTTCCAGAACCGCTGGCCTCGTGAGCGCGCAGGCCGTCCCTCGCCCTCAGTTGACGACTCGGCAGGACTGCGGTGCGGCGCCCGGCCGTTGCCAGGTCACCCGGTTGCCGGCGCCCGAAAGCACATAGCCGCGCTGGGCGTAATAGAGATCGGCACTGTTGGAGCGATCCGCGAGCGTCACCGGCGACAGGCCGGATTCCCGCACGATGGCGACGCGACGGGTGTTGTCGATGGTCACCGCCAGATAGGCGCCGCTGTCGCAGTCGTAGTTGATCTCCACCAGATCGTTGCCCGGCGCGGGAAACAGCGGAGCCGGCACGACCGGGGCCACATAGTCGGGCTCCGGCAGCGGCGCGGGCGCGGGCCGTCCCGGCGAGATCGTCACGACCCGCGTGCGGCCCTGCGGCAGATAGATGCCGAGACACTGCCCGGCCGGATTGGTCACGAGCCAGGGATGGCCGGCGAGCGTGGGCTGGACCATTTCGCCGCCAGGCGGAATGCGGGCCTGGGTCTGGCGCTCGCCGTTGAAGTCGAGCCAGTGCACGACCACCGGCCGGCGGCGCTCGTTGCGGAAGACCAGCGTGGCCGGGCGATCACTGGCGATCGAGGTGATGAAGCCCTCTTCCCGGCAGCTCGGACGGCCGCGCGGATCCTCGCCCAAAAGGCCTTCCGGCTGACGGGGCGCGGAGGCGACCACCTCCGGGCGGGGCACCGCGCAGGTCGCCTGGAACTGGCGAACCGGACCGGCGCTGCCTGACAGCGACACGCGGTAGGCCCAGTCGCCGTCGACGCCGACGGCAAGGGTCGATCCCCGGATCAGCGCGGTCCAGATCGGGTCGTTTGCGCTCAGCGAGACCACTGCGTCGGATTCGCCGCTCTCGGTGTTGGCGGAGGACCCGCGCGCGGTATAGCTGCGCGTTTCGTCGCGGGCGGAGAGCGTCACGGGGACCGTGCCGCCCGGCGTAAGCCCGTCGACCGCCGTTTGCAGCACGAAGTCGATTTCACCGGAACCGGGACGACAGCTCGCCAGAAAGCCGCGGTCGTCGGTCTCGCGACGGCCGTAGATCAGCGACAGGCTGTCGCCGCCCTCGCGCTCCACATACCAGGTGCGGTTTTCAAACACGGGCACGACGGCGGTGTCGACAGCGCCTTCCGGCGCCTGTGCCGGGGATGTGTCGGCGGTTTCGGACGGTCCGGCGGGGGTTTGCGACGGTGCGCGCGCTCCTGCCGCGGTGTCGCGCGAGCGTGGGGGGCTCTCCTCGGTGCTGCCGCGCAGGCTTGTGTCCGGGCGGCGCACGCCGCCGGCAAGCGGCGGCGCGGAGGGACCCGATCCCGAGGGCACGGCCTGGCGAACGCCGCCGGCGGAGCCTCTCGCAAGCGCAGCCTTGGTGTTCACGGTCACCTTCCAGTCGCCGCAGATGTCGACCTCGTCCTGCAGGATGCGGCCATCGGCAAGCACGAGCCGCAGGTTTCGCCGGCAGGCGATCTGGCCGCCGTTCCTCGGGTCGCCGTCGACCTCGACGAACACCCGCGCCTTGGAGCGGCGGCGCACCTTCATCGCGGTCCCGTCGATGGCGACGTCGCGGATGGCGGTATCGTCGTCGGTCTGGATCATCACCAGCTTGCGCTCGATGCGCGTTGCCGTCTCGCGCTTCGCGGCAAGGTCGGTGGCGGCGACGTCGACCACATAGTTGATGGCGCAAAGATCATAGGTCTTCGAGAGCGAGCGTCCGTCCGACAGGCTGATGGTCAGGGCCTGCTCGCAGGTGAAGGGCACGCTCTCGCGTCCGGCCTCGACGAAGAGGATGCCCGAACCGCGCCCGACTTCCTTAAGTGTCCGGTTTCCGCTCTTCACGCTGTCGACCGTCACGTCCTTGATCGAGCTTTTCAGCGACACGATGCGCGTTTCGGCCGCCGCTGCCTGTGGCGCGAGAAGAACGGCGGTGGCGGTGATGGCGGCAAGCAGGAGGCGCGCGGCGCGGCGGGGATCGAAGAGAGGCCGGATGGGCATTTGCACTGTCATCTCTTTGCGGTCAACTCGTGAAAGATTGCCGCAGAGTGACGCGGGTTTTTGGCCGAAGCAAGACGATGCCTCCCACGCCGCGAATCCGCTCGCAAATCGGGTGGCGGAGGCAGCCGCTCCGGCGATAGGGTCGTCGCACAGACAATGAAGGTGTCCTGCCATGACCGCGACCGGCCCCGCCATCACCCTTGTTTCTTCGCCCGCCGCCTCGCCGGACCAGAGCCTCGACGACTACGACGTGGTGCGCCGGACCCTGCAGGCGATCACCGAACGCTGGCGCGAGCAGCCGCAGCTGGAAGAGCTTGCGACGGAGGCCGGCGTGCAGCCGATCCAGTTGCAGCGGGTGTTTTCGCGCTGGGCTGGCCTGACGCCGAAACAGTTCCTGCAGGCGGTGACGCTGGACCATGCCCGTGCGCTGCTGAAACGCTCGGCGACGGTGCTCGAGACGAGCTACGAGGTCGGCCTGTCCGGTCCGGCGCGCCTGCACGATCTCTTCGTCACCCATGAGGCGATGACGCCCGGCGTCTATCGCGCCAGGGGGGCGGGTGTCACGCTGCGCTACGGGTTTCATCCCTCGCCCTTCGGGCTTGCGCTGGTCATGGCGAGCGAACACGGACTGGCCGGTCTGGCGTTTTGCGATCCCGGCGGCGAGGCGGAGGCGCTGGCCGACATGCGCGGGCGCTGGCCCGCGGCCGATTATCTGGAAGATGCCGCCGCCACCGCCCCGCTGGCGCGGCGCGTGTTCGATCCGGCAAGCTGGTCGGCGGAAACCCCGCTGCGCGTCGTCATGATCGGGACGGATTTCGAGATCCGCGTCTGGGAGGCGCTGCTGCGCATCCCCGTTGGCGGTGCGACCACTTACGCGCGGATCGCGCAGGATCTGGGGAAACCGAAAGCCGCCCGCGCAGTGGGCCGCGCCGTCGGGCGCAATCCGGTGTCCTTCGTCGTGCCCTGCCACCGGGTGCTGGGAAGCGGCGGCGGCCTGTGCGGCTACCACTGGGGCTTGACCCGCAAGCGCGCGATCCTCGGCTGGGAAACGGGGCTCGTCGGCGCGGCGGAGTGATCCGTCGGCGTCGTTGCGCCTAACCCTTGCCGTCTCTGGCCGCCTCGCGCTTCAGCCGGTAGAGCGCTTCCAGCGCCTCGCGCGGCGTCATGTCGTCGGGATCGATCTCGGCCAAGGCGTCTTTCACGGCATCGCGCTTCGGAGGCCCGGGTGCGGGAGCGGGCGGTGTCATGGCGGCGAACAGCGGCAGGTCGTCGATCGCCTGTTTCGCCGGCGTTTGCCGGTCCTGTTCCTCAAGCTGCGCCAGAACCGCGCGGGCGCGGTCGATCACGGAGGCCGGAAGCCCGGCGAGTTTCGCCACCTGGATGCCGTAGGACCGGTCGGCCGCACCCGCGACGATTTCGTGCAGGAAGACGACCTCGCCCTCCCATTCCTTGACGCGCACCGTTGCGTTCGACAGGCGCGGCAGCCGCGCCGACAGCGCCGTCAGCTCATGATAATGCGTGGCGAACAGCGCGCGCGCCCGGTTGGTTTCGTGCAGATGCTCGATCGCCGCCCAGGCGATCGACAGGCCGTCGAAGGTCGAGGTGCCGCGGCCGATCTCGTCCAGGATGACCAGCGCGCGCTCGCCCGCCTGATTGAGGATCGCGGCGGTCTCCACCATTTCCACCATGAAGGTGGAGCGTCCGCGCGCCAGATCGTCGGCGGCGCCCACGCGCGAAAACAGCCGGTCGACGATGCCGATATGCGCGCGCGTCGCCGGCACGAAGGCGCCCATCTGTGCGAGAACGGCGATCAGCGCGTTCTGGCGCAGGAAGGTCGACTTGCCGGCCATGTTCGGACCGGTGATCAGCCAGATGCGGCCGCCGTCCTCGCCCTCGCCCGGACCGAGGTCGGCATCATTGGCGACGAAGCCCTCGCCGCTCGTCTGTTTCAGCGCCCGTTCCACCACCGGATGGCGCCCGCCCGAAATGTCGAAGGCGAGACTGTCATCGACCAGCGGGCGGGTGTGATTGTCTTCTTCCGCAAGATCGGCAAGGGCCGCGGCCACATCGAGAACCGAAAGACCGTCGGCCACTCCCTTGATCGCATCGGCGCGGGCAAGCACATCGTCGCACAGCCGCTCGAAGGCAGCCGTCTCGAGCGCCAGTGCGCGTCCGGCCGCATTGGCGATGCGGCTTTCCAGATCCGCCAGGTCCGGTGTGGTGAAGCGCATGGCGCCGGCCATGGTCTGGCGATGGATGAAGCGCGCCGGGTCGCCGGTCAGCTTGTCGGAGTGCGCCGCAGGCACCTCTATGAACCAGCCGAGCACATTGTTGTGCTTGATCTTCAGCGCCCGGACCGCGAGTTCCTCGCACAGGCTCCCCTGCAGTTGCGCGATCACCTTGCGGCTGTCGTCCCTGAGCCGGCGCAGCTCGTCCAGCTCTTCGATATAGCCCTCGGCGATGAAATTGCCGTCGCGGGCGAGAAGCGGCAGATCGTCCTTCAGCGCCCGGGCAAGATCCGCGCAGAGATCGCGCGGGGCGGCGTCGATGCGCGCCAGCGCCGCCTCAAGCTCTTCTTCTTCCAGACGGCCGTCGTCGCCGCGCGGGACCAATGCCGCGATTTCCAGTGCGGCCTGAAGCCCCTGGGCCAGCGCCAGAAGATCGCGCGGCCCGCCCCGGTTGAGCGAGATGCGCGACAGCGCGCGGGCCATGTCCGGCACCTGCTTCAGCTGGGCCCGCAGGCGTTCGCGCAGATAGGTGTCGGCGTGAAACCGGGCAACCGCGTCCTGCCGGCGGCGGATTTCCGCGACATCGGTCAGCGGACTGGCAAGCCGGGAGGCGAGAAGCCTGGAGCCGGCGCCGGACACGGTGCGGTCGATGACGGAGAGCAGCGAGCCGGTGCGTTCGCCGGACAATGTGCGCATCAGTTCCAGATTGGCGCGCGTCGCCGGATCGATGAGCATGCGCGCGCCGGCGCCTTCGCGCGCCGGAGGGTCGAGCGGCGCGCGGTCGCCGAACTGGGTCTTTTCCACATAGGCGAGCGCGCCGGCGGCAGCCGTGGTTTCCAGCCGGGTAAACTGGCCGAAGGCCTCCAGCGTCGCGACGCCGTAATAATGCGCCAGCCGGTCGGCGGCGGTCGCGCCGTCGAACAGGCTGCGCGGCACGGGCGACAGCGACGCCGGGCTTTCCTCCAGCAGCGCGCGCAGGGCGGGGTCGTCGAGCAGCGTGTCGGCGACGACGATCTCGCGCGGGTCGATGCGGGCGAGATCGGCGGCAAGCCGCGCGCCCTCGCTCGTCGTAACCTTGAAGGCGCCGGTGGAGATGTCGACCCAGGCAAGCGCATAGACGGTGTCATCGTCGAGCGATCCATTGCGACCGCGCGCCAGCGCCAGCAGGAAGTTGTTGCGCGACGCCTCCAGCAGGCGCTCTTCGGTCAGCGTTCCGGGGGTGACGAGCCGAACGACCTCCCGGCGGACGACCGACTTGGAACCGCGTTTCTTTGCTTCGGCCGGATCCTCTGTCTGTTCGCAGACGGCGACCCGGAAGCCCAGCGAGATCAGTTTTTGCAGGTAGTCGTCGGCCGCATGCACGGGCACCCCGCACATGGGGATATCCTCGCCCAGATGCTTGCCGCGCTTGGTCAGCGTGATACCGAGCGCACGCGAGGCGTCTTCCGCGTCCTGGAAGAACAATTCGTAGAAGTCGCCCATGCGGTAGAACAGCAGGCAGTCGGGATTGGCGGTCTTGATCTCGATGTATTGCGCCATCATCGGCGTCGGCTGCGCCAGGGCGGCTTGCGCGCGCGCCGGTTCCGCGTCCTTGCCGGTCCGGGGTTCGCCTGCCTGCTCGACCATGCTCGCGACCTTCATGTTCGGGTAGCGGGTGTCGCATCCACCCTTGTCCTGTGGTGAGGACGTTCTAGCGCGGTTTAGCAAATCGGCGGAAGGGTTTCAGCCCGGGGCGATGTCATGGCGGGTTGAGTGCTGTATTTGCAGGGGATAATGTCTGCCTCCGCTTTTCATGGGCGGCAGGGCAATTGGAGGGCTATATGCCGACGACGGACAAATCGGGCAAGAGCAATGTGAGCTTCACGGAACAGGAGGCGCTGCAGTTTCACCAGCAGGGCCGCCCGGGCAAGCTGGAGATCACGCCGACCAAGCCCATGGCCACCCAGCGCGATCTCTCGCTGGCCTATTCGCCCGGCGTCGCCGTGCCGGTGCTGGCCATCGCCGAAGACCCTTCGCGCGCCTTCGACTACACCACGCGGGGCAATCTGGTCGCGGTGATTTCCAACGGCACCGCGATCCTCGGCCTCGGCAATCTCGGCGCGCTCGCCTCCAAGCCGGTGATGGAAGGCAAGGCGGTGCTGTTCAAGCGCTTCGCCGATGTCGACAGCATCGATCTGGAAGTCGACACCGAGGACGTCGATGCCTTCGTCAATGCGGTGCGCTACCTCGGCCCCTCCTTCGGCGGCATCAACCTTGAAGACATCAAGGCGCCGGACTGTTTCATCATCGAGCAGCGCCTGCGCGAACTGATGGACATCCCCGTCTTTCACGACGACCAGCACGGAACGGCGATCATCGCCGTCGCCGGCCTGATCAACGCCATGCATCTGACCGGCCGCACACCGGAAGACACGCGTATCGTCTGCAACGGCGCGGGAGCTGCCGGCATTGCCTGCATCGAGCTCGCCAAGGCCATGGGCGTGCCGCATGACAACATCATCCTCTGCGACACCAAGGGCGTGATCTACAAGGGCCGCACCGAGGGCATGAACCAGTGGAAGTCCGCCCATGCGGTGGAGACGGAGGCGCGCAGCCTCTATGACGCGCTCAAGGGCGCGGACGTCTTCCTCGGCGTGTCGGTCAAGGGCGCGCTCACCGAGGACATGCTGCGGGTGATGGCGCCGAACCCGGTGATCTTCGCCATGGCCAATCCGGACCCGGAAATCACCCCGGAAGAAGCCCATCGCATCCGCGACGACGCCATCGTCGCCACCGGGCGGTCCGACTATCCCAACCAGGTCAACAACGTCCTGGGCTTTCCCTATATCTTCCGCGGGGCGCTGGACGTTCAGGCAACCACCATCAACGATGCGATGAAGGTGGCCTGCGCCGAAGCGCTGGCCAAGCTCGCCCGCGAGGAGGTGCCCGACGAGGTGGCCGCCGCCTATCGCGGCTCGCGGCCGAAGTTCGGACCCGAGTACATCATTCCGGTGCCCTTCGATCCGCGCCTGATCTCGACGATCCCGCCGGCGGTGGCGCAGGCGGCGATGGACACCGGCGTCGCCCGCCGTCCCATCGTCGACATGGAGGCCTATCACCACCAGCTTTCGGCCCGCCGCGATCCCGTTGCCGGCACCCTGCAGCGCATCTTCTCCAAGGTGCGCCAGCAGCCCAAGCGCGTGGTCTTCGCAGAGGGCGAGGAAGAACCGGTGATCCGCGCGGCGGCAAGCTTCGTTGCCCAGGGGCTGGGCGAAGCGATCCTGATCGGCCGCGAGGACGAGATCCGCGAGGCGGCGACCGGCGCCGGCATCGACATCGAGCGCGCCGGCATCTCGATCCACAACGCCAGGCTCTCCAATCGCAACAGCGATTATGCCGAGTTCCTCTACGGCCGGCTGCAGCGGCGCGGCTACCTGCAGCGCGACTGCCAGCGGCTTGTGAACAACGATCGCAACTACTGGGGCGCGATCATGGTCGCGCGCGGCGATGCGGATGCCATGGTGACGGGCCTGACCCGCAACTATTCCGTCGCGCTCGACACCGTGCGCAACGTGATCGACACCAAGCCCGGCCACCGGGTGATCGGCGTGTCGCTGGCGCTGTGCCGGGGCCGCACGGTGCTCGTCGCCGATACGGCGGTGATCGACATGCCGACATCCGAGGAACTGGCCGACATCGCGGAAGAGGCCGCCCATGTGGCGCGCCGGCTCGGCTATGAGCCGCGCGTCGCCATGCTGGCCTATTCCACCTTCGGCCACCCGCGCGGCGAGCGGTCGGAAAAGGTGATCGAGGCGGTGAAGATCCTCGACCGGCGCCGGGTGGATTTCGAGTATGACGGCGAGATGGGCGCGGATGTCGCGCTCAACATGGACAAGATGGGAGCCTATCCCTTCTGCCGTCTGACCGGTCCGGCCAATGTGCTGATCATGCCGGCGTTCCACTCCGCCTCCATCTCCACCAAGATGCTGCAGGAGCTGGGCGGCTCGACGGTGATCGGCCCGCTGCTCGTCGGTCTCGACAAGCCGGTGCAGATCCTGCCCATCGGCGCCAAGGACAGCGATATCGTCAACATGGCGGCGATTGCCGCGTATAATGTGACGTGATCCCCGTCCCGGCGCGTCGGACAGGGGGCGGCACGCCGGGACACCGCATCTCTCGCGACGATATCGGAAAGCGACAGGAAACATGGCGCAAGGCCTGATCAAGATCTGCGGTCTGTCGACCGACGCGACGCTGGAGGCGGCGATTGCCGCCGGTGCCGGCATGATCGGGCTGGTCTTCTTCGAGAAGAGCCCGCGTCATGTTGATTTGGAGACCGCCGCCCGGCTCGCCGACCTGGCGCGCGGGAGGACCGAGATCGTTGCGCTAACCGTCAATGCGGATGACGCGACGATCGACGCGATCATGGCCCGCGTGCGTCCCGACTGGCTGCAATTGCACGGATCGGAAACGCCTCAGCGCTGCGCCGACCTCAAGGCACGCCACGGCGTCAGGATCATGAAGGCGCTGGGCATCCGCGAGGCCGATGACATTCGCGCGGCCCTGCCCTATGTGGGGCATGTCGACCGGCTGCTGTTCGATGCCAAGCCGCCAAAGGGGGCGGATCTGCCCGGCGGCAACGGCGCGAGCTTCGACTGGACGCTGCTGCAGGGCCTTGACCTTGGCGTTCCGCTCATGCTTTCCGGAGGGCTCGATCCGCGAAGCGTGGCCGATGCGATCCGCATCGGCGGGCTGGCCGATGTCGACGTATCCTCCGGCGTGGAGCGCGCGCGCGGGGAAAAGGACGAAGATCTCATTCATGCGTTCGTGGCGGCGGCACGCCAGGGCGCAACCGACAGGCCCGCCGGGGACATGCCGACCCCCGGGCGACTGGCGCAACAAGGACGGACCGCATGACCATCCATCCCAACACTTACCGCTCGGGTCCCGACGAGCGCGGCCATTTCGGCATTTTCGGCGGCCGCTATGTCGCCGAGACGCTGATGCCGCTGATCCTCGACCTGGAGCAGGCCTATGAGGACGCCAAGGCCGACCCGGCCTTTCAGGCGGAGGTCGACAACCTCAACACCCATTACACCGGCCGGCCCTCGCCGCTCTATTTCGCCGAGCGCCTGACCGAGGAGCTTGGCGGTGCCAAGATCTACTTCAAGCGCGACGAGCTGAACCATACGGGCAGCCACAAGATCAACAATTGCCTCGGCCAGATCTTGCTGGCAAAGCGCATGGGCAAGACGCGGATCATCGCGGAGACCGGCGCAGGGCAGCATGGCGTCGCCACCGCCACCGTCTGCGCGCGCTTCGGCCTGCCCTGTGTCGTCTACATGGGCGCGACCGACGTCGAGCGGCAGAAGCCGAACGTGTTCCGCATGAAGCTTCTGGGCGCGGAGATCGTTCCGGTGACGGCCGGCGCCGGCACGCTGAAAGACGCGATGAACGAGGCGCTGCGCGACTGGGTCACCAATGTCGAGGACACCTACTATCTGATCGGCACGGCGGCGGGGCCGCATCCCTATCCGGAGATGGTGCGCGACTTCCAGTCGGTGATCGGTGCGGAAACGCGCGAGCAGATGCTGGCCGCCGAAGGCCGCCTGCCCGATGCGCTGGTCGCGGCCGTCGGCGGCGGTTCGAATGCCATCGGCCTGTTCCATCCCTTCCTCGACGATCCGGGCGTGGAGATCTACGGCGTCGAGGCGGGCGGCAAGGGGCTTGAGGGCGAGGAGCATTGCGCCTCGCTCAACGCCGGCAAGCCGGGCGTGCTGCACGGCAACCGCACCTATCTGCTGCAGGACGACGACGGCCAGATCCTGGAAGGCCATTCGATCTCGGCCGGGCTCGATTATCCCGGCATCGGGCCGGAGCACTCCTGGCTGAAGGAAAGCGGCCGGGTGACCTATCTGCCCGTCACCGACACGGAAGCGATGGAGGCGTTCAAGCTGCTGACGCGGGTGGAGGGCATCATTCCAGCACTCGAGCCGGCGCATGCGCTGGCACAGGTGATGAAGCTCGCCCCGACGATGGCGAAGGACAAGATCATCGTCATGAACCTGTGCGGACGCGGCGACAAGGACGTCTTCACCGTCGGCAAGATGCTGGGCTACGATCTCTGATCGGCACTGCCTGGACTGAAAATCTTCAAGAGGCGGCGGGGCGGTCCTGCCGCCTTTTTCATATCTTCCGACCGCGCCCGAAAGATGACGGCGGAGCCTCTGGCCTTTGTCCGGACCGGACGGCGGCCGGGCCGTGCAGTCCCTGGATCGCCCTGCGGTCGATGACAGGCGCCTTGCGCCTCCGCCTCCGCGCCCACGGCCCGCGGATCGCGAAACCTTCGGCCGTTGGTTCGGGGTGACGCAGCCGGCCGGATGGCCCGGCATTCGTGATCCGGACACATCTTTGCGGCGGCGTCCACGAGCGTTTCGACCGCGCCGGCGGCGCAGCGCCGCCGGCGAACCGCATCGCGAAAAACCATTGCCTCACCTCGGCGGATCGGCTATCCCTCGGTCCGGTTCGGCGCACCTTCGCGCCGCGAGGCACCCGTAGCTCAGCTGGATAGAGCGCTGCCCTCCGAAGGCAGAGGTCACAGGTTCGAATCCTGTCGGGTGCGCCATTTTTCAATGACTTGGATGACAAAGACTTTCGACCGGATGCGCGGTTTCGCACTCCGGATCGGTGGTTTGCGCCATTTGGCATGCGGGGCCCCGTTGCCGGTGATGTTTGAGATCGGTTCGCGCAAGGCCTCAAGGCCAGCGACAGCAGAAGTCTCGAGGCAGTGTCGCCAGGGTCCTGCCGGTCCCGCCCGGTTTGCCTGATCGACTGCTCCCGCTATGTCCCCGGACCGGACTGTGGGCTCAATATGCGAACTCAATCGTGCCGGCGACCTCGAAACCGCCGGTTCCGATGCGCCCGACGACGATTTCCCCCGAGGACGGGTAGACGCCGGTCAGCGCGGTGATGTTCACCTGATGGGTGACGAGGAGCACGCTGTCCTCTTCCGGCAGGGCGCGGAGATAGGCCAGCGTGTCCCGGGTTTGCGGTTCGCGTTGCGCGCGTTGCTGAAAGAAGGAATTCAATGCGGGAAACGCGTCGACCTGGCCCATGGCGAGGAGGGTAGCCGTTTCGCGGCACCGGCACCATTGCGAGGTCAAGACCTGGTCAAAGGAAATGCCTCTGGCGCGCAGCGCCTCGCCGATCGTCTCCGCCTGCGCCCGACCGCGGGCATCCAGATTGCGCTGCGTCGAGCAGTCGCCAAGCGTGAACTCCGCCGGATCGCCGGTTCCCGGTGCAAGGGCATGGCGCATGACGGCGACGGCACCTGGCCGCGCCAAGGCCGTCCAGGCGGCCTCGGACGCCGTTGCCCGTTCTCCTGATCCGGCAAGGGCGATGACACCGAGAAGCCCGGCCGCCAGGCCGTGGCCAAGGCCGGCAAGAAGGGTGCAGGCGCGATAGGGCATGAGCGAGATCTCCCCGACTGTCGACCTTTCTGCAGCTATGGCGTTGCGCCGCTTCGTCAATATGCGGATGCTGGGCTTTGGTCGTGGTGGTGGGGGCAGGAGCGCCCGCGTGCCTTGCGCCGAGCCCGGGTGAAGATCATGAAGATGCAAAACAAGATGGAAAGCGGATGGAGGTCGCGCGGGGCGCGATGAAGGTGCATGTCTACCTCCTGCGCGACAGCGATCCCGCCGTCGAGGCGCTGGAGGTGCGTTGGCGCAAGACACTGTCGGAGGCGGAGCGGGACCGCGCCGGCCGCTTTCGCTTCGCCCGCCACGCCCGTCAAAGCCGGCTCGCCCACGCCCTGAAACGCCATGCGCTGTCACGGCATGTTCCGCGGATCGCACCGGCGGACTGGCGGTTCGCCGTGGCACACCACGGCAAGCCCTATGTGGCGGGCGTTGCCGATGCGCCGGTGTTCAATCTCTCGCACAGCGACGGCATGATCGCGCTTGCCGTGGCGCCCCCGGCCGGGACCGGCCTGCGCCTTGGCATCGATGTCGAGGCGATGAACCGCCAGGTGTCGGAGGGTGTGGCGGAGCGGTTTTTCGCGCCCTGCGAGGTGGCGGACCTGCAGGCGCTGCCGGGTCATGCGCGCGACGACCGCTTTTTCGCGCTCTGGGCGCTGAAGGAAAGCTACATCAAGGCGGTGGGGATGGGACTTGCGATCCCGCTCGACAGTTTCGCCTTTCGCTTCGCCGGTGGGGACGGGCGGTCGCTGTCGTTTCGCGCCGACCGGGAGGACCGGCCGGAAGACTGGCGGTTTTGTCAGACGGTGCTGGGCGGGCCCGGCGGCGGCGGGCACAGCCTCGCGCTTGCCGTCGGAGCGGACGGTCAGGCAACGCGGCTGGAGATCGAGGTTCGTGAAATCACGCCAGACGGAGAGGCAAGGCCGCAGGCTGTGCGATGGCTGCACACAAGTGCTGCGGCGGGAGCATGAGCGCGCCGGCGATCCGGCGCGCTCCTTGAGGTCGTGACCCTGTCTCAGACTTCCGTCAGGCGCAGGTAGGAGCGGACCTCGTCCCAGCCTTGCGGGAAGATGTCCTTGGCGTCCTCGTTGCTGATCGAGGGCGGAATGATGACCTTGTCGCCCGGGCGCCAGTCGGCCGGCGTCGCGACGCGCTTGGCGTCGCCGAGCTGCAGCGCGTCGATCACCCGAAGGATCTCGTCGAAGTTCCGGCCGACCGACATCGGATAGGTCATGGTCAGGCGGATCTTCTTGTTCGGATCGATGATGAAGACGCTGCGAACGGCGGCCGTCTCGCTCTCGGAGGGGTGGATCATCTCGTAGAGCTTGGCGATCTTCAGGTCCGGGTCGGCGACGATCGGGAAGGTCAGATTGGTGTTCTGGGTGTCGTTGACGTCCAGGATCCAGGTCTTGTGCTCTTCCACCGTATCCGTCGACAGGCCGATCGGCTTGGTGTTGCGCTTGGCGAACTCGTCGGCAAGCTGCGCGGTCCGGCCCATCTCGGTGGTGCACACCGGCGTGTAGTCGGCCGGATGGCTGAAGAAGAAGGCCCAGCTGTCGCCGATCCAGTCGTGGAAGTTGATCTTGCCGTTCGTGGTCTCGACGTCGAAGTTCGGGGCGGTTTCGCCGATTCTGAGGGTCATGGGCATCTCCCGGTTCGGTTTAGTTTCGATATTCGATACATAATGGCTCGCGCATCGGTCTTGCATTGCGCGAAAACGTCACAGCCCCGGCGCTTGGCACCGGGGCTGCAAAGGATGCGGATCATCCGGACCGGCGTCAGGCGGCGCCGGACTTGTCCAGCTCCTTGGCGTGCAGCCAGGCGGCATGCTGCGGCGCGCGCTTGGTCTTCGACCATTCCTCCAGCATGTCCCATTTCACCGCGTCGAGCTTCTTCAGCATCTCGTCTTCCGCCGGATCCGGGCAGGCCAGTTCGACGCGGTGCCCGTTGGGGTCGAAGAAATAGATCGAATGGAAGATCGAATGGTCGGTGACACCGAGCACCTCGATGCCGTTCTTTTCCAGCTTTTCCTTGAAGGCGATCAGCGTGTCGCGGTCCTTCACCTTGAAGGCGATGTGCTGGACCCACTCCGGCGTGTTGGGATCCTTGCCCATTTCCGGCTTGGTCGGCAGCTCGAAGAAGGCCAGCACATTGCCGGCGCCCGCATCCAGGAAGACATGCATGTACGGATCCGGCTCATGGGTGGAGGGCACCTTGTCCTCCGCGATCGCCAGAACGAAATCCATGTTCAGGTTGTCGACATACCAGTTCACCGTTTCCTTGGCGTCCTTGCAGCGGTAGGCGACGTGGTGGATCTGCTCGATTTTCATGGGTGGTCCTTTCAGGTCCGTGTCGGTGAAGGAACGCCCCGTCCGCGTTCGTGCAGAAACCCTGTGCGGCGGTCCGGCCCTCTCCTTCCGGGCCGCCGTCGGGCGGTTAGCGTGCCGGCTTCGCCGCTTCAAGCGCCGCGCGGATCGTGTCGCGGTCGCCGATGTGGTTGGCGAGGATCAGGACGAGACGCGCGTTGAGCGCCTCGCTCTCGTCCCGGTCCAGCCCCTCGTGGGTGGCGAGAAGCTCGGCGTAGAAGCCGTCCGGATCCTTGATGTTGGGCTCAAGCGTGAGCGTGTCGTGCGTTTGTGCGGTCATGATGCGCTCCTCAGGCCCGGGCTGTGGCGGTTTTGACGGCGGCAGCGACCGCGTCGGCGTCGAAGGATGTCCAGCGCGCGGCGACATGCTGGTCGGGGCGCATCAGGTAGACGGCGCCGGGCGCCTCTCCCAGATAACGCTCGGCAAGCGCGCCGGACGGATCGTCTTTCGCCGACAGCGCGAGCCGGGTCACGGTGATGCCGTCGACGTCGAGCGTATCGGGGGCTTGCGTGTCGATGGTGACGAGCTGGAAGCCGCCGCCGAGCCGGTCGATCAGCCAGCCGTCGCGAAGCGGCGCGTCGCTTGCCGGCGCACCGGGGCGCGAGCGGATCGGCAGACCGTCGACATCCGGACCGTTGAGCGGCGAACCGTCGTAGATCGCCGGCAGCGACAGGCGGCCGGAGTTCACCAGCGGACGGGCGAAGGCGTGATGCTCGGCGAGATCCAGCACCGCGTCGCGGAAGACGCGGCTGGCGTGGCTTTTCGGCGTGATGAAGTCGGTCGAGCGCGAGGAATTGAGAATGTTCTCGTCCGCGGCATAGACTCGCTCGTCGTCATAGGTATCGAGCAGGGCTTCCGGAGCGGTGCCGTCGATCACCAGCTTCAGCTTCCAGATCAGGTTGTCGGTATCCTGGAAGCCGGAATTCGCGCCGCGCGCGCCGAAGGGCGAGACCTGATGCGCGGCATCGCCGGCAAACAGCACCCGGCCGTGGCGGAACTTCTCCATGCGCCGGCACTGGAAGGTGTAGATCGATACCCACTCGAACTCGTAGTCCGTGTCGGGACCGAGCATCGCTTCCAGCTTGGGCGCGATCTTCGCCGGGTCCTTCTCCGCCTCGCGGTCGATGTCCCAGCCAAGCTGCAGGTCGATGCGCCAGACGTCGTCGGGCTGCTTGTGCAGAAGCGCCGACTGGCCCTTGTTGAAGGGCGGATCGAACCAGAACCAGCGTTCGGTCGGAAAGTCCGCCTTCATGACCACGTCGGCGATCAGGAAATTGTCCTCAAACACCCGGCCCTGGAAGTCGAGACCGAGCATGGTGCGCGTCGGCGAGCCGGCGCCGTCGCAGGCGATCAGCCAGTCCGCGTCCATCAGATAGGGACCGTCCGGGGTTTCGACGGTGAGGCGCACGCCGCTCTCGTCCGGCTTGACCGCCGTGACCTTGTTGCCGCCGCGCAGCTCGATGGCCTTGCCGTCCGCCTGCAGCGCGCGCACGCGGTCGACCAGATACTGCTCCAGATAATACTGCTGGAGGTTGATGAAGGCGGGCCGCTTGTGCCCGTCCTCGGGCAGGAGGTTGAAGTCGTAGACCTTGCGTTCGTCGAAGAACACCTTGCCGAGGTTCCACACGACGCCCTTGTCGACCATCTCGTCGCCGCAGCCGAGCCGGTCGAGGATCTCCAGCGGCCGCTTGGCGAAGCAGATCGCCCGCGAGCCCCAGCTCACCTTGTCGTTCTCGTCGAGCACGACGACCGGAATATCGGCCTGTGCCAGGTCGATGGCGGCGGCAAGTCCGACCGGCCCCGCGCCGAGCACGACGACCGGATGGCGGACGGGCGTTGCCGCGTCTTGATCGGGCGAGCGCTGATAGGGGTAAAGCGGCGTTTCAAAGATTTTCGTCATGTTTCCTCCCGAGAAACGGCGGCAGGGTCCCGCTCCGGCGGGGTGCCCACCGGAGCGGAACCCGCAGGATCAGCCCTGCAGGGCCTCCCACATTTCCTTGTCGCGCTGGGCCGTCCAGATGCGCGGCGTGTCGATGTCGCGGGCCTCGTCATAGGCGCGCGCCACGTTGAACGGCAGGCAGTGCTCGTAGATCGCGTAGTCGGAGAACTTCGGGTCGCATTCGGCGCGCGCCGCGTCCCAGGCCTCCTTGAGCGACCCGCCCTTCAGCGCGACCTGCGCCACCGGACGGTAGGTCGAGGTGACGAAGTCCTTGGTGGAGTCGAGCGCGGCATTGACCATCTCTTTGCCGACGAGCGCGTCGCCCCGGCCCGGCGCGATGGCGTCGACATCCCAGGCGCGGATTTCTTCCAGCGTGTCCGGCCAGTCGTGGAAGTGACCGTCGCCGCAGTAGCAGGCCGAGTGATATTCGACGATGTCGCCGGTGAACATCACGTTGCTGTCGGGCACATACATGACGATGTCGCCGGCGGTATGGGCGCGGCCGAGGAACATCAGGTCGACCCGGCGCTTGCCGAGATAGACCGACATGCGGTCGTTGAACGTCATGGTTGGCCAGGTCAGCGGCGGAATGTCATTGACGTTGTCATAGCCCTGGAACAGGCGCGGAAAGCGCATGAACTCGGACTCGCGGTCTTCCATGCCGCGTTCCACCACCATGGAGCGGGCCTTTTCGCTCATGATGATATTGGGCGCATTGTAGGCGGAGGCGCCGAGCACGCGCACGGCGTGATAATGCGTCAGCGCCAGATGGGTGATCGGCTTGTCGGTCACTTCACGGACCTTCTCGATCACCTTGTTGGCGAGACGCGGGGTTGCCTGCGCCTCGATGATCATCACGCTGTCGTCGCCGATGATCACGCCGGTGTTGGGATCGCCTTCCGCGGTGAAGGCCCACAGGCCGTCGCCGATTTCGGTGAAGGAGATGTTCTTTTCGCTCATGTCGCCCTGGGAGGCGAATGCCTTGGCCATGGTTGGCTCCTGAAAATTCGTGTCTGTGGTCGCGGGCGCCGGATGCGTCAGCCGCGGGTGTATTTCTCGACCGTCTGCTCGATGGCGCCGAAGATCGAATGCCCCTCTGCGTCCAGCATCTCGATGCGGACGGTGTCGCCAAAGCGCATGAAGGGCGTTTTCGGTTCGCCGGTCTCGATGGTCTCGATCATGCGGATCTCGGCGATGCAGGAGTAGCCGACACCGCCTTCGGCGACCGGCTTGCCGGGACCGCCGTCGAGCTTGTTGGAGACCGTGCCGGAGCCGATGATCGTGCCGGCAGCGAGCGGGCGCGTCTTGGCGGCATGGGCGATCAGCGTCGGGAAGTCGAAGGTCATGTCGACGCCCGCTTCCGCCCGGCCGAAGGCCTTGCCGTTGAGGTCGACATGAAGCGGCAGCGACAGCTTGCCGCCGTCCCAGGCCTCGCCGAGCGCCTCGGGCGTCACCGCCACGGGTGAAAACGCCGAGGACGGCTTGGACTGGAAGAAGCCGAAGCCCTTGCCGAGTTCCGCCGGGATCAGGCCGCGCAAGCTGACGTCATTGACGATCATCACCAGGCGGATGGCGTCGCGCGCCTCATCGAGGCTTGCGCCCATCGGCACGTCGCCGACGATCACGGCCACTTCGCCTTCCATGTCGATGCCCCAGGCCTCGTCGGCCATGCGGATCGGGTCGCGCGGAGCGAGGAAGCTGTCGGAGCCGCCCTGGTACATCAGCGGGTCGGTCCAGAAGGAGGGCGGCATTTCCGCGCCGCGCGCCTTGCGCACCAGCTCCACGTGATTGACGTAGGCCGAACCGTCCGCCCACTGGTAGGCGCGCGGCAGCGGCGACAGCGCGTCATGCTCGTGAAAGCGCATGGAGGGCACGGCGTCGTGTTCCAGGCTCTCGGCAAGGGTTGCGAGTTTCGGCGCGGCCTTGTCCCAGTCGTCGAGCGCTGCCTGCAGCGTCGGGGCGATATGGGTCGCCTCGGTGCAGCGCGTCAGCGCGGAATTGACGACAACGAGCTTGCCGTCGCGGGTGCCGTCCTTGAGGGTTGCAAGTTTCATGTGGATCAATCCCAGTTGCCTTCGATCGTGCCGTCGAAGCGTTTCTTGAGCCCCGACCAGCAGTCGAGATAGGTGTCCTGCAGGCTGTCGAGTTCGGCAGCATAGCGTGTGAGGTGCTGGGGAAACCGCGTTTCGAACATGAAGGCCATGGTTCCGGAGAGCTTTTCCGGCTTCAGTTCGGCGCGGCTCGCCTTCTCGAAGCCGAAGGCATCCGGTCCATGCGGCAGCATCATGTTGTGCAGGCTCATGCCGCCGGGCACGAAACCCTCTTCCTTGGCGTCATAGCGGCCGTAGATCAGGCCCATGAACTCCGACATGATGTTGCGGTGGTACCAGGGCGGACGGAAGGAGTGTTCCGCCACCATCCAGCGCTCCGGGAAGATCACGAAGTCGATGTTGGCGGTGCCTTCCTCGCCCGACGGCGCCGTCAGCACGGTGAAGATCGACGGGTCCGGATGGTCGAACAGGATCGCGCCGACCGGCGAAAACGTCGTGAGATCGTATTTATAGGGCGCGTAGTTGCCGTGCCAGGCGACGACGTCGAGCGGCGAGGCCTCAAGCGTCGTGGCGTGAAAGCCGCCGCACCATTTGACGATCAGCCGGCAGGGCTTTTCCAAGTCCTCGAAGGCCGCGACCGGCGTCTTGAAATCGCGCGGATTGGCGAGACAGTTGGCGCCGATCGGTCCGCGATCGGGCAGGGTGAACTTCGCGCCGTAGTTCTCGCAGACATAGCCGCGCGCTTCCCCGTCAAGAAGCGAGACGGTGAACACCATGCCGCGCGGAATGACGCAGATCTCCTTGGGCGCGACCTCCATGACGCCAAGCTCGGTGGCGATCCGCAAGGCACCCACCTGGGGCACGATCAGAAGCTCGGCATCGGCGTTGAAGAAGAAGTCGTCGCCCATGTCGGCGTTGACCGCATAGACATGGGTTGCCATGCCGACCTGGGTGTGGACGTCGCCGGCGGTCGTCATGGTCTTCATGCCGGCAAGGAAATCCGTCGGCGTCGTCGGCATCGGCACCGGGTCCCAGCGCAACTGGGCCAGCGGCAGCGAATGCTGGTCGACATGCGGCGCGCTTTTCCATCCGTCCAGGGAAAGCGGCGAGAACCGGCCGGAATGTTTGACCGACGGGCGGATGCGATAGAGCCAGGACCGTTCGTTGGTGCCGCGCGGCGCGGTAAAGGGCGAGCCGGACAGCTGTTCGGCATAAAGCCCGTAGGGCGCGCGTTGCGGCGAATTCTGGCCCTGCGGCAGGGCGCCCGGCAACGCTTCCGTCTCGAAGTCGTTGCCGAAGCCCGGCATGTAGTCGAGTGGCATGTCTGATCCCTCCTGAATTCAGACAGTTGATAGTTGCATGTGTAACTGTTTAGTTTGTAACTATCAACGCGCGATCGCGGGAAATTTCTCCGCCGCCGCGTTTCCGGGGCTTCAATGGGGATTGCGATGACCGACTGCCTGCTTCTCGAGGAGTTTCTTCCCTACAGGCTCGTCAGGGCCTCCGAGCTTGTCAGCCGCCGGTTTGCCGCGCGCTACCGCGAGGCCTATGGCATCAGCCGGCCGGAATGGCGCACCTTCGCCATCCTCGGACAGCTGGGGCGCACCACCGCGACCGAGATCGGCCGGCAGTCGACCATGCACAAGACCAAGGTGAGCCGCGCGGTTGCCTCCCTGGAGGAGCGCGGCTGGCTGAGCCGGCGCGTCGACGAGGCCGACCGGCGGATCGAATGGCTGACGCTGACGGCGACGGGATCCAAAGTCTATGCCGAGCTCGCCGAGCTCGCGCGTTCGTTTCAGCAGCAGCTGGCGGACGACCTCGGCGCCGAGGCCGCCGCCGCACTGGAACGGGGCCTTGCGGCAGTGGAGGCACGGTTTTCCGTCACTTCCGGCTGACGCGCGTCAGTCACGCGACGAGGGCGCGGGAGACCGGGCAACCGCTCAATGCGCCTCGTCCCAGTTGTGGGCGGCGCGGGCGTCGACCTGCAGCGGCACCTTGAGCGCCACAGCGGGTTCGGCCGCATATTCCATCACGTCGCGCACCAGCTCGATGGTGGCGTCGACCTGGCCTTCCGGCACCTCGAAGATCAGTTCGTCATGCACCTGCAAGAGCATTTGCGCGTCGAGCTTTGAGGCTGCGAGCCGCTCTTCCATGCGCACCATGGCGCGGCGCAGGATGTCGGCGGCCGATCCCTGGATCGGCGCGTTGATCGCCGCGCGCTCGTAGAAGGCGCGCATGTTCGGGTTCTTGGTGTTCACATCCGGGTAATGCGCGCGGCGGCCGAAGATCGTCTCGACGTAGCCATGCGCATGCACGAATTTCTTCGTCTCTTCCATATAGTCGCGAATGCCGGGGAAGCGCTCGAAATAGGTCTTGATGTAGTCCGACGCCTCGCCGCGCGAGATGCCGAGCTGGGCGGCGAGTCCGAAGGCCGAAATCCCGTAGATGATGCCGAAGTTGATCGCCTTGGCGCGGCGGCGCACCATCGGGTCCATACCCTCGATCGGCACGCCGAACATTTCCGACGCCGTCATCGCATGAATGTCGAGCCCGTCGGCGAAGGCCTGCTTGAGCTGGGCGATATCGGCCATATGGGCGAGCACGCGCAACTCGATCTGGCTGTAGTCGGCGGAGAGCAACTTGTGGCCCTTGGCCGCGACGAAGGCCTTGCGGATCTTGCGGCCCGCCTCGGTGCGCACCGGAATGTTCTGCAGGTTCGGCTCCGACGACGACAGCCGCCCGGTGGTGGTCGCCGCCAGCGAATAGGAGGTGTGCACGCGCTTGGTCGTCGGGTTGATATAGCCCGGCAGCGCGTCGGAATAGGTCGACTTCAGCTTCGACATCTGCCGCCATTCGACGATCCGTGCCGGCAGCTCGTGGCCTTCCGCCGCCAGATCGTCGAGCACCGAGGCCGAGGTCGACCAGGCGCCGGTCTTGGTCTTCTTGCCGCCGGGAAGCCCCATCTTGCCGAACAGGATGTCGCCGAGCTGCTTGGGACTGCCGAGGTTGAACGTCTCGCCGGCAAGCCCGTGGATTTCCTCCTCGAGGCGGGCCATCGACTGCGCGAAATCGCCGGAAAGGCGCGACAGCATCTGCCGGTCGATGGAGATGCCGCGTTCTTCCATGCGCGCCAGAACCGGCACCATCGGCCGTTCCAGCCGCTCGTAGACGGTGGCCATGCGTTCCGCCGCCAGGCGGGGCTTCAGCACCTGCCAGAGCCTCAGCGTGACGTCGGCGTCTTCCGCCGCATAGGCCGCCGCCTTGTCGAGCGCCACCTTGTCGAAGGTGATCATCGACTTGCCGGAGCCCGCCACCTCCTTGAAGGGGATCGGCACATGGCCGAGCCAACGCTCCGACAGCGCGTCCATGCCGTTGCCGCCCTTGCCGGCGTCGATCGCATAGGACAAGAGCATCGTGTCGTCGAAGGGCGCGACGGTGATGCCGTAGCGGCGCAGCACCAGCCAGTCGTATTTCATGTTCTGCGCGATCTTGAGGACTGATGGATCCTCCAGCAGCGGCTTCAGGACGGCGAGTGCGTCCTTCATCGGGATCTGGCCCTCCACCAGGGCGCCACCGCCGAGCAGGTCGCCCTCCCCGTCGACATGGCCGAGCGGGATGTAGCAGGCCTTGCCGGGTGCTGTGGCCAGCGACACGCCGACGAGATCCGCCTGCATGGCGTTGAGCGAGGTGGTTTCCGTGTCGACGGCGACGTGACCAAGCTCGGTTGCTTCCGCGACCCAGGCCTTGAGCCGGTCGAGATCCATCACGGTTTCATAGGCTGAATGATCGATCGGCGTCGCCTTGGCGGCGTCGGCCGCCGCCTCGGCCACGGTCTGCGGCCGCCAGCCTTCGCCGGTGTCGTCGCCCGTCGCGGAGGTGTCGTTGCCGGTTGCCGGCGCGTCCTCGGCGGCGGGATCCTTTACCTGCCGGCCCTTGCCGTCTGGCGTATCCCAGCCGGGAATGGCGAAGGTCGCGGGCTCGATGTCGGTGACATCGGTTCCGGTCGCCTCCGCCACCCGGCGCGTCAGCGTGGAAAACTCCATCGCCTTGAGGAAGGCAAGCGTGCGCGTCGCATCGGGCAGCGTCACGGCGAGCGCCTCGACCGGCTCGACCACCGGCACGTCGTCCTTGAGGGTAACGAGTTCCCTGGAGATCCGCGCCTGGTCGGCGAATTCGATCAGGTTCTCGCGCCGTTTGTTCTGCTTGATGGTGTCGGCCTTGGAAAGCAGTGTCTCCAGGTCGCCGAACTCGTTGATGAGAAGCGCCGCCGTCTTCAACCCGATGCCCGGCACGCCCGGCACATTGTCGACGCTGTCGCCGGCAAGCGCCTGGACCTCGACCACCTTCTCCGGCCCGACGCCGAATTTCTCGTGCACCTCGTCGACGCCGAAGATCTTGTTCTTCATCGTGTCGATCATGCCGACGCGCGGTCCGATCAGCTGCATCAGGTCCTTGTCGCCCGAGACGATAGTGACCCGCGCGCCGGCGGCGGCCGCCGCCCGGGCATAGGTTGCGATCAGGTCGTCGGCCTCGAAGCCTTCCTGCTCGATGCAATGCACGCAAAAAGCCCGCGTCGCCTCCCGGATCAGCCCGAACTGCGGGATCAGGTCTTCCGGCGGCTCCGGGCGCTGGGCCTTGTACTCGGGGTAGATGTCGTTTCGGAACGTCTTGGCGGAATGGTCGAAGATCACCGCCATATGGGTGGGCTCGTCGCCCTCCTCCGGCGTCAGGCCTTCCTGCAGCAGCTTCCACAGCATGTTGCAGAAGCCGGAGACGGCGCCGACGGGCAGGCCGTCGGACTTGCGCGTCAGCGGCGGCAGCGCGTGATAGGCGCGGAAGATGAACGTTGAGCCGTCGACCAGGATCAGATGGTCGTCGGCGGTGAGCTTGGGTGTGGCGGCGCTGTTCGACATGGCGCGGATCATGCCCGCGTTGGCGCGGCGAGGAAAGCCCGCACGCGCCGTTTTGTGGCTTATTCCGCAGCTTGCGCCGCGCCGCGCCTGGGCGGGTCCGTCTCAAGCCGGGCCCATGCCGGACGGCGGAACAGGAAATGGCCGAAATTGACGCGGTTGATCGCCCAGAACAGGATCAGCGGCGCGATCACGCCGGCGGCCGTGACAAGGGCGGAGATCGTTCCAATGTCGGTGATGATCCCGGTCTTGAGCAGGATGATCCGCGTGGCGGCCATGGGAAAGAAGAACGCCAGATAGATTACGATGGAATGCTCACCGCACACCCGCAGGAACCCGTTGAGGCTGAGCCGCGTGAGGCCCGCGGAAAACAGGATGACCGCAAGCGCGCCGGCTGCCCCGAGCGCCAGCGACACGACCGGAAGATCGGCATATCCGGCGAACACCAGCCAGCCGTTTATGACACCCCAGACCAGCAGGCCGGCGAAGGCCGGGGCCAGGTGATCTTGCGCCCAGGCCGCGAGCCGGAAGGCCTGCGGGGCAAGAATGTAGCCGGCGTAAAAGAACACATAGCGCGAGGCGAATTCGTCGATCAGTACGGAACCCGTCGCGATTGGCGCGATCTGCAGCAGCGCCGCACCGGCGAGCACCAGCTGCCAGGGCAGGCGCGTCGCATGCAGGGCCTTGGTGATCACGAACATCACCGGCAGCATGTAGATGAACCACAAGGTGCCGAAGGGCTGGACGAAGGCCAGAAGATATTGCGCCAGCGCGCCGCCATAGCCCACCTCTCCGGCCATCATCGGTGCCTTGATGGCGAACTGGATGGTCAGCCACAGGACATAGAAATAGGCGAAATGGACGAGCTTGCGGTCGAGATAGGTCCGCCAGGGGCGGTCGATCACCCGGGCCAGGAAAAGCCCCGAGATCATGAAGAAGTCCGGCATGCGGAACGGCCTGGCAAACTCGACGACAAGTCCGAGCCAGCCCTCGGCGCCGGCGGCATTCTGCACGCCCAGTGTGGAATGCATCATCACCACGAAAATGATGCAAAATCCCTTGGCGGTGTCGACCCAGTCGACCCGTTGCGTACCGTCCAACGCCATCTTGTCCCGCTCCCGTAAAGGCCCCGCCCAGCCGGATTGAACGCGGGAATGCTAGGGGCGCGGCGTGTATATCCGGTTAATCTCAACGCTGGATCGGTCGCGCCCCGGTCAGGTCTTGTCCTGCCAGGGAGAACGCCCGTCGTCCCGGTCGCGCTCGTCGGTGACCCGGATCGTGCCGCCGGCATGGCTGCCCGAGGTGTCGCCCGGCTTGTCGGACCATTCGCCCTCTTCAAGGTCCACAACGGTTTCCGCCCCGCCGCGGCGGGCCTCCGCGTTGACCACAGTGACGCGGGCGTTGCGGATCGCCAGGTTGGCCAGCGCGCTGCGCAGCGGCGGCACGAAGAGCAGCAGGCCGACCGCATCCGTGACGAAACCCGGGATCAGCAGCAGGATGCTGGCGACGACAATCAGCGCGCCCTGCACCAGGTCCGATCCCGGTACCCGGCCGGCATCCATCTCGGCCCGGATCTTCATTAGCAGCGATATGCCCTGCAACCGCAGCATCACGGTGCCGGCGAGCGCCGTCAGCACGGTCAGGAGGATCGTCGGAACGGCACCGATCTCGGAGCCGACCTCGACGAAGACGGCGATCTCCAGAAGCGGGACGCCGATGAGAAGTGCGAGAATGAGAAGTCCGACAGGCATGGCTCTACACGGTTTTGTGTGGTGACGATCAACTGGGCGACGCAGGATCGCCCTGCGCCATGGACGGGCGTTTTTCGCCGGCCGGCCGGCGTTTTTCCGTGCCGGGCCGGCCTTGGCCTCCCCGCAGAGGTAGGAAACAATTGACGCGAATGCGAGCAATATGTGTGATCGGGGGGCGAAAACGTCGACGCGCTCTTGTGCTCAAGGCTGGATGTTGGTTCAAGAGGACCTTACATACCCCTTTGTCTGGGATGTCAGCGGAGCGCCACTCGGCCTGTCGCGTCGCCGCTTTGGGCAAGTCGTCGTTGCAACGGGCCGTTGCGACGTTTCGTGAAAGTAACCGGCCGGATGCGAAATGGGTCACATGTTCGACGTCACAACAATCATCTTTCTGGTTCTGGCGGTCGTGATCTTCCTGAGATTGCGGAGCGTTCTGGGCAAGCGGACAGGACACGAACGTCCTCCCTTTGACCCCTATTCCGCGCGCAACCAGGACGCCGATGCCGCCGAGACGTCGACACGGGCGGATGACAACATCATCCCGCTTCCCGGACAGGCGCCGACCTCCGGGCCGTCACAGGCAAGCGAAGGCGCGACCCTCGACAAGGTCGCGCCGGAAGGAACGGCCCTCAACGAGGCGCTGCGCAAGATCCTGTCCGCCGACCGCTCCTTCGATCCGCAGAGCTTCGTGCAGGGCGCGCGTGCGGCCTATGAGATGATCGTCACCGCTTTTGCCGCCGGCGACCGCAAGACGCTGAAGAACCTTCTGTCAAAGGATGTCTACGACGGGTTCGTCGCGGCGATCTCGGATCGGGAATCGCGCGGCGAAACCATTGAATCCACCTTCGTCGGCATCGACAAGGCGGATATCGTCGAGGCGGCGATGAAGGGCAACACGGCGCAGGTGACCGTGAAGTTCCGCAGCGAGCTGATTTCCGCGACCCGCGACCGGGACGGCGCCATCGTCGACGGCGATCCCAATGCCGTCAGCGATGTGACCGACATCTGGACCTTCGCCCGCGACACCACTTCGCGCGATCCCAACTGGAAGCTGGTGGCGACCGAATCGGTCGACTGACGCAATGGGTGTGGGCCTTGCGGCTGTCCGCGTCCGTCTTTCGGTCGCCCTGCCGGCCGGTCTCGCGATCGCCGTCATGACGGCGGGACCGGTCCCGGCCCGCGCCGGCGGTTCGGAGACGGGCATGCCCCTGCAAGCACTATCCTTTTCCGATGTTCCAGGCTGGCGTGACGACGATCACGCGGCCGCGCTTGCCGCGTTTTTGCGCCATTGCGGGACCGGGTCTGCCTCTGCCAATCCACCGAAAACCGGAGCGCTCGGCGTCTCCGGCGCGGCCCTTGTCGCGCTGTGCGATCAGGCCCGCGCGGCGGCCGAAACCGGCGGAAGCGATGCCGCCCGGCGCTTTTTCGAGGCCGCGTTCCAGCCGCACAGGATCGCGGCCAGCGGGTTCGTGACCGGCTATTTCGAGCCGGAGTTTGCCGGCGCGCGCGAAGCCGACGCCACCCACCGCACGCCGCTCCTGCGCAAGCCGGACACTCTCGTCGCCCTCTCAGACGCGACCGGCACGCAAGACCTGCCGCCCGGCCTCACCCACGCCTTCAGGGACGCGGCCGGCCGTCTGGTCGAGGCGCCGGATCGCGGCGCGATCATGGACGGTGCCCTCGACGGTCGCGGACTGGAACTCGTCTGGCTCGCCGACCCGGTCGACGCCTTCTACATTCACGTGCAGGGATCGGCCCGCATCCGCTTGGACGAGGGCGGTGCCATGCGGGTCGGCTATGCCGGCAAGACCGGGCATCCCTATTCGCCCATCGGCCGGGTGATGATCGAGCGCGGCCTCGCGGAGCCCGGAACCGTGACAATGTCCGTCCTGCGCGACTGGCTTGCCGAAAACCCGCAGGAGATCGACGGCGTCCTGCGCCGCAACCGCTCCTATATCTTCTTTCGCGAGATCGAGGACCTCGACCCGGATGACGGCCCGATCGGTGCGGCCGGCCTGCCGCTGGTGGCCGGACGCAGCCTCGCGGTCGACGCGTCGCTCCACACCTATGGAACGCCGGTCTATGTCTCGGCGACCTTGCCGGCGCTTGCGGATGGGCAGGAGCGGAGATTTCGCCGGCTGATGATCGCGGAAGACACCGGGTCGGCAATCGTCGGCCCGGCGCGCGGCGATATCTTTTTCGGCACCGGAGAGGCGGCCGGGCGTGCGGCCGGTGGCGTTCAGCATGCGGCCGCGATGATCGTGCTTGTGCCGCGTGAGCAGCCGGGCGAAACGGAGCCGCGACCATGACCGGACGGCGCCGGCGGGCACGGCAGCCATCTCCGGACGAGCGCAGGCTCTGGGCGCAGGTAACGGCGGATGTGACGCCGCTGGAGCCGTCGCGCCGGGCAAAGCCCGTGCCGGCCGAAGAGGCGCCGCCGCCGCCTCCGGTTGCCGGGAGCAAGCCGCCGCCCGCGCCGCGCGCGGTCGCGAGCATGCGCCCGAAATCCCCGCCGGCTCCGCCGCCGCTTGCCCCCCTCGCCCCGCTGGAACCCCGCCAGAGGCGCAAGCTCGCCCGCGGCACCCGCGCCATTGACGCCCGTATCGACCTGCACGGACTGACCCAGGCCGAAGCCCATGTGCGCCTGCGCGGCTTTCTCTCCCAGGCGCAGGCGCAAGGCTGCTCGCTGGTTCTGGTGATCACCGGCAAGGGCGGGCCGGGCGGCAGCCTGTCCGCGGATGGCCGCGGCATTTTGCGCCGCGTGGTGCCGCAGTGGCTGTCCTTCGCCGAGTTCCGCCCGCTGGTCGTCGGCTTCGAGGAGGCCCATGCCGGCCACGGCGGCGGCGGCGCGCTCTATGTGCGGGTGCGAAAAGCTGGTCGAGGCCGGACATGACGCCCTTCGGCGCGCGGGTGCGCGAACACCGCAAGAAACGGGGGATCACCCTGTCGCAGATGGCGGAGGCGCTGTCGGTGTCGCCCGCCTATCTGTCGGCGCTGGAGCATGGCAAGCGCGGCCGGCCGACGTGGTTCATGGTTCAGCGCATCATTGCCTTCTTCAACGTCATCTGGGACGAGGCGGAAGAGCTGCAGCGGCTGGCCGAACTGTCGGATCCGAAGATCTCCATCGACACGGGCGGGCTGCAACCGGAGGCGACCGAGCTGGCCAATGTTCTGGCCGCCAAGATTTCCGGGCTGTCGCGCGAGAGCCTGGCGCATCTCTTGCACCAGCTCAAGGCCGCCGCGGCACGCGACGGCGTTTGACCGCCAGCCCGGACTCGACCCGATCCCGGCCAGCACTTAGGGTCATGCAAAACCGTCATTTCCGAATGCGAAGGACCGAACCGAGATCATGAGCAAGTCAGTGGAGGCGTTCGCCGCACTTATCGATTCCACCGCGCTGCGCGAGGAATTGACCGCCCTGACGGCCAGGTCCGATGGCGATGGCTCGGATCCGGCGATCCGCTCCCAGGTGCTCGGCCGCCTCAAGGAGGCGATGCGCAGCGCGCGCAAGATCGTGGAGGAGCGGCTGTTCGAGGACGGTGGCGGAACCCTGTGCGCCGCCCGGCTCAGCCACGTGCAGGACGAGATCCTGCGCGTGATCTACGATTTCGCCATCTATCACGTCTACCGGGCGAAAAATCCGTCCGCGGCCGAGCGCATGTCGGTGGTGGCCGTCGGCGGCTACGGGCGCGGCACGCTTGCCCCCGGATCCGACGTCGATCTCCTGTTCCTGCTGCCCTACAAGCAGACCCCCTGGGGCGAGCAGATCGTCGAATATATTCTCTACATGCTCTGGGATCTCGGCCTGAAGGTCGGCCATGCGACCCGCAACGTAGAGGAATGCCTGCGGCTGTCGAAGACCGACATGACCATTCGCACGGCCATTCTGGAAGCCCGGCACGTGTGGGGCGACACGGATCTCTACGATGACCTCGTCACCCGCTTCGACAAGGACGTCGTCGCCGGGACGGGGCCGGAGTTCATCGCCGCCAAGCTTGCCGAACGCGACACGCGCCACCGCCGGCAGGGCACCTCGCGCTATCTGGTGGAGCCCAACGTCAAGGAGGGCAAGGGAGGGCTGCGCGATCTCAACACGCTGTTCTGGATCTCGAAATACTTCTATCGCGTGCGCTCCGGCACCGGGCTGGTGAAGGCCGGCGTGTTCTCCCGTGCGGACCTCAACCGCTTCCGCAAGGGCGAGGATTTCCTCTGGGCCGTGCGCTGCCACCTGCATTTCCTGACCGGGCGGCCGGAAGAGCGCCTGTCCTTCGACGTCCAGCGCGAGATCGCCATCCGCCTCGGCTACACCCAGCATCCGGGGATGAAAGACGTCGAGCGCTTCATGAAGCATTATTTCCTCGTCGCGAAGGATGTCGGCGATCTGACCCGGATCTTCTGTGCCGCGCTGGAAGAACAGCACGCCAAGCAGCCGCAACCGCTGTCGCGGCTGATCGGCCAGCTCACCGGCCGGCACAAGCGCCGCGTGCTCTCCGGTCATCCGGATTTCGTCATTGAAAACGGGCGGCTGAACCTGGCCGGCGACGGCGTCTTCGAGAAGGATCCGGTCAACCTCATTCGCCTGTTCGCCATCGCCGACCGGCATTCGGTCATGCTGCATCCGGAGCTCTTGAAAAAGGTTCGGCGCTCGCTGAAGCTGATCAATGCGGCGGTGCGCGAGGACGCGGAGGCCAACCGGCTGTTCCTGCAGGTGCTGACCTCGCGCAGCGACCCGGAGACCATCCTGCGCAAGATGAATGAGGTCGGCGTGCTCGGCCGCTTCCTGCCGGACTTCGGCAAGGTCGTGGCGATGATGCAGTTCAGCATGTACCACCACTACACCGTCGATGAGCACCTGTTGCGTTCAATCGGCGTGCTCGGCGAGATCGAGCGCGGGGAGGCGGGCGAGGATCACCCGCTTTCCACCGACCTGATCAAGTCGATCCAGAACCGCAAGGTGCTTTTCGTGGCGATGCTGCTGCATGACATCGCCAAGGGGCGTCCCGAGGATCATTCCGTCGCCGGCGCGCGCATCGCCCGCCGGCTGTGTCCGCGCCTCGGCCTGTCGTCTTCCGAAACCGACACGGTTGCCTGGCTCGTCGAGCACCATCTCGACATGAGCACGACCGCCCAGTCGCGCGATCTCGCGGACCGCAAGACCATCGAGGATTTTGCCCGCGAGGTGCAGAGCCTGGAGCGGTTGAAGCTGCTGCTGATCCTGACCGTCGCCGATATCCGCGCCGTCGGACCCAATGTCTTCAACGGCTGGAAGGGCCAGTTGCTGCGCACGCTCTACTATGAATGCGAGCCGCTGCTGACCGGCGGCCACAGCCTGCTGCCGCACGACCAGCGCGTCGCCGCCGCCAAGGCCGAACTGGCCGAGGCCCTGCCGGACTGGCCCGCGGAGGCGCGCGAGGCCTATCTGGAGCGCCATTATCCGGCCTATTGGCTGCGGGTGCCGCTGGACCGCAAGATCGCCGATGCGCGCATGATCCGCGAGGCCGATGCAAGCAAGTCGGGGTTTTCCTCCCGCGTCGTTGCCCATGCCTTCGAGGAGGTCACCGAGATCACCGTGCTGGCGGCCGATCACCCGAAACTTCTCTCCACCATTGCCGGCGCCTGTTTCGTGGCGGGCGCGAATATCGTCGACGCGCAGATCGACACCACCACCGACGGATTCGCGCTCGACACGATCTTCATGTCCCGGGAGTTGCCGGACGATGCGGATGAGCTGCGCCGCGGCGAGCGCATCTGCCGGCTGATCGAGCAGGCGCTGCGCGGCCAGGAGCAACTGCCGGAAAAGGTCGCGAACAAGGCGGCGGCCCGCACGCGCGCCAAACCGTTCCGCGTCGAGGCCGAGGTGCTGGTCAACAATTCCTGGTCGAACCGTCACACGGTGCTGGAGATTTCCGGCCTGGATCGTCCCGGCCTGCTCTATGATCTGACGCGCGCAATTTCGGCGTTGAATCTCAACATCAATTCCGCTCATATCGCGACCTTCGGCGAGCGCGCGGTCGATGTCTTCTATGTCACCGATCTGACCGGCCAGAAGGTCGGCAACATCGGTCGTCAGGAGCTGATCCGGGACCGTTTGCGCGAGGCGGTGGAAGCGGAGGCCGGCGACGAGCCGGCGAAGCGGCGCAAGCTGCGCCTTGGAGCGGCGTGATGGTTCGGATGTTGACTGCTTTTTCCGGGTCGTCCCGCGGGCACGGCCTCCGGCGATGAGCCTCCTGCGCAATTTCGCGACCGTCGGCGGCGCGACGATGACAAGCCGCGTGCTGGGGTTTGCCCGCGACGTGATGATCGCGGCCTTCGTCGGCGCGGGTCCGGTGGCCGATGCCTTTTTTGTCGCCTTCCGTCTTCCCAACCTGTTCCGGCGGCTGTTCGCCGAAGGGGCGTTCAACTCCGCCTTCGTGCCGCTCTTCGCCCGTTCGGTCGAGGACGGCGGCGACGCGGGCGCCCGGAAATTTGCCGGCGAAATCCTCGCCGCCTTCCTGTGGACGCTGGTGACCGTCACCCTGATAGCGCAAGTCTTCATGCCGGCGCTCGTCTATCTGCTCGCCCCGGGGTTCACGGCCGATCCGGAGAAGTTCGATCTCGCCGTGCTGCTGTCGCGCATCACCTTCCCCTATCTCCTGTGCATGTCGCTGGTGGCATTCCTCTCCGGGATCCTGAACACCTACCGGCGTTTCGCGGCGGCTGCCTTTGCGCCCGTCGTGCTGAATGTCGTGATGATCTCGGTGCTTTCGAGCATCTGGTATTTCGACGTCCAGCCGGGGGTGACGCTCGGCATCCTGCTTGCCGGTGGTGTCACGGTGGCCGGCATTGCCCAGCTCGCCCTGCTTGTCTTCGCGGTGCGTCACATGGGATTTGCCATTCCCTGGCAGCGCCCGCGCCTGACCGCCTCGGTCAAGCGGCTGTGGAAGCTCGGCGTTCCGGGCATCGCCGCCGGCGGCATCACCCAGATCAACATCGCCGTCGGCACGATCATCGCGTCGGGTCAGGCCGGCGCGGTGTCCTACCTCTATTATGCCGACCGGATCTATCAACTGCCGCTCGGCGTCGTTGGCATCGCGATTGGCGTCGTGCTTCTGCCCGACCTGTCGCGCTCCCTGCGCTCCGGCGCCGATGCAAGCGCCAATCACACGCTCAACCGGGCGATGGAATTCGCCCTGGCCCTCACCCTGCCGGCGACGGTGGCCTTGATCGTGGTGCCGGACGCCATTGTCTCCGTGCTCTATCAGCGCGGCGCCTTCGGCGCGGAGGCCGCCAGCGCGACGACGGCGGCGCTGATCGCCTTCGCCGCCGGCCTGCCCGCCTTCGTGCTCAACAAGGTGTTCTCGCCGGGATTTTTCGCCCGCGAGGACACGGTCACGCCGATGTGGTTCGCCGGCATCGGCATGGTGGTCAATGTGGCCGGGGCGCTGGCGCTGGCGCCCTTTCTCGATCATGTCGGCATCGCCCTTGCGACCACGCTCGCCGGCTGGGTCAACAGCGGCCTGCTGGCGGTTACCCTGTGGCGGCGGGGGCATTTCCGCCTCGATGCCGGATCGTTGAAGCGTCTTCCGCTGCTGGCATTGGCGAGCGTGCTGATGGGGGCGGGCATATATGCCGGCGCGCAACTGCTCGCGCCCTGGCTTGGAGGTGCGTCGGTGCTCGGCCGGTTCGGCGCCCTGGCGCTGCTGGTTGTTGCCGGAATGCTGCTGTTTGCGGCCTTCGTGCATCTGACCGGGGCGGTGGACCTGAAGGCGGCGCTGCGTGGCCTGCGGTCGCGACGCGTGAGCTGAGGGCGCTTGCCGCGGATTCCGCCTCAGGCCGCCATGTCCGGCCTGGCCCTGCACCGAAGCCGGCTCATTTTTTGACCAAACGATCAAACTTTGTCCATTTGTTCAAAAAAATGCCGCGCAGGCCGCTGCCTGCGTTGTGAGCATGCCCGATTTATGATCCAATTCCGTCAGCGTCCGGCGTCCAGGGTCCCGTCGACACTGGCATTATTTCGGATGCATGAAACGACAGAAGCGATCAGCTCTTGCGCGTTTGGGCAAAGTGTCCGCATCGGGCTGATCTCGGCATACGAACAATGCCAGGGGGAGTCAGATGGAAATCCTGAACCGTATTGCATGGACGCGCCGTGCCGTGATGGGTCTTGCTGCGGCGGTTGTTGTGGCGGGCTTCGGCCAGCCGGCGGTGGCCGCGGAAAAGCCGCTCAAGGTGGCGGCGATCTACACGGTCCCGGTGGAACAGCAGTGGGTCGGCCGCATCCACAAGGCGCTGACCGCCGCCAAGGAGCGCGGCGACGTCACCTACACCTACTCCGAGAATGTCGCCAACACCGATTATGAGCGCGTGATGCGCGAATATGCCGAAGCCGGCATGGACTTGATCGTCGGCGAGGCGTTCGCCGTGGAGCGCGCGGCGCGCAAGGTGGCGGCGGAATATCCGGACACCGCCTTCCTGATGGGCTCGTCCTTCGGTCCGGCGAAGCCGAATTTCGCGGTCTTCGACAACTGGATCCACGAGCCGAGCTATCTGACCGGCATGATCGCCGGCAATGCGACCAAGTCGAACATCATCGGCATGGTCGGCGGCTATGCGATCCCCGAGGTCAACCGGCTGATGAACGCCTTCATGGAAGGCGCGCTCGAGGTCAATCCGGACGTCAAGTTCCTCGTGACCTTTATCAACTCCTGGTACGACCCGCCCAAGGCCAAGGAATCCGCCTTTGCGATGATCGACAAGGGCGCCGACATTCTCTACGCCGAGCGCTTCGGCGTGTCGGATGCCGCCAAGGAACGCGGCATTCTGGCCGTTGGCAACGTCATCGACACCGCCTCCGATTATCCCGGCACGATCATTTCCAGCGCGCTGTGGCATATGGAGCCGACCATCGACCGGGTGATCGAGGATGTCGCAGGCGGCAGCTTCGAACCCTCCGACTACGGCCAGTACAGCTACATGTCCTATGGCGGCGGAAGCTTCGTCGTCGACGAGGCGCTGGCCGATGCGGCCTCCGTCGAGGCGGCCCGCAAGGTCGAAAAGGACATTCTCGACGGTCTGTTCCGGGTGAATGTCAACGACGCGGAACCCAAGTCGACGATGTAATGCTCTGCGCCGCCGCAATGCCTGTCGTCGCGGCGGCGCGTCTTCCTGATTGCCTGCGCGGACCCTTCCTGTCCGCGCCGTTTCCGGGGTCTGGGGAAATGCTGTCATGACGGTGCCTGAAGAAGCTCCGCCGATCGCGCTGTCCTTGTCGGGGATCACCAAGCGGTTCGGTGCGCTCACCGCCAACGAGGCGGTCGACCTCGATCTTCGCCGCGGCGAGATTGTCGCGCTTCTCGGCGAAAACGGCGCCGGCAAGACCACCTTGATGAACATCCTGTTCGGCCATTACGTCGCCGACGAGGGAGAGGTCCGCGTGGCCGGTCCCGACGGGACCCTCGTGCCGCTGGAACCGGGGTCTCCCCATGCCGCCCTGGAGGCCGGCATCGGCATGGTGCACCAGCATTTCACCCTGGCGGAAAATCTCACCGCTTTCGAAAACATCGTGCTCGGCACGGCCCCGCTGTTGTCCGCACGCCTCGCCTCGCGCGCCGCGCGCGAGAAACTTCAGGAGTTGATGCGCCGCTCGGGGCTGGTCGTCGATCTCGATGCGCGGATTTCGCGTCTCTCCGTGGGCGAAAAACAGCGCGTGGAGATCCTCAAGGCGCTTTATCGCGATGCGCGTGTGCTCGTTCTCGACGAGCCGACCGCTGTATTGACACCGCTGGAATCCGAGACGCTGTTTGAAACACTGAAGGCGCTTGCCGCACAGGGGCTGGCGATTGTCTTCATCTCGCACAAGCTTGCGGAAGTGCTTGCCGCCTCCGACCGCATCGCCGTGCTGCGTCTCGGGCGCAAGGTTGCGGATCTGCCCGCCGCCGACTGCGACCGTCAAAAGCTTGCCGAACTCATGGTCGGACACGAGGTGACGATGAGCCGGCGCGAGCCGCAGGCGGCCGGTGAGGTGCTGCTTGCTCTCTCCGCTGTCACCTGCGGCGAGGGTCGCGACACGGTCAGCGACATCGGCTTTGCGTTGCGCGCCGGCGAAATCCTCGGCATCGCCGGCGTGTCCGGCAACGGGCAGGCGATGCTCGCCAGGCTGCTCTCCGGGCTCGAACGCCAGACGAGCGGCGATATCCGCCTCGCCGGGCGCGAGATCCGCGCCCATGACGCCGCCGACATGATCCGCGCCGGCGTGGCGCGCATTCCCGAGGACCGGCACCGCGACGGCGTTGTCGGCGCGATGAGCGTGGCGGAAAACCTCGTGATCGAGGAAATCCGCTCGTCCCGTTACCAAAGGTTCGGCTTTCTCGACTTCCGGGCGATCGCCGACCGCGCGGTCGAGGCCATCGCCAGCTACGATATCCGCTGTCCGGGCGGCTCCGCCGTCGCGCGTCTGCTGTCGGGCGGCAACATCCAGAAGATCGTGCTGGCGCGCACGCTCGACGCCAGTCCCTCGGTGGTGCTTGCCGCCCAGCCGTCGCGCGGTCTCGATATCGGTGCGACCGGAGACGTGCACCGCCGCTTGCTGGAGGCGCGCGGGCGCGGCGCCGGCGTGATCCTGATTTCCGAAGACCTCGATGAGCTTTTCGCCCTGTCCGACCGGATCGCCGTCATTCATCGCGGCCGGCTGAGCCCGCCGCGCCCGGCCGAGGAGCTCGACCGGGCCGCCGTCGGCCTGATGATGGCCGGTCAGCATACGGAGGACGCGGCAGCATGATCCGCTTCGAACCGCGCGAGCATGTCTCGCCCCTGCGCCGTGTCGCAGCGCCCGTCGTCGCGGCGATCGCGGCGCTTGCTGTCGCCAGCCTGGCGATTGCCGCCGCCGGCGCTCCGGTGCTCGAGGCCTACGGTCTGATGGCCAAGGGCGCTTTCGGCTCGGCTTTTGCCATGTCGGAGCTGCTGGCCCGCGCCACGCCGCTGATCTTCACCGGCCTCGCCGCCGCCGTCGCCTTTCGCGCGAAGCTCTGGAACATCGGCGGTGAAGGCCAGCTCTATGCCGGGGCGCTGGCTGCGGTCGCCGTCGGCACCGGGGCGCTGGCGCTCCCCGGTCCCCTGCTGATCCCGACGGTAATCCTCGCCGGCGCTTTGGCCGGTGGCCTTTTGATGCTGATCCCGGCACTCCTCAAGGTGCGGCTCGGCGCGGACGAGGTGGTGACGACGCTTCTCCTGAACTTTGTCGTGATCCTCTTCGTGCAGATGATGCTGGAAGGACCGATGAAGGATCCGATGGGCATGGGCTGGCCGCAGTCGGAGCCGATGCTCGACGAGGCGATGCTGCCCAAACTGATGGACCGCATGCGGGTCCATGCCGGATTAATCCTCGCGCTCGTGGCCGCCCTCGGCGTTCACATCCTGCTCAAGCGCACCGTCTGGGGCTTCGAGACCCGCGCCGTCGGCGAGAACCCGGAGGCCGCGCGTCACGCCGGCATTCCCGTCACGGCGACCTTCCTGCGCGTCGCGCTCCTGAGCGGCGGTCTCGCCGGTCTTGCCGGCGTCGGCGAGGTCGCGGGCCTGAAAGGCTATCTCACCGCCGACCTGTCGCCGGGCTTTGGCTATGCCGGCATCGTCGTTGCCATGCTCGCCGGTCTGTCGCCGGTCGGTGTGGTCGTGGCCGCGCTCTTTATCGCCGGTGTCTTCGTCGGCGCCGACAGCATGAGCCGGGCAATCGGCGTTTCCAACTATCTGGCGGATCTCGTGGTCGCGACCTCGCTGATCTGCGTCCTCGTGTCCGGCCTGTTCGTGCGCTTCAAGGTGCGCATCGTGCGGCCCGGGACGGGAAGGGGCACGGCATGAGCGACATTCTGGATATCCTGCTGGCCGCGAATTTCTGGGCGGCCGCGCTACGGATCGCGACCCCGCTGATCTTCGGCGTGCTCGGTGCGCTGATCTGCGAGCGCGCCGGCGTGCTCAACCTCGGCATCGAGGGGATTTTCACCGCCGGCGCCATGGCCGGCTGGATGGCGGCCTGGCTCGGCGCCGGCCTGTGGGGCGGCGTGCTGGTTGCGGCCCTTGCCGGCGCGGCCTTCGGCCTGCTGCATGCGATCCTGACCGTGCCGCTCGGCCTGTCGCAGCATGTCTCGGGCATCGGCGTCACGCTGTTTGCAACGAGCCTCAGCTACTACACCTATCGCACGGCGCTTCCCGACGTTTCCTCGCCGCCGCGCATCGAGGCGTTCCAGCCGCTCGATATCCCGATCCTGTCGGATCTTCCGTTCCTCGGGCCGGCGTTGTTCCAGCAGACCGCGCTCACCTTTCTGGCGCTCGCACTCGTGGTCGCGGTCGGCTTCGTGCTCTATCGCACGCCGCTCGGCCTTGCGATCCGTGCCGTTGGCGACAACCCGTCCGCCGTCGAGGCGCAGGGGCTGTCGGTGATGGCGCTCAGGATGGGAACCGTGGTGGCAGGATCGGCGCTGATGGCGCTCGGCGGTGCGTTCCTGACGATGTCGGCCTTCGATGCCTTCTTCTTCGGCATGGTCAACGGCCGCGGCTGGATCTGCATCGCGCTGACGGTCTTCGCGTCCTGGCGACCGGGCAAGGCGCTGATCGGCGCGCTGCTTTTCGGCGCCTTCGATGCCTTTCAGGTGCGGCTGCAGACCGAGGTCGGGGCCTTCGTTCCGGGCCAGATCTTCCTGATGCTGCCGTATATCCTGTCGATTGCCGCGCTCGTCGTCGTGGCGCGCAAGGCGGATTACCCGCGCGCATTGCTCAAGCCCTATTTCAAGGGCCAGCGCTGAGGCGTCCCGTCAGGACACGAGCGTGCGGACCTCTGCAAGGATCGCGTCTGTCATCTCGGCCGCTGCCGCACAGATGCGCTGCGGCTCGGCAAGCGCGCTGAAGTCGAGCGGCGCGTCGCTGATCGCCTTCAGCGTTTCGGCGAGCGGTTTCCCGCTCGCGCGTGTCTCCAGGGCGGCCCGCTTGACCAGATCCTGAGCCCCGGCGCGCCCGACATGCGGGATCAGTGCGAAGGAAAACCGTTCGGCGAGCGCCAGACCGCCGTCGCCGAAGGCGATCTCCGCCATGCGCTCACCTTGCGGCTCGATCGCGTCGACCAGCGCCTGAGCGCGCAGCAGTGCAGCCCCGCATGCGGTGAAAAACGGAGGCACCACCAGCCATTCTCCCATCCAGGCGGCGCCGTCGCGCTCTTCCGCATGGGCGGGAGCCGTGGTGATCTGTGTCGACAATGTTGCCGCATGGCGGGTCAGCGCGATCAGGGTTTCCGCGGCAACCGGGTTCTGCTTCTGCGGCATGGTGGAGGATCCGCCGGCGGCCGACAGGCGCAACTCGCCGATCTCCGAGCGGGTGGACAGCATCACGTCGGCGCCGATCTTTTCCAGAGCGCCAAGAAGACCGGCAAGCGTGCCGGCGATCCGCATCAGCGGCCAGCGCTCCGCCATCCAGGGCGGAGCGGGAGCAAGCCCCAGCTTTTCGGCGAGCGCCTTGGCGACGGCGCTGCCATCCGGCCCCATCGCCGACAGATCGCCCGAGGCGCCGCCAAGCTGGACGGGCAGTCCGGCGTGGCGCAGGGCCTGCAGGTCGCGGTGTGCGCGCGCGAGCGGCAGGGTCCAGTTCGCGACCCTGAGGCCGAAGGTGACGGGTGTCGCCACCTGTCCGCGCGTGCGACCCGCCATCGGGGTCGCGCGATGCTGTGCCGCCAGCGCTGCCAGCGTGTGCGTCAGGCGCGCGAGCCGCGCCTCGAACAGCTGAAGCACGCGCTGAAGCCGCAGCATCAGCCCGGTGTCGACGATGTCCTGCGACGTCGCGCCGAAATGCAAATGGTCGGCGCACTCCTTCGGCAGCTGCTTGCGCAGATGCGCCACAAGGGCTGGAACCGGCACGCCGGCTGCCGCCGTGCCTGCACAAATGTCATCGGGCGCTGGGGCGCTATCGGCAAGGCCCGCCTCGATCTCCCGAGCGGCGGCTTCCGCGATGACGCCGAGCCGGGCCTGAACCGTCGCAAGGGCGACCTCCACCTCGACCATCGCGGCGATCTCGGCCGACGCCTCGAAGTGGCAGGCGGTGTCGGGATCGCCGAACAGGTCGGCGTAGAGCGGAGATTCCAGCGGCGAGATCGCCATGAGTCACCCTCCGGGACGGCTTGAGCCTAGATGTCGAAGAACACCGTTTCCTGCGGTCCCTGCAGGTGGACGTCGAAGCGGTAGTTACCGCCCTCGCCGGGTGTGGCGACGAGCGTGTCGCGGGCTTCGGGGGAAAGCCGGGCGAAGTCCGGATCGCTTGCGATCAGCTCGCGGTCTTCCGGGAAATAGATCCGCGTGTGCAGGTGGATGTTGATGCCGCGCGCGAAGATCAGCAAGGCGATATGCGGGGCATGGCCCTGAGCATGAGCGCCGGGCCGCACTGTCTGGAAGCGAAAGAGGCCGCTGTCGAAATCTGCGACCGCGCGTGCGAAAAACCCGTGCGGCCCGACCCGGCCCGCGCCGTCGGCCTGCCAGATCTCCAGCATGGCATCGCGCACGGGGGCGCCGGCGCCGTCATGGACGATCCCTTCGACCGTGATCGCGGGACCTGTGTCGCTCGCGATCACCGGACCGGGCTGGCCGACGAGGCCGGGGCGGCCGATGGATTGCGGTGCCGTGCCGATATGAACGTAGGGGCCGGCGGTCTGCGACGGGGTTTCGAAGAGTTTCTCGCGCATCACGCACCTTCCGGACGGGTTTCGAAGTGGGTCTGGCGCCGCCCGCGCAGCACGATGTCGAAGCGATAGGCCAGGCAGTCGAAGGGCTCCTGGTTGCGCATGTCGAGGCGCGCGACCAGCCGCTCGATGACGGTGGCGTCGGGGATCGTGTTGACGATCGGGCACAGCGGGATCAGCGGATCGCCTTCGAAATAAAGCTGCGTGACGAGACGTTGCGTGAAGGCCTCGCCGAAGATCGAGAGATGAATATGCGCCGGCCGCCAGTCGGAGCCGTTGTTGGGCCAAGGGTAAGGGCCTGGCTTGATGGTGCGGAACAGATAGCGCCCTTCGGCATCGCTGACGCAGCGCCCGCAGCCGGAGAAATTCGGGTCGAGCGGCGCCAGATAGCCGTCCTTCACATGCGCATAGCGACCGGCGGCATTGGCCTGCCACACCTCGATCAGCGCATTGGGGACGGGGCGGGCGTTTTCGTCGAGCACCCGTCCGAACACATAGATGCGCTCGCCGAGCGCATCGCCGTCGACGGCGGCGTTGCGGATCAGGTCATGGTCGAGCGGACCGAGCGGGGCATGGCCGAGTGCCGGGCCGCTGCGTTCGAGCGAGGTCTGCTCTAGCGAATGCAGCGGGCGAAACGGCGCGCGCAGCACGCTGCTCTTGTAGCCCGGCGCATAGGCCGGCGGATGCGCGCTCCGGTCGCGCCTGTAGAAGTCCGGTCCCGTCATTCTTCCCCCCGGTTCGTCTCGTCCGCCGCGCGGGCGGTGTCTTCCAGTTCGGCGAAGACCGCCTTGGCGATCTTGATGGCGCGGTTCGCTGCCGGAACGCCCGCATAGACCGCGACATGCAGCAGCGCCTCGCAGATGTCGTCGGCGCTTGCGCCGGTGCGGGCCGTCGCCCGGCAATGCATGGCCAGCTCCTCGTCGTGCCCGAGCGCGGCAAGCAGCGCAATGGTGATCATCGAGCGTTCGCGGTGGCTGATCGTGTCGCGCGACCAGACCCCGCCCCAGGCACCACGGGTGATATAGTCCTGAAACGGCGCGTCGAATGCCGTCGTGGCGGCCTGCGCGCGTGCGACATGCGCCTCGCCCAAAACGGCGCGCCGCGTGGCAAGCCCGGTCTCGTCCAGATCGCGTTGGCTCATGTGAGGGCCTCCGAAACGAAACGCGAAATCAGCTCCGCCATCGCGCCCGGAGCCTCGATGCAGGGCAGATGGCCGACATCGGGGATCTCCTCGAAGCGCGCCTGCGGGATGGCATCGGCCATGGCACGCACGACGGCGGGCGTGGTCGCGCTGTCCTGCGCGCCGGCAATGCAGAGCGTCGGCACCGAAATCCGCGCGGCCGCGTCCCGGTAGTCGGCATCGCGAATGGCGAGACCGAGGTCGATGTAGCCGGCCGGCGGCGTATGCGCCAGCATGGTGCGCCAGAGTTGCAGCGCCTCGGGTTTCCCGGCGCGAAAGCGCGGCGAGAACCAGCGTTCCATCGTTGCGTCGGCAATCGCCTCCATCCCGCCCGCGCGGATCGCCTCGGCGCGCGCGTTCCAGATCTCCGCCGTTCCGATCGTCATGCCGGTGTTGGACAGGACCAGCCCGGCAACGCGCTGCGGCGCGCGCTGCGCCAGCGCCTGGGCAATCAGCCCTCCGACCGAGAGACCGACGACAACGGCACGGTCGATCTCCTTGGCGTCGAGAAGTGCGGCCAGATCGTCGGCGTGATCGTCGATTGACATCGCAGTCCCGGAGGGCGAAAGCCCGTGGCCGGCCGTATCGTAGCGCAGGATGCCGAGATCCTTCGGCAGGCGCGCGACAACGGCATCCCAGATCCGCAGGTCGGTGCCCAGGGAATTGGAAAAGGCCAGCGTTGGCGCCTGCCCGACCGCGCGCCGGTGATCGGCATGCAGGATCCGTTCGTTTCTCTTGACTGCGTCCACAGAAAGCCTCGTCTGACTTGCGATTGCGGTTCAGCATGACTGTGATGATTGGTAATGTAAAATGAGATTTTCGCGGATTTGTATAACTGAAAAGGGCAAGGCATGCGGATCGCCTCGGGCATCAAACTCCGCCATCTCGAGGCGTTCCTGGCGATCGCGCGGCTGCGCAGCCTGACGGATGCCGCAGCCGACCTGGGGGTGACGCAACCGGCGATTTCCAAGACCCTGAAGGAACTCGAAAGCCTGCTGGGGGCGGTGCTGATGGAGCGCGGGCGGGCCGGCGTGTCGCTGACCGCGGAGGGCGAGATCTTCCGGCACTACGCCAGCCTGTCGCTCGCCGCGCTACGCGAGGGGCTCGACGGGCTGGAACAGGCGCGCATGGGCAGCGACCGGCTGTTGCGCGTCGGGGCGTTGCCGAGCGTGGCCGCGAGCATTATCCCGCGCGCCGCAGAGATGCATCTGGAGCACGGTCGCGGCGCCACGCTCGACATCGTGACGGGTCCGAACGGCCATATGCTCGACCAGTTGCGCGCCGGCGCCCTGCATGTGGTCATCGGTCGTCTCGGCCAGCCCGAAGCGATGCAGGGGCTGAGCTTCCAGCAGCTCTACACCGAACAGGTCGCATTGGTGGTGCGTCCGGGGCATCCGTTGCTGGGGTCGGGTGATCTCGCCCGGCTGCCGGAGTTTCCGGTGCTCTTTCCCAATCGCACCGCAGCGATCCGCCCGCTCGTCGAGCGGCTGATGGTCGCCAACGGCATCGGCCAGATCCCGCGCCGGATCGAGACGGTGTCGAACGCCTTCGGTCGGGCCTTCACGCTCGGTTGCGACGCGGTCTGGATCATCTCGCAAGGCGTCGTCGCCCGCGACCTCGCCGACGGAACGCTGCATGCGCTGCCCGTCGACACGCGGATCACGCTCGGCCCGGTCGGCATCTCGACGCGGGCCGGAGAAGCGCCGGCCCCGGACCTTGTGCTGTTCACCGCAGTGGTGCGCGATGTCGTGGCGCAGGTGCGCCCGGCGGTGTCGGCGACACGCTAACCGTCGGCCCGGCGGAGGGCTGCTCCGTGCTTACGCCTGCGGGTCCGCAAGGTCCTTTGGCGGGACCTCGCCGGTCCTGCCGCTGCGGCGCTTGGGATCGTCGTCGTCCCGGTAGATCTCCAGCATGGAGATGCGCCGTTTGCTGCGCTCCGGGTCGGCGGCGGTGACGCCGGCAATCAGCGTTTCGGCAATCACCATCAGCGCGGCAGAACTGTCCCAGGGCGAGGGAACCGAGACGCGCGCCGGCAGCACATGGGTGGCGACGCTGGCGATCGGCGACAGCCAGCTGTCGGTGACGAGCACGATGGTCACCCCGAGATTGGCGGCGGCGACCGACAGTCGGGCAAGGTCCGACTGGTAGCGGCGGATGTCGAAGACGATCAGCACGTCCTTGCGGCCCATGTCGACGAGATAGTCGCGCCAGTTGCCCTCCTGGCCGGCGACATGCACGACGCGTCCGCGCAGGATGCGCAGATGCGCCGCCATGTAGCGCGCCAGCGCGTCGGTGAAGCGGCCGCCGAGCAGGTAGAGCGTGCGCTTTTCGTCGCCGAGCAGCGCAACCACGGCCTCGAGTTCGGTGCGCGGAAGCTGGCGGAACGTATCGCTGATATTGGTGCAGGCGATATCCGCGAAATCGAGAACGCCGGGTTCCGCCGCGCTCTCCGCTCCCTTGGCGAGCGGCGACTTGAGCTGGTCCTCCAGCTCGGTCCGCAGCCGGGTCTGCAGGGCGGCATAGGTGGAAAATCCCATGCGCGCGGCAAAGCGCAGGATGGTGGGCGAACTGACGCCGGCGGCCGAGGCGAATTGCGCCACGGTGCCGAGGCCGAGCACCGGGTAATTTGCCAGCAATGCGAGTGCCGCTCGCCGCTCCGTCGCCGTGCAGGACCCGAGTTTTTCGCGAATGTCCTCTGCCAGGGATTTGGTCATTCGGTTCGCGGCGCCTCCCGTTTTGATACCCGATTGACATCCGTCACGCGAGTGTATCAAATCATACAGAAGGATCTCCGCTACGCAATTCTGTAATAAATGGAACAGGGCGCGAGCGTCGGTCCGACCATGAGGTCACCGTGCGGGAGGCACGGAACATTGGGGGTGAGAATGGCGTCGCCAACGACCGGGAAAACGGAGGCGAATTCCGTGATCCAGACGGAAAACGGCAGCGGGCGCGGTCCGTTCGTCATCCTCTGCGATCATGCCTCGCGCCGTGTGCCCGACGACCTCGGCGATCTCGGTCTCGATGAAGCCGCGCTGCGCGCCCATATCGCCTGGGACCCGGGCGCGCTCGGCGTGTCGCGGGAGTTGAGCCAGCGTCTCGACGCGCCGCTGGTCTATCCCGACATGTCGCGGCTGGTGATCGACTGCAACCGCGATACGGCCGCGCATGACCTGATCCCGAGCGTCAGCGAAATCACCGAGATTCCCGGCAACCGCGACCTGAGCGACGCGGAGCGTGCCGCACGCATCGCCCGGGTTCATGCGCCGTTCCATACCGCGATCGCCGCCCTGCTTGACGCCCGTGCCGCCGAGGGGCTGGAGACGGCGGTCGTCTCCATCCACAGTTTCACGCCCGTCTACAAGGGTATTGCCCGGCCCTGGCCGATCGGCATCCTGTCGAACATCGACCGCCGTCTTGCCGAGGGCATGCTCGCCGATCTCGGCCGGCAGGGCGTCGAACCGCTTGGCGACAACGAGCCCTATGCGCCCTCCGACGGGGTCTACTACACGCTCGCCCGCCACGGCGAGGCGCGCCGCCTGCCCTCGGCGATGGTCGAGATCCGCAACGACGAACTTGCGACCGCCTCGGCCGAGACCCTGTGGGCCGAGCGGCTCGAGCGGGCGATGCGCGCGGCGCGCGACCATCTGCACGCCAGGCAGGGGAGCGAACATGCTTAGCGCCATGCGCCTCTATATTCGCGCGGTGGACGCCTTCAACCGGCGGCTCGGCCGGCTGATCATGTTCGGCATCTTCGTGATGATCGGCATCCTGCTGTGGTCCTCGATTTCCAAGACCTTTTTCCTGCCGTCGATGTGGACCCTGGAACTCGCGCAATTCGCGATGGTCGCCTATTACATTCTCGGCGGTCCCTATTCGATCCAGCTCGGCTCCAACGTGCGCATGGACCTGTTCTATGCCTCCTGGTCGCTCAGGAAGCGCGCCTGGGTCGACGCTTTCACGGTGTTCCTGCTGATCTTCTACCTCGGCGTGCTTCTCTACGGCGGCGTCGGCTCGACCGCCTATTCGCTCGGCTATTTCGGCAGCGAGCCCTTCGTCTTCTTCAAGGACCTGATCGTCGCCTTCGTCACCGGCGGGCCGGAGGCGGCCTCGGAGGTGATCGGCTACATCGAGCGCAGCCCGACGGCGTGGCGCCCGTATCTCTGGCCGATCAAGTTCATCATGATTTTCGGGTTTTTCCTGATGCTGCTGCAGGCCGTGTCCGAGCTGTTCAAGGATATCGTGCGCATTCGCGGAGAAGAGATCTGATGTCCTATGAGATGATCGCTCTTCTCATGTTCGCCTCGATGATGCTGATGCTGATGACCGGTCAGCGTGTGTTCGGCGCCATCGGCGGCGTCGCGGCCGTGGCCGCGCTCACCCTTTACGGCACCGGCGGATCGGACATTCCCTTCTCCGCCGCCATGAAGCTGATGAAGTGGTATCCGCTCCTCACGCTGCCGATGTTCATCTTCATGGGCTACGTGCTGTCAGAATCGAAGATCGCCGACGATCTCTACAAGATGTTCCACGTCTGGATGGGGCCGGTCTCGGGCGGTCTGGCGATCGGCACCATCGGACTGATGGTGCTCGTCTCGGCGATGAACGGCCTCTCCGTCGCCGGCATGGCCATCGGCGCGACCATCGCCCTGCCCGAGCTCTTGCGGCGCGGCTACGACAAGCGGATGGTGACCGGCGTGATCCAGGCGGGGTCCTCGCTCGGGATCCTGGTTCCGCCCTCCGTCGTGCTCGTGCTCTATGCGATGATCGCCCGCGCGCCTGTCGGTCAGCTCTGGCTTGCCGGTGTCGTGCCCGGCCTGATGATGGCGACGATGTTCATCGTCTACATCTACGTGCGCTGCCGTCTTAATCCGAAGCTCGGCCCGGCGCTTCCGCCGGAGGATCGCGACGTCTCGACCGCCGAGAAATACCGGCTGCTCGCCGCCGGCATCCTGCCGCTCGTCATTTTCGCCGCGATGATGGTGCCCTTCGTCAACGGCTGGACCTCGCTGGTGGAAAGCTCCGCCATCGGCGCGATGACGGCCTTTGCAGCGGCCATTCTCAAGCGGCGGATGACCTGGACGGTGTTCGAGACCTGCGTGCGCCAGACGCTCGCGATCTCCTGCATGTTTATGTGGATCATTCTCGCGGCACTGGGCTTTGGCGCGGTGTTCGACGGTCTGGGGGCGGTCAAGGCGATCGAGAACCTCTTCACCGAGCAACTCGGCCTGAGCCCCTGGATGATCCTGATCCTGATGCAGCTCTCCTTCCTGCTGATGGGCACCTTCCTCGACGACACGGCGATGCTGGTCATCGTCGCGCCGCTCTATGTGCCGCTGGTGCAGGCGCTGGGCTTCGACCTGGTCTGGTACGGCGTGCTCTACACGATCACCACGCAGATCGCCTATATGACGCCGCCCTTCGGCTACAACCTGTTCCTGATGCGCGCCATGGCGCCGCCGGAAATCACCCTGCGCGACATCTACGGGTCCATCGCGCCCTTCGTCGCGGTGATGGTGCTGGCGCTCGCGCTGATCATGATCTTTCCGCAGATCGCACTCTGGCTTCCGGAGTATATCTATGGACGCTGACATCGCCTTGCGCGCCGCGCCGAGGCGCTGGGAGGCGGGCCGAGGCGCCCGCATCTTCACCCCGCCTCAGCGGGCGTGACAACAAGAAGAAGCGCTTTCAAGCGCGGAACTGCAGTCAAAAAAGGGGACTTGAAGCCATGACAAACAGACGCGATTTTCTCAAGAAGGCCGGCCTTGGAACCGTTGCCGCCGCCGGTGCTTCGACGCTGGCCGCGCCCGCCGTCCTCGGCCAGGCGCCGATCAAGTGGCGCCTGCAGACCTACGCCGGCCCGGCGCTGGCCGAACACGTCATCAAGCCGCATATCGACGCCTTCAACAAGGCGGCGAACGGCCAGATGGAGATCGAGCTCTTCTTCGCCGATCAGCTCGTCCCCACCGGCGAACTGTTCCGCGCCATGCAGCGCGGCACCATCGATGCGGTGCAGTCGGACGACGATTCCATGGCCTCGCCGACGGAAGTGACCGTCTTCGGCGGCTATTTCCCCTTCGCCAGCCGCTATTCGCTGGACGTGCCGGTGTTGTTCAACCAGTACGGTCTGAAGGAGATCTGGGAAGAGGAATACGCCAAGGTCGGCGTCAAGCACATCTCCGCCGGTGCGTGGGATCCCTGCCACTTCGCCACCAAGGATCCGATCCGCTCGCTGGAGGACCTGAAGGGCAAGCGCGTCTTCACCTTCCCGACCGCCGGCCGCTTCCTGGCGCAGTTCGGCGTCGTGCCGGTCACCCTGCCCTGGGAAGACATTGAGGTCGCGGTGCAGACCGGCGAGCTCGACGGCGTTGCCTGGTCCGGCATCACCGAGGATTACACGGTCGGCTGGGCCGATGTGACCGACTACTTCCTGACCAACAACATCTCCGGCGCCTGGGCAGGCTCCTTCTTCGCCAACATGGAGAAGTGGAACGAGCTGCCCGATCACCTCAAGACCATGCTCCAGCTCGCCATGGATGCATCGCACTACTATCGCCAGTGGTGGTACTGGGGCGGCGAGGCGTCCTTGCGCGTCAACGGCACCAAGATGCAGCTGACCTCCATTCCCGACGACGAATGGCAGCAGGTCGAGGACGCCGCCCTGGTGTTCTGGGATGAGATCGCGGCCGAGTCCGAGACCAAGGCGAAGGTCGTGGAGATCTTCAAGAAGTACAACAAGGACATGCAGAAGGCCGGTCGGCCCTACCGCTACACCTGATCGTGCTTGCCGGACCCGCGCCTGCGGGTCCGGTTCAGGATCTGCGGTCCGCACAAGGGCGTGCGGACCGCTACTTTTCCGCTCAAACGAGACCGATGGATCCCATGGCTGGCAATCTCACCTTTGACGCCCTGAAGCGGGCGGTCGCCGACGGCGAAATCGATACCGTGCTGACCTGTATCGTCGACATGCAGGGCCGGCTGATGGGAAAACGCTATCACGCGCAGATGTTCGTCGATCACGCCTATGCAGAGACGCATTGCTGCAACTACCTGCTGGCGACCGACCTGGAGATGTATACCGTCGAGGGCTACCGCGCGACCAGCTGGGCCGGCGGCTACGGCGACTATGTGATGCGCCCCGACCTGTCGACGCTGCGGCTGGTGCCCTGGCTCGAGGGCACTGCGATGGTGTTGTGCGACGTGCTCGACCACCACACCCATGAAGAGGTCCCGCACTCGCCGCGCGCCATGCTGAAGCGCCAGATCGCGCGGCTGGAGAAGATGGGCCTGGTCGCCAAGACGGCGACCGAACTGGAATTCTTCCTGTTCGAGAAGAGTTTTGACGAGATCCGCCGCTCGGGCTTCCGCGATCTGGAGCCGATCTCCGCCTACAATGAGGATTACAACATCCTCCAGACGACCAAGGAGGAGGAGGTCATGCGCCCGCTGCGCAACCACCTCCATGCCGCCGGCATTCCCGTCGAAAACACCAAGGGCGAGGCCGAAACCGGCCAGGAAGAACTGAACATCCGCTATGCGGACGCGCTCGATTGCGCCGACTATCACACCATCGCGAAGCACGCGACCAAGGAGATCGCCTGGCAGCATGGCCGCGCGGTCACCTTCCTGCCGAAGTGGCACCGCGACAAGGTCGGCTCCTCGTCGCATGTGCATCAGTCGCTGTGGACGCCGGACGGCGAGAGCGTGTTCTACGATCCGGACGCCGAGCACGGCATGTCGGACAGGATGCGCCACTACATGGCCGGGCTGATCAAATACGCGCCCGACTACACCTACTTCCTGGCGCCCTATGTCAACAGCTACAAGCGCTTCCAGAAGGGCACCTTCGCGCCGACCAAGACCGCCTGGTCGGTCGACAACCGCACCGCCGGATTCCGGCTTTGCGGTGAAGGCACCAAGGGTGTACGGGTCGAATGCCGCATCGGCGGGTCGGATCTCAACCCCTATCTGGCGCTGGCGGCGCAGCTCGCAGCCGGCATGCGCGGCCTTGAGGAGAAACTGGACCTCGAGGCGCCGATCACCGGCGATATCTATCAGGCCAAGCGGCTGAAGGAGATCCCGGGGACGCTGCGCGATGCGACGAAGACCCTGAAAACGTCGAAGCTCCTGCGCGAGGCCTTCGGCGACGAGGTGGTCGACCACTATGTGCGCGCCGCCGACTGGGAACAGGAAGAGTTCGACCGGGTGGTGACGGATTACGAGATCGCCCGCGGCTTCGAGCGCTGCTGAGCCGCAGCGCTCTCGCGGCACCCGGCCTTCCCGGGCCGGATGCCGGACACATACATCATTCAACTGACGGATCGCGTCCCGCGTGCCTCGCGGCGACGTCTTCAAAAGGTGCAAAATGTCGGAAACGATCAAGCTGATTTCCCCGGTCGACGGGTCGGTCTATGCCGAACGTCCGGTGACCGCGGATGCCGAACTCAACCGGGCCGTGGCCCGTTCGCGCACCGCCCAGGCCGACTGGGCCGCACGGCCGATTGCCGAGCGCTGCGCCGCCGTCGGCGCGGCCATCGACGCGCTCGAGGCGATGAACGACGAGATCGTGCCGGAGCTCGCCTGGCAGATGGGCCGTCCGGTCCGCTATGGCGGCGAGATGGGCGGCACGCGCGAACGCGCCGACTATATGATCAAGATCGCCGAGGAGGCGCTTGAGCCCCGCCGGCACACGGATCGTCCGGGCTTCACCCGCTACGTGAAGCCCGAGCCGCTCGGCATCGTCATGGTGATCGCGCCGTGGAACTATCCCTTCATGACGGCGATCAACACCGTTGTTCCGGCCCTGATCGCCGGCAACACGGTGATCCTCAAGCATGCCGCGCAGACGCTGCTCGTCGGCGAGCGCCTCGATGCCGCTTTCAAGAAGGCAGGTCTGCCCGAAGGCGTGTTCCAGAACGTCGTGCTGACCCACGGCCAGACCGAGACGCTGCTCAAGTCGGGCGCCATCGATCACATCAATTTCACCGGCTCCGTCGCCGGCGGCCGTGCCATCGAGAAGGCGGCTGCGGGAACCTTCGCCTCGCTGGCGCTGGAGCTCGGCGGCAAGGATCCCGCTTATGTGCGGGCCGATGCCGATGTCGACGCCGCCGTTGCCGGGCTCGCCGACGGGGCCTTCTTCAACTCCGGCCAATGCTGCTGCGGCATCGAGCGCGTCTATGTGCATGAAAAGCACTTTGACGCCGTGGTCGAGGGGCTTGCCGAGGTCGCGCGATCCTATGTGCTCGGCAATCCGCTCGACGAGGCGACGACGCTCGGGCCGATGGCGCAGGCGCGTTTCGCCGCCTGGGTGCGCGAACAGACCGACGAGGCCCTGCGCAAGGGTGCGAAGGCGCTGGTCGACCCCTCTGCCTTTGCCGCCAATGCGCCGGGCACCGCCTATCTCGCGCCGCAGGTTCTCGTCGACGTCGATCACCAGATGTCGGTGATGCGCGAGGAAAGCTTCGGTCCCGTCGTCGGCGTGATGAAGGTGCGCAACGACGAAGAAGCGCTGGCGCTGATGAACGACAGCCCCTATGGCCTTACCGCCTCGATCTGGACGACGGACGAACAGGCCGCGATCGCGCTTGGCGACAGGCTGGAGACGGGCACCGTCTTCATGAACCGTTGCGACTATCTCGACCCGGCGCTGGTCTGGACCGGGGTCAAGGAGACCGGCAAGGGCGCGGCCCTGTCGGAGCTTGGCTATCTGTCGCTGACGCGTCCGAAGTCCTATCACCTGCGCCTCAAGACCTGAGGCCCGTCCCCCGCGGCGTTTTCCGGACGTCGCCGGCTCCCAAGAATTTTCGCCTTTCGTTTTCCCGCCGCAGCGCGCGGCGCTTTCAGGGTCCATCGTCATGACGTCCACCCCTTCCGCAAACTGGTCCTATCCCACCTCCGTGCGTTTCGGCGCCGGCCGCATCAAGGAGCTCGGCTCCTGCGCCGCCATCGTCGGCATGAAACGTCCCCTGCTCGTCACCGATCCGGGCCTTGCAAAACTGCCGATGACCGAGGCAGCACTTGATGTGCTGCGTGATGCCGGGCTGGAGCCGGCCGTCTTCAGCGAGATCAAGCCCAATCCGACCGGTGCCAATGTCGAGGCGGGTGTCGCCGCCTATCGCGCTGGCAACCATGACGGCGTGATCGCCTTTGGCGGCGGCTCGGGCCTCGATGCCGGCAAGGCGATCGCCTTCATGTCCGGCCAGACGCGGCCGATGTGGGATTTCGAGGATGTCGGCGACTGGTGGAAGCGCGCCGACCCGGCCGGCATCGCTCCGATCATCGCGGTTCCGACCACCGCCGGCACCGGCTCCGAGGTCGGGCGCGCGGGCGTCATCACCAATGAGGAAACCCACACCAAGAAGGTGATCTTCCATCCCAAGATGCTGCCCGAGATCGTGATCTGCGATCCCGAATTGACCGTCGGCATGCCGCGCTATTTCACGGTTGGCACCGGCATGGACGCGCTGGCGCATTGCCTGGAGGCCTATTCCTCGACCTTCTACCATCCGATGGGTGACGGCATCGCGCTGGAAGGCATCCGCCTGGTGTTTGAAAACCTCAAGCGCGCGGCAGACGTGCCGGACGATCTCGTGGCGCGCGGCAACATGATGTCCGCCGCGGCCATGGGCGCGGTCGCGTTCCAGAAGGGGCTCGGCGCGATCCACGCGTTGTCGCATCCCGTGGGCGCGCTCTACGACACGCATCACGGCATGACCAATGCGGTGTTCATGCCCTATGTGCTGGCGTTCAACCGTCCGGTGATCGAGGAGAAATTCGCCCGTCTCGCCGGCTTCCTCGGCCTTGAGGGCGGGTTCGACGGCGTGATGAAGGCGGTGCTGAAGCTGCGCGAGGAACTGGATGTGCCGAACACGCTCGCCGGCCTCAATGTCGACGGTGCGCAGGCCGCGAAGATCGCCGAGATGGCCGTGGTCGATCCGACCGCCGGCGGCAACCCGCTGGAACTGACGGTCGAGGGCGCCCGTGCGATCTTCGACGCGGCGCTGGAAGGCCGCCTCTAGGACGCAATAACGAACAAGCACGCGGACAAACCCGCGTGCGAAAGAGGGCGGCGGGCCGGTTCCGCCGCCCTCCTCGATTGACACAGGGTCGCTTCCGCCCCTACATCCTTGGCGCGCCCGCACCCGGCGGGCAGCATGATCTCAAGCGGGACGAGGCACTATGACGACAACGCGGATCGACCGTCGCTTTGCGGCGTGCAAAGCGGCGAACAGGCCGGCGCTGGTGACCTTCGTGACGGCCGGCGACCCCGATCTTGCGACCTCGCAGGCGATCCTCGACGCGCTTCCGGCCGCCGGCGCGGATGTCATCGAACTGGGCATGCCGTTTTCGGACCCGATGGCCGAGGGCATTCCCATCCAGCTTGCCACGCAGCGGGCGCTGGCCGCGGGCCAGACCATGGACAAGACGCTGGACATGGTGCGGGCGTTCCGCAAGCACGACGACGACACGCCCATCGTTCTGATGGGTTACTACAATCCGATCTATGTGCGTGATCCGGCCGTCTTCGTGAAGACGGCGGTCGAGGCCGGCGTGGACGGATTGATCGTCGTCGACATCCCGCCCGAGGCCGACGACGAATTGTGCCTGCCCGCGCTGGCGGCCGGCCTGAATTTCATTCGCCTCACCACGCCGACGACCGACGACAAGCGTCTGCCGGCCGTGCTCGCCAATACCTCCGGTTTCGTATACTACGTGTCGGTGACCGGGATCACCGGCGCGACCATCGCCAATCGCACCCGCGTCGGCGAGGCCGTGCAGCGCATCAAGCGCCATACCGATCTGCCCGTTGCGGTCGGCTTTGGCGTAAAGACGGCGGAAGACGCGGAAGTCATCGGCCGGGATGCCGACGGCGTCGTGGTCGGCTCCGTTCTGGTCGAAGCGGTGCGCAACAGCCTTGATGATGCCGGAAAAGCGACCGATAAGACGGTGAGCGCGGTGAGCGATGTTGTAAAAAGCCTTGCCGGTGGCGTGGCGCGCGCGCGACAGGGCTAGACGGCTAGGCCCATCGGCCGCGCGGCAGATCCCGCGCTGAGCCTGGACACGAGAAACGGACGGTAGTCACCTTGAACTGGATCAACAACCTCGTTCGCCCGAAGATCCGCGGTCTGCTGCAGAAGCGGGACGTGCCGGAGAACCTCTGGATCAAGTGCCCCGAAACCGGGGAAATGGTGTTCCACCGCGACCTCGAGGCCAACCAGTGGGTCGTGCCGACGTCCGGCCATCACATGCGCATCGCCGGCAAGAAACGGCTGGAGCTGTTCTTCGACGGCGGAACCTACGAAACGATCAAGACACCGGATGTCGCGGCCGACCCGCTGAAGTTTCGCGACGAGAAACGCTATACGGACCGGCTGCGCGATGCCCGCGCCAAGACCGGGCTGGAAGATGCGGTGACGGTTGCGACCGGCCTGCTCAAGGGCATGCCGATGACCGCAGCCGTGCAGGATTTTACCTTCATGGGCGGATCGCTCGGCATGGCGGCGGGCGAGGCGGTGCTTGCCGGAATGGAAGCCGCGGTCGAACGCAAGACGCCCTTTGTCATGTTCACCGCGTCCGGCGGTGCGCGCATGCAGGAGGGCATCCTGTCGCTGATGCAGATGCCGCGCACCACCGTCGGGGTACAGATGCTGCGCGAGGCGGGGCTGCCCTATATCGTCGTGCTGACCAATCCGACGACGGGCGGGGTGACCGCGTCCTATGCCATGCTCGGCGACGTGCATCTGGCCGAGCCCGGCGCCCTGATCGGCTTCGCCGGACCGCGTGTCATCGAACAGGCGCTTCGCGAGAAATTGCCCGATGGGTTCCAACGCTCGGAGTATCTTTTCGATCACGGCATGATCGACATGGTGGTCCACCGCCACGATCTGCCGGAAACGATCGCCCGTATTTGCGGCATCCTGACCAAGACGCCGGTCGGTATTCCGGATCCGGAAGAGCTTGCGGCCGATATTGCCGCAGCCGACGGCGTGAAGGACGAAATGCCGTCGGAAACCGGGACGGCGAAAAAAGACGAGGCAGCGGCCGGCAAGGCCTCCTGAGACTCTTGCGGCGAAGGAAACCGGCGCGCGGGTGTCGCCAGGGCGACATCACGGTTGCGTTGCGCTTGCGCATCGGTTTCGTGCGGCCTAACAGATCCGCAAACGGGGCGCATGTGTCGCGACGGACCGTACGGGCAGACAAATGGATCAGGTAACGGCGATACTGGACCGGTTGCTGGCGCTTCATCCGCGCGAGATCGACCTGTCGCTTGGACGGATGGAGCGCCTTCTCGACGCGCTCGGCCGTCCGCAGGACCGCCTGCCGCCGACGATCCACATCGCCGGCACCAACGGCAAGGGATCGACCACCGCCTTCCTGCGCGCGATCCTGGAGGCGGCCGGCCTCCGGGTCCACGTCTACACCTCCCCGCATCTCGTCGCCTTCAACGAACGCATCCGCATCGCCGGCCGGCTTGTCGACGATGCGCGGCTGATTTCCGCGCTTGATGCCTGCGAACAGGCGAATGCCGGAGCCGAGATCACCTTCTTCGAGGTGACGACGGCGGCGGCCTTGCTGCTGTTTGCCGAAGAACCTGCCGATATCCTGCTGCTTGAGGTCGGGCTTGGCGGGCGGCTCGACGCCACGAATGTCATCGACGCCCCGCTCGCCAGCGTGATCACGCCGGTCTCCATGGACCACGAGCGCTATCTTGGTGAAACGCTTGCCGATATCGCCGCCGAGAAGGCCGGTATCCTGAAAGCCGGCGCGCCGGCCGTGATCGCTCCCCAGCCGGAAGCCGCCCGTGCCGTCATCGAGCGGGTGGCGGGCGCTCTCGGCGCGCCGCTTGCCTCTTTCGGTGAAGCCTTTCAGGCGTGGGAGGAAAACGGCCGGCTGGTCTATCAGGACGACGAGGGCCTGATGGACCTGCCCCGTCCGCGGCTGATCGGGCGTCATCAGGCGGTCAATGCCGGCATGGCCATTGCCGCCCTGCGCCAGGCGGGACGCCTGCCGGACCCGGACACCGTAGGTCGCGGCCTGCTCACCGTGGACTGGCCGGGCCGCATGCAGCCGCTGATGCATGGCCCCGTGCTGGAGCTCTGCCCGCCGGACACCGAGCTTTGGCTCGATGGCGGGCACAATCCGGGCGCGGGTGCGGCCATCGCAGCGGAAATGGCCTTGCAGGAAGAGCGCTCGGACCGGCCGCTCTATCTCGTGACCGGCATGCTGAAGACCAAGGATCCGGTCGGCTTCTTTCAGCCCTTCGCGGGCCTTGTCCGGCATGTCGCGACCATTCCGCTGGCCTCGACCGACGCCTATCGCACGCCGGAGGATCTGGTGTCGGCCGCGACCGGTGCCGGTCTCTCCGCGACCGCGTTTTCGTCGCTGGAAGCCGCACTGGCGGATGTGCGCGCGCGCGCCGGGGAAGACGGGGTCGCCCCGCGGGTGCTGATCTGCGGCTCGCTCTATCTTGCCGGCGAAATCCTGTCGAAGAACGGCATGCGACCGGTCTGAAGACCGCCGGTCAGAGTTTCCTCAGCCGCACCTCGTTGATCGCGTGATCGGAGCCCTTGCTCAGGATCAGGTCGGCGCGTGGGCGCGTCGGCAGGATGTTCTCCTGCAGATTGACCAGGTTGATCTCGCTCCACAGCCCCTCGGCGATCGCCAGCGCGTCCTCGTCGCTCGCCAGCGCGTATTTGTTGAAATAGGAGCCGGGATCGCGGAAGGCGGTCTCGCGCAGGCGCATGAAGCGCGAGACGTACCAGTTGTGCAGCACGTCCTCGTCGGCATCGATATAGATCGAGAAGTCGAAGAAATCGGAAACGAAGGGCACTTCCTTGCCGTCGCGCGGCAGGTTGCTGGTCTGAAGGACGTTCAGCCCTTCCAGGATGAGGATGTCGGGGCGGTCCACGGTGACCGATTGGCCCGGCATGACGTCATAATAGAAATGCGAATAGACCGGCGCGGCGACATGCCGGCGGCCGGCCTTCAGGTCCGACAGGAACTTCAGCAACGCCGGCCGGTCGTAGCTTTCCGGAAAGCCCTTCTTGCGCATCAGTCCTTCCGCTTCCAGAACCGCGTTGGGATAAAGGAAGCCGTCGGTCGTCACCAGGTCGACCTTGGGGCTTGCCGGCCAGCGGGCTAGCAGCGCCTGAAGCAGGCGCGCTGTTGTGGACTTCCCCACGGCGACGGAGCCGGCAATGCCGATGATGAAGGGGTTCTTGACCTCGTTGCTGCCGAGAAAGCGGTTGGTCGCCCGGTGCAGTTGCTGGGTCGCCTCCACATAATAGGCAAGCAAGCGCGACAATGGCAGCAGGATCGATTCCACCTGGGCGATCGAGACGGGGTCGTTCAGGCTTTGCAGCCGCCGCACCTCTTCCGCGCGCAGCGTCATCGGCGTGTCGGCGCGCAGACGCGCCCATTCGGCCTCGGTGAACACGCGATAGGGCGAAAGCTCGTCCTCGGCGACTTTGCTCAGACTGTGTTCCATGACCAAAGTGACGTCCCGATCCCCTGCCCGGACGGTTTTTCGCGTCCGGTTTGACCCCCGTGCGGCCGCCCGTCGGTCGCTGCGTTGGCCCTGTAAGCCCCGGCGCCGGTGTGGCGCCCGTTGCGGCCTCGCACCCGCCCCCGCTCAGTCGCGCGGCCGCGAGGCCTTTTCCTCAAGCCCGGTCTGTCCGGTGCGTCGTGCCAGTTCGTCCATCACCGCCGAAAGCGGCACGTCGCGAGCGCGCAGCAGCACCAGCAGATGATACAGCAGGTCCGCGGCCTCTCCGGTCAGTTCCTTCGGGTCGTTCTCGACAGCGGCGATGGCGGCCTCCACCGCCTCCTCGCCGACCTTTTGCGCGATTTTCGAAACGCCCTTGTCCATCAGCTTGCGGGTGTAGGACGATGCGTCGTCGCTGGCCGCCCGCGTGGCGATAATGCGGTCGAGATCGTCAAGTGTGAAGCCGGTCATTGGTCGAAGCGAGCTCCCTGGCCCGTGTCAGGCGGTCCAGGCCGCCGGTCCATCTCACGCATCGAGGCGCATCGGAATGCCGTTTGCCGCCATATGCGTTTTTGTTTCGCGGATCGTGTGTGTTCCGAAGTGAAAGATCGAGGCGGCGAGAACAGCGGTCGCGTGCCCGTCGCGCACCCCTTCCACCATGTGGTCGAGCGTGCCGACGCCGCCGGAGGCGATCACCGGCACGGGCACGGCATCGGCGATGGCGCGTGTCAGTGCGATGTTGAAGCCGAGGCGCGTGCCGTCGCGGTCCATCGAGGTGACGAGCAGCTCGCCCGCGCCAAGCTCAACGGCCTTGCGCGCGAAGTCGACCGCATCGATGCCGGTTTCCGTGCGCCCGCCATGGGTGAAGATCTCGAAGCGCTCCGGCTCGCCGGGGGCGTTGACCTGCTTGGCATCGATGGAAACGACAATGCATTGCGCGCCGAATTTCTCAGCCGCCTCGCGGATGAACTCGGGGTTCTTTACCGCAGCGGTATTGATCGACACCTTGTCGGCGCCGGCGATCAGCAGCTTGCGGATATCCTCGACCGTGCGCACGCCACCACCGACGGTCAGCGGCATGAAACAGGCTTCCGCCGTCCGGCGCACCACGTCGTAGATCGTGTCGCGGCCTTCGTGACTGGCGGTGATGTCGAGGAAGCACAATTCGTCCGCGCCCGCCGCGTCATAGGCCTTGGCGGCCTCCACGGGGTCGCCGGCATCGACCAGATTGACGAAATTGACGCCCTTGACGACACGGCCGTCCTTCACGTCCAGGCAGGGAATAACACGGGCTTTCAACATCTTGGCAATGCCTCGGGCGATTTTCGCGGGTGCAGCATAACGACAAGGCCGCGAAACTGCAAAGCCGGGCAATGCCAGGCATTGGACAGTCCCGCGCAGCGGCCGTCAGGCGGATTTCAGAAGGGCGATGGCCTCGGCCGGATCGAGCCGACCGTCATAAAGCGCACGGCCGGAGATCGCGCCGGCAAGGATCGCGCAGTCGGGCGAGGCGAGGCGGCGCACATCCTCGATGGAGGCCAGTCCGCCGGAGGCGATCACCGGGATCGAGGTGGCTTTCGCCAGATCGAGGGTCGCGTCCCAGTTGATCCCGGCAAGCACGCCGTCGCGGTCGATGTCGGTATAGATGATCGCGGCAACGCCGGCATCCTCGAAACGGGAGGCCAGCTCGCTTGCGGCAAGCTGCGAGGTTTCCGCCCAGCCTTCGACCGCGACCTTGCCGCCGCGTGCGTCGATGCCGACGGCGATGCGTCCGGGAAAGGCCGCGCAGGCATCCTTCACAAGCTGCGGATCGCGCACGGCGACCGTGCCGAGGATGACCCGGGCAATGCCCTTCGCCAGCCACGCCTCGATATGGGCGAGGCTGCGGATACCGCCGCCGAGCTGCACCGGGTTGGTGGTGGCCGACAGGATCGCGTCGACGGCATCGCCGTTTCGGCTTTCACCGGCAAAGGCACCGTCGAGATCGACGACATGCAGCCAGTCGAAGCCCTGGTCCTGAAAGGCCCTGGCCTGGGCGCCGGGACTGTCGTTGAAGACGGTCGCCTGGTCCATGTCGCCGAGCTTCAGGCGGACGCATTGGCCGCCCTTGAGGTCGATGGCGGGAAAGAGTGTAGGCATGGGAAAAGATCCGGTGTTGACGATCGGTCGGGCGCCTCAGGGCGTCCAGTCGAGGAAATTGGCGATCAGCTCCAGCCCGAGCCGCTGGCTCTTTTCCGGGTGGAACTGCGTGCCGATCATGGTGTCGCGGCCGACGATCGCGGTGATCGTGCCGCCGTAGTCGGTGGTGGCGAGCACATGCGCGGGATCGCTGGCGGCAAGGTGATAGGAGTGCACGAAATAGGCGTGCAGCCCGTCCGGACCGGTGTCGAGCCCATGGAGAACGGGATGATCCCGCGTCACCGTGATCGTGTTCCAGCCCATGTGCGGGATCTTCAACGCCGGATCGTCCGGCGTGATCGCAGTGACGTCGCCGGGAATCCAGCCAAAGCCCTCGGTGGTCTCGAACTCGAGGCCGCGGCTTGCCATCAGCTGCATGCCGACGCAGATCCCGAAGAACGGCCGCCCCTTGATCTCCACCGCCTCGATCAGCGCCTCGGCCATGCCGTCGACCGCCTTCAGGCCGCGCGAACAGTCGGCGAAGGCACCGACGCCGGGCAGCACGATGCGGTCGGCCGCGGCGACCACGTCGGGATCGGCGGTGACGCGCACTTGCGGGGCGCGTGCATGGGCCCGTGCCGCATGCTCGAACGCCTTTTCCGCGGAGCGCAGGTTGCCCGATCCATAGTCGATGATGGCGATCAGCATGGTCTGTGTTTTCCGATTGTCGTTTGGTGTCAGCCCTGGCGGGGTCCCGGTGTCAGGCCGACGACATGCGCGCTGGCGAACCGCGGAGCATTGGCCGGGCCCGTACGCGGGGCGGGCGCCGGAGCCGGCGCCGTCGGCGCGGGGCTGGTCCGCCGGGCCGCGAGGGCGGAGAAGAAGCGTTGTTCGGCGTCGGCGAGCGTGCTGCCCTCGACCGTCGCGACCAATTGCCAGCCGCGTCGTTCCATCGTCCAGCGCCGAAGCCCGTTGGCTTCCAGCGCGACCAGCAGGGCAAACAGGATGCCGCCGACAAAGGGGGCGACGCCGCCGATGTGGCGTGTCACGAACTCAAGCAGCAGTGCCAGCACCAGATAGACGATCACGACCAGCCACAGCCGCCGAAACAGCATCCAGACCACCGCGATATAGAGCGCCGGCCAGCAAAAGCCCTCCTTGATGAAGGTGACGCGGTCGAGGTCCGTGTCGCTGAGGCTGTCCAGCTGAGTGTCCGGCGGTATCAGCACCGTATACATGGTCATGCGGCGCGCCTCCCTGCGCTCCTGCGGCGCGTCAGCCGCCGAGCTGGCCCTTGGTGGACGGCACCCGTCCCGATTGCCGGGGATCGGCTTCGATCGCCTTGCGCAGGCAGCGGGCCACCGCCTTGAAGCAGGTTTCGGCGATGTGGTGGCAGTTGCGCCCGGTGAGATTGGCGACATGCAGCGTGATGCCGGCGTTCATCGCGAAGGCGCGGAAGAACTCCTCGAAGAGCTCCGTATCGAAGTCGCCGACCTTGTCGCGGTCGAAGGCGACGTCCCAGACCAGGAACGGCCGGCCGGAGACATCCAGTGCGCAGCGCGTCAGCGCCTCGTCCATCGCCAGGTGGCAATCCGCATATCGGGTGATGCCCGTCATGTCGCCGAGCGCGCTTTTCAGCGCCTGCCCGAGCGCGATGCCGACGTCTTCCGTCGTGTGGTGGGCGTCGATATGGGTGTCGCCGGTGGCGCGGACGGTGATGTCGATCAGGGAATGCCGGGCGAGCTGTTCGAGCATATGGTCCAGGAACCCGACGCCGGTCGTGATCTGATAGGCTCCGGTGCCGTCGAGCGTGACGCTGACGGAGATATCCGTTTCCTTGGTCGTGCGCGAGATCGTCGCGGTGCGCATGGACGGCGTTTCCCTGTGGCGGCCCGGCAAGTCGTCGCGGGCAGGTGGTCGTCATGTCGAAGGCGAGGCCCTCGCCGGCCCTCTTCGGCGGCCGGCGGTTTTTGCCTTGTATCAGGGCGCCGGGTCCAAGGAAATACCTCCCGCCGATCAGCCCTGCGATCTGGTCAAGACCGGCGCCCTTGGCGTAAGAGTGCCTGGACTGCCCCTGACGCACGGAGACGCCCGACATGCCCGCCGATTTCTCGCCCTCGCCCTTTGCGCCCGCAACCGCCCGCGATCGCCTGATCGTCGGACTTGACGTTCCAACGGTGGACGAAGCCCGCGCCATCGTGCGGCGGACCGAAGGCGCGGTCGGCACCTACAAGATCGGCATGCAGCTTCAGTTCGCCGGCGGGCTGGAATTTGCCCGCGAGCTGGCCGAGGCGGGGCATTCCATCTTCCTCGACGTCAAACTTCTAGATATCGACAACACGGTTGCCAAGGCGGTGGAGAACATTGCCCGCATGGGCATGCGCTTCGTCACGATCCACGCCTATCCGAAGGCGATGGCGGCGGCGGTGGATGCGCTGGCTGCCTCCGGCGCCAACCTGTGCCTTCTCGGGGTGACGGTGCTCACCTCGATGGACGAGGATGATCTCCATGCCGCCGGCTATGCCGGGTCGGTGCCGGATCTTGTGCGGGTGCGTGCGGCCAATGCAAGGGCGACCGGCATGGGTGGCATCGTCTGTTCGCCGCAGGAGGTGTCCGACCTGCGCGAGGTTCTGGGCGAGGAGCTTGTGACCGTGACGCCGGGCATCCGGCCGGCGGGGTCCGAGGCCGGCGACCAGAAGCGGATCATGACGCCGACGGATGCGATCAGGGCGGGAGCCGATTATCTCGTCGTTGCCCGCCCGATCGTGATGGCGCCCGACCCGCGTGCCGCGGCAGAGGCGATCGTGGCGGAAATCGAAGCGGCGCTATAGTCTGGCTGCGGCTGCAGACATCCGGGCGCTGCCGGTTTCGGCTCTTTCTTCGCGCAACGCATTTGCCAGATGGTCCGTCGCCGCCTGCAGGCCGCCGGCGCCATGCGGGATCGACAGGGCCGAAAGCCCCAACTCGATCGTCGCCAGCGCGCCAAGCACGGCCGGCGCGTTGACATGCCCCATATGGCCGATGCGAAACCCGGTGCCGGCAATCTCCCCGATGGTTTCGCCGATGGTCAATCCGCAAGTGTCCTTGCAGAAATCGCGCAGCCGAGCCGGGTCGCGGCCGGGGGTGAGCACCACGGTCACGGAATTGGCGCGCGTATCCGGATCCAGGATGTTGAATTCCAGCGCGCCGGCCTTCGTCCAGACACCGACGCAGGCGCGGACGGCTTCCGCCAGCAACCGGTGGCGTGTGTGCGCGCCGTCGAGGCCTTCCGCCAGCAGCAGGTCGAGCGCCTTGCGGAAGGCGAAGATCATCTGCACGGGCGGTGTGCCGCAGTATTTCTTGTAGTGCGCCTCGCCCTGGCGGAACGTCCAGTCCCAGTAGAGCGTCCTGAGGTTTGCCGTCGCATGCGCTTTCATGGCGCGTGCGCCCGCTGCAACGAAGGAAAGACCCGGAGGGGTCATCAGGCCTTTCTGCGAGCCGCTGAGCGCGAGATCCACGCCCCAGGCGTCCATGCGAAACGGCACGCAGGCAAGCGAGGCGATGGTGTCGACCATGAAGAGCGCCGGATGGCCGGCGGCATCGATCGCCGCGCGCAGGGCGGGAATGTCGTTGATGACCGAGGAGGCCGTGTCGATCTGAACCGTCAGGATCGCCTTGATGGCATGCCCGCTGTCCTGCCTCAGCCGTGCTTCCAGGGCGTTTGCATCGACGGCCTTGCGCCAGTCGCCCGGCAGGACCTCGACGTTCAGGCCGAGCATTCCGGCCATTTCGCCCCAGCCCATTGCGAATGCGCCCGATTGCAATACCAGAACGGTATCGCCCCGCGACAGCGTGTTGCTGAGCGCCGCCTCCCAGGCTCCATGCCCGTTGGCGGCATAGATGAAGGTGTCGCCGGTCGTGTCGAAGATCGACTTGAGGTCCGCCAGGCAGCGGTCCGTCATCTCGACAAGCTCGCCCTCCCGGATGTCGATGGCCGGGCGGTGCATGGCCTGGAGCACCTCGTCGGGAACGGTCGTCGGCCCCGGAAGCATCAGGATCTTTCTGCCGTTCGCAAGCGTCATGTATGTGTCTCCGGGAGGTGGCCGTTCGGGCCTCGCTTAGCAATCAATCTGGGAATGCGACGGCAGATCAATGTCCATCGAGCGCGAGTTTAAACGACGTTCAGTTCAAGCACAGGCTCTTTTCTGGCCATGCGCCCATAGGCCAGCGCACTCATGTCCAGCGTCCGGTAGCCGCCGTGAATGATCAGCTCGGCGATGCCGCGCCCCACCGCCGGCGCCTGCTGAAGGCCGTGGCCGGAAAAGCCGGCGCACAGAAAAAGCCCCGGCACGCCCTCGACCGGACCGACGAAGGCGTTGTGGTCAAACAGGTTCATGTCGTAATGCCCGGCCCAGGCGGCCCCCGGCTTGATCGCCTCGAAGGCCGGCACGCGATGGGCGAGCGTCGGCCATAGATGGTCCTCGAAGAAGCTATGGTCGACGTCGAAGTCATGGCTCTCGGGATCGGCCGTCTCCGGCGGCGCCGAGCCGCAGAGAAAGCCGGTTCCCTCCGGCCGCACATAGGTGCCGTTGGGGTCGATGAGCAGCGGACAGCCGGCGACGGCCTCGCGGCAGTCGAAGGTGAAGATCATCCGCTTGCGGCTTTCCACCGGGAACGGGATTTCGAGGTCGGCGGCGATCGCCGCGGCCCCGCTTGCGCCGGCTGCGTTCACCAGCTGGCCGCAGGAGACCGTCGTCCCGTCGCCAAGCGTCAGGCGAAAGCCGGATCCCTCGCGTTCGCTGCGCATGACCTCGCCGGCGAGATAGGGCACCTCGTGGGCCCGCGCGGCCTTGCGAAAAGCCTGCATCAACCCGTAGCCGTCGAACCAGCCTTCGCCGGTCCGCCCCCAGCAGCCGGCCGAAATATCCTCGGTGTTGAGCCAGGGGAACTGTCGCTGGAGGCCTTCCGCTTCAAGAAAGACGATGTCGGCGCCCATGCGTGTCTGCAGGGCGTGATTGTCTTCCAGGATGGCCCGCTTGTCGGGCGTGGCGAGAAAAAGATAGCCGCCTTCGTGCAGGTCGATTTGCGGCCGGTCATCGCCAACCGCAAGGCGGGCGCCGATCTCGCGCAGGAAGTCGATGCCGTAGAGCGAAATCTCGATGTTCACCGGGCAGGAAAACTGCTGGCGGATCGAGGCGGCGGACAGCGCGGATGCGCATTTCGCATAGGACGGGTCCTTCTCGATCACCAGAAGGGACCCGGTGAAGTCGGGATCCATCGCCAGGTGGCAGGCGATGGAGGATCCCATCACAGCGCCGCCGACAATGGCGACGTCCACGGTATGATCACTCATGAAGCCCTGTGGTGTGCGAAGCGCGGGAAATGCGGGCGCGCGATCCGCGCACCCGCGTCTGTGTCGGCTCTGCCGCGCTCAGAAGAACGCCTGAAGGCCGGTCTGGGCGCGGCCCAGGATCAGCGCATGGACGTCATGCGTGCCTTCGTAGGTGTTCACCGTCTCCAGGTTCTGCGCGTGGCGCATGACGTGGTATTCCTCCTGGATGCCGTTGCCGCCGTGCATGTCGCGCGCCATGCGGGCGATGTCGAGCGCCTTGCCGCAATTGTTGCGCTTGACGATAGAGATCATCTCCGGTGCCACGCGGCCCTCGTCGAACAGCCGTCCGACCCGCAGGGACCCTTGAAGCCCGAGCGCGATTTCGGTCTGCATGTCGGCGAGCTTCTTCTGGAAGAGCTGGGTCTGGGCGAGCGGCTTGTTGAACTGCTTGCGCTCCAGGCCGTAGTTGCGCGCCCGGTGCCAGCAGTCTTCGGCCGCGCCCAGCGCGCCCCAGGAGATGCCGTAGCGCGCCCGGTTGAGACAGCCGAACGGGCCCTTCAGTCCGGACACATTGGGAAGCAGGGCGTCCTCGCCGACTTCCACATTGTCCATGACGATCTCGCCGGTGATGGAGGCGCGCAAGGAGAGCTTGCCGCCGATCTTCGGCGCGCTGAGGCCCTTCATGCCCTTTTCCAGCACGAAGCCGCGGATGGCGCCGTCATGGGCGTCGGACTTGGCCCAGACGACGAAGACATCGGCGATCGGCGAGTTGGAGATCCACATCTTGGATCCCTTCAGCCGGTAGCCGCCGTCGATCTTCTCCGCGCGGGTGCGCATCCCGGCCGGGTCGGAACCCGCGTCCGGCTCGGTCAGACCGAAGCAGCCGACATGTTCGCCGGAGGCAAGCTTCGGCAGGTACTTCTTGCGCTGGGCCTCGTCGCCATAGGCATAGATCGGATACATCACAAGCGACGACTGCACCGAGTTCATCGACCGATAACCGCTGTCGACGCGTTCGATCTCCCGCGCCACCAGGCCATAGGCCACATAGGAGGCGCCGGCGCAGCCGTAGTCTTCCGGCAGGGTCACGCCGATGAGGCCGAGCTCGCCCATCTCGTTGAAGATCTCGCGGTCGGTGCGCTCGTCGGCATAAGCCGACAGCACCCGCGGCTGGAGCTTTTCCTGCGCATAGGCGCGGGCGGTCTCCATGATGAGGATCTCGTCCTCGTTCAGCTGCTCGCGCAGCAGGAACGGGTCGTCCCAGGCGAAGCTTCCGCCGCCGGCGGGATCGGATTTGCGGCTCGTCGCAGCGCTTGCGGTCATGATCTCAGTCTCCTTGTGGCTCTTTCGGGCGCGGTGTGTCACCGGCGCTGCCCGCGTCTCCCGGGAAGCGCGCCGTGGCCCGAAGCCTGTGTTCGATGAGGCCGAAGTGTCTGGTCTGTGCAGGCCATCTTAAAGTGATATGTTGTCCCCACTTCATGAGCAAATGGAATAGGTTTTGAAACGCGGTTTCGTTCCCCACGCCGACAGCCTGATCGCCTTCGAATGCGCGGCCCGCCACGGCAGTTTTACCCGTGCGGCGGAAGAGCTGCATCTGACCCAGGGCGCGATCTCCAAGCAGGTCCGTCATCTGGAGACCCGGCTGGGGGTTGAGCTGTTCAAGCGGGTGCGCCAGCGCATCGTGCTGACTGACGCAGGCCGGCTGTATCTGCATGACGTGCGCGGTGCGCTGGAAAGCCTGACGGCCGCGACCCGGCAGGTGATGTCCTTTGCCGGCAACGCGGATGTGCTCAATCTGGCGACTCTTCCTTCATTCGGCACCCGCTGGCTGGCGCCGCGGCTTGCGCGCTTCGTCGCCGGCTATCCGGCTGCAAGCTTCAATCTCGCGGTCCGTCTGAGGCCGTTCGATTTCGCCAAGGAGCCTTTCGACGCGGCCATCCACTATGGCGATCCGGTCTGGGCGGGCGCCATTGCCGAGCCGCTGTTTCGCGAAGACGTTATTGCCGTTGCCTCTCCCGGCTTCCGCGACCGGCATCGCATCGAGACGCCCGGCGATCTCGCGCCCGTCATGCGCCTGCACCAGTCGACCCGCCCGCTTGCCTGGCGACAATGGTTCGAACTTGCTGGCGTCGAGACGGAACTGGCCTTCCAGGGGCCGCGGTTCGAGCAGTTCGTGATGATGGCCCAGGCGGCGGCGAATGATTTCGGCGCCGCGCTCGTTCCGCGCTTCCTCGTCGGCGATGAGCTGGCGGAAGGCCGGCTTGTGCAGCTCTTCGACGTCGTGCTGCGCCTGCCCTCGGCCTATCACATCGTCTATCCGGAAAACCGGACGCTCAGGCCGGTGGCCTCGGCATTCCGCGACTGGCTGCATCGCGAGGTGGCGCGTTCCGGCGACGGATAGCCCTCTAAGACCCGCCGGTTTGGAGCGAATTCGCAAGGGTTCGCAAATTGGGGTTTGCAGACCCCGCGAATCCTGTTCGTATCTGGATGTCTTCATTATGGAGATGCGGCGGTCCTGACCGTGAGGTTCCCCCCTCCCTCCTTGCGGTCAGGACCATTTTTTTCGTCGCCGCGATGCCGCGCGTCCCCGAAAAAGGGGACCGACTATCCGCAGCTCGCCGCGGTCGTGTTGCCGTCTGTCGCGACATGAACCCTTGCGACGCCGCGCTTCAGAAACCTGAGTTCGCGCGCTGCCCGACGCGATACATCGATGACACGGCCTCGCACAAAGGGACCGCGATCGACGATGGTGAGATCGATCTTTCGCCCGTTGGCGAGATTGGTGACGGTGACTTTCGTTCCGAACGGCAGGGAACGGTGCGCGGCCGTATAGGCTTCCGGATCCGCCATGACCCCGCTCGCGGTGCGCCCGGTAAGCTCGTACCAGGAGGCCTTGCCGCATTCGGCCGATACCGGCGTTCCCGAGACGGAGGCGAGAGCACTAGTCAAAAGAACGTAGTTGAAAAGCTTGCGAATCACCGAATCACGTCCATAGTTTTGAGAAATAGATTTTCCGAAGGTATTTTCTCGACTTTTTCACCGGTCGAAGATGCCGTTGAAGGACATGGCGTTTATTCATGACATTCTTGAGGCGGAAGCAAGGGGGACGCCCTTGCGGGAAGCGATGGCTGGACATGTGCGGGCAGCCGCGTGACGGGACGGGGACATGAAGGATTCCGATCAGGAAGCCGGTTGGGTCGTTGGATGCGACGGAACGCCGTCATGTCTTCATGCCGCGATCATCAGGGCGGCGCGCGATCCGATCTATTTCTGCACGCCGGACTATGTGATCCGCGAGGCAAATGCCCCCTATAGCGAGATCGGCGGCTATACTCGGGAACAGGCGATCGGCGAGACCGTTCCCTCCGTCGCTGGAGCTTCGGCCTTCGAAAAACGCCGGCATTTTCTCGATGCCGCGCTTGCGGGCGAGCCGGTCGCGCTTCAGGCCTGGGTGGAGGTGCCGGGGAAGGGGCAGAGGTTTTTCGATGTGTCCTACCAGCCGGTGCACAGCAGTGACAACGCGGTCCTCGGTGTCGCGGCATTCGGGCGAGACATTACCGACCTGAAGCGGGCCGACGAAGCCCTGCGGATGTACAAAAGCGTCATCTCGCAGATGAGCGATCGCATTTTCATCATCGATCGCGAATTCCTCTACAAGCTGACCAATGAAAGCAACGCGCGCTGGTATGGTCATACGCCGTCGGAGCTCATCGGTCAGCATGTCGCCGAATTCGTCGGCGCGCACAGGTTCGAGACCGAGGTGCGCCCGACGCTCGAGCGCTGCTTCAAGGGGCATACGCTTGAGTATGACTTCGAGGACACCGAGCCAGGCGGTCGGCCAGTGATCGTCGGCGCCCGGCTCGAGCCCTTCCGCAATGGCGAGGGCGAGATCGAGGGCGCGGTCGTCACCCTGCGGGACGTGACGGAAACGCGCCGCCTGTCGGAACGGCTGGAACGGCTCGCGCTGGCCGACGATCTCACCGGGCTTGCAAACCGGCGGGCGTTCGAGACCTGGCTGGACACGCGCCTGCAAGCGCTGGCCCAGGGCGATGTGGCGCTGCGCGGTTTCAGCGTTGTCTTCATCGATCTCGACGACTTCAAGATCGTCAACGACACGGTCGGCCACGGCGCCGGCGACCGCTTCCTGAGCGGGATCGCCGAGCGGCTGGGAGAATTCGGCTCCGACACGGTCCATGTCGCGCGGATCGGCGGTGACGAGTTCGGCATGGTGATCGACGGCGACGACCGGGAGAACGCCCGTGCCGTCTGCGCACGCGTGCTGGCGATGTTTGACGGGCACAATTTCACCACCGACGGCACCACATTCCGCGGCGGCGCGAGCCTCGGCCTTGCCACGATCACGCCGGAGCTGATCCGCGACGCGACATCCCATGTCGGCAGTGTGCTCCAGTGGGCGGATCATGCCTGCATGCAGGCCAAGGCCGCCGGCGGGCGCCAGATGGTCGAACACAGCGCCTTCGACCGGATCACCGCGCAGCGGCGGGCCGAAGTTCATCACCTCGCCGTCATCGAGCAGGCGCTGAACGACCCGGCGCTGCTGTCGCTCCAGCGCATGCCGGTCAGCGATGTCGAGACCGGCGAGACCGTCATGCATGAGGCGCTCCTGCGTCTCAGGATGCCGGACGGCTCGCTTCAGGGCCCTTCCATGATTCTTGCGACCGCGGAGCGCCACGGTCTGATGCGCAGTGTCGACCGATGGGCCGTCGATGCGGTGCTGAAGCGGCTGGAACCGGAGGGACCGGACCTTCCGGTCGCTTTCAACCTTTCCTCCGACTCGCTGGGCAACAACGATTTCACGCGCCAGCTGCTGCGCCGGCTTTCGGAGGCGCGAGGCGTTGCGCAGAAGCTTGTGATCGAGGTGTCGGAAACGTCGATCACCCAACTCAATGCCTCGGCCTGGAAATGCCTGGCCGACCTGCGCGGGCTTGGTTGCCGCGTCGCCCTCGACGATTTTGGAAAGGGATTCGCATCCTTCTCGCAACTGCGCGAAAACACCTTTGACGTCATCAAGATCGACCGCGTTTTGACCGGCCGCATTTCCAGCGACCCGGTCAAGAAGGCGGCGATTTCCGGAATTGTCGGCCTGGCGGATGCGCTGCATCTTCCAACGGTGGCGGAATATGTGCAGGACGCGGAAACTTTCGCGCCGCTGAAGGCGCTTGGCGTGCGCTATGCGCAGGGGCATTTCATCGGCCGTCCCGAGCCCTGGCCGTTGCCAATCGGCTGAGACCGGATGGTGCAGCCGCCTTTCAGTCCGGGGCGTCGATGCTGTATGCGTCATCGCGGGCGAAGGCCTCGTCCTCGGGATAGCGCGACCGGGCTTCCTGGCGTAGGCGGGCAAATCCTTGCGCATCGTCCGCCGCCCGGCGCGCCGACAGCCGGCTCCGCCACAGGTGCTTGCGCCATCGCTTCGGCAGGCTGCCGAGCACGGGGTCGCCGTCGATGAGCGCCTGGGTGGCGGCCAGCCGGCTTTCGGCCCGGTCGAAATCTCCGACCCCGATCAGCGCCTCGGCAACGAGAAGGCCAAGCCCCGGATTGCAGGCCGTGTAGGGATCGCTTTCCAGCGCCAGGGCTGCGTCCGGGCGCCCGGCGGCGAATTCGGCGCCCGCCTCGGCGAAGCGGGCGATGTCGCCGGCGGCATGGTCGGCGACCAGCCCGCGCTCCGCGCAGAGCGTGCCGAGGTCGCGATCGAAACGGGTGATGAGCTTTCGGATGATGTTCAGGCTGTAGAGGTGGTCGTGGCTGGCGTGGGAGGAGCGCAGGGTCAGCGGTCTTGCCCGCGCCGGCAGGTCGCCCTGAAGGCATCGGGCCGCGCCCTCGGCATCGACGGCGTCGAAGATGCCGAACAGCAGATGCACCGCCGGGCCGTCGCTGGTCTCCTGCAGCATCGACAGGGGATCGCGGGCGTCCGGATCCTCTCCCATCACCTGTCCGCTCTGCGTGCCGGGGCGGCCGAGGCGAAACTCCGGTCCGAACGCATGGATCTCGCCATCGCCCCGCCGCAGGCCTGTCACAAGCGCGCCATAGGCCCCCTTCGATGCGCCATAGTAGAGGATGCGCTGCGCGGATGACCGGTCGCAGGCGAGCGCGATGGCGCGGTCGACCGCGTCATCGCAGCTCCTGTACCAGTCGGCATCCGGGCCGTTCAGAAAGAGGCAGGCGTGGCGCGTCTGCGCGAAAAGCCGCTCCAGTCCGAAGCGGCCCAGCGGCACCCGCGCCTGCGAGAAGACGATAGCGAGGATCCCTTCGCCTGGAGCGGCACCCTCCGGCGCCGGGCGATAACGCCAGGCAAGGCCGGTTTGCGGATCGGTATCGTCGTCGCGCAAGGGCCTGGCTTCCTTGTCTTTGCAGTCTTGCGGCGCCCCCTAGATCTGAGGGCCGATCCAGTAGCCTGACTGGGTCTGTTTGCGCGGGGTGCGGGCCTCCGCGAGATGCGCCGTTTCCGGATCGAGCGTGGCGATCGCCTCGTATTGGGTCAGGAACACCTTGCCGGTCAAGTGGCGAAGGAACTCCGTGCCTTCCAGACGGTCCATCACCGGCCCCTTGACCTCCGACAGGTGGAAGGTCACGCTCGAGTCCGACAGCCGGCGATTGATTTCCTCCAGGCTTTCCAGCGCGGAGGCGTCGATCTCGTTGACCGCCGGGCACATCAGCACGACGTGCTGCAGCTTGGGGCGCTCGGCGACGAACTCCAGCAGCCGGTCTTCCAGGTAGCGCGAGTTCGCGAAGAACAGGCTTTCGTCGACGCGCACCGACAGGACGCTGTCGCCGGTCACCACCGCATGGCGCTTGATGTTGCGAAAATGCTCGGTGCCCGGAACGATGCCGACAATCGCCATATGCGGCCGCGAGTTGCGGTAGAGATAAAGCGCGATCGAGACGCCGACGCCGGTGACGACGCCGGTTTCCACGCCGAAGCCGAGCGTGACCAGAATGGTGCCGGCCATCGCCGCGAAATCGCTCTTCGAATAGGCCCAGACCTGGCGCAACGCCTTGAGATCGACCAGCGACAGGACCGCAACGATGATGGTGGCGGCAAGCGTCGCCTGCGGCAGATTGGCAAGCAGCGGGGTCAGGAACACGGTGGCGAGCGCGATGCCGACGGCGGTGAAGGCGCCGGCCGCCGGCGTGCGCGCGCCCGCGTCGAAATTCACCACCGAGCGGGCGAAGCCGCCGGTGACCGGATAGCCGCCGGAAATCGCCGAGGCGATGTTGGACGCGCCGAGGCCGATCAGCTCCTGATCGGGCACGATGCGCTGGCGCCGCTTGGCGGCGAGCGTCTGCGCCACCGAGACGGATTCAACGAAGCCGATGACCGAGATCAGCAGGGCCGGAATGGCGAGCTGGGTCCAGAGATCGAGGCTGAAGGGCGGAAGCGTCGGCATCGGCAGGCCGGTCGGGATGTCGCCGATCAGGCGCACGCCCTTGTCGCCAAGGGAGAAGGTCACGGCGGCAAGGGTGGTCACGGCGACCGCGGCGACCGGGCCGGCCTTGGCCAGAATGTCGGCGAGGCGGGGACCGAGACCGATCCCGACGAGGGCGGGTTTCAGGCCCTTGCGCACCCAGAACAGAAAGGCGGTCGCCGGAATGCCGACGGCCAGGGTGTAGGGGTTGATGTCCGGCAGGGCACGGACCAGCGCGACGAGGATCTCGAAGAGATTGTGGCCGCTGGCCGAAACGCCGAGCAGGTGTTTGAGCTGGCTTGCCGCGATGATCAGGCCGCTGGCGGTGATGAAGCCGGAGATCACCGGATGGCTAAGCAGATTGGCGAGAAACCCGAGACGGAAGATGCCCATCGCCAGCAGCATCAGCCCGGACAGAAAGGCCAGCGCGATGGCCGCGCCGAGATATTCCGCGGTGCCCTGGGCGGCCAGATTGCCCACGGCGGAGGCGGTCATCAGCGAGACGACGGCGACCGGTCCCACCGCCAGCGCCCGGCTGGTGCCGAAGATCGCATAGGCAACCAGCGGCAGGATCGAGGCATAGAGCCCGATTTCCGGAGGCAGGCCGGCGAGCAACGCATAGGCGAGCGACTGGGGAATGAGCATGATCGTGACGATCAGCGCCGCGATCAGGTCATCGGTCGCGGTGTCGCGGGAATAGCTGCGGCCCCAGTCGAGAATGGGCAGATATCTGGCCAGCTGTTTCATCATCATCACGATACGCGTGTTCCGGCGATGGCGGGTGCCATCGCGCACAGGGCAGGGATCGCGCCGGGACGCCACGCGTCCCGCCACGGTCCGGATCTGGATGCAAGGCTCGGAAGGCGGCGTTGCCCGAGGGCGGCCGCCGCCTCTTATCCGGCCTGTGTCATCCGCGAAAGGACGGGGCGCAGGCCGGACAGATCGTATCCAGCGTCGGCCGCCAGGCGGACCAGTTCGTCCGCGTCGCGCGCGCCGGCCTGCGACAGGGCCCACAGATTGATCGAGCGTGTTCCGGTCCGGCAGAAGGCGAAGACCGGTCCGCCGGCACCGTCGAGCACGGTCCGGAAACCGTCCAGCAGGTCGGGGCCAATCCCGTCGCGCCCGACCGGAAGCGCGGCATAGGCGAGGCCCGCCGCCCTGGCCGCCGCCTCGATCTCGGCGCCGGAGGGCTGGTCCGGCGCCTCGTTGTCGGGGCGGTTGTTGACGATCGCCACGAAGCCGGCGTCGCGGATCGCCGCGACGTCCTCCGGCTCGATCTGGTGGGCAACGGTGATCGTTTCGTCAACCTTGGCGCTTTGCATGCATGTGTCCTTAGAGTTCGTTGACCGGGACCTTCAGGAAGGTCTTGCCGCTCTCGTCCTTCGGCGGCAGTCTGCCGGCGCGCATGTTGACCTGTATCGACGGGATGATCAATTTCGGCATGCCGAGCGTCGCGTCGCGCTGGGTGCGCATGGACACGAACTCATCCTCGCTGATGCCGTCGCGGGCGTGGATGTTGTGGGCCCGCTCCTCACCGACCGTGGTCTCCCAGCGGATGTCGCGGCCGTTCGGCGCGTAGTCGTGGCACATGAACAGGCGGAACTCCTCCGGCAGGCTCAGCACCTTGCGGATCGAGCGATAGAGTTCCGCAGCGTCGCCGCCGGGGAAGTCGGCACGTGCCGTACCGCCGTCGGGCATGAACAGCGTGTCGCCGACGAAGACGGCATCGCCCATCACATGCGTCATGCAGGCCGGCGTATGGCCGGGCGTATGCATGGCGAAACAGGTCATCTCACCGATGGTGTAGGTGTCGCCGTCCTTGAAAAGACGGTCGAACTGTGAGCCGTCGCGCTGGAACTCGGTGCCTTCGTTGAACACCTTGCCGAACAGGTTCTGCACGACCTTGATGTTCTCGCCGATTCCGATCTTGCCGCCAAGCTTCCCCTGGATGTAGGGCGCGGCCGACAGGTGGTCCGCGTGGACATGGGTCTCGATCAGCCATTCGACGGAAAGCCCGTTCTCCTGGATATGAGCGATGATCCGGTCGGCGGATTCAAACGAGATCCGTCCGGCGGCATAGTCGATGTCCATGACGCTGTCGACGACCGCGCAGGCCGTCGATGCCGGATCCTTGACCACATAGGAAATCGTGTTGGTTTCCGGGTCGAAGAAGGCGGTGACGTCGGGATGGGTCTTGGTGTCGACCGGATAGGTGGTTTCGGTGGTCATGATGGACCTCCTTCTCGTAGGGGAATACAGGACTTCGGGCGGATCAGCCCGCCGACGGCGCGGCGCGCGTTCTTGCGGTTTCGATCAGCCGCACGATCAGCATGCCGGCGACAAGCGCGGCAACGAAGATCGCCGGTTCCGACCGCCCCAGGCCAAGCGCGGGGACGACGCCGCCGGGGCAGAAGCCGGCGATCCCCCAGCCAACGCCGAAGATCGCGGCGCCGCCAAGGAGCTTGACATCGATGTCGCGCTTGGTCGGCAGCGAAAAGCCGCCCGCCAGCAGGGGATGCGACCGCGACAGCACCAGCCGGAAGCCGATGGCGGTCACGATCAGCGCGCCGCCCATGACGAACGCCAGGCTCGGGTCCCAGGTTCCGGCGATGTCGAAGAAATTCAGCACCTTTGCCGGATTGGCCATGCCGGACACGAGAATGCCGATGCCGAACACCAGGCCGATTGCGAAAGCGGAGATAATCCGTGTCATGGCCTCAGCCTCCAATCACATGGCGAATGACGAAGACCGTCACGCCTGTCGTCAACATGAACGTCAGTGTCGCGGCGATCGAGCGTGCCGACAGCCGGGCCATGCCGCAGACGCCGTGGCCCGAGGTGCAGCCGCTGCCGTAGGAAACGCCGATGCCGACGAGGATGCCGCCGATCACCAGCATTCCGGTGGAGGACGGTACCTCGATGACGGGCATGGAGCCCGTGGCGCCCAGCAGCACGACCGGAGCGGCGATCATTCCCGCCAGGAAGGCGAGCCGCCAGCCCCATTCGCCGGCGGTCACCGGCGGCAGCAGGCCGCCGATCATGCCGCTGATGCCGGCGATGCGCCCAAGCGCCGCCATCAGCATCACCGAGGCGAGCCCGATGAGGATTCCGCCGGTGGCGGACAGCACGGGTGTGAATTCGGTCATGTCTCCTCGCGCCCCTCTTGCGGGAAGCGCCCCTCTTGTGGTCGCGGCGCCGATGCGGCGGCCGCGTCTGTCGTTCGATATCGGACCGGGCGTGTGCCGCCGTCGTCCTCGATTGCAAATATATGAGAATATGCTAATTTAGCAAGTATGAATATTCAGCAGATGGAAATAAGCGCCGACAAAGCGGCGTCGATGCTCGGCTCCATGGCCAATTCCCGCCGTTTGATGACGCTTTGCCATCTTCTGGAAGGGGAATGCAGTGTCGGTCTCCTGGCGCAAAAGGTCGGGCTCAGTCAGTCCGCCCTGTCCCAGCATCTTGCCAGGATGCGGGCGCTGGGTCTCGTCGAGGCGCGCCGGCAGGGCCAGACGGTGCACTATCGCCTTGCCAGCAAGGAAGTCAGGACCGTTCTGGAGACGCTGCACGCGCTCTACTGCCCCTGAGGCACGCGGGCCGCTCAGCGCTGCGGCGCGATTGCCGGCCCGCCGAGAACCACGCTCGAGCCGTCGGGCCGCGTGCGTGTCACCACGCCCGGCAGCTTCGGAAGCGGGTTTTCGCCGTCATGCGGAAGATCCCGGTCCGCGCGCGGCGTCGACAATTCGTTCAAGGGACGCAGGATCCGCTCGTGGATCAGCGATCCGACATGAATGCGCACCGGGTCGCCGCCGTCGACCTTGAGCCGGAACTGGCTCGGCCAGAGGCGCAGCACCCAGCGGCCGCCGGTCTCCTCCTCCGGCGTTTCCGCCAGGTCGCCGTCGCGCTTGATCAGCACGAGCTCCGCGCCGCGTCCGTTCTGGATCCGGGGCAGGGCCGGCAGGTCTTCAGGCGGTGTCTGTCCGGCGAGGAAGCCGGCGAATGTGGCAAGCGACCAGGCCGGTGCCGGCACATAGCCGTCCGGGGCAAGTGCGCGCGCCAGCGCGTCCGGGTCGCCGGCCCATTGCAGGATCAGCGGTTCCTCGCGCTCGCCGTTGAGTTCAATCCGGTGTGCCGGCAGGTCCTGCCAGCCTTCGCCCAGCCACTCCTGGCGGCTGAGAACAACGGTCGGAGTGACCGGCTGGTACATTGCCAGTCCTGAGTCGAAATTGCGCATCACATGCGCGCTGCCGACGACGGTCATCGTCACGCTCACCAGCCCCGCCAGCGCCCAGCGCCCGACCTTCTCGTTGTGGATCGACCCGAAGACGAAGGCGAAGGCCGCGACCATTGCCGTGCCGAAGGCGAGGCCGCCGATCACGTCGCTGACCCAATGGGCGCCGAGATAGACCCGCGAAAATGCGATCGATCCGATCAGCGCGACCGCCACGGAAAAGACCCCGGCCTTGACCAGCGGCGAGCGGTCGTGGGCGACGAGCACGGCGATGATGCCATAGAGCACGGTGTTCAGCGTCGCGTGACCGGAGGGAAACGACAGGGCGTCGGCGCCGGTGTAAAGGTCGATCGGGCGCGCGCGATGAAGCAGCAGTTTCAGCAGCGGGACAAAGACCGCGGCGCCGGCGATGGCGATCAGGAAGCCGGTCGCCCGCCGCCAGGCGCGCCGAATGAACAGATAGGCGATCACCACGCAGGCAACGATGGAGGTGACGATCCCGTCGCCGAGCATCGTCATCGTGGTCATGAACTCGTCCGCGGCCGGGGTGCGCAGGCCCTGGAACAGGTTGCGCATCGCCGTGTCGGCCCGTTGCAATCCGTTGTCCGGGGAGATCGCGGCGGCAAGCGCCACGAACACCGGCACGGTGACCAGGAGCAGGGTGGCCGAGACCAGCATGCCGGCGGACCGCGGGTGGGCGGGGTCGAGCATGCGGGCAAACCATTTCGCGAAGCGGGACTTGCGTTGCGCAAGCCGGGCGACGATGCGGGTGCGGCTGCCGGCATAAAGCGGCAGAACGATCAGGATCAGCCAGCGCGCCAGCATGATCGCGATGAACAGCACCACAAGGAAAATGCCGAGCACGGTGGCCAGCCGGCCGCTGATCTCGCCCAGCGCTCCGAACGCGGTGCCGGCCAGCACGCCCGGTCCCAGATGGACGATGGTCCAGGCGATGGCGGAGGTGACGTTGATAACGGTGAAACGGGTCGCGTTCATGCCGACCATGCCGGCGATCCCCGGCACGATTGCCTTCACGCCGGGTACGAAACGTCCGATGAAGACGCTCTTGCCGCCGTGGCGCAGGAAATAGGCCTCGCCGCGTTCCACCAGCGTGCGGTAGCGGCTGAACGGCCAGACCGACTTGATGCTGTCCTTGTAAATGTGGCCGATCCAGTAAGAGATGGCGTCGCCGGCAATCGCGCCCAGCATCGTCCAGATGAAGATCGGCCAGGGGTCGAGCTTGCCAAGGCCCACCAGCGTTCCGGCGCCCACCAGAACCACCGTCGACGGCACCACCATGCCGATCAGGAACAGGGCCTCGCCCATGGCGATCAGGAACACCACCGCATTGGCGAGCGTCGGGTTTTCGCCGATGAAGGTGACGAGTTGGTTCAAAAGGTCGGTCACGGGGCGTTGCTCGGCATCACTGCGCTGCGGGGGGCGTCTGAAAAGACCGCGCGAGGCGGCGATTGCCGCCTACATGTACGCGCTCGCGGCCGATCCGCCAATCCTCGGCGGGCGGGATTTTCCGCGTCGTCCAGGTGGAGAGCGGCCGCGCCGCGATTGCCTTGGCGCCTTTGCCGCGTCACCTTGTGACGATGCGCCGCTCGTGGCGGTGCGCCGGCCGGTGGCGGGAACCGGCGAGAGGGAGGAATGAGGGTGTTCCAGTCTGCGGCCCTGCCCGTTTCGCTGTCGAAGGCGGACTTCAAGAAACTCGAGCCGGCCTTGCGCGGCGATCTTCTCGCGGCCCAGCTTGAGATGATCGCGTCGCGCGCCTTTTCGACCGTGATCGTGATCGCCGGCGTCGACGGTGCGGGCAAGAACGATGCGATCGCCCGGCTGCACGAGTGGATGGACGTGCGCCATCTCGTCTGCAACGCCTATGGCCCGCCGACCCGCGAGGAGCGCCATCGCCCCGAGATGTGGCGCTACTGGCGCGACCTGCCGGCGCGCGGCAAGACCTCCATCGTCGTCTCCTCCTGGTACAATGATCCCTTGCGTGACCGGGTGCTCGGCCGGGACGAGCAATGCGTTTTCGAGCAGCGCCTTTCCCGGATCAACCGCTTCGAGGCCCTGCTGGCGCATGAAGGCGTACTTGTGCTGAAATTCTGGTTCTCGCTTGGCGCCGTGGCGCAGAAACAAAGACTTGAGGCTGTGCGCGACGGCAAGGCGCGCGCGCGGCGGATCCTGACCGAGTGGGCGGACATCCCGCATTGCGCCGATGCGCAGACGGTGTTCCAGCAGGCCGCGCTCGCCACATCGACCGCGTCCGCTCCCTGGATGGTCATTCCTTCGGAAGATCCGGACGCCCGGGATCTGGCGCTCGGTCGCAGTGTGCAACTGGCGATGGCGCATCGCCTCAAGACCGAGCCGGGAGAGCCGATGGCCGTTCCCGCCGCTGTCGCCGGGGTCGAACGGCGCAGCCCGACCGAGGCGATCGATCTGGGAGCAAGCCTCGACAAGGAGCGCTACGACGAGGAGCTTGAGCGTTGGCAGCGCAAGCTGGCGCATCTGGTCGACCGCAAGGCTGCGCGCAAGTTGCCGCTTGTCGTCGTCTTCGAGGGCAATGATGCCGCCGGCAAGGGCGGCGCCATTCGCCGCGTCACCTGGCCGATGGATCCGCGCCGCTACCGGGTGCATCGCATCGGCGCGCCGAGCGAGGAGGAACTGGCCCATCCCTATCTCTGGCGCTTCTGGCGCGCTGTTCCGCGCAAGGGGCAGACGGCGATCTTCGACCGGTCCTGGTACGGCCGGGTGCTCGTCGAGCGCGTCGAGGGGTTTTGCTCGGAAGCCGACTGGGCTCGCGCCTACAATGAAATCAACCAGTTCGAAGCGGAGATGGCGCGCGCGGGAGCGCTGGTGGTCAAATTCTGGCTGGCGATCAGCAAGGAGGAACAACTGGCGCGGTTCAAGGCGCGTCAGGAAACCCCCTACAAGCAATTCAAGATCACCGACGACGACTGGCGCAACCGGTTGAAATGGGATGCCTATGCCCAGGCCGCCGGCGACATGATCGACCGCACCTCGACGACCGAGGCGCCCTGGCATCTGGTCTCTGCGGAAGACAAGCGCCACGCCCGCGTAACCGTCCTGAAAACCCTGTGCAAACGGCTGAAGGCGGCGCTTTAGCGTCCCCGTGTCAGTCCGGGCGCCGGCCTCATGTGTCTCCGGCGCTCCGGTCCGTGAAGCCCTGGCGGAAGGCTCGAGGCGAGAGGCCGGTGTGCGCGGCGAACACCCGCGAGAAATACGCGGGATCGGAATAGCCCAGTTCATAGGCGATTTCGGCTACGCGGATCTGCGTGTAGGCGAGCAGGCGCCGGGCTTCGAGCATCTGCCGGTCGCGGATCAGCGCGGAGGCCGACCGGCCGCGCGCCTGCCGGCAGACGCGGCTCAGATGCGGCGCGGTCACCGCCAAGGCGCGCGCATAGGCGTCGACCGTGTGAAGGCGGGCGTATTCTCCGTCGAGCAGATCCTGAAACCGCGAGAACAGCAGGCTGCCCGCGGTCGGCGGGCCCGGGCTGTTCTGCGGTCCCGCCTGCGCGTGATTGGCGTGACGCAATATCCAGATCAGCAGCAGGGCGACATGGGCCCGCAGCGCTTCCGCCCGGTTCGGCGCCCGGTCGCGATGCTCGCCGGCCAGTGCAGTGAGCGCCGGCGGCGCGTCGTCGGGACAGGAAAGGACGAGCGGCCGGACAAGGCGCTGGGCGCGGTCTACCGACAGGCGGATCGGATCGAACACGATATCGGGAAGCGTGACGACGACCCCTTCCGTTCCGGCGAGAAAATGAAACCCGTGAACGGTTCCGGCCGGGACGCTTGCCAGCGTGCCGTCGGTCAGGGTGTGTGTCGTGTCGTCCAGCCGGATGGTGCCGCCGCCGCGCTCGATCCAGAAGATCTGGTGAAGGGCCGGGTGACGGTGCGCCGCGATGCGCCAGCGGCGCGGGCCGCTTCGCTCGCGCAAAGGTTCGATATGCACAAGGTCGGGAAAGCCCGATTGGGCGGGTTCGCCCAATAGTCCATAGTCTGGTGCGGTATCGATTGTTCGATTCATCCATATATAAGAGCGATATTTCCATTCTCCTGTCCAGCCGTATCGGCGAGTGTTGGCGCAAGATCACCGGCGATCCGCCGGTTGGCGCGGCCTCCTGGCCGTCCGGCCGACCGCGGGCACAAGCCGGGCCCGACGCACCCCATCGACATGAAGGCATGGCCGCGATGACCATTCCCGCGAAAACCCAGGTTCTGATCATCGGTGGCGGTCCCGCCGGCCTGCTGCTTTCGCAGCTCTTGCATCGCGCCGGTGTCGACACCGTGGTGCTCGAGCGCCGCAGCCGCGACTATGTGCTGTCGCGCATTCGCGCCGGCGTGCTCGAGCAGGGCACCGTCGACCTGCTGCGCCGGGCCGGGGTGTCGCAGCGCATGGAGCGCGAGGGGCTTGTGCACACCGGCGTCGAGATCGCCTTTCACGATGAGCGCCTGCGCATCGACCTAGACGAGCTGACCGGCGGGCGGACGGTCACCGTCTACGGCCAGACCGAGGTGACCGCGGATCTCTACGCCGCGCGCGACGAGATGAACGGTATTGTCGTGCATGGGGCGGAAGACGTCGCGCTGCATGACGTGCTTGGCGCAAGCCCCCATGCCACCTTCCGCAAGGACGGGCAGACGCATCGCATCGACTGCGCCTTCATTGCCGGCTGCGACGGGTTCCACGGCGTCTCCCGCGCGACGATCCCCGCCGACGTCCTGAAGACCTATGAGCTGGTCTATCCCTTCGGCTGGCTGGGTGTCTTGTCGGACGTCCCGCCGGTGCATGACGAACTCATTTATGCCGGGCATGAAAAGGGCTTTGCCCTGTGCTCGATGCGCTCGCTGACCCGCAGTCGCTATTACATCCAGTGTTCGCTCGAGGAGAAGGTCGAAGACTGGTCGGACGACCGCTTCTGGGAGGCGCTGGCTGCACATCTGCCGGGCGATGTCGCGGCCCGGCTCACCACCGGACCGTCGATCGAGAAGAGCATCGCGCCGCTGCGCTCCTTCGTCGCCGAACCGATGCGCCACGGGCGGCTGTTCCTTGCCGGCGATGCGGCGCATATCGTTCCGCCGACCGGTGCCAAGGGGCTCAACCTCGCGGCCTCCGACATTCACTATCTCTCCGAGGCGCTGATCGCCCATTTCACCCGCCAGGACGACGACGGGCTGGAAACCTATTCCGCCCGCGCGCTTGCCCGCGTTTGGAAGGCCGAACGGTTTTCCTGGTGGATGACGACGGCGCTGCACCGCTTTCCCGAGAAGGGGGCCTTCGGCGCGCGCATCCAGCAGGCCGAGTTCGACTATCTCGCCTCCTCGCGCGCGGCACAGCAATCGCTTGCCGAAAATTACGTCGGACTGCCTTTCTGAGGGGCGCCTGCTTCTTCGTCCCGGATCAACTGCGCGACCAGGGCCGTTGTGGCTTCCTGGGCCTCGCGTAGCGAGGCTTCGTGCCGGCTGTCCCCGAATTCCTGATATTCGACGCGCACGACATGGATCCGGCCAACTCCCAGGTAGTGCCGTATCGCCTCAAGGTGCGGCACGAGATGGTCCAGCGTCTGGCGCACCCCGCCCGGCGCGAAGCCGAACTCGCCGGCGGAGGTCAGCAGAACCATCTGCTTGCCGGCCAGAAGGGGTTCCAGCGGATAGTCGCCGCGCGCCAGGTCGAAGGAAAACGTTCGTCCGATGCGAACGACATTGTCGACCCAGGCCTTGAGCGCCGACGGCATGCCGCTGTTGTACATCGGTGCGGTCAGCAGGCAGACGTCAGCGTTCCGCAATTCGTCGATGAGCCGGTCCGACTGTGCCAGGATGGCCCGTTGCTCCGGCGTGCGAGCCTCTTCCTTGGTGAAGGCGGCCGCAATCCATTCCTCGCAGATATGAGCCGGCGGTTCGCTCGCCAGGTCGCGCAGGGTCCATTTGTCGCGGGGTCTTTGGCTTTGCCATTCGTGCTGGAAGCGATCGCCGAGAGAGCGGGTCAGGGACCGGCTGCGGCGGGCGCTGGCATCAACTCGGAGAAATTTGGTCATCGACATTGTTCCTTGACGAGAATATTGATGCCAAGATATTAATTTCAAATAGTTTTTCAAAAGATCAAATCACGTCTTGAGATGAGGTAAATTCATCTGAATGTCCGGTCGTATCTCTCTTTCCTCGATCCGTGTGTTCGAGGCGGCGGCGCGTCTCGGCTCCTTTAAGGAGGCGGCCGACGAATTGGGGATGACGCCGACGGCGGTGTCTCACCGCATCAGGGGGCTTGAGGCCGACCTCGGCACGGCATTGTTCTCGCGCTCGCATCGCAAGGCCGATCTGACGGCGGCCGGAGATGAGCTGTTCGAGGCGTCGCGGGCGGCCGTTTCCGTGGTCGATGCTGCGATCGAGCGCATTGGTGCGTCGCGACATTCGGTGACGTTGACGACGACGCCAGCCTTTGCCGCACTTTGGCTCGCGCCCCGCCTTCAAGCCTTTCAGGCGGCGGTGCCAGGGGTGGCGCTTCGGGTGGAAGCTTCGCATGCCGTGGTCGATCTGGAGCGGGTGCGCGGAGTGGACCTGGCGATTCGTTATTCGCCGCGGGGTTCAACCGCGGGCGAATTGTTGGCGCGGGAGTGTTTTCGGGCCTTTGCGGCTCCGTCGGTCGCAATAAAGGGTCGCGGGGGCATGTCGCTTCCGCTGCTAGTCAGCAGGTGGCAGTCAAGCGATCTCGACGACATTCCGTTGCGGCCTTTCGAGGCAGCCTTCGGCCTGCCAAGCGAGCGTTCTCCTGTCATCTTTGACGATGAGCATCATGCTGCGTTGGCCGCGGTTTCCGGCAGCGGCATCGTGATCCTGAGCGATGTTCTGGGGCAGGATATGGTCGCGTCCGGTCTCCTGGCAGAGCTTTCCCCGGACGTATCCGTGCCGGGACATTGTTACCGTTTGCAAGCCGCCGGGCGTTCGGCGGCAGGAAAGGACGTCGGGCGAGTGATCCAGTGGCTGCTTGACGAGACGCGTTGCTGCCGGTCGTAAGCCGGTGCCATCACTTCGGGTCCGGCCGGAGTGTCGACCTTGCCGGAGCTTGTGATGTCTGTATCAATCTGCAGGCGGTTCCCGGCCCAAACATATCCAGTGAGATTATCATGTCGTTTGATCTGCTCGTGAAGAATGCCACCCTGCCCGACGGTCGCACGGGCGTCGATATTGCCTGTTCCAACGGGCGGATCACGGCGGTGGAGCCGGGGATCGCGGCGGAGGCGGCGCGGGTGATCGATGCGGGCGGCCGTCTGGTCTCGCCGCCCTTTGTCGACAGTCATTTTCACATGGACGCGACCCTGTCGCTCGGCCTTCCGCGCATGAACGAAAGCGGCACGCTGCTGGAAGGCATCGCGCTTTGGGGCGAGCTGAAGCCGCTGCTCACCGTCGATGCGGTGGTAGAGCGGGCGCTGCGCTACTGCGATCTCGCCGTTTCCCAGGGTCTGCTCGCGATCCGCAGTCATGTCGACGTCTGCGACGATGCGCTGACCGGTGTCGAGGCGCTGCTTGAGGTCAGGAAGAAGGTCGCGCCCTATCTCGATCTCCAGCTTGTCGCCTTTCCGCAGGACGGGCTTTATCGCTCCGAAACGGCGGAACGCAACCTGCTGCGCGCGCTCGACATGGGCGTCGATGTGGTCGGCGGCATCCCCCATTTCGAACGCACGATGGAGGATGGGGCCCGGTCTGTGCGGGCGTTGTGCGAGATCGCCGCCGAGCTCGGCCTGATGGTCGATCTGCATTGCGACGAGAGCGACGATCCGCTGTCGCGTCATATCGAGACGCTGGCCTGTGAGACGCAGCGTCTCGGGCTGCAGGGCCGGGTCGCCGGCTCTCATCTCACCTCCATGCATTCCATGGACAACTACTATGTGTCCAAGCTCTTGCCGCTGATCGCCGAGGCCGGGGTGCACGCCATCGCCAATCCGCTGATCAACATCACCCTGCAAGGGCGTCACGACACCTATCCCAAGCGGCGCGGCCAGACCCGCGTGCCGGAACTGCGCGCTGCGGGGATCAACGTCGCCTTCGGCCATGATTGCGTGATGGATCCCTGGTATTCGATGGGATCGGGCGACATGCTGGAAGTGGCCTCAATGGGCATGCATGTCGCGCAGATGATGAGCCGCGACGCGATGCGCTATGCCTTCGATTGCGTGACGGTGCATCCGGCGAAAGTCCTCGGGCTGGCGGGATATGGCGTGGACGTCGGCTGCAACGCCGACTTCGTGGTGCTGCAGGCGGCCGATACAATTGAGGCGATCCGCCTGCGCGCGCGCCGGCTTGCGGTCGTGCGGCGCGGCCGCGTCATCGCCGAAAGCGATCCGGCGATCACGCGGCTTGAGCTGGACGGGCGACCGGACCATGTGGACGCGGCCGCTTATGCGCCGGGCCGATAGCCGTGGCGACACCACGGGCGCACCCCATGGGCTGGAGACGCGGATGACACAGGCGAGCGACGTCGGCGAGGACACCTCGGAAGCGGTCGGGAGTTATGTCCCGCCCTATCCTTCTCGTCCGGACATCCAGCCATCGGTCCTCGAGCTGATCAGTCTTGCCCGGCGCAGTCTCCTGTCTGTCTGGACGCTGCCGTCCTTTTCCAAGCCCTGGACCAAGATCACCATCCTGCGGAGGATGCTGTTCATCTGCAACAGCCCGGCGACCGTTCAGGAAGCCTTCGTGCGCAAGCATGCGATCTATGAGCGCAAGAGCCCGCAGATGCGCCATGCGTTGGAGCCGCTGATCGGCGACGGCCTGTTCGTGTCGGATGGCGAGACCTGGCGCCGGCGCCGGCAGATTGTCGCGCCGATCATCCATGCGTCGCGTGTGCCCGCCTTTTTTCCGGTGATGGCGGAGACGATCGCGGAGCGGCGTTCCGCCTGGGCCGCGCGGGGCGCGGAGGCCCCCACCGACGTGCTTCAAGAAATGGCCCATCTGACGGCCGAAATCATCTGCCGCACCATCTTCGGCCGGCAGCTCGGGCGTGACTATGCCGCGGAGGTCGTCGAGAGTTTCACCGATTACCAGCGCCATATCGACCAGATCGACATTCTGTCGCTGCTTCGCTTGCCGGACTGGATCCCCCGGCTTCGCGGCCGGGCGATCAAGCGGGCGGTGAAGCGCATCGACACGGTGCTCGAGGAGATCATCAGCAGCTACGAAAGCCGTGCGGGCGGCGGCGAGACCTCGGTGATCGGCGGGTTGCTCGACGCTCGCGACGAAGACGGGCGCCCCCTGTCGCGCCAGGCAATTCGCAACGAGGCCGCCGTCATCTTCATGGCGGGCCATGAAACCACGGCCAACACGCTCGCCTGGGCCTGGTTCCTGCTGTCGCAGGCGCCATCGGTGCGCGACAGGCTGCATGCCGAACTTGACGCCGTCTGCCCGGACCGGGATCCGGTCTTTGAGGACATTGCCCGGCTTCCCTACACACGGGCGGTGATCGAGGAGACCTTGCGGCTCTATCCCCCCGTTCCGATCCTGGCGCGCGAGGCCAACCGGGACGACAAGATCGCGGGTGTGGCGGTCCCCAAGGGGTCGATTGTCATGGTCGTGCCCTGGCTGCTGCACAGAAACCCCACTCTCTGGGAGCGCGCCGATCATTTCGAGCCGGAGCGGTTTCTGGGCGGTGCGCGCGGCGGGCAATCGAAATTCGGCTATGTGCCCTTTGCCATCGGGCCGCGCATCTGCGCCGGGCTTTCCTTCGGCCTGACGGAATCGGTCCTGTCGCTTGCCATGCTCGCGCGCGCCTTCGATCCCCAACTGGAACCGGGCACGGATATCCAGCCGGTCAGCCGCCTGACCCTGCGCCCCGGCGAGCAACTGCCGATGCGGCTGCGGCCGCGCGGCGGATAGGGCAAGGAGAGAGATGCCGGTCAGGGACGTGCCGTTTTCGCAGACCGAGGCGAGCGAACCGGAACCACCGCCCGTTCGCGACCTGTTCGGCTCTGCGGAGACGCGAAACACTGCCTGGCGGTTCCATCTGTTCGACCGTCTGACGGGCGGAGCCCTTGTCGGTCTGGACGCGGCGCTGCGGCGTTTGCCGTTGAGCTGGGGCCCGGGTCTTGGCGCTTTCCTCGCAGGGATCTTGCGTCGCCTGGACCGCAAGAGAATTTACGCCCGGCGCATTGCCTATAATCTCGCCAAGCTTGCTCCGGGAGGTCCTCTCGACGGGCGGGCACTTGCGGAGCTGGACGCGCGCTGGTGGCGCAACGCCGGAATGACCAAGGGCGAATACAGCGGCGTCGAACGATATCGTACCGCGGGCAGGGTCACGCTGGAGGGATACGAGACGCTGACGCGGATGGGACTGGACAAGGGCCAGTTCATCTATGTCAGCGTCCATCTCGGATCGTTCGAGGTGCTGGGCGAGTTCGTCAACAACGGCCTGAAGCGCAGTTGCATCGGCATCTGGGAGCCCGAAAGAAACCGCTTTGTCAATCGGCTGTTGTCCAGGCTCCGCCGGCGCTACGGCATGTATGTCTTCCCACCTGGCCAGCGGTCCGCGCGGCATATCCGCCGCTGTGTCGTCGACAATGGCACGGATATCCTGTGCTTCGTCGACGAGGTGCGCGACCGCCAGAGCCATCTGCCGACCTTCGGCCGCCCGCTGCCGGAGCGCTGCAACGCCGTGAATGCGGTCAAGCTCGCGCTTCGCTCGGGCGCGCCGCTTGTGCCGATCTACATGCTCAGAGAGCCGGGGGGGCGGTTCCGGGTTCGCATGCATCCGCCGCTGCCGCTGGACCGGGAGGCGCAGGTCGATGACGCCGTCGTCAAGGCGCTTGGCGAGATCGACCGTTTTTTTGATCCGATCGTTCGCGCCAACCTGGAGCAGTGGTGGATGCTGTCCGAGGTTCGCCTGCCGGGCTTCGTCGCTCATCCCCGCGAGGCGCGTGCCCGCGATCAGTGAAGCCAGCGCACCAGGAAGAGCGTGAGCGAGGGAAACAGCACCAGGATGGCCACGCGCAGGATGTCGCTGGCGATAAAGGGCATCACGCCGCGGAAGGTCTGGCTCAGCGGAATGTCGGGGGCCATCGAGTTGATGACGAAGAGGTTCATCCCCACCGGTGGCGTTATCAGCCCCACCTCCACGACAATCAGCACGATGATGCCGAACCACAGGGCGAATTCCTCCGGCGGCAGGCCGAAGTCGAGCGCCGAGACGATCGGAAAGAAGATCGGGATTGTCAGCAGGATCATCGACAGCGAATCCATGATGCAGCCGAAGATCAGGTAGCAGACGAGGATCAGGATCAGCACAAGCCAGGGGCTGAGGCCAAGGCCCGCGACATAGGCGGCGGATTGCTGCGGCAGTTGGGAAAAGGCGAGAAACCCGTTGTAGACCGTTGCGCCGAGCACGATGAAGAAGATCATGCCGGTGGAGGCGGCGGTGGACAGGAAGGAATCCACCAGTCCCTTGCGGTCGAGGCCGCCCTTCCACAATGCGACCAGGCCCGTGCCGGCCGCGCCGACCGCAGCCCCTTCCGTCGGGGTGAAGACGCCGGAATAGATCCCGCCGATCACGGCGATGAAGATGAGCAACACCGGCCAGACGCCGACCAGTGCGGCGACGCGTTCCGACCAGGGCGCCCGCTCCCGGTGTCCGGCGCTGTCGGGGCGAAACCGGACGTAGAGCGAGACGGTGAGCATGTAGCCGGCGGCGGCCAGAATGCCCGGTACGAAGGCCGCCATGAACAGCTTTGCAATATTCTGTTCGGTCAGGATGGCGTAGATGACGAGGACGACGGAGGGCGGGATCAGGATGCCGAGCGTGCCGCCGGCGGCAAGACACGCAGTCGACAGCGCGCCGGAATATCCCGCACGCCGCATCTCCGGCAGGGCCACCTGCCCCATCGTTGCAGCCGTTGCCAGCGACGAGCCGCAGATCGCTCCGAAGCCGCCGCAGGCGGCCACCGCCGCCATGGCGACCCCGCCGCGCCGATGGCCGACGAAGGTTTCGGCGGCGCGGAACAGCGCGCGTGACATGCCGCCACGGGTCGCGAACTGGCCCATCAGCAGGAACAGCGGCACGATCGACAGCGAGTAGTTGGAAAAGGTGCTGTAGACCAGCGACTTGAGCTGCGCCAGAGCCGGCACGGTGGATCCCGTGACGAGGCTCGTGCCGGCGACGCCGATCACGAACATCGCAAGCCCGATGGGCAGCCGCAGGAAGATCAGGAGCAGCAGGACCGGGATCGACCAGAGCCCGTATTCGAGGGACGTCACCGGTTACGACTCCTGATGCTGGGGAGACTGTCGCGGCGGCTGCAGGGTCTCTGCAAGGCTGCGCCAGATGGTGTAGAGGCAGACGACCGCAAACAGGACCGCGCCTGTCATTGCCGCGGCATAGGCCCACCACAGCGGAAACTGCAGGATGAAGGTCGTTTCGTGATAGGCCTTTTTGTCGAGCATGCCGAGCCACAGCCGCCAGGCAATGAGGACGGCGACGGCGGTCATCAGGATGTTGGAAACCACATCGACGGCGGCGTTCACCCGTGGTCCGAAGCGGGCCAGAAAGAGATCGACGGTCACATGGCCGCGTTTCATCTGGCACCAGGGCAGGAAGGCGAAGATCGCAAAGGCGGTCCCGGCCTCGACAAGCTCGTAGTCTCCGGGAACGGGGGCAAGCCCGAGCCAGTTCAGCTCGCGCCCGGTAATGGACACGACGGTCATCGCGGTGATGGCGACGAGCACCGCACCTCCGGCAATTGCGAACCAGCCGGACACGGTGGTCAGCGCCTTTTCAACTGTCTGCCGCACGGTGACGACCCTTGTTTTCGACCTGTGACCAATCGGCTTGCGGGCGCCGCGCAGGGCGACGCCCGCAAAATCGCTATCACCTGGCGGTGTTGCTGTCGACCAGCGCGCGCGCCGCATCGACCAGCGCCTGGCCGTCGAGACCTTTGTCGTTCATCTCCGCGATCCATTCCGCGACGATGGGATCGGCGGCTTCCTTCCAGCGCGCGGTCTCTTCCGCGCTGATCGTCAGGATGGTGTTGCCACTCTCTTCGGCCTTCTTTTCGCCGATCGCGTCGACCTCGTCCATCGCGCGGCCGAACAGTGCAGCCGTGTCGGGGCCCGAGTTGGCGTCGATGACCGCCTTGAGGTCGTCGGGAAGCGCATCGTAGCTGCCCTGGTTCATGGCGAAGACGAAGGTGGCGGTGTAGAGGCCGCGCGGATCGTCGAACTTTGTATGGGTGTTCACCAGTTCGGTCATCTTGAGCGGCAGCGTGACCTCCCAGGGGATCACCGCGCCGTCGATTACGCCCTTGGAGACCGCCTCGGGAACGGCCGGGACCGGCATGCCGATGGCGGTCGCGCCGAGCTTGTCCAGCAGGCGGGTGACGATGCGCGTGGGTCCGCGCAGCTTCAGGCCCTGCATGTCCTCAAGCGTGGTTACGCCATCGCCCTTCACATGCAGAAGGCCCGGGCCATGCACATGCAGCGCCAGCGGCTTCACGCCGGCGAATTCCTCCATGGCGTTGGCTTCGACGAATTCGTGAAACGCCCGCGAGGTGGCTTCCGCGTTGGTCACGAGAAAGGGAAGCTCGAAGGCCTCCGTCCTCGGAAAGCGGCCCGGCGTATAGCCGAGAACGGTCCAGATGATGTCGACCACGCCGTCCTTCGCCTGGTCGTAAAGCGCGGGCGGGGCGCCGCCGAGCTGCATCGAGGGATAGTGCTCGACCTTGATGCGGCCGTTCGACTGGCTTTCCACTGCCTCGATCCAGGGCGTGATGGCACGGGCCGGGATTGCCGCCTGCAAGGGCAGGAACTGATGGACGCGTAGTGTCACGTCCTGCGCTGCCACGGCGCCGGCGAGCGCCGCATACAGGGCTGCGGCAGCGCCAAGAAGCCTCGCGCCCCTTTTCAGAAACGGTGTCGTCATATCGTCCTCCCACTCCGGCACCGGGCCCGATGGCCGAGCCCCTGCGTCTTTTCTGCGGTCCTGAAGGTGGGAGATATAAAAGGTAATGTAAAATGAGAAATTAGCTGTTTTGTATAACCGGATTGACAGATGATGGGCGCGAAGCCTTGCCGGTGAGGGACTGTCCGCATCAACCGGCTTGCCAAAAGCGCCGCCGGCCGCATCATGCCCTGCCGTCCGTCGTCGTTTCGATCAAGCCGAACTGGATTCTTTCGTGCCGCGCAAATCTCCCCGCAACATCCTGTTTGTCATGTTCGACCAGTTGCGGTTCGACTATCTGTCCTGCGCCGGGCATCCGTCGCTTGAAACCCCGCATATCGACGCGCTCGCCGCACGCGGTGTCCGCTTCACCCGCGCCTATGTCCAGTCGCCGATCTGCGGCGCGTCGCGGATGAGCTTTTACACCGGCCGCTATGTGCAGTCCCATGGCGCGGCCTGGAACAACTATCCGCTCAAGGTCGGCGAAATGACGCTCGGCGATCACCTGCGCGCCCGCGGCATGGACGCGGTGCTGATCGGCAAGACGCATATGAAGGTGGACGACGCCGGCCTCGACCGGCTGGGCATTTCGCGCGAGGGCATCATCGGAGCGCGGATTGCCGAATGCGGCTTCGATGCGCATGTGCGCGACGACGGACTGTGGGCGGAAGGGCCCGACGGGCCCTATGACGCGAAACCCTCGCCCTATAACGCCTATCTTCGCAAGAAGGGCTACGACGGCCGCAATCCCTGGCACGACCATGCCAATTCCGCGATTTCGGATGGCGCCCCCGAGGACGGGCAGGGCGAGATCGAGACGGGCTGGCTGATGCGCAACGCCCGCAAGCCCGCCAACATCCGCGAAGAAGACGCCGAAACGCCCTGGCTGACGGACCAGGCGATTGCGTTCCTTGAAGAGCGGCGCAGGACCCGCACCGCCGTGCCCTGGCTGTGCCACCTCTCCTATATCAAGCCGCATTGGCCCTACATCGTGCCGCCGCCCTATCATGCGCTCTACGGCGCGGAGGATGTCGTTGCGCCGGTTCGCAGCGACGCGGAGCGCGAGGATCCAAACCCGGTCTATGCCGCCTTCATGAGCTCGCGGGTCTCGCGCAGCTTTGCCCGCGACGAGGTGCGCGCGGAGGTCATCCCCGCCTACATGGGGCTCATCAAGCAGTGTGACGACCAGGTCGGCCGGCTGATGGCCTATCTGGAAGAAAGCGGACAGCTGGAGAACACGATGATCGTGCTCACCTCCGACCATGGCGATTATCTGGGCGATCACTGGCTGGGTGAAAAGGACCTGTTTCACGATCCCTCGGTAAAGGTGCCGATGATCGTCTGCGATCCGTCTCCTGAGGCGGATGTCACCCGCGGTACCACCTGCGATGCGCTGGTCGAGGCCATCGATCTTGCCGCCACCTTTGTGGATGTGGCCGGTGGCGCATTTCCCGGTCACATTCTGGAAGGCCGATCGCTGCGGCCGATCCTCCACGGCGACATGCCCGCCGACTGGCGCGGTTTCGCGGTGAGCGAATACGACTATTCCTGCACGCCGATGGCCGACGCGCTGGGCATGGCGCCGGGGGATGCGCGGCTGTTCATGGTGGCGGATGCGCGCTGGAAGCTGATCCACGCCGAAGGCGGCCTGCCGCCGATGCTGTTCGATCTGGAAAACGATCCGGACGAACTGGTCGATCTCGGCCGCGATCCGGACCACGCGGAGGTTGTCCGGCAAATGCGCGAAAAGCTGGCGGCCTGGGCGCGCCGGGAAAACCAGCGCACCACCGTGTCCGACGCGCAGATCCTTGCCCGGCGCGCCGGCGCAGGCGGACGAACCGGGGTCCTCATCGGTGCCTATGACGAAGACGACATCACGGCGGAAGACCTTGCGCCCTATGGCGGTCGGGTCGCGCGAATGGGCGGTGCCGTCGCGGAGGAAAGCTGATTTCCATTCGCCGGCAGGTCAGTTCGCCGGTTTCATCCGTCGTGCAAGCGGAACAAGCAGAACCGGTATCGAGACTGCCGCGACAAAGGCCAGGATTTGAAACGCCCCGCCGGGACCGTTGGTGTCGACCGTGATCCCGAGGATCGGCCCGAACGAAATCATCATTCCGCGATTTAGAAAATTGATCGCCGAATTCGATGTCGCCCGCACGTCGTTCGTGACCAGCCGATTGATCTGGCCGAGGAGGAGAACGGATGCGATGCCGTCGGTCGTCGCGAGGAGCACCAGGGCGGCGAGACTGTAAGCGGTGTCGCTTGGGACGGCGAGCAGAAGCCCGGCGAAAGCGACGATACCGCCTGCCATCAAGATTTTTCCTGCCGCCACCCTTTGCATTGCCGAGACCATCAGGGTCGCCGCCAAGGCTGCGAGCACGCTGCGCAGGGCAAATGTCAGACCCATCACAGCCGGGTCGAATCCGAGTTCGATCCAGCGCATTTGGAAGGCGTATGTCGTCGCTGTGGTGTAGAGCGTGAAGACAGCGGCCGCGATAAGGCACAGCCTGAGCAGGGCGTCTGCCCTGAAAAGGCGTACAGCGTCCTTTACGACGCGAACGGCGGATTGCGTCTTGCCGACGGGGCGTTCCGGCAGGGCATCCGGCGCAATCGACAGCGCCACGGGCAGCGCCAGCCATGCGATCAAACAATTGGCGACTCCGGCCGCACCCATTGACCAGCTCGCCAGCAACCCGCCGGCCACGGCAGATCCGGCCGCGGCTATGAGCGAGAGCATGCGCAGCCGGCTGAGATAGAAATCGAGCGTGTGGTCCTGCGTCTTTGCGGATCGGTAGCGGTCGACCAGAGCCGAAACATCCGATCCCGACAAGGCACTGTTGCCGGCGGCAAGAAGCGCATAGGCCGTGGCCATGCCCCAGAATCCGTCGAGCACCAGAAGCGCGGTCCCGCCCAAGCCGCGACACACCGCTGCGAGCACGAGGACCTTGCGGCGGCCGACGAGGTCGGACAGCAACCCGGTTGGAAGTTCTGCAATGAGCAGGGAAAAAGCGAAAAACGACTGCACGAGGAAGACCTCCTGCAAGTCGAGCCCCTTGTCGACGAAATAGGGGGTCATCACCGATTGCAGAAGGATGATCGACCAAGTGAACCGGAGCAGCAGGATCTTGCGCGCGTCCGCCGTTGGGTCTGATTGCGGTCGGGGTGCCCGCGTGTCGGATTTGAAATCTGATGACATTTCAATACCTTGAAAGGGCAGTTCTACAATTTTCGAAAAAGAGCCCGGTCGGCCCAACGCCGCGGGGTTGCTCACTCGTATTCAATGAAGATGGCATTGCATGCCAATTCGGCAATCCTGTGGGCGCTGTCTGGATCGTCTGCGACCGCTATGACCCCGGCAACCCGGTCCCTGTTGTTTTCCGCCGGTCTCAGGCGATCTCCGGGGCGCCTGAACAGTTGCACGAGAGACACCCCGGGCATGGTTCTGGCGTGCGCCGCGTCGAGATTGGCGAGGGTTCCTCTCTTCGGGGCTGTTTTCGCACGGATCGCCGAATAGCGGTGGTGCCGGGGCAGTTCCGGGAGACCGTTGTTCGCATGCAGGTCGACAAGTGCATGGTAGGGATCGAGACCGGTTGCGGCCTCGATGGCTTCCGGGACCAGGAAACCTGCAAGCCTTGGGTTGATCTCGATGACGAGCGGTCCGCGTGCGGACAGGCATAACTCGACATGCGCGGCACCGTCGAGAAAACCGATCGATGAAAGAGCGTCGCAAACCGTGCGTGTTGCCTCCGGCGGAACCCGGGCCGGAAATGTTCCTCCCTGTTCGACATATCCGCTTCCGGGGATTGTTCGATCGGTGAAACCCAGAATGAGGTATCGCCCTGCGTTTGCCATGACCTCGGCGCTCACGATTGGGCCATCGATGTATTCCTCGAGAAGGAGACCGCGATGATCGTGTATGTGGTGGTGTTGAACGGCGCGGCGCGCATGGTCATATGCCGCGGCAAGCTCTTCGTCTGCCGATACGCACCTGATGCCTCTGGATGCGGAGAGCGTCCTTGGCTTGACCATAAGCGGGTATCCGATGCGCGAAGCCGCCCGCCATGCCATCTCGAGGGTATAGACGACCTCGAAGCGCGGCTGTGGGAGTCTGTCTCGGGTAAGGCGTTCGCGTGTGCCCGCTTTGTCCTTCGCCAGTTTCACCGCCTGCGGTGTCGCGTGACGCTGTCCGCCGAGTTTCGCGAGTTCTGCGGCGAGTTCTGCGTCGCTGTCGTTTAGCGTGAGGATTGCCGCATAGCGCGCAAGGTGCCGCCCTTGACCTTCGATGGCCGCGGCAACCTTTGTTGCGTTTGAGCCGGCCGGGACCTGCAGATGGCGGACGATTGAATGAAACGCCGCCGCGTTTTCCGGATCAAATCGCATTGGGAGCGTCAGGTCCGACGAGGCGAGATCGATCTCGTGGCCCTGCCGGGCCAGGCGGACGAGGGGAGCAAGCCCGTTCAACGGGCGTGCGCCGACGAAGAGAATTCTCATGAGCCCCGAGGGTCTGGTATGGCCGTCATAGCCAGATAGGCGAGGTCAGGTCTGTGGCGAACGAACTTGCGATGCGCATCGGTCCTGAAGCCTGCCGCCGCCAATTCCGCAGTCAGTTCGTCGGCGGTATAGGCACGTCGGAAGCGACCGTCCGGCATGGGAGCAAGATCGCCCTTTTGTTGCTTGGCGGCAAAGACGGCGATACACAGCCGCCCGCTTCGACCGCGCAAGAGGCGCGCCAGATGCGCCAAGTAGTCTGCCGCTTCGGCGGGATGCTCATGATGGTAGCAGCCATTGTCGCAAATCACGTCGAAGCCGTTGTTGCATGTGAGATCGCGAATGTCGCATTGCACGAAACGCAGATTTCCGCGCGTTGCCTGTTCGGTCACGTCGTCGCGTAGCGGCATCAGATCAACGGCAGTGACATCATGGCCGAGACTTGCATAGAGCCGTGCGTCGCGCCCTCGCCCGGCGCCGACGTCCAGGATTCGTTTTGGGGGTTCTCCGATCCAGGCTGCGAACTGGTGTCCGACCCTCGCCATCGCCGCTTCGTCGGACCATATGTCCGCGGCGCGTCCGTAGAGGGTTTCATAGGCCGTTCGCAGCCGTCGCCGGTAGCGTTCCGGCGGCGGCGGTTGGGTCAAGCGGTTCGCACGATCGGCCATCAGGCCGCCCGGGCAGCATCGGCGGCGGGGACATCGACGCTGTAGACTGCGCCATCATAGGCGCTGGCAAGGAAGGCGCCCGGACGATCGGTCGCGACCAGGCACGACAGGCCCGCGCCTGTCAGGCGGCGGTTGAGCACCCAGCGGCCGCTGTCCAGGTCGAAGACCGCGACCGCCCCGCCATAGCTGCCCGTCGCAATGTAGCGTCCGTCCGTTGCCACGCACTTGATCGAATTGACATGCGGCGAGCGGTGACCGATCGCGCCGTCGCGGGACCAGATCCGCAGACACAGGTCCCGGCTGATGCTCACGAAGGCGCCTGGTCCAAGCGCCGCGCAGCCGTTGGCGATCTTGTCGTGGCCATCCTCCCAGATGACCTCGGTCTCGAAGTCGGAGATCCTTGTCAGGGCGGCGGAGCAGTCCGCCGCAACGGTGAACAGCCGTTCGCCGTCGCTTGCGATCCCCTTGATGGCGTTGCGATGGACCGGGAGGGAGGCGACATGACGGATCTCGCCGCCTTCCGAGCGCAGCACGACGACTTCGCCGGTATAGGCGCCGACCGCCACATGCGGCATCCCGTCCTTGACGAAAGCCGCGGCGCAATTCAGCGGCGAGCGATGCTGGTGCAGCACGGCTCCGCTCTCCGCGTCGAAGACCCGGCCCATTTGGCCCCCCGAGACGATGCGTCCGTCGAGTTCCACGAGGAAGTTGCACAAGCTCCCGGTCTCGCCGGCGACGATGCCGTCCCGTTTCAGGATGCCGGCGTCTCCGATGGTCCACACCGACCCGCGCGCCGGCAGAACGGCGTTGATGCTGATGGAGGGTTCGATCCCGTCCACGTCCCAGCGGTCGCCGGGGATGTCGTAGATCGCGAAGGTCGAGCCGAAGGTGGCGAAGACGATCGTGGTGTCGTCGAAGAAGGCGCAGGAGCGCGGCCACACGACATCGGGCAAGGCGGCCGTCGTCGACAGAACGAGTTCGGAGCCCTGCAGCGTCCACAGGCACATCTTGCGGTCGTAGCTCAGGCTGACCAGCCGCTTGCCCCCGGCATCGTAGACGAGCCGCTTGATCCCGGCGTCATGGGCCTGGACGGTCTGGACGTCGTCGCCGTCGATGGTGAGGATCTGGCCCTCGTCGTTGCCGGCGATGACGAGGCCGTCGGGGGTGATCGCCAGGGCGTCGGTCTCCACATCGTCGAAGACGACCTTGGAGATCTCCTTGCCCGTTTCCACCGACCAGCGACGCACCGTTGCATCGTCACTGCTGGAAATGATTTCCGCGTCTCCCGGCGCGAAGCCGACGGAAATCACATCCGCCTCGTGTCCCCGCATGACGGCGAGGCAGGTGCCGTCGAGCGCGAAGACGCGCAGCGTGCCGTCGCGCGAACAGGTCGCGACCTTGGAGCCGTCGCCGGAAAAGGCGATCATTTCGATATCGTCCTCATGGCCGTCGAACACCGTGCGCAGGCGCATGGTCGGCACGTCATAGAGCCGCGCCGTGTAGTCGCTGCTGGCGCTTGCCAGGAACCTGCCGTCCGGGCTGAACGCGCATTGGTTGGCAAGATGATCGTGAAAGGCACGCTGGATCGCGACCCGGGACAGACCGTCCCAGAGAATGAGCTGGTCGTCATAGCCGGCGGTGGCGACATAGCGGCCCTTGAGGCAGGCGATGCCGCTGATCGGGGCAAGATGTTTCATGACGTGAGATCCTCTCCTTCCACGGCGAATGCGTGCTGACGCAGGCGCGCCTTGGCGCGCAGGTATTTGAGGTTGTGGCTGTTGGCATGAACGGCGGTGGGAATGCGCTCGGCGATCCGGATCCCGGCGCGGGCAAGTTGCGCCTGCTTGTCGGGATTGTTCGTGATCAGCCGAACGACCGGTGCACCGAGAGCCTTGAGCATCGCCGCGGCCTCCGAAAAGTCGCGGTCGTCCTCTGGAAGGTTCAACGCGCGGTTTGCCGCGAATGTGTCGAGACCCTGGTCCTGCAACAGATAAGCGGACAGTTTCGCATTGAGCCCGATGCCGCGGCCTTCCTGGCGCAGATAGACCAGATAGCCTCCTTCCGCGCCGAGCAGCTCCAGCGCTTCGCTCAACTGCTCGCCGCAGTCACAGCGCATCGACCCGAAGACATCGCCCGTCATGCATTCGGAATGGACCCGAACCAGCGGGGCAAGGGAGGCGGATCGGCGCGGGAAGCCGATCGCAAAATGCTCCTTTCCGTCTCTCAAGCCGTCGAATGCATAGAAGGTGCCTTCGCCGCCGGCCCGGGCGATGTGGATCGGAACGGCCGTGATGATGCGCAACGCGCTGGACGGCGGCGCCTTTTGTCCGGCAGCGTGCGCAATCGTCGGGCTCAAGCGGTTCGTCATGGGGCGGTCTCCTCACCGTTTTCATCCAGCACCGCGGCATTGGCGATGTCTCGTTTGTTGAGCGCCATGGCGGCCGTCCATTCGGACGGCGTTGCGGCGCTGGGAAAAACGGTGGCAACCACGGCATCGGGCCCGAGCCTGCGCGCGACGTGGCGCGCGGCCAGCCAGTTCGCGCCGGCGGAGGACCCGACACGCAGTCCGCATTGCGCGTAGACCTGAGAGAGGGCGGCGAGGGAATCCTGGAACCGGACCGTCAGCTTCCGGGCGATCCGGGTTTCGTGATCGGCGACGAACGGCTGTTTTCGGCCATTGCCCAGGCCGCCGGAGCCCGCGTATTTAGGCAATCCGTTTGGCAGCGCCGCACTGCCATAGGGGAGTTCGGCCGGGGTGACGGCGATCATCTGCACCCGCGGATAGACACGCCTCAAAGCCGTATGGGCGCCCACCAGCGTTCCGCCGGTGCCGATCGAAGCGACAAAGGCATCGACGTCCGAAACCCCTTGCCCGTCAACACGTTGCAACTGTTTGACAAATTCCGCACCGGTTCCCGTTTCATGGATCCGCAGGTTCGCGCGGTTCTCGTGTTGATGCAGGAACGACCAATGCGGATGGCGTTCGGCCGTTTGATAGGCGGCTTCCATCACCGCCCAGAAACCGAGGCTCTTGTCGACAAGGCGCACGTCCGTGCCAAGGCTGCGCATGTCCGCGATTGCGGCTGGCGACATGAAGGACGCCATGATCAGCGTGTTCGCCAGGCCGAGGTCGGCGCACAGCCGCGACAGGGACACGGCCAGATTCCCGCCGCTGTACTCAAGCACGCGCTCGGGGCAGGACGTGCGGGACAGGAGATCGCAGACAAGCGCGAAGGCGGTCCGGTCCTTTATCGACCCGGTGGGGTTGAACCACTCGCATTTGGCGAAGATGCGGGCCTCGCCCGCAACCCGCGGCAGCGCGACGACGGGCGTGTTGCCAAGGCGGGCCGCGAAGGAGGCAAGGGCGGGATGCCGTGCCAGCACCGCCGGATCGGTTCCAGGGGCCGGCGCGCCGGGATCAGCCGGGAGCCAGGATTTCAGGGCTGGCTGCATCACGACAGGTCCTCGGCAAGACGAAAGCCGATGGCGTAGAGCGGCCGGGGATACAGTCCGTGGCGTCGCCGGCAGCGCGCCAGATCGCGAAACCGCGAGAACCCGCCGCCTCTTGCGACCGCGTAGCCTGTCGGCCAGACCAGCGCCAGATCGTCGGCGATCTCCGCCCCCCCGGGATAGGGAGCGTAGTGCCCGGCGACATATTCCTCGACGTTTCCGGCCATGTCGTCGAGGCCGAACGGACTGCGCCCCGACGGATAGATGCCGACCGGAACCGTGGTCATCAGGCCGGACTCGATCGTATTGGCCCGCTCGGTGTCGAAGGTCTCACCCCATGGGAACTCCAGCGCATCCGGTCCGCCGGCGGCATGTTCCCATTCCGCCTCGTCGGGAAGCCGGAATCTACGCCCGGTCTTCTGCGAAAGCCATCCGGCATAGGCGGCCGCCGCGTCGGCGGTCACGGTATGCACCGGGTGGTTGCCGCGCTCGGCCGGATAGCGCCCCAGCGGCCAGCTTGTCGGAAGCGCGTCGTAACCGCTGTCCAGAAGAAAGTCGCGGTATTCCCGGTTTGTCACCGGATAGCGGGCGATGCGGTAGGGCGCCAGCCTGCACAGGTGTCGCGGGCATTCCTTCTCGATCCAGGCCCGTTCGAGAAACAGGCCTTCGAAACGCCTCATGACCGTGTCGACCTGATTCGGATCGAGGCCGATGAAAACCTCAGCCCCGGCGATGTCGATCATCTCGGGGTGCTCCGTCTCGATCCGGGGATCGCCAAGCATGTTGAGCCGCGTCGCCGCTCCCAGACGATCCGGGAGATCGCGGGACGGGTCCGCGATGACCGTCAGCAGATCCTGCTCGCACGACGAGGCGAAGCGCTCGGCCAGACGCCCGTGGTCCGGGAGGTAGGCGTCGACAAAACGCTCCCGATAGCCCATCGCGGCACGGTCGCTTGCCGAGGTCGGATGGGCGAGCGGCGCAACCGGGCGAAACGGCGAAGAGGCCGTGTCGGAGATCGGCGGCGGAGACGTCTGCGGGGCGGTCATGAGCGAGACCCCGCGGCCGAGCTTTGCTGCACGCCGGCCAGGGGCCCGTGCGCAAGGGGATCCGAGACCGCAGGGGGGGCGTCGAGCAGCTCCGTCGGGGATGCGGCCGGCGTCGAGGCACCATGGTCCGCGGCAAGATCGGCCATGACCGAACGGCCGGCCTCGATGAGAACGTCGTTGTATCCCGAACTGCCGAGATGGGCCAAAAGCTCGTCGAGGCAGGTGAACGCGCCGGCCGGCGCCGGTCGCGCTTTCAGGGTATCGTGCAGGGGCCGCAGGACGAGCGGCGCGCCACCGCACGCCGGGCGCAGAAGGAGATGCGGCGGCCAGGCTTCGTCCTGTCCGCAGCGACGGGCGGCCGAAAGCACCAGGTCGTGGTTCGCGCGCATCGCTTTCAGTCCGTCGTCCGCATCGTCACGGGGAGCGGCGGTCCTGTCGTGAAACAGCAGGCAGGCGAGGGCGCGGCGGCGCGTGATCCGGCACAGGAAGCCGGCGAGGGTGTCCCGGGCCTGATGGCTCAGGAGACCGGTTTCAACCGCGATGCCGGCGCTGCGCAACTTTTCCAGTCCGCGTCCGGAAACGCGCGGATCGGGATCAAAGGCCATTGCGACGACGACGCGCCGTATCCCGGCCGCGATGATGGCATCCGCGCAAGGCGGCGATCGTCCGACATGGGCGCAGGGTTCGAGCGTGACATAGAGCGTGGCTCCACGCGCTTCCGCACCTGCTGCGGCCAGGGCCATCGCCTCTGCATGCGGCCGGCCGCCGGGTTGGGTGGCGCCCTCGCCGAGGATGCAGGTGTCCCGGGCGATCACGCAGCCGATCGCCGGGTTGGGGGCGGTGGTCCCGCGTGCGGCCGCGCCAAGCGCCAGAGCGCGCCTCATCATCATCGTATCGATCTGGACGGTCACGCCGGATACCCTCGGCTGCAATCGAGTAAAACACCAATAAGTTGATGCGTCATATTGTAGCAACCAAAGAGTGCAGTCAAACGGATTGTCGCGTCATGCGTGTCATGGGGGTCGAGCGCAGGCGATGCCCGTGCGGCGGCATGGACCCGACAGCTCTTGCCCCTCAGCCCCTTTGGATGCCCCAAGCATGGGACTGATCCGGCACCGGAAATGGCAAGGCGCCCCAGCGCAGCGACCAGCCGGCAAGTGACAGGCGCGGCGCCCCGTTTACCGGCCCACACCCTCGGCAACGACGGGCCTTTCCGAGCAGGCGCAGGCGACCCTTGCGCGGGACAGGGCGGTCTCCAGATTGTCGCGCAAGGCGGTCTCGCAAGGGTCGGCGAGAATCACGAAGGCATGTCTGGAGTAGGAGTCCCGCGTCGGCGGTGCGATGGTGCCGGCTGGATACAACTGGCGGCTTTCCGTCAGTCCCGGGATCTCGCGGATGGCGTCCGCGAGCGGTATCGCGGGAACGGGACCGCCGTCCCCGCTCACATAGCCGATTGCGGCAAAGCGCGCCGCCGGCACTTCGTCGGGAAGCGCTGCCGTCCGTCCGACAAGCGCGGTGAAACTGATCTCGATGGGATCGATGCCAAGGGCGAGTTCCATCAATCGCCAGATGCGGTCGCCGGCCGGACGCGCATGGGTTTCGATCAGATGCACCTGCTCGCCGTCGATCTTGATTTCGGTATGGCAAAGCCCGTGCTCGATCCCCAGGATTTCCAGCAGCAGGAAAATCCGTTCGCGGATGCGGGTCAGCATCAGGTCCGGCAGGCGCTTGGGGAACAGGTGCCCCTCCTCGACGAAATAGGGCGGGCGCGGCGGATTGAGTTTTTCGGTCACGCCAAGCAGGTGATGGTGTCCGTTCAGCGAAACCGTTTCCACGCTGTATTCCGCACCGTCGACGAAGCGTTCCACGATCAGGCCTCCGGCAACGGTCGTCTCCGGGTAGCTTGCGAGAACCTCCTCCGCCGTTTCGCGCGAGACAAGGCGCACGTCGAGACTGCCCCGCCCCGTCGCGGGCTTGACGATCACGGGCTGTCCCGATGCCGCACTCAGCACGTCGATGGCCAGACGGGCCGTTGCCCGGTCATGCGCGGGCGCCCAGGCAACGGTGTCGAGCGGGCCGCCGGCAAGGGTCTGGCGCATCGCGATCTTGTTGCGGGTCAGATCCACGGCCGTCCGGCTGTTGCCCGCAATCCCCAAGGCATCGCGAATGCCGGCCGCGGCCAGGCAATCGACATCGCGCACGGCGGCAACCGCCGTGAACGGGAGGGTTTGGTGAAGTGTCCGCGCCCGCGAGACGCAGGCATTTTCGTTCCGCGTGTCCACGGTCTCCACGGCCCGACAGGTGGTCCGCAACACCGGCTCGATTTCCTCGGGAGTGCCATGAAACAGCACGACCTCATCGGCGCAGCGCAGGGCCTTTTCGACGATTGCGGACCAGCCGCCGACAAGGAGTAGACGGCTGCGGGGCGTAGCCTGCTGGCCCCGGGTCATGAGGCCCGTGCCTCCCGGACCCCGTCCGCGGCCTCTCCCACATGAAAGGTGAACCGACGCGAAACCTCCTCCAGCCGATTCCGTACCTGTGTCGGCGTGTCGCCGCCAACGGAAAACCGGGCGATCGAGGCGCCGCTCATGATCGGCGCGATCAGGGTCTGCCCCGGCCGGCACAGGATCTCGGCATAGGTGATCCAGTCGTCGCGGAAGGCGGCGAGCGAAGACACCGTCTGCAATGTGCCAGCCCTTGGATAGATTGCGATCCAGCCGCCGGCGGGGAACCTCGCCACCGGCTGCAGGTCGACCGGCAATCCGACCTCGAGGAGTGCGCCGCAAGCGCCGGTGTCGACGCCCCAAAGGCCGGCAACGCAATCGCTGATCCCGCTTCCGCCGGGACGGCCGGCCACTTCGCCGAAATAGAGCTCTCCCCTCGGTGTGAGGAAGCATTCGAGGTGGGAAACGCCGTTCTGGAACCCGAGCGCGCCAAGCGCTGCCGCATTCAGGTCGAGGATGCGCGTCTGCAGGGGCCCATCGCGGACGGTGACTCCGCGCCGCGTTGCGAGATCGCGAAACCGCAACGGGTGGCCGATGTATTCGAAGCACTCCGAAAAGGCGACCTGCCCGCCAATCGTCACGGCCTCGACATGAAACTCCCGGTTTTCGAGGTATTGCGCGGCAAGCTGGTCCTGGGCGTCACTGCCGGCAAGGTCGAGCAGCACATCAAGCTCTGACCGGCTGTCCACCACGCGGACGCCGGCCGATCCCATCCCGTCGCGCGGTTTGACCACGATCCGCCCGTGTCGGGCAAGCAACGCCCGGACGCCGGCGGTGTCCGCGAGACAGATCTGTTCCGGGACGGGAATGCCGGCGGAGCGGACCCTTTGCGCCATCGTGAGCTTGTCGCGCAGCGCAAGGGCATCGTCCGGCTGGCGCCCGACGATGCCGTGACGTGCGCGAAACGCGGCCGCTGGCAGGATGTGGCGCTCGGAGAGCGCGACGATCCCGTCGAAAGACTGCCAGTGATGGAGATCTTCGGCGATCGCCATCAGCGCGTCCAGATCGTGGTCGGTATCGGCGACGTGAAGATCCAGCCCGGAAACGGTGCTGAAACCGGCTTCATGCGCCTGTTTGGTAATGACCGAGACATGATGACGCTGCGGCGAAGGCTGGAACGTGCCGTCGGTGTCCGTGTAGCGCGGAGCGCCATCGCGATCCAGGATGAGAATGCGTCGTCGGTTCATGGAGACTGCTCCTCGCCCGGGCGTGTGGGATGGGTGTGGGCCGTTGCAGCGGTGCTGGAAGCGGCAGCCGGGGGCGCCGGCGCCGCGGACCGCGCCCCCGAAGCCCGCACGGCGAGGCCCGCAATGGCGATCGCTGCGAAGAGCGCCGCATAGATGGCGGCCAGCCAGACGAAGGCCGAGGCGTGGCCGGCATCCTGCAACAGGAAGGCCCAGACCGGTGACAACACCACCACGACGATGCGGGTCGCCAGGCTGATTGCCGAATTGATGGTTGCGCGAAACCGGTCCTCCACCGCGTCGTTTACGATCACCGAACCGACGATAAGCACATAGGCGCGCAGGATCTCCATCAAGGCGATGGACACGAAGGTCATTGCGATCCAGTCGAGCGCGCCGAGCAGCACCGAGACCTCCAGCAGGAGGAATGCCACGACGGCAAAGCGCACCGGCGCGACCGCCACCATGAAGCGTTTCACCAGGTAGCTCGCCCCGGCACTCAGCAGGCCGGCGACGGCCGTCGCGATGGCCGCGAGTTCCAGCGCTGCTCCCATTTCCTTCCAGACACCCTGATAGGTGGTAATCGCGATCATCGGCATGAACAGCGCGACGACCATGACCGCCGCCGTGACAATGGCGGCGGCATTGCCGTGTCCGGCCAGATGCCGCAGCCCGCTGCGGGCCATCTGCAGCCGGGAGCGTTTTGGCGTGGCTGTCGCCGCCGCCGGGGTCCGGTCCTGCTCCGGCAGGCGGTAGGACAGAAAGACCAGCACCGCCGCGAAGGCGCCGGCGGCATTGATCCAGCCGACCATATCAAGCGACCATGTGGCGATCAGCCCGCCGAGCAGCGTCGAGCTGAACTGGGCGAGCCCTGCAAGAATGCCCATCTGGGCCAGCGCCCGGTGGCGCGCCGCCGGATCCGCGTTGGCCTTTTCCATTTCGTAGACAACGGCGATATTGGTGCCGCTGTAGAAGCTGACGCCGACGCCGATCAGGCCGTAGGCGATGGCAAGCAGGCCGAATTGCGAGCTTGTCGCGATGATCAGGCAGCCAAGGAATTTTGCGACGGCCCCGATGATCAGCGCGCGGCGGCGGCCGAAGAGATCGGACACCAGGCCCGACGGGATCTCCATCACGACCACGATCACCGAGACCATGTTCTTGATCAGGAAAACCTCCGCGAGGCTCAATCCGCGGTCGGCGTAGAAGAAGATCAACACGCCCTGGAGAAACGCCAGGTTCCAGATGAAATGCCCCAGAAAGAACTGGGACTGCAGACGTCCGCTCATTCCCGCACGCCTCGGTTCGGGCGGCGCCGCACGAGAGGTGGCTGGTGCACGGTCATTCGGCATGCACCACGAGGCAATAGGGCGTTCCGTCTTCGCGCGGCACCCGCAGCGTCTCGCGTACCGTGAAGCCGTGCTCGGCGAGGAAGGGCGCCACCCAGTCCATCGAGGCCGTCCGGGCAAACCGACCGTCGCGCATCACCTGGATGCCGTCGTCTTCGATCTCGCGGTTGGTCTCAAAGAGCGAGAGCACGAATTTTCCCCGGTCGGGGGCAACAAGCGCGCGGATCCTGTCGAGATAGAGCGGCTGGACGTCCGGATGCTGATGATGAAAGCATCCGCTGTCGACGATCACGTCGAACGGCTCCGGGAAATCGGCCTCCATGAAGTCTCCGGCGCGAAAGGACAATCGTCCCTGGCGGGTCGCCATGAGGTCGGCCCAGAGCGGATTTTCGATCAGGTCGACGCCGACGGCCCGAGCGCCCTTGTCCGCGAAGAAGGCGGTGAGTTCGCCCTGCCCGCAGCCGATGTCGAGCATGGAGCGCGGCGCCTGCGGCTGGCACAGCGCATCATAGTAATCCTCGATCGCGCGTAGATTGCGATAGCCGCGCGTGCAGACGGGCTGTTCGGCATAGAGATCGCCATAATAGCGCTGCAACGATGCCATGTAGTCTTCCGGCGTCGATCGTGCGCCATCGTCGATCTTCGCGTTTGTTTTCGCAGGATCAGTCATTGTTACTTGATCGCCAGGTAGCCGACGAAGCTGAGGTAGCGCATCACCGTGAAGACCGACGAGAAGCCGGCCTCGCGCAAGGCCCGGACGTTTTCCTCCGACGTCTGCGGGTTCAAAATGCCCTTGAGGCTCTTGCTTTTCGCGATGATCTCCGCTGGGTGGAAGCCCTGCTCCATCTTGAAGTCGACATAGAGGCTGGAGAGAAGATCCTGCGCCACCGGATCCGATCCCCGGACCTTCTCGAACATGATCAGTCCGCCGCCGGGCAGCAGGGAATCGTAGAGTTTCCGGATCAGTTGCGCCCGAACCGCCAGCGGGGTGAACTGGATCGTGTAGTAGGACAGGAAGAGATTTGCGCGCTCGAAGGCGAACCGCAGAATATCGGAGGTGACGAACTCGATGCCGAGATGGCCATGTTCCTCGCGCGCCTTCAGCGTCATCGCCTCGACGCTGTCGATGCCGACCCAGCGGACATTCTGATGCGCCGCATGCCGGGTCGCGACCTTGGCAATCAGCTCGCCGACCGAGCTGCCAAGCTCGTAACAGGCGGTGCCGTCCTGAACGAAGTAGTCGCTCAACTCACAGGCGAGCTTGTGCCCCTCGGCATACATCGGGATGGAGCGGCGCACGTGATCGGCAAAGTGATTGGGCGTCTGGCCGCCGAAGGTCCAGCCGGCATTGGCCGCGGTGATGTTGTTGCCCACGCTGGCAATCTGACCCGCGTCGGCCTCGCCCCGCCGGGACGTTGCTGTCGCGCGCTTTTCCGGCTTGGCGTTTTCTACCTGCGCTTCCATTGCCTGCTCCCGCTTGCATCCTGTCGCGCGAATTTGCCTTCAGCGCTCCGCAAGCGCCGTTTCGCCCCCCCTTTGGGTGCGCGCGATTCCGGCGTATACCTTGAGGAATCCGCAGCCCGGTCGAGGGCTGTAACCCGGGTGTATCGCTCGACAATTTAAAATCTAAAGTTGTATATCGCGGATTGTCAACCGGAAACGCGCCGCGCCGCCCCGCCTGAGCGCGTCCTGCCGGAAAAGGGGCGGCCGTCGAAATGATCCAGGCCGTTTAGAAGCGATCCGCAGATCAGTGGCGCGGGCCACAGACTGGCGGTCCTCTCCCCGCAATGGCGGTGTTGCAGGAACCGGAACGAAAAAAGGGGCGGGACCGTAACGGTCCCGCCCCAAAATGGCAGTCGAACACACGTACAACAGACGGAATGCGTTCAGCCCTCGGCCGGTTGCTTCGCCAGCTTGCGCGCCTGCTCGATCCAGCCGTCGCGTTCGATCCGTCCGCGGAAGTCGAGCTTGCTGTCGAGCGCTGCGATCTGCGCATCGGTCAGCGCGGCAATCTGCCAATAGTGGAAAATGCCGGCGCCGTTCAGGGCGGTTTGCAGCTTCGGACCAACGCCGCTGATTGCGGTGAGATCGTCAGCCGCGCCCTGCGGCTCCGCCAGAAGCACCTCGGCAAGCGGATCGCTGAGCTTTCCGGCCTTTGCCCGGGGGGCCGGCTTTGCCTTTGTGGCGGGCTTTTCCTGAGTGGCGCTGGCGGCTGGCGCGGTCGAGCCGGTCTTGGTCGCAACAGCCACTTCAAACGGGCTTTCCGGCAGCGCGGGCGCGTTGTTCGGACGCTTGTAGTGGGTGCGGATGAAATCCATCACCCGCGGGGCGATTTCCGAGCGGAAGCGCGATCCGTTGAACACCCCGTAGTGGCCGACCGCGGGCTGCGTGTAATGGGCCTGCATGTCGGCGGCGAGGCCGGTGCACAGGTCGTGCGCCGCCTTGGTCTGGCCGCCGCCGGTGATGTCGTCCTTCTCGCCTTCCACCGTGAGCAGCGCCGTACGACGGATCTTGCTGCAATCGACGAGCTCGCCGCGATGGCGGAACTCGCCTTTCGGAAGGGCGTGGGTGATGAACACCGTCTCCACGGTCTGCAAGTAGAACTCCGCGGTGAGATCCATCACCGCGAGATACTCGTCGTAGAACTCGCGGTGCTTCTCCGCGCTGTCGCCGTCTCCGTCGATCAGGTGCTGGAAGTACTCGTGATGGGCTGTCATGTGTCGGTCGAGGTTCATGCTCATGAAGCCCGAGAGTTGCAGAAAGCCCGGATAGACGTCGCGCATGAAGCCCGGTTGCGGGAAGGGAACCTTCATGATCACGTTGCGGCGGAACCAGTCGATGCCCTTGCTTTCGGCAAGCTTGTTGACCGCCGTCGGATTGATCCGCGTGTCGATCGGCCCGCCCATCAGCGTCATTGTCGCCGGTGCCATCGGATCGTCGTGCCCCTCCATCACGGCGACGGCGGCAAGCACGGGCACCGAGGGCTGGCAGACCGCCATCACATGGGTGTCCGGACCCAGGAAATGCAGCATCTCGATGACGTAGTCGATGTAGTCGTCGAGATCGAAGCGGCCCTGGTTTGCAGGCACCATGCGCGCGTCGATCCAGTCGGTGATATAGACATCGGCGCGCGGAAGAAGCGTTTCCACCGTGCCGCGCAGCAAGGTCGCATAGTGGCCCGACATCGGCGCGATGATGAGGATCCTGGGATCCTGGCGCTGCTTCGTGCCGAGCTTGCGGTCGAAATGCAGCAGATTGCAGAACGGCTTGCTCCAGACCACTTCCTCGCGGACCGGAACCTTGACGCCGCTGACGGTGGTTTCGTCGAGCCCGAATTCCGGTTTTCCGTAGCGCCGCGTCATGCGCTCGACCAGCTCGCACCCGGCTGCGACCGAACGGCCGAGGGGCGTATGGGTGAGCGGGTTGAGCGGGTTCTGGAAATAGAGGCGGGTCATGTCGGCCGTCGCCCGCATCGGACTCATGGCCGCGTGATTGAATTCATACATATGATAGAATGGCACGCGATCGACCCTTCTTTGGTCCCGGCCCTGTCGCACGGACGGCCGCGACATTTATTTCGCATTGCAAAATAATATGACAAAGAGATTGCGTCGCATCAACCGCGACGGAGGTCGATACTCCGCAATTGCTGCAAAAATGCCGCGCTCGGACGAAAAGGGATGCGCGCGCAACCTGTTGCGATGCAAAAAATCTTTCGATTCTCGTGAAATCTGCCCTGTCAGGCGGCCAGGTCGGCGACGACGGCGTCAAGAACGAGGAATCCGGCCGGCGTGGCGCGGACCCGATTGTCCTCCAGATGCTCCACCATGCCATGTTCCACAAGCTGGGCGATGCGCCTTGAATCGATTGCCCGGCCGGCGATGGCCTCGTAGCGGGTCAGGTCGATGCCTTCCACCAGCCGCAGGCCCATCACCAGATATTCGTCGCCCTGTTCTTCCTGGGTCAGCGCCTGATCCTCGACCAGGCCGTCGCCGCGGGTCTCGACAGCCTCGAGCCAGGTTTCCGGGTGGCGCTCCGTCGCGGTCGCGAACTTGCCGTTGCCCCCCGTCAGGCGCCCATGCGCGCCGGGACCGACGCCGACATAGTCGCCGTAGCGCCAGTAGACGAGATTGTGGCGCGATTCCGCGCCGGGAACGGCGTGGTTCGACACCTCATAGGCCGGCATGCCGCGCGTCTCGCAGATGTCCTGCGTCAGGTCGTAGAGATGGGCGGCGGTGTCCGGATCGGGCACGATCAGCTTGCCGGTGCGCTGAAGCTCGAAATAGGGCGTGCCCTGCTCGATCGTCAGTTGATAGAGCGACAGATGGTCGGCCGCGAGATCGATGGCCTCGGAGAGTTCCGCCTGCCAATCGCGTGCCGTCTGGTCGGGCCGCGCGTAGATCAGGTCGAAGGAAATGCGCGGAAACGTGTCGCGGGCGATGCCGATCGCCGTTTTGGCCTGAGCGACATCATGCAGGCGCCCGAGGCGTTTCAGGTCCGGATCGTTCAGCGCCTGGACGCCGAGCGACAGCCGGTTGACGCCGGCCGCGCGATAGCCCTTGAAGCGGGTTGCCTCGACGGAGGAGGGGTTGGCCTCCATTGTGATTTCCGCATCGGGAGCCACGCTCCACAGCCCGGAGATCGCGTCGAGCACGCGGGCGACCGTCGCCGGATCCATCAGCGACGGCGTGCCGCCGCCCAGAAAGATGGAATCGACCCGCCGTCCGCGCGTGCGCTCGGCAAAGGTCTTCAGTTCACGCTCGAAGGCGCGCGCGAAGCGGGGCTGGTCGACGCCCGCATGGCGGACGTGACTGTTGAAATCGCAATAGGGGCATTTGGCCTCGCAGAACGGCCAATGCACATAGATGCCGAACCCGCCGTCGCCCTCGTAAGTCATGCGCTCTCCAGGCAGGCTTTCGAAAACGTCTGAAAGGCGCGGGCACGATGGGACAGGGCCGGGCCGTCCAGCGAGCGGCCGTGTTTCTCCTCCGGCGACATTTCCGCGAAGGTGCGGCTGTGACCGTCGGGCTGGAACATCGGGTCGTAGCCGAACCCGCCGTCGCCGCGCGGCGGCCAGACGATCTGTCCTTCGATCTCGCCGCGGAAGAACACGCTTTCCCCGTCCGGCCACGCCAGGCACAGCACCGCGACGAAGGATCCGCGCCGCTGTGCGTCGGTCGTGGCGCCGGCCGCCTGCAGCTTTTCCTCCACCGTGCGCATGGCCATGGCGAAGTCCTTCTCCGGACCGCCCCAGCGCGCCGAATAGACGCCCGGCTGACCGTCAAGGGCCGCGACGCAAAAGCCACTGTCGTCGGCAAGGGCCGGCAGGCCGCTGGCGGTCGCCGCCGCGACGGCCTTCAGTTCGGCGTTGGCCTCGAAGGTCGTGCCGGTCTCTTCCGGCTCGGGCAGGTCGAGCGCGCCGGCGGAAACCACCTTAAACCCGTAGGGCGCCATGAGATCCTCGATCTCGCGCAACTTGCCGGGATTGTGGCTGGCGATCACGATGCGGCCCGGCTCGAGCCGGCGGTGCGGTGTCTCACTGGCGTTGGACATGGGATCCTCAGGAAATCGCCATTTTCTGGAAATCGACCAACTGCCCGATCCCCTTCTTGGCAAGGGCCAGCAGCTGGGCGAATTCCTCTTCTGAGAAGGGCGTGCCCTCCGCCGTGCCCTGGATCTCGACGATGCCGCCGGAGCCGGTCATCACGAAATTCGCATCGGTGTCGGCGTCGGAATCTTCAAGATAATCGAGGTCGAGCACCGGCTTGCCGCCGTAGATGCCGCAGGAAATCGCGGCGATATGGTCCTTCAGCACCGGCGCGGAGACCATCTCGCGCGCCCGCATCCACTCGATGCAATCCTTCAGCGCCACCCAGGCGCCGGTGATCGCGGCCGTGCGCGTGCCGCCATCGGCCTGGAGAACGTCGCAATCGACCGAGATCTGGCGTTCGCCGAGCGACGGCAGATCGACGACCGCGCGCAGCGAGCGACCGATCAGGCGCTGAATTTCCTGGGTGCGGCCGGACTGCTTGCCGGCGGAGGCCTCGCGGCGCATGCGGTCGCCGGTGGCGCGCGGCAGCATGCCGTATTCGGCCGTGACCCACCCGCGGTTCTGCCCGCGCAGCCACGGCGGAATGCGCTCCTCGAGGCTTGCGGTGCACAGGACATGGGTGTCGCCGAACTTGACGAGGCACGAGCCTTCCGCGTGTTTCGAGACGCCGCGCTCCAGTGTGACGGCGCGCAACTCGTCTGCTGCACGTTTGGATGGCCGCATGTGGATCCCTTTCCTGCCGGTTCTGGCGGCGCGTCGCTTGCGCCCGCCGTGTGTTGGCCGCACTTCTAATGCAAACGGAGCCGCGAGAAAACGCTTCTCTGCCTATGGTCGCGCGCGCCGACGCGCCGGAGCGCGCCGCTTCCGGGTCGAGGTGCCCGAAAAATGCAAGACAGGACCTCTCTATCGCGCAAAGACGCGTTATATTCCGGGGAAGGTCGAATGGCCTGTCAGCCGTTGCGATCTGGAAAACGAGGAATGCAAACGTGACATTGGGTGTTCCCTCCGTCAGCCTGAGCGAGCTGGACCAGCGCTCGCGCGAGATTTTCCGGGCGATTGTCGAGAGCTACCTGGACACGGGCGAGCCCGTTGGCTCGCGCAATCTCTCCCGTCACCCGTCGATCCGCCTGTCTCCGGCCTCCATCCGCAATATCATGTCGGATCTGGAGCATGCCGGATTGCTCTATGCGCCGCATACCTCCGCCGGACGCCTGCCGACCGAGGGCGGCTTGCGTTTCTTTGTCGATGCGCTGCTGGAGGTCGGCGATCTCACCCGCGAGGAGCGCTCGCAGATCGAGATCCAGGTGAAGGCCGCCCAGAGCGAACGCACCTCGGAACAATTGCTGACGGAAGCCAGCCAGATGCTGTCCGGCCTGTCGCGCGGTGCCGGTGTGGTCTTCACCCACAAGGCCGATGCGCGCCTGCGCCATGTCGAATTCGTCCGCATCGAGCCGCTGAAGGCGCTGGTGGTTCTGGTGGCCGACGACGGCTCGGTTGAAAATCGCATCGTCGACCTGCCGCCCGGCCTGCCGCAATCGGCGCTGATCGAGGCGTCGAATTATCTCACCAACCTGATTCGGGGCCGCACGCTGGCGGAGGCCCGCGTCGAGCTTGAGGCGCAGCGCGACCGGCATCAGGCGGAACTCGACGAACTCACCGCCAAACTCGTCGAACTCGGCATCGCGACGCGGGCGGGAACCGGGGGCGAGGTTGGTTCGCTCATCGTGCGCGGCCGCTCCAACCTTTTGTCGGATCTGGAGGCGGAACAGGACCTTGAGCGCATCCGCCTGCTGTTCGACGATCTGGAAAACAAGCGCGACCTGATCCAGCTATTGACCGCTGCCGAGGGCGGCGACGGGGTGCGCATCTTCATCGGGTCGGAGAACAAGCTGTTTTCCCTCTCGGGATCCTCCATCGTCGTCTCGCCGTTCCGGGACCAGGACGAACGGATCATCGGCGTTCTCGGCGTGATCGGCCCGACCCGGCTGAACTACGCGCGCATCATTCCGATGGTCGATTACACCGCCCGTCTGGTCGGACGCCTGCTGCGCTGATATGCCGTGACAAGGTGGCATGCCGCCGGGCGTGCGTCCCGCCGCAGCGCCCTGTCGCGGCCGCTGGCCTCACGAATTTCAAGAACGAGCCTGACATGAGCCTGAGCCCTGCCGAACTCGAACGCTACGCCCGTCATATCGTCCTTCAGGACGTGGGCGGTCCGGGACAGCAGAAACTGAAAGCTGCCCGCGTGCTGGTCATCGGCGCGGGCGGTCTCGGCTCGCCCGTGCTTCAGTATCTCGCCGCCGCCGGCGTCGGAACGCTCGGGGTCGTCGACAATGACACCGTCTCGCTGTCCAACCTGCAGCGTCAGGTCATCCATGACACCGACCAGCTTGGCGAACCCAAGGTCGCCAGCGCCGCGGAGGCGATCTCGCGGCTCAATCCGCACGTCAAGGTCGAGCCCCATGCGGAACGGCTCGCGCCGCACAATGCGCTGACGCTGATTTCGCGCTATGATCTCGTGGTCGACGGGTCGGACAATTTTGCCACCCGCTATCTGGTTTCGGATGCCTGTTTCTTCGCCAAAAAGCCGTTGGTGACGGGAGCGGTCGGACGTCTCGACGGGTCGCTGACATTGCTGAAACCTCACGAGACCGCTGCCGACGGCACGCCGAATCCGACCTATCGCTGCATCTTCCCTGACCGTCCCGCCGAGGGCATCGTGCCGACCTGCGCGGAAGCCGGCGTTCTGGGCGCGCTCACCGGCATGATCGGAACCATGCAGGCGATGGAGGCGATCAAGGAGATCGCCGGCTTTGGCGAGGGGCTGGTCGGGCGGCTGCTTCTGGTCGATGCGCGCGACATGCGCTTCGAGACGATCCGCTACCGCTGGTCGGCGAAAAATCCGCTGAACGGCGAAGCACCGCTTCGCTATGACGATCTGGCGGGGCGCGGGTGATGCGCTGGTTTCGCGCGACCGACCCCCTTCCGGATGCGCTGGACCTGACACTTGATGCCCGGCGCCTGACGGTCCGGCTGGTGCGCAATCCGCGCGCCAAACGCTACATCCTCCGGGTTCCCGCCAGCGGCGGCGACCCGGTGCTGACGGTGCCGGCACGCGGCACGCTGGAGACGGCGCGGGCCTTTGCCGAGCGGCAGCGCGGCTGGCTTGCGGGTCAGCTTGAAAAGCGCGCGGACATCACGCCCTTTGCCGACGGATCGAGCCTCCCCTTCCGCGGTGTCGAGCATGTCATCGAGGCCGCCGACGGGCTGCGCGGACTGGTGCGGGTACGCGACGGTGAAAGCGGGCCGGTTCTCAGCGTTCCCGGCGGGCCCGACCATCTGCCGCGCCGGCTGCGCGACTGGCTGAAGCGGGAGGCGCGGCGGGATCTGGAGACGGCGGTCGCGCTGCATGCGACAACGCTCGGCCGCCAGCCGTCCGGGATCACCCTTCGCGACACCCGCAGCCGCTGGGGCTCCTGCAGCGCCACCGGGCAGCTGTCGTTTTGCTGGCGTCTCGTGCTTGCGCCGCCCGCGATCCTGGATTACGTCGCAGCGCATGAGGTTGCCCATCTCGCCGAGATGAACCACGGACCGGCCTTCTGGCGCCTGTGCCGGGATCTCGCCCCGCAGACGGACGAGGCCCGCGCCTGGTTGCGGCAGGAGGGGGGCTCCCTGCATCTTTACGGCTGACCGCCGCCCGCCATTTCCTTTCGCGGCCGATTCCGGCCGCTCTCGCCGAATGCCTCAGGGATGTTTCGCATGCTCAAGCCGGACACGTGGTTGCTGACGATCCTGCTTGCCTGCCTGACGGCGCTCGGACCGCTGTCGACCGACATGTATCTCCCGGCCCTGCCCGGCATCATGCGCGACCTGGGAACCGTCAATGCCTCCGTCCAGCTGACGCTGTCGATGTTTCTGGTCGGCTTCGCCGTTGGACAGATCTTCTACGGTCCGCTCGCCGACCGGCTCGGACGCAAGCCCGTCCTGCTCACGGGTCTTGCCATCTATGCCGTGGCGAGCCTCGCCTGCACGCTGGCGCCGACGGTGGAGATCCTGATTGTCGCACGGTTCCTGCAGGCCTTCGGCGCGGCAGGTCCCGTGGTTCTGGCACGCGCCGTGGTGCGCGATCTCTATGAGGGGCCGCGTGCCGGCCAGGAACTCGCCCGCATGGGCTCGATCATGGGCCTTGCCCCGGCGATCGCGCCGTTCTTCGGCGGTCTGATCGCAAGTGCCGGCGGCTGGCGGTTCGTCTTTCTGGTCTCGCTCGTCTTCGCCGTGGTGGTGATGCTTGCCATCGCGCGCGGACTTCCGGAAACCCTGAAGCAGCCCGAAACCGAGCGGTTCTCGCCGGCCGCGCTGTTGCGCGGCTTTGCCTCGTTGCTGCGCCACGGGCTGTTTCGTGCCTATCTGATCATCGTCACGCTGACCTATTCCGGCCTCTTCGCCTTCATTTCGGGATCGTCCTTCGTGCTGCAGGACGGCTATGGATTGACGCCGTCGGTCTACGGCATCGCCTTCGGCATCTGCGCGGGCGCCTATGTCTGCGGAACCGTGATCGGCCAGAAGGTCGCGCCGCGCCACGGCGTGGAGCGAACGATTGCGCTTGGCGTCGGTTGTCTGGCGGTTGGCGGAGCGGCGATGCTGATCGCGCTTGGCCTCGCGCCCTCGGCCGCCTCTGTCGTCGCCCCGATGATGATCTATATGGCCGGCGTCGGCCTCGCGCTGCCGCAATCCCAGGCGGCGGCACTGATGCCCTTTCCGGAGCGTGCCGGCACGGCCTCTTCGCTCATGGGTATCGGGCAGATGGCAACGGCCGCTGTGATCGGCATCGGCGTCAGTGCCTCGCTCGACGGCTCGGGCCTGGCGCTGGCCGCGATCATCGCCGTCCATGGCTTTCTCGCGGCCCTTGTCTTCTTCACGACCCGCGGCGCACGCCGCGCGCTGTAAGGGATCGGCTGCGGTGGGCTTTCCTAGCCGCCGAAGATCCGGTTGAGCAGGTCGAGCGGCCCGCCGCCCTGTGCGTCATCTCGCATCGGCGGCAGGCGTCGGTCGGGATCGCCCTCGGCCGGAGCGACCGGCACGGGCGCGTTCGGGTTGCGCGCCGGCTGTGCCACCGTCAGGGGACGGTCGGACACGCCCGGCAGGCCCGCGACCGCAAGTCCCTGATGACCGGCCGTCATCACCTCTTTCCAGATTTTTGCCGGCAGCGAGCCACCGGTTGCCCGTTTCGTCGGCGAATTGTTGTCATTGCCGAGCCAGACGGCGGTGGTGAAGGTTCCCGTGTAGCCGATGAACCATCCGTCGCGGAAATCCTGGCTGGTGCCGGTCTTTCCGCCGGCCGGTCGACCCTCAAGCTGCGCCGCGCGCCCCGTTCCGGTCAGCAGCGTTTCCGCCATCATCATGTTCATGTCCGACAAGGTGCTGTGGTCGATGACGCGACCCGCGCCATCGCCCTGTCGGGCATAGAGCAGCTTGCCGTCGGAGGTGCGGATCGAGCGGATGACATGCGGGACGATGGCATAGCCGCCGTTGGAAAACGGCACATAGGCGGCGGCGATTTCCAGCGGCGTGACCTCCGACGTGCCGAGCGCGATGGAGAGGTTCGACTGCATCGGCGAGGTGATGCCGAGCTTGCGGGCGCTGCGGATGATCGCGCGCGGACCGACCTCGTCCGCCAGTTTGGCCGCGACCGTGTTGAGCGACAGCGACAGCGCCTCGGTGAGGCTGACCGGTCCGCGATAGGATTTCGAATAGTTCTTCGGCGCCCATTTGCCGATCCTGACCGGCTCGTCGACCCGCATGGTGTTCGGGGTCAGCCCGCGTTCGAGCGCGGCGAGATAGACGAAGGGCTTGAAGGCGGAGCCCGGCTGGCGATGGGCGTTGACCGCGCGGTTGAACTGGCTGCGGGCATAGTCGCGCCCGCCCACCAGCGCCTTGACGGCCCCGGAGCGGTCGAGCGTGACGATGGCGCCCTGTTCGACGCCGCGCTTCGTTCCCTCGTCGGCAAGCGTCCGGCGAAGCGCGTCTTCCGCCACGATCTGAAGTCCGAGGTCGATGGTGGTGTCGACGATGATGTCCTGCTCGATGCCGCCGACGTAGCTCGGCAGGAGCTCCATCACCCAGTCCGCGACATAGTTTTCGCTCGCCGACGTGTGATGGGTAACGACGCGCATCGGCGCGGCGATGGCGTCGGTTGCCTCACGCTCGGTGAGATAACCTTCCTCCGCCATGGCCGCGAGCACGGTCGCCGCGCGTGCCGCCGCAAGGTCGGGATTGCGTGTCGGGGCATAGCGCGAAGGCGCCTTCAGAAGACCGGCGAGTGTTGCCGCCTCGGCGACGTTGAGCATGCGCGCGGACTTGTCGAAATAGCGCCGCGCGGCGGCATCAACGCCATAGGCGCCGGCCCCGAGATAGACCCGGTTCAGATACATCTCCAGGATTTCTTCCTTGGAGTGATTGGCCTCCAGCCAGAGCGCGAGAACGGCCTCCTGAACCTTGCGTTTCAGCGTGCGATCCGGCTCCAGGAAGAGGTTCTTGGCAAGCTGCTGGGTCAGCGTCGAGCCGCCCTGGACCAGCCGCCCGGTCGTGACATTGGTGACCATCGCACGGGCGAGGCCGATGGGGTCGAGGCCGAAGTGCGAATGGAAGCGTCGGTCCTCGATGGCGATCACCGCCTGCGGCAGATAGGGCGGGAGCTGCTCAAGCCGCACGGCCTCGCCGCCGGTGTCGCCGCGGTTGGCCACCAGCGTTCCGTCGGCCGCGACGATGCGCACGTTCGGCGGGCGCTGCGGCACCTTCCATTCGGAGGTCGGCGGCAGATAGGCGGCGTAATAGCCGAGCACGCCGATGCCGGCGATGCCGCCCCAGATGCACAGCACGACGCTCCAATAGGCGACGCGGCGCAGGAAACCGCCCAGGCCGCCCCGCCGCGCGCGTGCCGATCGCGTGCGCTTGCGCGCGCTGCCCGTCTTGCGGCGCGAACCGCCGCCGGATCCGCCGCTCTGTCCGGATCCGCGCTTGGCGGATGCGGGGCGCGCCGGCTTCTTGCCGACGGCGCCCGGCCGGTCCGCCTTGGTCAGGCGCATGTCGAGCGTGCCACCGGTGCGGTCGGAGGCGTGCATGTCGAGGCGCGGCTCTTGCCGGCTTCTGCGTGACGATCCTCGAGCCATGGGTCCGATCTGGTTGATGCGGGGCAGACTGTCCCTTGTGAATGTCTGCGGATCTGAAGTCTAAATGCGGCAATTTAAGGGGGTGTTAAGCGTGTCGGCCCGACGCGCCCGCTTGGCCCGGTGGCGGCGGCCTTTACACTGGCCGGTGAAGCCCCTACCCCTTGATCTGGACACTCAGGAGGAGATCGCGCGCATGGCAAAGGGATATTGGATCGGCCGGGTCGATGTGACCGACATGGACGCCTACAAGGATTATGTCGCCGCCAACGCCGAGGCGTTCCGGGCCTATGGCGCGCGGTTTCTGGTGCGCGGCGGCGCGTTCGAATGTGTCGAGGGCGCGGCCCGCGCGCGTAATGTGGTGATCGAGTTCGACAGCTACGATCGGGCGCTTGCCTGCTATCGCAGCGACGCCTATGCCCATGCCAAGAGCCTGCGGGAAAAAGCCTCCGTATCCGACCTGATCGTCATCGAGGGCTACGACGGTCCCCAGCCTTGAGCGAGACGGGCGCCTTCGTCATTCGCGCCGTGGAGCGCGAGGAAGTCGACCGGGTTCATGCGTTGTGGCAGGCAGCTGGCGACCGCGATGCCTGGATGCCTGCGTCCGACGGCGCCGATCTGCTCGCCGAACTCGATGTGCTGGCGCCGGAGGGGCGGGTCTGGGCCGCGTTCCAGAGCCGTCGGCCGGTGGCCTTCGCCGCCGCCGGCGAACTGGATGGCGCGCTATGGCTCTCAGCTCTCGGGGTGGATCGGTCGCTTCGCGGCCGCGGCGTCGCAAGATCGCTGCTGGCCGCCGCCATCGGATATGGTCAATGGGCCTATTATCCGGCGCTTCTCACCCTTGCGCCGAGCGGACAGGCGGATTTCCTGGAAAGATTCGGCTTCCTGCGCCTCGACGGCGACCGGCTGGAGGGCGGCTTGCGCGCTCTCTCCGATGCCCGGGGGCTGTCGGCCTGGGCGCGCAGGCTTTGAACCCGTGAGCTAGCTTGCGTAGCGCTGTGCGTCGGCGCCGTAGTGATTGACATAGCGGCTGTTGAGCGCCGCGACCGGCATGACGATCAGCACATCGGTTGTCCCGAACTGGCGGTCGACCACCGCGCCGTCGCCGATATAGGCGCCAAGCCGCAGATAGCCCTTGATCAGCGGCGGCAGGTCGCGAAGGGCCTGGCGGTCGTTGATCTCGGCTTTCGCCATCCGGTTCATGTCGACGTAGCGGTGGTCGACGGCCCGGACCTGCCAGTCCTGCGGCGGCCGGGCATTGTGGTGCAGGAAGGCCAGTTGCTCGGCGATTCCGTCTGGCTCGGTTCCCGCGATCGAAGCGCAGCCGACCATGACGTCGATCCTGTGCATGAGGACATAGGCCCAGATCCCGTGCCAGAGCAGTTCGACCGTGCGTTTCGTCCGGTAGGGCTTGAGCACGCAGGAGCGCCCGAGCTCGAGAAAGCGCAGGCCCGGGTGCCGGTCGACCAGCGCCTGGATGTCGAATTCGTCGGCCGTATAGAAACCGCCCTTGCGCGCGGCGACCTCCTGCCGAAGCAGGCGGTAGGTGCCGACGATCCGCGGCTTCTTGCGCCCGAACGGGGCGTTTCGCTCGACCGCGTCATGATCGAGCACCAGCAGATGATCGCAGATCCCGTCGTAGGCGTCGATATCGCGGCGTGTGGCCTGGGTCTCGGCATCGGCGATTGCCGACATTTCCTCGTAGAACACATGGTAGCGCAGCATCTGGGCCTTGCGGATTTCGCGCGTGCTGCGCGCCAGCCGGACTTCCAGAGATCCGATGCGGCCGAGGCTCGTTGTCGCGCGCTCGACGGTGACCGCGGACGGGCGCGGCAGCCAGGCCGGCTTGAGCGCGGCGGCCGGCATGAATTTCCGCACGAGGCTGCGCGGAGACAGGAGACCCGATCGCTGCATGGACATGGCGTTTTTCCCCGACTTGCCACCGGCAGGCGCGCAATCTGCGCCGGACATACGTTTGTCGCGTTCGCGTCTGCCTGTCTCCTGAAAAGGGATCGAGAGTCACGAGACGCGCCGCCCGGAAGGCCGCTTTCACGGCTTCGTCGTAGACCATACTTTCCCGACACTTGCGTGACAATGTGACATCAAGGCGGCCCTTGCCCACAGGGACTGCCGGATCGCCGCAATCAGCCGGCGCCCGCGCCCACGCCGCGCAGATGGCCCGCCAGCAACTCGGGGTCGATCGGCTTCGTCAGCACCGCGTCCGCGCCCGCGGCGAGCGCCGCTTCCTCGGCTTCCGGCGTGACGTCCGCGGTGACGGCGAGGACCGGGACGCGCGCGCGCCGCGCCTGGCGTTCCAGCTCCCGGAACCGGCGGATCGCGGTCAGGCCGTCGACGCCCGGCATGTGAAGATCCATCAGGAGCATGTCGAAGCCGGTGTTGCAGCGCACCGCGTCGAGGGCTTCCGCACCGTCGCTGACCACCACGGGCTCGTGTCCGAGCTTGCGCACCAGCGCTTCCGTGAGCATGCGGTTGATGTCGTTGTCGTCGGCAACCAGAAGCCGCAGCGGCCGCGTCGGGGCGCTTTTTTCCGGGTCCGGCCGGTCCTCGGAACGGTCGTCGCGAAGAAGGTCCCACGCGGCCTGCGTGTCGCCGCGCGCCAGAACCGCGCGGGCCACCTGAACCAGGGAGGCGGAGCGGATCGGTCGGATGAGATAGGCGCCGAAGCCGGCCGCCCGCAAACGCGGAAGGCGCTCGCGCTCCGCCGGTGTGATCAGGACGATGGCCGGCGCGGCAACGCCTGCCGCCCGCGCGCCGGCAAGCCAGGCCCCAGCGTCGGCGACGGCGAGCGGGTCGAGGAGAATGAGGTCGCAGGCGGCAAGCGCCTCGTCGCTGGCCTCGTCGCCGGCCGGGATCAGTTGCGCCCTTGCCCCTTCCGCCTGGAGCCGGCGTGCGATCAGGGGGCCTTCCACCCGGCTGCGGGTCACCAGAACGATGGTTTTTCCGGCAAGGTCGACCCCGGCGTCCGGTTGGATCGGCCGTGTGTCGGGGGATGTCGGCGGCGCCGGCACAAGCGGCAGGGTGACGCGGAAACAGGCGCCGGAGCCTTCCGCGGCCGTTGCGGTGATCTCGCCGCCCATCAGCCGCGCCAGCCGGCGCGAGATGGACAGGCCAAGACCGGCGCCGTCGAAGCGGCGCGCCGGTCCGTGGTCGATCTGCTCGAATTCCTCGAACAGCCGCTCGGCTTCGCCGGCGGCAAAGCCGATACCGGTGTCGCGGACGCTGATCGCCAGCCGGGGTGCGCCATCGCCGGACGGGTCGGGTTCGCTTTCCAGCGCGATCTCGACGCCGCCCTCTTCTGTGAACTTCAGGCCGTTTCCGGCAAGGTTGAACAGGATCTGCCTGAGGCGCACGGCGTCGACGACAAGTCTGTCGGGCAGTTCCGGGGCGACGAAACAGGCGATTTCCAGCCCCTTGGTCTGTGCGCGGGGACTGAGCAGTTCCACGACGCTTTCCGCCAGCAGCGCGATATCGGTCGGGGCAGGTGCCAGATCGAGGCGGCCGGCCTCGATCTTCGACATGTCGAGCACCTCGCTGATCAGGAGCAGCAGGATCTCGCCGGAACTGCGCACCGCCTCGACGTAGCTGCGTTGCTCGGCGGTCAGCCGCGTGTCCCGCAGCAGTCCGGCCATGCCGAGAATGCCGTTCAGCGGCGTGCGGATCTCGTGACTCACGGTTGCCAGGAAACGGCTCTTGGAGGCGCTTGCGGTTTCCGCCTGGTTGCGGGCAGCGACCAGCGCGTCCTCGATCTGGCGCCGGTCGGTGACGTCGCGCAGGATCGTCTGGATCAGCGGCTCGCCGCTGCGCCCGTCGCGCACGGCGACGTCCCGGCGAGCGAACCAGCGCGGCCCGCTCGCGGTTTCGATGCGAATATCGGGATATCCGGCGGGGCCCTCGTCGGCGGCGGGCGCATGAAGGGCGTCGATCCGCCCGTCGGGAAACAGTTTCAGCGCCGCGTCATTGGCGTAGACGACATCGCCGCCCTCGCGCCAGCGGGTCACCACATCTCCCAGCGTGTCGAGCACGTCGCGATGCCGGGCGTCGCTTTCCTTCAGGTGCCAGATCTCATCGCGAAGCGCTTCGGTTTCTGCCGACAGCGCGGTGACCCGTGCCGAAACGTCGCTTGCCCGGGACCGGGCCCGCGCCTGCACCAGGGCAACGGCGGCGAGGCCCATGCCGGTCATGACGAGAAAGGTTCCGGCGACAGCCTGGCGTGCGGCTTCCGGCACGACCCAGAGGACCGCCAACGCGCCGGCGAGAAACCCGGCGGTTGCGACCGCGAATGTGATTGCGCGCCGCAGGGCGCCACTTGTCGGTGCGGTCGCGTCACGGCTGCCGGGGCTGTCATCGCCGGTGCGGGCCTCATGGGTCCCGACGGACTGCCGGTGCCGCCTGGACGAGGCCTTGCGGTTGAGCGATTGCGGGGACACGAAACTCTACTCCCGATGGCGCGCGGCGCGATTGAGGGATGAGTCTCGTCTGCAGAGATTGAGAAAGCGTTTCGCCGGGTGGGCGGCGGGGCCGGCCGCGCCTTAAGCTGCCTGCCGGTCGAGTGCCGCGCCACGGTAGCTGAGCGCTTCCGCCAGGTGCATCCGGCTGACGGTTTCCTCGCCGTCGAGATCGGCGAGCGTGCGTGCCACCTTCAGCACCCGGTGATAGCCGCGCGCCGACAGGCGCAGCGTTTCGGCGGCGCCCTGCAGCAGGTCCAGGCCGGCCCGGTCGGGTCTGGCGACCTCCTCGATCAGGCGCGGTCCGGCCTGGGCGTTGGTGCGGGCGGTGGAGCCGAGCGCCATGTAGCGCGCGCTCTGGATCTGGCGGGCCGCGAGCACGCGGGCGGCCACGGCGGCGGAGCTTTCGGCGGTGTCCGGACGAATCAGGTCGACGGCGGAGAGCGCCGGAACGTCGATGCGCAGGTCGAGGCGGTCCAGCAGCGGTCCGGAGATCCGCCCCTGATACTCGCTGGCGCAGCGCGCGCCGCGCTTGCACACATGTCCGGGTTCCCCGGCATGGCCGCAGCGGCAGGGGTTCATCGCCGCGATCAGCTGCACGCGCGAGGGGTAGGTCGTGCGGTGATTGGCCCGCACGATCACGCTTTCGCCGCTCTCCAGCGGCTGGCGCAATCCATCCAGCACCTGTGGCTGGAATTCCGGGAGTTCATCCAGGAAGAGCACACCATTGTGGGCAAGCGAGACCTCGCCGGGCCTTGCCCGCAGTCCGCCGCCGACAAGGGCGGCCATCGAGGCCGAATGATGCGGCGCCCGGTAGGGCCTGCGCTCCGACAGCCGCCCGTCGGAAAGCTCCCCGGCGATGGAGGCGATCATCGATACCTCCAGCAGCTCGCGCGGCGACAGCGGCGGCAGGATCGAGGGCAGTCGGCTTGCCAGCATGGATTTGCCGGCGCCGGGCGGCCCGATCATCAGCAGGTTGTGCCCGCCGGCCGCCGCGATCTCCAGCGCGCGCTTCGCGGTTTCCTGCCCCCTGACCTCCGACAGATCGGGCAGGGCGGCGGGATCCGCCCTCAGCTTCGGCGTCGGGCGCGAGAGCATCTGCGTGCCCTTGAAGTGATTGGCCAGCTGAATCAGCGAGGCCGGTGCGAGGATATCCATCGCCTCGTCGGCCCAGGCGGCTTCCGGTCCGCAAGGGGCGGGGCAGATCAGGCCCTTGTCCGCCGTATTGGCGGCGATGGCCGCCGGCAGAACCCCGGCGACGGGGGAAATCGAACCGTCCAGCGCCAGCTCGCCGAGCACCATGTAGCCGTCGAGATCGGCGGCAGGGACAGCCCCCATCGCCGCCATCAGGGCAAGGGCAATCGGCAGGTCGAAGTGGGAGCCTTCCTTGGGAAGGTCAGCGGGAGCCAGATTGACGGTGACGCGTTTGGCCGGAAGCGCCAGGCCTGAGGCGAGCAGCGCCGAGCGCACCCGCTCGCGGCTTTCGCCCACGGCCTTGTCGGGAAGTCCGACGATGGTGAAGGCGACCTGTCCCGGGCCGATCTGAACCTGGACGTCTACCGGCTTGGCCTCGATGCCCTGAAACGCCACCGTCGCGACGCGTGACACCATCTTACAACCCCTCCAGCCGCGCCTCGGTCACTTGCAATTTGGAAAAATTGCAACCTAGCGCAACCGGAGAGGGTGCACAACCGCACGTCTGTGCGGCCCGCCGCCGGTCAGATCAGCCGCGCGCCGTGCGTTTGGCTTCCACGCTGTCCCACAGGATTGCTGCGACATCCGGGCCGCCGAGCTTTGCGACCGCGCGGATGCCGGTCGGGGCGGTCACGTTGATCTCGGTCAGGTTTCCGTCGATGACATCGATCCCGACCAGGATCAGCCCCTTTTCGCGCAGGGCCGGTCCGAGCCGCGCGCAGATCTCGCGTTCGCGCTCCGTCAGGTCGGCCTCGCGCGCGGCACCGCCGCGCACCATGTTGGAGCGCAGGTCGCCGGCTTGCGGCACCCGGTTCACGGCGCCGGCAAATTCGCCGTCGACCAGCAGGATGCGCTTGTCGCCCTTGTCGACATTGGGCAGGAACCGCTGGATCACCCAGGGTTCGCGGAAGGTCGCGGCGAAGAAATCGTAGAGCGAGCCGTAGTTAAGGTCGTCCTGGGTGATGCGGAAGACCGCCGCGCCGCCGTGGCCGAACAGCGGCTTCATGACGATGTCCTTGTGTTCGGCGCGGAAAGCGTCAATCGCGGCCCGGTCGCGCGTGATCAGCGTCGGCGGCATGAGATCGGCGAATTCGGTGACGAAGAGCTTTTCCGGGGCGTTGCGCACCGAGGCCGGATCGTTGACCACAAGGGTCTTCGGATGGATCTTTTCCAGCATGTGCGTTGCCGCGACATAGGCCATGTCGAAGGGCGGGTCCTGGCGCATCAGGACGACATCCATCTCGAGAAGGTCCGTGACGCTGGCCTCGCCCAGCTCGAAGTGGCGCCCCGCCTCGTCGCGCACCTTGACCGGTTCGAGCGCGGCGGTGACCCGGTCGCCGGTCATCGCCAGCCTGTCCGGCGTGTAGTGATAGAGCGTGTGACCGCGCGCCTGTGCCTCCAGCATCAGCGCGAAGGCGCTGTCGCCGGCGATGTTGATCGAGGAGATATGGTCCATCTGGACCGCGATCTTGAGCGGTGTCGTCGAGGGCATGGGGAACTCCGGCGCCGGAAGCGGCAAGGGAAAGAGGGTTGCCCCAGCATATGCGGGCACGGGGGGGCTTTGTCCAGACGCGCGCGCCCGGACGAAGCGTCATCGCTCCGCAGCGGTGAAGGCGTCGGCGATGTGGATCGGCCAGCGGCGCGGCACAACAAGCACCGCGTCGAACCGCAGCGTGGCCGCATCCGTGTCCTCGCGCCCGGCCTGCCAGACGCGTGCGGCGGCCGCGATCCGCCGTTGCCCCTGTGCGGTGATGGCCGCCAGCGCCGCCTCGCGGGTGGCGCGGGCCTTGACCTCGATGAAGGCGATGGTGTCGCCCTTGCGGGCAATGATGTCGATCTCGCCGTTGCCCGCCTTGTAGCGGCGCGCCAGAAGCTTCCAGCCCTTCAGGCGCAGCGCGACGGCAGCCAGCGTTTCGGCGCGCAGGCCCCACAGATAGGCGGAGCGGCGTTTGCGGCTGGCAGAGGGCTGGGGTGCGCCGGCCATTGCATCTTGCTCCGCCTAGAGGCTCGGCTGGAAGGTCGCGGCGAGGATGACGGCGAAGAGCGTCACCAGAAACCCGCCGACGGCCAGTTTCCAGGCGTCCTTGCGCCGTTTCAGGCCGGGCCAGCCAAGCGGCTTGATCACCTGGATCGTCGCCACCAGCGCAAAAAACACCATGATGATCTTGGTCATTCATCCCCCCGGCGCGTGGCCGTCATTGCGCTTTCAGTTCCATCGCCCGCTTGTAGAGCGTTTTGCGGTCGACGCCGGTCATCTGCGCGACGTGTTTCGCAGCGGCCGCGGCCTTCATGTCCTTGAGCGCCTCGGTGAGGAGCGCATCGGCGTCTTCCGGATCGGCTTCGGTCTGATCGCCGGGCGGCGCGATGCAGACGACGATCTCGCCCTTGACGGCGGTATCCGCGTAGCGTTCGCAAAGCTCGGCGAGCGTGCCGCGCTCGAAGGTCTCGAAGCGTTTGGTGAGTTCGCGGGCGACGACAGCCTCGCGCTCGCCGCCGAGCACATCGGCCATGTCGGCGAGCGACGCGGCAAGGCGCCGCGGGCTTTCGAAGATCACCAGCGTCGCCGGCAGGCGGGCCAGTTCGCCGAGCCGCGTGCGGCGCTGGCCGCTTTTTTGCGGCAGGAAGCCGGAAAAGCACACGGTGTCGGACGGCAGGCCGGCGCCGACCAGCGCGGCGAGCGGCGCGCTTGCGCCCGGGATCGGAACGACGCGGTGCCCCGCCTCGACGACGTCGCGCACCAGACGGTAGCCCGGATCGGAGATCAGCGGCGTGCCGGCGTCGGACACAAGCGCGACGCTGCCGCCATTCTCGAGCGTTGCAAGCAGGCGCGGGCGCACGCGGGCCGCATTGTGCTCGTGATAGGCGGTGAGCGGCGTGCGCAGGCCGAAGCGCTGCATCAGCGTGGCGGTGACGCGCGTGTCCTCGCAGGCGACGAGATCGCAGGCGGCAAGCGTTTCCAGCGCCCGCACGGTGATGTCCCCGAGATTTCCGATCGGCGTCGAGACGATATAGAGCGCGGATGCGGGTCTCGGCGCCTGAAACGCCTGCCGGCCGATGTGAAAACCGCCCTCGCCGCGAGGCGTTTCAGAAGGCCGCGGATCGTCGTCGCCATCCGGCGGCGGGCTGGGTGCGTTGGAAGAAGCCATGATGGGATCGTTTTGACAGGAAACACCTGACACGCCAAGCTTCGCTTGAGAATTTGCAGCGGCGGGAACAGGCTGATAAGCATCTTTTCCCGCATGGTCGGTGCCGGCGGGTCTGGGACTGCGGATATCGGGGAGATCTGGCGCAGTGTTTCGTATCATTCGCGACGTCGAACACGGGGCGCGCAAGGCCGCGCTGGGTGCGGCGCTGGCCGCGGCGACCCTGCTCGCAAGCTGCACGGGATCGGGGCTGGGCGACTATCCGGGCTATCCCTCGACGCCCGGCGGACAGCCGGTGCCAAGCGGCCAGACCATCGGCACCGGGTCCGTGCGGGTCGGCATGCTGCTGCCGATGAGCGGCGGCGGCAGCGCGACCTCGATCGCGACCGTGTTCCGCAACACCGCCGAATTCGCGCTTCAGGACTTTCAGGGCGCGGACATCCAGATCCTGATCAAGGACACCGGCGGCACGGCGCAGGGCGGACAACAGGCCGCGCAGGCGGCTATCTCCGAAGGCGCGGAGCTGATCATCGGGCCGGTGTTCGCGCCGGCCGTCGGCGGCGCGGCCTCCGTGGCACGGTCTTCCGGCGTTCCGGTGGTTGCCTTTTCCAGCGACGAATCCGTTGCCTCGCGTGGCGTCTATCTGCTGAGCTTCCTGCCGCGCAGCGACGTCACCCGCGTGGTTTCCTATGCAGCCCGCCAGGGCAAGCGCTCCTTCGCCGCGCTTTTGCCGGACGACACCTATGGCGCGGTGGTGGAAGCCGCGTTCCGCCAGGACGTCGGGCGCGCCGGCGCGCGTATCGTCTCCATCGAGCGCTACAAGGTGCAGGGCAACGACACGACGGATATCGCGGCCAAGGCAGCGAGCATTGCGGCAAACGCCAGCCAGATCGACGCCGTCTTCGTTCCCGCCGGCAATGTTGCGCCCTTCGTCGCGCAGGCGCTGTCGTCGGGTGGGGTCAATCTCGCCTCGACCAGACTGCTCGGCAGCGGCCAGTGGGACACGCCGCAGGTGCTCAATGCGCCGCCGCTGACCGGCGCCTGGTATCCGGGGCCCGACGGCACCGGCTTCCAGGCTTTCGCCGAGCGCTACCAGAGTGCCTACGGCAGCCGTCCGCCGCGCAATGCCTCGCTCGCCTATGACGCAACGATCCTCGCAGCCGGTCTCGTGCGGTCCGCAGGCGCGGCGCGCTTCTCCGAGCGGGTGCTGACCAACCGCGACGGCTTCCTCGGCATCGACGGCGTGTTCCGCTTCGACCGGCAGGGAACCAACGAACGCGGACTGGCGATCTACGAGGTCACCGGGTCCGGATCGCGCATCATCGCGCCCGCGCCGCGCTCCTTCGGCGCCGGCGGCTGAGGCGCGCTGGGCGTCATTCCTTCCGATCGCGGCATGTCGCCGCCGATATCGATCCCGGAGACCCTCTGGTGAGCCTTGAAGACAGCCGTATTCTCCTGATCATTGGCGGCGGGATCGCGGCCTACAAGAGCCTCGACCTGATCCGGCGCCTGCGCGAACGCGGCGCCCGGGTGCGGGCGGTGATGACCGAGGGTGCGCGCCAGTTCATCACCCCGATGTCCGTCGGCGCGCTGACCGGCGACACGGTGTTTTGCGATCTCTTCGACCGGGACGACGAACATGACGTTGGCCACATCCGTCTGTCGCGCGAGGCCGATCTGGTGATCGTCGCGCCGGCTACGGCCGACCTGATGGCCAAGATGGCGACGGGCCTTGCCGGCGATCTGGCGACGGCGGTTCTTCTGGCCTGCAACAAGCCGGTGCTTCTCGCGCCGGCCATGAATCCGGCGATGTGGGCCCATCCGGCGACCCGCCGCAACAGCGAGACGCTGGCGGCCGACGGCATTCATTTCGTCGGGCCGGGCGTTGGCGAAATGGCGGAGCGCGGCGAGGCTGGCGTCGGGCGCATGTCCGAACCGCTGGAAATCGTGGCGGCGGCGGAGCGCGTGCTGCGTGGCGAGGCGGGCCACCCTCCCGCACAAGGGCCGCTTTCTGGCCGGCACGTGCTGATCACCTCCGGGCCGACCCATGAGCCGATCGACCCCGTGCGCTACATCGCCAATCGCTCGTCCGGCAAGCAGGGGCATGCCATCGCTGCCGAAATGGTGCGCGCGGGGGCCCGGGTCACGCTGGTGAGCGGACCGGTGACGCTTGCCGATCCGCCGGGCGTCGACGTCGTTCGCGTCGAAACAGCCCGCGAGATGCTGGCGGCCGTGGATGCGGCGCTGCCGGCCGATGTCGGCGTGATGGCGGCGGCGGTCGCCGACTGGCGCGCGGCCACCGCAAGCAGCGGCAAGATCAAGAAGGACGGCAGCGGCGGAGTTCCGCCGCTGGAGCTTGCCGAAAACCCGGATATTCTCGCAAGCGTCGGTCACCATCAGACCCTGCGCCCGCGCCTGGTCGTCGGCTTTGCCGCCGAAACCAGCGATGTGGTGGAAAACGCCCGCGCCAAACTGGCGCGCAAGGGGGCCGATCTGATCGTCGCCAACGACGTCTCTCCCGAGCGTGGCGTGATGGGTGGCGATGCCAACACCGTCTACCTGGTCGCTCCGGAAGGGGTGACGGACTGGCCGACGCTTCCCAAGGAAGAGGTCGCGCGGCGTCTCGTCGCCGAAATCGCGCGTCGGCTCTCGTCTCTTTCGCGAGGATCGGCATGACACTGTCTCTTCGGCTGCGCCGTCTGCCGCACGGGAAGGACCTGCCGCTCCCCGCCTATCAGAGCGCGGCGGCGGCCGGCATGGACCTGCTGGCTGCGAATGACGACCCGCTGGTGCTGCAGCCAGGGGCCCGTGCGCTTGTGCCGACGGGGATCGCCATTGCGTTGCCCGAGGGCACGGAGGCGCAGGTGCGGCCCCGCTCCGGGCTGGCGGCGAAGCACGGCGTGACCGTGCTGAACACGCCGGGAACCATCGACGCGGATTATCGCGGCGAGATCAAGGTGATCCTGATCAACCTCGGCGACGCGCCCTTTACCGTCGAGCGCGGCAGCCGCATCGCGCAGATGGTGGTGGCGCCGGTTGCGCGGGCGGAGCTTGTCGAGGTCGCCGATCTCGACGACACGGCCCGCGGTGCCGGCGGGTTCGGCTCGACGGGTCCACGCTGACACCGGTGCCCCCGAGCTGCGGTGCCTGCGGGCGGTGGTCGGGCAAATCATTGCCTTGCATGCCGGCCTTATCGAAATCACATTCGGCGAAGAGGCGTTTCGGGAAAATTGCATTCCTCGCCTCGTCCTGGACGAATGCCTAAGTTCGTCGACATGAACGAAGCGCCGCGCCCCGTGCGCCGCGAAAAATCTGGGAGCCTGACATGAGCGAACGCACTCCCGGCCGTGGCCGGATCTATGCCTCGATCACCGAGACCATCGGCGATACGCCGCTCGTGCGGCTGGACCGGCTGGCGGAAGACGCGGGCGTCAAGGCCGAGATCCTGGGCAAGCTCGAGTTCTTCAACCCGATCTCCAGCGTCAAGGACCGCATCGGCGTCGCCATGATCGAGGCGCTGGAAGCGCGCGGCACCATCGCGCCGGGCAAGACGACGCTGGTCGAGCCGACGTCGGGCAACACCGGCATCGCGCTTGCCTTCGTCGCCGCCGCCAAGGGCTACCGCCTGATCCTGGTGATGCCGGAGACCATGTCCATCGAGCGCCGCAAGATGCTGAAGCTGCTCGGCGCGGAACTGGAGTTGACCGAAGGCCCGAAGGGCATGAAGGGCGCCATCGCCCGCGCCGAGGAACTCGTCTCTGAAATCGACGGCGCGGTGATGCCGCAGCAGTTCGACAATCCGGCCAACCCCGAGATCCACCGCAAGACGACGGCCGAGGAAATCTGGAACGACACCGGCGGCAAGATCGACGCCTTCGTGTCCGGCATCGGCACCGGTGGCACGATCACCGGCGTGAGTGAAGTCCTCAAGGCGCGCAAGCCCGACCTGCATGTCGTCGCCGTCGAGCCGACCGACAGCCCGATCCTGTCCGGCGGCACGCCCGGGCCGCACAAGATCCAGGGCATTGGTGCCGGCTTCGTGCCGAGTGTTCTCAATACCGAAGTTTATGACGAGGTGGTTCAGATCAGCAATGACGAAGCCTTCGAGATGGCGCGCAAGGCCGCGCGGATCGAGGGGCTGCCGGTCGGGATCTCCTCCGGTGCGGCTCTTGCTGCCGCCCTCAAGCTGGGCGCGCGCGGCGAAATGGCCGGCAAGCGCATCGTGGTGATCATTCCGTCCTTCGCCGAGCGCTATCTGTCGACGGCGCTGTTCGACGGGCTTGAGTGACGGCCGAAACCAGCGCCGGCCTTATCGGGTGCAGGACTGAACAACCAGCGCAATCAAACGGCGGGGCCTCGGGTCCCGCCGTTTTCGTATCCCGGTGCGGGTCGAGGCGGATGTCAGCGGACAACCACGGCCGTTCCCGTTGCGCTGACCATCAGCATCGAGCCGTTCTGCCCGACCGTTTCATAGTCCAGGTCGACGCCGATCACGGCGTTGGCGCCGAGGCTTGCGGCGCGCGCCTGCATTTCGTCCATCGCGATCTGGCGGGCGCGCTGCAGCTCTTCCTCATAGGCGCCGGATCGACCGCCGACGATGTCGCGGATACCGGCGAAGAGATCCTTGAAGATGTTGGCGCCGAGGATGGCTTCCCCGGTCACGATCCCCTTGTAGTCGGAGATCTCGTGTCCCTGCAGGGTGTTGGTGGTCGTCATCAGCATGTCGTCGGGTCCTTTCTCGGCCGGTGTGCGAGAAGGATGTGGCGGGTCGGCGGCGGCAGATCAAGACGGCCGGGTTCGCCGGCGGGCGCGCTACGGCCGTGCCCCGATCAGCCGGTCGATGGGCGCGTAGTCGTCGGTCAGCACAGGCGGATCGAGCGTGGCGACAAGGCCATCCACGCGGTGCGGCGGGATGCGTCCGATAATCCGGCCCGGCACGTCCGGCGCGGTCGGGGCGAGCGTCATGCGACCGGTCGGCGATGGCGCGGAGCCGGCCATCAACACGAAGGTCGTTCGTCCGCCGGTGGAGAAATCCTCCACCTCGACCCAGACTTCCACGGCGGGAAACACCTGTTTCAGCGTGCGCACGCTGGCGGCCAGCGCCTTCAGGCTGTCGGTATGGTCGATCAGGTTCATCAGGTAGAAGCCGTCCGGCGCCAGACTGCCTGCGATTTCCTGGTAGAATTCGCGGGTGACGAGATGCGCCGGAACGGCGATATCGGTGAAGGCATCGCCGACGACGACCTGAAATCCGTCGAGACCCGCAAGCGCCACCCGTGCATCCGCATGGGTGATGGTGAAGCGCGATGTGTCGACGTCGAAGTCGGCCTTGGCGATGGCCGTCACCAGCGGGTCGATCTCGGCCACGACGAGACCGGGCCGCGCGCCATCCGCGCTCCAGGCGCGCGGCAACGTCAGCGCACCGCCGCCGATGAAGAAGGCGCGCTCCGGCGCTCCGCCCAGCCGGGCGCGGGCGATGGCGTCGATGGTCGCCGCATAGGGCATTTCAAGGCGCGTCGGCTCGCCCAGCACGTTCAGCCCGTGGCCGAGATGATCGAGCACCATCAGACGCGCCGGCGCGCCGACGTCGGCGCCGACATCGATGGAGCGGATGCAATAGTAGCGGCTTTCCACCGTACAGGCGCTCGCCGGCGTGAAGGGCGTCGCGGCAAGGGCTGCGAGGGCGAAAAGCGTGAGCGCCGTCGCTGCGGAGGCGATGTCGCGCCCCGCAGGCTCCGGTCTGGCGTGGCGACGCAGCATCGCCAGGCAGGCAAGGGCGAAGGCGGCATAGGCGCCCGCAACGACCACCAGCGTCCAGACCGTGCCGATCCACGAAATGAACAGATAGCCCGCCGACAGGGTTCCGGCGATGGCGCCGATGGCGCTGAGCGCATGCAGCGCGCCGAGCGCGCGTCCGCTGCGCGCCCGGTCCTCAATGGCAAGCCGCGCCAGGATCGGCGAGGGAATGCCGGCGGCGAAGCTCGGCAGGAAGAACAGCAGCGCGGTGAGGGCGACAATGCCGCCGATGGGTCCGGGGATTGCGCCGAGTACGGGGGCGGACACCAGCCGGATCAGCGGAAGTGCGGCGAGCGTCGTGAGCGCGCCCAATGCGCCCGATATGGCAAGCCACGCAAGAGCCGTGCGCTGGGGGCGGTCGGCGACCAGCCCGCCGATCCAGTGTCCGGCGGAAAAGCCGGCAAGCACCACGGCGATCACCGCGGTCCAGGTGTAGAGCGACATGCCGACATAGGGCGCCAGCATCCGCCCTGCGACGATTTCGACCACGAGGCCGGCGGCGGCGACAAGGAACTGTGCGGCCAGCAGGAACCACAGCGGCACGGTGTCGGACCGGGAAGCGGATTTCGCGGGTTGCGCGGAAGCGGGTTCAACTGCCATGGACCAAGCCTAGCCCGTCGCCGCCGGACCATCCAGCCTCATGCATGTCAGTCGGCCGGCGGGCCGATGCGGTCGGGATGCGCGGCGGCGAAGGCCTCGATCTGGTTGCAGGCCGCATCGATCTCGACCATGCGCGGCATGGCCGTCAGGTCGACGCCCCAGCGCCGGGCATTGTAGAGCTGCGGCACGAGGCAGAGGTCGGCCATCGTCGGCGCGTTGCCGTGGCAGAAGGTGCCGGCCTTGCCGTCGCTCAGCATCTGCTCGACGGCGGTCAGCCCTTTGGTGATGAAGGTCTGCATCCAGTCGATTTTTTCCGCATCTCCACCGCCCATCAGCTTCACCGCATGGGCGACGACATTGAGATTGCAGACCGGATGGATCTCCATCGCGATCGCGTGGCTGATCGCCCGTACGCGCTGCCGCTCAAACGCCGTGGCGGGCAGCAGGGCGCTCCCCTCCCGGGTTTCGTGCAGATATTCGATGATCGCGAGCGACTGCGTCAGGACGCTGCCGTCGATTTCCAGCGACGGCACCAGGCCTTGCGGGTTGCGGGCCCGGTTGTCCGCGTCCCGCTGCGCGCCCTTGAGCAGGTCGACGGCGACGGTGTCATGCGCGACGCCGAGGAGGTTCAGCGCGATCCGCACCCGGTAGCTTGCCGAGGAACGCCAGTAGTCGAAAAGCACGGGTCGGGTCACGGATTGTCCTCCTGTGGTGGCGAGGTCGCATGGCACCCGCCGAATGGTCCTTGCACAAAGCGTATCGCACGGGCATCTCACAAGGCCAAGGGGGCGCGGCAGCCTGCCGTCGAAAACCCGCCCGAAATCATGGGCTTGCGCAGGCCCGAACCGCCCGGAAATACTTGTACGACAAAAAATTTGACTATTTGGTCAAAATTCGGCTCCAATATCGACTGTGGACGCGTTTCCGCCCAACGAGAGACGCGCCGCGCGCAATCGCCTGGCCGGCGACCGAAGAACGCGAAATGCGTCGCACCGTCGGCTTCTTGAGGAGAACACTGCGCCGGAGGTCCCTTCGCGGCTCCGGCCTTCGCATAAGGTGCAGCCATGGCTGACGCACTCCCGGGGCCCGATATCCGCACGGGCCGCCTCTCGCCTGACGACTATCTTGAAAACTTCGACGATCTGCACCCGCCGCTCGGCACGCATGAGGCCAGCGTCGAGGCGGATCGCTGCTACTTCTGCTACGACGCGCCCTGCACGATCGCCTGCCCGACCTCGATCGATATCCCGAAGTTCATCCGCCAGATCTCGACGGGGAACCCCGTCGGCTCGGCCAAGACGATCTTCGCGGAAAACATCCTGGGCGGGATGTGCGCCCGCGTCTGTCCTACCGAAACGCTGTGCGAGGAAGCCTGCGTCCGCAATCTGGCGGAGGACAAGCCGGTCCAGATCGGCCTGTTACAGCGCTATGCGACCGACACCTATCTCGAGCGGCCCGACCGGCACCCCTACAGCCGCGCCGCGTCGACCGGCAAGACGGTCGCGATCGTCGGCGGCGGTCCGGCCGGGTTGAGCTGTGCCCATGCGCTTGCTTGCGAGGGGCATGACGTCACCATCTTCGACGCGCGCGAGAAGCTTGGCGGTCTCAACGAATACGGCATCGCCGCCTACAAGACGACCAACGACTTCGCGCAAACCGAAGTCGACTTCGTGCTTTCGATCGGTGGCATCGACGTCCAGTGCGGCAAGGCGCTGGGGCGCGACATCACGCTCGCCGGACTGCGCAAGGAGTTCGACGCGGTGTTTCTCGGCATGGGCCTTCCCGGCGTCAACGCGCTCAGAGCCGAAGGCGAGGACCTCAACGGGGTGATCGACGCGGTCGCCTATATCGCGGAGCTGCGCCAGGCAAAGGACCTTGCGAAGCTGCCGGTCGGCCGCAAGGTCGTGGTGATCGGCGGCGGCATGACCGCCATCGACATCGCCGTCCAGGCCAAGCGGCTGGGCGCGGAGGAAGTGACCATCGCCTACCGCCGTGACCGGGATGCGATGAAGGCGAGTGCCTACGAGCAGGAAGTGGCGCTGACCAACGGCGTCGTGATCCGCGAGTGGTTCCAGCCCAAACGACTTCTCGGCGAGGGCGGCCATGTCGCGGGCATCGAACTGGAACGCACCGCGCAGGATGCCTCCGGACGGCTTTCCGGCACCGGAGAGACAGTGACGCTTGAGGCCGATCAAGTCTTCAAGGCCATTGGCCAGACCTTCGTCCCCGATGCGCTCGGCGGAGCCGAGGCGCTGTCGCTCGACAGCGGCCGGATCAACGTCGACGACGACCGCCGCACCTCGGTGGCCGGGGTCTGGGCCGGCGGCGACTGCATCGCCGGGGGCGAGGACCTCACCGTTGCCGCCGTCGAGGATGGCAAGGTTGCCGCCCGTTCCATTCACGCCGCGTTGAGCGCTTGACCGACAAGCACCGCGTGCGTCACCCTCATAGTTCAACCGCGGTCGAAATCCCGTGGGGAGGATCACGAAATGGCTGATCTCAGCACAAATTTCATCGGCATCAAGTCGCCGAACCCGTTCTGGCTGGCCTCCGCGCCGCCGACAGACAAGGAATACAACGTCGTGCGCGCCTTCAAGGCGGGCTGGGGCGGCGTAGTCTGGAAAACGCTGGGCGAGGACCCGGCGGTGGTCAACGTCAACGGCCCGCGCTACGGCGCGATCCACGGACGCGACCGCAACCTGATCGGCTTCAACAACATCGAGCTGATCACCGACCGGCCGCTTGAGGTCAACCTGCGCGAGATCAAGCAGGTCAAGCGCGACTGGTCGGACCGGGCGATGGTCGTCTCGCTGATGGTGCCCTGCGAGGAGCAGAGCTGGATCGACATCCTCAAGAAGGTCGAGGACACCGAGGCCGACGGCATCGAGCTGAACTTTGGTTGCCCGCACGGCATGTCGGAACGCGGCATGGGCTCGGCCGTCGGCCAGGTGCCCGAATACATCGAGATGGTCACCCGCTGGTGCAAGCAGCACAGCCGCATGCCCGTCATCGTCAAGCTGACGCCGAATATCACCGACATTCGCAAGCCTGCCCAGGCGGCGAAGGCCGGCGGTGCGGACGCCGTTTCGCTGATCAACACGATCAACTCCATCGTCTCGGTCGACCTCGACCAGATGGCGCCCGAACCCACCATCGACGGACGCGGCGCTCATGGCGGCTACTGCGGTCCGGCGGTCAAGCCGATCGCGCTCAACATGGTGGCGGAAATCGCCCGCGACCCGGAAACCCACGGCCTGCCGATCTCCGGCATCGGAGGGGTGACCACCTGGAAGGACGCGGCCGAGTTCATGGCCCTGGGCGCGGGCACCGTGCAGGTCTGCACGGCGGCGATGACCTATGGCTTCAAGATCGTCGAGGAGATGAAGGACGGCCTCAGCGACTGGATGGACGAGAAGGGCTACACCAGCGTCGACCAGGTTGTCGGCCGGGCCGTGCCCAATGTGACGGACTGGCAGCAGCTTAACCTCAACTATGTGGTCAAGGCGCAGATCGACCAGGACGCTTGCATCAAGTGCGGCCGCTGTCATATCGCCTGCGAGGACACCTCGCATCAGGCCATCACCTCGATGAAGGACGGCTTGCGTCATTTCGAGGTGATCGACGAGGAATGCGTCGGTTGCAATCTGTGCGTCTCGGTCTGTCCGGTGGAGGATTGCATCTCCATGGTGCAGATGACCGAGGGCACGGATCCGCGAACCGGCAAGAAGATCGAACCGGATTACGCCAATTGGACCACGCATCCCAACAATCCGAACCGGGTGATGGAAGCGGCCGAGTGACATCGCTCCTGGAACCGTGCCGGCGGAGCGCGCGATGAGCGTCTCCGCCGACAGGGCAGATATGGGAACCGGGCGCGCCCATCTGGCGATGCTCGGTTTCGTGTTCCTCGTCTCGACGTCCTTTCCGGTCGGCCATGCCATCACCGGGGACCTGGCTCCGGCGGTGCTCACCGCCTTGCGCTTCTGTCTGGCGGCGGCGATCTTCGCTGGTATCGCCACCTGGAAGGGGCTTTGGCAGCGCCCGAAACTGTCGCGCTTTCCGGTCTATATCCTGATCGCGGTGGTGCTGAACATCTTCTTCGTGACGATGTTCGAGGCGCTGCGCTACACCAGCGCGCTCAATGCCGGCGCCGTCTTCACGCTGCTGCCGGCCTTCACCGCGATTGCCGGCTATCTCCTGCTCCGCCAGACCGTGTCGCGCCGTCAGGCGGCCTGTCTTGCCCTCGGTGCGGCGGGCGCGATCCTGGTGCTGTTCGGGTCAGACATCGGCCGGCTCCTGCGCTTCGAGATCGGCACAGGAGAAACGATCTTTCTCTTCGGGGTGATGTCCTACGCGTTCTATTCGCCGCTGATGCGCCTCCTCAATCGCGGCGAACCGCTGGAGGTGTTCAATTTCTGGATCCTCGCCTGCGGCGCGGTGATCCTGCTGGTCTACGGCCACGACGACCTGCTGCAGACGAACTGGCCGGAGGTGCCGGCCCGCGCCTTCATCGGCGTTGCCTATCTGGCAGTCTTCCCGACCGCGTCCAGCTTCTTCTTCGCCACCTATGCGAGCCTGCGCCTGCCGTCGGGTCCGGTGATGGCCTACACCTATCTGCTGCCGTCCTTCGTCCTGTTCGAGACGCTGGCGCTGGGCGCGCCCTGGCCCGGCATGCTGACGCTCGCCGGCGTTGCGGTGACGGCGGTCGCGACGCTGATCCTGCAGCGAGACACGCACAAAAGGGGCTGACCCGGTCGGAAGACGCGCCGGTCAGTTGCGCAGCTGCGTGGCCATATAGGCGATGGTCTTGCGATAGACCTCCGCCCGGTTCCAGTCGCGCAGCACCCCGTAGTTCGCCGTGCCCGGCGACCAGTCAGCGCCCTTGCGCCAGCCATGCCGGCGCAGGAAGTTCGCCGTCGAGGCGAAGACGTCCGGCTTGCTGCGGATCAGGTTGGGCCGGCCGTCACCGTCGAAATCGACTGCAAAGCGCTCATAGCTGGAGGCGAGGAACTGCGTCTGGCCGATCTCGCCGGCCCAGGCGCCCTTCATGTCGCGAATGCTCATGGCGCCGCGGTCGGCGATCCGGAGCGCGCTCATAAGCTCGTTGGTGAAGAATGCCGACCGCCGGCAGTCGTAAGCAAGGGTGGCCAGCGACGAGAAAATCGGAATGTCGCCCATGAAGCGACCGAAGCCCGACTCAAGCCCCCAGATCGAGACGATGATTTCCTTCGGCACGCCGTATTTGCGCTCCACCCGGTCGAGCACGACCGCATGCTGGCGCAGCCGCTTGCGGCCGATCGCGATGGTGCTCGGCGGCGCGCGGCGCGCCAGGAACTGCTGGAAGCTCAGTTTAAAGGATTTCTGGTTGCGGTCGCGGCGGATCACCTTGGTGTTGTAGCGCAGACCGCCGAGCGCGGCCTTCACCGTTCTGGAGGAAACCCCCGACGCCACCGCCTTGCGCTGGAAATCCGCAAGCCAGGCCGGAAAACCCTGCGCGGTGTTGCCGCAGGAGGCCGCCAGCGCGCCGGTCGCGCCGAGGGAGAGGCCGAGACACAGGGCGCCGGCGACAAGAATCTGAGAACCACGCATGGGTATCCTCGCAAGCTTGGCGCGTCGCGCTCGGGCGTGCGCAGTCAAGGGTCGGCCGCGCACGCGCGACTGTGTCTGTTGAGGATGACCCGCGCGGGCGTTCAGATCAAGCGCGGGGCAGGAGCCCCTCAAGGAGAAGCGCCGACAGGGTTTCCAGCGCGCCCTTGCGAAACCGGTCGTCGTGAATGCCGGACCCGGTCAGCGCCTCGATCTGCGGCGCGAAATCGGCGTAGTGCTGGGTCGTCGCCCAGATCAGGAAGATCAGGTGATAGGGATCAACGTCGCGGATCTTTCCCGCCTTCGCCCAGTGGCGCAGCACCTCCGCCTTTTCCTCGACAAGCGCCTTGAGCGGCCCCTCGAGCACGTCGCGGATCATCGGTGCGCCCTGCATCACCTCATTGGCAAAGAGGCGCGAGGCTTCCGGTTCGTTGGCGGAAAAGCGCAGCTTTTGCTCGATATAGGCCGTCAGCTCGCGGCGCGGGTCGCCGTCGGGGTCAAGCGTGCGCAAGGGGGCGAGCCAGCGGTCCAGCAGGCCGGCGAGCACCGCCTTGTAGATCTCCGACTTGGAGCCGAAATAATAAAGCAGGTTCGACTTCGACATGCCCGCGTCGCTGGCGATCTGGTCGACACGGGTGCCGCGATAGCCGAAGCGGGCGAAGGTCCCGAGCGCCGCCTCCAGGATGCGCGCCCGGTTTCTCTCCTGAATGCGTGTGCGCCGCGGCTGGTCGTCCACGCTCATGCCTCCGCACGCGCGGGTTCGGCCGGCGCGGGCGCAGGGGAGGGGGCTGCGGGCGGTTTGGCGCCGATGCCGGCAAGGACGATGCCGATCACCGTCTTCTTGGCGTCCTCGAACTGGGCATCGTCCAACGGCGTGCCGCCGTTCAGCGTATCGATCTGGTGATTGAAGTCGGCGTAATGCTGGGTCGTCGCCCAGATCATGTAGAGCAGGTAGCGGGCGTTGACCGGCGCGATCTTGCCCTCCGTCACCCAGCGGTCGATGACGGCGGCCCGCGATGCGGTCCAGTCGCGCAAGGTGGTCTCCAGATAGTCCTGGATCACCGGCGCCTTGTGCAGGATCTCGTTGGCCCAGACCTTCGACCCCATCGGATGCGCGCGGGAGATGTCCATTTTCGCCGAGATATAGGCGGTGAGCGCTTCGACCGGATCGTCGCTCTCGTCGAAGGTGTTGGCCGCATCGAGCCAGACATTGAAGATGTGCTCCACCACGCGGCGGTAGAGCGCTTCCTTTGTCGGGAAGTAGTAATGCAGGTTGGCCTTGGGGATGCCGGCGCGGTCGGCGATCACGCCGGTGGTCGCGCCCCGGAAGCCGCGTTCGGCGAAGACCTCCTCGGCCGCCTTGAGGATGGCGCGTTCGTTCTCTTCGCGAACGGCGCTCTTCTGTGTCTTGTCCCTGGCGCGCATCGTCCCTGATCGCCAATTCGGCACAACAGCCAAAAATTGATCTTGACCATGTGGTCAAGCCTTCCTAGGCTCATTTTGACCATTTGGTCAGGTTTTTTGGCCTGACGCAATGGATAACATGAGACGGACCGCCGGCACAAAACAACAAGACCGACGGCCGCGACCTTCCAGATTTCAGCCCTCGCGCTCCGGTGCGGGAGCTGCCTGTGCGGCGCGCAAGCTGTCATGCTGTGCAAGGTCGCGACGCGCGGGAAGACGGGGAACGATGGGCGGTGCTAGGCTTCGTGCCGGCACCAAGCGGCCGTGCGCGCGGGATTTGTCCCGCGCCCTGTCGCGAAGCCGATCGCATCACAGACAACAGGGCGCCCGCCGGGAACAAAGCGCGGGCGATCGGAGGACCCATGTCGCAGCCGGCGCTGACCAGCAACAATCTCGACGCCTTCTGGATGCCGTTTACGGCAAACCGCCAGTTCAAGAAGAACCCGCGCCTCTTTGTCGGCGCGGAGGGCATGTACTACAAGACCGCCGACGGTCGTCAGGTGCTGGACGGTACGGCCGGGCTGTGGTGCTGCAACGCCGGTCATGCGCGGCCCCGCATCACCGAGGCGGTGCAGCGCCAGATTGCCGAGCTCGACTATGCGCCGGCCTTCCAGATGGGTCATCCGCATGCCTTCGAGCTGGCCGCGCGCCTGTCGGCGCTGATGCCCTCGCCGCTCGACCATGTGTTTTTCACCAATTCCGGCTCCGAATCCGTCGAGACGGCGCTGAAAATGGCGATTGCCTATCACCGCGTTCGCGGCGAGGGCTCCCGCACCCGGTTGATCGGCCGCGAGCGCGGCTATCACGGCGTCAATTTCGGCGGCATTTCCGTCGGCGGCATCGTCGCCAACCGCAAGATGTTCGGCACGCTTCTCGGCGGCGTCGACCACATTCGCCACACCCACGATCTGGAGCGCAACGCCTTCTCGCGCGGCCAGCCGGACAATGGCGCGGAATATGCCGAGGAACTCATCCGTCTCGTCCAGCTGCATGACCCGTCGACCATCGCGGCGGTGATCGTGGAGCCGGTTGCCGGCTCCACCGGCGTGCTGATCCCGCCGAAGGGCTATCTCAAGCGGTTGCGCGAGATCTGCGACCAGCATGGCATCCTGTTGATCTTCGACGAGGTGATCACCGGGTTCGGACGCCTGGGCTCCCCCTTCGCGGTCGATCATTTCGGCGTGGTGCCGGACTTGGTCACCACCGCCAAGGGCATCACCAACGGCGTCATTCCGATGGGGGCTGTGTTCTGTTCCAGCGACGTGCATCAGGCCTTCATGACCGGGCCGGAACACCTCATCGAGTTCTTCCACGGTTACACCTATTCCGGTCATCCGGTGGCCTGCGCAGCCGCGCTCGGCACGCTCGACACCTATGAGGAAGAGGGGCTCCTGACCCGCGCCGCCGAGCTTGAGGACTATTGGGCCGACGCGCTGCATTCGCTGAAAGGCACGCGCCACGTCATCGACATCCGCAACATCGGCCTGATCGGCGCGATCGAGCTGGAGCCGATGGCCGGTGAGCCGACGAAGCGGGCCTTCACCGCCTTCCTCAATGCCTATGAGGCCGGCGTCCTGATCCGCACCACCGGCGACATCATCGCGCTGTCGCCGCCGCTGATCATCGAGAAGAGCGAGATCGACCGGCTGGTCGATACCCTCCGCACCGTTCTGGAAGCCCTGGACTAGATCCCGGACCGCAGGCCGCACCGGTCACCGGTGCGGCCTGCGCAAGCTCACACGAAACGATGGCGGGGCGGCAGATTTCGGCCCGGCCACGGACCAGGAACCGAACATGACAGTCATTGAAAATGCCATCGGCGGCACACGTGCCCCCTCCCGTTCCGCCCGCACGGCCGCGATCTACAATCCCGCCACCGGTGAACAGAGCGCGACGCTGCACCTGTCGACCGCCGACGAAGTCGCCGAGGCGATTGCCGCGGCCAAGGCGGCCTTCCCGGCCTGGCGCGACACGCCTCCGGCGAAGCGGGCACGCTGCATGTTCCGCTTCAAGGAACTTCTGTCCGCCCATGCCGACGACATCGCCCGCGCGATTTCCGCCGAACACGGCAAGACCCATGACGATGCGCTGGGCGAAGTGGCGCGCGGCATCGAGGTGGTGGAATTCGCCTGCGGCATCCCGCATCTGCTGAAGGGCGATTTCGCCCGCAACGTCGGTCCGGCCATCGACAGCTATTCCGACCGCCAGCCGCTCGGCGTCGTCGCCGGCATCACGCCGTTCAATTTCCCGGCGATGGTGCCGCTTTGGATGTATCCGATCTCGGTTGCCTGCGGGAACACCTTCGTCCTCAAGCCGTCCGAGCGCGATCCCTCCGCCGTGATGGTGGTCTACGATCTCTTCCAGAAGGCCGGGTTCCCCGATGGCGTGCTGAACGTCGTGCATGGCGACAAGGAAGCCGTCGACGTGCTCCTGACCCACCCGGACGTGAAGGCGCTCTCCTTCGTCGGCTCCACGCCGATTGCCGAATACGTCTATTCCACCGGCACGGCGCACGGAAAGCGGGTCCAGGCGCTGGGCGGCGCCAAGAACCACATGGTGGTGATGCCCGACGCCGACATGGACCAGGCCGCCGATGCCCTGATGGGCGCGGGCTACGGCTCCGCCGGCGAGCGCTGCATGGCGATCTCGGTTGCCGTTCCCATCGGCGAGGAAACCGCCGACCGGCTGGTGGAAAAGCTGATCCCGCGCGTGCAGGCGCTGAAAATCGGCCCGGCCACCGACAAGGATGCCGAAATGGGCCCGGTCGTCACCGAACAGCACATGCGCAAGGTGCTGGGTTACATCGACCAGGGCGAGAAGGAAGGCGCGGAGCTTCTGGTTGACGGGCGCGGCTTCACGCTTCAGGGCTATGAGAACGGCTATTTCGTCGGCGGCACGCTGTTCGACCGCGTCACGAAGGACATGACGATCTACAAGGAAGAGATCTTCGGTCCGGTGCTCTCGGTGGTGCGCGCCAAGGGCTACGAGGAAGCCCTGTCGCTGATCAACGAGCATGAATACGGCAACGGCACGGCGATTTTCACCCGCGACGGCGATGCCGCCCGCGCCTTCGCCGACGGCATCGAGGTCGGCATGGTCGGCATCAACGTGCCGATCCCCGTGCCGGTCGCTTACTTTTCCTTCGGTGGCTGGAAGCGCTCGCTGTTCGGCGATCATTCGATCTACGGTGAGGAGGGCGTGCGCTTCAACACCCGGCTCAAGACGGTCACGACCCGCTGGCCCGCCGGCATCAAGGACGGGGCGGTCTACACCTTCCCGAACATGGATTGACGGCAGCGATGACCCGTCCTTCCGCCACATCTGAGGTGCTGGTCGACGACGAGCGGGTGCGCGTCACCCGCTGGGACTTCGCGCCGGGCGCGGAGACCGGCTGGCACCGTCACGACATGGACTATGTCGTGACGCCCGTGACGGACTGTCATTTCCTGCTGGAGGAGCCCGGCGGCGCGGCCCGCCGGGTGGAGATGCCGGCAGGGGCGGCCTACCGCCGTCCCGCCGGGGTCGAACACAATGTCGTCAACGGCGGCGATGCTCCGATGAGCTTCGTCGAAGTCGAACTCAAGAGTTAGGAGAGGCGTGATGAGCGCACCTGGAAAGAACATCCGCATCGACGGCGACCGGCTGTGGGACAGCCTGATGGAGATGGCGAAGATCGGACCGGGTGTTGCCGGCGGCAACAACCGCCAGACGCTGACCGATGCCGACAACGAGGGCCGCAGGCTCTATCAGTCGTGGTGCGACGCGGCCGGCATGTCGATGGGCGTCGACACGATGGGCAACATGTTTGCCCGCCGCGAGGGAACGGATCCCGACGCAAAGCCCGTCTATGTCGGCTCGCATCTCGACACGCAGCCGACGGGCGGCAAATACGACGGCGTCCTCGGCGTTCTCGGCGGGCTGGAGCTGATCCGCACGCTCAACGACCTCAACATCAAGACCAAACGGCCGATCGTCGTCGTCAACTGGACCAACGAGGAAGGCACGCGGTTTGCGCCCGCCATGCTTGCCTCCGGCGTTTTCGCCGGCATGCACGACGAGGACTGGGCCTATGACCGGGTCGATGCGGACGGCAAGAAGTTCGGCGACGAGCTGAAGCGGATCGGCTGGGTCGGCGACGAGCCGGTGGGATCGCGCAAGGACGAGATCCACGCCATGTTCGAGCTGCACATCGAGCAAGGGCCGATCCTGGAAGCGGAGGACAAGGACATCGGCGTCGTCACCCACGGCCAGGGCCTGTGGTGGTTGCAGGTGACGGTGACCGGCAAGGACAGCCACACCGGCTCCACGCCGATGCCGATGCGCAGGAACGCCGGTCTCGGCATGGCGCGCATGACCGAGCTGGTGCATGAGATCGCGATGAAGAACCAGCCGCGCGCGGTCGGCGCCATCGGCCATTGCGATGTCCATCCCAACTCGCGCAACGTCATTCCCGGCAAGGTGGTCTTCACCATCGACTTCCGCTCGCCCGACCAGGACACGCTCGACGGCATGAAGGCGGAATTCGAGGCCAAGGCCCCGAAGATCGCCGAGGAACTGGGCCTTTCCGTCGAGATTGAATCCGTCGGCCATTTCGATCCCGTCACCTTCGACGAGACCTGCGTCAAGGCCGTGCGCAATGCGGCGGAACGGCTCGGCTATTCGCACCGGGACATCATCTCGGGTGCCGGTCACGACGCCTGCTGGATCAACCGCGTCGCGCCGACGGCGATGATCATGTGCCCCTGCGTCGACGGCCTGTCGCACAACGAGGCGGAGGAGATTTCCAAGGACTGGGCCACCGCCGGCGCCGACGTGCTGCTGCACGCGGTGCTGGACGCGGCGGAGATCGCGGAATGAACACCATTTGGCGCGCCGATTGGCGCGCCGCCCCCTAGACAACCGAAAGGTCCGACAAGAGGCCTCGCGGACACACCAGACAGAGGGATCAAGCCATGACCAGCAAAGTGATCAAGGGCGGAACTGTCGTCACGGCAGACCTGACCTATGAGGCGGACGTCAAGGTCGAGGGCGGCAAGATCGTCGAGATCGGCCCGAACCTTTCCGGCGACGAGGTGCTGGATGCCACCGGCTGCTATGTCATGCCGGGCGGCATCGACCCGCATGTGCATCTGGAAATGCCCTTCATGGGCACCTATTCGACCGACAATTTCGACAGTGGCACCAAGGCCGCCCTTGCCGGCGGTACGTCGATGGTCGTCGACTTCTGCCTGCCCGCACCGCAGCAGTCCCTGCTGGAAGCCATCCAGATGTGGGACAACAAGTCGACGATGGCCCATTGTGATTACTCCTTCCACATGGCGATCACCTGGTGGAGCGAGCAGGTCTTCAACGAGATGGAGACCGTCGTTCACGAGCGCGGCATCAACACCTTCAAGCACTTCATGGCCTACAAGGGCGCGCTGATGATCGAGGACGACGAGATGTTCGCCTCCTTCCAGCGCTGTGCGGCCCTCGGCGCGCTGCCGATGGTGCATGCCGAAAACGGCGATGTCGTCGCCGATCTCTCCACGCGGCTTCTGGCGGAAGGCAACAACGGGCCGGAGGCGCATGCCTATTCCCGTCCGCCCGAGGTCGAGGGCGAGGCGACCAACCGCGCGATCATGATCGCCGACATGGCCGGCGTGCCGCTCTATGTGGTGCACACCTCGTCGGAACAGGCGCATGAGGCGATCCGCCGGGCCAAGCAGAACGGCATCCGCTGCTACGGCGAGCCGTTGATCCAGCACCTGACGCTGGACGACAGCGAATACCGCCACCCCGACTGGGACCACGCCGCACGCCGCGTGATGTCGCCGCCGTTCCGCGACAAGAAGCATCAGGACAGCCTCTGGGCCGGCCTTCAGGCGGGCACGCTGCAGGTGGTTGCGACCGACCACTGCGCCTTCTCCACCGAACAGAAGCGCTACGGCGTCGGCGACTTCACCAAGATCCCCAACGGCACCGGCGGTCTGGAAGACCGCATGCCGATGCTGTGGACCCATGGCGTCGCCACCGGGCGGCTGACGATGAACGAATTCGTTGCCGTGACCTCGACCAACATCGCCAAGATCCTCAACATCTATCCCAGAAAGGGCGCGATCCTGGTCGGCGCCGATGCGGATATCGTTGTCTGGGATCCGGCGAAGGAAAAAACCATTACGGCGGCCAATCAGGTCTCGGCGATCGACTACAACGTCTTCGAGGGCAAGCATGTGAAGGGCCTGCCGCGCTTCACGCTGACCCGCGGCCGCGTCGGCTTCGCGGACGGCAAGGTCATCGAAAAGCAGGGCCACGGCCAGTTCGTCAAGCGCACGCCGTTCCAGGCGGTGAACAGGGCGCTGTCGACCTGGAAAGAACTCACCGCGCCGCGCAAGGTGGAGCGCACCGGCATTCCGGCAACCGGCGTTTGATCGCGATGGGCGAGACATCCCTTCCGGTCGGACAGCGACGAAGGCGGGATTTCCCCAGGTTTGGCCTGACACCCTTCGCGCACCGGTTTCCCGACGACGCCGGGGAGGTCGGCGTTCGGATCTGTGGCGAGGTTGAGCGGGAGGTGCGTCTGGAAGACCTGCTGCCCCATGTCCGGAGAACAAGCCAGGTCAGCGACTTTCATTGCGTGACCTCATGGTCCTGTACCGGCCTTGTTTGGGAAGGGTATCTGCTTGCCGATGTGCTGGCGGAGATCGACCGGGTCGCGGGCATCGGGGAGGCGGCGCGCGTCGTTATCGTGACGTGCCAAGACGGCTACGCGACGTCCCTCCCGCTTGAGGACCTGCGCGCCGCGGATGTGCTTCTCGCCGACCGTTTGAACGGAGTGGCGCTCACGGTTGAGCACGGCGCGCCGCTGCGTCTCGTGGCTCCGGCACATTATGGCTACAAGAATGCCAAACACGTCGCCAAACTGAAGTTCGTCAGGGAGCAGAGCGATTTCCGCCCTCCGGGTCTCGGCTTTCTCGTCCACCCGAGGGGGCGTGTCGCCCTCGAGGAACGCGGGTCCGGGGTGCCGGGGTGGATCCTGAGATACCTGTATCGTCCCCTGATCGCTCCAAACGCCTTTCTGTTTCGTCGCGCGATGAGGAAATATGACGCCCGGCGTTCGCTTGGGACATCGTCCGGCGGTGACGTTGGGGACAAAAACACCGATCTCAGCGCGGGGCAGCAATGACGAGGGCCGCGGCCGTCGCCGGAGCGGCACCCAAGGGAAGAGAGTCAATGTCAACAAACGCCGATACAGTCATCGACATCGCCAACCTGTCGCTGACTTTCGAGACCAACGACGGTCCCGTCCACGCGCTCTCCGACATCGATCTCGCCATCGGCGAGGGCGAGTTCGTCTCCTTCATCGGCCCGTCGGGCTGCGGCAAGACCACGCTCTTGCGCGTGATCGCCGATCTGGAGCAGCCGACCGGCGGATCGATCTCCGTCAACGGCATGACGCCGGACGAGGCGCGGCTGAAGCGCGCCTATGGCTACGTCTTTCAGGCCGCCGCCCTTTATCCCTGGCGTACCATCTCCGACAACATCGCGCTGCCGCTCGAGATCATGGGCATGGGAAAGGCGGAGCGCGAGGAGCGCATCAGGAAGAACATGGAGCTGGTCAATCTCGCCGGCTTCGAGCGCAAGTACCCTTGGCAGCTTTCCGGCGGCATGCAGCAGCGCGCCTCCATCGCACGCGCGCTCTCCTTCGATCCCGACCTGCTCCTGATGGACGAGCCCTTCGGCGCATTGGACGAGATCGTCCGCGATCACCTCAACGAACAGCTCCTGAAGCTGTGGGACAAGACCAACAAGACGGTGGTCTTCGTCACCCACTCGATTCCCGAAGCCGTGTTCCTCTCCACCAAGATCGTCGTGCTGTGTCCGCGACCCGGCCGTATCTACGACGTGATCGAAAGCGACCTGCCGCGCGACCGCACGCTCGACATCCGCGAAACGCCGGAGTTCCTGAAAATCGCCCACCGGGTGCGCGAAGGCCTCAGGGCGGGGCATTCCTATGATGACTGAGACCATGCGGTTCGGGATCGGCTGGCGGGCGACCGAGATGACGCGGACGCGCGACGGCGACGTCGAGCGGTTCACGGTGGCCTCGCATCAAAGGCCGATCGCCACCGTGGTGGCCGGCATTCCCGTCGTCTTTCTCGCCGTCGCGACGGCGGCCTATGCCGCGTCGCATCTCGATATCGTGACCCTCGCGATGGCCGGTCTGCTCGGCTACATGCTCTATGAGCTCGCACGGGCGAATTTTGGAACGGTCCTGCTGAAGATCCGGCAATCGGACGTCGAGGCAACCTCGATGCTGGTGCTGCCCGGCCTTGGCGCCGTGCCGCTCGCTCCGACGCGGCGGTGGCCCTTCAGCGAGCTCGCCAGTGTGTCGATGGGCCAGACGGAATACGGCAAGGCCAAGACCAAACCGGTCGACTGGCCGGGCTACGGTCTCGACGTGAAGACCGCCGACGGCGCGTCCCGGCGCCTGGTGTCCGGCATCTCGCTGGAGCAGGCCGGGGCCGTGCGGACTGTGCTTCTGGAGCGGATGGAACGGGGACGCGAGGAATGACCGCGACGTCGCTCGATTCGCGCAATGACGTGCCGCAGGCGGGACACACGCTCCAGTTCGGTCGCGTATGTGTCTATTCCGATGACGTTGGAACGCGCATCGATATTCCCTCGCGTCGCCCGGGCCCGGTCGTGGTCTTTCTGGGGGTCTGGTTGGCGGCGTGGACCTTTGCCGGCGTCGTGTCGTTCTTCGCCTTTCTTGGCTCGCTCGCCGGGCCGGCGGTCTTTGCGATGTTCATCGGTGTGTGGTGCGTGGTCTGGGCGGGTGGATGGGTCGCAACCGCTGCGGCCTTCCTTTGGATGCTTGTCGGGCGCGAGGTGGTGATCCTGCGCGACGGCATCCTGACCAAGCGGGTGATCCTCCCCTGGGTCGGCGTCAGCCGCCACTACCACGCGGACCTGATTCGAAATCTTCGGCGCAACATGATTACCGGCGATCCGGAGACCCCGCAGGAAGACGGTGCCGGGATTCCACTCGGTCGCTATGGCGCGCTTGCCTTCGATCATGATGGCGAGACGGTCTATCTGGGCGCCGCGCTCGGTCCCGCGGCAGCCGGGGTCCTCATGGAAGCAATCGAAACCTGGCTCAAACAGCAGGGAGAGCCCGCATGAAGAGGTACAGCCGAATCCTCGGCCGGTCCCGCAAGCGCACCGTGTCGACATCCGGCAAGGCGGTTGGTGCGCCACACGCCCGAGCGGAGGTGCGGACATGACATCAGCGACCCTCTCTCCCCTGGCCCGCTCCCCCTTTGCCGGACTGATGTCGGGCACCGCCGGACCTGTCCTTGTCGTGGTCGCCGTGCTGCTGGCGGGCTGGTATCTCGCCGCCGTGCTGCTCAACACGCCGTTCCAGCGCGACATCTACAAGCGCGGCGGTGTGGAGGACGTTTCCATCGTCCAACTCGTCACCGATACGCTGGCGCAGGACCGTCCGGTGCTGCCGTCGCCGCATCAAGTTGCGGTCGAGATCTGGGAGACCACGGCGGAAAAGAGCATCACCTCCAAGCGCAGCCTCGTCTATCACAGCTCGATCACGCTTTCCTCCACGCTGCTCGGTTTCCTGATGGGAACGGTGCTCGGCATCCTGCTCGCCATCGGGATCGTGCACAGCCGTGTGCTCGACAAGAGCCTGATGCCCTGGGTGATTGCGTCGCAAACGATCCCGATCCTCGCCATCGCGCCGATGATCATCGTGGTGCTGAACGCGATCGGGATTTCGGGTCTTCTGCCCAAGGCGCTGATCTCGACCTATCTGTCGTTCTTTCCAGTTACCGTCGGCATGGTGAAGGGCCTGCGCTCGCCGGAAATCATCCAGCTCGACCTGATGAAGACCTATTCGGCATCGGCGTCGCAGACGCTGTGGAAGCTGCGCCTGCCGTCGGCTGCGCCTTATCTTTTCGCCTCGATGAAGGTTGGCGTTGCGGCGAGCCTTGTCGGCGCCATCGTCGGCGAATTGCCGACCGGCGCGGTCGCCGGGCTCGGCGCGCGCCTGCTCGCCGGCTCCTACTACGGTCAGACCGTACAGATCTGGTCGGCGCTGATCGTCGCTGCGGTCCTCGCCGCGGCGCTGGTGTCGCTGATCGGGCTGGCCGAGCGGAGTGCTCTCAAGCGAATGGGGATGGCACAATGACATCTGTTGCACAACGTGCAAGCGCGAAGAGCCCCGTCGCCGGGATCCTGTCGACCGGCGCGCTCGGCCTCGCCGTGGTGGCGATCCTGCTTCCGGTCATCCGCGGTGAAAGCCTTCGGCTCGACCTGATCGACACGCCATCGCTCGCGCTGGCGGTGGGGGCGGCCATCGTGCTGCTTGCGGCCTACCGGTTTGCCCGGGTCGGTCGCGTCTATGCCTGCATCGGGCTCGGCGGCGTGTCCTATGCGCTCGCCTTTGCCCTGATCGGGCTGATCACGCCGCACGCGGGCGATGCGGGAGCGGGGTTCTGGGCCTATCTGGTCGTCGCCTGGGCGATGGCCTGGCTGAGCGTGGAGGAAATGGCGGCGCTGGAGCCGCGCGATCCGGCGTTGCGGCGGCTCGTGGCGCTGGCGATCCCGCTCACCTTCGGCATCTGGTTGTTGATCCTTTGGCAGTTGCTGGTCGTCGGCTTCGCCGTGCCGCGCGTGCTCCTGCCGCCGCCCTCCGAGGTCTGGGTCCGCCTGCTGGCCTCTCCCGACATTCTCTGGAAGGATTTCCAGCAGACCTTCCTCAAGGGCGTGCTCATCGGATACGCCATCGGCTGCGGCTCGGGCTTCGTGGTCGCCATTCTGGTCGACCGGGTTCCGTTCCTGCGGCGCGGGCTGCTGCCCATCGGAAACCTGGTGTCGGCCCTGCCGATCATCGGCGTGGCGCCGATCATGGTGATGTGGTTCGGCTTCGACTGGCCGTCGAAGGCCGCCGTCGTCATCATCATGACGTTCTTTCCGATGCTGGTGAACACGGTGACGGGTCTTGCCGCAGCGGATCGCATCCAGCACGACCTGATGCACACATATGCGGCAGACTACCGCCAGACGTTGATCAAGATGCGGCTGCCGATGGCAATGCCCTTCATCTTCAATGCCTTGAAAATCAACTCGACGCTTGCGCTCATCGGGGCCATTGTTGCGGAGTTCTTCGGCACGCCCATCGTCGGAATGGGATTCCGCATTTCCACCGAGGTCGGGCGCATGAATGTCGACATGGTCTGGGCGTCGATTGCCGTTGCGGCGCTCGCCGGATCGCTTTTCTACGGCTTGGTGGCGCTCGTGGAACGGGTCGTCACCTTCTGGCATCCGTCAGTCCGGGGATAACGGACGGCGGGGCCGAAACCAGAGGGAGTAGGACATGAGAAAGACTTTGCTAGCCGCGGCCGCTATGGCCCTGGTCCTCGGGCCGGCTCAGGCGGCCGACGAGGTCACGCTGCAGCTGAAGTGGGTCACGCAGGGCCAGTTCGCCGGCTATTACGTGGCGCAGGACAAGGGCTTCTACGAAGAGGAAGGTCTCGACGTCACCATCAAGCCGGGCGGACCGGACATCGCTCCGCCGCAGGTAATCGCCGGCGGTGGCGCCGATGTCGTTGTCGACTGGATGCCCTCGGCCCTTGCCAGCCGCGAGCGCGGCGTTCCGCTGGTCAATATCGCCCAGCCGTTCAAGAAGTCGGGCATGATGCTGACCTGCCTGAAGGAAACCGGCATCACCAAGCCGGAGGATTTCCGCGGGCGCACGCTCGGCGTCTGGTTCTTCGGCAACGAGTATCCGTTCCTGTCGTGGATGAGCCAGCTCGGCATTCCGACCGACGGCAGCGACAATGGCGTGACCGTGCTCAAGCAGGGCTTCAACGTCGATCCGCTCCTGCAGAAGCAGGCCGACTGCATCTCGACGATGACCTACAACGAATACTGGCAGGTGATCGATGCGGGCATTCCCGAGGAGGAGCTGATCGTCTTCAAGTATGAGGAGCAGGGGTCCGCGACGCTGGAGGACGGGCTCTATGTTCTGGAGGAGAACCTCGAAGATCCGGCCTTCGTCGACAAGATGGCCCGCTTCGTGCGTGCCTCGATGAAGGGCTGGAACTATGCCCGCGAGAACCCGGACGAGGCCGCCGATATCGTTCTGGAAAACGATGCGACCGGTGCCCAGACCGAGAAGCATCAGCGGCGCATGGTGCGCGAGATCAACAAGCTGACCGAAGGCACCGACGGGACCCTCGACCTGGAGGACTACCAGCGCACGGTGATGACGCTTCTCAGCGGCGGGTCGGATCCGGTGATCACCAAGGAGCCGGAAGGCGCCACCACAACCGTGGTGACCGACAAGATGTAGGAAGTGTACTGACAATTCACGGCGCAGGGTGTGCAATCACATCCTGCGCCGTGAGCGTGATTGCAACCAAAAATACTTCATTCATCGCTAAATTTTTTTGGAAAGAAGGGCCGGGGCAAGAATACAGGTTGCCATTTACCACTTGTTATGGCGACGCAACGTAGCGGTGTTGAGAGGCGTCGGGTGGAAACCGGCGCAGCCCAATAGCGACCGGATGCCCCCATGTTCAAGAATGCGTCAATCACGATAAAGCTCGTCGTCACGAGCAGCCTTGTGCTGTTCCTGACGCTTGTCTGCGGTATCTCCATCATTGCCTGGCAATCCTCGCGTATCGCCAAGGACATTGCCATTGGCGAGGCCAGGGCGGTCGGCGAGCGCGAAGCGCAGTCGATTCGTCGTCAGCTCGAAAAGGGTCTGACCACCACGGAAGGTCTGGCGCAGACCTTCACCGCGCTCAAGGCCAAGGGCGTGACCGATCGTCAGGCTTGGACGGCGGTCATCGAACAGAAGGTCCGCGGCGACAAGACCCTCTCGGGCGCCTGGGGCGTTGTCATCACCGACGAGCTTGACGGCCGCAATGCCGAATTCGCCAACGCCGACAGTTGGCACGACGCGACCGGCCAGTGGCGGCCCTATGTCTTCCGCAAGCCGGACGAGTCGCTGGGACATCGTCCGACGGGCGAGATCACCGATGCGCCCGACAAGGAGTGGTTCAATCACACCTATCGCACCGGCGAGCTGTTTGCGACCGAACCCTATACCTGGCCTGTCGGCAACGACACCGCGATCGGCGTGTCCATGTCCGCTCCGATCATGCTGGGCGCGAAGGTGATGGGTGTCGCCGGCATCGACGTCTTCGCCACCGGTTTTTCGGAGGAACTGGCGCAGATCAAGCCGCTCGATACGGGCATGATCACGCTCGTGTCGCAGGCCGGCACCTGGGTTGCGCATCCCGACACCTCGTTGATCGGCAAACCGTTCCGCGCCGCCTTTGCCGATGACGAGGTCGCCGGCCTCGATCGGGCTCTGGCGGCGATCTCCGATGGACGGGCGCTCGACTACACCGGCTGGTCCCGCGCGCTCGGCGAGGACGTGATGCGCATGGTCATTCCGGTCAAGATCGGCGAGACGGGCCAGATTTGGTCGGTTCTCGTCAGCGTGCCGCTGTCGAGCCTGCATGCGGCGTCCCAGACCATCGTGATGTGGGTCGTCGGGGTCGGCTTGGTTCTGCTCATCGGGGTCGGCGCGGCACTCTATATCGTTGGCCAACGTATCATCCGCAGGCCAGTGGAGCGCACGCTGGAGCATATCCAGGCGCTGATCGATGGCAACTACGATGTGGACATCGACACTGCCGACCGCGCCGACGAGATCGGCCGCATCGGCAAGGCGCTGGAGGTGTTCCGCGAAAACTCCGCGCAGGCGGAAGCCCTGTCGGCCCAGCAGGAAGATGAGCAGAAGCGCCGAATTGCCCGCGCGGAACAGGTCGCCCGGCTGACGAGCGACTTCGATGCCTCGGCCGCGCAGCTCTTGCGATCGGTGGCTCACTCCGTGGAGAACCTGAACGCTGCCGCCGGCGAGTTGACCGGCGCGGCGGAAAACACCAGTGCGCAAAGCACGGCGGTGGCGGCTGCTTCCGAAGAGGCATCCTCCAATGTCGGTACCGTTGCGGCGGCCGCCGAGGAACTGTCCGCCTCCGTTTCCGAGATCTCGCGTCAGGTGCGCACCTCGGCCGATATCGCGGAAAGCGCGGTGTCGCAGGCAAAGCAAACCAACACCAAGATCGAGGGCCTGTCGGTCGCTGCGAGCCGCATCGGCGAGGTGGTGAAACTGATCAACGACATCGCCGAACAGACCAACCTGCTGGCGCTGAACGCCACGATCGAGGCGGCGCGCGCCGGCGAGGCGGGCAAGGGCTTTGCGGTCGTTGCAGCCGAGGTCAAGGAGCTCGCCACCCAGACCTCCAAGGCCACCGATGAGATCGTCACCCAGATCCAGCAAGTGCAGACGGAAACCGATGGTGCGGTGGGTGCGATCCGTGAGATTTCGCGCACCATCGAGGAGATCAACCGGATTTCCGGCAGCATCGCCGCGAGTGTCGAGCAACAGGGGGCTGCGACCAACGAGATCGCCATGAATGTTCAGGAAGCGACCGCCGGCACGCAGGACGTTTCACGCAATATCGCCGGTGTGTCGGAAGCCGCGCGGACAACCGGCGGCGTGGCGCTACGCATTCGCCAGGATGCGGAGGCGCTGCAGAATGAGGAAAAGCGGCTGCGGCAGAAGGTCGAGTCCTTCCTCGCGGGGATCCGCGAAGCGAGCTGACGGCCTCGTCCCGTGCGAACGGTCCAACCCGACGAAAAAAGCGAATGGCGCGCCTTGGGGGCGCGCCATTCGCCAGACTGCTGACAAAGCCCTGGCTTTTGCCGGGGTTTTTGATTCACTCAGCTATGTTGAGACAAGCGACGCCGGATCGGACGACCCTCGAGATGGTAACGCTCGACAGTCTGGTTCCGAAGGATCACCTTCCTCGCAAGATCGACGCGGTGATCGTTTTTTGGTCATTCATGGCCGTGTCGAGGGGCTTTGCTGTCCGGACAACGGTCGCCCGGCGCTTGATGCGACCTTGATGTTCAAGGCCCTATTCGTGGGGTATCTGTTCGGCGTCCGGCCGAAACGCCAGGTGCTGCGCGAGATCGAGGTGAACGTCGCCTATCGCTGGGTCTTGCGGCTGAAGCCTGCCGACACCACCGCGCTCGGCATGATGCGCAGGAAACAGTTCGCCGACGAGGGCGCCGTCGATGGCCACCGTTGCCCTGACGGCCAAATGCCCGCCTACGCCACGACCGAGCGGAACGGATACCGCCATTACAACTCCGGCCCCGCCGTCTGCAAGGCCTGCCCGCGTCTCGCCTCCTGTACCTCAAACGCTAGGGCGCAGCGCCCCCCCCCCCCAACCGTCATGCCCGGGCCGATCACCGCGACCGCGTCGACGCCAAACAGCTTCACGGTCACCGCACGCACGGTTTTGATGTCTGTGGATGGTGCAGGTGCAATGCCTCCTCGCCGCCACCGCTCAAGACATCAAGAAGATCGCAGTGGCGCTGACCGCAAAATCCCACCCAACACCGGCGCAAGGCCGCGCGACTCGTCGCCGGCGGACCTCCCGAACAAAAAAACACCGCAAACCCGTGCCAAAGAAAAACCCCGCCAAAAATGACGGGGTTTGTCAGGGGGCCAAAGCAGCGGATCGCTCCGCGGCTTTTTCGTATCTCGCTTCAAGAAGGCGTCCGTGCGGGCCGCCCCTTCAGGCTCGGCAGGCTCAGTTCGGCTTCTGGGCCGCTGCCTCGTTCGCCTGACCCATGTTTTGCCGGTACAGCGCGGCGAAATCGATCGGGTCGAGCATCAGCGGCGGGAAGCCGCCGTTGCGCGAGGCATCGGCGAGAATGTTGCGCGCGAAGGGGAAGAGCATGCGCGGGCATTCGATCAGCACGAAGGGATGAATGTGCTCTTCCGGAACGCCGGTGACACGGAACAGGCCCGCATAGACCAGCTCGATCGCGAAAACGGCCATATCCGCCGTCTTGGCGTTGGCGGTGAGGGTGATCACCACCTCATACTGGCTCTCGCCCATCGGCTGGGCCGCGACATTGACGTTGATGTCGAGCTTGGGCTGTTCCTTGGGCTGGAGCGATCCCGGTGCATTGGGGTTTTCGAAGGAAAGATCCTTGATGTACTGGGCGACGATGCTCATGCCGGGAGCGGAAGCCCCCTCGTTGGCCTGTCCCGCGGCCGCGTCGTTCGTCTCGGTCATTTTCGGTGTCCTGTGTTGTCTTGCCGTATCGGTCCCGTATCCGGGTGTCCGGCCGTTCGGCAGGCCAGGCCAAGGATGGCACGGCCGCGTCCACTGCGTCGCGCAAGGTCCAGCGGTTCACGCGAGAGACCTGCAAACCCGTCGACGGGTGGCTAGCATGGGGGAGACAGGCTGCACAAGGTTTGATTGACGCAGGTGTCCCCACGGGCGAAAACCGCTGCAAACTGCCGCCCCACGCATGCGCTGGAAACGCCATGGTTCAAACCGACACTCCGGATCTCGGCTCGCCCCACCGTCGCCTCAAGCTCGACACGCTGGTGCGGCTGCGCTGGCTTGCCATCGCCGGCCAGAGCGCGGCCCTGCTGGTCGTCCACTACGGTCTCGGGTATCCGTTTCCGCTCGCTCCTTGCATGGCGCTGGTGATCGCCTCCGCCTGGCTCAATATCTATGTGAAGGTGCGCACCCCCCAGTCGCACCGGCTGTCGGAACGCTCGGCGGCGCTGCAACTGGGCTTTGACCTTACCCAGGTCGGTGGCCTCCTCTATCTGACAGGCGGCCTCGGCAACCCTTTCGCCTTCCTGCTGCTTGCGCCGGTGATGGTCTCGGCCACAGGGCTGTCGTCGCGCAACACGCTGGCGCTCGGCGCGTTCGCCGCCGCGATCGCCTCGCTGCTCACCGTCTTTCACCAGCCCCTGCCCTGGCCGGAGGAAGAGACCTTCCACCTCCCCCGGGTCTATGCGACCGGCGTCTGGGTCGCGCTCATGTGTTCCATCGCCTTCATGGGCGCCTATGCCTACCGGGTGGCGGAAGAGGCGCGCCAGCTTTCCGATGCGCTTTCGGCGAGCGAGCTCGTGCTTGCGCGCGAGCAGCACCTGCATGCGCTCGACGGCCTCGCCGCGGCGGCGGCGCACGAACTGGGCACGCCGCTCGCCACCGTCTATCTGACGGCCAAGGAGCTGATGCGCGACATGGAGCGCGCACCGCAGGGGACCGACATGCCCGAAACGCTGCGCGACGACCTGGCGCTGATCCTGTCGCAGGCGGAGCGCTGCCGGGACATTCTCTCCAAGCTCTCCTCGCTGTCGGACGACCGCGACGAGCATTTTCGCGGGGAGCCGCTGTCGCATCTCATCGAGGAGGTGGTGGAACCCTGCCGGGCCTTCGGCATCGACATCGCCGTCGACATGCAAGGCGAGGGCGCGGAACCGATCGGCATGCGCAATCCGGCAATCCACTACGGTCTCGGCAACATCCTGGAGAATGCCGTCGACTTTGCCAGGAGCAAGGTGACGATCACCGGGCGCTGGGATGCGCGCCAGCTCACCATCGAGATCGCCGACGACGGCACGGGCTTTGCTCCCGATGTGATCACCCGGCTGGGCGAGCCTTATGTGACCGCCCGCGGCCCGCGCGACGAACGCACCGGGCAGGGCGACACCGGCGGTGGCCTGGGGCTCGGCTTCTTCATCGCCAAGACGCTGCTGGAGCGCACGGGGGCGGATTTGCGCCTGCGCAACCGCACGCCGCCGACCCGCGGCGCGGTGGTGCGCATCGCCTGGCCGCGCGGGGTCGTGCAGAGCGGTCGTGGCGCAGGTGCCGTTACGTGGCATGATGGCGCAGGCGAAATTGCCGCAGCCGAAGGGACGGACGTACAATTGCCCCGCCCGGAAAGCTCCATATAACAGTGTGCAGATGAAACGATTACGATGGTGCGCCAAGAATGAGCGACGAACCCGGCACGGATAGCGAACTCGGAACCCTCCTGATCGTCGACGACGATCGCCCCTTTCAGCAGCGGCTGGCACGGGCCATGGAAAAGCGCGGCTTCGTCACGGAGACCGCCGACAGCGTGCGAGAAGCGCTCGACAAGCTGCGCATCGACGCCCCGGATTATGCGGTCGTCGACATGCGGCTGGAGGACGGCAGCGGCCTCGATGTGGTTGAAGCCCTCAGGGCGCGCCGTCCCGAAGCGCGGATTGTCATTCTCACCGGTTACGGCAATATCGCGACCGCGGTAACGGCCGTGAAGCTCGGCGCCGTCGACTATCTGGCAAAGCCCGCGGACGCGGACGACGTGCTTGCAGCTCTCATGTCCTCCGGCGGGGACAAGGCGCCGCCGCCGGAAAACCCGATGTCGGCGGACCGCGTGCGCTGGGAGCACATCCAGCGGGTCTACGAATTGTGCGGGCGCAATGTGTCGGAGACCGCAAGGCGGCTCAACATGCATCGGCGCACGCTGCAGCGCATCCTGGCAAAGCGCGCGCCGCGCTGACCCCGTGCCGCCACGGGGCAATCCGCCGCGCAGGCATCATACTCTAGAGCAGGTCGAGAGACATCGCGCGCACCCCCGGGTCGAGCGCGTCATGAAGCCGGTTGGCTGCCGCCTGCGCGAACCGCAGCATCACGGCCTTTCGCCGGGCGGCAGCCAGCCTGTGCTCCGGCGCCTCGCGCAGCACCTCCGCACCAAAGCCGTCGGAGAGAATGAACCCGGCATCGAGCGGGAACGGATCGAGGCCAACGCCGGGGTGACTGGCAAAAAACAGCCGGTCGCAATGGGCGCGGTAGTCCGGCCATTTGTCGTCGGCACGCAGATCCGCAAGCGACGATTTCACCTCCACGATCCAGATATCCCCGCCCGGCCCGAGCGCCGCCAGATCGGCGCGCCGTCCGGAAGCGAGCGTCAGTTCGCCGATACAGGCGAATCCTTGCGCACGCAGCAGGCGCGCCGCGCCGCGCCAGACACGGATCGCCATCTCGGACTGACGTCCATCGACCAGCGGCTGGTCAAGCTCGATCCGGTTCGCCATCATGTCCTGCGCTCCTCGTCCTGCATCGCCTGAAGTTCATGGTTTGTTCAGTCGCAGTCTAACCGGCGGGCGCCGGTCAGGACAAGAGGCTGGGCGTTTGGCAAGGCAATCGAAGGCGTCCCGAAAGAGGCAAACGGACGCGTGTCCGCGCGGAACCGAAGCTCCGCGCGGCTTCGAACGTCAACGGCAGTCGAGGAAGCCGCAGATCGCGCGCACGTCCTTGAGCACGGTTTCGGCGATGGCGCCGGCCCGTTCCGCGCCGTCCTTGAGAACCGCATCGATGCTTGCCGGATCGGCGAGCAGCCGGTTCATCTCGTCGGCGATCGGCGCGAGTTTCTCCACCGCCAGATCGGCGAGCGCCGGCTTGAACACCGAAAACGGCTGGCCGCCGTATTCGCCAAGCACCGTCTCGCGGGTTCCGCCGGAAAGGGCTGCGTAGATACCGACGAGGTTGGCGGCTTCCGCACGGCCGTCCAGACCGTCCGGCTCGCCCGGAAGCGGCTCGGGGTCGGTCTTGGCCTTGCGGATCTTCTTGGCGATGTCGTCGGCCGTGTCGCGCAGGTTGATGCGCGACAGGTCGGACGGGTCGGACTTTGACATCTTCTTTGTGCCGTCGCGCAGCGACATGATGCGCGTCGCCGGTCCCGCGATCAACGGCTCCGTCAGCGGGAAGAAGAGTTCGTCGGGGAGTTCCGGGCTCGGGGTCGGGTTGGGCACGCCGAGACCGAGCTCCGCAATCCGCTCGGCGAAGTCGTTGTTGAACTTCTGCGCGATGTCGCGGGTCAGCTCCAGATGCTGCTTCTGGTCGTCGCCGACCGGCACATGGGTGGCCCGATAGGCCAGAATGTCGGCGGCCATCAGGGTCGGATAGGCAAAGAGACCCACCGAGGCGTTTTCCCGGTTCTTGCCCGCCTTTTCCTTGAACTGCGTCATGCGGCTCAGCCAGCCCATGCGCGCGATGCAATTGAAGATCCAGGCAAGCTCGGCATGCTCCTTGACCTGGCTCTGGTTGAAGATGATCGCCTTCTTCGGATCGATCCCGGCCGCCAGATAGGCCGCCGTCACTTCGCGCGTCGTCCGCGACAGGGTCGCCGGATCGTGCTTTGCGGTGATGGCATGCAGGTCGACGACGCAATAGATGGTCGGCATTTCGTCCTGCAGCGGAACGAAACGCGAGATCGCGCCGAGATAATTGCCAAGGTGAAGGTTGCCGGTGGGCTGGACGCCCGAAAACACGCGCGGCGAAAAGCTGGTCAAAACACAGTCCCCCAGTTTGGACCTTTGGGATGGGCGCCGGAACAGGATGTGCCGGCGGGGACGCACCGCGGATTGCGGTGCGCCTCCCGCGCGGACTTATGAAGAAGCGGCCGTAAAGAGGCAAGGGGTATGCGCCCCGAAGGTCCGGGATCCTCAGGCTTGCGCAGGGCTTCTATGCGAATCGCGGCGCAAGCGTCATGCTGTCGAGGCACTTGGATGGCGCGCAGATGCGTCGTTTCGACCCTTCCGGTATATTCCCAATTCACTAAATGTGTTTTTTTGCGATATAGACTGCAAGGAAATGAAGTCGCGGCTGCACGGCGCGCGCAACGACACGGCGGTTCGAACCGTCAGGGCGGAAGCACGAGGTCCCGGAGGCCGGAATGGATTACGAGAGCTTCTTTCGGAGCGAAATCGAGGGTTTGCACGAAGAAGGCCGCTATCGCGTGTTCGCGGATCTCGAGCGGCATGCCGGACAGTTTCCCAGGGCGACACGCTATACCGGCGACGGTGCGCATGAGGTTTCGGTCTGGTGCTCGAACGACTATCTCGGCATGGGTCAGAATGCGGTCGTGACCGATGCGATGCATGAGGCGATCACGCGCTGCGGCGCCGGCGCCGGCGGCACGCGCAACATCTCGGGCACGAACCACTATCACGTCCTGCTCGAGCAGGAGCTTGCCGACCTGCACGGCAAGGAAGCGGCGCTTCTATTCACCTCCGGCTATGTCTCGAACTGGGCCGCGCTCGGCACGCTGGCCGCGCGCCTTCCCGGCTGCGTGGTTTTGTCGGACGCGCTCAATCACGCTTCGATGATCGAGGGCATTCGCCACTCGCGCGCGGAAAAGCGGATCTGGAAGCACAATGACGTCGCCGATCTGGAGCGTCAGTTGGCCGAGATCGAGCCGGGCCGCCCGAAGCTGGTCGCCTTCGAATCGGTCTACTCGATGGATGGCGACATCGCGCCGATCAAGGAGATCTGCGACGTCGCCGACAAATACGGCGCCATGACCTATCTCGACGAGGTGCATGCGGTCGGCCTCTACGGTCCGCGCGGCGGCGGCATCGCCGAGCGCGAAGGGCTGATGGACCGCCTGACCGTGATCGAGGGAACGCTGGGCAAGGCTTTCGGCGTGATGGGCGGCTATATCGCGGCTTCCGAAGCGCTCTGCGATTTCGTGCGCTCCTTTGCCTCCGGCTTCATCTTCACCACGGCACTGCCGCCGTCGCTCGCTGCCGGCGCGCGCGCGTCGATCCAGTTCCTCAAGTCCGCGGATGGCGAGGCCCTGCGCAGCCGTCAGCGCAACCGCGTCGCGACGCTGCGCCGCCGGCTCGACGCTCTCGGGATCCCGCATTTGCCGAACCCCAGCCATATCGTTCCGGTGATGGTCAAGGATCCGGTGAAGTGCAAGATGCTCTCCGACATCCTGCTCGACAGCTATGGCGTCTACATCCAGCCGATCAACTATCCGACGGTTCCCAAGGGAACCGAGCGGCTTCGCATCACGCCGTCGCCGCTGCACACCGACGCCGACATCGAGCATCTGGTGCGGGCGCTGGAAGCGTTGTGGTCGCAATGCGCGCTCAGCCGCGCCGTCGCCTGACGCGCCTCACGCATCGCTGAAAACACGAAACGCCGGTCCGATGGGCCGGCGTCAGACTGCTGACAAACCCCTGGCTTTGGCCGGGGGTTTTTGATTCATTGTTTTTATGTTGAAGAAGCCCGGCCCGGATCAGACAGCGCTCGAGATGGTGACGCTTGAGCAGCTTGTTCCCGCCGATCACCTTTTGCGCAAGATTGACGCGGTGATCGAGTTTTCGTTCATTCATGATCGTGTTGCGGATCTTTATTGTGCGGACAACGGCCGTCCGCCGCTGGATCCGACGTTGATGTTCAAGGCTTTGTTCCTCGGCTACCTGTTCGGCATCCGCTCAGAGCGCCAGCTTGTGCGGGAGATCGAGGTGAACGTGGCCTACCGTTGGTTCTTGCGGTTGAAGCTGACGGACAAGGTGTTCGATGCCTCGACGCTGAGCCAGAACCGGCGGCGGCGCTACAACGACGCGAGCGTTGCCCAGGACATCTTCGATCACATTGTCGAGCAGGCGATTTCTCATGGGTTGGTGGATGGCACGGTTCTTTACACGGACAGCACCCACCTGAAGGCGAATGC
>NZ_JAIVMF010000005.1 GCF_020176715.1 Stappia stellulata | reverse complement strand
AAGTCGCCGAACTGCTTCGTGATCGCCGCCGTAAGCGTCGTCTTGCCATGGTCGACGTGGCCGATCGTGCCAATGTTCACGTGCGGCTTCGTCCGCTCAAACTTTGCTTTCGCCATCGGCGTCGCTCTCTGTCCAACTTGCGGTTAAGTTCATCAAACACGGTGAAGAGCCGACCGCCACGCGGCGGCGGATACTCGGAGCGGGAAAACGTTTTCCGTGCCGCCGTCCGGGCCTTTCGGCCGGGCGCTCTGAAGTGGAGCGGGTGAAGGGAATCGAACCCTCGTCGTCAGCTTGGAAGGCTGCTGCTCTACCATTGAGCTACACCCGCCGCCGGCCGGGGGATGGTGGAGGAGGTTGGATTTGAACCAACGTAGGCTAAGCCAACGGATTTACAGTCCGTCCCCTTTAACCACTCGGGCACTCCTCCGTTTCACCTTCCCCGTCGCCGAAGCGCCTTGGATGGCTTCACGAAAACGCCCTGCGAAACAATCGCGAGGCCGCTCCCGTGGCGCGTGTTATGCAGAACGGGGTGGGGGGTGTCAACGCCCATTTGACGGTCATCGCCACAAAATCACCGCCCCGTCCCCAGGCGCTTTCCTCTTGCCGCCCGCACGCGCCCGCTATAAGCGCTGATGCGATGACACGCGCACCCAAATCCTTTTCCCCAGGACGTCACCGCCGGGCCAGGCAGCCGGGCGGTGCGGCACCCGAGGGGCCGCTGCGGCTTTACGGTCTTCACACGATCGAGGCCGCCTTCGCCAACCCCGAGCGGCGGCGGCTCAAGCTCTATGCCACCGAGAACGCGCTGCGACGCCTCACCGAGCGCGACATCACCATCGACGTTCCCGTCGAGACGACCTCGCCGAAGAAACTCGACCAGATGGTCGGCCGCGATGCCGTTCACCAGGGCGCCGTTCTGGAAGCCGAGCCCCTGCCCGCATTCGGCGTGCGCGATCTTGGCCGCGCCCGCCTCGTGCTGGCGCTCGACCAGGTGACCGATCCGCATAATGTCGGCGCGATCCTGCGCTCCGCCGTGGCGCTTGGCGCCGATGCGGTGGTGACCACCGAACGGCACGCGCCGGAGGAAGGTCCCGTGCTTGCCAAGTCCGCGTCCGGCGCGCTCGACATGATTCGCCACGTCCGCGTGAAGAATATGGCGCGCTTTGTCACCGAGATGCGCGACAGCGGCTTTCGCGCCATCGCGCTCGACAGCGAAGGCCCGGCCCGGCTCGAGGAAACGCCAACCGGCGACAGGGTGCTTCTCGTTCTCGGCTCCGAGGGCAAGGGCGTGCGTCAGGGCGTGCGGGAAAACTGCGACGCGCTCGCCCGCCTCGACATGCCCGGCAAGATCGCCTCGCTGAATGTCTCCAATGCCGCGGTGCTGGCGCTTTACATCATCCGCGAAAGCCTGGAAGGCCGGGGCCGCGCGCAGTAGGATCGCATTCGGCGTCCATCGCCCAGCCCGGCTTTCCCCATGCCGGATACGGGAACGGGCGATGGACGCAAAACGGGATGCACAGGCGAAAATCCTGTGCTAGAAGCGCCTCGCTTGGCCGGTATAGCTCAGTTGGTAGAGCACCTGATTTGTAATCAGGGGGTCGCGGGTTCGAATCCTGCTGCCGGCACCACCCCCTTCTCTGTCGGATCCGGAGACACGTCTTGATGCGCTCCGCAGTCGCTTCGGTGCCTGACGCGCTGCTGGTGCTGCGCCACCCCTCACGCTTTCGTGAAGTCTTCCTGCTTGAGCGCGCCTCAATCAACGCCGACAGTTTCGCGTGGCCACCTACGTGCCGCGACCGAGGGAGATCTCATATGCTGAAGACCTGCATGCGCGGACTTGCGTTCGCCCTACCGCTTTTCCTGGCGAGCAACCTTGCCATGGCGGACCCCGTGGAAACCCGCCAGAACCTGATGAAACAGGTGGGCGCCGCCACCGGTACGCTGGGCAAGATGCTTAAGGGCGAGACCGAATACGACGCCGAACTGGCCGCAATGTCGATGCGCGTCCTCTTCACCACACCCTCCGGCTTCATCACGATGTTCCCGGAAGGCAGCACGACCGGCGAGACCGAAGCCGCGCCGAAGATCTGGGAAGACAAGGCCGGCTTCGACAAGATCGCCATGGATATGCAGAACGCGGCCCTTGCGGCGCTGCCGGCGGCCGGTGGCGGACTGGAACAGCTGAAAGGCGCCTTCGGCTCGGTTGCCCAGAACTGCAAGGCCTGCCACGAGACCTACCGCGTCAAAAAGAACTGAGCGCCGCCGCGCCCGCTCCTACCAGACCTGACCGGGGCGCCGGCCGCTCAGCCGCCGGCCCCCGCCTGTCCGCAGCCGAAATCCCAACCGACATCCGGAGTGCCCGATGGTCCGCCGAAAAACCCTCCTGCGCCTCGCCGGTGTTCTTGTCGTGGTGGCGGCAGGCGCGCTTTACGCGACCCGGCCGGAGCGCGTCGCCGCCGTTCCCGAGCGCGCGCCGGATCTCGCCAACGGCGAGGCCGTGTTCTGGGCCGGCGGCTGCGCCTCCTGCCATGCCGCGCCGGGGGCTAGCGGCGATGCCAAGCTCGTCATGTCCGGCGGACTGGGCCTGAAGACGCCCTTCGGCACCTTCAACGTCCCCAATATCTCCTCCTCCGCAGACCACGGCATCGGCGGCTGGACGACGGAAGAGTTCCTGACCGCGATGGTCGAGGGCACGAGCCCGGACGGGCGTCACTACTATCCGGCCTTTCCCTATACCTCTTACCGGCACATGACGGCCGAGGACCTCATCGACCTGAAGGGCTTTCTCGACACGCTGCCGGCGAGCGACACCACGGTCGCGGGCCATGATCTGGCGCTTCCCTATGCCTTCCGACCGGCGCTCGGTTTCTGGAAGCTTCTCTATCTCGATGCCGAACGCCCGCAGCCGCCGCAATCGGCCGACGACACGGTGAAACGCGGCGCCTATCTCGTCTCCGGCGCTGGCCATTGCGCCGAATGCCACACGCCGCGCGATGCGCTCGGCGGCCTCGACATGTCCAGGTGGCTCGCCGGCGGCCCGGATCCGGAAGGCGGCGACGGCGTCATTCCCGACATCACCCAGTCCCCGACGGGGATCGCCGGCTGGTCGGCCACCGACATCGCCTACTACCTGGAGAGCGGCTTCACCCCGGATTACGATTCCGTCGGTGGCAGCATGACCTCCGTTCAGGAGAACTGGGCAAAGGTGCCAGCCGCCGACCGTGAGGCCGTCGCGGCCTATCTTAAGACGCTGACGCCCGGCGAGTGATCAGCCACCTGGCGGAACAGCCCCCTGCCCGGTCTGCGTGCGGATCCAGTCGAGAAAACTGTCGCGCCCGGCGGCAACGTCGACGACGATCACCGCCGGCTCGTCGAACGGGTGACACGCGGCGATCCTTGCCATCGCCTCTTCGACCCGGGCCTCGGTCGTCTTGGCGAGAAAAACGACTTCCTCGCCCTCTTCCACCTTGCCTTCCCAGCAATAGAGCGACCGCATGCCAGGCCACATGTTCACGCAGGCGGCAAGGCCGGCGCCGACGATCTCGCGGGCCGCCGCCGTCGCGCTCGCGCTGTCGGGAAACGTGGAATAGATCAGTCGGATGTCGGAGCAACTCTGCATCGCAAGATCAACTCCCAATTCCGGGTTTCGCATGCTAGATCGGTGTCATGGATCAGCCGATGCACCCTATCGAGAAACTGGCGTTCATCTCAAGCGAGACCGGCGAGGCGGAAGACGCCCGTCAGGCGCTCGAACGCCGCTATGGCGCGCATGACCCGAAGAAGGCCGACGTGATCGTCGCGCTCGGCGGCGACGGGCTGATGCTGCAGACGCTCCATCGCTTCATGAACACCGGCAAGCCGATCTACGGCCTCAACCGCGGCTCGGTCGGCTTCCTGATGAACGAATTCGGCGAGGAAAACCTGCTGGAGCGCATTCGCAAGGCCGTCGTCAGCCGGATCCACCCGCTGGTGATGGAGGCGACCGACGCGCTCGGGCATATCCATTCCGCGCTTGCCATCAACGAGGTGTCGCTGCTGCGCCAGACCCATCAGGCGGCCAAGCTCCGAATCTCGGTGGACGAGCGCGTGCGCATGGAAGAGCTGGTGTGCGACGGCGTTCTCATCGCCACCCCGGCCGGCAGCACGGCCTACAATCTCTCCGCCCACGGGCCGATCCTGCCGATCGACACCCAGCTGCTGGCGCTGACCCCGATCAGCGCCTTCCGGCCGCGCCGCTGGCGCGGCGCGCTGCTGCCCAACAGCGTCAGCGTTCGCATCACCGTGCTGGAAACCGCCAAGCGCCCGGTCTCAGCGGCTGCCGACTACACCGAAATCCGCAACGTGACGGAAGTCCGGGTGCGCGAGGAAAAAAACTCGAGCTCGCTCGCGCTCTTCGATGCCGACCACAATTGGGACGAGCGGATCCTCTCCGAGATGTTCCGCTACTGACGTCGGCAGGGCCCGGACCGCGTCCCGCATCGCCCCGCCGGGTCTGGCGCGCGAGCTTGCACACTTTCGCAAGGTTTCGCGATCACGATGGGTTTGGGTTGCCGGGCCTGCCCGATCTGGCGCTCCTGCCGTTACGGCGTCCCCACGTTCGGGCCTCTCTGCGTCGTGCATCCATGGCCATTCCGCACCTCGATCTGAGCAGCCTTCGCGTTCTTGTGGCGGAGGACAATCCCCACATGCGCAGCATCTTGCGCATGCTGCTGACCGGCTATGGCATCCGGCGGATCTTCGAGGCGGAGGACGGCGCCAGCGCGCTGGAAATGATCGGCTCGCGCGACCCGGACCTGCTCCTGGTGGACTGGATGATGCCGATCCTCGACGGCGCGGATCTGACGCGCATCGTGCGCCGCTCGCCGGAACCGAACTGCTACGTGCCGATCATCGCCGTCACCGCCCACACGCAAAGGCAGCGGGTGATCGCGGCCCGCGACTGCGGCGTGACGGAGGTAATGTGCAAACCCGTCTCCGCACGCGGCCTCTATCTGCGAATCGCCAATTGCGTGCTCAACCAGCGGGATTTCGTGCGCACGAAAGGCTATTTCGGGCCGGACCGTCGCCGCTTCCAGAGCCCGACCTTCCTCGGGGCAGAACGCCGCGGCGTAAGGCGAGACGACGGATATACTCTGGACGGCCCGGGGGAAGTCGACCAAAGTCACTCTGAGACAAACACGCGCGACTCGATGATATCGTGACGAGCCCCAAAGGATAGCGCCGTGGTTTGCGCATGACCCATGCCGAACAGGCGCTGCGCACAGTTGCGAACCGGCCCCGCGCTCAAGGAACAGGACAATGGCCAGCGATCCGACCAAGTCAAATGACGGCTATGAAGTGGTGAAGCCGCCGCGCGACCTGCGGTCGAAGGTGCGGGTGATGAGCGAGCGCGAGGCCGCGCGGTTCGACCCTGTGAAGTCGGCGGAAGCCGCCCTTGAGCGGCTCTCGGCGGATTTCGACAGCTGGATGGCCAATGAGGCTGCCACCCTCGGCGCGGCCTGGGCCGAGATCCAGGCCAACGGCATGACCGAGGAAAACGGCGCAACCCTGTTTCGTGCCGCCCATGACATCAAGGGCCAGGCGAGCACGCTCGGCTATCCGCTGGTCGGGGCGGTCGCCGGCAGCCTGTGTCACCTGATCGAACATGTTCCGACGGAAAGCCTGCCGGCGAAACTGGTGGCACAGCATGTCGATGCCGTGCGCGCCATGGTCGCGGAAACCGCGCAGAAGGAAGAAAACCCGACCGCCCGCGCGCTGGTCGACCGTCTCACCGAGGTGACGGAGGATTTCGTCGCGCGCACCGCGCCGCCGGCCGATCAGGGCCAGACCTGAGCGGCGACCGCGTCAGGCCGCCAGCGTGCGTTCCATATAGGCCCGCGCCGATTCGCGGGCGATTTCGGCCGAGAACCTGCGCAGCATCACCACCAGATCATCGGCTTCGACGCCGTCGGTGCCCTGATAGCGGTCGAGCACCAGCCCCACCACCCGACGCGCCAGCACCACATTGCCGCCGCAGCTCACCGCATGACCGGCCTCGCGCGAGATCTCCCGCCACACCGTGACGGCAACGCAAAACAGCGGATGGGTGCGCGCGGGAAGTTCGGCCCGCGACAGCAGCGCCCGCAGCGCCAGCATGCGACCGCCCTGCACCACCGAGGCGACCCGGCCGAGACCAAGCCCGGAGAGGCGCGCCAGCCCGGCCTCGAACAGGCCGGTATTGCCGGTGCAAACGGCGCGAAGCAGCAGGCCGGCCGTCAACTGGCCGCTGGTCAGCAGATGTTCGACAAGCGCCTGCGTCTCGCCGACGTCGGCCGTATTGGCAAGCGAGACGGTCGCCCGTTCGCGGGCCTCGAGTACGACGGAGCGCGCGCGCTCCTCGCGCAAGCCGAGGCGCACGAGCGGGTGATCGCTCAACAGATCCCCGACCTGCTTCAACAGCATCTGGCGGATCTCGATCGGCGTGTCGCCGCGGCGCATCAGCGCCTCACGGAATTCAGGGGTGTCGCCATGGCGCTCGACCATGCGGGCCTGGCTGAATTTCGGGATCTCCGCCTCGTGATTTTCGGCAAGGGCCAGACAGGCGGACAGCGAGCCGACCTCGGCGATCGCAGCCGCCACCGATACCGAAATATCGTACCGGCGGGCGACCGCAGCCGGCAACGGATCCGCAAAGCCGGCAACGGCGTCGACAAGTTCCGCGTCCAGCAGCACGGGGGAATATGTCAGGACCGGCTCCGCAATCTGCGGAAGATCCGAAACGAGCGCCAGAATCACCTCGCGCGGGGCATCGGGGCTGCGCGCCAGCGCCTCGGCCAACGCCCGGCGCACGGTCGGGCTCGGGTCGTCGAGCAGGATCATCATCGCCGCTTCGGCCGCGTCCCGGTCATCGTCCGACAGGTCCGAATAAAGATAGGCCCGCGCCAGCGCGCTGGTCGCATCCGCGCGGCGCTCCGTCGGCGCGTCGGTCATCCATCGCAGAAACTGTTGAACGATCATCGTGCGGCATCCCCAAAGGCGGCTGCAAACTCATCAGGATCAGCAGTTTGCGCGATAAACCTTTAAGGCTTCGTTCACCATGATCGCACCTTTGCCGGCAAGGGCTCTCCGGTGGGCCAAACGAAAACAAGCGGCGCAAGGCGCCGCGCAGGCTGCTGACAAAGGTGGAGTTGCTCCAGGCGTCATACCGGGCAAGCGGAAGCGCGACCCGGTATCGGAGAGCCAAAAACCTATCCGTTTTTAGGAGTTGCCAGCGGCCGGGTCCCTGCCTCACCGATCCCGGATCGCAGCTCTCGCTGCGTCCGGGAGGACGCCACTCGAGGCTTTGTCATCATCCTGAAAACGCGGCGCATGGCACCGCGTGCCGAAACCCTCTCGCAAGGCCAGTCCGTCAGACCGGCGGCAGGAGTTCCTTCTGGGCGAAGCTCGGCCGGTAGTTGAGAAAGCCGGTGAGATCCATGGGCTTGCCCAGCTCCAGCGAAGCCGTGGCCGTCGTCTCGAGCTGCGCGAGAACCCGGGAGCGACGCTGGCTGTAGGCATCCTCGCCGGACGTCTGGCGCGCGGCGGCGCGTTGCACGGCCTCCTGCTGGCCCACCTCCTGTGCGGCAAAGGCCGACAGGAAGGTGTTGTCGAAAGAGGCGCGTTTCGCCTCCACCCCATTGCGGAACAGCGCATGGAACGGAGAGGAAATGTCGTTGGTCGCCGACCAGGCGGTGAGGACACGGCTCGTCGGGTCTCCGATCGTCAGCTCGCCGCCGGGCAAGGGAGTGGCCGTCGTTGCGCCATCCACGGCGGCGAGGGTCACCGGGTTGCCGGCCAGTTGCGGCTTGGCATTCGGCAAGACTGCGACCATCGTCGTTCCGAGACCGGGGATGGTCGGCGTCGGACCGCCATGCTTGGCCACCAGATTGGCGTAGACCTCGGCGACCGTGCGTGCGCCGCCCTTGTCGTAGAAGATCGGCTTGTTGGCGCGGGCCTGTTTGGAAAACACCCTGTCGGCGGCGAGCGTCGGCTGCGTTTCCGCAAGACGAATCAGCTTGTTGGCCCCGCCCGCCCCGAGGAAATGCGCAATATAGAGTTCGCCCTCGTTCGGCTGCCGGCCGAGCTTGCGCGTCAGATAGTCGGCATTCTTCTGGGTCAGCTCGCCCGCCATCATCGAGGCGATTTCCGCATTGTCGCGCAGGGCCAGGATCTCGCGCCGCATTGCCGGATCGGCGACCTTGTAGCGGCCGCCGGGCGAGCGTTCGATCTGATCGGCATATTTGCCGAGCCTGTGCTTGTGGCCGGACTGCTTCATCGTTTCCAGCCAGGTGCTTTCGATAAACTGGAACAGGCCGGAGGCGCTGGAGGTCCGCGCCTTGGCATCCTCATCGAAATTCGATTCCCGCTGCGCCGTCTTCACCAGATACTCGAAGGAGGCGCCGGTGGTCGTGCTCGCGGACTGAAATGCTTGCTCGATCCTGGAGGCGATCGAGGACGGGTCGCCGACTTTCATGCTCCGCACTCCTGGGTACGCATGTCTTAGGATTTGGTTAAGAGTCGGAGGCAAGTGGTTAACGAGTCGTTAATGCCTCTTAACGCCTGTTGCGCCTTGGGTTTTGCGTGGGTATGCGGGAAAGGCGATTCGCATAATCTGAAAGCATCGCGCAAATTGCACCGCATTCGCGTGCAATTCCAAAGGGGGAGGATTCCATGCCGGGACTGCATTTTGAGGAGTTCGAGATCGGGCACGTCTTTCATCACACGCTCACCCGCACGGTGACGGAGATGGACAACATGCTGTTCTCCAACATGACGCTGAACCCGCAGCCGCTGCACATCGACCGGCATTTCTGCGAAACCCAGACGGAGTGGGGTCAGCCGCTGGTCAACAGCCTGTTCACCCTCGGCCTGCTCATCGGCATTTCGGTGAATGACACCACCGTTGGCACCACCATCGCCAACCTCGGCATGAGCGACGTGAAGTTTCCCCACCCGCTGTTTCAGGGCGACAGCGTCCACTGCACCACGGAAGTCATCACCAAGCGCGAATCCCGCTCGCGTCCGGACGCCGGCATCGTCGAGTTCGAGCACAAGGCCTTCAATCAGCACGACGTGCTGGTCGCCGTCTGCCGCCGTCAGGCCTTCATGAAAAAGCGCAACGGAGGCGCCTGATCCATGCGCTCCCTCCTGTTCGTGCCGGCCGACAGCGAGCGCAAGCTGGCCAAGGGTCTCGACAGCGGCGCCGACGTTCTCCTCATCGATCTTGAGGATTCCGTCGCGCTCGACGCCAAGGAAAATGCCCGCGCCGTCGCGGCCCGGTTTCTGGCCGAGGCACGGGAGCGCAGCGAGCGCCCGCGCCTCTATGTCCGCGTCAACGCCCTCGACACCGGCGAGACCGACGCCGACCTCGCAGCAGTCATGCCGGCCGCCCCCGAAGGCATCATGCTTCCGAAGTCGATCTCGGGAGCAAGCGTGCAACAGTTGGACGCAAAGCTTGCCGTCCACGAGGCGCAGAACGACCTGCCCGACGGGTCGACGCGGATCGTGATCGTCGCGACCGAAACCGCCGCCTCGCTGTTCAACCTCGGCAGCTACGCCGGCGCCAGCGCGCGGCTCGACGGGCTGTCCTGGGGCGCGGAGGATCTTTCCGCCGACATCGGCGCGCTTGGAAACCGCGACGCATCGGGCGGCTTCACCGAGCCTTTCCGCATGGCGCGCAATCTGTGCCTGTTCGGCGCGGTTGCCGCTAGCGCCATTCCCATCGACACGGTCTTCACCAACTTCCGCGATCTCGACGGCCTGCGGCGGGAAGCGGAAGACGCGCTGCGCGACGGATTCACCGCCAAGATGGTGATCCATCCGGCGCAGGTTCCCGTCATCAACGAGGTCTTCACGCCGTCCGCGGACGCCATTGCCGACGCGCGCCGCATCGTCGACGCCTTCGCCGCTGCCGGCGATCCGGGCGTGGTCGGGCTGGACGGAGAAATGCTCGACCGGCCGCATCTGAGGCGGGCGGAAAAGCTGCTCGCCCGCGCGCGCGCCGCCGGACTTTCGACCGCCTGAACGGACCATCCGAAATGACCGCCCGCACGGCAAGGACAGGACATCCCCCGCCCTTGCCGAAAGGGTGGCTCAGTCGGCGGCCGGCCGCGTCATCTGGAACACGCTGTCGACGACGGCGTAGTCCATATATCCCAGCCGCGACAGCGGCCGCGCCAGGGTGACGTCGAACAGCCCGTCGACCAGCACCGAGCGGTCGATGTGCACCGCGACCACCTGGCCGAGCACGATCCAATTGTCGGCGGGCGTGCCATCGAGGCCGACCGGGCGGATGGTCTGCAGGTGCCGGCACTCGAAGGCGGCCTTGGCCTCGCCGACGCGCGGCGCGGCAACCAGATCCGACGCCACCGGCGTGAGGCCCGCCTTGTCGAATTCCGAAACGCCATGCGCATAGGGCGCCGACGTCCGGTTCATGGCGTCCTTCAGGTCCTCGGTCGCCAGATTGAAGACGAAATCGCCCGACGCCTCGACATTGGCCACCGTGTCCTTGAAGCCGCTGGAGGAAAACAGCACCATCGGCGGCGTGTCGCAAACCGCATTGAAGAAGCTGTAGGGCGCGAGATTGAAGGCGCCGTCCTGCCCCACGGTCGAGATCCAGCCGACGGGACGCGGCGCGACGATCGCCTTGAAGGGATTGTGCGGCAGGCCGTGACCCTCGGCGATCGTGTAGGAATAATGGGTCATTGCGGGGTCCATTCGCTGATCAGGCTGTCGAGATCCGGGCGGGCGCGCTCCGCCGGCACCGTCGTCGGGGTTCCGATGTGCACGAAGCCCGCGACGCGCTCCGCATCCGACAGCCCGAGCACCGCGCCAACCTCGTCGTCGAAGGCCATCCATTCGGTCAGCCACTGCGCGGCATAGCCGCTGGCATGGGCCGCGTGAACCAGGTTCATGCAGACCGCACCGACGCAGAGCTGCTGCTCCCACACCGGGATCTTGGGATGGACGGCGGCACGGCTGACCACCGCCACCACCAGCGGCGCGCGCGAAAACCGCGTCGCCTCCTGCTCGCGGCGCGTGTCGTCGAGGCTCTCGCCCCGCGCTTCCAGCATCTTCACCAGCCTTTCGCCCAGCGCGTCGCGGGCGTCGCCGCGCACCAGGATGAACCGCCAGGGCACGAGCTTGCCGTGGTCCGGCACGCGCGAGGCCGCTTCCAGGATCGTCTGCAGGGCCGCGCCCTGCGGCGCGGGCTCCGCCAGGCTGGCGGCCGGGTGCGAGCGGCGCTTGCGCAAATGGCCGAGCACGTCGAAGGGTTCCAGTGTCATGAGCGTCCTTCCGGGCAGGAATTCGAACGAATGGGGAGAGCTCTTCGCGCGTCCGTCGCGGGCGCGGCAAGGCTCCTGTCCCCGCAACAGGTAGCTGCCTTTTCCCCGCTGTCAATTATGCGAGCGCGCCGAAACCGCAAAGGACCTCCGGGCGGACCCGCCTCGACTTGAAATCGCCCCAGTTTTGGGGAAGGAACTAGGGCAGGATCAAACTCGACCGAGCGGGACGAATCGAACGACATGCATGTCTTGACGAAATTCCTTGCGGGCTTGGCACTCGTGGCGGGCCTCGCCACGTCCGCCGTCGCCCAGGAGGTGGTCGTGCCGCCGCCCAAGCCCGACGCGCTCGGCGCCCCCGGCGGGCCCGATGACGGCCGCGCGGTTTTGGACGATCCGGCGCCGCTCGACGGCCTTGCAGCCCCCGCCCCGATCCAGGGAGCGATTGCCCCCGCCGTTTCCTACGCACCGGCCATCACCCCGGACACGGGCATGCCGGGCCTGTCCGGGGTCAGCCCGGTCTATCTCGTCGCCCGCCTGAGCGAGGACAGTCCGTCCCTGACCCGGGGCGTGTCCTGGCGCGTCTATGCCGATGCGCCCGGCGACGACGGCCAGCTTGAACTGGTCGCCACCGCGACCGGGGGCGATGCGGACTTCCGCCTCGAGCCGGGAACCTATCTGGTGCATACGGCGTTCGGCTTTGCCGGGCGCACCAGCCGCATTGCCGTCGACAACGGCGTGACAAGCCAGACGGTGCTGCTCAATGCCGGCGGCATGAAGCTCGACGCCCAGTTCAGCGGCCACATGCCGATCACCACCGGCCGGGTCCGTTTCGACATTTACGAGCGCGAATTCAACAGTCGCGGCGAGCGCAAGCTGGTCGCCGGCAACATCGCACCCGGCGAGGTCGTGCGCCTCAACGCCGACACCTATCACGTGGTCAGCCGCTACGGCGGGGTCAACGCGATCGTGCGGGCCGACATCCACGTCGAACCGGGCAAGCTCACCGAGGCGACCGTCTACCACAATGCGGCGCGCGTCACGCTGAAGCTGGTCAACCAGCGCGGCGGCGAAGCGCTCGCCAGCACCGCCTGGAGCGTGCTCACGCCGGGCGGCGACGTGGTGGCGGAAGGCAACGGCGCCTTCCCGGCCTTCACCCTCGCATCGGGTGAATACCAGGTGATCGCGCGCAATGCGGACAAGCTCTATTCGCGCAATTTCGTAGTGAAGACGGCCGAGCACGGCGAGGTCGAGGTGCTGACCAGCAGCGTCATGCAAAACTGAGCAAGCCGCCCGTCGCGCACGCTTTGACACCGGCAACCCCCTATCGAGCGAAAAAGCCTCGAAACGGGCGTCCTTCCGGACGCAGCGTGAGCTGCGATCCGAGATCGGTGAGGCACGGTCTCGTGCCGGGCACCTCATTCGAAAAGAAGCTCTCGGGCTCCCCGATACCGGGTCGCGCGTTCGCTTGCCCGGTATGATGCGGGAAAGCACTCGCCCCCTTCGTCACTGGGGTGACCCCGGCGGCGTTGCCAACAGGCCGCCGTCGCCGAGATCCGCTCAGTCTTACTCCGCGTCCCGGCGCAGGTCCGGGGCGATCGCCTCGTCGACCAGCGAGGACACCGCCTCGTCGAGACCCATGGCGGTCTGGTGCTTGGAGCCGAGGCGGCGGATGTTTACCGTGCGCTCCTCCGCCTCGCGCTTGCCGCAGACGACGATCACCGGCGTCTTCGCCAGCGAATGCTCGCGGACCTTGTAGTTGATCTTCTCGTTGCGCAGATCGATCTCGGCGCGCAGGCCGGCCTTCTTCATCGCGGCGAGAACCTCGCGGGCATAGTCGTCGGCGTCCGAGGTGATCGTGGTGACGACCACCTGCTGCGGCGCCAGCCACAGCGGGAAATGTCCGGCGTAGTTCTCGATGAGAATGCCAAGGAAGCGTTCCATCGATCCGCAGATCGCGCGGTGCACCATCACCGGGGTCTTCTTCTCGCCGTTGGCGTCGACGTAGAAGGCGCCGAAGCGCTCCGGCAGGTTGAAGTCGACCTGCGTGGTGCCGCACTGCCATTCGCGGCCGATGGCGTCGCGCAGGGTGTATTCGAACTTCGGACCGTAGAAGGCGCCCTCGCCTTCCAGGATGCCGGTCTTGATGCGCCCGCCGGACTGCGCCTCGATGGTCTTCAAGACCTTGCCCATCACCGCTTCGGCATGGTCCCAGGAGGCATCGGAGCCGACACGCTTTTCCGGCCGGGTGGAAAGCTTGACGACGATCTCGTCGAAGCCGAAATCGGCATAGGTCGACAGGATCAGCTCGTTGATCTTGAGGCACTCCTCGGCAAGCTGCTCCTCGGTGCAGAACACATGGGCATCGTCCTGGGTGAAGCCGCGCACGCGCATCAGCCCGTGCATCGCGCCCGACGGCTCGTAGCGATGCACCGCGCCGAATTCGGCCAGACGCAGCGGCAGGTCGCGGTAGCTCTTCAGCCCGTGCTTGAAGATCTGCACGTGACCCGGGCAGTTCATCGGCTTCAGCGCAAAGAGGCGCGTGTCCTCGGCTTCCGGATCGGCACATTGCACGGAAAACATGTTTTCCTTGTACCAGCCCCAGTGACCGGAGGTCTCCCACAGCGAGGTGTCAAGGATCTGCGGCGCGTTGACCTCGTCATAGTCTTCCGCCAGCCGGCGGCGCATGTAGGACACGAGGCTCTGGAACAGGCTCCAGCCCTTGGCGTGCCAGAAGACGACGCCCGGCCCCTCTTCCTGGAAATGGAACAGGTCCATCTCGCGGCCGAGCTTGCGGTGGTCGCGCTTCTCCGCCTCCTCCAGCATGTGGAGATAGGCCTTCAGCTCCGCCTCATTCGCCCAGGCGGTGCCGTAGATGCGGGTCAGCATCTCGTTGTCGCTGTCGCCGCGCCAATAGGCGCCGGCCACCTTCATCAGCTTGAAGGCGTCGCCGATCTGCTTGGTCGAGGCCATATGCGGCCCACGGCAGAGATCGAGCCAGTCGCCCTGCTTGTAGATCTTGACGTCCTCGCCCTCGGGGATCGCGTCGAGCAGTTCCACCTTGTAGGTCTCGCCCTTCGACAGGAAGTGGCGCTTGGCCTCCTCGCGCGACCACACTTCCTTGGTGAAGGCATCGCCGCGCTGGATGATCTCGCGCATCTTCTTCTCGATGACCGGCAGGTCGTCGGGGGTGAACGGCTCGTCGCGCTTGAAGTCGTAGTAGAAGCCGTTCTCGATCACCGGACCGATGGTGACCTGCGTTCCCGGCCACAGCTCCTGCACGGCCTCGGCCATCACATGGGCCGCGTCGTGGCGGATCAGTTCCAGCGCGCGCGGGTCGTCGCGCGTCACGATCTCCAGCTTCGCGTCAGAGCGGATCGGCTCAGACAGGTCGGCGAGCGTTCCGTCGATGGCAACCGCGACCGCCTTCTTGGCAAGCGACTTGGAAATGCCGGCGGCGATCTCCGCGCCGGTGACGCCTGGCTCGAACGCGCGAACGGAATTGTCGGGAAAGGTCAGGTCGATCATGTGTCTCTCCGGCTCACTCCTGCAAACGCGGCAGGTAAGCATGGGCTTCAGGGGCTGAGGCGCCCCCGCTTTCTGGGGTGACGGCGTCGGTCGCGCAAGATCGCGCAAGCGCCGGCGCGCCCCTGATATGGGATTTGCGCCTTTGGGGCAACAGTGAGCCGGACGGGAGGGCGCGAGCGTGCTCGCTACTGCCCCTTCTGCCGCGCCCCTACCGCGCCTCGATGCGGCGCACGAACCAGCGCACCAGCCGTTCCCACACCGCGTCTTTTTCCGCGGAATCCTCGACCCCGTGGTCGAGGTTGGGATTGTCGTTGACCTCGATCACCACGACGCGGTCGCCGAAGGATTTCAGATCGACGCCATAGAAGCCGTCGCCGATGAGGCGGGCGGCGCGCACCGCCGTCTCCACCACCGCCGGCGGCGTTTCGGCCAACGACACGGAGCGGAAGCTGCCCTCCTTGGCCTGCTTGCCGTCCTCGTGCTTGACGATCTGCCAGTGCTTCTTCGCCATCAGATACTGCACCGAGAACAAAGGCTCGCCGTCGAGCACGCCGATGCGCCAGTCGAATTCCGTCGGGCAATATTCCTGGGCGATGATGATGTCGCTGTCGTCGAGCAGCAGTTTCAGCTTTTCCGCGATCTCCGCCTCGCCCGAAACGCGAAAGACGCCCCGGCTGAAGGAACCGTCCGGGATCTTGAGGACCACCGGCGAGCCGAGCCGCTGTTCAAGGCCGGCCGCCTCCTTGACGCTGGAAAGGATCGCGGTGCGCGGCACGGGCACGCCGTGGCTTTCCATCAGTTCGGCCAGATAGACCTTGTTGGTGCAGCGGATCATGGAGACCGGATCGTCGATCACCGGCATGCGCTCCTGCGTCGCGCGGCGGGCGAAGCGATAGGTGTGATTGTCGATATTCGTCGTCTCGCGGATGAAGAGCGCGTCATGTTGCGCCAGCCGGTCGAGGTCGCCCTTGCCGATGGGCACGAGTTCCACCCCCTGGCGCGCGGCGACCTTGGCCATGTGGCGCAGCGACGCCTGGCTGGAGGGCGGCAGTTCGTCCTTCGGGTCCGACAGCACGGCGAGCGAATATTTCATCGGCACGCGCTGCTTCGGCGCGCGCCAGGCGCGATGGGTGTAGCGCTCCAGGCTCTCCATCATGAAGGCGCGGCGCTCCGCATCGAGATCGGAGATCGACACCGTGCGGATGCGGGCGATCGCCGACCAGTCGCCGGAGGTGCGCGTCACCTCCAGGATCGGCGCGCGGTACCAGTCGAACAGCAGACGCGCGAAGGGTTCCAGCGCGGCGACGCTGCTGTAGCCGAGGCACACGAGGATGCGCTCGCCGACGACATCCTTGTCCGCCTTGGCGAGACAGCGGTTGAGGCTGTCCTCCAGCTCGGGCAGCGCATGGCGGTAAAGCCCCTTGCGGGACAATTCGATCATCGTCTCGACGTTGGGCAGCACGCGGTGCTGGCGCGCCTCGGCCAGCAGCGAGGCGTAGTAGCCCGCGCCCTGATAGGCGTAGGAGCGCGACAGGTTGATGATATTGGGATGCGTGCCGGTAAAGAGCTTCGGCCGCATCAGGTAGTCGCGCACGCTCATCACCTTGTGCGGCGTGTCGGCGTTGGAGACATCCTTGGGATTGTCGACGAGTACGACCCATGTGGCCATGACCTACAGTGCCTTCTTAAGGAGGATCTGAGCGCGGACCGGCGGCTTGCCCCAGCGTGCCATGCGATCGAATTCCGCGAAAGGGATCGGCAGGTTGGCAGCATCCTGCGGCGTTTCATAGCCCTCGTAGCCGAGCCAGGGGTCGTGAATGAACAAATGGCGCGGATCCTGCCCCTGCACCAGCACCCAATGCGGGCCGCGCCGCCCCAGCATCCGGTACTCGGAGATCAGCACGATCGCCAGCGCCCCGCCGCGCACCGCTTCGGCGAGGTCCGGGGCCGAGAGCGGCTCGCCGGTGCTGTCGATGCCGAGCCGGGCGGCTTCGCTCCGGTAGTCGTCCTGGACGATCTCCATCACCCGGCGCTTGTCCGGATCGCGTACCGACGACAGGAACAGATGCCCGCCCGGCGCCAGCCGCACCTCGGCCTCGACACCGCGATGGGCGGCGGCGACCGCCATGCCGAAAGGGCCGCAGCCGCCGTGTCCGGAGGCCAGATAGATCGTCGTCGTTTCCCGCCACAGGCGCAGCTCCAGCCGCTCGTCGAGCGTCTCGACCGCACCGAGGTGCTTCAGCGCCATCATCAGGCAGGCGGGGCCGCAGGTGAAATCGGTCGTCTGCGAGAAATAGGGCACGGCGGAAGGCGGCGCCGCCTCGTCGTGCAGCAGCTTTTCCATGCGGATCGCGGCCGTACCGTCCTCATAGTAATCCGCAACCCGCCCGTGGCGCCGATAGCCGGCCCGCTCGTAGAGCGCACGGGCCGGCGCATTGTCCTCGCGCACCTCCAGCCGCAGCAGGATGCGCTCGCGCTCGAAGGCGTCCGCCTCGGCGGCGGCGAGCAACCGGCGCGACAGGCCGGAGCCGCGCGCTGCCGGATCGACGGCAAACGAATAGAGCCGCGCAAGCGCCGTTCCGGAGCGAAACAGCAGCAGCGCATATCCAAGCATCTGCCCGTTTGCCTCGGCGACGAGACAGGAGGCGCCGGCGCTTTCCAGAAAGCGGCGAAAGCTGCGCCGCGAAATTCGGTCGCCGGAAAAGCACGCGTTTTCAAGGCGCAACAATTCGGGAAGGTCGGACATCTGGGCCAGGCGTATTTCAACGTCCGGTAAACTGCTGGACAACATCGCGCTACGCCCGAAAACGGAAGAAAGTCATTGCCGCATTACTCCCTGAAATGCGTCGCGTCTCGCGCGCGATCCGCATGCCGGGCCAAGAAAATGCATGGCTTCAGTCGAGCCGCGTCGACGGGTCGATATGATCGGATTTCCAGCGCCCGAACCGCCAGGGGCGGAAGCGGTGGCGACTGTGATCGCAGGTCTCGGGCACGGGGTCGAAACCGCTGCCCCCGCCCGGCCGGCAGCGCTGCAACCGGGCAAGCCCGATCCAGACGCCGGCCCACAGGCCATGGCGGCGAATGGCGTCGGAGGTATATTCCGAACAGCTCGGCGCATAGCGGCAGGAGCGTCCGATGAAGGCCGAGAGCGTCAGCTGGTAGACGCGGATCAACCCGAGCGCGATCCGCGCGCCGAAACCGGTCCGGCCGGCGCTCCTGGGCCCGGCACTCCTGGGCGATGTCGAAGGACACATGACGTCGGCCTTTCAAAGCCCGTCAGACGCCGCGACGCGGCGCGGCTCCCGTTTCAGGCAGCATCCGAGCCGCGGGCCGCGTCGATCTTGTCCAGCGCGTCGACCACAGCGTCGAAGGTCAGCATCGTGGAGGCGTGGCGGGCCTTGTATGCGCGCACCGGCTCCAGGAAGGCGCATTCGGCGAAGCGGCCCTCCGGCGGCGGGCCGCCCTCCTTGAGCATCGCCCACATGCGCTGGCGCACATCCCTGAGCTCGGCGGCGCTCGCGCCGACGATGTTGCGCGCCATGATCGCGGAGGATGCTTGGCCCAGCGCGCATGCTTTGACCTCATGCGCAAAATCGGTCACAACACCATCATGCACTTTTAAGTCGACATTGACCGTCGAACCGCACAACTTAGAGTGAGCCTTTGCAGATGCATCAGGCGCTTGAAGATGACCGATACGGGGGATATTGCCGGCCAGTTCCAGGATTTTCGCGTTGTAGACGTCGTCAAGCATACGTGCCTCATCAAGAAAGCGTGACACCGGCGTTCCAGCTTCACAGCCCGTTCTTCCCCTTATATAGGGAGCAGCGCGCGAAAGAAACGGGACCTGTCCTTCGTCACGCTGCCCTGCGATCACGGAGCCGGGCGCGGTGCCGCAATTCAACCAGATTGCCGTGCGATCTCGCCGCGCAAGGAGTGTCGCACCTGATGATTCATGTGGTCCGAAGCGACGGGGTCAGCGTATCGCATGCGTAAGAGAGTACAAACGGGGGAGCCCGCAATGGATGCCATTTTGAACCCGGTCGCGCAGCGCGACGACAGCACCGAGACCCCGCTGGCGCGACCCACGCGCGAGGAAGCGGAAGCTGCCGTGCGCACGCTGCTCGCCTGGGCGGGCGACGATCCGACTCGCGAAGGCGTGCTCGACACGCCCAAGCGTGTCGCCAAGGCGTATCAGGAGATCTTCTCCGGCTACGACCAGGATCCGGCCGAACACCTGAAGCGCACCTTCGAGGACGTCGGCGGCTATGACGACATCGTGCTCGTGCGCGGGATTCCGTTCTTTTCCCATTGCGAGCACCACATGCTGCCCTTCGTCGGCGAGGCGCATGTCGCCTATTATCCGACCGAGGGCGTGGTCGGCCTGTCGAAGATCGCCCGTGTGGTCGACATCTTCGCCAAGCGCCTGCAGACGCAGGAAAACCTGACGGCGCAGATCACCGAGGCGATGGACACCCATCTTGCCCCGCGCGGCATCGCCGTTATGCTGGAAGCCGAGCACCAGTGCATGACCATGCGTGGCGTCCAGAAGCGCGGCGTCTCGACGATCACGACCCAGTTCACCGGCGTCTTCCGCGACGATCCGAGCGAACAGGTCCGCTTCATGACCCTGGTGCGCGACACAAGGCGCGGCTGATCCCGGCACGGGCGGCACAGGCGCGCGCAACGAACGGACGGACATGAGCGACACGATTTTCGCTGCGCGCGGCGACAAGACCGACATCGAGACAGGCACGGGCTTCCAGCCGAAGTTCGACGCGGACGGGCTGATCGCCTGCGTCGTGACGGACGCGGACGACGGGTCCGTGCTCATGGTCGGCTACATGAACGCCGAGGCGCTCGCCCGCACGCTCAAGACGGGCGAGGCCTGGTACTGGAGCCGCTCGCGCCAGAGTTTCTGGAAAAAGGGCGAGACCTCGGGCCAGGTGCAGCAGGTGGTGGAGGTTCTCACCGACTGCGACCAGGACGCGCTGGTGCTCAGGGTCCGCGTCGCCGGCAATGGCGCCACCTGCCATGTCGGCTACAAGTCGTGCTTCTACCGTCGCGTGGAGCTGGGTCCGGACGGCTCGCCGCGCCTGGAGCCAACCGGCGACGCCCGGGTCTATGACCCGGACGTCGTCTACGGCAAGAGCTGAGCGGCGACACACACCGCAGCGGCACACTTCCCCGAGCCCCCCAGACACCAAACGGCACCCGCCCGCGTGTTCCGTGAGAACTACGATAAATCCAAGAGCTCGAAAACGTCGTCATCCCGGCCGAATGCAATGAGAGCCGGGATCGGAGAGCCACGGCCTCGCGGTGGGCAACTCATCGAATAGGATGGTTTTCGGCTCTCCGATACCGGGTCGCGCTTGCGCTTGCCCGGCATGACGCGGGAGAGCATTGGCATCCTTTGGCATCGGGTTGACGGCACGCGCCTGCGCGTGCCGTTTGTTTTCGCCCCTCCTGGCCCGTCGAGCCGGGGAAACCCCGTCAGGTCATGGCGATGTCAGGTCATGGCGATGTAGTTGCGCATGTCCTCCGCCTCGCGCTCGATCTGCGCCATGCGGTGCTTCACCGCGTCGCCGATCGAGATCAGGCCGGCGAGCTTTCCGTCCTGCACCACCGGCACGTGGCGGAAGCGGCCGCCGGTCATCCGCGCCATGACCGAGTTCACGGTCTCCTGCGGCTCGCAGGTCACCACCGAGGCTGTCATGAAGTCGGAGACCGGGCGGTCGAGCGCATCGACCCCGTCCTGCGAGATCGCCCGCACCACGTCCCGCTCGGAGATGATTCCCTCGATCTTGCCACCCTCGGCCGTAATCACGATGGCGCCGATCCGGCGCGTGCCCAGGATCGAGCAGATCTCGCGCAAGCTGGTGCCGGCGCGCTCCGTCACCACGTCCCGGCCCTTCTGATTCAAAATCGATGCGACTGTCATGCGCGCCTCCTCCCGTGAAGCCAAAATTGGTCCCTCACGCGCGCCCCGAGGGGCGCGCCTGTGTCATCATGACAAATCCTGTCGGGGGTGCAATCCGCAATTGCCGGAGTCGGGCACGGTCACCCGCGCCGGCGCGGCACCGGATCGAACAGCGAAAACAACGCGAAACCGGCAACGAAGCCGCCGATATGGGCTTCCCAGGCAACGCTTCCGCTCGATCCGCCGAAGGGCGTGGAGATCAGCCCGAACACCAGGTTGATCCCGAACCAGACCGTTAGAAACATCGCGACCCGCGGATTCGCGAGCGAGTCGACAACCCCCTTGGCCGGGACCAGATAGGCCGCATTGTCCGAGCGGCGGAAGGTGCCGAGCGGACCGCCATCCTGAAACACGAAACGGGTGGCCGCCGCCATCTGTCCCGAAATCGCGGCCGATGCGCCGATCATCGGGACCGCCTCGCCGAAATGCAGGTAAAGATGCAGGGCCGCGCCGGAGATCGCGCAAAGCGCGGAGAGCAGCAGGAAGCGCAGGGTGCCGAGCCGGCGCGCGACCGCGCTGCCGAACACCGCCATCCACAGCACATTGACGAAGAGATGCGCCCATCCGCCATGCAGGAACGCATAGGTCAGGAAGGTCCACACATCGGCCCCCGCCCCGCCCGGCAATGCCACGCCCGGCAGGAAGTCGGCGGAATAGCGCGCGGGCAGGAACCCGAAGGCGATGATCAGCTCGAACGCCGCGTCGCGCGACAGGAACAGCGCGCTCACGACATGGATTGCGATCAGGATGCCGGCCAGCCAGGTGATCACCGGCGGCAGGTTGAAGATCGGCTGGGAGGGCGGCGGCAGCTCCGGCGAAGAGCCCCGGATGTCGGGTACGGTCATTGCGGTTCCCTTGTGGCGCGATCCCGGTTGGCGCGATCCCGGCTGGCACAGTGCGGCTCACCGGCGCGGGCGCGCGGTCAACACCGCAACTTGGACCAAAAGACAAACAGATCAAGTCGCCTCGGCTCCGGACAAAAAGAAACCGCCGGCATGCCGGCGGCACGCATGGCGGTTCCAAGGGTCGATGCGCCACACTGTCGGATGGGGCGCTTGTGCTCGTCACGTCAGCAAAACCAACGAGACGATGGTGACGTGCCTGCCCGTCGCCGACAATCGAAAGGTTTGGTTAACCTTAACCGGAGGTAAACGCGAAAGATCGAATGCGTGGCACAGGGCGTGCTTCGTTTCACCGCGAGCGGCCGATTGCCCCGTCCAGCGTTCCAATCCGGGACACGGACGCCGGCGATACGGCCCAACCGGAACCGGAACGAGGGGCCCCAGGATCATGAAACACCCGGTGACACAGCGCCTGTACGAATATTGGGATGCCCTGCGCGACGGCCGCCCGGCCCCCGACCGCAGCGAGATCGAACCGGGAAGCATCCGCAGCATCCTCGGCGACACCTTCATTCTCGAGCTGATCGACGCCCAGACCTACCGCTACCGGCTCGCGGGCACGCGCCTGTGCTCCCTGCACTGCCGGGAGCTGAAGAACCGCAATATCCTGCGCGGCTGGTCGGAGGAAGACCATGAGGCGCTGGCGACCCTGCTCGCAGCCGTCACCGAGGATGCGGCCGCGGCCGTGGTCGGCCTGAGCGGCTTCACCGAGCGCGGCCAGAGCGTCGACATGGAAATGATCCTGCTGCCGCTGCATATTCCCGGCGAGGGATGCAACCGCGTGCTTGGCGCCTGTGTCGCTTTGGAACAGCCATATTGGGCCGGCATGCACCCGATCCTGTCGCAGACCGTCAAGAGCGTCCGGCTGATCTGGCCCGACGAGCGTCCGGCCTTCCTGTCCTCCAGCATGGTCCGCCGCACGAGCACCGTGCCAAACATCCGGCATGAGGCGGGATTCGTTCCGGCACCCATCGCCGGCAACGGCCGCCAGGTCCAGCATCTGATGGTCATCGACGGCGGCAAGTCCTGAGGCTCGGGTCTTCGCCGCCGGCAATTACCGTCTATTAACCGTCCTTGCCTATTTTCAGGATGCAGCGCAAGTTCGGCACGTCCTGCCGTTGCGCTTCAGGGAAGGTCGATGACGGATGGCGCACGCCACGGCACTTACATATCAGACGTCGGAAGCCGCGAAGCGGCTCGACCGGCGCCGGCATAGCCGTGTTCCCGTCAACATCCTCGGGCGCTTCATGCTTGAGGACCGGCGCGAGTATCCCTGCCAGGTCGTCGACATGTCGCCCGGTGGCGCCGCATTGGTCGCCCCTGTCAGCGCCCGCGTCGGCGAACGCGTCGTCGCCTATCTCGATCACATCGGACGCATCGAGGGCGAAGTCGTGCGCGAGATCGAGGGCGGCTTTGCCATCCGCCTCAATGCCACGGCCCGCAAGCGCGACAAGCTGGCGAATGTCCTCACCTGGCTGGCGAACCGCGACATCCTCAACCTGCCGGAAGACCGCAGACACGAGCGCTTCACCCCGAAGAACCCTGTCACCAAGATCGTTCTGCCGGACGGGCGTTCCTACAAGTGCCGCATCGTCGACGTGTCGCTGTCCGGCGCATCCCTGAAGACCGATGTGCGCCCCGAACTCGGGATCGCCATCGACATCGGCAAGATGCGGGCGCGGATCGTGCGCCACACCGAGGACGGCATTGCGGTCGAATTCGCAAACATCCAGAACCGCGATCTCCTCGAGCGGCATATTTCCTGACCGCCAGCCGGATCGCACCGACGCTCTCGCTTTTTTTTCAAAAAAATCTCGACCCAGACGCATGTCCGGCACGGGCCGCAACTGCGGGTGACAGCCCCTGTCGCGCCCCGGATCGCCCGGTCTCGCGCGGATAGCGCCAGGCCCGGCCGGAGACGGCCGCCGGTCGTAGAAACCCTGCCGTCGTGCGCGTCTGCCGGCACCACGCCAGGCCGCAGGACGACGACCGCTCAGGATAAAACTCTCTTTAAATCAACAGGTTGATCTTGCATCGGCAGCGCGCTGGACGGCATGCGCCCGGCGCGCTCTGCACCGGAACCCAGATCAGGGCCGGCTGCCGCGCCGGCGCCCTTGCGCGCGTCGGGCAAGGAAACCGCTAAAATTTGAATCAAAATAGAATTCAATTCGATTATTATTATCCTAGAATTCAAATAGACTTTGATTTTAATGTAACTTTGCTTTTTATTTTGAAATAAAAGCGCGATCCGCATGATCTATCCAACCTTGGGGAAGGGATAGACATGAAAATCGCAAGCAAAGCAATCGCAGTAACCTTCGCATGCATCGTCGCCGCCACCGCCACAACGGCACAAGCGGACACACCCACCGGACGCTTCATGGAAGTTGGAGGCGCCACCCGCGCTCCCGCCGGCCATGTCGGGTTCTGCAGCGAAAATCCGTCCGAATGCCGGTCGCAGAACCGGAATGCCGTGGTGGTGAAACTCGACCGGGAGCGGTGGAACGAGCTGCTCGCGGTCAACGCGGAGGTGAACCGCCAGATCCGCCCCGTCACGGATGTCGAACTTTTTGGCGTCGAGGAATACTGGACATTTCCAAGCTCCGGGGCCGGCGACTGCGAGGAATACGTGCTTGAAAAGCAGCGCGTGCTGCAAAAGCGCGGATGGCCGAAGAGCGCCCTGCTCATCACGGTCGTCAAGGACACCAACAATTCCGGTCACGCCGTCCTGACCGTGCGCACCGATCAAGGCGACATCATTCTCGACAACCAGATCGAGGCGGTGCTGCCCTGGTACTCGACGCCCTACCGGTTCGTGAAGCGGCAATCCGCTCGCAATCCGGCGAAATGGGCGGCAATCAGCGACCATCGGGTCAGCACGGTTGCCAGCCTCTCCAACTGACGCACCAGACGCCCACCTTTTGGCAATCCGGCTAATCCCCCCTCCCCACACCCAGGTCGGGTTGTCGGGCCGGTCCTTCGGGACCGGCCCATTTTTTTCGTCCGGTCTTCAGTCGGCCGGCCTTCAGTCGGGAAGCCGGGTCAGGCCGGCGAGAAACCTCTGCCAGTTGCGCACGTAACCTTGCGCCGACGCCGTGATGCCTTGCGCCGCCGCCGCGTCCAGGTCGCGCACCACCCGTCCGGGCATGCCGACCACCAGCGAATTGTCTGGGATTTCCTTGCCTTCCGCGATCAGCGCATTGGCGCCGATAATGCAATTGCGCCCGACGCGCGCGCCGTTCAAGACGGTCGCGCCCATGCCGACGAGACTGTTGTCCCCGATCGTGCAGCCATGGAGAATGGCCTTGTGGCCGATGGTGCAATCTCGGCCGATCTCCAGCGGAAAGCCCATGTCGGTGTGCAACACGCATCCGTCCTGCACATTGGTGCGCTCGCCAAGCGTGATCGTCTCGTTGTCGCCGCGCAGGACCGCGCCGAACCAGACGCTGGCATGGCGCTTCAGCACCACGGCGCCGATTACGGACGCGTCGGGGGCAATCCAGAAGTCGCCGGCATCCGGCAATTCCGGCGTCCGGTCGTCAAGCCGATAAATGGCCATCGCAATCTCCTGATCGGGAAACGGGACCTTGCGGGCCGGCCCGCGCCGGCCAGCGCAACTAGAGCAAGATCATAAACGCGATCTGCAGCACGAAAACGCCCGAGCAGATCGACCACATGCCGGCGATGGTGGAGGAGGCCACGAGCCAGCCGATCGGGCGCTGCTCGATCTTCCGACCGCGAATCGCATTGCGCATGATGATGAACGGGCCCGCGAAAACGCACAAAAGGCAGGAGAACACGCCCTTCAGCCAGGTCTCCACCGAAATCGCGAACTTCAACGGCTCACCGGTCAAAAGCTGATAGAAACTGCCGAGAATCCCGGCCACCACGAAACCGGCACTTCCGATGTATGCCGCCAGCGCCAAGTCAGTCATTCGCCTGTTAACCTCCCGTTAACCAAATCTCACCGAACCTTAATCAGAAACTCTGCTCTCCTTCCAGCAATTCGCGTGCCGTTTCGATTGACGCATTAACACACCGGTAACCATAAAATGGCGAACCCTTGGCCCCATGATCCGCGTCAGGACGGGACACACGTCCCCCGACGGGACACTGCGGCCCCGATCGCGGCCGGGACGACACCGGCCGCCGGAGTTCGCGCATGATGCCGATGACCTTGCCGAACGGAACGGGGATGCGGGCGCGGCATTTCACGCCGATGGTGGTGGCGCTTGCCCTCGTCGGCACGGCGCTGGTCGCGCATACGGTCGGAAAGTGGATGACCTATACGAACCAGCCGAGCAGCTGGACGCAGAGCCCGGAGCGCGTGCCGGTCAGGGTCGGCACCGTCGCCCAGAGCATTCCTGCCAACATGATGCGGCACTCCGACGAGCGCGCCGGCGACAGCGACGTTGAAACGCTGCATCTGGCGGTGCTGTGGCCGTCGCTTGAGGGATATACGCAAGCAAATGCGCGGTCCTTCGCCGATCCCGGCGACCGCTCGCCCGTGGTGTCGCTGGCGCTGCGCGCCGATGCGGGCGGGCTGGATACCAACGAGCGCTTTGAACGGGTGTGGATGTCCCTCTCCGCCGGGGAGGCTTTTCCGGGGCCGGCGGGACTGGCCCTGTTGCCGCTTGCCGGCGACGGGCTGGCGGGCACGGATTTCGTGGCCCACGCACGCGATGGCGGAAAATTGTTCGCCGCGCGCTGCTTCACGCCGCGCGACCAGGCGCTGGCGGCAAACTGCGAACGCACGGTCCGGACCGCAACCGGTCTGATGGCGACCTATCGCTTTCGCCAGGTGCATCTCGCGGACTGGCGCGCCATGGACGGCGCAATCGCGACGCTGGTCGCCTCCTTCGCCCCCTAGCCGGATCCGGCACCCTGGGAGCAGCCTGAGAGACGACGATGCCGGACGGACGCCGGATGCGGGGCGTCGGCGTCATCGACGCCTCACCCGCTCCGGCGCTCCGTCGGCAGACGCGTCAGCTTTCCTCGATATCGAACTCGAGGATGGACATCTGGAAGCTCCAGCTCAGATCGTCGTCGTCATCGTCGCGGTAGAGAACGCCGATGAATTCGTCGCCGATATAGACTTCCGCGGAATCGTCCTTGTTGGGCCGCGCCCGGACGGCAAGCTTCGGAAGTTCGAATTTCTTCTTCAGGTAGGCCTCGAGCTTGCGGATTTCGTCAGGCTTCACGGAGAGCTCCTTTGGACTGACCGCCGCGTCACGCGGCGGTCCGGGATGTGTCATCGGGTCGCGATGCACCCTGCGCCGGCAATCGTCAAGACCTGACACGCCGGCACATCACGCAGTTCGACCCGTTTCGAAGCGCGCAAGCCTACACATTCGCGGCCGCGAACCAAGAGCTAACCCGGCCTTTCCCCAAACGCTCCCCGAATTCGGCGAGCGAAAACGGTGCGCAGGGGTCTCCACACAGGGTCTGCGCGCGGGCGCAATGCGTTCAGCCGTCGGAGGTCCCGCCCGCCTCGGGCACGATAAGCTGGTCCATCGTGCGCGACGGCTCGCTGCAGCCGGCCTTGCCGACGACGCGCGCCGGAACGCCGGCGACCGTCGAGTTGGCCGGCACGTCGGTAAGAACGACGGAGCCGGACGCCACCTTCGAGCAATGGCCGATCTCGATGTTGCCGAGCACCTTGGCGCCGGCGCCGATCAGGACGCCGTGACGGATCTTGGGATGGCGGTCGCCCTCCTCCTTGCCGGTACCGCCGAGCGTGACGTTTTGCAGGATCGAGACATTGTCCTCGATTTGTGCCGTCGCCCCGATGACGATGCCGGTGGCATGGTCCATAAACACGCCATTGCCGACCGGCACGGCCGGGTGGATGTCGACCTGGAAGATCTCGGAATTGCGGCTTTGCAGATAGAGCGCGAAATCCTTGCGCCCGCGCCGCCACAGCCAGTTCGCCAGCCGGTGCGTCTGCAGCGCGTGAAAGCCCTTGAAGTAGAGCAGCGGCTCCAGGAACCGGGTGCAGGCCGGGTCGCGGTCGTAGACCGCAACGAGATCGACGCGGAACGTATCGCCAAGCGCGGGGCTGTCGGCAAGCGCCTCCAGATAGGTCTGGCGGATCAGCGACGGTGACACGACGACATGGCCGAGCCGGTCGGCCAGTCGGTGCACCACGGCCTCCTCGAGACGATCGTGGTTGAGCACCGTCTCATAGGCGAAGGAGGCGAGCGCCGGCTCGCAGCGCACCATCGCCTCAGCCTCCTCGCGCAACCTCTCCCACACGGGATCGTGACGCGGCAGGCCCGCCGCTTCGGAAATTTGCTGGGATTGCGGCATCTCTGCCTCCTGTACTGTCGCGGCTTCGCCTCCGGTTCCGGCCGGCGAGCGCGCACCCAAGCAGTCTTCAGTTGCAGAAATCATATAGCCATTGACCGCAGAATGACCATAGCCAAGCAATCGCCTCGGGATTTCCCGCAGGCGTTTCGCCCCGTGTCGTGCACGCGCCATTGGACAATCCGTCAGGGCCCTGCCAAAACCGGGCGACCACAGCGGGAGATGGGGACCGGCATGACAGATGACAGCACGACGCGGGGGAGCGACCACGACACGCCCGACAGCCCCCGCATCGAGACCCGTGTCGAGGGAGCCACCGGCTGGCTCATCGTGCACAATCCCGCCCGGCGCAACGCCGTCACGCTGGAGATGTGGCGCGCCCTTCCCGGCGCGCTTGCCGCCCTTGCCGCGACGCCGGGACTGCGCTGCGTGATCCTGCGCGGCGCCGGGGATGCGACCTTCGTCGCCGGGGCGGATATTTCCGAGTTCGCCACCCTTCGCAAGGACGCCCGCTCGGCGCAGGCCTATGAGGCGACCAACGTCGCCGCCTTCGACGCCTTGCGCGAGTGCCCCTTGCCGACGGTCGCGATGGTGCGCGGCTTCTGCCTTGGCGGCGGGCTGGGCCTGGCTGCTGCCTGCGACCTGCGCATCGCCGACGAGACGGCGCACTTCGGCATCCCCGCCGCCCGCCTCGGCATTGCCTATCCGCCGTCGGCCATCGCCGACATCGTCCGCCTCGTCGGGCCCTCCCGCGCCAAGCTGATGTTCTTCACAGCCCAGCGGCTCGACGCCGCAGAGGCCCGCGACGCCTGCCTGGTGGACACGCTCGTTGCGCCCGGCGACCTCGAGGCGGCAACGCGCGACCTCGCCGCGACGATCGCCCTCGGCGCCCCGCTCACACTCGCCGCCGCAAAGGCCGGGATCGACGCCGTGGCAGGTGCGATGTCCCCGGAGGACCGCGAGGCCTGCGAGCGGCTTGCCGATGCCTGTTTCGACAGCGCCGACTTTGCCGAGGGCCGCAGCGCCTTCCTGGAAAAGAGAACGCCCCGCTTCACCGGGCGATGAACGCGCGGCGCGGAGTCACTTTGTTAACCGATTCCGCGCAGCCTCAGGATCGAGCCGAGGCCGGACAGGCCGGATCCGGGAGACCCGCCTTGACGCGGCCGCGCAGGACTGATTCCCTGCCGGCCTGATCGGGATTGATTCTGTCTTTGAGACACTTCATGCACTGGATGAAGCTACCCCTCCCGACACACATTAAGTTGACGCGACTTGCTGTGCAAAAACAAGAAGATCCAGCATCTTCCTGAAGCGGTGAGTCATGCTGTTAAAGCTGCGACTTAACACTCGGTTAACCATGTAAATCGCTGATTTCCCGCAACAAATTACCGACCAGGCAGAACTCACCCCACGACGGCGAACCGCGCCGCCAGGACTTGTCCACAGCCCGAAGCCGCGGGGGATTGCGGGGAAAAGCGCCGCGAAACACCGGCGTGTCAGGCAGCCTTCAGGCGGTCCAGAAAGGACACCACTGCGCCGGCGAAAGCGTCGTTGCGGTCGCCGGCGACCATATGGCCGGCCCCCTTGACGTCGGCATATTGCGCATGCGGCACCAGCGTCATGAACTCCTCGACATGCGCGTCGGTGACGAGCTCCGACCGCGCGCCGCGCACCAGCAACACCGGGATGGTGAGTGCGCGTGCCGCCGCCATCAGGTCCGCCTCGATGTGCTGCGGCTCGTCCGCGTCGCCATCGTGCCTCTGCTCGATGAAACGCGGATCCCAGTGCCAGCGGTAGCGTCCGTCGGAATGCCGGCGCAGGTTCTTGGACAGCCCGTCGAGCGACTTCGGCCGGGAGCGATGCGGCAGGTAGCTGGCGATGGCATCGGCGGCCTCCTCGACGGAGCCGAAGCCGTCGTGCATGCGTTCCGACATGAAGGAGATGATCTTGTTGACGCCGGACGGGTCCATCCGCGGCGTGATGTCGACAAGCACCAGCGCCGACAAGGTGCCGGGCTTCAAAGCACCCTCCGCCAGCAGGGAGGCAATCCCGCCAAGCGAGGCGCCGATGGCGATCGGACGGCGGCCGGCCTCTTCGGCGAACCGGTCGGCCACCGCAACCACGTCGCGTCCGAAGTCCTCGAAGCGGTAGGACCCGCCCTTCACCCAGTCGCTGTCGCCATGGCCGCGCTGGTCCACGCTCCAGGCCTGCAGGCCGACCTTGGCGAGCCGGGCCCCGGTCGCGTCCCAGGCGTGACGGGTCTGCCCTCCGCCGTGAAACAGAAGCGCCGGCCGGCCGGTCTTCCCAAACACATCGGCGATGAGCCGGTTGCCGTCCGCGCCTTGCAAGTCGATCTGCGTGTCGCTCATGACCGGCCCTCGCGCGCAACCGATTCCAGGAAGGCGAGAGCGCCGGCCTTGTAGACCTTGTCGCCGACCGCGACCATGTGATCGCGGTTCGGGATGTCGAGCACCTCGGCGCGCGGCATCAGCGCGGCAAGCTCCGACGCCGAGCCGGCGATCTCGTCACGGGTCCCGACGGCGACGAGCACCGGCTGGGTGATCCGGGCGACTTCTTCCTTCGAGATCTTCTGGCGCGAGGAGCGCATGCAGGCGGCCAGCGCCAGGCGGTCGGACTTGGTCTGGTCGGCAAACGCCCGGAACGCACGGCCCGTGCGATCCGTGACGTCGGAGAGCTTCTCCGCCTCAAGTGCTGCGGCGATCGGCTCGGGGTTGCCGACCCCGGTGATCATGCCGGAGCCGAGCCCGCCGAAAATGGCGCTGCGCACCCGTTCGGGATGATTGAGCGTCAGGAAGGCCGAGATGCGCGCACCCATGGAGTAGCCCATGACGTCCACCCGGGGCAGGTCGAGGTGATCGAGAAGCCGCCTTGCGTCCTCCGCCATCGTCGGCGCGCCATAATCATCCGGATTGTGGCTTCCCTGGCTTTCGCCATGGCCGCGGTTGTCGATGGCGATCACCCGGCGTCCGGCCTTGACCAGCATCTCGACCCAGCCGGGATAGACCCAGTTCACCTGTTTGTTCGAGGCAAAGCCGTGGATCAGCAGGATGGGCTCTCCGCGGCCCTCGTCCAGATAGGCGAGCCGAAGACCGGCGGACTCGAAATGCGGCATGATGGTTTGACCTTAACGTAAACGTAAAAACAGGAGCCGCTAAGATAGTGCCAGCGGATGGGGATGAAAACCCCGCCGATGCGGGCACCGCCGGCGGGTGGAGGCGTCCGGCCGCCGGGTGCTGGCTCCGGGCTGTGCGGCGGGTGCATTTCCGGCCCGCGCCCCCTGTTCAAGCGCCCTCTTCCTGCGTATGGTCCGCGCACCTGGCAACCACGACAAACGACGGATGGTCACGATGGCGGATGGTGTCGTCCCCCACTTTCAAAACGACACCGGTCTCGAACGCATAGAGATCGGCGCGAAGGAATTTCAGTGCATTGGCGCCAAGCCGCCTTTCGATCACCCGCATGTCTATCTGGACATGGGCAGCGACAGCGAGATCGTGTGTCCCTATTGCTCGACGCTCTATGTCCACAACCCGGCGCTTGGCCCCTCCGAGGCCGACCCTGCCGACTGCGTCTGGACCCCCGCCGCCGCATCGGCCTGACCCGGCGCCTGTCGCGGGGCGCCCCTTTGCCGCATCCCGGCGGAGCGACACGCGAACGGCTTTGACGACAAGGCGCATATGGCCTCCTCCATGCAGGACACCCTTTTCATCGCCGGCGCAGGGATCGGCGGACTGACGGCGGCGATTGCCCTGTCGCGCCGCGCCCGCCCGGTCACCGTTCTGGAGGCCGCGCCCGCGCTGGACCCGATCGGCTCGGGCCTGCAACTGTCGCCGAACGCCCTCCACGTGCTGCGCGGTCTCGGACTGGAAGAGGCGGTGCGCCGGCACGCGGTCGCGCCCGAGGCGATCCGAGTGATGTCGGCGCGCACCGGCAGGCCGATTGCCGAAATCCCCCTCGGACAGACCGCCGAAGCCCGCTACGGCGCGCCCTATCTCGTCATTCATCGCGGCGACCTTCAGCAAGTCCTCTTGAACGCGGCGAAAGCCTCCGCCGGGATCGATCTGCGGCTCGGCACCCGCGTGCGCCATGCCCGCCAGAACGCCGATGCGGTGCAGGTCGAGATCGAGACCGAAAAGGGCAACGACCACCTGAGCGGCGGGGCGCTCGTCGGCGCCGACGGCGTGTGGTCGAACGTCCGCCGCCGCGTCATGGACCTGCGCCAGGCCGTCTTCAGCGGCCGCACGGCCTACCGCGCCGTAGTGCCCGTCGACCGGGTGCCGGCACGATGGCGCGAGACCAGCGGCCTGTGGCTCGGCCGCCGCGCCCATGTCGTGCATTATCCGGTGTCCGGGGGAAATCAGTTCAACATCGTCGCGCTCGTTGCCGAGGACTGGCAGGAGGAAAGCTGGTCCACGCCGGCCGACACGAGCGCCCTGCTCGCCCGCTTCGGCTCCTGGCCGAGCGAATGCCGGGACCTGCTCTCCCTGCCCGACGGCTATCTCAAGTGGGCGCTGTGCGGGATGGATCCGGGCACCAGCTGGGTCAACGGCCGCTTCGCGCTTCTGGGCGACGCTGCTCACGCCATGCTGCCCTTCGCCGCGCAAGGGGCCGGCATGTCGATCGAGGATGCCGACGCGCTCGCCCGCGCCATCGACACCACCGACCATCTTCCCGATGCGCTTGCCCGCTATCAGGCCGAACGGCAGGACCGGGCCGAGAGCGTGTTGCGTCTGGCGAGAGCCAATGACCGGGTCTATCACATGTCCGGCCCGATGGCGCTCGCACGCGACACCGTCATGAAGGGGCTTGGCGGGGAACGGCTTCTCGCGCGCCTCGATTGGCTGTATGGATGGCGCCCGCCCGAAGCCCGGTGAGGCCGGGCAAGGCGATCCAGCGCGCAACCGGAGAGACGACGGAATGACAACGCAAGCGACCGGCGACATCGTGACGGCCGGCTTCGTGGTTATCGGCGACGAGATCCTCTCCGGCCGGACCAAGGACAAGAACATCGGCTATCTGGCCGAGTTCCTGACCGCCATCGGCGTCGACCTGTCGGAGGTCCGCATCGTGCCCGACGTGGAAGAGCGGATCGTCGAGGCGGTCAACGCGCTGCGCGCGCGCTATACCTACGTCTTCACCTCCGGCGGCATCGGCCCGACCCATGACGACATTACTGCCGATGCCATCGGCAAGGCCTTCGGCGTTCCCGTCGACCACGACCCGCGCGCCGTGGAAATCCTAACCGCCTTCTATCCGAAGGGTCAGTTGACCGACGCGCGGCTGCGCATGGCGCGGATCCCGCAAGGCGCCGACCTGATCGAGAATTCCGTCTCCAGGGCTCCCGGCTTTCGCATCGGCAACGTACATGTCATGGCCGGCGTGCCGGCGGTCATGCAGGCCATGCTGGACGCCATCGGCCCGACGCTGAAGACGGGCCTGAAGATGCATTCCACCGCCATCGACGCGGATGTGCCGGAAAGCCGGATCGCGGCCGCGCTCGGCGCGATCCAGGACGCCCACCCCGGCGTGATGATCGGTTCCTACCCGCGCTCCAACGACGGGCGTTTCTCCACCCAGATCGTCGTGCGCTCGCGCGATATCGCCGCCTTGAACGCGGCCGCCGACGCGATCCGGACTGCCGTCGCCGACCAGATTTCCACCTGAACTCTCGCCTTTCGAACAGGACACGACCCCGATGGAAGACCCGCAACAGCCGAAAGCCTTTCCCGTTTCCTGGGACCAGTTCCACCGCGACAGCCGCGCCCTTGCGTGGCGCCTGTCGGGTCAGGGAACGTGGGAAGCGATTGTCTGCATCACCCGAGGCGGCCTCGTACCGGCGGCCATCGTTGCCCGGGAGCTCGGCATCCGCATGATCGAGACGGTCTGCATCGCCTCCTACCACGACTACGAGGAACAGGGTGCCTTGCAGGTCATCAAGCCCGTCGACCACGACGTCATCAACCTGAAGGGCGGCAAGGGCGCAAGCGTGCTCGTGATCGACGATCTCGTCGACACCGGCAAGACGGCCCGCGTCGTGCGCGACATGCTGCCGGATGCGCATTTCGCCACCGTCTACGCCAAGCCGATGGGCCGGCCGCTGGTCGACACTTTCGTCACCGAGGTCTCGCAGGACACCTGGATCTATTTTCCCTGGGACATGGGCTGGCAGTTTCAGCCGCCGATCGCCAAGAGCACCCAAGGCTGAGCGCAGGCGCAGCTGCCCTGCAGGACGCGCAAGGCAGCTGCCCACTCGCAAAAAAGTGAGAAAATGCCCATATTTCGGCGCATTTTCGAAGGCTATAACAGCCTATGGATATTTTTCGCCTCAGCGCCCGGCGCGCGGTCATCTTTGCCCTTCTGCTGCTGGCGTCGGTGCACATCGACGCATCGGCGGCGCGTGCATTGAGCCTGGCGTCGCACCCGGTCTCGCTCGACCCCGCAGCCGCGGCCCTGCCCGCCGGGGCGGGCGCGACCTCAAGCGTCGCACAGCTCGACGCGGCCGATGAGCGAAGCGGTGCCTTCACATCGAAAACCTGCCCGCGCGCGGGCGCCTGTGTCGGCTACATCCTTCCGTTTGCACCGCCCCTCGCCGTGCCGGCGCCCGTCAGGGGCCGGCACCTGCAGGTCGTCTGGCAGGAACCCGCGCCGGTCGCGATGGGTCGGCTGACGCCGCCTCCGCGCTGAGCGCGACCGACACCGGCCACGCAGACCGTTCCGCCGCCGCGCAAACCGCCGGCTGCCTTGCTTTTCTCATGACATGCGACACACGATGACACATACCGCTGCTCCTTCTTCAAGCCTCCTGACACGCCGCGCCCTGATCACCGGGGCGGCCGGGCTCGCTCTTGCCGGCTGCACCACCGGAACGGCACGGCGTCCGGGCCCCGTTGTCGCCGGCCCCTCCGCGATCGATCCCTATTACCTGGCGATGTATGCGGCGATGCCGCAGGAGAAATTCCCGATCCCCGCCGTCGACCTGCGCAAGCTCGATCCGGTCTACTTCCGCCAGGTGGTGGATTACCCGACGCAGGAGCGCGCCGGGACGCTGGTCGTCGACACCCCGAACCGCTTTCTCTACCTGGTGATGGAGAACGGCCAGGCGCTGCGCTACGGCGTCGGCATCGGCCGGGCCGGCTTCTCCTGGAGCGGACGCGCGCGGATTGCCTACAAGCGGGCGTGGCCGCGCTGGACGCCGCCGGCGGAGATGATCGAGCGCGAGCCGGAGCTGGAGAAATACCGCAACGGCATGGAGCCGGGCCTGCAGAATCCGCTCGGCGCCCGGGCGCTCTACATCTTCGAGGGTGGACGCGACACGATCTACCGGGTGCACGGCACGATGGAGGTCTGGTCCATCGGCAAGGCGGTCTCGTCGGGCTGCGTGCGCCTGCTCAACCAGGACATCATCGACCTGGCGGCCCGGGTGCCGAACAACGCCCCCATCGTTGTGAAGCAGGGTCCCGGCGGCGTCGCTTAAGTCGTCACGGCACTGACCCGTGGCGCGTGCACGCGCGCCCGTCACGGGTTGAGCGCGACAGTCCGGTCGGCGACGATCTCGCTCGGGCTGACGCTGCAGCCGAGCGCATAGGCCTCGACGCCGGCCGCCCGCGCCGCGTCGAAGGCCGCCGCATAGGCCGGGTCGATGTCGCGGGCGAGCGACAACGTTTCGCAATCGCCCCGCTGCACCAGATAGACCATCGCGGCGCGCGCGCCGGCGGCCACCATGTCCGACATCTCGACGAGATGTTTCGCCCCCCGCGCGGTCACCGAATCGGGAAATTCCGCAAGCCCGGCGGCGCGCATCAGATGCACGTTCTTCACCTCGACATAGACCGGCGGCGCGCTCTCCGCCTCCAGCAGGATGTCGATGCGCGAGTTGCGGCCGTATTTGACCTCGCGGCGCAGACTGGCGAAGCCTGAAAGCTCCGGGACCAGCCCGGCCTGCAGCGCTTCCTCGACCAGCGCATTGGGATGGGCGGTGTTGATCCCCACCAGCGCCCCGTCGGCCTCGATCAGCTCCCAGGAGTACTTCAGCTTGCGTTTCGGATTGTCGGAGCGCGAGAGATAGACGCGCGATCCCGGTGCCGTCAGCCCCAGCATCGCGCCCGGATTGGCGCAATGGGCGGTGATCTCCTCGCCCGTGTCGTCGAGCACGACATCGGCAAGAAACCGCTTGTAGCGACGCGTGAGCCGCCCGCTCACCAGTGCTTCGGGAAACTGCAAGGCAGGGCCTCCTGACGGAAGAGGGGCTCAGCGCGACCAGAAATCCGGGTCGAGCAGCACGAGAACGGTGAAGAGTTCGAGGCGCCCCATCAGCATGGCGAAGGACAGGATCCACTTGGCGCCATCCGGTAGCGGCGCGAAGTTGCCGCTCGGCCCGATGATCGGGCCAAGCCCCGGCCCGACGTTGCCGACCGCGGTCGCCGCCGCCGAGAGCGCCGTGACGAGATCGAGATCGAAACCGGCGAGCACCAGCGTCAGCACGCCGACCGTGCCCATATAGACCACCAGGAACGCCAGGACCGAGAAGGAGAGCTCGTTGGTCAGCCGCGCCTTGCCGTAGGATTCCGGCAGCACCCGGTTGGGCCTGACCATCCGGCGCAGATGCGCGCGCACGGTGCCGAAGAACACCAGAAAACGGAAGATCTTGATGCCGCCGGTGGTCGATCCCGTGCAGCCGCCGACGAATTTCAGCAGAAGCACCAGCACGATGACCGGCGCGCCCCAGGTGGTGTAATCGCCGAAGGCATAGCCGGTTCCGGTCACCACGGAGATCATGTTGAAGGCCGACATGCGCAGCGCATCGTCAAAGGGCACCCGGTGCTGCAGGCCGAGATAGACCGTGACCGCCAGCGACACCAGCACCACGAAGCCGAAGAAGGCGCGCACCTGCGGGTCGCGCCAAAGGGCGAGCGGCTCGCCGCGCAGCGCCTGGATCAACAGCACGAAGGGCAGCGATCCGATCAGCATGAACACGATGGCGACCCAGGCGGTCGCCGGATTGGTGAAATAGCTGAAGGACACGTCGTGGGTGGAATAGCCGCCGGTGGCGATGGTGGTGAAGGCGTGGTTGACCGCATCGAACACGCTCATGCCGGTGACCCAATAGGCCAGCGCGCACAGAAGCGTCAGGAACAGGTAGGAGACGCCGATCAGCCGCACCAGCTCGATCGAGCGCGCCACGATCTTCTCGCTGCGGTCGGAGCTTTCCGTCTGAAAAAGCTGCATGCCGCCGATCTTGAGGAACGGCAAAAGCACGATGGCCATGACGATGATGCCGACACCGCCCATCCACTGCATCAGCGAGCGCCAGACAAGCAGTCCCGGCGGCAGGCCATCGAGACCCGACAGCACGGTCGAGCCGGTGGTGGTGAAGCCGGAGACGGCCTCGAACACCGCGTCGGCATAGCCGATGCCGAGCCACAGGAACGGAAGCGCCCCGAAGGCCGGCAGCGTCATCCAGGAAAGCGTGGTGAGCACGAAGGTCTGGCGCATGTTCAGCCCCTCGCTCAGCGACCCGCCGACGGCGACGGAGAGCAACAGCCCGATCAGCCCGGTGACCAGCGCCGACATGACGAAGGCCTGCCAGTCGGCATTGCGCGCGGCCACATCCACCATGGCCGGGATCAGCATGGCGGTGGCAAGGCCCACATAGAGGAAGCCGAGAACATTGAGAACGGGGCGAAGCGAGATCACGTGTCGGGCGTCTTTCGTCGTCTACGATCCATCTGGCGCGTCTCGCCGAAACTGTCGCGCCGCCATTGCCATGCACCCTCTTGGCCGGCTTTGACGGACCTTGCAACTGGTGCGGACGGCGGGACTCGAACCCGCATGGCCGGGGCCGAGGGATTTTAAGTCCCTTGTGTCTACCAGTTCCACCACGTCCGCGCACGTTCTGGGTACCCGTCCGCGCGCGGGCGCGCAAGAGGCAACAACCGGGGTTCGGAGTTGCCCGCAGGCGCCCCGCGCGGGTGCGAGAATCCCCCAAGCGCCGCGGAAAGCGCATTGCACCGGTGGTCTCTGCGTTTTATGGCTATAGGTCAGGTCAAGGACACGCGCGAATGCCTGTGCGGCCCGCCGGACTGCCGCCATCGTCGCGTCGGTCCCGATCCATGGCGCGCCGGGCGTTGCCTCATGCATACGGAAATCCGATGGTCACATACATCGACGCCGACACGGCTCCACTCAAGAACACCGGCCAGATCCGTCTCTACGGTCCGAAGGACTTCGAGGCGATGCATCGCGCCGGGCAACTGACGGCCCGCTGTCTCGACGCGCTGGTCGAGCGGGTCAGGCCGGGCACGACGACGCAGGAAATCGACGATTTCGTCTTCGCCTTCGGCGAGGAGCACAATGCGGTCCCGGCAACGCTGAACTATCGCGGCTACACGAAATCGAGCTGCACCTCGATCAATCACGTGGTGTGCCACGGCATTCCCAACGAAAAGCCGCTGAAGGACGGCGACATCGTCAACATCGACGTCACCTTCATTCTCGACGGCTGGCACGGCGATTCCAGCCGCATGTACACGGTCGGCCGTCCCAAGCGCGCCGCCGAACGGCTGATCGAGGTGACCTACCAGTCGCTTTTGCGCGGCATCGAGGCCGCCCGCCCCGGCAACACCACCGGCGACATCGGCGCGGCGATCCAGTCCTATGTCGAGGCCGAGCGCTGTTCGGTCGTGCGCGACTTCTGCGGCCATGGCGTCGGGCGCCTGTTTCACGACATGCCCAACATCCTGCATTACGGCCGTCCGGGCGAAGGCATCGAGCTGAAGCCGGGAATGATCTTCACCATCGAGCCGATGGTCAATCTGGGCCGCCCGCATGTGAAGGTGCTGTCGGACGGCTGGACGGCCGTGACCCGCGACCGCTCGCTGTCGGCGCAGTTCGAACATTCGGTCGGCATCACCGAGGACGGCTGCGAGATCTTCACGCTGTCGCCAGCCGGGCTCGACAATCCCGCCGCGCACACCCCCTCCTGACAGCGCGGAGGCCCCGTGTAGATGAGCCAGGACAGCAACGGATTTTCCGACGCCGGCTCCACACCGCATTTCCACGGGCATCGCGACCGGCTGCGCCAGCGCTTCCGCGACGGCGGACACGAGGCGCTCCAGGACTACGAGCTTCTGGAGCTCCTGCTGTTTTCGCCGATCAAGCGGGCCGACACCAAGCCCATCGCCAAGGCGCTGATCGCGCGCTTCGGGTCCTTCGCGGAGGTGCTCGCCGCCCCGCCCGCCCGGCTCAAGGAGGTGCGCGGCGTCGGCGACCGGGTGGTGGTGGAGCTGAAGCTTGCCCATGCGGTTGCGCAACGCTTCCTGCGCGGCCAGGTGCAGGGCAAGCAGATCCTGTCCTCCTGGTCGGCGGTGCTCGACTATGTGCGCACCGCCATGGCCTATTCGGACCGGGAAGAGTTCCGCATCCTCTTCCTGGACAAGAAGAACGCGCTGATCGCCGACGAGGTGCAGCAGCGCGGCACCATCGACCACACGCCGGTCTATCCCCGCGAGGTGATGAAACGGGCGCTGGAACTCTCCGCCAGCGCCATCGTTCTGGTGCACAACCACCCCTCCGGCGATCCGACGCCCTCGCGCGCGGACATCCAGATGACCAACCAGATCGCCGAGATCGCCAAGCCGCTCGGCATCGCGCTGCACGATCACATCATCGTCGGGCGCGACGGCCACGTCAGCTTCCGCGGCCTGCAACTGATCACCTGACGGACCGGCTGCGGCATTTCGTCCGGGACGGCGGTCGATCCGCCGGTGACCGTGCTGCGTAATCTCTCTGAACCGATCAAGGAGACCGTCATGCTGTCACGCATTGGACTGGCGATGGTGCTGACCGCAGCACTCGCACCGGCCGCGGCCGCGCAGGACGCGCGCACCGCCCACGAGTTTTCCCTCACCGCAATCGACGGCACGCCCCTGCCGCTGTCGGCCTACAAGGGCAAGACGGTGCTGGTGGTCAACACGGCCTCGCGCTGCAGCTTCACCCAGCAATATGCCCCGCTTCAGGCGCTTTACGCGGAGCACCGCGACAAGGGTCTCGTGGTGATCGGCGTGCCGTCCAACGACTTCGGCGGCCAGGAACCGGGAACGGAAGCCGACATCGAGGACTTCACCCAATCGGCCTACCGGGTCGATTTTCCCCTGACCAACAAGACCACCGTCGTTGGCGACAATGCGACGCCCTTCTACAAATGGGCGAGCGCGCAGGCCGGCCCGCTCGGCAAGCCGCGCTGGAACTTCCACAAGTACCTGATCGGCCCCGACGGCCGTCTGATCGACTGGTACACGCCGATGACCGCGCCCGATTCGCCGAAGCTGCGCGACGCCATCCTGCGCAGCCTGGCTGGAAGCGGGGCGTCGTGACCAACGCCCCTGCGATCACCGTCTTTCACGATGGCGACTGTCCGGTCTGTCGTGCCGAGATCCGCTTCTATTCCCGCATCGACACGGCACAGGCCATCGACTGGCGCGACATCACCCGCCTGAGCGATGACGCCCTTCCCGACGGCAAGAGCCGGGGGGAGTTGCTCGGACGCTTCCACGTCCGGGACCGGGACGGGACCTGGCACATCGGCGTCGGCGCCTTCGCCCGGATCTGGCGCGCCCTGCCCGGCTTCCGGCATGTGGCCTGGGTGTTTTCGGTTCCCGGCATCCGGCAGCTCGCCGAGCTCGGCTATCGCGGCTTCCTCGCCTGGCAGCAGCGCAACCGTCGGCTCCGCGCGGCCGCACAGTCGAAAACGGAAAACCGATCCGCACCCACATGAAAATGCGCAAGAAACGCGGCCTTCCCCAAAAGGCCTGCGCGGCCTGCGGCCGACCCTTCACCTGGCGGCGCAAATGGGAAGCAGTCTGGGACGAGGTGAAATTCTGCTCCCGCCGGTGCCGCGCCGCGCGAACACCGCCCGTCGGTTGCAAGGCGGGCTGATCACCGGACACGCTGGCGCATTGGCTCCGAGGGACCGCCGAGCTCACAATCGCTTGCGAATCACGCGGCAAGCGACACAATGATTAAGCCGCGTTAACCACGCTTCGATGCTATTTATTAAACGGACCATGCAACCATTGTCCGTGCTCAAAGAGGCGTGGATGACGATCAACAAGACAGACAACGGCGCGAGACTTGCAAACACGATCCTGTTCCCGGTTGTGGGACTGGTGCTGCTTGCGATCGCCTTTTCCGTTGCGCTGATTGCTTATACCTCCCGCTCCGCCGATCACGCCGCGATGGAAAGCGAGCGCCAGCTCCTGCGCGGCAGCACGCAACTCCAGCTTGAAATCCTGGCAAAGGAACAGGAGGGGGCGGCGGTCTGGGATCTCGCCGACTACTACACGCGCCCGCTGAGTGCCAGCACCCAGTGGCTCGACGCCAATCTCGGGCGGTGGCTCTACACCAACCACGGCCATGACCAGACCGTTGTCGTCGGCGAGACCGGTGAGCCGATCTACAATGCGCTGCGCGGCCAGCAGCTTTCTCCCGATGCCAGCCGCGAGCTGATCTCGAGCATCTGGCCGCTGATCGCCCGCACCCGGGCGAAGTTCATCACCCGCTTCAGGCCCCTGCCCTCCGGCCTCTTCGTGATCGAGCGCCCGCTCAACGGCTTCACCCGCTCCATCCACGAAACCGGTTTCGCCCTCCACGAGGGCGAACTCGCCTTTGTGTCCGTCACCGCCATTTCCCCCGAGCTCAAGCAGTTCGTCGCAAACCGGCGTCCGCCGGCGGTTCTGGTCAGCGTCAAGAAGCTTGAAGGCTCCCGGCTCTCGGCCCTGGAGACCCGGTCCGGTGTCGATGGCCTGAGTGCGAGCCCGGGCGCCGACCGGCCCGGGGCGACGGCGACCTTCGATCTGCGCTCGCCGCTCGGAATGCCAATCGGCTATCTGACCTGGACGGCGAACAAGCCGGGGACCAAAATCCTGTCGGGCGTTGGCCCGATGCTGTTCTTTCTTGCCGCAACGATCGCGGGCCTGACCAGCGTCGTTCTGTTCTACACCCGCCAGAACACCCGTCGCCTCGCCGAGAGCGAGGCCCGCGCCCAGCACGCCGCCCTGCACGACAGCCTGACCGGGCTCGCGAACAGGGACTTCTTCGCCGACCGGTTCCACGACGAGCTCACCCGTTGGGATGCCGACAAGGGCCTCATCGGGGTCATCTACATCGACCTCGACCACTTCAAGGACATCAACGACACGCTTGGCCATGCGGCCGGCGACGAAGTCATCCGCGAGGCCGCCCGCCGCCTGCGCGTGCTGGTGCCCGACGAGGCGACCCTTGCCCGCATCAGCGGCGATGAATTCGCGCTCCTTCTGCCAGGCTATGCGTCGCGCACCGCGATCGAGCATGTGCTGCGCCGCATCCAGGACCGTTTCGCGATCCCCATGTACATCAGCGGGACCCACCTGCACGTCAGCCTCAGCGTCGGCGCGGCGATCGCCCCGGAAGACAGCCTGTCGATGGGCGAGTTGCTGCGAAAGGCGGACATCGCGCTCTATTCGGCCAAGGGCGCGGGCCGCGGCCGCTGGGCCTTCTTCGACATCAGCATGGAAGAACATGTCCGCACGCGCGAAAATCTCGCCCATGCGCTGCGCGAGGCGATCGGACAGGACCGGCTGACGGTCGTCTATCAGCCGCAGACCACCATCGACGGCGCGACCGTGCTGTCGGTCGAGGCGCTTTTGCGCTGGACCGATCCGAAGATGGGACCGGTCAGCCCCAGCGTCTTCGTGCCGATCGCAGAGGAGATCGGGCTGATCAACGAGCTCGGCCTCTATGTCCTGCGCAAGGCCTGCCAGGATGCCGCCGCCTGGCCGCATCTGGGGCTCGCCGTCAACGTCTCCCCGAGCCAGTTTCGCCACCCGCGGTTCATCGACGACCTGCGCGAGACGCTAAAGGCCTGCGAGTTCGAGCCGACGCGACTGGAAATTGAGGTCACCGAAACGGTCTTTGCCGACAACGACAGCAACATCCTGTCCACCCTCAAGCAGGTGCAGGAGATGGGCATCCGCGTTGCCCTGGACGATTTCGGCGTCGGCTATTCGAGCCTGAGTTATCTGCGCCGCTTCCCCTTCGACACGCTGAAGATCGACCGCAGCTTCATCGCCGATCTCGAGATCGCGCCGCATGCGCATGCGATCCTGTCGACGATCATCGATCTGGGAGAGGCGCTCGGCATGAAGGTGGTCGCGGAAGGCATCGAGACACGTCAGCAGGCCGCGATCCTGCAGCGGACCAATTGCGACCGTCTGCAGGGCTTCTACCTGTCCCGTCCGGTCCCGCCGGACACTGTTCCCGCGACCGAAGCGCGCCTGGCCGCCGACCGGGAACCGGCCAACGCGATCTCCCTGTCCGCCTAGATCACGGGTCGCTTGTCGCGGTGCACCGTTCGCCGGCCGGAGCCGGGCAAGGCGGTTGCGACCGATCCGGGCATTCCCTATCGTCCAGCGCAGGATTTCCATTCTCGGATTACGCTCAGTGCTCGTTCCAAACGTCCTTCACCAGACGATCCGTTGCCGCTCCGCCCTCACCCCGGCCCTTCACCGCAACATCGCGACGCTGAAGGCGCTCAATCCCGACTGGGAGCACCGTCTCTACGACGACGGCGACGTGCGGGACTGCATCCTGAGAGCCTGCGGCCGGGAGCGCCTCGCGCTGTTCGACCGCATCCACGACGACTACGGCGCGGCGAGGGCGGACATCTTTCGCTATGTGCGGCTTTACGAATCCGGCGGCGTCTATCTCGATATCAAGTCGACCGTCCGCCGTCCCTTGCGGGAGATCATCAGGGACGACGACGCCTTCCTGCTGTCGACATGGGATGATGCGCCCGGCTCGCGCTATCGCGGCTGGGGACACTGGCCCGACCACGGCATTGAGCGGGAATTCCAGCAGTGGCATATCGTCTGCGCGCCGCGTCACCCCTTTCTCAAGGCCGTGATCGAGCGCGTCTGGCACAATCTGGAGACCTATCACCCGGTGCGCTGCGGGGTCGGCTTCACCCCCACCATCGTCGCCACCGGCCCGGTCGCCTATACGCGCGCCATCGAGGAAATCCGGAGCCGTCATCCGCACCGGGTGGTCAATGCCGCAGCACTCGGGCTGGTCTATTCGATCTTCGAGGAAGACGAGCCCGGACGTGACGTTCCCGGCAGCAGCGGCTACAGGGACAGCCGGCAGTCCCTGCTGCGCGGACTGGGTTCGCCGGCGGGCATATGGCTGCGCACGGCGCTTTCGCAAACGTTCAGCGGGTTTCGGTAAGTCCGAGCCTTTGGCGCATCGACCGGTCGAGCGAAGCAATCGCGGAAAACGGGCCGCCGGCCTCAGCCAGCGCGGCCCCGACATCGCAGGCGCCATGGCCGACGGACCCGAACCGGCGGCGGACGGCATCGTCGACCCAATGGCGCTCCTGCACCGCCCGGCGGGCAGCCATCCGACCGCTGCGCTCCGCCTGCAAGCCGAAGGCATCGCAGGCGGCGACCAGGCCGTCGAGCCCCTCGCCCCTGGTCGCAGACACCGTCAGGACGTCGGGAAGCCGGTCGCTGTCGACCGGACGCGCCAGGGACAGCGCACCGGCGACATCGGCCTGCGCACGCCGCGCCAGCGCGCCCATGTCGGCCTTGGTCACGGCGACGAGGTCGGGCAGTTCCATCACCCCCGCCTTCATGAACTGCAGGCTGTCGCCGGAGCCGGGCTGGATGCACAGCACCAGCGTGTCGACCGCATGGGCGACGTCGGATTCCGACTGGCCGATGCCGACCGATTCCACGATCACACGGTCCATCACCGCGCGCATCAGCACGACGGCGGCAATCGCGTGATCGGACAAGCCGCCGAGCCGGTCCCGCGCGGCCATGGAGCGCACGAAAATGCCGGCATCCGCGGGATCGGTGCTGAGCCGCGTGCGGTCGCCCAGAAGCGCGCCGCCGGTCACCTGGGAGGACGGATCGACCGCGATGACGCCGACGCTCTCGCCCCGCCCCCGATAGGCGCGGATCAGCGCGTTGGTCAGCGTCGACTTGCCGACGCCGGGCGGACCGGTCAGGCCAAGCACCTGCGCCCGCCCGTTGCGGGTGGCTTCGTCGAGGAAGCGGGTCAGTTCGGCGCTGTCGGCCTGCGTCTCGACCGCCGAGATCGCCCGCGCGAGGGCGGCCTTGCCGCCCCCGCGCAACTGCGACAGGCTTGCCGGCACACGGGTCATTCGGCCGGGCCGTCCTCCCTCCGCGAGGCTTTCAGCGCCGCCTGGGCGGCGGCAAGCCGGGCGATGGGCACACGGAACGGCGAACAGGAGACGTAATCGAGGCCGAGTTGCTCGCAAAAGGCGATCGAGGCGGGATCGCCGCCGTGTTCGCCGCAGATGCCGAGCTTGAGGCCCGGGCGCACCGCGCGCCCGCGCTCCGCCCCGATGCGGACCAGTTCGCCGACGCCGTCCTGATCGAGCGTGACGAAGGGATCGCGTTCGATCAGCCCGAGCCGCTGGTAGTCGCCGAGGAAGGAGGCCGCGTCGTCGCGGGAGATGCCGAAGGTCGTCTGCGTCAGATCGTTGGTGCCGAAGGAGAAGAACTCCGCCGATTCCGCGATCTCGCCGGCCCGGAGCGCGGCGCGCGGCAGTTCGATCATCGTGCCGACCTGATACTCGATCCTGACGCCCGTTTCGCTCGCGACCGCCTCGGCCATGGCATCGATGCGCGCCCGCACCAGATCGAGCTCCGCGCGCATGCCGACGAGGGGCACCATGATTTCCGGCGTCACCGGCGATCCGGTCTTCCCGCCGGCGGCAACCGCGCCCTCGAAGATGGCCCGCGCCTGCATTTCGGCGATTTCCGGGTAGGTCACCAGCAGCCGGCAGCCGCGATGCCCGAGCATCGGGTTGAACTCGTCGAGATCCAGCGCCCGCTCGCGCAGCCGCTCGACGGAGACGCCCATCACCTCGGCCACTTCGGCGATCTCTTCATCGCTGTGGGGCAGGAACTCGTGCAGCGGCGGATCGAGCAGGCGGATGGTGACCGGAAGCCCCTGCATGATCTCGAACAGCTCAGTGAAGTCGCCGCGCTGCATCGGCAGCAGCTTGTCGAGCGCCTTGCGCCGTCCGGCTTCCGTCTCCGCCAGGATCATCTCGCGCACAGCGAGAATGCGCTCTCCTTCAAAGAACATGTGCTCGGTGCGGCACAGGCCGATGCCCTGCGCGCCGAAGCCGCGCGCGGCGCGCGCATCCGCAGGCGTCTCCGCGTTGGTGCGCACCTCCATGCGCCGGTGCGCATCCGCCCATTCCATCAGCCGGGCGAACTCGCCCGACATTTCCGGCTGGAGCATCGCGACCTCGCCCACCAGAACCTGGCCGCTGGTGCCGTCGATGGTGATGCGGTCGCCCTTGGAGAGCTTGCGGCCGGCAACGGTGAGCGTGCCGGAGCGATAGTCGATCCTGAGCGAGCCGGCGCCCGAGACGCAAGGCTTGCCCATGCCGCGCGCAACCACCGCCGCGTGGCTGGTCATGCCACCGCGCGTGGTCAGGATGCCTTCGGCCGCATGCATGCCGTGGATGTCTTCCGGGCTGGTTTCCACCCGCACCAGGATGACGGAGCGCCCGGCGCCCTTGGCCTCTTCCGCCTCGTCGGAGGAAAACACGATGTCGCCGGAGGCCGCGCCCGGAGAGGCGGGAAGTCCGGTCGCGACGATGTCGCGCTCGGCCGAAGGGTCGATCATCGGATGCAGAAGCTGGTCGAGCGCCGCCGGATCGACGCGCATCACCGCCTCTTCCGTGGTGATCAGGCCCTCATCCGCCATGTCGACGGCGATCTTCAGCGCGGCCTTCGCCGTGCGCTTGCCCGAGCGGGTCTGCAGCATCCACAGCCGGCCGCGCTCGATGGTGAACTCCAGGTCCTGCATGTCGCGATAATGGGCCTCGAGCCGGTCGCAGATCTCGGTGAACTGCGCGAAGGCCTCCGGCATGGCGCGTTCCAGCGACATCGATTCGGACGCCGCTGCGATGCGCGCGGCCTCGGTGAGATCCTGCGGCGTGCGAATGCCCGCCACCACGTCCTCGCCTTGGGCGTTGATCAGGAACTCGCCGTAAAGCGCCTTCTCGCCGGTCGAGGGATTGCGGGTAAAGGCCACGCCCGTCGCCGACGTCGTGCCCATGTTGCCGAAGACCATCGCCTGGACGTTGACCGCCGTGCCCCAGGTGTTGGGGATGTCGTGCAGACGCCGGTAGGTGATCGCCCGCGCGCTCTCCCAGGAGCGGAACACGGCGCTGATCGCGCCCCAGAGCTGCTCGTGCGGATCCTGGGGGAAGGGCTTTTCCAGCTCGTCCTCGACCAGCTTCTTGAAGCTTGCGATGACGACCTGCCAGTCGTCGGCGGTCAGGTCCGTGTCGAGATCATAGGCCTTGGCGGTCTTGAACTCCTCGAGGATCTCCTCGAAGGCGTGATGGTCCAGCCCCATCACCACGTCGGAATACATCTGGATGAAGCGGCGGTAGCTGTCATAGGCGAACCGTGGGTCGCCGGACGCCTCGGCCAGGGCTGGAACGGTCGCATCGTTCAGCCCGAGATTGAGCACCGTGTCCATCATGCCCGGCATGGAGACCCTGGCGCCGGAGCGCACCGAGACCAGCAGCGGGTTGCGGCTGTCGCCGAAGCGCTTGCCGGTGATCCGCCCGATCTCCCCCAGCGCCGCGTCGACCTGGTCGCGCGCGCCGTCGGGATAGCTGTGGCCATGGGCCTCGAAATGGGTACAGACCTCGGTGGTGATCGTAAAACCGGGAGGAACCGGCAGGCCGAGATTGCTCATCTCCGCGAGATTCGCCCCCTTGCCCCCCAAAAGGTTCTTCATTCCGGCGGCCCCTTCGGCCTTGCCGTCGCCGAAACCATAGACCCATTTGGTCGTCATCGCGCGCAGTTCCCTCTGTTGCCGGCACGCCCGCGAACCGTCAGTCGGACGCGGCGCCCGTCCCTACCGGACGCTCCCCACTTAAATGATGCAGTGCACGAAACAAAGGTTTTTTGACACGCAGGCGGGCGCCATCTCGTTGCCGGTCCGGGTCGGCGCACCATATCTCGCAGTGGTCCGACGCCGCGGCGGCCGTGCTGCGGGTACCGCTTGCGGCATGGACACAATAAAGCCATCCTCGGTTAGGTTACTGGACGCATGACTCGTCTCGAAGCGTGCGCAAGCAGGGGAAGCAAGTCTCACACCATGAAGCGTTACCCTCCGATTTCGTCCGCCCGACGTCTGTTTTTCGCCGCCGGACTGAGCGTCGCCGTTGCCGTGGTGGCAGCGCAGCCTGTCGCTGCGAAGGCCGAATCTTCCCAAAGCGGCACGGAATTCGGTCTGCCGATAACGCTCAGCGGCAGCTATCTGTCGGGACGCCTCGCCGGACAGAACAACGACCTGGAAAATGCGGCCGCCTTCTTCGGAGAAGCGCTGGAGCAGGATCCGGGCAACCCCTTTCTTCTCGATCGCACCTTCGTGCTGAAACTGGCCAACGGCAATCTCGACGAGGCGCTGGTGCTGGCCGAACGGCTGTCGAGCGAGCAGCCCGACCATTTCATGGCGCAACTGATGCTGGCCGTGGAAGCGCTGCGGGCGGGAAAGCCGGACCTGAGCGAAACCCTGCTCGCAGATGGCGGTCGCGGGCCGCTCGCGGTCCTCACCTCCGGCCTGGTCGCCGCATGGGCGCTTGAGGAACGCGGCGAGACCGATGCAGCACTTGCCCGCATCGCGGCCCTGGAAGGCCCGGACTGGTACACGGTTTTCGTCGCCTATCATTCCGCCCTCATTCAGGATCACGCGGGCCGCAACGAGGACGCGCTTGAAAACCTCAAGGCCGCCTATGAGGCCGACCGTGGCGCGCTCAGGGTGATCGACGCCTATGCGCGCGCGCTCGCCAAGAGCGGCAATACGGAAAAGGCCTACGAGGTTCTCGACCAATACGACATGATCCTGCCGGACCATCCGGTGCTCGTTCAGACCCGCAAGCTGATCGAAAGCGGTGAGGACATCGGCCGGATCGCGGAAAACGCGCGCACCGGCGCGGCGGAAGTGCTCTATGGCCTCGGTGCGGCGCTTGGCCGCGACGGCGGCGAGGAACTTGCGGCCGTCTTCCTGCAGCTCTCGCTTCATCTCGACAACGACGCGGATGTTGCCGCCATCGCCCTTGCCGGTCTCTTCGACCGGCAGCAGAAATACGAACGCTCGATCACGATCCTCAACGGTGTCGAGGCCTCCTCGCCGCTGAAGCGCGACGCCGAGATCCAGATCGGGCTGAACTACAATGCGCTCGAGAAACTGGACGAATCGCGCGCCCACCTTTTGGCCCTCGTCGACGAGGATCCGAGCGATCTCGACGCCGTCACCGCGCTCGGCAACGTGCTGCGCTCGCACAAGATGTTCGCCGAGGCCGACGCGATCTATTCCCGCGGCATCGACACGATCCCCGAGCCGGAACCCAAGCACTGGGCGCTGTTCTACTACCGCGGCATCTGCCGCGAACGGCTGAAGGACTGGGGACCGGCAGAGGCCGATTTCCGCCAGTCGCTGGCACTTTCGCCGGATCAGCCGCTGGTGCTGAACTATCTCGGCTACTCCCTCGTCGACCGCGGCCTGAAACTGTCGGAAGCGCTCGACATGATCCGCAAGGCGGTGGAGTTGCGCCCGCGCGACGGCTACATCGTCGACAGTCTCGGCTGGGCCTATTACAAGCTCGGCCGCTACGAGGAAGCCGTCGTCGAACTGGAAAAGGCCGTGGCGCTGCGCCCGGAAGATCCGATCATCAACGATCACCTCGGCGACGCCTACTGGAAGGTCGACCGCCGGCTGGAAGCCCGCTTCCAGTGGAACCACGCCCGCGACCTCGATCCCGAGCCCGACGAACTACCGAAGATCCTCGACAAGATCGAGAACGGCCTGCGCGAGGACGGCGCGATTCCCGCCGCAACCGTTGGACAGGACCTGAAAGACAACGGCGGCTGACGCTGGACGCATGACCGAGACCGCGAGACCGACCGCTCACGCGCGCCTGGCGCGGGCGAAACTCAACTACGCGCTGCATGTGACCGGTCAACGCGCCGATGGCTACCATCTGATCGACAGCCTTGCGGTCTTTCCCGCGATCGGCGACCGGGTCGGCCTGGGTCCGCGCGGATCCGCGCCCGGCCTGACGCTCTCGGGCCGATTCGCGGCCGATCTCGTGCCCTCCGGCGACCCATCTGGCGATGCGTCCGCCGACAATCTGGTCACCGCAGCCGCCCGCCGTCTGGCCTCCCATCTCGACCGGGACGCCGATGTCGCGCTGGAGCTGAAGAAGACCCTGCCGGTTGCCTCGGGCATTGGCGGCGGCTCCGCCGACGCGGCCGCGACGCTTCGCCTGCTGCGCGACCTCTGGGGGCCCGATCTCGACGACGAGACGCTGGCCGGTCTGGCGGCCGATCTCGGCGCCGATGTTCCCATGTGCCTCCTGTCGAAACCGGTCCGGGTCGAAGGGATCGGCGAGATCCTGACCCCGCTGGAGCGGTTTCCCGCCCATGCGGTCGTCATGGCCAACCCCGGCATCGCCGTTTCGACACCGGATGTCTTCAAAGGCTTGACGACAAAAGACAATCCGCCCCTCCCCGCGCTTCCCGAAGACGGGTTCGGCGATCTCGACGCGCTCTGCGCCTGGCTGAAAGCCACCCGCAACGATCTTGAGCGTCCTGCGCGCGGGATCGCGCCGGAGGTCGACGGGATGCTCGCGGCGCTTGGCGGCTGCGCCGGCGCGATGCTTGCGCGCATGTCCGGGTCCGGCGCCACCTGTTTCGCCATCTTCGCGACCCTGACCGAAGCGCAGGCGGCGGAACAGGCGCTGCATGCGGCCCACCCCGGCTGGTGGGTGGCCGCCGCACCGGTCGAGCGGATCGGCGCCTTCGCCGGCTGACCCGTCGCAATTCCACCGTCGCGCGCCGCTTTTTGCAATGCACGACAATGGGATGCTGACAAGACTGTGCTTCACCGGCTATTGATTTCATGTGACCCGCCACTGCCCCGAATTTCCATCCAGCAGGACATCCCGATGAGCGCATTCGCCCTGACCGTCACATGCCGTTCGACCCGCGGCATCGTCGCAACCATCTCGACCTATCTGGCCGAGAGCGGCTGCAACATCACCGACAGCGCCCAGTTCGATGACCGCGAGACCGGAAATTTCTTCATGCGGATCAGCTTCAACAGCGAGACCGGAACGACGCTGGACCAATTGTCGGAAGGCTTTGCCGACCGCGCCAGGCCGCTTGGCATGGACTATGCGTTCCATGACGAGACGGCGCGGATGAAGGTGCTGATCATGGTGTCGCGCTTCGGCCATTGCCTGAACGACCTGCTCTATCGCTGGCGCATCGGCGCCCTGCCGATCGACATCGTCGGCGTGATCTCCAACCACCTCGACTACCAGAAGCTGGTGGTCAACCACGACATTCCGTTCCACTACATCAAGGTCACCAAGGCCAACAAGGCGGAAGCCGAGGCGCGGCAGATGGCCATCGTCGAGGAGACCGGCGCTGAGCTCGTCGTGCTGGCCCGCTACATGCAGGTGCTGTCGACGCGCATGTGCGAGGAGATGGCCGGACGGGTGATCAACATCCACCATTCGTTCCTGCCGAGCTTCAAGGGCGCCAACCCCTACAAGCAGGCCTTCGCCCGCGGCGTGAAGCTGATCGGCGCGACGTCGCATTACGTCACCAGCGATCTCGACGAGGGGCCGATCATCGAGCAGGACACGGTGCGCGTCACCCACGCCCAGTCGCCCGAGGATTACGTGTCGCTCGGCCGCGACGTGGAAAGCCAGGTGCTGGCCCGCGCCATCCACGCGCATATCCACCGCCGGGTGTTCCTGAACGGCAACAAGACGGTGGTCTTCCCGGCAAGCCCGGGCAGCTACGCCTCCGAGCGCATGGGCTGAGAGAAATCCCCGCCGCCGCTACGAAAAACGCCGCCCCGACCGGGCGGCGTTTTTGTGCAAGTTCGATCAAGTTTCGCGCAAATTTCGCAATTTCAGCATCAAGATTTGCCGAGATTGTCGCTCAACTGAGCCGTGCGATGCAGAAATCGACGGCCTCGCCCAGCGCCTCGCGATGCGGACCGGCGGGCAGGCGCTCGAGCGCGGCACGGGCCTCGTCGCCGAAGGCGCGGGCACGCGCCACCGTGTCGGCCAGCGCCCCGGTCGCCGTCATGATCGAAATGGCGTGGGCGAGATCCCCCTCGCGCACGTCGCGATCCTCAAGGCAGCGCGTCCAGAACGCGCGGTCGGAGGCCTCGCCCCGGCGGATCGCCAGGATCACCGGAAGCGTGATCTTGCCTTCGCGCAGGTCGTCGCCGATGTCCTTTCCAAGGTCGCTGGCGGAGCCGCCATAGTCGAGCGCGTCGTCGACGAGCTGGAACGCAAGGCCGAGCGCCATGCCGTAGTCGCGCGCCGCCGAACGGGCCTCGTCACCCGCGTCGGCCAGCACGGGGCCGACCTCGGCGGCAGCGGCAAAGAGTGCTGCCGTCTTTGCCTCGATCACCTGCATGTAGCGCTCTTCGGTGGTCTCGATGTCCTGGGCCGCACCGAGCTGCATCACCTCGCCCTCGGCGATGACGGCGGAGGCGCTCGCCAGGATCCGCAAGGCTTCGAGCGAACCGACATCGACCATCATCTTGAAGGCCTGCCCGAGCAGATAGTCGCCGACCAGAACGCTGGCCTGATTGCCCCAGAGCTTGCGCGCCGCAAGCTTGCCGCGCCGCATGTCGCTTTCGTCGACGACATCGTCGTGCAGCAGCGTCGCCGTGTGCATGAACTCGACGCTGGCGGCGAGACCGACGTGACCGTCGCCCGCGTAGCCGAAGAGATCGGCCATCGCCAGCGTCAGCATCGGGCGCAACCGCTTGCCGCCGGAGGATATGAGATGACGCGCGATTTCCGGGATGAGGTCGACATTCGACCCGGCCTTGGACAGGATCAGCTGATTGACAGCCTCCATGCCGCTGCCGGTCAAGTCGACCAGGTTCTGGATGCTTGCCGGTTCCGACCGGCTCTCGCGCAAGGGAACGACGGCGCCCACGGTGAAAACCTTTCTTGTTTCGCGTTGCCGGGACAATAGGTCTGCCCCCGGCATCCGGCAAGCCATCTTTCCGGCAACACTGTGTTGAAAGATCCTTCGCCTGAACCACGACCGGCCGCTTGGCCGTCGCGGCCCCGGTTCATTTCCGCTAAGGTCCCCGTCCAGGAGTGAACGACCGAAAGGCCCGCCATGGTTCCCCTGCTTCGCACCAACGACGTTGTGCTCATTTCCTTTGTCGAGGCCCTGCTCAAGGATGCCGGGATCCCGCATATCGTGCTGGACGGCAACATGAGCGTGGTGGAAGGGTCGCTCGGGATCATCGCGCGCCGCGTGATGGTCGACGAGGACGACCGTCCGGGCGCGGTCAGACTGATGATCGACGCCGGGCTGGAACACGAACTGGCCCCCGACAAGAGCCGAAAGCAATCGTGATGGGCGACCTGCCCGAGACACGGGACAAAGCCGCGACACCGCCACACGCACCGACCCGCGACGCCTTTCTGGGCGGGCGGGTGCTTGTGCTGCAGCCGGCGCGCGGCGGCGGGCACCGCTCCGGCCTCGATGCGGTCTATCTGGCGGCCGCCGTCCCGGAGGACGTCAAGGGCCATGTCGTCGATCTCGGCTCCGGCGCGGGGGCGGCCGGCTTCTGCCTTGCCGCGCGTCTGCCCCAGGTCCGGGTGACCCTGGTCGACCGCGACCGGACGGCGCTCACGCTCGCCCGCGACGCGCTGGACCTTGCCGAAAACCGGGCCTTTGCCGAACGGATCGCGGTGCTGGAGGCCGATGTCACGGCCAGGGGCAAGGAGCGCCATGCGGCCGGCCTCGTCCCGGCGCTCGCCGACCATGTCATCATGAACCCGCCCTATTATCTCGACGGACACGTGCGCATGTCGCCGGCGCTCGCGCGGGCCGGCGCGCATGTGCTGGACGAGCGCGGTCTGGAGCCCTGGGCCCGCACGGCGACCGACATCCTGCGCGACGGCGGCTCGCTGACGCTTGTCTTCCGGGCCGACGGCCTCGACCAGATCCTCACCGCCTTGCGCGGGCGCTTCGGCGCGATCGACGTGATCCCGCTCTACCCGCGCGCCGGCGCGCCCGCCACCCGCGTGCTGGTGCGGGCGCTGCGCGCCAGCCGGGCGCCCTTGCGCCTGCTTCCGGGGTTCGTGCTGCATGACGGCATCGGGTCGGATTTCACCGGGCACGCCCGCGCGGTGATGCGCGACGGCGCGGGGCTTGTGCTGCCGAGACGGTAAGGCCGCTTTCGGCGGTTGCGCGCCGGCAGGCCCGGCAACCTTGTCGAAAGACACCGCGCGCGCCACCTGACAATCGACGGCCAAGCTGATTATGATCGTGCAAAGCCCGGGGTTCGAAACCGCCATACGATGCAATCCCGACGGGCACGGCAAGACAACACGCAGGGAGACCCGATGACCTCGCAGGCGCTGCCAGACACCATCGACGACACATTGGCCCTTCTGGAACAGGGAGGCTATGTCGGCGACCGCGCCCTTGCCACCGTTCTGCATCTGGCCCTGCGGATGAAACGTCCGCTCTTCCTGGAAGGCGAGGCCGGCGTCGGCAAGACGGAGATCGCCAAGGTCCTCTCCCAGGTGCTCGGCCGCGACCTGATCCGCCTACAGTGCTATGAGGGCCTCGACGTCTCGACCGCCGTCTACGAATGGAACTATGCGGCGCAAATGGTGGAGATCCGGGTCTCGGAGGCCGCCGGCGACGCCAGCCACGACGACCTGTCGAAAAGCGTCTTCAGCGAACAGTTCCTGATCAAGCGCCCGGTGCTGCAGGCGCTGCAGCCGTCGCTGAACGGCCCTCCGGTGTTCCTGATCGACGAACTCGACCGCGCCGACGAGGCCTTCGAGGCCTTCCTGCTGGAGGTGCTCGCCGACAATCAGGTGACCATCCCGGAACTCGGCACAATCAAGGCCGAGGAGCCGCCGATCGTGATCATCACCACCAACCGCACCCGGGAGATCCACGACGCGCTGAAACGCCGCTGCCTCTACCATTGGGTCGACTATCCGACCGCCGAGCGCGAACTGGAAATCATCCGCCGCAAGGTGCCGGGCGCCGACGCCCGCCTGGCAAAGGAGGTCGTCGCCTTCGTCCAGACACTGCGGGCGGACGAGGATCTGTTCAAGCAGCCGGGCGTCGCCGAAACGCTCGACTGGGCGACCGCCCTGACGGAACTCAACGAAATTGCGCTCGACCCGGACATGGTCTCCGACACGCTCGGCGTCCTGCTGAAATATCAGGACGACATCGACCGGGTGCGCGGGTCGCGCGCCCGCCAGATTGTCGATCAGATCCGCCAGGAGCTCGACCGCGAAGCCGCGAAGGCGGTTTGACGGCCATGACCGACACGGGCACCGGAGACGCGCGGAACACGGCGGCATCCGCCGGGCGCATTGCCGACAACATCGTGCATTTCGCGCGCACCCTGCGCCGCGCCGGCATGCCGGTGGGTCCGGCGAGCGTGGTCGATGCGGTGCAGGCGGTGGAGGTGGCCGGCATCCGCAACCGCGAGGACCTCTACTGGACGCTCCACTCCGTCTTCGTGCACAAGCGCGAGCAGCGGGCGGTCTTCGACGAGGCCTTCCGGATCTACTGGCGCTCGCGCGGGCTGGTGGAAAAACTGCTGTCGATCCTCTCGCCCGTCGCCCCGGCGCGCAGCGAGCCCGACAAGCCGAAGGCCGCGCAGACCCGTGTCGCCCAGGCATTTCAGGCGACCCGCGAGCGCGAGCAGCAAGAACGCGAGGAGCTTGAGATCGATGCAAGCTTCACCGTGTCGGGGCGCGAGGTGCTGCAGCGCAAGGACTTCGCCCAGATGAACGCGGAGGAACTGCGCGCCGCCAAGGATGCGCTCCGCCGCATGGTGCTGCCGATGGAAAAGGTCCGGCGCCGGCGGCTCGTCGCCGCCACCCGGGGCCGGATCGACCCCAGGCGAACGCTGCGGTCCTCGCTCAGGACCGGCGGCGACATGATCGACCTGCGCCACCGCAAGCCGGACCTCAAGCGCCCGCCCGTCGTCGCGCTTTGCGACATCTCCGGCTCGATGAGCCAATACACCCGCCTCCTTTTGCATTTCCTGCATGCGCTGACGGAGGAACGACGCAACGTCCATACGTTCCTGTTCGGCACGCGGCTGACCAACGTCACCCGGCAGCTCAGGATGAAGGACCCGGACGAGGCGCTGATCGCCTGCACCGAAGGGGTCGAGGACTGGTCCGGCGGCACGCGGATCGCAACGGCACTGGCCGATTTCAACAAGCACTGGTCGCGCCGCGTGCTCTCGGGCGGACCGGTCGTGCTGCTGGTGACCGACGGGCTGGAGCGCGATACGGACGAGGATCTGGAACGCGAGATCGACCGGCTGCACCGCTCCTGCCGCCGGCTGATCTGGCTCAACCCGCTGCTGCGCTTCGAAGGCTTCGAGGCGCGCGCCAAGGGGGTGCGGGCCATGCTGCCGCATGTGGACGAGTTCCGCGCGGTGCATTCGCTCGACGCCGTGGCGGACCTGTGCCGGGCGCTCTCCGGCGCGCGCGGCTTCACCCGGGAGGTCGACCCGCGCCGCTGGCTGCGCGCGGCAACGGCGCGCCAGGCAAGCTGATCCGGCGTCAGCTTAGAAGAAAAGCTTCCACACCAGCGGCAGCAGCACGGCGGTCGCGACCGCATTCAGGCCCATGGCAAGGCCGGAAAAAGCGCCCGCCGTCTCGTTGACCTGAAGCGCGCGCGACGTACCGATGCCGTGCGAGGCAACGCCGATGGCGAAGCCGCGGGCGCGCCAGTCCCGGATGCGCATGAGGTCAAGCACCAGCGGCCCGAAGGCCGCGCCCAGAATGCCGGTCAGGATGACCAGAACGGCGGTGAGCGAGGGCAGCCCGCCCAGCGCCTCGGAAATGCCCATGGCGACAGGCGCGGTCACGGACTTGGGCGCCAGCGAGGCCAGCGTTTCACGCGAGGCATCGAGCGCCATGGCAACGCCCACCGCCGACACGGCCGCCGTGAGCGAACCGGCAAGCAGGCTGGCGAGGATCGCAAGCGCCGAGCGGCGCACCTTCTCAAGCTGACGATAAAGCGGCAGGGCAAGCGCGACCGTCGCGGGGCCGAGCAGGAAGTGGACGAATTGCGCGCCGTCGAAATAGGTCCGGTAGGAGGTGCCGCTCACAAGCAGCAGCCCGGCGATCAGCGCCACGGCGATCAGCACCGGATTGACCAGCGGATGAAAGCCGGCCTTGCGATAGAGCCAGAAGCCGGCCTGATAGGCGACGAGCGTCAGCGTGAGCGCGGCGAGCGGGCTTGCGGAAAGATAGACCCAGACCTCGGTGAGCGGAGCGTTCATGCGCCGTCTCCCCCGCGTCCGGGCGTTGCATCCGCATCACCGTCCCGCCCTTTCAGCGTCCAGCGCATGACAAGCGCGGTGACGGCGATGGTCAAAAGCGTGGAGACGACAAGCGAGACAGAGATCGCGACGCCCTCGCGCCCCAGAAGCCCCAGATGCAGCACGACGCCGACGCCGGCCGGAACGAAGAGCAGAGCCAGATTGCGCAGGAGCGCATCGCCCGTTTGCGACAGCTCGACCGAGGGGCCGCCGCGAACAACGAGGCCGGTGAACAGGAACACCATGCCGAGCACGGGGCCCGGCACCGGCAATCCGGTGGCGACCACGATCGCCTCCCCCGCCAGTTGACAGCACAGGATGATGGTCAATGCGCCAAGCATGGGGCCCCCGGGATCTCGTTCGGATATCTGCGATCCGACAGTGCCCCCTGCCGCGACCGGCGGCAAGCCGGGCGTTGCGCGGATTGTCCCCCACACCGCAAAAGCCCCCGGGAGGGGCTTTCCCGGGGGCTTCGCTTTCCAGGCGGATCAGGCCTGGACCGTCCTATTCCGCCGGCGCGGGGCGCGCACCGCCATCGGAACAGGCCGGATCGCCAAGCATGGTTTCCGCCTGCGCGAGATCTTCCTGCCAGGGAGCGAGCCGCTCCAGCACAAAGAGGAAGGCGGCAAGCAGCGCGGCGAAGATCAGCGCCAGCGCCCAGAACGGCAGCGGCAGCAGGTCGGCGAAAGTGATCTTGCCGAAGTCGCCCCAGCCAAGGGCCGCATCGATCGGCGCCTTGGCATAGCCGTAGAAGATCGCGCCCGCGACCCCGCCGGCAATGATCGCCCAGGCATCCCGGTAGCCGGCGCCCGCCTGGGCGAGCGCGGTTCCCGGGCAAGCGCCGGCAAGCGCGATGCCGACCCCGAGGATCAGCCCGCCGATCAGGACCGGGCCGACGGCGAAGGCCTTGGGGTGCAGCGCGACGCCGAAGAGACCGTTCAGCACCGCCAGCGCGACCAGGCCGGTGATGGTGGCGGCGAGGAACATCTTCAGCATGGTGAAGTTGCGGAACTGGAACTGGCCGACGAGAACGCCGGGCTCCATGACGCGGCTTTTCTCCAGCGCGGCACCAAAGACCAGGCCCATGGCCAGTCCGAGAACGATGAGCCAGAACAAAGACATGACCAGACCTCCTAGACTTTCTTGAACATGGCGGCGGTGAGAATGCCGCCGGCGAACATGGCGACCACCGCGACCGTGGATCCGACGGCGAGCTGCGCCATGCCGGAAATGCCGTGGCCCGAGGTGCAGCCGCCGGCAATGCGCGCGCCGAGCAGCAGCACGAAGCCGCCGGCAAAGCCCATCGCCATCCGGCCCCACAGGCTGGAGACGCCCGTCATGCGGGTCCAGGCCGGCGAGAAGCTGGCGCGGCGCGAGCCGGACATAGTGGCCGACAGGAACGCGCCGAGCGCGATGCCGATGACCAGCGCCGACTGCCAGAAATATTTGCCGCTGCTCATGTATTTGGCGAAATAGTCGATCTGCGCCGCGGCCGGATCAACGAGGCTCGCGACGAAGCCGCCGGCGGTCACGAAGGACGAGGACGCGCCGAGCGCGGTATCGACCAGCAGGAAGGCCGGGATCTGAAGAAGGCCGATCACCACGCCGGCGGCGTAGGGCGACCAGTTTCTGTCGGTGAGTGACAACATGACGAACTCCCTAGCGGATTTGGTTCGTCAATAATATTCTAATGTACGAATATTTGAATACGCAGGATCGCTTAGACGGGCGGGGGCCCTTTCGCGCCGCTCTCAGTTGATCGCGATGACGGGTGTGCGCACGCGCACGCGGGCGAAGAGATCGGCGATGTCGCGGTTCTGCATGCGGATGCAGCCATAGGAGACGGCACGTCCGATGGAGCCCGGACGATTGGTGCCATGGATCGCGTATTCGCCACCGGCGAGCGTCATTGCCGCGACGCCCATCGGATTGTTCGGCGCCCCGCCGGCGATCACGGCCGGCAGATGCGGCAGATCGCGTTTCACCTCCGCCGGCGGCGACCAGGCCGGTTTGACGTGCATGCCGTTGATATAGGTGCGGCCGACCCAGACCTTACCGCGCTTGCCGACGGCCACCGGATAGCGCAGCGCCACCCCGCCGCGCTGCACGAGATAGAGCCGGCGCTCGCGGTTTTTCACGACGATGGTGCCGGGCGCGAAGCGGGCATCGGAAAAGGCGACGACCTCGGGCGCGGCGAAGGACGGCGCCGACCACAGCACCAGCCCGATCGCCGCATAGATGGCCACCAGAACCCAAATCATCTTGCGCATGCCAGACGCTCCCCCCAATCGTTACCAAAGAGTTTACGCGACCGCAGACAGCGAATGAATGGCCCCAGGCAGGCGAAGTGATTCTATGGTTAGCGGGGCCGGGCCGGCGTGATTTGCGGCCCGATATGAACCGCCGGGGCTGGGAAACGTATTTGAAAGAGGATCGCGATAGGGTACCCCTCGCCGGCATGAGGCGGTGAAGCAGCGGAAAGGACCACATGACTATGAGCCCCGCGAGCGGCAGCAACGGACAACCGGCGACGCCGCCACACGGCCCACCGGTCGACGCCCGCGCCTTCCGCGAGGCCATGAGCCGGCTCGGGTCCGCCGTCCATATCGCAACGACCGCGGGAAGCGGCGGACGCTTCGGAACGACCGTCTCGGCGGTGACCTCGGTCTCCGACGCCCCGCCGACGGTGCTGGTCTGCGTCAACCGTCAGGCCCGCATCAACGCCTCGATCAAGACGAACGGCGTCTTCGCGATCAACACCCTGCCCGCCCATGCGGAGGATCTGTCCAATGCCTTCGCCGGCAAGGGCGACCTTCCGACCGAGGACCGCTTCTCGCTTGCCGAATGGCAAACGCTGGCAACCGGCGCGCCGGTTCTCTCCACCGCCCGCGTCGCGCTCGACTGCCGGGTGACGGAGATCTCCGAGGTCGGGACCCATTCCGTCATCTTCGGCGAGATCGTCGCCCTGTCGCTCGGTGAACGCGGCCCGGCGCTGATCTATCTCGACCGCGCCTACCACCGCATCTGACCGCTTGCCGATGCCCAATCTCCTCAATCTTCTCACAGACGTGCCGGGCCTCAGGGTCGGCAATGCGCAGGACGCGCGGCTGAAATCGGGCGTTACCGTCTGCCTGCCGGACGAGCCGGCGACCGCCTCCATCGCGATCCACGGCGGCGCGCCGGGCACGCGCGAGGCCGCCCTGCTCGACCCGCGCTTCACGGTGGAAAAAGTCGACGCGCTGGTGCTGTCCGGCGGCTCGGCCTTCGGCCTCGACGCGGGCTCGGGCGTGCAGATGGAACTGGCGAAGATGGGCCGGGGCTTTGCGGTGGGCGACGTGCGCGTGCCCATCGTGCCGAGCGCGATCCTCTTCGATCTGGCAAACGGCGGCGACAAGGTTTGGGGCGACGACAACCCCTATGGCGCGCTCGGGCGCCAGGCGGTGCGCGCGGCCGCCCGCGATTTCGACCTGGGATCGGTGGGCGCCGGCACGGGCGCGACGACGGCGACCCTCAAGGGCGGGCTCGGCTCCGCCTCCCTGCGGCTTGAAAACGGCGCGACCGTCGCAGCCCTCGTCGCGGTCAACGCGCTCGGCTCGGCGACCATGGGCGACACGGCCCATTTCTGGGCGGCCCCCTTCGAGCGGGACGCGGAATTCGGCGGCCTCGGCCTGCCGTCCTCCGCAAGCGGACGCTTCGACGTACCGCGCACCAAGCTCGACGGCCTCAAAGAGGGCGCCAACACCACAATCGCGATCGTCGCGACCGACCTGGCGATGACCAAGGCGGAGCTGCAACGCCTCGCGGTGATGGCGCATGACGGCTTCGCCCGCGCGCTCTGGCCGGCGCATACGGCGCTTGACGGCGATCTGGTCTTCGCGCTTTCCACCGCCCGCATCCCGCAAAGCGACCCGCTCGCGGACGGCATCGCCGCCGGTGCGGCGGCGGCCTCCGTCATGAGCCGGGCGATTGCGCGCGGCGTTCATGCCGCCTCCCCCGCGCCGGGAGACAGGCTCCCGACCTGGGGTTCACGCTTCGGCTGAACCCGACAGCGCCTATTCCGCTGCTTCCATCGCGGGGCCTTCCGGCCTGTTCGCCCCGAGCCGGGCCAGCAGCTGCTCGCGCTTCGCTGCCGCCTTGCGCAGGTTCGCCTCCTTGACCGGTCCGAAACCGCGCACAAGATCCGGCACCCGCGCGATCTCGACCAAAAGACCGTAGTCGGCCTCCCCGACCGTTGCCGCGATCCGCTCGAGATCCGCCAGGTAGCTTGCGACGAGCGCCCGCTCGGCCTTGCGTTCCGCCGTCCGTCCGAAGATGTCGAACACCCCGCCGCGCAGGCGCTTCAGCCGGGAAAGCAAGCCGAAGGCCGTGAAGATCCACGGCCCGAAGGCGATCTTCTTCGGCCGTCCGGTCTTGGGGTCGGCCTCGCGGGAGATCAGCGGCGGCGCCAGCATGACCTTCAGCTTGCGCGGATCGGCGAATTGCGTCTCGAGCTTTGCCTTGAACGCCGGATCGGAATAAAGCCGCGCCACCTCGTATTCGTCCTTGTAGGCCATGACCTTGTAGAGCATGTCGGCAGCCGTGCGGGTCAGGCGCATGGTGCCGGAACCCCTCGCCTCGTCCGCCGCGCGCACCGTGTCGATGGCGGCGAGGAAGGTCCGCGCATAGGCCTCGTCCTGATAGGCGGTCAATTCGCGTGCGAGAAAGGCGATCCGGTCGCCGAGATCCATATCCTCGGCCCTGGCGTCCGCATCCGGCGACGGCAGCGCGGCCAGCAGCGCCTCCGGCGTTTCGGCCAAAACGCGCCCGGCGCGGAAGGCTGCAAGGTTCTTGTCGACCGCCGCGCCGTTCAGCCGGATCGCGGCTTCCAGCGCGTCGGTGGCGAGCGGCAGGCGGCCGGCCTGATGCGCCATGCCGACCAGCATCATATTGGCGAAGATCGCATCCCCAAGGACCGCCTCGGCCACGCCGGCGACGTCATGCGCATGAAACAGCGGGCAGGCCTCCTCCAGCGTCTTGCGCATGCGCGCCTCGTCGAAGGAGAGCGTCTGCTTCATGACGAATTCGGCCGTCGGCGCGACCCGCGAGTTGGCGAAGCCGGCGGTCTTCTGGCGATCGATCAGGGCAAGCTGCTCGGCGTTGGTCGCAACCACCATGTCGGAGGCGATCAGCACGTCGAGGCTGGCGGTCGGGATACGCGGGCCCTCGATGGTGCTGTCGGCTCGCGCGAAGCGGATGTGCGAGGTCACCGGTCCGCCCTTTTGCGCAAGACCGGTCATGTCGAGGGTCGAGGCCTGCTTGCCGTCCACATGGGCGGCCATGGCAAGCACGGCGGCGGTGGTCGTCACGCCCGCGCCGCCGATCCCGCCGATCAGCACATTGAGCGTCGTCTCAAGACCCGCGACCGGTGCGGGCGCCAGCCCGGCAACCAGCGCGTCGATATCGATGCCCTGCCCGTCCGCCTTGCGCAGCTCCGCGCCTTCCACGAAGACGAAGGAGGGGCAGAAGCCTTTCACGCAGGAGAAGTCCTTGTTGCAGGACGACTGGTTGATGCGCCGCTTTTCGCCGAAGGAGGTGGAAAGCGGTTCCACCGACAGGCAGTTGGACTGCACCGAACAATCGCCGCAGCCCTCGCAGACGCGGTCGTTGATGAAAAGACGCCGGTCCGGATCGGGGAAGGACCCGCGCTTGCGCCGCCGGCGCTTTTCCGCGGCACAGGTCTGGTCGAAGATCAGCGCGGTCACGCCCGAAATCGCCTGAAGCTCGGTCTGGACCTCCATCAGGTCGTCGCGATGGCGCGCGTCGGTTCCCGGCGCGAGATCGGACCGCCCCAGATAGGCGTCCGGCTCCTCGCTGACGACCACGACCCGTTCGACGCCCTCCGCCTCAAGCTGGCGGGTGATCTGCGGAACGGTGAGCGTGCCGTCATGCGGCTGACCGCCGGTCATGGCGACCGCATCATTGAACAGGATCTTGTAGGTGATCGACACCTTCGAGGCGACGGCCTGGCGGATCGCCAGGATCGCGGAGTGAAAGTAAGTGCCATCGCCGACATTGGCGAAGACATGGGTGTCCTTGGCAAACGGCGATTGCCCGACCCAGAGCACGCCCTCGCCGCCCATGGCGATCTGGCCGTCGGTGGTCCGGCCAGCGACCTCCGTCATGGCGTGGCAGCCGATGCCCGGCAATGCCCTGGCGCCTTCTGGCACGACGGTGGAGGTGGAATGCGGACAGCCGGAGCAGAAATACGGCACCCGCGCGGCGCGTTCCGCATGGCCCTGCGACCACATCACCTGCCGGTTCATCCGGTCGGCAACAGCGCGCATCTCCTCGTTGACGAGGTCTGAGGGCAGATAACTGAGCAGCGCGGGAATGATTTCGGCAACCGCCAGTTCCAGCACGTCGGAGAGAAGCGGCGCACCGTCGGGCGTGCGCTTGCCCCAGATCTGCGGACGCATCCGCTCCGGCCAGCCGTAGGCGATTTCCTTGATCTGCGGTTCCAGGAAGGCGCGCTTGTGCTCCACCACCAGAAGCCGCTCCAGCCCCCGCGCGAAATCGGCGATCCCCTGCGGCTCCAGCGGCCAGGGCATCGCCACCTTGTAGATCGCAAGACCGATGTCGCGGGCCCGGGCCTCGTCGATGCCGATCATGTCGAAGGCCTGGCGCAGGTCGCGATAGGCCTTGCCGGTGGCAACGATACCGATGCGCGGCTTGTTGGCGCCGAAGGCCACCCGGTCCAGTCCGTTCGCCCGCACATAGGCCTGGGCGGCGGGAACGCGGATGTCGCGCAGCAGCCGTTCGGTCTCCAGCCGGTTGCCGAGCAGCAGCACGCGGTTCAATTCGTCATCGGCGCGCGGATCGCGCTCCGGCGGCCGGGCGAAGGAAAGCCGGCGCGGGTCGACGGAAATCGTCGCCGAGGCGTCCATCGTGTCGGCCAGACAGATCATCGCGCTCCACAGCCCGGAAAACCGCGACATGGCGATGCCGTGCAAGCCGAAGTCCAGCACTTCCTGAATGTCGGACGGGTTGAGCACCGGCATTTCGACGTGTTCGAAGAAGAACTCCGACTGCGCCGGCAGGATCGAGGACTTGGCGAGATGATCGTCGCCGGCAAGCGCCAGAACGCCGCCATGCACGGCCGTGCCGCTGGCGTTGGCCTGCCGCAGGACGTCGCCGGCGCGGTCGACGCCGGGCGCCTTGCCGTACCAGATGCCGAAGACACCGTCGTAATCGCTGCCCTTGCCGTGCTGGCCGACCTTCTGCGTGCCCCAGACCGCGGTGGCGCCGAGCTCCTCGTTCACGCCCGGCTTGAAGACGATGTTCGACGCCTGCGTATGCCGCCGGGCGCGCATCAGTTCGGTGTCGTAGCCGGCGAGCGGCGATCCGCGATAGCCGGAAATGAAGCCTCCCGTCTTCAGCCCGGCCTCCGCGTCGAGGCGGGCCTGATCGAGCGGCAGCCGCACCAGCGCCTGGATGCCGGTCAGATACACCTGGCCGCGCGTGGAGACATATTTGTCATCGAGGGAAACGGTTCTGGCGATAACGTTCATGGGACGGCCTCCTCATCCGTCGGGCGCGGGCCGGATGTCGGCCGCACGCGCCCCGGTGTTCACATGCCGTCCAATATCGTCCTTTTGGCAGTCCAATTCTGTGCTAACCTGCCGGAAACTTCCGCAATAATGGCAATATTGTTCCCCAAAGGGTGATATGAGCGAAAAAAGTCTTCTCGATCCGTCGGATATCCGGGTCCTGCAAATTCTCCAGCGCGACGCGTCGCTGTCGATCGCCGAAATCGCGCGCGAAGCCGGCATGAGCCAGACGCCCTGCTGGCGGCGCATCAAGAAGCTGAAGGAAAACGGCATCATCCGCCAGGTGGTGGCGGTGGTCGACCGCGAGGCGGTGGGCCTGGGCTTCGTCGCCTATGCCTTCGTCAAGCTGGGCGTGCCGAGCCGCGACAACATGGAGACCTTCGACAAGCTGGTCGACCGCTGGCCGGAAGTCGTGATCTGCGAGAGAATCACCGGCGCGGTCGACTATCTGATCAAGGTGGTCGCGACCGACATCAAGGCCTATGACGACTTTCTGCGGCTGAAGCTCCTCGACAACACGCTGGTCTCCGACGTGCAATCCCGCATCGTGGTGCATACCGTCAAACACACGGTCGCCCTGCCGATTCGCGAGACCTGACGCCGGGCGCCGGGCGGATCCCGACCCGACGGTGCATCTGCGGGCGGCTGACGCCTGACGCAAGCGGGGACTGAGCCGCGCCGGCACCGATCCGCGCGGCGCGCAGCGACAAGTCGGACGGCCCAGTCTTCCGGCTCGCTTTCGCGAGGCTGACGCGCCATGTCTTCGCGCATGACGCTTGGCTCGGCCCGCACGCACTGCTTTCTGCGCTCACCGTTCGGCACGGCCTGACGCATTGCATCGATTCCAGCCGCCCGTTTCACCGTCATGTCGGGAGCGGTTCATTCCGCCGCCGGCTACGGCGTCGCCGGCGCGGCCGTCACCGGCAAGGTGACCTCGGCGATGGCGTCGTCGTCGGGCGCGGAGCGCACGGAGAAGCCGAGCGCCTGACACATGGCCAGCATCGTCGTGTTCTCCTTCAGCACCTCGCCCTTGATGGTCTCGATGCCGTCGGCCGCCGCATAGTCGATGATCAACTGCATCAAGGCCCAGCCGAGCCCGATCCCCTTGAGGCGCGACTGCACCAGGATGGCGTATTCGCCGCTGCGGTGGTCGGGATCCGCATGCAGCCGCACCACGCCGAGGATCTTCCCGGTCTCGGGATCGGTCGCGGCGAAGGCCATGGCGCGCGAATAATCGAGCTGGACGAGACGCGCCATGAAGGCGTGATTGAACTCCTTGACCGGCGCAAAGAAGCGCAAACGCAGGTCTTCCGGCGACACGGTCTCGAAAAACGCGCGGTAGCGGTCCTCGTCCTCCGGGCGCACCGGCGCAACCCGCACCGTGGACCCGTCCTTCAGCTCCAGCGTGCGCTCCCACTCCTTGGGATAGGGCGCGATGGCGAGCCGCGACGTGCCTCGCCGGCCCGCATGGGTCGCCGGTTCGGCCACCGCGATGCGGGCATCGAGGGCGCAGACCCCGAAGCGGTCCGCCACCAGCGGGTTGATGTCGAGCTCGAGGATTTCCGGCAGGTCGACGGCGATCTGCGCGAGTTTTACCAGCGTCAGCGCGATGGCGTCCATATCGGCGGCCGGAAGATTGCGGAATCCGGAAAGCAGCCGGCTCACCCGCGTCTGGCGGATCAGCGCCTGGGCGAGATTGAGATCGAGCGGCGGCAGCGCCAGCGCCACGTCGCCGATGATCTCCACCCCCGTGCCGCCATGTCCGAAAACAAGCACGGAGCCGAAGGTCGGATCGTCGGCGAGCCCGGCGAAGAGCTCCTGCCCCTGCGCCCGCGTCAGCATCGGCTGCAGCGCGAAGCCGGAAATCTGAGCATGGGGATGGTCGCGCCGCACCCGCTCGCCGAGCGCGCGGGCCGCGTCTTCCACCGCCTCGCGGGTGGCGAGATCAAGAAGCACGCCGCCGAAATCCGACTTGAACGGCAGGTCGGGCGACACCAGTTTGAGCGCCACCCGCGTGCCCTCGCCCAGGATCGCGTCGGCGATCCGTCCGGCCTCCTGCGGGTCGGCAGCCAGCCGCGTCGGCACCTGCCGGATGCCATAGGCATCGAGCACGATAGAAATCTCTTCCGGCGTGAGCCAGCTCCGGGACTGGTCGAGCGCGGCGCGCACCACGGCGCGGGCGGTGTCGACATCGGGCGAGAAATCCGCAGGCAGGCTGGGCGGGGCCGCCATCAGCATCTCGCGACCTTCCGCGTAGCGCACCAGATGCATGAAGGCGCGCACCGCATCGAAGGCGCTGGCATGGGTGGGAACGCGGGCGGCATCCAGCGCCTGGCGGGGAAGCGGCGCACCGGCGGCAAGGGCGACCAGCAACGGCTTCTTGCTGCCGTAGCCATGGGCGTGACCGCGCGCGCCATGGGCATGCGCAAGCGCCTCGGCGATGACGGCGACCGGCGAGAAGGCCGACGGCGCGACAACCGCGAGCACCGCGTCGGCGGCCTTGTCGTCGAGCAGGGTCGAAACCGCCCGCGCATAGGCCTCCGCCGGCGCCGTCTCATGCAGGGTCAGCGGGTTGACGTGGCTCACGCCGGGCCGTTGCAGGCCCTCCAGCGCCGCCTGGGTGTCGGGACCGGGCCGCGCCAGCGTGCCGCCCTGGCGTTGCAACTGATCGGCGGCGATCATCGACAGGCTCCCCCCGGTGGCGACGATGGCGAGGCGCCGGCCGTTCACCGGCTTGACCCGGGTCACGGTCTCGGCCGCCTCGAACATTTCGTCGATGTCGTCGATCCGCAGAACGCCCGCGCGCGCAAGCGCCGCATCGAACACGGCGTCGGGCGCGGCGATGCGACCGGCATGGGTCCTTCCCTCGCCCCGGACCTCGCGACTTGCCCCGGAGCGCAGCACGATCACTGGCTTGGAGCGGGCCGCGGCGCGGGCGGCGGAGAGGAACTTGCGCGGATTGGCGATGGTCTCCAGATGCACCAGGATCGCGCGCGTCTTGTAGTCGAGGGCAAACCAGTCGAGCAGGTCGGACACGTCGATATCGGTGCGCTGGCCAAGCGACACGGCGCCGGAAAAACCGATCCGGTTGGAGGCCGCCCAGGACAGCGTGGCATTCACGATCGTGCCGGAGCGGGCGATGAAGGCAAGGTCGCCGCCCTGCGCATCGGTGGCGCCCAGATGCGCGGCCACATTCGCGCCGGGCGCGGCAATGCCGAGACTTCCGGGGCCGAGCAGGCGCAGCGTGTTGGGACGGGCGGCGGCGAGCGCCGCGCGCACGTCCTCGTCGCTCCAGCGGTCGTAGCCGCCGGCAAGCGCGACCGCGGCGCGCGTTCCAGCAGAACCGGCCGTGCGGATGATCGCGGCCGCATCACTGGCCTGGCCGACGTAGAGCAGAAGGTCGGGCGCGCGGTCGAGATCCTCGATGCGCCGTTTGGTGCGAAAGGCCGCCGGCGCCTCCTTGCCGCATCCGACAAGCGTCATCGGCCCCTTGAAGCCGCTGTCGGCCAGACGGTTGAGCAGAAGGTCGAGCGCCTCGTCGCCAAACCGGTTGGGTCCGACGACCGCCAGCGACGCGGGGCGAAACAGGCCTTCGAGATTGCGAATGGTCACGGGAACGATCCTTCACCCGTCAATGCGCGATGCAGTGACGTTGCGCCGACGATCTGTCGCCGGTTCCCCGGCAACGCCTCCCGTTGGATACGTGGTTCAAAAACACAAAAGGTCCATGGCACCGCCGCGTCGCGCAGTCGCGGCGGCGGTGCCATGCAGGCCTGCAAAGGCTCCCCCCGCTACAGGCCCGGTCTGCGGGTCGCGCTCAATGCGCCATCATCACCGGCACGGTCATCGACGCAAGAATGTCGCGCGTCGCGCCGCCGAACAGGAACTCGCGCATGCGCGAGTGGCCGTAGCCGCCCATCGCGACCATGTCGATGTTGTTGTCCGACACATAGTTCAGGATCGCATCCGCCACACCGGAGGTCGGCCGCGGCACCACGTCGATCGTGACGTTGAGACCGTGGCGGGCCAGATAGGTGGCGATGTCGGCACCCGGCTCCCCGGAGGTGCGACGCCCGGTCTCCACGATCATCACGGTGACCTTTTCCGCCATCTGCAGCAGCGGCAGGGCGGCATGCACCGCGCGCGACGCGGTCGGGCTGCCGTCCCAGGCGACCATGACATTCTTCAGCGGCAACGTGCTGCCGATATAGGGCACCACCAGCACCGGAACGCCGGCCTCGAACAGGACGGATTCAATCAGCATCTCGCGCATGGGCTCCGGATCGTCCGGATTTTCCTGGCCGATCATGACGAGATCGGTCAGCCGGCAATGCGCCAGAAGCGTCTCCGTCGATCCGCCGGTGATGATTTCCGCGGTGCGGATCTCGGCGGTGACGCCGGCCTTGCGGGCCAGTTCGTTGAAGGTGTCGCCGGCTTCCTTTGCCGCCTTCAGCGCCTGATTGCGGGCGATTTCCACATAGTCGGGCGGCATCGGCGCGGCAATGAAGCCCGGCACGACCGGCTCGAAGGCAACCGTCAGTCCCGTCACATGCGCCCCCGTGCGCGCGGCGAGATCCAGTGCGACCTGTGCGGTCTTCTGCTTGCCATTGAGATCGACAAGCGTGGTGATGTCCTTGATTGCCATGTGGAATTCCCTCCGTTCCGTGGGCAGGAAAGCACGTTAGCGAGTGCCCGGCCTTTTCGCAACAGAGCCTAAGCCGGCGCGATCCTTTCCTCCTTGACCGGGATCAATTGCAGATGATTTCCGAATGAATTTCCAACGACTTTATCCACACCGCGGGAGCGCGCGTTACGCAATCGCCTGCCTCGCGGATCAAGTGTAAATCTTCGATCATTTTATTCGATTCATGAAAATCCACGAGCCACAGCGGACGTAAACAGGTTCGAAAGCGACATGAAAGTCTAGATCGCTGGACATCTAAATACAATTGGAGGCAAGTATGCGTAAAACGGCAATCGGAATTGCAGCAGCGACGTTCTTTGCACTTGGCAGCGTGGCAAATGCCGCGAATATCGTGGAAACGGCCAAGAGCGCCGGATCGTTCAACACGCTGCTCGCGGCGGCGGAGGCAGCGGGCCTCGTCGAGGCGCTGAGCGCGCCCGGCCCGCTGACGGTCTTCGCCCCGACGGATGACGCATTCGCCGCCCTTCCCGAGGGCACCGTCGAGAACCTGCTGAAGCCGGAAAACAAGGACCAGCTTGCCGCGATCCTGACCTACCACGTCGTCGGTCAGAAGATCATGTCGGGCGATATCCCGGATGCGACCACCGAGGTCGAGACGCTGAGCTCCGGCGATGACAAGACCATCACCGTCGTGAAGTCCTCCACCGGCGTGACGGTCGACGGCGCCACGGTCGTGACCGCCGACATCGAGGCGGACAACGGCGTGATCCATGTGATCGACAAGGTCATCCTGCCGTCGAACTGACGTGACTGACGTCGCCGCGCTTCCGTGTCAGGCGCGACGAGAAGAGGGGTCGGATCGTTCCGGCCCCTTTTTCATGCCGGCCGACGGACGCGGACCTCCGACGTTCAGCGCGCGTCCGGCCTCAGGAGCGGGCAGCCACCGCCGTGCGTGCCTCGGAGATCCTTTGTCCGCGCGCGACCGCCCCCCGGCCGCCGGTGGTTTCCCGGTAGAGTGCAAGCGTCTCGTGGTCGCCGTCCTCGGCCGGTGTGGTCGCCAGATCCGCGTAGGCGAAACGCTCGGGATCGGAGAAAATCCGCTTCTGCAAGCGGTTCACCCGCCAAACGCCCCAGGCGAGACGCGCAAGATTGCCGAACGACCGCGCCCAATGCCGCGGATAGAACACAAGCGCCGGCTCCAGCGGCAGGCCCGGACGCCGGTCGCGGCGGTAGCGCCGACGCAGCAACCCGCCTTCAAGCGGGTGCACGCCCTCAAGCTTGTAGGCGAGATAGAACTCGGTCACCTCGTTGAGATTGATGCCCTTGTTCTTCTGCGCCGCGGACCGTCGGCCGATGCGTTCGATATGCTCCGGCGTGTAATAGGCGTGCCAGGCATCGCGATAGATCCCGTCCCATTCGGCATCCGACATTGTCTCGTGATGGGTCACCCGCTGACAGGCGTCATATTTGTTCGGGTCCGGGTCCATCCAGACGCCGGCCTCCGCCATCCGCTTGTGGTCGGCCGAGCCCGGCAAGGGCGTGAGCACGAAGAACTCGAGCAGATCGATCGGCAGCTCTTCCTGAACGATCCTGATGTCCCGCAAGATGCTCTCGCGCGTATCCGCGCCGAATCCGAGAATGTAGCCGGCGATGATCGTCGCGCCGTACTCGCGCCATTTCTGGATCATGGCGCGATATTCGGTGATCTTGTTCTGCCGCTTGTTTGCTTCCAGCAGGTTGTCCGGGTTGATGTTTTCCAGCCCCATGAACACCCGCTCGACGCCGGCGCGGCAGGCCTTGTCGATGAACCCCTCGACCTTGTGGCACAGCATGTCGACCTGAATGGTCAGCCGGAAATGCAGGCCCTCGACATCGCGCAGGTGGATCAGCCGATCGAACAGGGCTTCCCAGTTGCGGTTGCGCGCGAGATCGTCGTCGGTGACGAAGAATTTGTAGATGCCCTGCGCCAGATTGGCGCGGATGATCGCCTCGAGATCGTCCGGCGTGCGAAACCGGCTCTTGCGCCCCTGGACGTTGATGATCGTGCAAAACGAGCATTGATAGGGACATCCGCGCCCGAGATCGAAGCTCGTGTAATTGGCGCCGGTTCGACCGACAGTGGCACGGTCGAGAAAGGGAATCGGCTGCGCCTCAAGCGACGGCAGTTGATTGAGGTAGTCGTATTCCGGCTTCAACGCGCCGTCATAAGCGTCCCGCAGCACGACATCGAGACGCTGTTCCTCCAGTTCGCCGGCGAACAGCGAGATGCCCATGTCGCGCGCGGCGACGATTTCCGGCGGTTGCTCCTTGAGCATCGACTTGCAGCCGGAGACGTGGAACCCGCCGATCGCAACCGGGATGCCTGCTTCCAGGAATTTCTGCGAGAGATCGACGGCGCGGGGAAACTGGTTGGTCTGGACGCCCACCATCATGATGAGCGCGCGCCCGCCGTCGCGGCGGATGCGGCGGATGATCTTGTCGGGCCGAATCCGCGTGTTGGTCTCATCCATCGTTTGCGCGCGGATCTCCACACCTGGACCCAACACGTGCCGCGCCGCGCAATCGATCAACAGGCCATTGATCGTCGCAAGCGTATTGGACGGCATCATCGAGCGAAGCCATTGGATGGGATAGCCGTCGGCGTCGTAATGCGACGGCTTGATCATGATGACGTGGAAGATCTCGGACGACACGGCGCCCCCCTTGGATACCCTTGAGGATTTTCACGAAGGTCGCACGCCCGCCGGAGATTAGCAAACCGGTAGAAGGGGCGGGCGTTGAAAGACCCCGTTCAAACGCCCCATGACGCAGAGATCCAGCGGATTATCCGCGACGAAGACCGAAAAAACAAAGTAAAATCCATGTTCTTAGAAAACAAATCCCCGACCGGAAACGCCAGCTTACAGTTTTACTACGTGAAATCCGGGCGGAATGATGACCTATCACCAATCACTTCGAGAGATACGACGAGGTATTCTTGAGCTGCGCTCGCATGTGGCGTGGATACGCTTCATGCAGGCCTTCGACCGCGCCGCCAAGGCGAACTTCAACCCCGCCCAACCGCGCATTCCCGCCGGTCACCGCTTCGGCGGACGATGGACCGACGGAAGCGGCCCGACAGGCGGACCCGCGAAGGTCATTCTGGCCGGCGGGAGAGGGGGGCGAAGGCGCGGCGGCCGGACGGCGTACACACCAAATCAATCGCTTCGGCTTCAAACAGCAAGAGATCGAACAGAAGGAATCGTCAGAACCCTTCGCAGGCAGGACCCCAACTGGAAACTGCCGCAATCGGCAACCGTTCCGAATTCCTACGACGGACTGATGTCGCACTATTCAGCGATCCGGAACGCCGCCCAGGCAAGACTCCAGGAACTCGCCAGGATCCGCGCGCTTGGGGCCGGAACGCCCGGACGGGGCCACAACAACCCGCCCGGCGGTCGCGGACCGGGCTTGCCTTAGCCGGCACGCCCTCCTTTGACGGGCACCATATCGACCCGCTATGGCCCCATCACACTGGCCCCACCGCCGGGTGCCTATTACTATCGCTCGCATCCGGCACGGCCATTGGGATTTGGCTCGGAGCTGCACTACCGGGAATTCACCGACGCGGCCTATCACAGCCTGAAGATGGCCGGCCATTCCGATGCACGGCTGGTGATGTTCGGCAGCAGCGTGACCGGCTTCAGCTATCGTTCGGGGACCAGCTTCGATACCGGCGGGAAAAGCGACTACGATCTCGCCATCGTCAGCCCGAAACTGTTCGCCGCGGCTTTGAAGGCCGGCGCGCAGCGGCGAGCGGGCGACCGTACGGAACCGATCGAACCCGGGTCGGATGTTGCCGACAGTCTAAAACTGAAAGAAATACTCAAAACCCAAAAAACCTCAGCGGACGCGAGGTCTCCATCATGATTTACCGGGACTGGACCTTCCTAACCACGCGCGGCCCCTACAGGATTTTGCCATGAACAGACCTTTCCGAGCCTACGCCACCTATCAGACCGGCACCACGGATCAGGAAGAGATCGTCGAGCTGATCGAGCGCGAAACCGGCATCTCATTCGAGGACAGAGGCGACATCGAGTATGGGGACTTCTGGCGGCATCACCCGCCGAGCCGTTACGGCATTCGCGTCGATGTCGTCGACAACGTGCTCTACGACGACGACAACGACAGCTATTCAGCGCGTTACCCGGACCTTTCCATGGACACGGTCTTGGTCGATCTCGGGGTTGAAGACATCAATCATCCCGTTTTCCGCTTTCTTCTGTCCCGCCGGGACCAGTTCAAACCAGTCAAACCGATCGCGATCATGACCGATATTGAGGGCGAACCCTTGACCATCTGGGAAGGTTATCCGCCGATCCCGCCGGAATACTTGGACTAAACGCGCCCGCTCAGATTTTCCTCCGGGCCGCACCACCGGGAATTTACCGACGCGGCCTGCCACAGCCTGAAGATGGCCGGCCATTCCGATGCACGGCGGGTGATGTTCGGCAGCAGCGTCACCGGCTTCAGCTATCGGTCGGGGACCAGCTTCGATACCGGCGGGAGAAGCAACTACGATCTCGCCATCGTCAGCCCGATACTATTCGCCGCTGCTTTGAAGGCAGGCGCGGGGCGGCGAGCGGGAGGTCGTACGGAACCGATTGATCAGGACTCAGAAATTGCTGAAGCACTCAGCCTGAAACCGATACTCGGGACTTTAGGTAAAATTGGCGGTCGAAAGGTGTCCATCATGCTTTACCGGGACTGGACCTTCCACCCGAACCGCGGCCCTTTCAGGATATTGCCATGACCAAGAGCTATTCAGCTTATGCCATCTATCAAACCGGCACCACGGACCAGCAGAAAATCGTCGACCTGATCGAACGCGAGACAGGTATTTATTTGGAGGACAGCAGCGACATCGAATACGGCGACTATTGGGATTACCATCGGTATCTGACACCTTCTATTCACATGAAAGTAGTGGACAATGTCCTGCACGATGAAGGCGATATATATTTGCCGCGGTTCAAGGGGTATTCGTTGGACACCGTGCTGGTAACTATCGGCGTGGAAGACATCAACAATCCGGTCTTCCGCTTCCTTCTGTCTCGTCCGGACATATTCCGACCGGTCGACACAGTCTCCATATTTACAGACATTGAGGGGAAGAGCGTGGAAGTCTGGGAAGGTTATCCGCCGATCCCTTCGGAATACTTGGACTAAACGCGCCCGCTCAGATTTTCCTCCGGGCCGCACCACCGGGAATTCACAGACGCGGCCTGTCACAGCCTGAAGATGGCCGGCCATTCCAATGCACGGTTGGTGGTGTTCGGCAGCAGCGTCACCGGCTTCAGCTATCGCTCGGGCACCAGTTTCGATACGGGCGGGAAAAGCGACTACGATCTCGCCATCGTCAGCCCGAAACGGCCCAGAAAGCACCCGCCTCGGCCGGCAGGGTCGCAAGCATGCGCTCGAAGGCCGCAACATCCACGCAGGCCCGCACGGCGGCCGCGACATCCGCGATACAGCTGTCGGGCGCGAAATTGTGATGCCGGCGCAGCGCCTGAACCTCCCGGGTCATCGTCTCGCGGTCGGCGAAGGCCTGAATATCCGCCTCCGGCTCCCAATCCGCCACGAACAAGGCACGCGCAAGCGCCGGCAGCACTTGCGAGAACCGGATCGCGTCTTCCAGCGACAGGCGTTTGCGAAACACCTGAAACACCGCCTGTACCATCGTCCAGGTCTGGTTGCGGGTGGCCAGGCCGGCTGCATCCTGCGCCACGGCCAGCAGCCGCTCGAACTCGGAACAGGCGAGTTGATAGTCTCGTGGCATGGGCATGGTCATCGCGCCCTTTTCGTCTGATACACGCGGGTCGCTCCTCTTTGCTCCGGGTCAGGATCACTCCGGCCGGCGCCGCGAAGGTGGTATCCCACAATTTATCGGTAACGCGGCATGGCTTGCACGCGCTATAGAGGGCACTCATCTCCACAAGACACGACCGCCCCATGCCCATCTCGACGTCGACCGACCCGCTCCCGCCCCGCGCCGCCACCGGCTGGCGCTCGCCCTTGATGCTCCTGATGATCATGGCCGCCGCCATGCAGCTTTCCTTTGCTGCCTGGTGGAACCTGATGAACAATTTCGCGGTGCATGAGCTGGCCTTTACCGGACGGGAGATCGGCATCCAGCAGTCGATCCGCGAGATTCCGGGCTTTCTCGCCTTTACCGCGATCTATGTGCTGCTGGTGATGCGCGAACAGACGCTGGCCTATGTCTCGCTCGCCCTGCTCGGCGTCGGCGTTGCCGCGACCGGCTATTTCCCGACAGCCTGGGGCTTTTATCTGACAACCTTGGTGATGTCGGTCGGCTTCCATTACTACGAGACCATGAACCAGTCGCTGTCGCTGCAGTGGCTGCCGAAGGAAAAGGCCGCGGCCGGCATGGGCAAGATCATCGCCGTCGGCGCCTTCGCCCAGCTCGTCGCCTATGGCCTCATCTTCGTCGCGTGGAAGACGTTCGAGCTCAGCTTTTCGACCGTGTTTCTGTTTGCCGGACTGCTGACGCTCTGCGTTGTCGGTTTTCTCATCATTGCCTTCCCGCAGTTCCGCGAAGGCGTGCCGCAACGCAAGTCGCTGGTGCTGCGCAAGCGCTACTGGCTCTATTACGCGCTGACCTTCATGGGCGGCGCGCGGCGCCAGATCTTCACGGTGTTCGCGGGCTTCCTGATGGTCGAGCGCTTCGGCTACGACGTGCATGAGGTCGCCGGCCTGTTCCTGATCAATGGCGTGTTCAGCATGATCCTGGCACCGAAGATCGGCTCCTGGATCGGGCGCGTCGGCGAGCGGACGGCGCTGACGGTGGAATATATCGGGCTGATCGGCGTCTTCGCGACCTATGCCTTTGTCACCAACGCGACGCTGGCCGGCGCGCTCTATGTGATCGACCACGCCTTCTTCGCCATCGCGATTGCGATGAAGACCTATTTCCAGAAGATCGCCGACCCGGCCGACATCGCGCCGACCGCAGGGGTCGCCTTCACCATCAACCACATCGCGGCGGTGGTGATTCCGGTCGTCTTCGGACTTGTGTGGCTGGTGTCGCCGGCGGCCGTCTTCCTGATCGGCGCGGGCATGGCCTTCGTCAGCCTTGTGCTGGCGCGCATGGTGCCGCGCGACCCGAGCGACGGACACGAGGTGGAGCCGCTGTTTTCACGCGCAGCACCCGCGCCGGCCGAATGATCGCCCGGCGCAACACGTCGCAATCAAAGGGAAGTCAGGCTTGCCGTTCGGGAACGAGCACGACCAGCCCGTCGAGCGCCTCGGTGACCTTGATCTGGCAGGACAGGCGCGAGGTCGGCTGGACGTCATAGGCGAAGTCCAGCATGTCCTCTTCCATCGGCTCGGGCTGGCCGGTCTTCTCGGCCCAGGCCGGATCGACATAGACGTGACAGGTGGCGCAAGCGCACGCCCCGCCGCATTCCGCCTCGATGCCGGAAACCATGTTCTTGATGGCATTCTCCATCACCGTGGAGCCAACCGGGGCCTCCACGACAGTCTCGGCGCCGTCGGACGTGATGTAAGTGATCTTTGGCATGGGCGAAGCATCTCGGGATGAAATGAAAGGGCTCGGTTCGAACCCGACATAACCGTTCATCGCCAAAGGTCAAGCGCTGCGCGTGGCCAACCACCCGGCCGACCGCCGCAAAGTTCAGCTTTCAAGCAATCCGTCGATGTAAAAGCCGGCTTCCTCGACCGCAGCGCGCAAGGGCTCCAGATCCGGCATCTCGCCGTCAAGCAGCGCCCGCTCCGCCGCATCCGCCGCGTCCGCCACCTTCCAAGCGCCGACGCCCTTCGCCGATCCGTTGACGGTGTGGACGTTTTCGCGCAGCACCGCCCTGTCGGTCGCGGTTTCGATCCGCCGCATGGCGATCTCCGCCTGACGGGCGAACAGCCGCAACACTTCGCGTTCAAGCTCGCGATTTCCGAGCGTATGCCGGCTGAGATGAACCAGATCGACGGGATCCGCGTGTGTCGCCGCGCTCGCCTCGGCCTGCGCCAGTGCCTGCATCATCACCGCTGCCTTTCCTGCTGTCCCATCATCCGCGCCCGAAGGATCCGGAGCGCCGTGTCAAGTTCAAGCATCGGCAAAAATGACGAAAATCGGGTTAAATCGCGCCCGCGGCGCCCGGAGCCGGTCAACAAAGTGAATCTTTGGTTAACGCGAATTCACGAATTGTCGTAATCCCGCGCGCAGGACGCGGCCCGTCCCGCCCGGATTGTGCCCCGACTGGACGGCGAGCCGGCGCGCGCCCGGCGGCCGTCGCCGTCAGGAGGCGTGGTTCGAAGCGACCGCGCGTCCGGCATCCGTCAGCCGACACACCAGCCAGTCGGGCTTGATTGGGTTGGAAAACCAAGGCTCTGCCCACCCTGCGGCCATGCAGGCGCGGATCGTTTTCTCGGAGACGCGGCGGCCGTCGCGGTCGAAGAGCGGCAATTTTCCACCCGCCTGCGACAGGCCGCGCGCGAGCCAGGCCGCTTGCGCGCGGGTCGGCTTTCGCGACGCCGGCGCGACGACGCTTCCCCGGCGTGAAGACGTCCGGGCTCCCCCTTTCCTGACCTGCGCCATGCCACCCATCTCCTTGTCATGACTCTGCAAATTCTTGTTCCAGGACGCGGATTGTGTCATTAGCTGTGGTGGTGCGGCAAGTTCGGGCGAGTTGCGTTTAAAGGTCAGAGGCCGACCTTCAACGCTTCCAAGGTCAAGCCCGACGATTTTCGATTTCGGCAGGAATGCCGGAACCGGTGTGCCGTGCAAGGTCTCGCGGCGCCAGAAGCGCCGTGTCACCCGATGTGTAACGAGTACGGACGCGAGGCGAGTTCAAGATGGCAAATCCCCCGAAGGCGAAAGATCCCGCCGAAGCTGCCCTTTCGGCGGTTGAGGAGGCGCTGAAGATCGATTTCGGCGACGACGACCAACAGCAGGCCGCCACCGCCTCGGCGGGCAGCGAGGCCAGCGCGCGCAGTGCGGAGACCAGCGCTTCGGACAGCGCGGCGACGCCCGCACGCCCGGACTCCAACCGCTCCGGCAACCGCCGCGGACGCGGCGGCGGACGACCGACCTCGGCCGCCAACGACGACCGCCGCTCCATCGGCAACCTGATCTACGCCTTGCAGCGCCGCCCGACCTCGGCGCCTTTCTGGTTTTCCCTCGCGCTCAGCATTTTGTGGATCGCCGGCGGCTGGTGGCTCGCGTCCTCCGCCTTTTCCGCCGAAGTCGCGGCGGTCAGTTCCGCCAATGACATCATGGCCTCCCCTTCGCTGATCCTGATCGCGGTCGCGGTCGTCGTGCCGGTGCTCTTCTTCTGGGCAATGGCGCTGATGATCTTCCGCGCGCAGGAAATGCGCATTGTCGCGCGCGGCATGACCGAAGTCGCGCTGCGCCTTGCCGAGCCGGAGGATGTGGCCAAGGAATCCATTCTCAGCGTCGGCCAGGCGATCCGCCGCGAGGTCGCCGCCATGGGCGACGGCATCGAACGGGCGATCGCCCGCGCCAGCGAGCTGGAGGTCCTCGTCCACAACGAGGTGTCCTCGCTCGAGCGCTCCTACAATGACAACGAGCTCAAGATCCGCTCGCTGATCGACGAACTGGTGACCCAGCGCGAAGCCGTGGTCTCCAACGCCGATCGCGTCCGCGATTCCATCACCGGCGCGCACGAGAGCCTCGCGGCGCAGCTGGATGCCACCTCCGACAAGATCAGCTCCATCGCCGACAGCGCCACGGAGCGACTGACGGGCGCCATCGACGCCCGCGTCGGCGAGCTGACCGCCACCGTCGACGGACGCGTGCGCGAGATCACCGACACGTTCAACACCGCCGGCGGCCAGCTGATCGACAGCCTCGCCTCCCATGGCGAAAGCTACGTCGAGCGCCTGACCGGCACCGGCCAGGATCTCGTCGAGAACATGTCGCGCACCGGCTCGGAGTTCGCCGAGACGCTGCAAAGCCGCGGCGCGGAAATCAACGACCGCTTCTCCACAACGGCGAACGCTTTTGTCGACACGCTCACCACGCGCGGCGCGGAGATCAACGACCGGCTGGAAGAGACCTCGACCTCGCTGTTCACCACGCTCACCGAGCGCGGAGACCAGATCAACGAGACGCTGGCATCGACCGGCACCTCCATCGTCGACACGCTGTCGCTGCGCGGCTCGGAAATCACCGAGGCGCTGACCTCGACCGGCCAGAGCGTCGGCGAGACCATCACCAGCCGCGGCGAGGAGATCACCGCCAGCCTGTCGCTCACCAGCGGCAAGCTGATCGACACGATCACCACCCGCACCGAGGACCTGCTGTCGACCCTCGACACCCGGGTCACCGGCCTCGACACCTCGCTTGCCGAAACCGGCGACCGGGTCGTGGAGAGCATTTCGCTGCGCGGCCAGGAAGTGACCGACACGATCTCCGTCAAGGGCGCGGAAATCGTCGAGACGCTGTCCTCGCGCACCGAGGAAGTGGCAGAAATCCTGCGCGGCACCGGCGAAAGCATCGTCGTCGACCTGTCGCTGCGCGGCGGCGAGATCGCCTCCAAGCTGGACGAGACCGCCGGCAGCTTGTCGGAAACGATCACCGTGCGCGGCACCGAGCTTGCCGACCGTCTCGGCTCCGTTGGCGACAAGATCCACGAGGCCATCTCGGTCAACGGCGAGGCGCTCGACCAGCGCCTCGAGCAGCGCAACAAGGAAATCGCGACGATCATCGACAGCCAGACGACGGCCTTCCGCGTCACGCTGGAAGATGCCTCCGCCGCGCTCACCACGTCGCTGTCGACCCATACGTCCGATTTCGCCCGCACCCTGTCGGAGACCGGCACCGAGCTTGCCCATCTCATCGGCTCGCGCGGCGAACGGGTGGTCGGCGACCTCAACGCCATCGGCGACCGCCTCGATGCAACGCTGGCCGAGCGCGGCGACACGCTGACGCTCAGCCTCGGCGGCCATCTGGAGAAGATGGAATATCTGATCGGCGAACGCGGCGACGCGCTCATCGCCTCCGTCGACAGCCGCTCGCGCGAACTCGGCGAGACCCTGGACGGGCGCATCGAGTCGCTGCAATCCACGCTCGACCTGCGCTCCTCCACACTGGCGGAAACGCTGGACCAGCGCATCGAAGGCTTCGACAAGACGCTGGATGGCGGCATCGGCAAGCTCGCCGTGACGCTGGAAAACCGCACAGAACAGTTCGAAAAGACGCTGTCTGAACGCACCGTCGCGCTCTCCGACGTCCTGGAGAACCGCTCCGAGGCGATCACGGTTCAGTTGTCGAACAAGGTCGACGAGGTCGGTGCCTCGCTTAGCGCCCGCGCCGAGGAAATCGGCACCAACCTGTCGAACCGTTCCGCCGCCATCGGCGAGACCATCGAACGTCACCTCGTCAGCTTCGAGGCCTCGATCGGTGAAAAGGTCGAGCTGGCCGCCGTCTCCATGTCGGAGAAGGCCGAGCATCTGGCCGAGACCATGTCGACCGGTACCGACCGCATCGACCAGGCGCTTGACGCCCGTGCCCGCCAGATCAGCGAGACCCTGATCGCCCGCACCCGCGAGATCGCCGCCGCCTTCGTCGACGGCCAGACCGAGATGTCGAACTCGCTCGACCAGCGTCTGACCGACGCCGGCCAGGTGCTGTCGCGCCAGAGCCAGGACCTGACCGACACGCTGTCCGACCGCATCGCGGAGATCAACGTGTCGCTGGGCTCCAAGGTGTTCGAGGTTGCCGAAACCCTCGACAGCCGCTCGGCCGAACTGGAACGCATCCTCGCCGATCGTCTGGCAGCCATCTCCGGCACGCTGACAAGCGAGAGCGAGCGCGCCCGCCTCACCCTGTCGGAAGTCCTGACGGAAGCCGGCGGCACGGTGGAACGCCTCACCGGCGTCCTCACCGGCGAGAGCGGCAAGCTCAAGGAAACCGTCGAGGTCACCCTTGACGAGGCAACCCGCAAGCTCGAGGGCGAAGGCGCACGCCTGCGCCAGATCGTGCTCGGCTCGGTCGGCGAGGCGCGCGGCGCCATGCAGAGCGAGAGCGAGAAGGCGGCCGATGCCATCGTCCAGGCTCTCAACAATGCTTCCGGCGCCATGTCGGGCGAAAGCGAGAAGATTCGCGACCTGCTGTTCTCCGCCATCAGCGAAGCTGCGCACAGCCTTGCCGCGGAAAGCGAGAAGGCCCGTGCGATGTTCGTCGGCACGCTGACGGAAATGAACGGAACCCTCGGCAGCGAGAGCGAAAAGGCCCGCGAGGAGATCACCCGTACGGTCCAGGAAGTTTCCGGCACGCTCAACGCCGAAAGCGAGCAGGCCCGCATGGTGCTTGCCCGCACCATCGAGGAGATCCGCAACACCGTCGCCGGCGAAGCCGACGGCGTGCGTTCGCAGGTCGCCAATGCGGTCCGCGCGGCGGCCGACCTCCTGTCGGAGCGCGGCAATGCGGTCGCGGAAGACCTCGTCGCCCGCGCCGAAGCGCTCAACGCGGCGCTCGAGGAGCGCACCGGCACCCTTGCGGGTCTGGTCAGCACCGACGGCAACGCGCTTGTCACGGCCATCGAGCAGCGCGCCAACGACCTTACGGGCCGTGTCTCGGAGGTCCACGACGCGATCCTCGAGGCGATCACCGTCAAGGGCAAGGACGTCACCGACAGCTTCGCCCGCACGGGTCTGGATGCCACCCGCGCGCTGGTGGAAGCCGGCGACGAGCTGGTCACCAGGCTCGACGAGCGCAGCGCCTCGGCGGCGGAAATCCTCACCCGCACCAAGTCGCAGCTTGAAAGCGACATCACCGGCCTGCTGGATCGCCTGAACCAGTCGAACGCCATGCTGAGCGACGTCCTCGCCAATGCGGACGACAACCTCGGCAAGGTCGAGACCTCGCTGTCGCGCAGTGCCGGCGAGTTCCGCACCGCCATCGACCGGGCGGTGTCGGAAACCTCCAGCTCGACCGAGACGCTCACCGAGCAGACCGGCGTGCTGCGCAAGGTCTCCGACACGGTTCTCTCCGACCTCGCGACCCTCGCCGGTCGCCTGGAAGAGCATGGCCGCCATCTCACCGATGCCGCGAAGCATCTGGAAGAGGTCGACCGCTCCGTGGAAAGCCGCGTCGGCGAGCGCAAGACCGCCATCGAGGATGTCGCCGACACGCTGCTGGCCAAGACCGAGGCCGTCGACAGCCTGATGCGCAGCTTCTCCAAGCAGCTTGAGGAGATGCTGGAGCAGGCCGACACCAAGAGCCGCGACGTGACCCGTCAGCTCACCTCGGCCGCGGAAGCCGCAACGGCTGCCGTCGCCGAGCAGTTTGAATCCATGCGCATGTCGGCCGGTCTCGAAGGCCAGAAGGCCCGCGAGGCGGTTCGCGCCGCGCAGGACGACGTGGTCGCGGAAATGTCGAGCACCCTGTCGGAAGCCTCCGAACGCTTCACCGAGGCGACCACCCGCATGCGCGACGTCGCCCGCGACGTCCACCGCGAGCTGGAGAAGACCCGCGCCGAACTCAAGCGCGGCATTCTCGACCTCCCCGAGGAGGCAGAGCAGTCCACCTCGGCCCTGCGCAAGGTGGTCAGCGAACAGGTGCGCGCGCTTTCCGAACTGTCGGAGATCGTCGCCCGCCAGTCGAACGCGCTCGACACCTCGCGTGCCGGGGAACGCACGGTCGCGGCCGGAGCCACACTGGCCTCCGTCGCACGCCAGCCCGCCGCTCCGGCGGAGCCGGCACCGCGCCCTGCCCCGCAGCCGGCCGCCCGGCAGCCCGCGCCCCAGCAACAGGCCCCGCAGCAGCGTGGCGAGTTGCGCGGAGAGCTGCGCCGCAAGACGCTGAGCGACTTCGAGCCGCAGGCCCCCGCACAGGCACCGGAGAAGCGCGCAAGCGCCTCGAACGCGCCCCAGGGCAAGGGCTGGGTCTCCGACCTGCTGCGCCGCGCCTCGCAGGACGAGGATGGCGCTGACGGCGACGAGGCCGCCCGGTCGCCGCTGCAGATGGTGGAATCGCTCAACTCGCTGTCCATCGACATCGCCCGGGCGATCGACCACGAGACGTTCATCGACCTGTGGGAGCGCTACAAGCGCGGCGAGCGGCATGTCTTCACCCGCCGTCTCTACACGCTGCAGGGTCAGCAGACCTTCGACGAGATCCGGCAGAAATACGCCCGCGACGGCGAGTTCCGCGCCGCCGTGGACCGCTATCTCTCCGACTTCGAGCAGCTTCTGGCCCAGGTGTCGCGCAACGACCGCGACAACATCATGAGCCAGACCTATCTCACGTCGGACACCGGCAAGGTCTACACGATGCTCGCCCACGCCAGCGGCCGTCTGGACTGATCCGTCTCACGACGACGCACTGAAACGAAAGAAGGCGCGGCTTCCGAAAGGGGCCGCGCCTTTTTTGTTGGGTGCAATTTGTGGCCGCCACAATCAGTATTTGGGCTAGACTTTCAACAAGGACGCGACTGCGACAAGATTCACGACTTGCCTGATTTTCAAAAGGTGAATTGCATGGCCATTGATTTTGAAAAGCCGGCTTTGCGCCGAAACTGGTGGCGCGCGGTAGTGCACGGGATGCTCGCAGGTGTCGAAGGAGCGTCACCGACTGGTCCCAATATTCACAACATCGTTCTGCAACTGAATGATGCGCTAAAGGAGCTCGCGGGCAAGGAAACCGACACGCCGCCGAATCGAGCCTGGAACTGGGCGGCGCGGACACTGGCCTATGCAGCAAGCGATATCCTGGCGCAATCGCGCCGCATTGCCCCGCTGACCACGAAAAAAGAAGAAGCTCTGAAAGCCTTCCTCAATGCGTCAACGCAATTTGGTGGCACCCAGCTTGACCAGTCAACACTGCGCGTACCGGCTGCGTCCGCCGTCTTCGAACCCGCGAGAAAAGCGCTTCCCGAGCTGTTGTTGCAATCGACAACGGCCGCCAACCTTAAATTAGAGACCTTGAAAACACGCTTCGAACGGGCATTGCAGGCGGCATCGAACCGGGTGATTTGCGAAGATCCAAGCTATTTCAAGCCACTTGAGGACGCGCTTTATAGCGTTGGAGGAGAACCGGCCCGTCGCGAGGCGGACTGGGCGCGACACAACTTCTGGATTTCGGCGCAATTCACCGATGAACCTGTCTTCTCGCCGGATGCCGACGAGACCGTTCCGCTCGCCTCCGTCTACTTGCGCCTACGGTGTTTCTGGAACGAGGAAATCGTAACGGAGCGTCGAGAACTGCAGGTAATCAAACGAAAGGCCCATGTTTCTTATCTGCATGAGACCCTTCATGAATGGCTGGGCGAAGATGCAGCCAAGAACCCCGTCCGCGTAATCGCGGGCGGACCGGGCTGCGGCAAATCTTCCTTTGCTAGGGCCTTTGCGCATGAGGTTATGCAAGATCCGAACAAACACAGGGTCGCACTGATTAGGTTACAACATGTCCACCTGACCGGCCAATTAGACCGCGACATTGCGGAGTACTTCCACAGGTTCAATTCGCTCGTCGCACTAAAGGGCAATCCCGGTTTGCCGGAAAGCCCGCTGGAATGGCGAAAGGAAGATGCCACCCCCTTGCTGCTGATCTTCGATGGACTGGACGAGTTGACCGCAGATGCCGGAGATGCAGAAAAATACGCGCGCGAATTTTTGCTTTCGCTCATGCGGATGCTGTCTCCCCTGAACGCCGATGGCCCGCCCGTGCGTGCCGTTGTTCTTGGCCGCAATATCGCTTGCGAACAGGCGATGAAAGCCGCTGCCTTGCCACTGCCTACTATGCTGAACGTTGCACCGATCGCGCCGATGACGCGTGAAACTTGCTTGCTCAGCCGCGATCCTCCAGAGGAGGGCCAAGATCTTCTCAACCCAGACAACCTAATGGAGATCGATCAGCGTGTGACCTATTGGGAGCAGTGGGCGCAAGCGAAGGGGTTGAATCCGCAAGCTATTCCAGAACCTGTCACCCATGAAGACATGTCGGAACTCAACCTGGAGCCCTTACTCTTACATCTATTGATCATATCAAAGTATTGCAGGGAGAATTGGGGAGAAGCATCCGACAATCGCAACCTCGTTTATGAGGATATACTTGAAAAGATCTATGATAGAAACAAGAACAAAGATCATTTTTCAGCTCATAATATTTCCCGCGATGAGTTTTTCGATTTGATGGAGGTGCTCGGTCTGGCAGCCTGGCGCGGCAACGGTCGAACCGGGGATGAACATGAGTTTCGCATCGTTCGCAAACTCCACTTGCTGAAAGAAAAGCACTATAGAGACATCGGCGCAGCATCCTTGAAGTCAGTCGCGCTCAATATCCACACGCGTCCCGGGGGCAAGAGCAAAGACGACGGCTTTGAGTTCATACACAAGAGCTTCGGAGAGTATTTGGCCGCTCGTGGCCTCTTGTCTCAGGCTTGCAAGGTTGCCGAAAAACTGACTGGGGATTACGAACCCGAGCAATTGGTTGAGCCGTGGGCGGAACTCATCGCCGGGGCAGAACTGACCCCTTATATCCTCCAGTTCCTATACGATGAGGCTCGCCATATATTGGCGCCAAAAGAAGCTTTCATGGTGAAAACGGCGCTGACGGAGATGATGAATTGGAGCATCGAGCATGGATTTCCGGTTCAAAAAGTATTCCCCGGTTTGACTTGGCGAACTCTCGAAACGTTTCAACGCTGCGCGGAAAGCGCTCTGCTCGCCGCGGCCTCTGCATCGGCGTGTGTCATTCCGCTCCACGGGGAGAAAGACGGCAAGAGAACGAGCCCGACAGTAGATATTGACACTATGAAAACTCGCGATGGTGCAATCGGCTTGGTTAGCAGATTGATCTATACAAGATATGAGGTTGCGAGGGCAATCTTTAGACGCATCAACCTGAGCAGTTCGACACTGATCGGGACAGAACTGATTGGGACGAACCTGAACGGCGCAAACCTGAGAGGGGCGAGCCTGATAGAGGCGAACCTGAACGGTTCGGACCTAAGCGAGGCGGACCTGAGCCGAGCGGACCTGATTGGAGCGAACCTCATCGGGGCGGACTTGACCTGTGCAAACCTGAGCGGGGCGCACCTGAGCGAGGCGAACCTAATCAGGGCAGACCTTACACACGCGGATCTAAGAGACGCGCACCTGAGTGGGGCAAATCTGAATAGGGCGGACCTGAGTGGCGCAAACCTGAGCGGGGCAGACTTGAGACACGCGGATCTAAGAGACGCGAGCTATCTCACGCAAAAGCAGGTCAACTCAGCTTTAGGGAATAAGCGCACAAAACTCCCGCAGGGTCTGACACATCCGAGTCACTGGGCAGAAGACGCGGGGTAAACTCTCAAGAACGCTCTGGTTCTCAATGACCCTCCGACGCCAATCCACCTTCCAGCGTCTTCTCGGACGAAGCGTAATCGGAGATCTAGGATCGGTGAGACTAAGTCTCGCAGGGGTGAAATATGGACGCGCCCAGGCTCTTTGATTGAGGGCATCGCGCTAATGCCTGCCCGGGGTGACCAGAATGTGTGCCGCGCGCCATGCCCTTTCACTCCCCCCCCCTCAAACGTTCCCGAGCACCCAGGCGGACATTTCGCGCAGGACCGCGTCGGTGGCGGTGTTGAGGGCGGCGACGGCGTCGCGGACGTTTGTGCTTTTGGCAGGCGCCTCGGCGCGGAAGATGCGGCTGGCGCGGGTGCGGCCGTTGCGGTCGTTGACGAGGCGCGCCATGATTTCGACCACGGCGCGGTCGCGGCCGTCGATGCGCAGCTCGAAGGCGCGCAGGTCGGTCTGGAGCTGGTAGTCGATCAAAAGCCCCTCGCCCGGCAGGCCGACGCCGCGCAGGCCGCGGGTGTTTTCCAGCGACTGGACGATCTTGGCCTGCACCACCTTGGGCAGCGTGTCCGTCCAGGCGGCCTTGGGGAAGTAGGTGTAGACGGGCCCGGCGTCGACGACGGCGATATTGGCGGTATCGAGCGCCTGCAGCGCGCGCGGCTGCGGCACCAGCACCTGGCGCGCGCCCGAGCCGGAGCGTGCCCGCGCCTCGAGATTCTCCGGGGCGGTCAGCCCGTAATAGGCCTCCGGTGCATTGGTGCTTGCACAGCCGCCGAGCGCGACCAGAACGGCCATGGCGAATACAGCCGTCGCGATCCTTGCCAAACTCATCGTGTTCCGCGTCCCCGTGGCGTTGCGTAAGCGTCTCTCGGTCCAACCCTAGCCGCTGAGACCACGTCTGTCGCCCGCACGCAAGCCGTTCCTGTCGGCAATCGCCGGTTCGTCCCGCTCATCGGCGCTGCGCTCCGCCGAAGGTCGGCGTGTCGGAGCCGCCGAAGATGACCCGCTGCGGATTGCGGTTGAGGTCGCTGGCCGCGCGCTGGATCTCCAGCAGCGTGCGATTGAGCTGGGCCATCGCGGCCGAGAAATCGGCCGAGCCGCGCACGGTGAATTTTTCAAGCCCGCTGGTGATCGGGCCGACGCGCTCGGCCAGCGTATCGGCGACCTTGCGGATGGCGCTGGCGGCCTTGGTGGCTTCCGTGATCAGCCCCTCGCCATCGGCATCGACCATCGCCTCGACCTTGGCGACCAGGCTTTGCACCCGCGTTCCGGTCGCATTGAGCTTGGCCGCCAGATCCTGGGCATCAGATATGATGCGGTCGATGTCCGGTCCCCGGCCCTTCAGGCTTTGCGAGAACTCGGTGACATTCGCGACCGCCGCGCCGGCCTGGTCGATGGCATCGGTGATCGTCTGGCGGCGCCCCGCGATCCCGCTCGCCACGTCGTCGACGGACGCGATGACACTCGAGATCCGCGCGGGATCGACGGCTCCAAGTATTCCGTTTACCTGATCGACCGTGCCGATGAGCTTGTCGGAAATGATCCGGGCATCGGCAATGAATTCGCGAATGTCGCTCTCGCGATCGACCGCGATCGCGGTCACGGCCTCGATGTTTTCCATCGTCTTGCTCGTCGAGACGACAAGGCGGTCGATGTCGTCGGACCGGTCCTCAAGCACCTTGGAGAAGGCGGCGACATTGTCGACGATTTCGGAAATCGCCTCGGGGCGGATCGCGGTCACGACCTTGTCGAATTCCGCAAGGCTTTCGTTCAGCGAAACGGTGAACTTGGCCAGGTCGGCGGCGGCCGTCTCCGCGTCCTGGAGAAGCGAGGTCAAACCGTCCGCCGCATCGGCGGCCTTCGAGGTAATCTCGGCCGCGTTGTCGACAATCTCGGTGACTTTCCCGGGCGGCACCGCGTCGACAACGGCGGTGGCGCTGTCGACCAGCCCCTCAAGCCGTCCCGACAGCTTCTGCAGCGCCTCGCCGGTGCTGGCCACGCTCGACATGAAGGTGTCGACGCCATCGGCGTTCTTGGCGAGCGCCTCGGAAAACACCCGCGCATTGGTGATGATGTCGCTGATGTCCTCGCGATTGTCCTCCACGACGCGCTCCACGGCGGCCAGCGTCGTGTCGGCGCGGGAGAGAATGTCGCGCGCGCCCTCGACGATATCCTCGAAAGCGGAGCGCTCGGCATAGATCACCGGCGGCTCCTCGGCATCCGGATCAAGCAGCAGCGGCGATGTCGGCGACCCGCCGGACAGCTCGACATAGGCAATGCCCGACAGCGTCTGGAACCCCAGCGTTGCCTTAACGTCGGCGCGCAGCGGCGTGGTCGGGCTGACCCGGATGGTGGCGATCACGACCGACGGGTCCTTGGGATCGAACCCGAGCGAGCCGACGTCGCCGACCTTGATGCCGTTGAAATTGACCGATCCGCCGACGGACAGGCCCGTCACCGCCCCGTTGAAGACGACCTTGACGGGAAGCGCGCGCGGCCCCTCCGACCGGCTGCCGAGCCAGTAGATGAACGCGAATCCGATGAACATCGTGACGAACACAAACGCACCGATCGCCACATAGTTCGCGCGGGTTTCCATACCTACCTCAAATCCTCAGTCCAGCCCGCCCCGGTCACACGCGTCGCAACGCCCGAACGCCGTTGAAATAGTCCTGCACCCAGTCGTTGTCGAAACGCCGCAGCTCCTCGATCGGGCCGGCGGTCAGCACCCGCTTCTCCCCTAATACCGCGACGCGGTCGCAAATGGAATGCAGGCTGTCCAGATCGTGGGTCACCATATAGACCGTCAGACCCAGCGTTTCCCGCAGTTTCATCACCAGGTCGTCGAAAGCGGCGGCGCCGATGGGATCGAGCCCCGAGGTCGGCTCGTCCAGAAAGACGAGATCGGGATCGAGCGCCAGCGCGCGCGCCAGGCTCGCGCGCTTGATCATGCCGCCGGAGAGCTCGGACGGGAACTTGTCGGCGGCCGATGGCGGCAAGCCGACCATTTCCAGTTTCAAAAGCGCCAGTTCGTCCATCAGCCGGTCCGACATCTGCATGTGCTCGCGCATCGGCACCTGGATGTTCTGCCGTACGGTCAGGGAGGAAAACAGCGCGCCTTGCTGGAACAGCACGCCCCAGCGCCGTTCCACCGCCTGACGCTGATCGTCGGAGGCGGTCTTCAGGTTGATCCCGAAGACCTCGATCTCGCCCGCCCGGCGCGGCGTCAGCCCCAGGATCGCGCGCATCAGCACGGATTTGCCGGTGCCGGATCCGCCGACGAAGCCGAGGATCTCCCGCCGGTAGACGTCGAGGTCGAGGTCCTTCAGCACGATGGTGGAGCCGAAGCCGACGGTCACGCCGCGCGCGCTGAGCACCACCTCGTCGCTCGGGACGGACATCGGCGACGCGGCGTCGGCGCCGGTATCCGTGTCGGGGCTTTGGGGCGAGGCGACGTCAGACATTCAGATCCCGATCGAGGAGAAGAAGATGGCGAAGAGACCGTCGACGACGATCACCATGAAGATCGATTTGACCACCGACAAGGTCGTGTGCTGGCCGAGCGATTCCGCGGACCCGCCGACCTTCATCCCCTCCACCGAGGCGACCAGGCCGATGATCAGCGCCATGAAGGGCGCCTTGACCAGGCCGACCATCAGCGTGTCGACCGTGACCGCGGCCTGCATCAGGTCGATGAACACCCGCGGCGCCATGTCGAGATAGAACCAGCTCACCAGCCCAGCGCCGAACAGCGCGGCAATGTTGGACAGGAACGTCAGCACCGGCATCGCGAGAATGAGCGCGAGCAGACGCGGCAGGATCAACACCTCCGTCACCCGGAGGCCGATGACATGCAGCGCGTCGATTTCCTCGCGCATTTTCATCGAGCCGATCTCGGCGGTAAAGGCGGAGCCGGAGCGGCCGGCGACCATGATCGCGGTCAGGATAACGCCGAGTTCGCGCAGCACCAGCACGCCGGCGAGGTCGACCACATAGACTTCCGCGCCGAACTGGCGGAGGTAGAAGCCGCCCTGCTGCGAGATGATCGCGCCGATCAGGAAACTCATCATCACGATGATCGGAACGGCGCCGATGCAGGTGCGGTCGAACTGATTGGCGACCGAGGGAAGCCGCAGGCTGCGCGGCCGCAGCAGGACACCTGAAAGCACGCTGACCAGCGACCCGACGATATGCAGAGCCGCACGGATGTCCGCGCCGATCTCCACGACCTCCCGGCCGGTTGTCTCCAGGATGCTGACGAGCGATGTCGGTCGCCGTTGCGGCTTCCACGGCGGCGGATGATGCTTCTCCACCTCGCCGAGCAGGACGCGGTGCGAGGGACGGAGGTTTTCCAGGTCGACCCTCGTGCCGCGATAATCGAGATCGCCGCGAAACCGGTGCAACAGCCAGGCGCCGGTGGTGTCAAGCGCGGTGATCTGCGACAGGTCAACCACGAGACGCGAGGCCGCAGGAAGCTTCAGCTCCGCAAGCCGCTGTTCCATCAAGCCGCTCTCGTGGATCGTCCATGCGCCGACCGGAACGACCCGGCAAACGTCGTCCGTCGCCTCCACGGTGATCGTTGGCATGTCCTTGACCGGGTGAATCGTCATCCGAGCTTCGTCGCTTCCCCTGCACCCGGCAACGCCCCAACCGACCCCACCGGCGACACCCTCTTGCCGAGCGTCCCATGGGCCACGTATACCTTGCGGCCAACGTCAGCGTCCACAGCGGCATGCGGAGACTGGCGCGGACGGGGCATTCGGCGGGCGGCGTGTGGCGCCCATGCCTCATCCCGTCCGGCGCGACCGCATCCGAATCGTCTTTGAAGCAGGAGCTTTTCCATGGAAATCGCCCATCCCTATCTGCTGTTTCTCGGCGATGTGCCCGACGCACTTGCCGCCAAGACCGGCCTGGGCATCGTCGACTGGCGCCGCGACTGGTGCATCGGCCAGCACCGGCTGGAAGGTTGCGCCGCCGACGCCGGCCTGACCGACATGACGCCGGAAGAGGCGGCCGGCGCCGGCGCGCGCACCATGATCATCGGCGCGGTCAATGCCGGCGGCGTCCTGCCCGACCACTGGGTCGCCTCCATCGTCGAGGCGCTCGATGCGGGCATGGATGTCGCAAGCGGCCTGCACATGCGCCTGGCCGACGTGCCGGAGATCCGCGCAGCGGCCGAACGCAACGGCCGTCACCTGCGCGACGTGCGCCATTCGGAAATCCGCTTCGACACCGGCAAGGGCACCAAGCGCACGGGCAAGCGCCTGCTGGCGGTCGGAACCGACTGCTCGGTCGGCAAGAAATACGCCGCGCTCGCGCTGGAGCGCGCCATGCGCGAGCGCGGCCATGACGCCGATTTCCGCGCGACCGGCCAGACCGGCATTTTCATCTCCGGGCGCGGCGTGTCGCTCGACGCGGTGGTCGCCGATTTCATCTCGGGTGCTGCGGAATGGATCTCGCCCGCCGCCGAACCCGACCACTGGGACGTGATCGAGGGCCAGGGCTCGCTGTTTCACCCCTCTTTCGCCGGCGTCACCCTCGGCCTGCTGCACGGCTCCCAGCCGGACGCCTTCGTGGTCTGTCACGAACCGACCCGGACCACCATGCGCGGCGTCGAAACCCCGCTGCCGACGATCCGCCAGGTCATCGACATGACGATCGCCTGCGGCCAGCTCACCAATCCCGAGATCCGCTGCGTCGGCATCTGCGTGAACACGGCGGCCCTCTCCGAGGAAGACGCGAAACAGTGTCTGGCCGACATCGCGGCGGAATACGACCTGCCGGCGACCGATCCGGTGCGCTTCGGATGCGAGAGCATCGTTCTGCGGCTGGAAAGCGAGTTCGGCACACCATGACCGTCACGCTTAAGGTCCGAACCGACAGCTGGCCGATCGCCGGCGGCTTCACCATCGCCCGCGGCAGCCGCACCCACGCCCATGTGGTGACGGTCACGCTTCGCGAAGGCCCGGACACGGGCCGTGGCGAATGCGTGCCCTATGCCCGCTACGGCGAAAGCGTCGAGGGCGTGATGGCGGACATTGAGAGGATGGGACCGGAGATCGAGCGCGGCCTGACGCGCGAGGCCCTGCAACAGGCGATGCCCGCCGGTGCCGCGCGCAATGCGCTCGACTGCGCCTTCTGGGACCTCGAGGCCAAGCGCTCCGGGGTTCCAGCCTTCCAGGCCGCAGGCGTCGACACTCCGCACGACATGCTGACCGCTTTCACGATCAGCCTGGGCACGCCGGAGAAGATGGCCGCCGACACGGCGAAGGCCAAGGGGCGGCCTCTGCTCAAGGTCAAGCTCGGTGGCGACGGCGATCCCGCGCGCATCGCGGCGGTGCGGCAAGCCGCGCCGGACGCGCGGCTGATCGTCGATGCGAACGAAGCCTGGAGCGCGGACACTTTCGCGGAGAATATGGCCGCCTGCGCCGCCGCCGGCGTGGAGCTGATCGAGCAGCCGCTTCCCTCAGACAGCGACGGCATCCTGGCAACGCTCGACCGTCCGATCCCGGTCTGTGCAGACGAAAGCCTGCACACCAGCGCCGATCTGGAGCGCCTCGCCCCGCTCTACGATGCGGTCAACATCAAGCTCGACAAGACCGGCGGTGTCACGGAAGCGCTCGTCCTGCTGGAGAAGGCCCGCGCCATGGACTTCAAGATCATGGTCGGCTGCATGCTCGGCACGTCGCTTGCGATGGCGCCGGCGACACTTCCGGCGCAACAGGCCGATTATGTCGATCTGGATGCACCGCTGCTGCTTGAGCGCGACCGCGAGCCCGGACTGGTGTTTGCCGGCAGCATGATCTCGCCGCCCGTGGCCGATCTCTGGGGCTGAGACACCCCGACGTCGTGCCGCTGACACCGGGACCCCGCGCCGTCAGGCGCGCGGTCGCCCCAAAAGCAGGCTGACGCAGAGCAAGGCGCCGCCAAGGCCGGCGAGGCCGGCCATGGCGAAGAAGGCTGGTTCGGCTCCCTGCGCATAGAGCACGCCCGCCAGAGCGGTTGCCGTCGCGCTCATCACCCCAACGATGGTCGACGCGATGCCTTGGGCGGCCCCCGCCCATTGCGGCGGCGCCATGCGCGCGACATAGGCGACGCCGCCCAGATGGGTTGCGCCGAAGGTCAGCCCGTGCAGCAGTTGCAGGGCCGAGATCGCCCACAGGTCGAGCGCAAGGGGAAACACCAGCCAGCGCACCACGGCCGCGACCGCGCCAAATGCGAGGAGGCCGCCGCTGCCGATGCGGGCGCCGATCCGGCCCGCCATGGAAAACAGCAGAACCTCCGTCACGACACCAAGCCCCCACAGCAGCCCGACCTGCGTCCCGCCGAGACCCGCCTGCGACCAGTACAGGGCGGAAAAGGCGTAATAGGCGGCATGGCTTGCCTGCACGAGGCCGACCGCGGCGATGACGATCAGGAAGGAAGGCGCGTAAAGGATCGCAGCGCCGCGTCCCGGCTCCGGCGACTGCGCTTCGTCGGGCGCGCTTTCGTCGCGCAGCCGCGCAAGCGGCAGACACCAGCCGACCACGGCCGACACGGCAAGCCCGGCGAGTATCCCGCCAAGCACCACCGATGAGCTCCAGGTGCCGACGAGAAGCCCGCCGACGAGATTTGCAACGACAAAGGCGATCGAGCCCCACAGACGCATGCGCCCGTAGTCGCCGCCGCCGCGCCGCTGGACGCGGGCGGCGAGCGCGTCACTGATCGGCACCAAAGGGCCCCAGGCCAGCGAGGTGGCGGCCAGCACAAGGGCCGTCGGCCAGAAGCCGGACACCAGAAACAGGGCGCCGAAGCCGGCGCAGGCGACCGCAGACAGCAGGGCGATGGCCTGCCCCGGACGCAGGTAGCGATCCGCCAGAGCACTGACCAGCGGGTTGGCCACCAGCCGAATCAGCAGCGGCAAGGCAAGCAGGGAGCCGATTTCCGCCGCTCCGAGGCCGGCCTCGGCAAGGACGAGAGGAAAAAAGGGCAGAAACAGTCCAAGGCCGAAGAAATAGGCGGCAAACAGGGATGCCACCCGGTATCGCAAGGGCATGACGCCGGTCCGTATTGCGCGGGAGCCGGTCTTCTATACCGATTTTAAGGATTTGGCGATTATGCATTGAAGATCACGGCAGTCGCCCCGACCGACAGAAAAACACGACGCGGATCACGATCATGGCTGAAAACAGCACGCCCAGCGCGATCATGGAGAGCGACTACGACGCGATCCTGACGGCCTTGACGGAAACCGACCGCGGGCGCTGGTTCCTCGACGAATACATGCGCCGCCATCAAAAGCCGGACACGCAGGTCGTTCTGGAGGCCATCGGACGGCTGGAAAAAGCCATGGTGCGCGACCGCACGGTGCCCGATCTCAACCGGATCCGGCTCGACATCGCCGACATGCAGGAAGCCATCGAACGCACCAAGCGCGAGATCGCCAACATCAAGCACGAGGCCGAGGACGGCAACCGCTTCATCGAGGCCTCCAACGAGCTCGACGCCATCGTCACCAAGACGGAAAGCGCGACGCAGGAAATCCTGGCCGCCGCCGAGGCGATCCAGGAGCAGGCCTGGACGCTGCGCGAGGCCGGCGCCGACGAAGCGGCTTGCGACGACATCGACGCGCGCGCCACCGAGATCTTCATGGCCTGCTCGTTCCAGGACCTCACCGGACAGCGGACCCAGAAGATCGTGCAGGTGCTGCAGTATCTGGAATCGCGCATCAACCTGATGATCTCGATCTGGGGCATCGAGGACGCCCAGGGCGAAGACCACCCGCTGGTCGAGGACACGCGTCCCGACGCACATCTGCTCAACGGACCGCAACTCGACGGCCGCGGCGTCAACCAGGACGCCGTGGACGAGATGTTTGGCCCGGGGGCGGACGCAATGGCGGAGGAGGACGACGCAGCCGATGCGATGTCGGCCCAGGATGCCGCAGATGCCGCCTTTGCCGGCGCAACCGCGGAAGCCCATGAGATCGATGCCCTGTTCGCCAACGAGGTCGCAGACAGCGACGACGCAGGCGACGTCGCCTGGGATATCGAGTCCGAGGAAGACACCGCTGCCGATGTGTTCGAAACTGCCGAAACCGGCAACGCGCTATCGGACGGACCGGCGCTTGAGGACCTTGCAGACCTCGCGGGGATCTCCGACGACGACTTGAACGCCGCCGATGTGTTCGAGCGCGCACCCGCCAAACAGGAAACCCCGGATGGGGACCCGGACGGCGAGCAAGATATCCCCCCCTCTCTCATCGACGACATCGTGATGGTCGATGCCGAGGAAGAGCGAAAATGGGCCGAGGACGCCGCCGGTGACGCCTCCGCCGATCCGCTCGAAGACCTCTCTCCGGGCGAGCGCCAGTCGCTCTTTAGCTGAACCGTCGAGAGCGACGGGCATCAGCGACTCCTGAAATCGACGACCTCGCGGCCGCGCAATTCGCACGTCACATAGGTAAATGCGGATATGCTCTGGGGATCCTCCGCTGACTTGTCGATCTTGAACGAGAGTTCGACCGTCTTCTCGTAGTCGCCCGATGCCCGCGCGCTCGCGCGTCGTACGATCGGATAGCGGATCTGGCGTCTGGAAAACCTCTCGCAGATCTCGATCGCCAATCCATCGCCGATGGTTTCGCGCGCAACGCGCTCCGCTTTCTCTTCGTCACGGATCGACGTCTCGAGTTCGGCAATCGCGCGGCACTGGCGATAGTCGGCGGATCCGGGGGTGAAACCGGCGGCCTCGCACAAAAGGTCCACACGAGACAGTTTCGGTGCGCTGCGCTGAGACGGCCCCTCCGATACGCATCCGGCCGCGGCAACGGCGACCAGCGCGAAAGCAAGAAATTTCATTGAGATAATCCTGACGTACAGGTTCTTGGGGAGGTGACCTCCTAAACGACGCCGACCGAATGGCCAATCGCTGCAAGTTCCGCCCGGGAAGGCATCCACAGAAATGTCGCCTCCCTGCACCCACCCCTTTTGCAACCTGCCCTGTCGCCTGCCGCTCTCCAGGAATAGAAACACCCCCTGCACAATTGCCCATTTTTTATGATCATTTTTACGATATTCGGGTAAGTACTCTGGATCGTTGACGCTGAGGCAAGAGGGGCACGGCGATCTACGGGCTTGCGGGAGGAAAAGGTTCGGGCATGTTCAGGGAGCGTCTCGAGGAACTGGCGAGGATCAGGGAACCGTCCGCACGGTCGGAACTCGTCAGGCTGTTGAGCGCCCAATATGCCGACAAGCTCGAGCGCGAACCCAGCGATACCGAGCGCTTTCTTTTCTCAAGCCTGGTTCTCGACGTCTTCGACCAGCTCGACCATTCGGTGCGTCTCGATATTGTCGTGCGACTGGCCCGCACCGACCGTATCACCTCGGCACTGGCCGACCGGCTGGCAACGGAAGCCTTCGATCTCAGCGAAGCGATCCTCGAACATTCCCCGGTGATCAGCGACGAAAAGCTGGTCGATGTCGTGCGCAGCCGCTCCGACCGCCACAGGCTGGCGATTGCCCGCCGCGACAAGGTGCCGGAGAAGATCGTCGACGCGCTGATCGCGCGCGGCGCCTTTCCCGTTGTCAACGCGCTGTTGCAGAACGATGGCGCGCAATTTGCGGTGCGGGCGATGCTGGCGCTGCTGATCCTGTCGAACGGCGATCAACGGCTCCTCGGTGCGATGGCTCAGCGCTGCATCAACGATGAAGAATTCCGCGAAGACCTGCGACTGGTCAGCCAGACGGATTGCCCGCTGATGCCGGCGGAGCTGGAAAAGGCGCTCGACGATTGCGCCGCGCTTGAGCGCATCGCCCAGCGTACCGTGATCGACGATCGCGACGCCGGCCTGGAGATCGAGGGCGAACATCTGTCCAAGCACGAAGTGCGGATCCAGATCGCATCCGGGGAACTGAGCTTCGAGAACATCCTTTTGACGCTCATGGAGCGCGAAGACATGCCCGCGATCATCTGGCTGGTGTCACGGCACCTGAACCTGCGTGACAGCACCGTGCGCGATACATTCGCCTCGCAGGCCGACGGCGCGGTGGCGATGCTGATGAAGGAAACCGGCATCGGCCACAAGACCTATGGCAAGTTCCTGAAACTGCGCTGCGCGTGGCTGGGGGTTGGAACCACAGGCGTCGCGCATGAGGTCTATACCTTCCGCACGATGCGCCACCAGGGCACGCCGCGCGCCTTCAACTGACCTGACGCCGCCTCACCCGAGCGAAAGCGCCCGCGACAGCACCTCGGCATCGATGTTGCCGCCCGACAGCGTCAGCGCCACCGTGCGCCCCTTCACCGGCAGCTTGCCGGTGAGAACGGCTGCAAGACACACTGCCCCGCCCGGTTCCACCACCAGTTTCAGTTCGCGAAAGGCAAAGGCGACTGCCGCCAGCGCCTCGTCATCGCTCACCACGAGGCCGCGCGTCGCGCGCCGGCTGACGATGGCGAAGGAGCGCTCGCCGGGCGTCGGCGTCAGGATCGCATCGCAGACCGATCCGCCCTCTCTGGGGTTCGCCACGCGCGCGCCGGCGACAAGCGAGCGGCCGTAGTCGTCGAACCCGTCCGGCTCGACCGGAAGCAACTCGCAGTCGGGGGCCAGGGTTTCGAGCGCCAGGGCAATGCCGGCGGTGAGCCCGCCGCCGCCGGCGCAGGTCAGCATGGCATCGAGCGAAAGCCCGAGCGCGGCTGCCTGTTCGGCGATTTCCGCGCCGGCCGTGCCCTGCCCCGCGATGACACCGGGATCATTGTAGGGATGCACCATCGTCGCGCCGGTTTCCGCGCAAAGCGCCTGGGCGATTGCCTCCCGGTCCTCGATGCCGCGCCGGTAGGTGACGACCGTCGCGCCAGAGCGCCGCGTGCGGGCGAGTTTCGCCTCCGGCGCATCTTCCGGCATCACGATGGTGGCGGACATGCCCAGGATCCGGGCCGCTTCGGCCACCCCTTGCGCGTGGTTGCCCGACGAACAGGCGACGACGCCGGCAGCCCGCGCCTCGTCCGGGATCTGGCTCAGACGGTTGAAGGCTCCGCGAAACTTGAAGGAGCCCGTGCGCTGGAGGTTTTCCGCCTTGAGCAGGATGCGTCCGCCGGTCAGCTCGTCGAGATAGGCCGACGTGAGCAGCGGCGTCACCGCCGCCTCCCCGGCGATGCGCGCGCGCGCCGCAACCACATCCTGGAAGTCCGGCAGCGCCGTCATCGCATCCATTCCGCTCTCTCCTTGAAGGTTTGAGACAGCGGTACACGATTGCAGCAGAGGTTTGAAGCGGGATCGAAAGGCGCCCGGGGCGAAATCGTCACGCCGCCCCGCGCAGGCCCTCGGTCGCCTTTGCGGCCATGCAATTGTCGATGAACTGGCGGGTGCTGCGCGCCCAGGTGTAGCCCAGCGCCATCTCCCGGCAGCGGTCGCCTGGGATGGCGAGCGCGGCAAGCGCGGCCGTCTCGAGATCCTCGTCCAGCACGCCGACATCCGTGCCGCCGACGATGTCGAGCGGCCCCATCACCGGATAGGCGGCCACCGGCACGCCGCAGGCAAGCGCTTCCAGCAGGACATTCCCGAACGTATCGGTCAGGCTTGGAAACACCACGACATCGGCGCTTGCGTAATGACGCGACAGGTCCTCTCCGGTCTTCGAACCGGTGAAGAGCACGTCCGGATACCGCGCCCGCAACTCGCCAAGCTGCGGACCGTCGCCGACCACGACCTTGGTCCCCGGCAGCGCGAGGTCGAGAAAGGCGGTGATATTCTTCTCCACCGACACCCGTCCCACATACATGAACACCGGTCCCTTGATGTGGGCCGGCAGGACGGAGCCCTTGAACGGGCGAAACACCTCGTGGTCGACGCCGCGCGACCAGCGCATCAGGTTGCGAAAGCCGCGCCCGCGAAGGTCGTCCTCAAGCGTCTTCGTCGCCACCATGCAGCCGCGTCCGGCATTGTGAAAGCGGCGCAACCATGCGTAGGACCAGGACAATGGCACGGGGACGCGCGCCGACAGATATTCGGGAAAGCGCGTGTGATAGCTCGTCGTGAAGACGATGCCATCGCGCTGCGCCACATGCGCGGCGAGCAGGCCGAGCGGCCCTTCGGTCGCGATATGCAGATGCTCGCAGTCGCGGTCCGCCATGCGCCGGCGCAGCGCGCCCGCGGTCGTCAGCGTGAGCCGGATCTCCCGATAGGTCGGACACGGCATGGTGTGGAAATCCGCGGGCGAGAGCACCTCGACGCGCACGCCCAGCCGGCGCAATTCAACGGCGGTCCGGTCGATGGAGCGAACGACGCCGTTGATCTGCGGGTGCCAGGCATCGCTGACAATCAGGAGCGACCTCATGCGGCGGCCTGCGCGCGCGGGCGAACCTCTGACGCCTCCGCCCTTGGCCGCATGCCGGACCAGTCGACCACCTCGAAGGTGCCGTCATGGTGCTCGACAATCGCCGTGCAGCTTTCCACCCAATCGCCGGTGTTGATGTAATGGGTGCCGAAGCTGTGATGGTCGGCGGCGTGGTGGATGTGACCGCAAATCACCCCGTCCACCCCCTGGCGCGCGGCTTCGCCGGCGAGCGTTTCCTCGAACTTGCCGATGAAGCTCACCGCATTCTTGACCTTGAGCTTGGCCCAGGCCGACAGCGACCAATAGGTCAGCCCCAGCCGCCGGCGCACCGCGTTCACCCCGGTGTTCAGGTTGAGGGCGGTGACATAGGCCCAGTCGCCGAGGAAGGCGAGCCACTTGGCATGCCGGACCACGACATCGAACTTGTCGCCGTGGATCACCAGGTAGCGCCGGCCATCCGCCGTCTCGTGCACCGCCTCGTCCATCACCTCGATGCCGCCGAAATGGGTGCCGAGAAAGTCGCGCAGGAACTCGTCGTGGTTGCCCGGCGTATAGACGATCCGCGCGCCCTTGCGGCCCTTTCGCATCAGTTTCTGGACGACGTCATTGTGGGCCTGCGGCCAGTACCACATCCGCTTGAGGCGCCAGCCGTCGACAATGTCGCCGACGAGGTAGAAGGTCTCCGCGTCGTGGTGGCGAAGAAAATCGAGAAGCATCTCCGCCTGACATCCCCGTGTGCCGAGGTGAATATCGGAGAGAAAGATCGCCCGGAAATGCCGCGGGGCCGGTTTGACGGACATGACGCGCTCCTGACAAGATTACAGGAAGCGTTTTGCTCGATTCCGGTCTCAGAAATATGACAGTTCACGACAATTGTTCTGTCGCTGTTCACCGTTCCGCCGCCGCTTCCGCAGGATCGCGTTCGCCATCCTGCGCGCCCGCCACAGCTTCGCCCGTGTCACCGGGTGCCCGGCCGCGCGCGGAAGCCGGTCAAGGAGAGGCAATCTGGAACATGAGGTCGTAGTCGGCCGTTTCGTCCCTGCGCGCCGCGCTGCGAACGAGAAACACCTGCACAAGGTAATCGCCGCTGGCGGGAAGGACACTCTCGAACCGGCTCCCACTGGTGGTTCCGATGAACAGGGCAGTGCTCTCGCCGGGGCGGTCTCCGGGCGCGAAAATGTTGAAATAGGCGGCACCGCTGGAGGTCGTCATTTCCACCGTCATGCGCTGCCCGGCCGTTGCGCCCAAAAGATAGTGCACGCTCTCATAGCCCTTGATGCGACCGGACATCGTCGCGCCGCTTTGGCCGGCTGCAAACTGAACCCGCTTTGTATCAGCGTCCTGGGCAACGGCGGGCCAGACCACAAGACCGATCAAAAGGATTGCAAGCGTCGAGATCAACCGCATCGTCTTTCTCCCCGAGCCTGGACACCACACCGCTGTCAAAGCGTGCCTTCGTCCGTCATCGACATCACTTCCGCAACCTGCCCGCCGGACACGAGACAGCGCCAGGGCGCCTGTTGCGGCCCGACGCCGACCATCACCAGCGTATTGGCCTCGGAAACTTCGGAGCGAAGAACGCTGACGCTGTTTCCCGTCTGCGCCGCAACAGCGGCAAGGCAGGCGCTTGTATCCGCTGCCGATGCGCCGCTTGCCTGCGGATCGGGCGCCCGCTCCCCCGCCCCGACACAGCCTCCAAGGATCAGGGCTGCCGAAAAGGCCAAACCGACATTCGCTTTACCCGCCATTTTCAGCTCCTTCGCGCCGCTCACCGACAGCAGTATAGCCAAAACACGGGAAAAAGCGGAAGAAAGCGCCGGAACGCCGCCGCCGGCGCGAGGGGCTTGCCAGCCCCCACCTGCCCGGTCGAGGATGAGCGCCACAGCGACCGATCCGAGAGGATCGCAACCTCATGTCGTCAGGCGACCGGCAGGCTCCCGGCCATTCCGCCGGAAGGCCACCGCTCCACTCATCACGGGGACAAAGCTCATGGATCTTGGAATTTCGGGCCGCAAGGCCATCGTCTGCGCCTCAAGCCGGGGCCTTGGGCGCGGCTGCGCCGAAGCGCTGGCGCAGGCTGGCTGCGAGGTCGTCGTCAACGGTCTCGATGCGGATCGGCTGGCGCGCACGGCGGACGAAATTGCGCGCCGCACCGGCGCGACGGTGATCCCCGTCGCCGCCAATGTCTCCACCCGGGAAGGCCAGGACGCCCTGCTCGCCGCCTGCCCGACCCCCGACATTCTGGTCAACAACAACGGCGGACCGCCGCGCCGCGACTATCACGAGCTCGACCGCGACGCGATGATCGACGGCGTGATCCAGAACATGATCTCCCCCATCGAGATGATCCAGAAGGTCGCCGACGGTATGGCGGATCGCGGTTTCGGGCGGATCGTCAACATCACCTCGATCACCGTGCGCATGCCGCTCGCCGGCCTCGACCTGTCGAGCGGTGCGCGGGCCGGCCTCACGGCGTTTCTCGCCGGTGTCGGACGCACCTATGCCAGCCGCAACGTGACGGTGAACAACCTGCTTCCGGGCAAGATGGACACGGACCGGCTGCGCGGCGGCATCGAGGGCGCGGCGAAAGCCTCCGGCCGCACGGTCGAGGAGATCCGCGCCGCGCAGGCCGGCGAAATTCCGGCCGGGCGGTTCGGCACGGCGGAGGAGTTCGGCCAGATCTGTGCCTTCTACTGTTCGACCCACGCCGCCTATGTGACGGGCCAGAACATCCTTATCGATGGCGGGCTCTATCCGGCCGCATTCTGAGCCGCGACACAAGAAAAGCCGGCGGATCGCTCCGCCGGCTTCATTATGTCAGTTCCGGTGACTTTCTCTCAGTAGCCCCGACCATTCGCCTCCGGCCTGTCGTGCGGACCGCCCCAGCGGTAGCGCAGCGAGGCGGAGACAATGTTCACGTTGGCATCGGCGCTGCCAATAAAGGTCCCGAGCGCGGGATTGTAGTCCTGATGCCCCGGACCAATGTTGATCGGTGTGTCTCCCGTGTGGATGTAGGTGTAGCCGAGATCGAGCGCGAGGTTTTCCAGCACCTGATAGCTCGCACCGGCCGACAGCCACAGGCGGTCGTTGTCCGGCAGGCGGGTCGAGCGAATATCGTCCGTTACAGGCGACAGCTCGTAGGCGATACCGGCGCGCAGGGTCAAATCCTCGTTGAAGTCATACTCGCCGCCGAGGGCGAAGAACCAGCCATCGCGGTAGTTGAAATGCAGCGTCTGGACTGTCGCACCGTTGGCCTGGAGGGTAACGCGCGGCGACTTCAAGCGGCTCCAGTTGGTCCATTCGACCGTGCCGAAGATACGAAACGTGTCGGTGACGCGTTGCTTGACCGACAGATTGACCATGTCGGGCGTCATCAAACGTGCATTGATCCCATTGACCCCGGCCGGGGTGGCGATTTGGCCGTCAAGTTCATGGAAGACGCCGGAGCGATACCCGAGACCGATCTCGGTTCCGTCCATCGGTTTCACCGTGACACCTGCGGTCACGCCAAGCGCGATGTCGTCTCCCTCAATCGCGGCAGTCGGAAACCCTGCAACAGTCGGCACGCCGGTTTTCAGCGCCACGGCAAAGTGCTGGATCTGCAGGCCGAGTGCGACGGAGACCATGTCATTGATCTCATAGGCGAGCGTGGGCGCGACATTGATCGACTGCGCCTTGGATGAACGGGAGTAGAACTGACCCGCCCAGTTTTGAGCGGGTTTGGTGGCAAGCCCGAAGGGCGCGTTGATCGACACGCCGAGAACCGCGCGCTCGTTCAACCGGTAGGCGGCATAACTTGCAGGCACGAAAGCGTCGTTGCCAATATCCCCGGCGGGCACACTGCTGGCCGGAAGCGGACTGCCACCGGGCGGCGTGAACGTGCCCGTCACGTCGGACGTCGGCACGATCACCGAGTTGTGTGCCTCAAACGTCCAGCCGGCCCCGGCGCCCGTCAGCGTCGCCGGATTCCAGAACATCGAGGAGATCGACGGGCCGGTTGTACCGTACCCCGCGAATGACATCCCCTGATAGTAGGCGCTCTGCTCGCGCAATGCAAAGCCGCCTGCCAGCGCCTCCCCGGCCGTAAAGGCGGTCGCGATTGCGGTAAAAGAGAGTAGTCCTGCCCCGACGTGTTTGCGCATATTGCGTCCCGAACCTCCCAATACATTATTCAGGCCGCACGCCCCGGCGGCCAATTACGTATTGGTAAGGTTATCGAGCGGACCGCTTCGGGCAACCGGGAATTTTGACAGGGTCGGAGCGATATTGCACTGCACAATATTACCATTTCACCCCCTTCCCCAACGACACATGGTCCGCAGTTTCGATCCGCAGAGCGCCGAAGCCGGGATTTTCATGTCAGTTTTTTGAAGGGGAAAAACATCCGCGTGCATTTGCACAAATTTTAATCAAATCAGCCAATGCCGGAGAGACCCGCGACTTCTCGGCCCACTGTTGCAGGAAGGTCACGAAATCGCCGTTTCCCGCCGGCTACGATAGCGGCGAGGCGACGGAATCGTCTGAAGATCCGGCCGCCGGATCGCGGTTTGCAGCAATGCCAAGCGATGCGAAGGGTGAGGCAGCGGAGTGACGAGGCCGTCACTCCGCTGCCTGCGACAGAGCCGGCGCGGGGTCCGTTTCGCGCTCTGTCGTGTCACGGGAACCGGCGGTGTCGGCTGTCGACGCACCATCGCGGTCAGAAGCGGCCTGCGCGTCGCTCTTGTCGAGGCGGCGGCGAAACCACAGGGCATAGAGCGCCGGCAGGAACACCAGGGTCAGCACGGTGGCCACCGTCAGGCCGCCGATCATGGCGATGGCCATCGGTCCCCAGAAGATGTTGGTCGTCAGCGGGATGAACGCGAGCACGGCCGCCAGGGCGGTCAGGATGACCGGGCGCGCCCGGCGCACGGTCGATTCCACGATCGCCTGGCGCATGGTCGCGCCGCCCGCTAGGTCGTGCTCGATCTGGTCGGCGAGGATCAGCGTGTTGCGCATCACCATGCCGCCCAGCGCAATCACGCCGAGGATCGCGACGAAGCCGAAGGGCGCATCCGCGATCAGCAGGGCCGCCACCGCGCCGACGAGACCGAGCGGAAACGTCAGGAAGACGATCAACATCTTGGAAAAGGACTGCATCTGCAGCATGATCAACACGGCCATCGCAAGGAGCATCACCGGAAACACCTTGGCAAGTGCGGCATTGGCCTTGGCCGATTCCTCCGCTGCGCCGCCGGCGTCGATCCGGTAGCCGGGAGCCAACCCCGCCTCGATCTCCTTCATCTTCGGCAGGAGCGCGGCCGTCACGTCGGGCGCCTGCACGCCGGGCACGATGTCGGAGCGCACGGTCAGCACGGTCTCGCGGTTGCGGCGCCACAGGATCGGCTCCTCCGACACATATTCGATGCGCGCGACCTGCGACACCGGCACCGCGCGACCGTCGCGCACGTTCAGGACCAGATCGCCGATGTCACCCAACTCGGCCCGTTCGCTCTCCGACGCCCGCACCACGACACCAACCGCATGCCGGCCATCGCGCAGGCTCGTCACCTGAACGCCCGACAGGAGCGCCTGCAGCGACTGCGCGATCTCGCGGGTCGACAGTCCAAGCGCGCGGGCGCGCTCCTGGTCGACCTCCAGCTTCACCGTCTTTACCTTCTCGCCCCACTGCAGTTCGGTGTTGCGGGTGTCGGGGTTGGCGCGCATCGCATCGCGCACCTTCGCCGCGATGGCCCGCACCTCCTCGCGGTCCTGCCCGACGACACGAAACTGCACCGGGAAGCCGACCGGCGGCCCGAGTTCAAGCTTGTTGGCCCGACCGCGCACGGAACTTTCGGAGGCCTCGAAGCGCGCCGTCAGGTCCTGCACCAGCCGCGTGGTGTGCTCCCCGCCCTTCGACTGGACAAGGATCAGCGCGTAGCTCGGGTTGGGAAGCGCCGGATTGTAGGCCAGGAAGAAGCGCGGCGCGCCGGCACCGATATAGGTGGTGAAATAGTCGACGTCCGGGCTCTTGGCGAGCAGCGCCTCAAGCTCGCGCGCGGCGCGTTCGGTCGCCGCGAAGGAAGCGCCTTCCGGCCCCTTGAGTTCGACCAGCACTTCGGGCCGCGAGGAGTTCGGAAAAAACTGCTTCTTGACGAAGCCCATGCCATAGCCGGCCGTCACAAGCAGCGCGAAGGTCACCAGCACCACGGGAATGCGGAAGCGTACGGCTGCTTCGATCATCCGGCGCAGCCGGTTGTAGCCGCGGGTCTGATAGATCGCGTCCTCGTCGACGTCGCCCCGCGCCGCCGCGTGGCGCTCCAGCGACCGCGGCAGCAGCTTAAGTCCGAGATAGGGGGTGAAGATCACGGCGACGAACCAGGAAATGATCAGCGCCGCCGTCACCACCCAGAAGATCCCGCCGGCGTATTCGCCAGCCGAGGACTGGGCGAAGCCGACGGGAAGAAACCCGGCCGCCGTCACCAGCGTGCCTGTGAGCATCGGAAAGGCGGTCGATTCCCACGCGAAGGTCGCGGCGCGGAACCGGTCCCAGCCCTGCTCGATCTTCACCACCATCATCTCGATGGCGATAATCGCATCGTCGACCAGAAGCCCGAGAGACAGGATCAGAGCGCCGAGCGAAATGCGCTCCAGATCGATCCCCATCAACAGCATGACGACGAAGGTTCCCGCAAGCGTCAGCGGCACCGACAGCGCGACGATCACCCCGGTGCGAAAGCCGAGCGACAGGAACGACACGATCAGCACGATGGAGATCGCGGCGACGAATTTCAGCAGGAACTGCCCGATTGCCCCTTCAACCACCTCCGGCTGGTTCGACACCTGGTGCAGCTCGGCGCCGAGCGGCAGGCGCGAGCGGATTTCCTGCGCCTTGACCGCCAGCCGCTCGCCAAGCTCCAGCACATTGCCGCCGTCGGCCATGGCGATCCCGAGCATGATGGCATCCTGCCCGTTGTAGCGGGCGAGATAGCTTTGCGGATCGGCGATGTCCCGCCGCACGGTGGCGATATCGCCGAGCCGAAACGTCTCCTCGCCCGCCTTGACCGGCACGGCCGCGACGGCGCGCACGCCCCCGAGGCTGCCGCTGACGCGCACCTGCACCGTCTCGCTCGGCGTGTCGACAGAGCCTGAAGGAACCACAGCGTTCTGGGCGGCAAGCGCATCGAAGATCGCGGAGGCCGGAATGCCGAGGGTGGCAAGCTTGGCGTAGGAAATCTCAACAAAGATCTTCTGGTCCTGCTCGCCGAAGAGCTGGACCTTTTCCACCCCCGGAACCGACAGGAAGTTCTGGCGTGCCATTTCCGCAAGGTCGGAGACTTCCATCCAGGTCGCATCCGGCGCGGTCAGCGCATGAACCTGAACGTAGACGTCGGAGTATTCGTCATTGAAGAAGGGACCGAGCACATCCGGCGGCAGGTCGCGACGGATGTCGCCGACCTTCTTGCGCGCCTGATACCACAGGCCTTCCACGTCCTTGGGCGGCGTGGTGTCCTCGAGCACGATCTGCGTCGCCATGAAACCGGGCCGCGTGTAGGTCTCCAGCCGGCCCAGATGGGGAAGGGTCTGCAGCCGCGTCTCGATCCGGTCGGCGACCTGCTCCTGCATCTCCACCGCGCTCGCGCCCGGCCAGGCGGCGGTGACCACCATCACCTTGACCGTGAAGGCCGGGTCCTCGTTGCGCCCGAGATTGCCATAGGCCCAGATGCCGGCGGCCGCGGTTACCAGGATGAAGAAGAGCACCAGCGTCTGGTGCCGCAGCGCCAGGGCGGAAAGATTGAAGCTAGTCATTGCAGGGCTCCGACCAGGACGGGGTCGGAGGGCGCACGCTCGACCACCCGCACCTCAAGCTCAGGATCGAGGCGATGGACGCCCATGCTGACCACGGTCATGCCCGGCTTCAGCTCGCCCTCGACGATGGCGCGTTCGGCCTCGATACGCAGGACCCTGACGGCGACCGGCGTCACGCGGCTGTCGCCGGGAGCGGCCTGCCAGACATAGGCGGCTTCGTCCCGGTACCAGACGGCGGACAGAGGAACGGCGACGCCCGCCGCCTGCCCCGGCGGATTAAGGTGAACCGTCGCGGTCATGCCGAGCCGCGCCAGACCTTGCGGATCCTCGACCTCGAACCGCGCGGTAAAGGTCCGCGCCGCCTGATCGGCTTGCGGCGACAATTCGCGCAAGCGGGCGGGAAAGGTCTTTCCCGGAAGCGCCCACAACGTCACGCTGGCGCTCGCCTGCGAGACCGCCGCGACATGCGCTTCGGGCACGGCGACTTCCGCCTCGCGACCAAGTGCGGCCGCGATCCGGACCACAGGCTGGCCAAGGGCGACAACCTCGCCGGGTTCGGCGAGGACGGCGGTCACGACGCCGGCGACATCTGCCTGCAGTTCTGTGTAGGCGCGCTGGTTTTCCGCAAGCAGCCGGCGCTCGCCGGCGGCCTTCAGCGCCTCGGCGGCCGCATCGGCGGCGGCCTGAGCGGCATCGAGCGAAGCCTGGCTGACGTGCCCTTTCTGCTTGAGGGTCTTGATGCGCTCCAGCGCATCGGCCGTGCGGTCCGCCTCGGCGCGCGCGGCCCGTTCCTGCGCCTGCTCGGCGCTGAGCGCAGCCTCGAAATCGGTTGCGTCAAGCCGGGCGATGACATCGCCGGCCTCGACCCGGTCGCCGATGTCGACCTCCCGAACGGAGAGCTTTCCGCCGACGCGAAACGCGACCGGCGCATCGCTGCGGGCACGGATGGTGCCCGAATAGGACAGACCGGCGCTTCTTGCCGCTGCCACCGGCTCGACCCAGACGGTCGGCGGCGGCGCATCGGCGGTGTCAGACGCCGGTTCGGGCTGACAGGCAGCAAGAAGCAGACCCGACACGGCCATCGCAAGGACGATCCGGGGAGCGGGCCGACCCGACCAGGCGCGAAAAACGAAGGCGCTTCGATGCATCATGCTGCTCCTGAGACCGTCAAAACACCGAAACCGTCGCCTTTCCGGGCAAAACGGCTCCGTCAACCGGGTCGAAGCCGAAACGACCCGACGTCAGGAGATAAAGCCATCAAATGATGATTGTCAATAATCGTCAGAGAATATATATCAACAGTCAGACATTGACGCGCGCCACAGCGCCTCCCATGGTTCATGAAACCCCCGGTGGAGTGCCGGCGACCCGTGTCGACGCCATTGCACGTCCCGCCAACGCCGGCCGGTGGGCAACGCCGCCGCTCAGCCGAATACGGCTGTTCAGCGCACCCTTTGGACTTACAATGGGGTTTCATGGCAGAAGGATCGGAAGCAACGCAGATGACGGATATGCTGGACACGACGAGATCCGACGGCTCGCAAGCGGCAACGCGCGACGGAACCGCGAGCAGCGCGGCGCATGAAACGCGCCAGCGCATCGTCGAGACCGCGAACAAGCTCTTCCATGTCTACGGCTATCAGAAGACGACCGTCGCCGACATCGCCCGCGAGCTCGGCATGTCGCCCGCAAACGTCTACCGGTTCTTCGCCTCCAAGGCGGAGTTGACGAAAGCCGTGGCGGGCGTGGTGACGGCCGGCCTGCATTCGGCAATGATCGGCGATGCGTCGTCGCAAGCGCAATCCTGCAGCGAGCGGCTGCGCGAGATGGTCCGCCGGCATTTCCACCACATGCGCGAACGCTATGCCGACAACCGCAAGATCCACGATCTGCTGGAAGCGGCGATGGAGGAAGCCTGGGACGAGATCGAGATCCACAAGGCCCGCATGCGCAGTGCTTTCGCCGAGGTGATCCGCGACGGGATTTCTCGGGGGGAATTTGCCGAGCAGGACGTCGAAACGTCGGCGATGCTGTTCCAGCATTCGCTGATCATGTTCTTCCATCCGGCGCTGATCGCGCAGACCTGCCGCTGTTTTGCCGAGGGCCAGCAGGATCACCTGTTCGAGCCGATGGTGGACTTTGCCCTCGCCGCCCTGCGCGACGGTCGCTACCGGGAGCTGCCGGCAGAACTCAAGCAGACCGCCTGATCCCGTGATTGCTGCCCCTCACCGGGGAACCGTCCCCCGGACAGCGGATCAGATCTCGCGCCCCTGAAGAAACAGCCGCGTCGATGCGGAACTCCAGGGCGCCAGGGTCTGCAGCGTGCGCATGTAGTTCTTGTAGATGTCGCGATCGAGACCGCCTGCGTCGGCGAAACTCGCCACCACCTGAACTCCGGTGTTGCGCAGCGCCGCAAGGATTTCCGGCGGATAGGCGCGAACCTCGACCCCGTCCTCGGTCTTCAGCGCCTCGAAGGCCTGCGCGTTGCGCCAGTCGCTTTCGGCCATCGACAGAAGCGTCTCGGCGCGGCAGGCGGCGATCACCACCGCCTTGAGGTCCTCGGCGAGCCCGTCGAAGGCAACCGAATTCACCAGCATCTCATTGGCGCCGTTGGGATCATGGAAGCCCGGCGCGTAGTACAGCTTGGACACGCCGGCGAAGCCGAGCGCACGGTCGCTTGCCGGGCCAAGGAACTCCGCCGCATCGATCAAGCCGCTGGACAGCGCCTGGACAAGTTCGCCGGGCGGCAGGGACACGGGCGTCGCTCCGAGCCGGCGCATGATCTCGCCGCCCAGTCCCGGCATCCGGATCTTCAACCCGTTGAGGTCCTGAAGCGTCTCGACCGGCCGGGTGAACCAGCCCCCCATCTGCGCGCCGGTGTTTCCGGCGAGAAACGGCCGCACGCCATAGGGCGCATAAAGCTTGTCCCAGAGCGCCTGGCCGCCGGCCTGCTCGATCCAGGTCACATGCTCATGCGGCAGGAAGCCGAAGGGCACCGCGGTGAAGAACACGGCCGCCGGCATCTTCGCCTGCCAATAGGCGGACGCCGCATGGCCCATCTGTGCCGTGCCGGCGGAGACCGTGTCGAAGATGCCCGTTGCCGGCACCAGCTCTCCGTCGGGAAACAGCCGCACGCGCATACGCCCGCCGCTGAGCAGCGCGATGGCATCGCAGATGCGCTGTGCCGATTGCCCCGGACCTTCAAGATCCGCAGGCCATGCGGTCGCCATTTTCCATTCGATGGTGGTCTGGGCAAGGGCCGGTGCGGCCAGCCCGCTGGCAGCCGCTGCGCCCGCAAGCCCGAGCGCCGCGCGCCGCGAGATCGCGCCGCTGCTGCCGGCATCGACACGCCCCGATACGCAAGCCGACGACGACCCGCCCCCATGCGAACGTCGTCCGCTGCCACCGTCGCCGGCCGGGCGCCGAGGCGGTTTCGCTCCATGGGTGGTCATCGATCCTGTCCCGTCACCCTGCCGTAGTCCGTCATCCTGCATGGTCCGTCACGCAGTCTCGATTGCAAAAACCGGTCAACCAGCGCAGACCTCTTGGCAGGTTCGGGCATGGGCCGCAACTTCGCAAGGCCCGCATTATTAAAATTTACCCATGTTTACCGGGCAAGCGGCGCCGGCCGGGACTGCATCGACAACGCCCCTTGCTCCGCTCGAGCGCTTCCGCTTCACTGTCGGGCGATTCCCGCGCCCGCAGGCGCCCGCCCCGCTTGGGAGACGTTCATGATTCCGTTCTTCGTGATGATCAAATGCCATCTGGGAAAAGCCTATCAGGTGGCCAATGCAATCGCCGACGCCGAAATCGCCTCGGAGATCTATTCGACGGCCGGGGACTATGATCTGATGGTGAAATTCTACGTCGACGACAACGCCGACATCGGCCATTTCGTCAATGAAAAGGTCCATCCCTTCGACGGCATTCAGGACACCAAGACGATCATCACCTTCAAGGCGTTTTGAGGCAGCCCCTGCCGATCCCGGCGGGCAGGCACGTGCGTCACACCTTGGAGGGCGTGACCGTTTGGCGTTCCTTGGAGCGGTCGAGACCGAGCTGTCGTTCGCGGTAGATCACGAAGACGCCCGCTCCGATCACGATGATCGCCCCGGCCATGACCTCCAGCGTCGGCACTTCCGAAAACACCAGCCAGCCGACGATCACGGTCCAGATCATGGTCGTGTAGTCGAAGGGCGCGATCGTCGAGGCATCGGCGAAGCGATAGCTCGTGGTCAGCAGGATCTGCCCGATTCCGCCGAACAACCCGATGGAGATGAGCATCAGCGCATCAGTGCCCGTCGGGACCGTCCAGCCGAAGGGCGCGCTTGCAAGTGACAGAAGCGCCATCACGCCGGTGAACCAGATCACGATGGTGGAGGTGCGTTCCGTGTTGGTCAGGCGCCGCACGGTGATCATCGCCAGCGCCATCGCCACCGCAGCCGCAAAGGCAAGCATCGCCCCCTCGGTGGTGCCTTGCGTCGGCGCGGTCGCCCCCAGATGCGGCGACAGGATGATGAGAATGCCCAAAAAGCCGACGACGACCGCCGTCCAGCGATAGAAGCGGACCTTTTCGCGCAGAATCACCGCGGCGAGCGCGACCGTGATCAGCGGCGCGGAAAAGCTGATCGCCGTTGCATCGGGCAGCGGCAGGCGGGCCAGAGCCGCAAACCACATCGCCATGGCCGAGCCGCCGATCAACGCCCGGCCGATATGCCCGAGCGGACGGCGCGTCTTGAACACCGACGACCCCTCCCCCTGCCACCAGACCATCACGAGCACCGGGATCAGGCCGAAGAAGCTGCGCGCGAAGATGACCTCTCCCACCGGGTAGCGGGCCTCCAGAAGCTTCACCAATGCGACCATGGCGGTGAACAGGAGCGTGGCGCCGATCTTCAGCGCGATACCGAGACGGGGATTGTGCGAATTGAGGTCGCCGGACGCGGCGGCGGGTGTCGAGGACATGCGGGAAAATCCAACTCGAAATCAGTCGCGCGGTCCGTGAGGACCTCGCGGCTCGCAGGGGAGAACACGAGCAAGGCTACCCGTTTTATTTATAGTATCAATAGGTTTCAGTCTCGACCCGTCTGGGAAGCTCACCCTTGCGCGGGACGCATGGCCGGCAATCCGATCCGGTTTCCCCGGCCAAGGCGGCGCGCAAACGTCGCGCAGCCTTGGCCGCAACCGATATGCGGCTGCAGGTTTGTCCACAGCCGCGGAGGAACGCGGCTCGCGCCTTCAGCTGCGGGCGGCGGCAATCGCCTCCCAGACCCGCGACGGCGTTGCCGGCATGTCGATCTGTGCGACACCGGCGCCGCGACGCAGCGCGTCGTTGACCGCATTCATCACCGCCGGACAGGCGCCGATGGTGCCGGCTTCGCCGGCGCCCTTGATGCCCAGCGCATTGGTGGTCGACGGCACGTTGCGCGTTTCGAAGCGGATATCGGGAATATCTCCGGCCCGCGGCATCTGGTAGTCGAGGAAGGACGCACTGATCAGCTGGCCGTCCGCGTCATAGACGGTGTGTTCCATCAGCGCCTGGCCGATGGCCTGCACCACGCCGCCGTGCACCTGGCCGGCGAGCAGCAGCGGGTTCACCGTGACGCCGAAGTCGTCGACGATGACATAATCGACCAGCCGGGTGTCGCCGGTGTCGGGATCGATCTCCACCTCGCAGATATGCGTGCCGTTGGGATAGGTCGCCTCCGCCTGCTTAACCGCCTCGCGGGCGGCCAGCGGCTCGTCCGCGCCGGCAGCGATCTCGGCAAGCGTCACGGCGCGGTCGGTGCCGACCACCCGCACGGCCCCGTCCATCAGTTCCAGATCCTCCACGCCCGCCTCCAGCTTGTCGGCGGCGAGATCCTTGATCTTCTTCACCAGCGTTTTCGACGCCTCGAGAACGGACGGCAGACCGATCGGGATGGAGCGCGACCCGCCGGTGCCTCCGCCCTTGCGCACCCGGTCGGTGTCGCCCTGGATCATCGTCACCTTGTCGAGATCGACGCCGAACTGCTCGGCGATGATCTGCCCGTAGGCGGTCGCATGCCCCTGCCCGTTCGACTGGGTGCCGATCAGAAGCGTCAGCGAGCCGTCGGTGCCGAGTTCAACCGTCGCCTCCTCGGAGCCTGCGAAGGCACAGGCCTCGACATAGGTCGCCATGCCGATGCCGCGATACTTGCCGGCCTCCGCCGAGGCGCGGGCGCGCGCCTCGAAGCCGTCCCAGTCGGCGGCCGCAAGCGCCTTGTCCATGTGAGCCGCGAACTCGCCGGTGTCATACATGCGCCCGGTCGGCGTGGTGTAGGGCAGCGCCTCGGTCGCAATGAAGTTGCGGCGGCGGATCTCCGCCGGTGCCAGATCCATCTCGGCGGCCGCCTTGTCGACCAGCCGCTCCAGCAGATAGGCGGCTTCCGGCCGTCCCGCGCCACGATAGGCATCGGTCGCGGTGGTATGCGTGTAGACGCCCTTCAGCTCGGCATGCATCGCCGGAATGTCGTAGAGACCGGTCGACATCGTCAGCCCGAGATAGGGGATGAACGGCCCGTACTGGTGCAGATAGGCGCCCATCGCCGCGATCAGGTCGACCTTGAGCGCCAGGAAGCGACCGTTCGCGTCCATCGCCACTTCCGCGACCGCCAGATTGTCACGGCCGTGGGCGTCGGCGACGAAATGCTCGGTGCGCTCGCACACCCATTTCACCGGCCGCCCGAGGCGCTTTGCCGCGACCAGCGCCAGCGGATATTCCGGATAGACGAAATTCTTGGTGCCGAAGCCGCCGCCGACGTCCGGCGTGATCACGCGAAGATCCTTGGCGTCGATGCCGAGAATGTCGCCGGCGATGACATCGCGCATGCCGTGACCGCCCTGGGTGCCGGCGGTCAGCGTGTAGCGCCGGGTGCCGGCATCGAATTCGCCGATGCAGCCGCGCGGCTCCATGTAGTTGCACACCAGCCGGTTGTTGACGATCTCGATCCGGGTGACGTGATGGGCGGTGTCGAAGGCCGCCCGCGTCGCCTCGGCGTCGCCCATCTCGGCGGTATAGGCGAGATTGCTGCCGTGGTCGGGCCACACCAGCGGCGCGTCCGGCGACAGTGCGTCGGCGGTGTCGACCACCGCATCGAGCGGATCGTAGTCGATCTCGATCAGTTCGGCCGCCGACTTGGCGTTGTTCAGCGTGTCGGCGACGATGAAGGCAATCGGCTCGCCGACATGACGTACCGTGTCGACCACCAGCACCGGGCGCGGCGGAACGACGGGCGCGCTGCCGTCCGGCTGCTTCACCGACGCCTTGTTGGGCATCATGCCGAGATCGGGAATGTCGGCCGCGGTCAGGATCATCGCGACGCCCTCGGCGGCGCGGGCGTCTTCCAGACCGCCGATCCTGATGCGCGCATGCGCCATCGACGAACGCAGGACATAGGCCCGCAGGACGCCGTCGGGATGAATGTCGTCGGTGTAGCGTCCGTGGCCGGTGATCAGCGCCGTGTCTTCCTTGCGCCGCACCGGCGCACCCATGCCGAACTTCCCGGGAGCCATTTCAGTCATGTCTTAAGCCTCGTTGCGATGATCGTGAGCCTGCGCTTCGCGCGACATGACGCTCCAGCCGAAAGGGTCAAGGGCGACAGTGCGTTTGCATGAGCGCTGCGGTCATGGATGCCGGCCATTCGAATGCAGGTCCCGAACGCCGAATGTGGGAGGACACCGGCGAAAGCACGGGCATGCCCGTTCCTCACCGGATCCGTTGCCCCGACCTTAGCGGCATTCCGGGCCTGCCGCCAAGACCCGATGGTAACCGCCCGCACCACCGTGCAAACGCGCCGACCGCAGCGCACAACGCGCAACCCCTTCCTCTATGCCGGCCGAAGGGTCTATGCTCGACATCTTCCCGTCCGGTCGATCGCAGCGCGTCGGCCAAACCCCCGGTTTCGTTCCAATGGCCCCCACTCCACAGCGACCCGGCCTTGCCGACCGCTTCCGTTCCGCCGACGCCAGGCTTTCCAGCCTTCCGGGAAACCTGCGCGGCACCTTGTGGATGCTGGTGGCCGGACTGTTCTTCACCGTCATGGTGACCCTGATCAAGGTCCTCGGCGAAAGGCTGCATGTCGCGGAAATCATCCTGATCCGGCAGATCGTGATGGCGTCCATCGTCGCGCCGACGATCATCTACGGTCTGCCCGGATCGCTGTCGACCCGGCACCCGGCACTGCATGTCCTGCGCATCCTGTGCGCCTCGACCGCAATGCTCGCCGGCTTCACCGCGGTCATTCACCTGCCGCTGGCCGATGCGACCGCCATCGCCTTTTCCAAGACCTTCTTCATCACCATCTTCGCCATCTTCTTCCTGGGCGAGACGGTCGGGCGGCACCGCTGGACGGCCACGGCGATCGGGTTCGTCGGGGTGATGATCATCCTGCGCCCCGGGGCCGACACGGGGATCGATCTCTATGCCGGCCTCGCCGTGCTCAGCGCCGCCTGCGCCGGCGTCGTGATGATCGTGATCCGCAAATTGTCCCAGCACGAACGCCCGGTGACGATCCTGACCTATCAGGCGGTCTTCGTCGGCCTGATCATGCTGCCCATCGCCCTCTACAACTGGAAAACGCCGACGCTCTGGGAGCTCGGGCTTCTGGTGATCGTCGGCATGGTCTCCTGGGCCGGGCAGATGTGCAACATCCGCGCCTTCCGCGCCGGCGAGGCCTCCGCGCTGGCGGCCCTCGACTACGTGCGCCTGCTCTATGCCACGGTCATCGGGTTCCTGGTGTTCGGCGACCTGCCCGCTTTGGCGACCTACGCAGGTGCTGCACTCATCATCGCCGGCTCGCTCTACACGGTGTTGCGCGAGGCGCAACTCGGCAAACGGGTCGCTACCCGTGACGGCGTACGCGCCGATCCGCCCTGACCCTGCCGCCGTCTCTCAGCCGCCGTTGAAATGCGGTGTCCAGATGCCATCGATCCGGTATCCGCCGAGCGTCGTGGCCATCTGCGAAAACGCTGGCGTGCGGCTGAACGCCTGCAGCGCCTGCAGCGGCGGCTCGAACCAGTCGCGCCGGCCGACGATCAGGTCGAACCGCTCCTGACAGACCGGAACGAAATCGAGCTTGAACTGGCGCGCCGACGCCTCGAGGCCAAAGGCCAGATCCGCGCTGCCGTCGAGCACCGCAAGCGCCGCCTCGCGCTCGTCGCGTGCCATCGGGCCGGCCGCGCCGGCGGCGATGCCCTCTTCCCTTAGCAAGCGGTCGAGCAAAAGCTGGCTGCCCGCCTGCGGCTGACGCTGCACCACGGTGAGACGGGCGACGTCGGCAAGCCGGGATACGGATTTCGGGTTTCCGGCCGGGACGATAAAGCCGCGGCTGCGCCAGGCCCATTGCAGCAGCGCGACGGGCTGGAACCTCAGCCGCCGGGCGACGGCCTCGGTGTTCCATCCCTCGTCCTGAACGACATGCAGTCCGGCAGCGACGCCCTCGCCCTGTTCGAAGCGCTCGAGCCCGTCCATGCTGCCGTCGAAGAGCGCGGCCAGCCCCGACCCCGATTCGCGCAGGCTCCATTCCAGCAGCGGATCGTGGCTCCCCAGCACCACCGGCGGTCGCGGCGCATGGGGCGACGGCGCCTCGCTGGCATTGTCGATCCAGGCGAGCACCACGTCGCGCGGAAACAGGAGCTTTCCGGTCGCGCGGCTGTGCGGGATCTCGCCGGCCGCCGCCAGATCGTAGATCTTGCGCTCCTTGACCCGAAGCAGATCGGCCATTTCGCGGGTGGTCAGATAAGTCGGCAGATCGCCCGTCATAAGGCCGGATATCCTGAATTGCTGGCGCACGCACCCCGTACCGGGGACGAGCGACAATGCCAATCATCCGCCTCCGCCGCAAGCGGCTGCGCGCCGCTGCGCCTATCCCTCCGCGGCCGCCGCGCGGCGCGCCTCTTCTTCCTCCACCAGTTCCTTCTTCGACAGTTTGCCGACCATCGTCTTCGGCAGGCTGTCGCGGAACTCGATCTCCTGCGGACGCTCGATTGCCGACAGATGGTCCTTGAGGAAGGTCTTCAGCTCGTCTGCCGTGAGTTCAGCCCCCTCGCGCAGCTTGACGAAGGCCTTGGGGGCCTGGCCGCGATAGGTATCGGGGATCGCAATGACGATAACCTCTTCCACCGAAGGGTGCTGGTAGATCGCCTCCTCGATGACGCGGGGGTAGACGTTGTAGCCAGAGCACAGGATCAGGTCCTTGATCCGGTCGACCAGATAGATGAAGCCGTCGGCATCGCGGTAGCCGACGTCGCCGGTGTGCAGCACGCCGCCCTCGAGCGCGCGCGCCGTCTCTTCCGGGCGATTGTAGTAGCCGGCCATGATCTGCGGCCCGGACACGACGAGTTCGCCCTTTTCGCCCTCCGGCGCGTCCCGGGTGAGATCCTCCAGATCGCGGAAGCCGATGGTGGTGCCCGGCGCGGCAAGACCGATGGACCCCGACCGCCTGTTCTCGTTGAGCGGATTGGCGGCCACCAGCGGCGAGGCCTCCGTCAGGCCGTAGCCCTCCACCAGGATGCAGCCGGTCCGGCCCTCGAATTCCTCCTTCACCTCCACCGGAAGGGGCGCGCCGCCGGAGATGCAGAGCTTGATCGACGTCAGGTCGTAGTTGCGCGCGACCGGCGAAGAGTTGATCGCGGTGTAGATCGTCGGAACGCCGGGGAACAGTGTGACCTTCTTCCGCTTGATGGTGTCGAGCAGCATCTTCAGCTCAAACCGCGGCAAAAGCACCATTTCCGCGCCGATGGCGACGGAGAGGTTCTGCGCAACCGTCATCGCGAAGACGTGGAAGAACGGAAGCACGCAAAGCTTCTTCTCCTCGCCCGGCCGGGCATCGGCGAACAGCGTGCGCAGCTGCTCCAGATTGGCCGACAGATTGGCATGGGTCAGCATGGCGCCCTTGGGAACGCCGGTGGTGCCGCCGGTGTACTGGAACACCGCGATATCGGTTTCGGGATCGATCTCGACCGGTGTCGGCCTTGCCCCGCTGCGCGCGATATCGCCGTAGCGCGGATGCGCCGCATCGCGGGGAACATCGGCGCGCTCCTTGCGCTTGAACAGGGTGAACAGCAGCTTCTTGGGCTGCGGCAGGATCTCCGCCATCGGGCAGACGATGATCGTGTCGAGAGAGCCTTCCCGGCGCACCGCCTCGACCTTGTCGTAGATCACCTTGAGGTCAAGCGTCACCATGGTGCGCACGCCGGCATCGCGCGCCTGGAACGACAGCTCCCGCTCCACATAGAGCGGATTGAAGTTGACGATGATGCCGCCGATCTTCAGCACGGCGAAGTAGAACACCGTGTAATAGGGGGTGTTGGGCAGGCACAGGCCCACCTTGTCGCCCTTGCCGACGCCCATCGCCTGAAGGCCGGCCGCGGTGCGCTCGACCATCTCGCCGATCTCGCCATAGCTCCAGCCCTTGCCCAGAAAATCCATGGCCGGCCGGTTGCCGAATTCTCGCACCGTGGCGTCGAGATAGGCGTGAAGCGGCTTTGGATGAAAATCGGCAAGCCATTCCTGCGCGTCGGTCACGGATGCTCCTCCCCTGACTGTTCTTTCTTGCGCAAACCGCCGTCTCCCCCGGCGCCGCGCGCAAGAAACATGACCAAGCCTTCCGTTTACGTCAACGGAAAATGCGGTCGGCCGACATCCGCATCCCCTTCAGATAAGCATCGCCGGCCCGGTTCCAATCCCTGTCGGCTGTTGCGCGGCGTGCGCCGTGCGGGATCGGGTCAGGAATCCAGCAGCGCGAAACGGTCGACGTCGAACATCCCCTTGTCGGTGATCTTGAGGTGCGGGATCACCGGAAGCGGCAGGAAGGCGACCTGCAGGAACGGCTCGTCGAGCGTGCAGCCCAGCGCCCGCGCCGCCGCGCGCAGTTCCTCCAGCGCATGCCGCACCGTCTCGAAGGGCTCCACGCTCATCAGGCCGGCAACCGGAAGCGCGAGCTCCGCCGTCACGCCCGTTTCATCGGCGACGACGAACCCGCCCTGCAGGTCTGCGATGCGGTTGACGGCAATCGCCATCGCCGCATCGTCCACCCCGACCACGCAGATATTGTGGCTGTCATGACCCACCGACGAGGCAATGGCGCCGCGCGTCAGGCCGAAGCCGGAGACGAAGCCGCGGCCGATGCCCCCGGTGCGTCCGTGGCGCTCCACCACCGCGACCTTGGCGACATCCTGCGCCGGATCGGCTGCGACCGCCCCCGCCTCGACCGGCAGCGAGCGGCTCAACCGCTCCGTGATGATCCGCCCCGGCACGACACCGATCACCGCCCGCTCGTTCGCAGCATCGGCCGGAACGCGAAAGTCCTCAGCCGAAATCTTGCGCAGATGCACGCTCGTCAGCCCGACCGGCGCAAGCGGCGCGCGGCCGGCAAACGCCGCATCATCCACCGGGCGACCGGCGGCGATCACCGAATGCACGCGACACTCTTCCAGATCGTCGAGCAGCACGAGGTCCGCCCGCCACCCCGGCGCGACCAGCCCCCGGTCGCGCAGGCCGAAGGCCACGGCCGCCGACCAGCTCGCCGCGCGATAGGCGTCCTGCGGCCGCGCGCCGCGCGCGATCAGCCGGCGGATCATGCTGTCGAGATGGCCTTCCTCGGCGATGTCGAGGGGATTGCGGTCGTCGGTGCACAGGCACACGAAGGACGCCGTATCCGGGGTCAGGATCTCCGCCAGCGCCTCCAGGTCCTTCGACACCGACCCCTCGCGGATCAGCACGCTCATGCCCTTGGCGAGCTTTTCGCGCGCCTCTTGGGCCGTTGTCGCCTCATGGTCGGTGCGGATCCGGGCGGCGAGATAGCCGTTGAGGTCGAGCCCCGTCACCAGCGGCGCGTGGCCGTCGATATGCCCCTCCTGGAAGGCGGCAAGCTTCGCGATCACCGCCGGGTCGCGATTGAGCACGCCGGGGAAATTCATGAATTCCGCCAGGCCGATCACCTGGGGATGCGACCGCAACGGCTCCAGATCGCCGATCTCGAGCCGTGCGCCGGCGGTCTCGAAGGCCGTTGCCGGAACGCAGGACGACAGATTGACCCTGAGGTCCATCACCATGCGTTCCGACGCGTCGAGAAAATAGCGAATGCCCTCGACGCCGAGCACATTGGCGATCTCATGCGGATCGCAGATCGCCGTCGTCACGCCATGCGGCAGCACGCAACGGTCGAACTCCAGCGGCGTGACCAGCGAGGATTCCACATGCAGATGTGTATCGATGAAGCCTGGAACGACCATGCGGCCACCGGCATCGATCTCGCGCTCGCCGCGATAGCGCGCATGCGTGCCGACGATCCGGTTGCCCACGATGGCGATGTCGGTGTCCGTAACCGATCCGTCCATGACCGAAAAAAGCCGCGCATTGCGGATCACCAGATCGGCCGGGACCTCGCCGCGCCCGGCGGCAATGGCACGGGTGAGAAACGCTTGCGTATCGGCGGTGTCCGGCATGGAGGTCTCCGTTGCGGGAAAGGAAAACGGGCGCCGGGCACGGCCGCGGAACCGCCGGCGCGGCACCAACCATGACACGCAAGCGCGGCGTCGCGCCACCGCCGCGAAGCCTCGCCCACAGGTGAGCCACCTTCCGCTACGTCCGTTTCCACCGGTCTCGCCGCAGCGCAGCAACGAATGCATTTGACAGACGCGGCCTGTCGATGATTAATTAAATCAGATAAATTAAATTGGAGATCGGGTGGCAGAATGGACACCCGGCCGCGGTTACAGCCGCGAGGGAGGGACCAAAATCGTGCCAGTTCGCCCGCGCGTCGGTCAAGGATCCAATTCGGCACAACTGCGCCGTTACAATGAACGTATCGTGCTTCAGGCCCTGCGGCGCGTCGGCGAGGCCTCCAAGGCGGATCTCGCGCGGCTTGCCCAACTCACCAACGCGGCGATTGGCGGCATCATCCAGGAGCTCTCGGCGGCCGGGCTGATCGACACCCTCGGCAAGCGCCACGATGGCGGGCGCGGCCAGCCGGCGACCATGCTGCGGATCGCCCCCTCCGGCGCCTACGGCTTCGGCGTGCGTCTCGACCGGACCTCGATCGAAACGGTGCTGGCCGATTTCTCGGGCCGCATCATCGGCCGCCAGTCGCACGACCGGTTCCTGCCGACCCCCGAGCGCGCCGTCGAACTCGTGGCCGGCGACATCGACACCCTGCTCAAGCTGATCGAGCCGGAAGAACACGACCGCATCGCCGGCGTCGGGCTGGCAATGCCCTTCAACCTCGGCGCCTGGCTGCGCGAACTCGGGCTTCCGGTCGAAGCCTTCCGCCGCTGGGACGAGGTCGACTTCAAGGCCTTGCTGGAGGAGGCCATCTCCTATCCCGTCTTGTCCGAAAACGACGGGACGGCCGCCGCCATCGCCGAGCTCTTTTCCGGGGCCGGCCGGCTTGCAGACGATTTCCTCTATCTGTTTCTCGGACCGGCGATTGGCGGCGGCGTCGTCACCGGAGGCGACTGCCTCAAGGGCGTCAACGGCAACGCCGGCGATGTCGCGATGATCCCGGTTCCGCCCAGCCGGCTCGCCTCCGCGCCACGGCCGCGCGGCGAGATGGACATCCTGCTGACCCGCGCATCGCTTTCCGCCCTCAAGCGCCACCTCGCCCATCACGGCGTGGACGCGGAAACGCGCGGCGACCTCGAGCTTGCCGTCGAGACCGGGCACCCCGCCGTCGACGAATGGCTCGATGACTGCGTCGCGGCCCTGGCACCGGCCGTCTGGTCGGCAATCTCGCTCCTCGATGTCCCGCTGGTGGTGATCGACTTCGACATCGACGGCGGACTGGCGGACCGCCTGCTTGCCGATCTTGCAGAAGCCCTCGAGGCCGCCGCCCCGGAGGCGCGCTACCCGCCGCGCCTGCAACGCGGCTCCTTCGGATCCGACGCGGGGGCGGCGGGAGCTGCCAACCTGCCGATCTTTTTCAACTATTCGCCACGGACCGCCATCCTGACCGGACGCGGGGCGAAACAGGGTGCAGCCCGGCCACGACATGCGGATCAACCGCATGCGGCGGTCGGCGGCACCTGACGACCTCCATCCGGATACGCCGGGGGAGGACCAGCCGGGTCAAACGACCATTGGGAGGAGACTGACATGCTACGCAAACTGATGCTTGCCGGAACGATCATCGCAGCCGCGGGTGCCACGCCGGCGCTCGCCTCGGAAACCAATGCCTGCCTGATCACCAAGACGGACACCAATCCGTTCTTCGTGAAGATGAAGGAAGGCGCCACCGCCAAGGCGGAAGAACTCGGCATGACGCTCAAGTCCTATGCGGGGCGGATCGACGGCGACCACGACGCGCAGGTCGCGGCCATCGAGACCTGCATCGCCGATGGCGCCAAGGGCATCCTGATCACCGCCTCCGACACCAAGGCCATTGTCGACAGCGTTCGCCAGGCCCGTGATGCCGGGATTCTGGTGATTGCCCTCGACACCCCGCTGGAGCCGATCGACGCGGCCGACGCGACATTCGCGACCGACAACTTCAAGGCCGGCGAACTCATCGGCCAATGGGCCGCCGCCTCGCTCGGCGACGAGGCCGCCAATGCGCGCATCGCCATGCTCGACCTCGCCGTCAGCCAGCCCTCCGTCGGCGTGTTGCGCGACCAGGGCTTCATGACCGGCTTCGGCATCGACGTGAAGGATCCGAACCGCTGGGGCGACGAGGACGACCCGCGCATCGTCGGCCACGATGTCACCGCCGGCAACGAGGAAGGCGGGCGCACGGCGATGGAGAACCTTCTCACCAAGGATCCGACCATCAACGTCGTCTACACCATCAACGAGCCGGCCGCCGCCGGAGCCTATGAGGCGCTGAAGGCGATGGGCCGCGAGAACGACGTGCTGATCGTCTCGGTCGACGGCGGCTGCCCGGGCGTGAAGAATGTCGCGGAAGGCGTCATCGGCGCCACGTCGCAGCAATATCCGCTGCTGATGGCCTCCCTCGGCATCGAGGCGATCAAGGCCTATGCCGACGCCGGCAAGAAGCCCGAGCCGACGCCGGGCAAGGCCTTCTTCGACACGGGCGTCGCGCTCGTGACCGACAAGCCGGCCGAGGGCGTGCCGTCCATCGACACCAAGGAAGGCCTGGACAAGTGCTGGGGCTGATCGCCAGCGCCGACTAGGCCTTGAGCACACGGACGCGGGGCGCGACCACCGTCGCCCCGCGCATCCTGGGAGGAAATGCCGGAAAGCCGGCGGTCTTTGGGAGGGGACACCATGAGCGAAGGGGACGCACGCGACGCCGAGCGTTACGAGGACGGGCTCGCAGGCAAGTCCGGCGACGTCGCGACCTTTGACGGACACGGCCGCTCGCTGCTCGACACGATCCAGCACAAGCTGCATGCACGGCCCGAATTCGTGCCGCTGATCGTGCTGGTCATTTCGGTTGCCATCTTCGGCCTTTTGCTGGGGTCGAAATTCTTCTCGCCCTTCGCCCTCACCCTGATCCTGCAACAGGTCGCCATCGTCGGCATCGTCGGTTGCGCCCAGTCGCTGGTGATCCTCACCGCCGGCATCGACCTGTCGGTGGGCGCGATCATGGTGCTGTCGTCCGTGGTGATGGGCCAGTTCACCTTCCGCTACGGGCTTCCCCCGGAAATCGCGGTGCTGTGCGGCCTCGCCTGCGGCGCGCTCTGCGGCTTCATCAACGGCGCTCTGGTCGCGATCATGCGCCTGCCGCCCTTCATCGTCACGCTCGGCATGTGGCAGATCGTGCTGGCCACCAACTTCCTCTTTTCAGCCAACGAGACCATTCGCAGCCAGGACATCGAGGCCCAGGCGCCGATCCTCCAGTTCTTCGGCGAAAAGTTCAACATCGGCGGCGCCATCTTCACCTATGGCGTGATCGCGCTGTTTGTTCTGGTGCTGGTGCTGAACTACGCGCTCAACCACACCGCCTGGGGCCGCCATGTCATGGCGATCGGCGACGATCCGGACGCGGCCGAGCTTGCCGGCGTGCGCGTCGCGCGGATGCGGATCTCGGTCTATACGCTCGCCGGACTGATTTGCGCGCTGGCCGGCTGGGTGATGATCGGCCGCCTCGGCTCGGTGTCGCCGACGACCGGCCAGTTCACCAACATCGAATCGATCACCGCCGTGGTGATCGGCGGCATCTCGCTCTTCGGCGGACGCGGCTCCGTACTCGGCATGCTGTTCGGCGCGCTGATCGTCGGCGTGTTCTCCCTCGGCCTCAGGCTGATCGGCACCGATCCGCAGTGGACCTATCTCCTGATCGGCGTGCTGATCATCGTCGCCGTTGCCATCGACCAATGGATCCGAAAGGTGGCCGCATGACCCGCGAACCCGTTCTCACCGCCCGTGGCCTGGTCAAGCGCTACGGACGCGTCGTCGCCCTCGACCGCACCGACTTCGATCTCTATCCGGGCGAAGTGCTCGCCGTGATCGGCGACAATGGCGCGGGCAAGTCGACCCTCATCAAGGCGATCTCCGGCGCGGTCACGCCGGACGCCGGCGAAATCCGCCTGGAGGGCAAGCCGGTGCATTTCACCTCGCCGATGCGCGCGCGCGACGCCGGCATCGAGACCGTCTACCAGAACCTCGCCCTGTCGCCGGCGCTTTCCATCGCCGACAATCTGTTCATGGGCCGCGAATTGCGCGCGCCGGGCCTCATGGGGAAGATCTTCCGCAAGCTCGACCGCAAGGAAATGGAGCGCATCGCCCGCGACAAGCTGTCCGAGCTTGGCCTGATGACCATCCAGAACATCAACCAGGCCGTCGAGACGCTGTCGGGCGGCCAGCGCCAGGGGGTGGCGGTGGCCCGTGCCGCCGCCTTCGGCTCCAAGGTCGTCATCATGGACGAACCGACGGCAGCCCTCGGCGTGAAGGAAAGCCGGCGGGTGCTGGAACTCATCCGCGACGTGAAGGCCCGCGGCCTTCCCATCGTGCTGATCTCCCACAATATGCCGCATGTCTTCGAGGTCGCCGACCGCATCCACATCCACCGGCTCGGACGACGGATCGCGGTGATCCGCCCGTCCGACTATTCCATGTCGGACGCGGTCGCGATCATGACCGGCGCGATGGAGCCGCCCGACGCCCCGGAGGCGGCGTGAGCGAAGGGGGCCGGCCCATAATCCTGGTCTGCGGCGAAGCCCTGTTCGACCTCTTCGCCGACGAGACAAACGGACAGCTGACGCTCGATGCAAGGATCGGCGGCTCGCCGTTCAACGTGGCGGTCGGCCTTGCCCGCCTCGGGACACCGGCCGCCTTTTTCGGGGCGCTGTCGACCGACCTGTTCGGCGAGCGGCTGCGCAGGGCGCTCGGCGCGGAAGGGGTCGATCTTTCCTTCGCACTTGAGAGCGACGCGCTCACCACGCTGAGCGTTGTCGGTCTCGACGCGGCCGGCAGCCCGGCCTACGGGTTCTACGGCAAGGATGCGGCCGACCGGCAGGTGCGCACCAACGACCTGCCGCAGCTGCCCGACAGCATCGACACCATCCAGATCGGCTCCTACACGGCGCTGGTGCCGCCCATCGGCGACAGCCTGCTGGCGCTCGCCGCGCGCGAACACGGCCGGCGGATGATCGCCTACGACCCGAACGTGCGCCCGACCGTGGTCCCGGATCTCGATGCCTGGCGGACGCGCTTCGCCGACTATCTGCCCCATGTCGACCTGCTCAAGATCAGCCTGGAGGATCTGGAGCTGATGTATCCGGGGCAGACCCTGGAGACGCTCGCCGAGACGTGGCTTGGCCAGGGGCCAGCGCTGGTGATTGTGACGCGCGGCGCAGACGGCGCCGCGGCCTTGACTGCGCGCCATCGTGTCGAGATCGCCGGAGACCCTGTCGCGCTCGCCGATACGGTCGGCGCCGGGGACACCTTCCAGGCCGCCGTCCTCGCCCGTCTCGGAGAAACCTGCGGCCGCAGTCGTTCAGCCCTTGAGCGCCTTGGCGACACGGATATGCTGGACCTGCTGCGCTTCGCCGCGCGTGCCGCCGCCATCACCTGCTCCCGACGCGGCGCTGACCTGCCCCGCCGTGCCGAACTCGGCCTTCCCGATCCCGCCGTCAGTTGAAAGGACGTTCATGGTCGCCCGCGTCATCGAAGTCGATCCGTTCGATCTCATCGTGTTCGGAGCAACGGGGGACCTTGCCCACCGCAAGCTCCTGCCCGCGCTCTACCACCGCGACCTCGACGGACAGATCCCGGCCGACGCCCGGGTGATCGCCTGCTCGCGCCGCGACATGAGCAACGACGCCTACCGCAGCTTCGCCGAAGAAGCGGTGCGCGAACATGTCGACGACATCGAGGCCCCCGCCCTCTCGCGGTTTCTTGCAAGGCTGAGCTATATCGCCGTCGATGCGGCGGGCGAGCGCGGCTGGAGCGAACTCGGCGACACCCTGCGCGGTCGCGAAGATGTGGTGCGCGCCTTCTATCTCGCCGTGTCGCCGGATTTCTTCGGCACCATCTGCGAGCGGATCGGCGAATACGGCCTGGCAACGGACCTCGCCCGCATCGTCATCGAAAAGCCGATCGGCAAGGACGGCGCCTCGGCGCGCGCGCTGAATGCCGCGATCGGCGAGGTGTTCCGCGAGGACCAGATCTTCCGCATCGACCACTATCTCGGCAAGGAGACCGTCCAGAACCTGATGGCGCTGCGCTTTGGCAACGCGCTGTTCGAGCCGCTGTGGAACGCCGCCCATATCGACCATGTGCAGATCACGGTGGCGGAATCGCTCGGCGTCGAGGGGCGCGCGGGCTATTACGACACCGCCGGCGCCATGCGCGACATGGTGCAGAACCACATTCTCCAGCTTCTGTGCCTGGTGGCGATGGAGCCGCCGGAATCGATGAACGCGGATTCCGTGCGCGACGAAAAGCTCAAGGTCCTCAAGGCTCTGAAGCAAATGGACGCCGAGACGGCGAGCAAGGCGACCGTGCGCGGCCAGTATCGCGCCGGCGCGTCGGCCGGCGGCGCGGTGCGCGGTTACCTCGAGGAACTCGACGACCCGACCTCGCAGACGGAGACCTTCGTCGCGATCAAGGCGGAGATCGCCAACTGGCGTTGGGCCAACGTGCCGTTCTATCTGCGCACCGGCAAGAGACTGGCCGCGCGGGTCTCGGAAATCGTGGTGCAGTTCCGCCCCATCCCGCATTCCATCTTCGAGGCGGAAGCGGGCGAGATTTCCTCCAACCGCCTGGTGATCCGGCTGCAGCCCGACGAGGGCGTGCGCATGCAGATCATGATCAAGGACCCCGGCCCCGGCGGCATGCGGCTCAGGCAGGTGCCGCTCGACATGTCCTTCGCCACCGCCTTCAAGGTGCGCAACCCGGACGCCTACGAGCGCCTGATCATGGATGTCATCCGCGGCAACCAGACGCTGTTCATGCGCCGCGACGAGGTCGAGGCCGCCTGGGCCTGGGTCGACCCGATCCTTGAGGATTGGGCCACGCTGAAGGACCTGCCGAAGGGCTACACGTCGGGAACCTGGGGACCGTCGGCGGCGATTGCCCTGATCGAGCGCGACGGCCGCACCTGGTTCGAGGACCTCATCTAGGCCGGCCACCGGATACGACAATGATCGACGGGCTTAACCGTTGAACCCGAAATTAAATCGATTTAAACGTGAGGCTGGCGCGCATTGGCGCACCACCGGTTTCACCGACGCCGCGGCCCGCTCCCCCCGTGCCTGCGGCGCATGCTGAGAGGATGAACCGAGCCATGACCGTGCATTCCACCGTTGCCGACGTCACCGCCCGTATCGAGGAGCGCAGCCGCGACAGTCGCGCGCGCTATCTGGAGCGCATCCGCGCCGCCGGCGAGGCAGGACCGAAGCGCGGCACCCTGTCCTGCGGGAACCTGGCGCATGGATTTGCCGCCTGCGGGATCACGGACAAGGAGCGGCTCGCCGGCGACGTGGTGCCCAATCTCGGCATCATTACCGCCTACAACGACATGCTGTCCGCGCATCAGCCGTTCGAGCGCTTTCCCGAACTGATCCGCGAGGCGGCGCGCGAGGCCGGCGCCGTGGCGCAGGTCGCCGGCGGCGTTCCGGCGATGTGCGACGGCGTCACCCAGGGCCAGACCGGCATGGAGCTGTCGCTGTTTTCGCGCGACGTCATCGCCATGGCCACCGCCGTCGGCCTGTCGCACCAGATGTTCGACGCCGCCGTCTATCTCGGCATCTGCGACAAGATCGTTCCGGGCCTGATGATCGCGGCGCTTTCCTTCGGCCATCTTCCGGCGGTCTTCCTGCCGGCCGGACCGATGCCCTCGGGCCTGCCCAACGACGAGAAGGCCAAGACCCGCCAGCTTTACGCCGAAGGCAAGATCGGCCGCGCTGAACTGCTGGAATCGGAGAGCAAATCCTATCATTCACCGGGCACCTGCACCTTCTACGGCACCGCAAACTCCAATCAGATGCTGATGGAGATCATGGGGCTGCACCTGCCCGGCGCCAGCTTCGTCAATCCCAACACGCCGCTGCGCGACGCATTGACCCGCGAGGGCGCGAAACGCGCGCTTGCCCTCTCCGCCCTCGGCAACAATTACACGCCCATCGGCGAGATGATCGACGCCCGCGCCATCGTCAACGGCGTGGTCGGCCTGCATGCCACCGGCGGTTCGACGAACCACACGATGCATCTCGTCGCCATGGCGAATGCGGCCGGGATCAAGCTCACCTGGGGCGACATCTCCGATCTCTCCGACATCGTGCCGCTGATCGCGCGCATCTATCCCAACGGGCTCGCCGACGTGAACCACTTCCACGCCGCCGGCGGCATGGGCTACCTCATCGGCGAACTGCTCTCGGAAGGGCTGCTGCATGAGGACGTCAAGACGGTGAACGGCACCGGACTGTCCGGCTATGCGGTCGAGGCGAGGCTTGGCGCGGACGGCTCTGTCGTCTGGGAACCAGCGGACAAGGCCAGCGCCGACCCCAAGGTTCTCTCCACCGTCAAGGACCCCTTCCAGCCGAACGGCGGGCTGAAGATGCTCGACGGCAATCTCGGCCGCGCCGTCATCAAGGTCTCGGCGGTCAAGCCGGAACGCCGCGTGATCGAGGCGCGCGCGCGGGTCTTCACCTCTCAAGCCGCCGTGATCGACGCCTTCAAGGCCGGCGAACTGACCGAGGATTTCGTCGCCGTGCTGCCGTTCCAGGGGCCGCGCGCCTGCGGCATGCCGGAACTGCACCAGCTCACCCCGACCCTCGGCGTGCTGCAGGACCGCGGGCTGACGGTCGCCCTTGTCACCGACGGGCGCATGTCGGGGGCCTCCGGCAAGGTGCCGGCCGCGATCCATGTGACACCGGAGGCTGCCACCGGCGGACCGATCGCGAAGGTGCGCGACGGCGACCTGCTGCGCATTGATGCCGAAACGGGTCGGCTCGAGGTGCTCGTCGATGCGGCCGAGTTCGAGGCCCGGCAGCCGACAACCGCCGACTTGTCCGCCCACCAGCAAGGGGTCGGTCGCGACCTCTTCGCCGCCTTCCGCGCCGCCGCCGGTCCCGCCGACGAGGGCGCGCATGTTTTCGGCGCCTGACGCGCGCCCTTCGAACTGGAGTTTTTCATGACGCAAGACACCGCCAAGCTCGACACGGTGATGCAGGCCGCCCCCGTGATTCCGGTGCTGGTCGTGGAGGATCCCGCCAAGGCCGTGCCGATGGCACGGGCGCTGGTGCGCGGCGGATTGCCGGCGATCGAGATCACCCTGCGCACGCCCGGTGCGCTGGAGGCGATCCGCGCTGTCGCGAACGAGGTCGAGGGCGCCATCGTCGGCGCCGGCACCGTGCTCGACGCCACGCAATATGAGGCAGCCGTCGCCGCCGGATCGCGCTTCATCGTCTCCCCCGGCGCGACCGACCGGCTGCTCGCCGCCGCAGCCGACCACAATGTGCCTCTGCTGCCCGGCGCATCCACGGCGTCTGAAGTGATGCGCCTGCTGGAAGCCGGCTACACGCGGCTGAAGCTCTTCCCGGCGGAAGCCGTCGGCGGCATCGCCCTGCTGAAATCCCTCGGCGCACCGCTGCCGGCGGCAAGGTTCTGCCCGACCGGCGGGATCACGCTGCAAAGCGCGCCCGACTATCTGGCCTTGCCCAATGTTGCCTGTGTCGGCGGCTCCTGGATTGCAGGCGCCAAGGCAATCGCGGAGGAGGACTGGGACGGGATCGAGAGCCGCGCGCGCCAGGCCGCCAACCTCGGCTGATCGATGCTGGCTGGAGGCTTGAAAAAAAGATCGTCACGCGCCGCATTTCCCATCTTGTGCGACAGGCAGTGCCCTCCCATCTGCCCTGAGCCGCGGGCGCTCATGCCCGCGCTCATCAAGGGTCAAGGCCATGCCAGGCTCGCTTCAACTGCCGCAGTCTCCGGTTCCCGCACAGATCAAACAACCCGGGCTCGTCTTCTTTCTCATTCTCATCTCTACCGTGATCCTCTTCGCCGCCGAAATCGCGGTGATGGCGCTTGGCACCATTTGGGCGCTCAGCGGATTTCTGGCGCTCGGTCCCGTCGCGACCGCCGTCGTTGCCGTTCCGCTTGTTGCAGCCGCGCTCTATTGCATCGTGAAGCTTGCGGTGATGGCATACGAGGGCGAACGCGACCTCCTGTCAGACGATCCGACAGACGCCTGACCCGGGCTATATCCGCGACGTCACAATCTCGCACCCGCCCGCACGCGCACAACCGATGCGGCGCGGTGCGCTTTCTCTCGCGCCGCGTTCGACCCTGAAACCCGACGGTGAAAGATCAAAGTAAATGCTTGTGGATATTGGCTTTATCGTCGCAGGGCTTGTTCTTCTGTTCGTTGGCGGCGACGCGCTGGTGCGCGGCGCCGTCGCCCTGGCCGTGCGGCTGCGGATGCCGCCGCTTCTCATCGGACTGACCATCGTCGGTTTCGGCACGTCCATGCCGGAACTGCTGGTCTCCGTGCAGGCGGCCTTCGCTGGCGTCCCCGACATCGCGGTCGGCAATGTCGTCGGATCGAACACCGCCAACATCCTTTTGATCCTCGGCCTTGCCATGCTGATCGCGCCTATGCCGACGCGCATCGCCGGTCTCGGCCGCGATCTCTCGGTGATGCTGGCAAGCGCCTTCGCCCTGGCCGCGGTCGCCTGGGCGGGGATAATGTCCGCACCGATCGGCCTGGCCTTCTTCGCCGCGCTCGTTGCCTATCTGGCCTATAGCGCCGTCACGGGGCGAAGCAGCGCTCCCGATCTTGCGCCCGACGCAGTCGGGTCGCCGGTCTGGAAGACCCTTGCCATTGCCGGTGCCGGTCTCGCCGCGCTCATCTTCGGCGCCGACTTCCTCGTCGACGGCGCATCCCGGATCGCCCGGGTGATGGGCCTGTCGGATGCGGTGATCGGGCTGACCGTGGTGGCCGTCGGCACCAGCCTTCCCGAGCTTGCGACCTCGGTCGCCTCGGCGCTGCGCAGGCAGCCGGAAATCGCCATCGGCAATGTGGTCGGCTCCAACATCTTCAACATCCTGGGTATTCTCGGCATCACCGCGATGCTTTCTCCGATTCCGGTCGCCGCCGAGATCGCCGCATTCGATATTCCGGTCATGCTGGTCGTGTCGCTGGGGATTGCCGTGCTCTTGCTGTCCTTGCGCCGGCTGCCGCGTGTTGCCGGTCTGGCACTCCTCGTCGCTTATGGCTGGTACTGCGCCGTGTTGCTGGCCTAAGCTCGCGTGCCGGCAGGGCCTTTATTGCCTAGGGAGGAGAGAACCGATGACGCCGCCTGACATGCCGCAGCACCTCAAGCACCGGGCAGCGGAACTGCAGGCAAAGGGGCTACGTCGGCTCCTTGCCGACGACCCTGGCCGCTTCGATGCGCTCTCTGTCTCGCTCGACGACCTGCTCGTCGATTTTTCCAAGATGCACTGGGACCGCGACGCCATCGCCGCGCTTGCGGATCTCGCCCGCGCGCGCGGCGTCGAGAGCCGCCGCGACGCGATGTTTGCCGGCGGTGCGATCAACGAGACGGAAGGCCGGGCCGTGCTGCATGTCGCCCTGCGCAACCGCGGCGATGCGCCGGTCCTGATCGAGGGGCATGACGTCATGCCCGACGTGCGCGAGACGCTTGCCCGCGTCGAGGCCTTTTGCGACGGCATCCGCTCCGGCGTGATCGCCGGCCATTCCGGCAAGCCGTTCCAGGACGTGGTGAACATCGGCATCGGCGGATCGGATCTCGGTCCGGCGATAGTCACCCAGGCGCTCTCCCCCTATGCCGACGGCCCGCGCCTGCATTTCGTCTCCAATGTCGACGGCGCGCATATCGCCGACACGCTCGCCGGGCTCGATCCCGCGCGCACGCTGATCGTCGTCGCCTCAAAGACCTTCACCACCACCGAGACCATGACCAACGCCCGCACGGCGCGACGCTGGATCGTCGAAAGCCTGGGAGAACAGGCGGTGGCCTCGCATTTCACCGCCGTCTCCACCGCCCTCGACAAGGTCGCGGCCTTCGGCATCGGCGAAACCCGCGTCTTCGGCTTCTGGGACTGGGTCGGCGGGCGCTATTCGGTCTGGTCAGCCATCGGCCTGCCGGTGATGCTGGCGATCGGCGCGCAGAACTTCGGACAGTTTCTCGACGGCGCCCATGCCATGGACCGGCACTTCCAGACCGCGCCGCTTGAGGAGAACCTGCCGGTGCTGTTGGGCCTTGCCGGCATCTGGCACCGCAACCTGTGCGGCTTTGCGGCCCGGGCGGTTCTGCCCTACGACCAGCGGCTCGCCCGCCTGCCGGCCTATCTCCAGCAGCTCGACATGGAATCGAACGGCAAGCGCGTCACCTTGTCGGGCGAAGCGGTTGGCGAGGCGACCGGCCCGCTCGTCTGGGGAGAGCCTGGAACCAACGGCCAGCATGCCTTCTACCAGTTGCTGCACCAGGGCAGCGACGTGATTCCGTGCGAGTTCATCCTCGCCGCCCGCGGACACGAGCCGGAGCTTGCCGAGCATCACGCGCTGCTCATCGCCAATTGCCTGGCGCAGTCGGAAGCGCTGATGAAGGGCCAGACCCTCGCGGAGGCGAAGGCCGCCTTGCGCGCGCAGGGCGCGAGCGAGGCACAGGCTGCCCGGCTTGCCCCGCACAAGGTGTTTCCCGGCAACCGCCCGTCGATCACCATCCTGTACGACAAGCTGACCCCCTTTGCCCTCGGGCGTCTTATCGCGCTCTACGAACACCGCGTCTTCGTCGAGGGCGCGATCTGGGGAATCAACTCCTTCGATCAATGGGGCGTTGAACTGGGGAAAACGCTCGCCAGCGAGTTGCTGCCGATGGTCGAGGGCCGTACGCCGGTCGGCGGACGCGACCCCTCCACCGATGGCCTCCTGAGAAAGACGGCATTTCCGCGAAAATCTTAACAATGAATGAACTTGTATGATTTAGGTCACAGCGTCGCCACTTCGCCGGCCTAGACTGTACTCGGTTTTGATGGTGTGATGCGCAGACGGAAGCAAGATCGTCTACCAACCGTCGCAAGGCGCCTCGGCCATGAATTCGGTAGGCTTAGTATGAGGAGCGAACAAATGCTGAAACTTGTTCTGGTAAGCGCATCGGCGCTTCTGCTGGTCGCCTGTCAGTCCGACAGCCAGCGCGACCGGACACTTGTCGGCGGTGGCCTTGGTGCTGCGACCGGCGCGGCGGTTGGCGCGGCGGCAACCGGCGATGTCGGTGGTGCCCTCGTCGGCGGCGTGATCGGCGGTGTCGGCGGCGCCATGGTCGGTTCGGCGACCACGCCGAAGAATTGCATCGCGACCGATCGCTATGGCCGCCGCTACCGGGTTGCCTGTCCGTAACAGGCTTGACGCCATTGCGCCGGAGCCCTTTCGGGCGCAATGCTATGTTTGACTGAAGTGACCGCGTGGGCGGCATTCTCTTGGAGTGTGATTGGATGAAGAAAGTCGTTCTCGTTTCTGCTGCTGCCCTGCTGTTGGCGGCTTGTCAGTCGGACAGCCAACGGGACCGGACGCTGGTCGGCGGCGGCCTCGGTGCGGCAACCGGCGCGGCAATCGGCGCGGCAACCGGCGGTGGCGCCGGTGCGGCACTTGCCGGCGCGGCGATCGGTGCCGTCGGCGGCGGCGTCGTCGGCGCGGCCACCACGCCGAAGAACTGCGTTGCGACCGACCGCTACGGCCGTCGCTACCGCGTGGTCTGCCCGTAAGCTCAGCCTGTACGCGGTCCGTCTGCGACCCGCGACACGCGATAGGCACGACAAAAAAGCCCGGCCGGGATCTCCCGGCCGGGCTTTCGGTTTCTGGCGGAGCGACTTGGCGCCGCCTCCTGACCGCCGTCAAGCGGCAGCGGCAACTCCGGCCAGCGCCACCTGCGGGCTGACGTACTCATAGCCAAGCGCCTCGGCCACCGCCTTCACGGTCACCCGGCCGGCATGAACGTTGAGACCGTTCATCAGGTGCGGATTGTCGGTCAGCGCCTTGTGATAGCCGTTGTTGGCAAGCGCCAGCGTGAAGGGCAGCGTCGCATTGTTGAGCGCATGCGCGGAGGTCTTCGGCACCGCACCCGGCATATTGGCGACGCAGTAGTGCACCACCTCGTCGACGACATAGGTCGGCTCGGCATGGGTTGTTGCATGCGAGGTCTCGAAACAGCCGCCCTGGTCAATGGCGACATCCACCAGCACGGACCCCGGCTTCATCCGGCGGACGTGATCGGCGGTAACCAGCTTGGGTGCGGCGGCGCCGGCCACCAGCACTGCGCCAATGACCAAGTCTGCATCGAGCACATATTCCTCGACCGCCGCACGCGTCGAATAGACCGTGCGCAGGGCCGCACCGAAGCGCGAGGACAAGCCGCCCAGCACGTCGATGGAGCGATCGAGCACCGTCACATCCGCGCCAAGGCCCAGCGCCATCGTGATCGCATGCGCGCCGACGACACCGCCGCCGATGACGACGACCTTGGCCGGTGCAACGCCCGGAACGCCGCCAAGCAGCATGCCGGCGCCGCCATGGGCGCGCTCAAGCGCCGTTGCGCCCGCCTGCACCGACAGCCGTCCGGCCACCTGGGACATCGGCGCCAGAAGCGGCAACCCGCCACGCCCGTCCGTCACTGTCTCATAGGCAATGCAGGTCGCGCCCGACTTGACCAGATCCGCCGTCTGGGCCGCGTCCGGGGCGAGATGCAGATAGGTGAAAAGAATGTGGTCGGGCCGCAGCATCGCCCGCTCGCCGGCCTGCGGTTCCTTGACCTTGACGATCATCTGCGCGGCGTCGAACACCTCCGCGGCCGTTTGCAGGATCCGCGCGCCGGCAGACTGATAGACGTCGTCTCCCGCGCCGATGCCCGCGCCTGCCTGGGTCTCGATGACGACCTCATGTCCGTTCGCAACAAGCTCGCGCACGCTCTCGGGCGTCAGCCCGACACGGTACTCGTGATTCTTGATTTCCTTGGGCACACCGATGCGCATGTTTGTTTCTCCTCCCATACGTTACGTCGAAAACAACTCCCTGCCCTAAAGGATAGACCGTGTTTCATCGAATGTGCTTGCGAACTTGACAGGTTTCGCCGCTTCAGCGCAACTTTGAAGCATATTACGCTTGGTCATTGAAATTTTATGCGGTGGAGACCTGTGCATGCCCTTTGACCGGATCGACCGGCACATTCTCACGCTCCTGCAGGGCGACGGACGCATTTCCAACAGCGAGCTTGCCGATGCCGTCGGCCTCTCCCCCTCCGCCTGCCTTCGCCGCGTGCGCGCACTGGAGGACGCCGGCGTGATCGATCGCTACGTCGCGCTACTCAACCAGGACCGGATCGGCCGGCGGATGGATATTTTTGTGGAGATCTCGCTGAACTCGCAATCGAACGAGGTCCTCACCGCCTTCGAACAGGCCGTGGCGCAATCCCCGGAAATCATGGAATGCTACCTGATGGCCGGCGACGCGGATTACATGCTGCGGATCGCGGCCGCCGACCCCGCCCATTTCGAGCATATCCACCGCGACCATCTCGCCCGGCTTCCCGGCGTGTCGCGCATGCGCTCCTCCTTCGCGATCCGCACCATCACGCGGAGCACGGCCTTTCCGCTGCCGGCGCCGTCGCGCGAGCAGCAGCGCGACGGCGCCCCCGGACCGCGGGCGTGAGGCATCCTGCGAAAAGTCACGGTGGCCGCAACCATTTCAAGCTGGTGGGAAATCAGGAGTATTGCTGATAGGATAGGTAAAACAGACAGCGTGCACCGTGAAGATTCGACAGAATGCCCATGCTCGAGACAAAAGAGGCAGCCCGCGCGGCATCCATGACCGTTCTTCTCGTCGATGACGACGAGGACGACATCTGGCTTGTCGAACGCCAGTTTCGCAAATCCGTGCCTGGCGGACAGCGGCTGAACGTCGTTGCAAAACTCGGCGCCACGGCCGCGCTTGAATGGATCGGCGAGGCCCAGGCCGCCGGCGGCCCGCTTCCCGACCTCATTGTCCTCGATATCAACATGCCCGGCCTGTCCGGTCTGGAGCTTCTCGCCGTTCTGCGGGCACGCCCGGTGCTTCTTGCAACACCGATCCTGATGCTGACGACCAGCAACGACGAGGACCTGGCCGAGCAGGCCCGCCGCGCAGGCGCGAACGCAGTGCTGACCAAACCGGACACGATGGATAAGCTGGAAGACCTGATCCGCGATGTTCGCGACACATGGCTGTGCCTGCCGGTGTCCGGCACCGCCCGCGCCCAACGGCAAGCCACCGGCTGAGGCCTTTGCCGGCTCCGCCTCCGAACGCCGGTCCCGAGCCCAGATCCCGATTGCCGATCCCGACCTTGATCCCGCCGGCGTTTCGTCCGACACATGAGACCTGCCGCCCGATCGGTTCCTCCCGACTGCGAAGGTTCTCTCCATGACCGAGCCCCGACAGACATCCGCGTGCATCCGCCGGTTGAGCGACACGATCAGCGACCTGGCGGAAGGGCCGACCTGGGATCATCGCAGCCGCACACTCCACTGGTGCGACATTCTGGGCAAACGGCTAATCGCCCGCGACTGGGCAAGCGGCACAGAGACCATCCGCAGCATGCCGGACGTGATCGGCTCCTTCGGACTGACCACCGACCCCGACGTGCTGATCGTCGCCCTGCGCGACCGGGTCGGCCTCTATCGCCTTCGCAACGAGACCTTCGAGCCGCTCGTCGCCATCGAGGAGACGGACGAGCGCACCCGGCTGAACGACGGCAAGGTCGGTCCCGATGGCGCCTTCTGGGTCGGGACCATGGACGACCGGCCCGACCGCAAGCCGATCGGCGCGCTCTACCGGGTCGACGCCTCGGGCGGTTGCACGCGGATGGTGGAGGGGGTCACGGTCTCCAACGGACTGGCCTGGTCGCCCGACGGGCGCACGCTCTATCACGCCGACAGCCGGCCCGGCCGGATCGAGGCCTGGGATTTCGATCCCGCGACCGGCGCCATCGCCAACCGCCGCCTCTTCGCGCAAATGACCAACGACAGCGGCCGGCCGGACGGCGGCACGGTGGATGCGCAAGGGGACTATTGGTCCGCCGGCGTTTCCGCCGGCGTCGTCAACCGGTTTTCGCCCGAGGGGACCCTTTTCGAGACGCTGAAGATGCCGGTGCCGCGACCGACCATGCCGTGTTTCTGCGGCCCCGGTCTCGACACGCTCGTCATCACCAGCCTGCGCCCGCCCGGAGACGCGGACATGCTGTCGGCCTATCCGGACTCCGGCGGAGTGTTCGCGCTGACGCCCGGCGTGCGCGGCCTTCCGGGCCATCTCCTGCGCCTGTAGGAGACTGACGGGCAGCGGATCGTCAGCCGTCCGCGCCCTCGACCACGGCGCGCGGCAGCACCGCATGCGCTTCTTCCGGCGCCCCCTCGCCCCAGGTCGGCGCCAGGTCGTGATCGACCGCGATGCGCTCGTCGAACACGAAACAGTCGCCGCGCCACAGGCTCTCTTCGCGCGGGACGCGTTCGAGATAGTTCAGGATACCGCCGTCGAGGTGGTAGACCTCGCCAAAGCCTTCCTCAAGCAGCAGCGACGTCGCCTTTTCGCAGCGGATCCCGCCGGTGCAGAACATGGCGACCTTGGGTTTGTTGGCCATCGCCGGGGCGGTTCTCACCCACTCCGGGAAGGAGCGGAAACTGCGCGTTTCGGGCGACATGGCGCCCTCGAAGGTGCCAAAGGCGATCTCGTAGTCGTTGCGCGTGTCGACCAGCACGACATCCGGGTCCCGAAGCAGGTCGTTCCAGTCTTCCGGCGCCACATAGGTCCCGACCTTTTCGACCGGGTCGATCCCCTCCACGCCGAGCGAGACGATCTCGCGCTTCAACCGCACCTTCAGCCGCTTGAACGGCATGCGCCCGGCGCGGGAACTCTTGTCCTTGAGCCCGCCCAGGCGCGGATCGGCGCGCATATGCGCGAGCACCGCGTCGACGCCCTCGTCCGTGCCGGCAATCGTGCCGTTGACGCCTTCCGCCGCAAGCAGGATCGACCCGCGTACGCCCTTCCTGCAGGCCAGCGCCGCAAGCGGGGTCTTCAGCGCCGCAAAGTCGTCGAGGGCTGCGAAATGATAGAAGGCGGAAATGCGGAAATCGGACATGCGGCTCTCGGGTGCGGCGGGCGATCCGCGCCTTTTACACCCGTCGACGCGCACCGCGCAACGACCGCCGGCTTTTGCCCTTCACCAGGGCAGCCGCTCGCCCGTGTAGCTGAAAAAGCCTCCGGTCTGCGATGCATCTACCGTATCGATCACCGAGCAGAGCCGCCCGGCGGCGGCGTCGGGGGTCTGGACCTCCAGACCCGCCTTGGCGAAGGGTTTCGACAGGCCGGTGTCGACCGTACCGGGATGAAGCGCCAGAACGACAAGCTCCGGCGCCCGGCGCCCGAGCTCGATCGAGGCGGTCCTGACGATCTGGTTCAGCCCCGCCTTGGCCGCCCGGTAGCTGATCCAGCCGCCGAGCCCATTGTCGCCAATGCTGCCGACCTTGGCCGAAAGGGTCGCGAACACCGATTTGCCGTCGCGCGCCATCGCCGGGCCAAAGTGTTTCAGGAGAAGCGCCGGACCGATGGCGTTGATCGCATAGGAGCGCGCCATCTGCGCGGGGTCAATCTGGCGAAGCGCCTTTTCCGGCGACATCTCGGCATCGGAGAGGATACCGGTCGCATCGACGACGAGGCGCAACGGTCCCCTTTGCCGCACGGCAGCCGCGGCGGCCTCGATACTCGCCTCGTCCAGAAGATCAAGGGGCGGATCGCTCCGTCTGGACAGGCCGATCACGGCGCCGAAGCGGCCGGAGGCGTCCAGGGCATCCATGAACGCGGAGCCGATTCCGCCGGTCGAGCCGATGACAACGGCAATGCCGCCGGGAGGAAAACTGTTCAATGAGAGGGTCATGGCCTGTCCTACGGCCGATCGCGCCGACCGGTTCACGGGTCTCGAGCCGGCCCATTAGCCAAAACCGCACAAGGGGCGACCGGCCCGGCGTGTTTTGTTAACCTTTGGTTGACGATGACCGGGCGCGAAGTCGCGTCCGGCGCTGGCAACGCCGGCCACGGCATGCGACAGTCTGTCCGCCCGCACGCTCGGGCATGGCGACAATCGCGACAACGGCGACAAGAGAAACAGGGGAATGCGCACGATGGCACGACGGTTCTACGTCCTCGACGTCTTCACGAATCAGGCCCTTGCGGGAAATCCGCTGGCGGTCGTTCTGGACGCGGAAGGCCTGTCGGACGCCCGGATGCAGGGAATCGCACGCGAGTTCAACCTGTCGGAGACCGTGTTCGTGCTGCCGCCGGAAAACCCGGCGCACTCGGCCAAGCTGCGAATTTTCACCCCGACGAAAGAGCTGCCCTTCGCAGGCCATCCGACGGTGGGAACCGCGATCCTGTTGGCCCGCCAGCGCTTCGGCGACACCGACGACGACCAGAACGCCATGGTCGTGCTGGAAGAGGCCGTCGGCAACGTGCGCTGCGGCGTGGTGCTGAAAAACGGCGCCGCCGGCTTTGCCGAATTCGACGTACCGAAACTCGCCCGCCCCGCCGATCCGCTCGGCGACAAGGACATCATCGCGGCAAGCCTGTCGCTGGAACCCAACGAGATCGGTTTCGAGAACCACCGCCCCTCCGCCTTCGAGGCCGGCGTCGCCTTCGCTTTCGTGCCCGTGGCCAACCTCAAGGCCCTGTCCCGCGCGCGCCCCGTCCAGGCCTATTGGCAGGACGCCTACGGCGGCGACGGCGGCGCGGCGGTCTATGTCTACTGCCGGCAGACCACGACGCATGACGGCACCTTTTCGGCCCGCATGTTCAGCCCCGGCATGGGGATCTACGAAGACCCCGCAACCGGCTCCGCGGCAGCCGCCTTCGCCGGCGTCGTGCGCCATTTCGACAAGCCGACCGACGGCACCCACTATGTGCGCATCGAACAGGGCTACGACATGGGCCGCCCCTCGATGATCGACCTGGAACTCGACATCGAAGCCGGCGCCCTCCACGCCGCGCGCATTGGCGGCCAGGCGGTCATCATCTCCAAGGGTGAGTTGCTCATCTAGCGCCCGTCAGGCGTACCGGCCCCCACTCTCCGCATGTCACACCGGCTGAGCTTTGGCGAAAGCCGGGGTGACCGCTTCCCTCCAATGCGAACACCGAAGCGCGCCCATTTTCCCGCTTGACGGCGGATGGCATCGCGGGCATTGTCACTGCCGAACCGTACCGTACGGTACTATTTGTTTCTCAACCCGCATGAGACCGTGGTGACGCGCCCGGACAGTCGCCGGCCAGACGACCGCTACCCTCCAACCGCACGCTCGAAGTCAGCACCCCCATGACCGCCACCGGCCCCGAATTCACGCCCCGCCAGAACGAGGTCCTCGCCTCGGCGCTACGGCTTGTGGTCGAGGGCGGCGAGAAGGCGCTGACGACGGCGGCGGTGGCGCGGGCGGCCAATTGCTCCAAGGAGAGCCTCTATCGCTGGTTCGGCGACCGCGACGGACTGCTGGCGGCCATCGTCGCCCATCAGGCGTCCAAGGTGCGCGTGCCACATGAAAACGACTACCAATTGAGCGCATCCGCCTTTCGCGAGCGGCTCGTCACCTTCGCGGAGGATCTGCTCACGGTGCTGGCCGGCGACACCTCGCTCGCGTTGAACCGGCTCGCCATCGGCCAGGCGAGCCGCGAGGGCTCACCGCTCGGCCGCCTGCTTTTGGAGCGCGGACGCCTCAGGATCGCGACCCGAGCCCGCGTGCTGCTGGAGGCAGGCGCTGCACAAGGGCATATCGCCGCCGTCGATGCGACGGAGGCCTATCGCACGCTCTACGGGCTGATCGTGCGCGATGCCCACGGCCGCTGGCTGCTCGGCCAGGAGCCCGAGGGCACCGAGGCCGATTTCGCGGCGCGGGCAAACCTGTCGGTCGACCAGTTTCTCACCCTCTTCCCGCCGGACGCCCAGGACACGGGCCACCCGGCGGGCTGACGTCAAAACCCCGGACGCCGGCCAACCGGCGCCCAAGCATGAAACGCCAAACGGGAGTATCCAACAATGCGCGTTTACTACGATCGTGATGCCGATCTCAATCTGATCAAATCCAGGAAGGTCGCCGTCATCGGCTACGGTTCGCAGGGCCGCGCCCATGCGCTGAACCTGAAGGACAGCGGCGTCACCGACATCGTCGTCGCACTGCGCCCCCGTTCGACGACCGCGCACAAGGTCGAGGCCGACGGCCTCAAGGTCATGAGCGTGGCAGACGCCGCCGCCTGGGCCGACCTGATGATGATGGCCACCCCGGACGAGCTGCAGGCCGATATCTACAAGGACCACATCGCCGACAACATCCGTGACGGCGCGGCCATCGCCTTCGCCCACGGCCTGAACGTCCACTTCGGCCTGATCGAGGCGAAGTCCACGGTCGACGTTCTGATGATCGCGCCGAAGGGCCCGGGCCACACCGTGCGCGGCGAATATGAGAAGGGCGGCGGCGTGCCGTGCCTGGTCGCCGTCCATCAGGACGCTTCCGGCAACGCGCTCGACCTCGGCCTCGCCTATGCGTCGGGCGTCGGTGGCGGCCGCTCCGGCATCATCGAGACGACCTTCAAGGAAGAGTGCGAAACCGACCTCTTCGGCGAGCAGGCCGTTCTGTGCGGCGGTCTCGTGGAGCTGATCCGCGCCGGCTTCGAGACCCTGGTCGAGGCCGGCTACGCACCGGAAATGGCCTATTTCGAGTGCCTGCATGAAGTGAAGCTGATCGTCGACCTGATCTACGAGGGCGGCATCGCCAACATGAACTACTCCATCTCCAACACCGCGGAGTGGGGCGAGTACATGTCCGGTCCGCGCGTCGTGACGCCGGAAACCAAGGCGGAGATGAAGCGCATCCTCACCGACATCCAGACCGGCAAGTTCACCTCCGAGTGGATGCAGGAATGCAAGGGCGGCCAGGCCCGCTTCAAGGCGACCCGTCGCCTGAACGACGCCCACCAGATCGAGGAAGTTGGCGAGAAGCTGCGCGGCATGATGCCGTGGATCAAGTCCAACGCCCTGGTCGACAAGGAGCGCAACTAAGCGCTAGATCGCCTGAGCGACCTGAAGCAAATGAAACGGCCCGCCTTCGCGCGGGCCGTTTTTGTGCTATCTCCCGGTCCGCAAACAAAAGCCGCCCGAAGAACGAAGGCCCGCCCGTGTCCGCAAGCTCCGCCTCGCCCTCCGCCCCCGCTCTCGTGCTCGTCGCAGCCGTTGCGGAAAACGGTGTCATCGGCGCGAAGGGCGACATGCCCTGGCGGCTCTCGTCCGACCTGAAGCGCTTCAAGCGACTGACGCTCGGCCATCCGATGGTCATGGGCCGCAAGACGTTTGAATCGATCGGTCGTCCGCTTCCCGGACGCACCACCATCGTGGTCACCCGCGATGCCAACTGGACCCGCGACGGCGTGCTCACCGCGCCCTCGCTCGAGGCCGCGATCGAACGCGCAGCCAAGATCGCCGCGGCCGACGGCGTCGAGGCGGTGATGGTGGTTGGCGGTGGCGAGATCTATGCAGCCGCTCTGCCCCGCGCCGACCGGCTGGAGATCACACGGGTGCACGCAACCCCCGACGGCGATGCACACTTTCCGCGGATCGACGAAGACGTCTGGCGGGAAGTCGCGCGCGAAACCCCGGAGCGCGGAGCGAACGACAGCACGGATGTGACCTTCCTGAGCTATCGGCGCTAGCGCTGAGAACCAGCCGTTTTCCACAGTTTGCGAAACAGGGCTTGGATCGACGAACGCGCCCTTTGTCGCGTCTGCGCCTATCTGCGTCGGCCTGCGCCCTTTCGCTCGTCGCAAAGCCTGCCTAGGATCGGGCCCAGAACAGGCGGCCTGTTTCGCCGCCGCACGACCCGCTCCTGGAGGACGACACTATGGACGTACGCGCGGCCGTGGCCTGGCAGGCCGGAAAGCCCCTGACGATCGAGACCGTGACCCTGGAAGGCCCGAAGGCCTTTGAGGTGCTGGTCGAGATCAAGGCCACCGGCATTTGCCACACCGACGAATTCACCCGCTCCGGCGCCGATCCGGAAGGCCTGTTCCCGGCGATCCTCGGCCACGAGGGCGCGGGAATCGTGCGCGAGGTCGGCAAGGGCGTGACCAGCCTGAAGCCCGGCGACCACGTGATCCCGCTCTACACGCCCGAATGCCGCGAGTGCGAATACTGCCTCAACCCCAAGACCAACCTGTGCCAGAAGATCCGCTCGACGCAGGGCGCCGGCGTGATGCCGGACGGGTCCAGCCGCTTCACGCTGAACGGCGAGAAGATCTTCCACTACATGGGCACCTCGACCTTCGCCAATTTCACCGTCCTGCCGGAAATCGCGCTCGCCAAGGTGCGCCAGGACGCCCCCTTCGAGAAGATCTGCTACATCGGCTGCGGCGTGACGACCGGCATCGGCGCGGTGATCAACACCGCCAAGGTCGAACCCGGCTCCAACGTCATCGTCTTCGGTCTCGGCGGCATCGGCCTGAACGTGATCCAGGGCGCGCGTCTCGTCGGCGCCAACATGATCGTCGGCGTCGACATCAATGACGGCAAGAAGGAAATGGCCGAGCGCTTCGGCATGACCCATTTCGTCAATCCGAACGAGGTCGAGGGCGATCTCGTGCCCTATCTCGTCGACCTGACCAAGGGCGGCGCCGACTACACCTTCGACGCGACCGGCAATGTCAACGTGATGCGCACGGCGCTGGAAGCGGCCCACAAGGGCTGGGGCGAATCGATCATCATCGGCGTGGCGCCGGCGGGCGCGGAGATCTCCACCCGCCCCTTCCAGCTCGTCACCGGCCGCTCCTGGCGCGGCACGGCCTTCGGCGGTGCACGCGGACGCACCGACGTGCCGAAGATCGTCGACTGGTACATGGACGGCAAGATCGAGATCGATCCGATGATCACCCACACCATGCCGCTGGAGGAAATCAACCACGGCTTCGACCTGATGCATGAAGGCAAGTCGATCCGCTCGGTCGTCCTCTACGACTGACCCTGTCCCTCACGCGGCCCCCAAAGCCGGCATGCGTGCAACCTGAGGAGCTCCCCGCAATGAGCGAGGCGGAAACGATGTGGTCGGAGACACGCGACCTGGATTCCATCGGCGGACGCATCCGCCGCGCACGGGAAGCCGCCAACCTGAGCGGCGCGCAGCTTGCGCGCCGTCTCGGCATAAAGACCGCGACGGTCAATGCCTGGGAAAGCGGCCGCTCCGAGCCGCGCGCCAACCGGCTGACCATGCTTGCGGGTTTTCTCGCCGTCAGCCCGACCTGGCTTTTGTATGGCGTGGGCGAGGCGCCGACGGATGAACGCATGACGACGGAGCTCTCGATGATCTCGGCGAGCCTCAAGAACCTGCGCGACACCCATGAGCGCACCGGCGAGGCGCTCGACCGGCTGGAAGAGCAGATCGAGCGTCTGGCGCGCGCAGCCCGGTCGCAGGCCGAAGAGGCGGCCGGGTCTTCGTGATCCGGATCCCGCCGCCTGCCATCTCCGACCGGCCCCGGCTGGACGCGATCTGGTCCAGCCTGGACAATCTGTCCCCGGCACGGATCCACGCGCTGTTCCGCTTGCGCGTCGCCATCTTCGTTGTCGAGCAGGCCTGTGCCTACGCGGAGATCGACGGGCGCGACCCCGATGCCGAACATCTCCTGCTGGAGACGGCGGACGGCGGGCTTGCCGCCTGCCTGCGCCTGTTGCCGCCGGACGGCGACGGGGCACCGCGCCTCGGCCGCATCGCCACCGCACGGGACTGGCGCGGCTGCGGCCTCGGCGGGTATCTCTTGACGGCAGGCATCGCCCGCGCGCTCGAGCGTTGGCCCGACCGGCCGGTGGAGCTCTCCGCCCAGGCCCAACTGCAAGGCTTCTACGCCGCTCATGGCTTCCGTCCCGTCTCGGAGATTTACGACGAGGACGGGATCCCGCATATCGACATGCGCCGCCCGGCCGGGATCGAGCCGGCCGCCGCGCGCCACGACACCCCTTCGGAGACCGCCCATCCATGACCCTTGATCTTGTTTCCAGCGCCCGCGCCTTCGGCGGAGAGCAGCGCGTCTACCGGCACGCCTCCACCGCCACCGGCATCGCCATGGAATTCGCCGCTTTTCTGCCGGCAGAGGCCCTGCGCGGCGAAATCTGCCCGACGCTGGTCTATCTCTCCGGCCTGACCTGCACCTGGGAAAACGCCACCTCGAAGGCCGGCTACCAGCGGCTCGCGGCGGAAAACGCGATGATCGTGATCGCCCCCGACACCAGCCCGCGCGGCGAAGGCGTTGCCAATGACGAGGCCTATGACCTTGGCCAGGGCGCTGGCTTCTACGTCGATGCGACGCAAGCCCCCTGGGCCCCGCATTTCCGCATGGAAAGCTATGTCGCCGACGAACTGATGGGCCTGGTGAGCGCCGAGCTGCCGGTGTGGGACAGCGCCATCGGCATCACCGGCCATTCCATGGGCGGTCACGGGGCGCTGACGCTTGCCATGAAATACCCCGACCTGTTCCGCTCCGTCTCCGCCTTCGCGCCCATCGTCAATCCGACCGCCTGCCCTTGGGGCGAGAAGACGCTCGGCGCCTATCTCGGCGGCGACCGCAAGACCTGGGAAGCGCATGACGCCTGCCATCTCGTTCGAACCAAAGGCTGGGCGCGCGATATCCTGATCGACCAGGGATCTGCCGACGGCTTTCTGGACGAGCAGCTCAAGCCCTGGGCCTTCGACGCGGCGTGCCGCGAGGCTGGCGTCGAGCTGACCCTGCGCCTGCAGGGCGGCTATGATCATTCCTATTACTTCGTCTCGACCTTTCTGCCGGACCACATGGCCTGGCACGCCGAACGGCTGACCGGCTGACCGGCTTATTTTCAAGACCCGATTTCCGGAGACCCAATGTCCGACTACAACGTGATCGTCATCGGCGCAGGTGCTGCAGGCCTTGCCGCCGGAGAAGCCCTCGCACGCGCCGGCGTGTCTTTCGCCGTCCTGGAGGCCAAGGCCCGCGTCGGTGGCCGCGCCTGGACGGACGAGCGCATCTTTCCCGGCATCCCCTTCGACCGGGGCTGTCACTGGATTCACAGCGCCTCGCACAATCCGTTCCGCGAAATCGCCGACCGGCTGGACGTCGACTATCGACGCATGGGAACGCGCCGCTCCAGCGGTCTGTATCTCGCTGGCGAAAAGGCGGATGCGGCAACGACGAGGGCCGCCTGGGACGCAGTCGAGGCGGCATTCGCGGCCGCTGACGCGGCCGGCGAGGCGGGCCGGGACGTCGATGCGCAAAGCGTATGCGACACCGCCGGCCCGTGGTGGCCGCTCGCCCGGCACTGGATGTCGCTGCTCTCCGCCATGCCCCCGGAGCAGATCTCCACGCTCGACCTTGCCGCCTATCAGGACACCAAGGAAAACTGGCCGGTCGTCTCCGGCTATGGCGCGCTCATTGCCCGCGCTTCGGCGCATGTGCCGGTGCATCTGGATGTGGAGGTCAGCGCGATCGACCGGTCGTCGACGCCGATCCGCGTCGCAACCAGCCGCGGCACCTTGCGCGCCCGCTCCGTCATCCTCACCGTTTCGACCAATATCCTCGCCTCAGGCAGGATCCGCTTTACGCCCGCGCTTCCCGACGCCGTGCAGGAGGCGGCCTTACACTGTCCGACCGGCGTCGCCGAAAAAGTCGCGTTCCTGCTCGACGCACCGGTCGAGGGCTTCGAGGACACGGCCTATATCGACACGATGACGTCCGGCGACCCGGCGCGGGCGCCGATCAATTTCGTCGTCAACCACTTCTCCCAGCCGGTGATCGTCGGCCAGTTGTGCGGCGAAACCGCGCGGGAGCTGGAAGCGGCGGGAGAGCCGGCGATGGTCGATTTCGGCCTTGCCGCCCTCAAGGACGTTTTCGGCAGCGGCATCGCCGCGCGCATCCGCCGCGCCACCGCGACCCGCTGGAGCTCGGATCCGCATATCCTGGGCGCCTACTCCTGCGCCCTGCCGGGCCATGCCGACGCCCGCGCCGCCCTTCGCGCACCTATTGAGGGAGGCCTGTTTCTGGCCGGTGAAGCGGTTTCGGCAACGGCTTTTTCCACCGCCCATGGCGCACGGCAAAGCGGACTGGAGGCCGCCCGAGCCGCCCTGTCGGCAGCCGGATAAACCATCGTGGGCGAAATCGACGCGAAAACCGCGAAACCGGGCAGCTGTCGCCCCGGTATGCATTGACAAGCAAGGTCGCGGTATCCAAGTCGGTACCAGGGGAGTGACGGCCGATACGCTTCATTGAAAGCGCCGGGAAGAGTTCCTATAACCCGACGAGGCCCTGATGGGCGCAAGACGACAACCGGACCCTGGCGCATACGGCGCCGGGCTCCTCAGCGAAGGATGTGTTGATGCCTTGGAGCAACCAGAACGGCGGCGGCGGCTGGAAAGGCGGCGGCAACGGCGGTCCGTGGGGCGGATCGGGCGGTGGCGGCGGCGGCCCTTGGGGCAGTGGTCCCCAGCGCGGCGGTGGCGGCGGAGGCGGCAATCCGCCGGATCTGGAAGAACTCCTGAAGCGTAGCCAGAACACGCTGAAGAGCGTGCTTCCCGGCGGCGGCAATCTCGGCTTCAAGGGCATCCTGCTCGCGATCGTCGTCGTGATCGGCATCTGGTTCGCCAACGGTTTCTACCGCGTCGAACAGGGCCAGGTCGGCGTGGAGCTCGTTCTTGGCGAAATCACCGACCAGACCGCTCCGGGCCTGAACTACAACTGGCCCTATCCGCTCGGGTCCGTGTTCACGCCGGAAGTGCTGCGCATCCGCGAAATCACCGTCGGCCTTCGCGAGACGGTGCGCGGCTCGCGCGTTACGGCGCAGGACGTGGTCGAGGAAAGCCTGATGCTGACCGGCGACGAGAACATCGTCGACGTCGACTTCAAGGTTCAGTGGCGCATCCGCAACACGCCGCAGGGCGTGGCTGACTACCTGTTCAACATCCAGGATCCGGAAGCCACGGTGAAGGCGGTTGCCGAAAGCGCGATGCGCGAGGTCGTGGGCGAGAGCAACATCGATTCCATCCTCGGCGAAAACCGCCTGCCCATCCAGCAGGCCGTGCGCACGCTGATGCAGGGCGCGCTCGACACCTACGGCGCCGGCGTCGAAGTGACCGAGGTGCAGATGCAGAAGGTCGACCCGCCGCAGCAGGTCATCGACGCCTTCCGCGACGTGCAGGCGGCCCGTGCCGACCAGGAGCGCATCCAGAACGAGGCGCAGACCTACGCCAACCGGATCGTGCCGGAAGCGCGAGGCGAAGCGGCCCGTGTTCTCGAGGCGGCCAATGCCTATCGCGACCAGACGATCGCGGAAGCCAACGGTCAGGCACAGCGCTTCACCAAGGTTCTCCAGGAGTATCGCAAGGCACCGAACGTGACCCGCGAGCGGCTCTATCTCGAAACGCTTGAAAAGGTTCTGGGCGCCAACAACAAGATCATCATCGACGACAACGTTGGCGGCGCGGGCGGCATTGTCCCCTATCTCCCGCTCGACCAGCTCAACAAGTCTCAGGGCGCCGCCCGCAGCGGAGGCAACCAGTAATGAAGAACGGTCTTTTCGGACTTGGCGCCCTGCTGATCGCAGCACTGGCGTTCACCGCATATCTGTCGATCTACATCATCAACCCGGACCAGCAGGCGCTGGTGCTTCAGTTCGGTGAAATCCGCAAGAGCGAGCGCGAAGCGGGCCTGAAGTTCAAGGTCCCCTTCGTTCAGAACGTGCGCTTCTTCGACAAGCGGGTGCTTGATCTCAACATGCCGCCGATTGAGGCCATCGCCTCGGACAAGAAGCGCCTGATCGTGGACGCCTTCGCCCGTTACCGCATCACCGATCCGGTCCTGTTCTACCAGACGGTGAACAACATCAACGAGGCGAACCAGCGTCTGTCCACCTTCCTGCAGTCGAGCCTTCGCTCAGTGCTGGCGCGGGCCACCTTCGTGCAGGTCGTGCGTGACGAACGCGCCGAACTGATGGACGAGATCCGTGAGGACGTGGCAATCCGCGCCGCACCGATCGGGATCGAGGTCATCGACGTCAAGATCCGTCGCGCGGACCTTCCGCAGACCAACTCCGACGCGATTTTCCGTCGCATGCAAACCGAGCGTCAGCGCGAGGCGACGGAGCTTCGTGCGCAGGGTGAGGAACAGGCTCGCCGGATCCGGTCGCGCGCCGACCGCGATGCGACGGTTCTGATCGCCGAGGCGCGACGCGATGCGGAGATCATGCGCGGTGACGGTGACGCGGAGCGGACGAACATCTTTGCCGAAGCGTTCAGCGAAGATCCGGAGTTCTTCTCCTTCTACCGGTCGATGCAGGCCTATGCGGCCGGACTGGAGACAAGCGGAACCTCGATGGTGCTGTCTCCGAACTCTGAGTTCTTCCGCTACTTCCGCGATCCGCGCGGAACCGAACTGACGCCCACGCGCGTTCCGGCCACGGAGATGCCGGCGGCGCCGACGGCTGAGCCCGCAGCGCCCGCCGCCACCGCGCAGTGAGCGATCTGTGGGTCGCGCTTGGACTGGTGCTGGCGCTGGAGGGAACCCTCTATGCGCTGGCCCCGGGCGCGATGAAACAGGCAATCCGGCAGATGCTGGACCTGCCGGACAACATCCTGCGCGGCGGCGGTGTCGCCGCGCTCGCCATCGGGGTCTGTATCGTATGGCTCGTGCGCGGGTGAGCGCCCCTCACGACGGCGAGGCGGCCGGAACGGTTTCCTCGCCCAATTGATCGGGGATAGACTATCAAGCGGCGCCGGCATCTCCCGGCGTCAGGACGAAGGCACTGGAGGACGACGGCCAATGGCCCTGATGACACCTCAAGGCGCGTTGACGACCCGCGACGACGCCTCTTACACCAAGACGTCCGGCGCGCAGCGGATCTTCCGCCGCGCCGCAGTTCTGACACTGGCCTTCGCGCTTGGCGCTGCAAGCCTTGCGGCCGACCTGCGCCCGGCCCTGGCGCATGGTCCGGAATCGGTCCCCGATCTCGCGGAATCGCGCCTCGATTCCGTGGTGAACATCTCGACCGCGCAAAACGTCACCGGACAGCGCTCGGTGCCGATGCCGCAGGTTCCGGACGGCTCGCCCTTCCAGGAGTTCTTCGACGAATTCTTCAACCGGCAGAACCGCGACAACACCAACCGTCCGCGGCGCGTCCAGTCGCTGGGGTCGGGCTTCGTTCTCGACGGCACCGAAGGCATCATCATCACCAACAACCACGTGATCGAGGGCGCCGACGAAATCACCGTCAATTTCAACGATGGCTCCAAGCTCGCGGCGGAGGTGATCGGCACGGATCCGAAAACCGATCTCGCCGTGCTCAAGGTCGATCCGGACGGTCCGCTGAAGGCGGTTGCCTTCGGCGATTCCGACAAGATGCGGGTCGGCGACTGGGTGATGGCGATCGGCAACCCCTTCGGGCTTGGCGGCACGGTCACCACCGGCATTGTGTCCGCGCGCAACCGCGACATCAATTCCGGTCCCTATGACAACTACCTGCAGACCGACGCCTCCATCAACCGGGGCAACTCGGGCGGACCGTTGTTCAACGAGCTGGGCGAAGTCATCGGCATCAACACCGCGATCATCTCGCCTTCCGGCGGCTCGATCGGCATCGGCTTCGCCATTCCCTCCAAGACGGCGATGCAGGTGATCGCCCAGTTGCGCGAGTTCGGCGAGACCCGCCGCGGCTGGCTCGGCGTCCGCATCCAGGAAGTCACCGACGAGATCGCGGAAAGCCTCGGCATGTCCGATGCCGAAGGCGCGCTTGTCGCCGGCATCACCGAAGGCGGACCGGCCGAAGAAGCCGGCCTCACCGCCGGTGACGTCATCGTCGAGTTCAATGGCGAGCGTGTTCCCTCCATGCGCGATCTGCCGCGCATGGTCGCGGACACGCCCGTCGCCGAGGAAGTCGATGTGGTCGTGTTGCGCAAGGGTACCGAGGTCACGCTGAAGGTGACGCTTGGCCGTCTCGAGGAAGCGGATTCCGCCGTTGCCGACGCATCCGGCGAAAGCCCGGCCGACGAGCCGTCGGAAACCTCCTCCATGCTGGGCATGACGCTTGCCCCGATGAGCGATGAACTGCGCGAGAAATACACGATCGCCGAAGATGTCGAAGGCGTCGTCGTGACCGAGGTCGAGGCCGGGTCCGACGCTGCGGAAAAGCGCATCACCGCCGGCGATGTGATCGTCGAAGTGGCCCAGGAAGCCGTCAAGGCACCCGCCGACATTGGCGCGCGCGTGCAGACCCTGAAGGAGGAAGGCCGCCGCCTGGCGCTGCTGCTGATCTCCAACGCCCAGGGCGAGGTTCGCTTCATCCCGGTCCCGATCGAGGATTGACCGGGTTGGACGCATCACGCGTTCGAAGCAAAAAGGGGCCGCGGTACATCCCGCGGCCCCTTTCTTTTTCTCTCGCCCCTCCCGTGGGAGGTGACGGCAGCCCGTGTTCAGGCGGCGAAATCCGCCTTCGCATAGCCCTGCATATACAGAAGCGCGCTCAGGTCGCCGTGATCGATCCGCGCATCCGCGACCGCCGCGACCGACGGCTTGGCGTGATAGGCAACGCCCAGGCCGGCCAGCTCGATCATCGCCAGATCGTTGGCGCCGTCGCCGACCGCAAGTGCGTCTTCCGGCGTCAGCCCCTGCTCCGCCAGAAGCTCTCCCAGACGCTGGCGCTTGGCCTCGCGTCCAAGGATCGGATCCGCGACCTCGCCGGTCAGCTTGCCGTCGGCGGTGAGCAGAGAATTCGCCCGGTTTTCGTGAAACCCGATCTCGGCCGCAATCACCTCGGTAAAGGCCGTGAAGCCACCGGACACAAGCGCGCAATAGGCGCCATCCCGGCGCATGGTCTGCACAAGGCTCTTCGCACCCGGCGTCAGGGTGATCTGGGTGTCGAGCACCGTCCGGATCACCGAGACATCGAGCCCGGCGAGCATGGCGGCCCGCTCCCGCAACGCTGGCTCGAACTCCAGCTCGCCCCGCATCGCCCGCTCGGTGATCGCGGCGATCTCGGGCTTTTTGCCAAGGGCATCGGCCAGTTCGTCGATGCATTCCTGCCCGATCATGGTGGAATCCATGTCCGCGATCAGCAGGCGCTTGCGTCTTCCCTCCTGCTTCTGCACAAGAAGGTCGACCGGCACGCCGTCGAGCGCGTTACGCAACGCGGTTTCGAAGGCGCCGGCGCTGGCCGGATCGGCATTGAACAGAAGGTCAACGGCGTGCCCGGCGTCGAGCGTCACGGTTTGCGCGCCCTCGGGCAGGACCGCCCGCGCGGCCTCCAGAAGCCTGGCGTCAATAACCGGACGCTGCGGGGCGGCAATCAGGGTGGCAACCAGGGTCATGGTCGGCTCTGCCTTTGAGAGGAATTGGATGGGATCTCAAGCGGTAACGTTGATAGCCGGGCCGACCGCCAGCGGCAAGTCGGCGCTTGCCGTGACCCTGGCGGAAAAGACCGGGGCGCTGGTGGTCAATGCCGACAGCATGCAGGTCTATGCCGATCTCGATGTCCTGACGGCCCGTCCGGGGGCGGACGATCTCGCCCGCGCCGACCACCGCCTCTACGGCCATATCGACGCCGCCGATGCCTATTCCGTCGCCCGCTGGCTGGGCGATGTCGAGACGACGTTGGCATCGGCAACGGCGGACGGGCGCCCCGTGATCCTGGTCGGCGGCACGGGGCTTTACTTCCGCGCCCTGACCAAGGGCCTGTCGAGCGTCCCGCCCATCGACGAGGCGGTACGCACCAGACTGCGCGCCATGGCGGCCGAGGCTCCGGGCGATGAGTTGCACCGGCTGTTGCGCGCGCGCGATCCCGACATGGCGGACCGTCTGGAGCCCGGCGACACGCAGCGCATCACCCGCGCGCTGGAGGTCGTGGAAAGCACCGGCCGGTCGTTGCTGCATTGGCAAGGCCAGACCGGGACACCGCTGATCGCCCGCTCCGCCCCACGGGTCGTTCTGGCGCCGCCGCGCCGCTGGCTGCATGCCCGCATTGCCGCGCGTTTCGACACCATGATCGCACAGGGCGCGATTTCCGAAGCGCGCCGTCTTGCGGCGCGCGGCCTCTCCCCTGCCCTGCCGGCGATGAAGGCGATCGGCGTGCGCGAGCTCGCCAACCTGCCCGACATGGATGCCGGCCTTGCTGCCGCTGTCGAGCGCTGCGTCGCCCAGACACGGCAATACGCAAAACGGCAGGAGACCTTCTTCCGCGGCCAGCTCGGCGATTGGCCGCGTCTCGACCCGAACGCCTCTACCTTGCGCGAACTCGTCACACAATTGGCGCGCCATCCGTGATATAATAAAGCCCAAGATTGCACCGCCACGGTTTGCGCACATTATGCGGGTATCGACTTCGCGCAATCCTTGGGCCGGGCTTGAATAAGTCGGGTCTTGTTCCCGCAAGACGCCGAATCAGCGTTCAATGAGAGGCGGTAAATGCCCGGTGAACGCGACAGCGCCTGACGTGTGCGACACGCGCACGCATGGCTTTCCGGCACATGGCGCCGGGACGACACCGTAGGAGGACGGAATGCCGTCGAAAGCGATCCTCACCACGCCAAGACTGGCGCTGACCACATTTTCCGAGGACGATCTCGCCGACCTCTACGCGCTGCATTGCGACCCGCAGGTCAACCGGTTCCTGGGGTCCCACGAGATCATCCACACCCGCGAAGACGCCAGGCGCCACCTCAGCGACTATGTTACCGGACAGGAGCGGCGCGGCTTCAGCCAGTGGAAAGCGTCGCTGGACGACGGAACCTTCGCCGGGCGCGCCGGTTTCTCGGTCTATCCCGAGACCTCGGAAGTCGCGCTCAGCATCTGCCTGAAGTCCGAATTCTGGGGCAAGGGCTATGCGTCGGAACTGGCGGACGCCCTCGTGGAGTGGTTCTTCGACACCACCTATTTCACCCATCTGATCGCCTTCGTGGCCGCCGGCAACGAACCGGCCCGCCGGATGATGGAAGCCAACGGCTTCCGCCAGCGCCAGCGCATGCTGATCGACGACGCGGCCTTCGACTGCCTGCAGATCCTCTCCCCGGCGCTGGCGAAACGCTTCGCCTCGAACGCGGGTTAGGACAGCACTTCAACCATCCGAGAAACAAAAACGCCCTGCGATCCATCGACCGCAGGGCGTTTGTCATCGTCAAGGCTGCCGCCGAGGACAGCCGGAGGAAGCTGGACCTCACACGGCCTTCAGTTCCTGATGGTCCGGGCGGTTCTGACGGGCGAGCAGCTTGTTCAGCGCCGAGACATAGGCGCGCGCCGAGGCGACCAGCGTGTCCGTATCCGCGCCCTTGCCGGTGGAAATGCGCCCGTTGGCCTCAAGCCGCACGGAGACCTCGCCCTGGGCGTCGGTGCCTTCGGTGACCGCATGCACCTGGTAGAGCGAAAGCTTTGCCTCATGCGGCACGATGGCCTTGATGGCATTGAAGGTCGCATCGACCGGTCCGTCGCCGGAACACTCGCGGGTCTCGTGCTTGCCGTCGACATCCATCGTCAGGATCGCCTTCTGCGGACCGCCGGTGCCGGCGATCACTGTCAGCGCGATCACCTTGATCTGCTCGCCCTGTGTCGCGATCTCGTTTTCGACCAGCGCCTCGATGTCCTCGTCGTAGACATGCTTCTTGCGGTCGGCCAGCTCCTTGAAGCGGCGGAACGCCTCCTCGAAGGCATTGTCGCCGATCTCGTAGCCCAGTTCCTCCAGCTTCTGGCGGAACGCGTGACGGCCCGAATGCTTGCCCATGACCAGCGAGGTCGCGCGCACGCCAACGTCCTCGGGACGCATGATCTCGTAGGTCTCCGCGTTCTTCAGCATGCCATCCTGGTGGATGCCGCTTTCATGCGCGAAGGCGTTCTTGCCGACGATGGCCTTGTTGTACTGGACCGGAAAACCGGAAACGGCCGAGACCAGCTTGGACGCGCGCGTCAGGAACTTCGGGTCGACGCCGCACGCGTAGGGCAGCACGTCGGAGCGGGTCCTGAGCGCCATCACGATCTCTTCCAGCGCCGCATTGCCCGCGCGCTCGCCCAGACCGTTGATCGTGCATTCGATCTGGCGTGCGCCGCCGGCGACACCGGCCAGCGAGTTGGCGACCGCCAGTCCCAGGTCGTTGTGGCAATGCACCGAGAAAACCGCCTTGTCGGCATCCGGCACGCTTTCGCGAATGGCCTGGAACATCGCCTTGTATTCGTCCGGCGTCGCATAACCGACGGTGTCGGGCAGGTTGATCGTGGTGGCGCCGGCGCGAATGGCGGCTTCCACGCAGCGGCACAGATACTCGATCGGCGTGCGGGTCGCGTCCATTGCCGACCATTCGACGTCGTCGATCAGGTTGCGCGCCCGCGTCACCGTATCGGTGATGATGTCGAGCACCTGCGCCTCGGTCTTTTTCATCTGGTGTTCCAGATGGATCGGCGAGGTCGACACGAAGGTGTGGATGCGCCCGCGTTCGGCATGACGCACGGCGTCGCCCGCACGGTCGATATCCGCGTGGATCGCGCGGGCCAGACCGGCGATCACCGACCGCTTGGCGCGCTTGGCGATCTCGCTCACCGCCTCGAAATCGCCGTTGGAGGCGATCGGAAAGCCGGCTTCGATGATGTCGACGCCCATGTCGTCGAGGATTTCGGCGACCTGGAGCTTTTCCTCCAGCGTCATGGAGGCGCCGGGCGACTGCTCGCCGTCGCGCAAGGTGGTGTCGAAGATGAAGACGTGATCCTGGCCGGACATGGGTCGGGTTTCCTCTTTAGCCTGGTTCGGCGCCGCAGATGCGTTGCGCGCGAAGCCTATCAAAATCTGGTGTTGGGAATGATGCTGGCTCCCCTGAGTGCCCGCTCCCGGTCATGGCGGAAGCAGTCAGCGCTCAGGGGCTGATAAGAAGAAGGAGACCGGAAATCGGTAGCAGTCCGCCGCGCAAGCTGTGCGCGTCGATCGCAGAAGCGGCAATGGTGCCAGCGGCGATCATGCGGATCTCGTTTCCCGTGTCTTGCGCCCGACGGGCCAACGAAGGTGGCCGGGGCGGTCTGTCCGTATTGCCGGTCATCGCGTGACTTTTCGGCAGACCCCGAGGGTCACCGGAAAGACTGACCAAACCGTTAACAATTTGGTAGCGGAAAGCCCGCGCCGATGCAAGCACCGGCGCGGTCGAGCTTAAAGCCCTTCCGGACCGCGCTGCAATGCGGCGACGCCGGAGCGCGACACTTCCACCAGTCCGAGCGGCTTCAAAATGCCGATGAACTGTTCGATCTTGTTGGTCCGTCCGGTGATCTCGAAGACGAAATGCTCCGCCGTCGCATCGATCACCGTCGCCTTGAAGGCATCGGCCAAGCGCAGGGCCTCGAGCCGCTTTTCGCCGACGCCGGCCACCTTGATCAGCACCAGTTCGCGTTCCAGCGGCTTTTCGAAGTTTCGCCGGCGGGCCTCCACCGTCAGGTTGGTGACCCGGTGCACCGGCACCAGCCGTTCAAGCTGATGGTGGATCTGCTCGATCACCATCGGCGTTCCGGTGGTCACGATGGTGATGCGCGACAGGTGCTTCTCGTGCTCCGTCTCCGACACCGTCAGGCTGTCGATGTTGTAGCCGCGCCCGGAGAAAAGACCGATCACCCGGGCAAGGACACCCGGCTCGTTGTCGACGAGGACCGAGAGCGTGTGGCTTTCGGAGACTTCGCTCACCTCTGCCATGAAGTAGGCGGACGGCGCATTCAGGTTCTGTGCGTTCATGGTTTTTTCGTTCCCGGTATCTTTCTCAACAGTCGAAAAGCCAGCACGGAGTTGATCGAAGCGACGACGGCAGGGAGCACGAGATATGAGGTCAGCAGGAGAACCGACAGCCAGTTGGACAGCGGACGCCCTGCATGCTCATACCCCTGCCCGCAGGGTGTGCCGAATAGGAGAACACCTCTTGAAACCCCGTGGTTGAGTGCCACAAGCGCCCATCCCAATAGTCCGACGCACCCCGACACTGCCAAAGCGGAATGGGACCGCCCCCCGCGCTCTCTATAAAGAGCTCCGATACTCCCGATCAGCGAGAGAACAAGCGGCACACCGCCAAGAATCGCGCCGGTCAAAAAAGGCCCGTTTGCTCCCTGGGTACACGTTCCAGTGTAGCCAAGGAGCAGAAGAGGATACGCAAGTATCAATCCGAATACGGCAAGGGCGGTCATTGTCAGGCAAAGCTCACACGAGCGCCTTGCCTTCGGAGGAAATGGCCGAGGCCACCGCTTCGTCGTTGGCCTCGTCGGGCAGAAGCATTTCGTTATGCGCCTTGCCGGACGGGATCATCGGGAAACAGTTGGCGAGGCTCGCGACCCGGCAGTCGAAGATCACCGGCTTGGGGGTTGCGATCATTTCCTCGATGGCCGCATCCAGATCACCGGGCTTCTCCACTCGGATCCCGTGGCCGCCATAGGCTTCCGCCAGCTTCACGAAGTCGGGAAGGCTTTCCATGTAGGAGTTCGACAGGCGGTTGCCGTGCAGCAGCTGCTGCCACTGGCGCACCATGCCCATGTACTGGTTGTTCAGGATGAACACCTTCACCGGCAGGCCGAACTGCACCGCCGTCGACATTTCCTGGATGTTCATCAGGATCGAGGCGTCGCCGGCAATATCGACGCACAGCGCGTCCGGATGCGCGACCTGCGCGCCGATCGCCGCGGGCAGACCGTAGCCCATCGTGCCGAGACCGCCCGATGTCAGCCAGCGGTTCGGCGATTCAAAGCCGTAGAACTGCGCCGCCCACATCTGGTGCTGGCCGACCTCGGTCGACACATAGGTCTCCCGGTCCTTGGTCAGCTCATAGAGCCGCTGGATCGCGTATTGCGGCATGATGACGTCGTCCGTCGGACGGTAGGCCAGCGAATTGCGCGCCCGCCAGGTGTCGATCTGCGCCCACCAGTCCTTCTGCGCCTCGGCATTGAGCGAATGGCCGCCGCTGCGCCACAGCCGCACCATGTCTTCCAGAACGTGGCCGACATCGCCGACAATGGGGATATCGACCTTCACCGTCTTGTTGATCGACGACGGGTCGATGTCGATATGCACCTTCAGCGAGTTCGGCGAAAAGGCATCGAGACGCCCGGTGATGCGGTCGTCGAAACGCGCGCCGATGTTCACCATCACGTCGCAATCGTGCATCGCCATGTTGGCTTCATAGGTGCCGTGCATGCCGAGCATGCCGAGCCACTCCTTGCCCGACGCCGGATAGGCGCCAAGCCCCATCAGCGTCGAGGTCACCGGAATGCCGGTCATCTGGGCGAATTCGCGCAGCAGGTGGCAGGCCGCCGTGCCCGAATTGATCACACCGCCGCCGGTATAGAGAATCGGCCGGCGCGCCCGCGCGAGAAGCTCGATGGCGCCGCGGATCGCCTCCATGTCGCCCTTAAGGCGCGGGCGGTAGCTCTTGTGCGCGACGGTGCCCGGCGCCTCATAGGTGCCGGTGGCGAACTGCACGTCCTTGGGGATGTCGACGACGACCGGACCGGGACGCCCGGCGGTCGCGACGTAAAAGGCCTCGTGCAGGATGCGCGGCAGGTCCTTGACGTCGCGCACCAGCCAGTTGTGCTTGGTGCAGGGCCGGGTGATGCCGACGGTGTCGCATTCCTGAAAGGCGTCATTGCCGATCAGATGCGTCGGCACCTGGCCGGTGATGCAGACCATGGGGATCGAATCGAGCATCGCATCGGTCAGCGCGGTGACCATATTGGTCGCGCCGGGACCGGAGGTGACGAGCACCACGCCGGGCTTGCCGGTCGAACGGGCATAGCCCTCGGCCGCATGGCCGGCGCCCTGCTCGTGACGCACGAGAATATGCGCGACATCGTCCTGCTGGATAATTTCATCGTAAATCGGAAGCACGGCACCACCGGGGTAGCCGAACACATGCTGGACCCCTTGATCCTTGAGTGCCTGGAGCACCATCTCGGCGCCGGTCATCTCGCGCTTCATTTTCGCTTTCCTCGATTATCGCAGCTTGCTGTCTCGACACATGTCATCGTTCTGGTTTGGCGCAACGGCCCCGCCGCGATTGAGGCGGACAGTCCGGGCACGACCTTCAGGCAATAAAAAAGGCCCCCGAGGAGGCCTTGTGCGCGCATCATCGTCGGGAAACGAGTGTCACCTCGTCCCGTTCGCGCGCGCCTCGCCTACAAGAATGAGCGTAAAGCCCATCATTCGTACCACTCCCGTTTTGCCGGTGTCGCGTCCGGCCTGTCCGACGGGGCATCTGCCCCCGCACGAACTGCCGTCACCCGACGCCGCGCAAACTAGACGCGCCCTCCCAAGGGGTCAAGCGCTATGTCAGGAAATTTCGCCGCGGAATGGCAAATCTTGTCGAATGTTGCAGACGATCCGATTTCCCCTGCAAAACCTGCCGATGGAAACCGGGCTACATCCAGTGCGCTGCGCGGATATCCCCAGCTTCGAACGTGAGCAGTCACTAAACGCGAAAAGCCCCTTGCAACACCCCGCCGGGCTTTGTATATACCCACTCCACGGCGCGGGCGATTGCCGCTTCCGCCGTTTGGCCGCATTGGCCGTGGGTGTATAGCTCAGTTGGTAGAGCAGCTGACTCTTAATCAGCCGGTCCTGGGTTCGAATCCCCGTGCACCCACCACTCCCTTCTCTTCCTGACGATAGATGAGACAGTGCGCTTCGGCGCTGCAAACACGCGTCCTCCGCGTCAGGCGCCTCCCCGCCGCTGCTCGCGTTCGTGGAACACGAACCCCAGGAAATTCAGCAGGATCTGCGCGGCGAGGATTGCCGTCGAGCCGGTCTGGTCGTAGTCCGGCGCCACTTCCACCAGATCGATGCCGACCACCTCGTGGCGACGGCTCAGCGCCTGCAGCATCTCCAGCACCTCGTAATAGAGAAAGCCGCCGTGGCTGGGCGTTCCCGTGCCAGGTGCGATCGACGGGCAGAAGCCATCGATGTCGAGGGTGACATAGACCCTTGCCCCTTCCGGGATGCGCGCGATCACGCCCTCCGGGCCGAGCTTGCGCATCTGGCGCACCGAGAGAATGTCGGAACCGAAGGCGCGTGCCGCCTCGTAGCCCTCGCGGGCGGTCGAGGAGACGTTGCGGATGCCGACCTGCGTCAGCCCGGTGACATAGTCCTTTTCCGCCGCCCGGCGCATCGGATTGCCATGTCCGTTGCGCACGCCGTGGCGCTCGTCGACGAAATCCAGATGCGCGTCGATCTGCAGGATATGGATCGGTCCATACTCCTCGAAGGCATCGATGCAGGGGATGTTGACCGAATGGTCGCCGCCGAGCACCACCGGAAAGGCTCCGGCCTCCAGCATCGCCCGCACCCCGGCTGCAATATTGGCGTGGCTTGCCACCGTGTCGGTATGCACGATGTCGGCGTCGCCGAGATCCGCGATCCGGACGCTTTCCGGCAGATAGGTAGCGTCGTCCTCATGGTCGTAGGCGCCGGCGTGACCGAAGGAAAACAGCGTCGACGCCTCGCGGATGGCCCGCGGACCGAACCGGGCCCCGGCGCGAAACTGCGTGCCGAAATCGAACGGCGCGCCGAGTACGCCAACATCGGCATCGAGTTTCGACCAGTCCTCGCAATAGGGGCGCTTGCCGAAGGTCGCGATCCCGACGAAGGGAAGGTTCAACCGACCTGCCTGGTAGGAGTGTCCGCTCATCTGCCCTCGTCCCTCCGTTCGCGATGCCGCTTTCTGTCAGGATATGCGCGAGCCCGCAGTGTGCGAAGGCCCCTTGCGACAAGTATCAAGATGGATCTTTCATGCCATTGGAATAAGATGACAATTCAGATTGTTTTTGCCGATGGGCGGCAAAAAACATTCCCGGGGGGTGCGAATGTCAAAATCACTTTGGGCGGCCATTTTTCTGCTGGTCGGAACCATAATCCACACGCAGGGCGCCTATGCCCAGACCATCGGTTTCGCCGATGCGATCAAGATCCTGAGTTCGAGTTGCGGCGAGGACATTCAGAAGTATTGCAAGACCGCCAACATCGGCAACGGTCGCATCCAGAAATGCCTGGCCGAGAATGAAGCGCGCATTTCTCCCCGCTGCAAGGCGGACTATGCCGGCGTCTATGTTTCCCTGCAGACCCGGCTCGCCGCGCAATCCGTCGTGTCCAGGATTTGCGACCGCGACGCCCGCCGTCTGTGCAGCGGAACCGAACCGGGTAAGGGCCATGTCCTGCGGTGCCTGCTGAAGGCGCAGCCAAGCGTCAGCGCCGACTGCAATCAGGCGATCGACGATGCCGGTTATCGCTGAGCCCGCCCGGCTTGGACCGCAATCCTACGGAGGACGTGTCTTGAAGTTACCCCACCTCTTCGCGGCGTCGATCATCGCACTGCCGCTCACCCTGGCCGGCGCACAGGCGCAGACCCAGCTGTCGCGAAACGAGATCGTCAACAGCCTGCAGGGCGCCCAGAGCAAGGCGGAGATCAACGCCGCCGATGTCCGTGCGCAGGCACTGCAGAACATTCAGCAATATCCCGGCGACAATGCCACCACGTCGCTGCCGATCTCCGCGCAGCTTGCAAAGCTGCGCCAGTTCAATGTCGAGATCACCTTCGACTTCGATTCCGACCGGATCCGGCCGGAATCCTACGAGACCATCGGCGTGATCGCCGACGCCCTGCACACACCCTACCTGTGGGGCCAGGTCTTCTTCGTCGTCGGCCACACCGATGCCAAGGGCAAGCGCGAGTACAATCTGGAGCTTTCGCAGCGCCGGGCAAACGCGGTCCGCGAGGCGCTGGTGACCACCTTTTTCGTCCCCTCCGAACAGCTTGAGGCCATCGGGCTGGGCGAGGAGCAATTGCGCGATCCCTCCAACCCGGACGGCGCGATCAACCGGCGGGTTCAGCTGATCAACGTCGGCTTCTGACCCGACACGCATGCAGCCGGGGCCCGCCACGACGGGCCCCGGCTGAGCGACACACCCGCTGCTGTCCAGGCTCCGCGAGGCGCCACTGTGAACGACGTGATGCAACTCAGCCTGTCGGCACTGGATCGCGGTCTCGTGCAAGGCGACATCAAGGCGTTCTGGACGTGCTGGCGTGACCTGGATACCGGCGCGCAGGACCTGCGTCTGCTGCATCGCTATATCGCAGACCGCACGACTCTGAGCGCCGGCACGGCGTCGTCCGGCCTTTCGCCCCGCTTGCTTGTCGTGGGTCCGCAGTCCTTCGTCGCCGAATGCTATGGCGCGGCCTGGGCACGCTCGGCAATCGTCGAGGAACACACGCCCGACACGGATCTGGAGCGCAGTGCGGCGCGTGGCTACCACGCGGCAATCGCCGGCGAACCCAATCTCGACATCATGTCGGTCAGGACGCGGGATCTCGCCGGCCGGGAGATGGACCTTCTTTACGAGCGCCTTATCCTGCCGTTGCGAACCGCAAACGGCTCCTTGCTGATCGGATGCGTGACCGCAAAGCTGATGCCGATCCGCTGGATCAAGGATGAGCGCTGGGAGCAGCTGCGCGGCCGTGCCCGCGCCGACCGCTGGCACGACGGCATTCGCTGAACGCTCCGGGACGTCGCGGTTCGCCACAGGCTACACGACGGTTGAAGCGCCGGCGCATCCCTATATGCTCCGCGCATGTTTTCGGGAGGCTGGCGCCCTGCTCAAGGCGTCGGTCCCGCCTCCCGCTCCGGCTTTCCAGCAAGCAAAGACCCATTGATGTCGCCAATCCTGAAAATATCCAATCTTTCAAAGGTCTATGACAGCGGCTTCCATGCGCTGAAGGGCATCGACCTTGAGATCGAGCGCGGCGAGCTGTTTGCGCTGCTCGGGCCCAATGGCGCCGGCAAGACCACCCTGATCAGCATCATCTGCGGCATCGTCAACGCCAGCGGCGGCACCGTGACCGTCGACGGTCACGACATCGCCCGCGATTTCCGCGCCGCCCGCGCCGAGATCGGCCTGGTGCCGCAGGAGCTCACAACCGACGCCTTCGAGACGGTCTGGGCGACGGTGAATTTCAGCCGCGGCCTGTTCGGCAAGCCGAAGAACCACGCCATCGTGGAAAAGGTGCTGAAGGACCTGTCGCTCTGGGACAAGCGCGACAACAAGCTGATCACCCTGTCCGGCGGAATGAAGCGCCGGGTGCTGATCGCCAAGGCGCTTGCCCATGAGCCGCGGGTGCTGTTCCTCGACGAACCGACCGCCGGCGTCGACGTGGAGCTGCGCCGCGACATGTGGCGGGTCGTGCGCCGCCTGCAGGAGACCGGCGTCACCATCATCCTGACCACCCACTACATCGAGGAGGCGGAGGATCTCGCCGACCGCGTCGGCGTCATCAACGGCGGCGAGATCATCCTGGTGGAGGACAAGGTCGAGCTGATGCGCAAATTGGGGCGCAAGCAGCTCATCCTGCATCTTGCCGACCCGCTGGAAGCCGTCCCGGAAACGCTCGCCGAACGCGGCCTGGAGCTCGGGCAGAACGGCGAAACGCTGGTCTACACCTACGACACCCAGGCCGAGCGCACCGGCATCACCGCGCTCCTCAAGGACCTGCATGCGGCCGGCATCCGCTTCCGCGACCTGCAGACGCGGCAAAGCTCGCTTGAGGACATCTTCGTCAATCTCGTGAAGGCCCCGTCATGAATTTTCACGCCATCAAGGCCATCTACCGTTTCGAGATGGCGCGCACCGGCCGCACGCTGTTCCAGAGCATCGTCTCGCCGGTCCTGTCCACATCGCTCTATTTCGTCGTCTTCGGCGCGGCCATCGGCTCGCGCATCGAGGAAGTCGACGGCGTCAGCTACGGCGCCTTCATCGTGCCCGGACTGATCATGCTGTCGCTTTTGACCCAAAGCGTCAGCAACGCCTCCTTCGGGATCTATTTTCCGCGCTTCACCGGCACGATCTACGAGGTCTTGTCGGCGCCCGTCTCCTATCTGGAGATCGTCATTGCCTATGTCGGCGCGGCGGCGACGAAATCGATCCTGGTCGGCCTGATCATTCTGGCGACCGCCCATCTGTTCGTGCCGCTCGACATCCAGCATCCCGTCTGGATGCTCTTGTTCCTGATGCTGACGGCCGTCACTTTCGCCCTGCTCGGCTTCATCCTGGGCATCTGGGCGGACAATTTCGAGAAGCTGCAGTTCGTGCCGCTTCTGGTGGTCACGCCGCTCGCCTTCCTGGGGGGCAGCTTCTATTCGATCAACATGTTGCCGCCCTTCTGGCAGACGGTCACGCTGTTCAATCCGGTTGTCTATCTGATCAGCGGCTTCCGCTGGAGCTTCTACGGCCAGGCGGACGTGAGCATCGGCCTCAGCGTCTTCATGACCTTCCTGTTCCTGGTGATCTGCCTTGCCGTGATCAGCTGGATCTTCAAGACCGGCTGGCGCCTGCGCGCCTGATCAACCGCCCGAACGACAGCGAATGGCCGAACGACAGAAAAGGCCGGGCGGCGCGGCATCGCATCGCCCGGCCTTTCGCATGGGAGAACGCCGGGTGTCCCGCTAGACGGCAACCGCCGCCTTGATGTGCGGATGCGGATCATAGCCGGTCAGCGTGAAGTCCTCGAAGCGGAAGGCGAAGAGGTCCGTCACGTCCGGGTTCAGAGTCATCGTCGGCAGGGCGCGCGGTTCGCGCGACAGCTGCTCGCGGGCCTGCTCCAGGTGGTTGGTGTAGAGATGCGCGTCGCCGAAAGAATGCACGAAGTCGCCGGGCTCATAGCCGGTCACCTGCGCCACCATCATCGTCAGCAGCGCGTAGGAGGCGATGTTGAAGGGCACGCCGAGGAAGACGTCGGCGGAACGCTGATAGAGCTGGCAGGAGAGCTTTCCGTCGGCGACATAGAACTGGAACAGCGCATGACACGGCGGCAGCGCCATCTCGTCGACCAGCGCCGGGTTCCAGGCCGAGACCATCAGCCGCCGGCTGTCGGGCGTTGTGCGGATCATGTCGAGCAGCTTGGCGATCTGGTCGATGGACCGGCCGTCGGGCGCGGGCCACGAGCGCCACTGATAGCCGTAGACCGGGCCGAGATCGCCGTTTTCATCCGCCCATTCGTCCCAGATGCGGACGCCGTTTTCCTTGAGATAACGGATGTTGGTGTCGCCGGCCAGAAACCACAGCAGTTCGTGTACGATCGATTTCAGGTGCAGCTTCTTGGTTGTGACCATCGGGAAGCCCTGCGCGAGGTCGAAGCGCATCTGATGACCGAAGACGGACAAGGTGCCCGTCCCTGTGCGGTCGGTCTTCTTCGTTCCCTCGTCGAGGATCCGCTGCATGAGATCGTGATACTGGCGCACCTTGCCCGTCCCGTAAGGAGGTCGATTCGATTGACGCTCGAGTGTCGCGCGCGGGCGCCGGGGCGACAAGCGCCGAGGCATCGGGGCATGTCGCCTTTCACCCGCAATCCACCGTATCGGCGCAAGAATGGCCGGAGACGAGGTTACTTTTCGGCAATCGCCGGCCAATTGCCGTTGGCCTTGGCGATAAAGCCCGGAACGTCGGCGCGCCAGCGTTTCTGGATGGCGTCGTTGTAGTTGAGATAAAGGCGGCCGTCGACGATGTCCCAGTTCTTCGGGTCGCCCTTGGCAAGCTTGCCTTCTGCGATTGCCCAGGAGCAATAGCCGCCATAGGCCGGCGCGTATTTTTCCGGTTCGGCCAGAAAGGCGTCGCGATTGGCGGCGCTGGCGAAGCGCCATTCGGCGCCCCGGTGCGTCGCGGCGAAATCGCGCGATCCTTCCACCGGCTTTCCTTGCGTGAAATAGGCGACCGGATCGTAGCCGCCGACGGCCACCCCATCGACAAGACCGGTATAGACCGGGCCGGTGTCGTCGCTGCCCAGACCGAACCACCCGGCCTGAGCCGCCCCCCGTGCGCCAATCGCCGCGGCCCCGGCAAGAAGCGCGCCCGCAATCAGAACCTGCCGTCTGGAAATTCCGCTCATCACTGCCACTCCTTCCAACCCGCGTCCGCGCGGCCATGGCAGGCCGGACGAGACCCTTGATGAGCGACACTCTAAGCACCACAACAGCTTGCGCGCCAATGACACAAGCTCACAAGCGCGCGAGACACCCCCTTTTCATCCCGACGGGCACTGCCTATATTGGGTGTGTCGGCGCAAGCCGACTATGACGATAAACGGACTGCGTAATAAGCCTATCGGACCCGGGGGCGGTACCCGGCGCCTCCACCCAAGCCCGTCTCGCGCAAGCGGATCAGGCGGGCTTCGGGGGGGCGAAATAGGATCGACGAGGGTGTAAAGGCTTTTCTTTCGTCCGGCATGGTTCCGCCGTTATCGGGCCGTCTCAATAGTTGCAAATGACAACTATGCTATGGACAACGCTGTCGCTGCGTAATGCAGTGCCGGTAGTCCACTAAGTCCTGTTGGTTAGCACCTTCAGGCGGGGTTCGGAGGCACCTGGCAACAGAAGCCTCCACTTCTTTTTTGCCTGGCTTTTGACGTCGTGACGCGCGGTTTCCCGTGCCCTGAAAACCCTTGGGGCATCGCCTGCGCGGCAAGGGTGCAAAAGAATAGCGCAAGGCGGCCTGGAAGCCTTTTCATCTTGCCCGCCACAGGCCATGTTGGGCGCCAGAGTGATTCCAAAGACCGGCAGTTGAAGAAAATGGCCGAAGACCTGATCCGTTACGACATCGTCATTCAGGACGCGCTTCGCGGCGCCGTTCGCAAGATCCTGACCGAGGTGGTCCGCATCGGGCTACCGGGCGAGCATCATTTCTACATCGCCTTCGACACCAACGCGCCGGGCGTGCGGATTTCCCCGCGCCTGCACGAACGCTATCCCAACGAGATGACGGTGGTGCTGCAGCACCAGTTCTGGGACCTGACCGTGACGGACCATGCCTTCGAGGTCGGCCTGTCCTTCGGCGGCATCCCGGAAAAGCTGTTCGTGCCGTTTTCCTCGATCAAGGGGTTCTTCGATCCGTCCGTGCAATTCGCGCTCGAATTCGAGCCGGGCAAGACGGCGGAAGAGCTGCCGGAAGAACTCGTCGACGCGGCGCGCGACCAGGAGCGCGCCGAAGCCACGCTGGCGGATATCGACGACACCCTGTCCCGCGACCGCGGCGCGACGGCAAAGACCGCTGCAGACAAGCCGAAGTCCAAGAAGACGGCCGGAAACGCCACCGACAAGACGGGCGACAAGGCTGGGGAGAAGACCGGCGACGACGACACGGCCAGCGCCGACGTCGTGTCGCTCGATGCCTTCCGCAAGAAACCCTGAACGAAGCGGCCGGACCGGCGATGAGCGGCGAGATCATAAATCTTCGCAAGGCGCGCAAGGCCCGCAAGCGGCAGGACAAGGACGCCCGCGCCGCCGAGAACCGGATTGTCTTCGGCCGCACCAAAGCGGAACGGACGGTGGTCAAGGCGGAAAACGAACGCGCCCAACGGCGGATCGACGCGCATCTGCGCGGGTCCGACGTTGACAATGATGCCGGCGCCACGGATCGCGAAGATCCGGATACGGACCGGTGACTGCCCGGTCCGCGACACCCCCGGCTATCGGGTCAGTCTCGCCCCGGCAAGCTATGGGTCCGGTCGCTGTGAGGCCAGTCTCGTGCCTCTCGTAAAAAGATCCCTCACCCTGCACGGCCATCGCACCAGCCTCGCGCTCGAGCCGGAATTCTGGGACGCGCTCGATGCCATGGCCGCGCGCGACGGTGTCAGCCTGCCGACGCTTGTCGCGGGGATCGACGATGCGCGGCACATGGATCCGGTGAGCGATGCGCCGGCGCTTTCCTCCGCCCTGCGCGTGGCAGCACTTGGCTTTTACAGGAATGGCGGCGGCCTGGCGTCCTAACGGTCCGGCGTGACGTCGATGAACACCGGCGGATCGAGCGGCGGCAGCAGGCGCATCGGCTCTCCCGGCTCCGGCTCGGACGGGGCGATGCGTCCGGTCGCGTCGATCTGTTCCAGCGCGGAGCGGATCCGGTCCCGAAACCCGCTTTCGGTCGCCGGGTTCGCGGCCTGCGACGGTTGCGGCGCGGGAGGCGTTTCACGGCGGCGCGGCACGGCCGGCGCCGAGGGCGCGGTGGGGGTTGCCACCACCGGGGCCTGCGGCGCATTCGGCGTCGCGACGCCGGGCGTTGACGGCGCATCGATGGCCGGCCTTGGCGAAGACGCCGCCGCCTCTTCCTCCTCCTCGGGCCGAGGCGCCTCGGGGTCCGGATCGCCCGGAAGCCGGGTCTTGGCATCCTCGCGCCGCTTTTCCTGCTGCAGCAGTTGCATGCGCTCTTCCATCGCCTGTTCGCGCGCGTCGATTTCCGCCTGAAGCTCCTCGATGCGCTGCACCTCGCGTTCGAAGGCGCGCAGCGTCAGGAAGGCCGTGAAGGGAGCGATATCGATGGAGCGACCCGGATCGCCCAGCGCCCCGGAAAAGACAAGCCCGACCTCCGGTTCGGCTCCCGTCACGGCCTCAGCGCCCGGATCCACCTTCAGGGAAAAGTCGCTGTCGAGCGTTTGTGCGTCCAGATCGATCCGGGCATTGCCGAAGACGGTGGCGCTCGTGTTGTCGAGCGTGACATTGCTGACGCGCACCACGCCGCCGGCAACCGTCGCACCCGCCTCGAGCGCCTCGAAGGGCAGACGTCCCGCATCGAGATAACTCTCGAAAGCGGAGCGAACGGCCGCATCGTCCAGCTCCAGCCCGGCATCGGCGGCGCGGATCACCAGTCCGAAGGCTTCCGGGTTGATGCCGCGGATCTCGCCGTTGCGAATGGACAATGTCGCGCCGCCCGCAAGCCCGGACACGATCCCTGCGAGCGAGCGCCCCGTGCCCTCCAGGTCGAGCGACAGATCCATCCGCCCGGTTGCGACCGGACGGGCATTGCGCCGCCAGATGAAATCGCCGAGCGCGCCGTTTTCCACGCGCATGGAAAGCGTCAGCCCGGCCTGCCCGTCGGTGCGTTTCACGGACAATGCCCCGGTCAGCCTGCCGCCGGCGAGGTCCGCGCCGTCGACATCGAGGCTGAGCGCATCGTCTCTCAGGCCGAGCGTACCCGTCATCTCGCTCGCCTCAAGCGATGGACCAAGCGGCATGCGGCGCGCCGTCACATCGAGCGCCACGTCGACGCCCGAGACGACCGGCGGGCCGAAGGCAATCGAGGGCCAGCCCGAGCCGTCTCGCGCTGCCGTGAGCTGGTCGGCGCCAAGCAGAAGGTCGCCCAGCGCAGCCGGGTCGAGATCGGACAGCGCCGCACTGCCGCGCACCTGCGGCTGAAGACTGGCAACGCTTCGGCGCAGGTCGATCTGCAGATCGGCGTCAACTTCGGTCCCGGCAATGCGCCCGGACAGTCCGCTCAGCGAAAATTCGTCGCCCTCTCCCTCCAGCGTCGCCACAAGGTCGACATCGCCGACGGAGCTCGACAGCGACGGCAGACGTCCCGTGATCAGGGTCAGCGGCAACAGGTCGGACGCCTTGGCCCCGAGATCCGCGGAGTAGCTTGAGGGTCCGTCGTCGGGCAGGCTGAGCGTGCCGACGCCGACCAGGGAGGCCTCGTCGAGATAAAGCCGCGCGTGACCGTCAAGCCCCTGCTGCGGCACGCCCGCGCCCCCCAGTTCGACCCGCGCCTCGCCAAGCTGCGCCACGGGAAGAACCGTCAGACCCAACTGGCGCAGCAGGTCGCCGCCATCGGCCGCGGTAAAGCCGGCCTCAAAGTCGAGATTGGCCTCGCGCCACGCATCCAGCCGCCCGCGCAGACCGAGGCTGACATCGACCTCCGTGCCGCCCGCCGTGCCCGACAGGGTGACCGTCGCCTGCGTGCCGGCGCGCGCATTGCCGCCCGCTGCCTCGCCCTGGAAGGCGACATCGAGCCTGGCCGGCGCGAACAGTTCCGGCCGGTCGGTGAAAAGCGCAAGCGCCTCCGCGTTCGGAAACAGGGTTTCAAGAAGCGTCGCGACACCGCCAAGCCGGTCGGCATCGACCTTTAGCTGCATGGCACCGGCCGGTGCCGTCGAGACGTCGGTGATCCGCCCGCTGGCGGCAAGCCGCGCGCCGGCGAGATCGGCCACCGTCAGGTCCTCGATCTCCAGGATGTCGCCCTGATAGGAAGCGCGCAGCGCAATCGACGAGGCGGTGAGATCGCGCACTTTCAGCTTTTGCGCATAAAGCCTGAGCGCCACCTGCGTCGCGCTCTCGCCGGGGCGTGCGAAGATGCCGTTTTCGCCGCCCAGAAAGAGCCGCGCCAGCAAGGCGGCCTGATCGGCATCGAGCAGATCCGCATCGAGATCGGCCTCGAACACCGGCGGCCCGTTGCGCTGTTCGCGGTAGCTGATCGCGCCGCGCCCCTGTTCGCCGGCAAGTTCGAACATGAGATCGGTAAGCGCCAGTCCGGCGGGCGACGCCTCGATCCGGCTTTCCAGCGCGAAGGCATCGACAACGGCATCCACCACGACGCCCTGCCGCCACCAGTCGGCAAAGACGTTCGGCTGGGAGACGGAGGCCGCGAAGCTGCCCCGGAAGGCCGCGCGGGGCTTCAGTTCCAGATCGCCGCGCGCAAGAAACGGACTGCGGCCCGGCATCTGCCCCGAGATCTCGGCCAGCCGCCAGCCGCTGGCCAGCCGCTCGGCCTCGATCCGCACGTCCTGGACCAGGCCGCCGCCGGCCACGACGGCGGGCACGTCGAGCGCGATCCGCCCGTCGATCGGCGGATGCGGCAATCCTTGCAGGGCGGAGAGCAGGAGACCGCCGGCCTCGCCCGGCGAGAGCGGCTCCTGCGGCCCGCGTCCGGCGATCCGGTCGAGGTCGATCTGCTTCGCCGTCCCGGCGAAGTCGAAGCGCGAGGGGGTGGAAAAGGCGACGTCCAGCCCGCCCTCGATGGTGACGGGCCGGTCCTCCGGACCATAGCGCAGGCTCGCTTGCGTCAGGGCCAGCCGTGCCACGTCGAGCGCAAAGGCGCCCTCGCTGACCCAGCGCGCCGCAGCCCCCTCCTCCGTCACCACGGAATTCAGCGTATAGGCGCCCTCATAGGCCGGCTTGCCCTCGGCGAGCGAGACCTGTCCGTCCATCACCAGGTCGACAGGAACGGAAACCGGCGTGATCCCGGCCCGCAACCGCAACGCACCTTCGGCATCGCGCCGGCCGGTCGCCAGCACAACGGTCGCGCGCTGCCCATTGTGGCTGACCATGCCATCGAGCTTGTAGGGACCAAGCAGCGACCTTGCGCCCACGAGCAGGTCGATGTCGTCGAGGGAATGGCTCCGGCCGCTGCGCGCGTCGATCACCGACAGGCGTCCGTCACGGATGGTCGCGCGTTCCAGCATCACCAGATCGGGATCGACATCGCGCAGGAACCCGTCGCGATTGAGGCCGGTGAACCAGTCGAGGCGGCCCTGCTCGTCGAGCGACAGGCGCAGCGACGGCTCGTCGAGCGTCATGTCGATGATCCGGACCTCGCCCTTCAGCAACGGCGGCAGCTCGATGCGCACGGCAAAGCGAGAAACGGCAAGTAGCGGATCCTCCGGCTCGCCGACGCGCACGTCGGAGAAGGTCAGCGTCGGGGTCGGCAGCAGCCGCATCTCCGCATCGCCCATCACCGCGACACGGTGGCCGAGCAGGCGTTCGCCGTAATCCTCGAACGTGCTGCGATAGGCGGTCCAGTCGATGAAGAACGGGCCGATGAGCGCGGCGAGAAGCACCGCGATCACGCTGAGGCCGATCGTGATGTAGATCGAGTTCAGGAGTTCTCTCCCTCAATCATGCGCGTGAGGATCAGGAGACCGCTCACGCCGCCGGCACGATCTTGCCGGGGTTGAGAATGTTGTCGGGGTCGAGGGCCGTCTTGATCGCCCGCATCACACCGAGACCCGCGCCATGTTCGCGCGCAAGATATTTCATCTTGCCCTGCCCGACGCCATGTTCGCCGGTGCAGGTGCCGCCCATCTCGATGGCGCGCCAGTTCAGCCGCTCGATGAAGTCTTCCGTCGTTTCGATTTCCGTCGGATTGTCGGTGTCGACGAGCACCAGAACATGAAAGTTGCCGTCGCCGACATGGCCGACCAGAGCCGCTGTCAGCCCCATGGCGTCGATGTCGCGATTGGTCTCGCCGATGCATTCGGCGAGCCGGGAAATCGGCACGCAGACGTCAGTCGACACCCCCTTGGCGCCGGGCCGCAAGCCCATCGCCGCCCAATAGGCGTCGTGGCGGGCCTTCCACAGCTTCGTGCGGTCCTCCGCCTTGGTGGCCCAGACGAACTCGCCGCCGCCGCTGTCGCGGGCGATTTCACCGAAGAGTTCGCTCTGCTCGCGCACACCGTCGGGCGTGCCGTGAAACTCGACGAAAAGCGTCGGCGTCTCCGCAAGATCGAGCTTGGAATAGGCGTTGCTGGCACGGATCTGCATCGCGTCAAGCAGCTCGATGCGCGCCACCGGCAGCCCGCACTGGATGGTCATGATCACCGCGTTGCAGGCCGACTCCAGATCGGGGAACGGGCACACGCCGCCGGAGACGGCTTCGGGAATGCCGTGGAGCCGCAAGGTCACCTCGGTGATGATGCCGAGCGTTCCTTCCGAGCCGACAAGCAGGCGGGTCAGGTCGTAGCCGGCCGACGACTTGCGCGCCCGCCCGCCGGTGTGAACGACGGTGCCGTCGGCCATCACCGCCGTCAGCGCCATCACCGCATCCTTCATGGTGCCGTAACGCACGGCATTGGTGCCCGACGCGCGGGTCGCGGCCATGCCGCCGATGCTGGCATCGGCGCCCGGATCGATGGGAAAGAACAGACCCGTATCGCGCAAATGCTCGTTCAGCCGGGTCCGGGTGACGCCCGCCTGGACCGTGCAATCGAGGTCCTCGGCGTTGACCTGCAGCACCTTGTCCATCTGCGACATGTCGATCGACACGCCGCCGGCCGGTGCGTTGACGTGGCCTTCGAGCGAGGATCCGGTGCCGAAGGCGATGACCGGCACCTTGTGCTCGGCGCAGATCCGCACGGCCTCGGCAACCTCCTCGGTCGAATGGGCGAAGATGACCGCGTCCGGCGCCTGGTTGGGCAGCCACGTCGTGGTGTGGGCGTGCTGTTCGCGCACGGCGGCTGCGGCGGAAAACCGCTCGCCAAAGCGCTGCGCGAGAACCTGTAGGGCGACGCTGATTCCCGTCTCGTTTCGTTCCACCGGCATTTGCATCGAGGCGAGCGTCATAAAAGGTCTCCACATCCGCGTGCCTTGCGGGTTTTGCGGGCAAGTGTCCGGCGTGCCGGCGCCTGATTTGCCTTTGCGCGCACCCTCGGACTAGGTTTGGCGCACACTAGCAAAAACGGCCATCCCGGCCAAAGACTTCCGACCGGCGCTCCGCCTTTTGCGCCGTTTCCCGTTCACCCCGAACGAAAGAGCAGGACCATGACAACCGCCTCACCGGAGGCCGCCCCCTTCAAGGGCTCGCTGCAAACGGTCAAGAGCGAGTGGCTCGACTACAATGGCCATCTTAACATGGCCTATTACAACGTCCTGTTCGACACCTGCGTCGACGAGGCCTTCATCAGCCTCGGCCTGGGGCCGGAGTATGTCGCGACCCGCAACGCCTCCTTCTTCACCGCCGAGGTGCATCTTTGCTACCTGCGCGAACTGGAAGAGCATTCTCCGGTGTATGCAACGGTTCAACTCGTTGATTTTGACGAGAAACGTGCGCATCTCTATCAGGAACTCTATCATGCCGAGGAAGGGTTTCTGTCCGCGACCTCGGAACAGGTCTCGCTGCATGTCGACATGGGCGCGCGCAAGGTCGCTCCCTGGCCCGACGACATTCGCGAGAGGCTGGAGCGGATGAAACAAGCCCATGCGGTGCTCGGGCGCCCGGAGCGCGCCGGCCGCCGCATATCCATCACCAAGCGCTAGGACAGGAGCGGTCCGCGCGCAAACGGATCCCAGTCCATGATCCGCCTGCCGACGATAGTGAGACGCCTGCCGGTGATCGCCGCGCGCTGGATCGAGCCGAACATCCGGCTGTTCCGCACGACGCGGCTCCCGCTCGTCTGGGCGCTGGCGATCGTGATCGGCATTCTGACCGCCGCCGCCGCAATCCTGTTCCGTCTCGCCATCGGAGCGATCCAGTGGACATGGCTCGGCTCGGCGGCGGAAACGGTGGTCAGCGCCACCGCCGAGGTGCCCTGGTGGACGATCCTGCTCGCGCCGGCGGGCGGCGGCTTCCTCGTCGGTCTCTACCTGACGTTCATCCAGCCGAAACAGCGCGCCGGTGGCGTCGCCGACGTGATCGAGGCCCGCGCGCAGGGCGGGCGCGGCCTGACGCTCTGGTCCGGGCTTTCCTCCGCCTTCGTCACCGCACTCTCGCTTGGCAGCGGCGCCAGCGCGGGACGCGAGGGACCGGTGGTGCATCTCGGCGCGACCATCGGTACCGCCATCTGCCAGACCTTCCGGCTGCCGGACGCGGCACGCCGCATGCTGCTGGCCTGCGGCGTGGCGAGCGCGGTCTCCGCCTCCTTCAACGCCCCGATCGCCGGCGTGCTCTTCGCCCATGAGGTCATTCTCGGCCATTACGCGCTGACGGCCTTCGTGCCCATCGTCATCGCCTCCGTGCTTGGAACGCTGATGGCGCGGGCCTGGTTCGGCGATGTCGTTGCCTTCGCCATTCCGCAGTACCAGATCACGTCACTTCTGGAGATGCCGGCCTTCGCGCTGCTCGGGCTGACCTGCGCCGCCGTCGCCGTCATCTTCCAGTTCGCGCTGATCGGCACCGACTGGGTGGCGCGCAACATCCCCATGCCGCTGTGGCTGCGCCCGACCATCGGCGGGCTTGCGGTCGGGGCCATCGGCATTGCCTATCCGGAGGTTCTGGGCGTCGGCTACGAGGCGACCGATGCCGCGCTGAAGCACCAGCTTCCGCTTGCAACCCTGCTGATCCTGCTGGTGGCGAAAACCGCCGCGACCTCCATCACCCTTGCCTCGCGCTTCGGCGGCGGCATCTTTTCGCCCGCGCTCTATCTCGGCGCCATGTGCGGCGGCGCCTTCGGCCTGATTGCCGCCGCCGTCTTTCCCGAGCTTGCCTCCTCGCACGGGCTTTATGCGATCCTCGGCATGGGCGCGGTGGCGGCGGCCGTCCTCGGCGCGCCCTTCTCAACGACGATGATCGTCTTCGAACTGACCGGCGGCTATGCGCTCTCCATCGCGCTGCTCGTCACCGTGTCGATCGCCACCGGACTGACGCAGGCGGTGCACGGACGCTCCTATTTCCACTGGCAGCTGGAAATGCGCGGCGTGATGCTGCACGAGGGTGCGCACAAATGGCTGGTGCGCATCGTCCATGTGTCCGATTTCGTGGAGCGGCTGGACGAGGATGCCGAGCCGGTCGAGTTCGATCCGGCGAGCGGCGAGCCGTATCTTCACCTCACCGACACCCTGGAAACCGCCCTCAAGATCTTCGACGACAGCGGCCGGAACCGTCTGCCGGTGGTGGATGGGGCCGATGCGACACGGGTAATCGGCCACGCCACCCATGTGCGGGCGCTGCGCTTCTTCAACGCCGAACTGATCAACAACCAGGTGGAAGAGCACCGCTAGGGTGCAGCGCCGCTAGAGATGCGCGGGGTCGGTGAGCAAGGTCTTGCCGATGTAGCGTTCCGACTGCGGTTTTTTCAGCAACCGCGCCCGCGTGTCGCGATAGGCGTTGAGCAGTTGCGCAGAACGCCCGCGCAAGCCCGGCAGCGTCAGCGGATCGAGCCCGGCAAACGGCAGGAACGGATTGCGCCGGACACTGCCGTAGATCGCGATCCGCACAGACGGGCGGAGGCTCGGCGTCCTGGCGTGAAACCCGAAGGTATCGGCGACGACCAGCGTATTGGCCGGCACTTCGAAGGTGACGGGCGGGGCAAAGCCGAGCGTGGCGAGTTCGTCCTCGGATATGCGAAACGATCCGCGCCCATGCAGCCGGTTGCCGTGCGTGGCGGCCGTTTCGCTTTGCGTCTGCTCCCATGCGGCACGTTCCGGGGTCAGCCGGTGCGATCCGGGAACGAAGCGGAAGGGACCGTCGGCTTCCGGCACATCGTCGAGAAAGAACCACGCCTTGGAATTGGCAAAGAAGGTGTCGGCGTGAAAATGCGTTTGCGGGTCGGGCGTGCCGAGATCGGGATCGGTCAGAACCGCATGGAGATAGACGGTCGGCTCGGCTCTCGTCGAGGCGACATATTTCAGCGTGCCCTGAAACACGGCGCCATTGACGAAGGCGGCAAGCGCCGGCAGGCGCCGAAGCACTTCCGGCGGCAAGGGGATGAAGCGGGTGACCGCGTTGCCCTGCCGCATTTCCCAGGCGTCGAAGCGGGTGCCATGCACCTCCTCGAGCAATTGCGCGAACGTATCCGCCGGCAACACGTTGCGCTGCTCGACATAGCCGTTTTCGGCAAAGAAACGGCGATGGTGGTCGTCGAGGAGATCTTCCATCCCCCGCCGGCGACGGTCGGCCATGGCCTCGGCGGCACGGACGCGGGCAACGTGAAGCCCGCGTTCGTTCAGCCGGCGGCTGCCCAGAACGGGATTGTCGCGAAACGACTTCGCCCCGGTGGCCACCTGCGCCACCCAGAATGGCATCTTCAGCGCATCCAAAACCTTCATGTCCGCCCATGCCTCGCCCAAACCCGGCCATGTCGACACTGACATGCCGGTGCCGGATCGACAATGTCGCCGCAGGAAGCCCCCGCGTCGATCCGGCGCCGCCTCATAGCGGGGCCGTCGCCGCCTCCAGCCAGGACCTGGTGTCGGGATCGACCAGCGGTCCGATCTCCGCCAGAACGCGGGCATGATAGCGCTCGACCCAGGCGTGTTCCCCGGCGCTCAGCATCTCCTTGACGATCAACCGGCGGTCGATCGGTGCAAGCGTCAGCGCCTGGAACCCAAGCATTGGCCGTTCCCCGCCCTCAATCTCGTCGGGGCCGGTTACCAGCTCAAGGTTCTCGATCCGGATGCCGTGACTTCCGGCCTTGTAATAGCCGGGCTCGTTCGACACGATCATGCCCGGCTCCAGAGCGACATGGCCGGTCTTGGCGATACGCTGCGGCCCCTCGTGCACGGAGAGATAGGAGCCAACGCCATGGCCGGTGCCATGGTCGAAATCGAGGCCCGCCTTCCACAGGTCGATCCGCGCCAGCGCATCGATCTGCGCGCCGCTGGTGCCTTTTGGAAAGCGCGCGGTCGCAATGGCGATGTGCCCCTTCAGGACCAGCGTGAAATGGCGCTTCATTTCGTTGGCGACCGCACCGACCGCGAGCGTGCGGGTGATATCGGTGGTGCCGTCTTCATATTGCGCACCGGAATCGATCAGGAACAGGCTGTCGGGAGGAATGACCCGGTTGCTCTTGCGGTCCACGCGGTAGTGGCAGATCGCGGCATTGGGACCTGCGGCGGAAATGCTGTCGAAGGAAATTTCCTTGAGCGCACCCGTCTCGGCGCGAAACGCTTCAAGCCGCTCCGCAACAGCGATTTCATCGAGCGGACCATCGAGAATCGCCCTGTCGAACCACGCGAGAAAGCGGGCGTAGGCCGCCCCGTCACGCAGGTGTGCGGCGCGCGCGCCGGCGATTTCCGCCTCGGTCTTGACGGCCTTGGCCCGCGCGATCGGGTCCGCGCCTTCCTTGATCGTGCCGCCCGCGTCGCAAACAGCGCTGGCCAGCGCGTCGCCCGCCCAGTCGGGATCGAGCATCACGGCTGCCCCCGCCCGGCCCATATCGGCGAGTGCCGGCACCAGTCCGACTGGTTCTTCCACCTCGGCGAGCCCGACAAGATGATCACGCACGGCGTTGCTGAGCTTGCGTCCATCGATGAAGAGACGCGGCTTGCCACTGGCCGGCAGGATCGCAAAGGAGAGCGGCAGCGGCGTATGGGCGACATCGCTGCCGCGAATGTTGAACAGCCAGGCGATGGAATCGGGCTGGGTCAGCACGAAGGCGTCGGCCTTCGCCTCGCCAACCTTCGCCCCCATGCGCGCGATCTTCTCGGATGCCGCCTCTCCGGCCAATGCATCCGGATGGATGACCACCGCACCGAGCGGCGGCGCGGGGCGGTCATGCCAGACCGCGTCGACGGGATTGCCGGAAACCGCGACCAGTTCGGCACCGGCCGCCGTGCAGGCCGCCTTGAGCCGCCGTGTACCCGAGATCGTGTGAAGCATCGGATCGTAGCCGAGCTTCTGGCCCGGCTTGAGCGTCGTCGCGAGCCAGTCCGCCGGCGGCGTCTCGATCAGATGCATCGGCGCAAAGACCTGCGCATCAACCTGCTCGCGCACCTGAATGGTGTAGCGACCATCGACGAAGATCGCCGCGTCCTCGGCGAGGACCACGGCGATGCCGGCGGATCCCGCAAAGCCCGTCAGCCATTCCAGCCGCGCATCGGACGGCGGCACATATTCGCCCTGATGCGCATCGCCGCGCGGAACGAGAAAACCGTCCAGCTTGCGCCGGGCGAGCTCTTGCCGGAGCGCCGCGCAACGCGCGGAACCCACGGACGGGTCGATCATGCTGTCGAAGGTCTGAAACATGGGCCGAACGCTAGATCAACTGGCGATCAAGCGAAAGCCGTTTGTGCATGGCGACGCGGCAGCAAGCCCAATTTTTGGGCGCGACGGTAAAATATGCAGGGCAATCTTGCCCAGATCCGATGCCGCGTTGCAACATTATGAATTCGCACATGCAACAATCGCAGCGCAGCCATGCACTTAACGCTCTTTTCCGACGTGGTCCGCATCCCCATACTCAGTGTCGAGAGTTTGAGGGAGGAAGCTCTTTCGCAAAGAGACCTCGAACCGGAGACACACATCATGGCTATCGCCACCTTCACGTCGACCTCGCATGCCGGCGCCTCGCGCGGCTCTTCGAAGGGCTTCATGCATCGCGCCTTCTCGTCGCTGGTGACCGCGCGCGAGCGTCAGGCCCGCCGCTACGTCAACGGCTACCTGCTGTCGCTCGACGATGCCACGCTCGCCGCCTACGGCTACGACCGTGCGGAGCTGGAACGTCAGGGCTCTGCCACCTCGGCATTCTGACACGCGCACCGTCCTTGAGGCGGTCCGACGAAAAAACCCGGCCACATGGCCGGGTTTTTTATTGCCTGGTTTTCCGGACGCGACCCGTCAGGGGTCCCGGCGCCCGCGCACCAGCGTCAGCGTCAGCCAGCCGTCGCGGTCCTGCCGACGCGCAAGGTGAAAGCCCTGCGTGCCATAGGCAAAGAGGATACGCGGCCCGTCCTCAACGCGAAGGCCGGAGAGAATGAGGGTCGCCTGCGGCGCCATGCAGCGCGACACGGCCACCGCCATGCGCATCAGGGGCCGCGCCAGAATATTCGCCACCACCAGGTCGAACGGCCCTTCCTCGGCGAAGATCCGCGCATCGGCACCGGCCGCCGTAACGGCATGCACGAGCTGGCCGACACCGTTGTGGACGGCGTTTTCCGCCGCCGTGCGCGTCGCCACCGGATCGATGTCGGTCGCAAGCACCCGCTGCCGGGCCAGCCGCGCCATGGCAATTGCCAGAACGCCGGTTCCGGTTCCAAGGTCAAGCAGACACTGGTAGCGGCGGCGCGACAAGAGCCTGTCGATCTCGATCAGGCAGCCGGCGGTGGTGCCGTGGTGACCCGTGCCGAAGGCGAGCGCCGCCTCGATCTCCAGCGACACGCCGTTGACGGGACGCTTGTCGCGATCGTGCCGGCCATGCACGAAGAAGCGCCCGGCCCGCACCGGGGTCAGACCCTCCAGGCTCTTTTCCACCCAGTTGATGTCGTCGAGCGGCTCGGCCTCGACGGGGGCGGCAAAGGCGTCCACCCCCAGCCGGTCGCGGATCAGATCCCGCGCCTCGTCCGCGCTCATGTCGAACAGCAGGATCTCGGCGGTCCAGGTCCGCCCGTCGGGTGAGGATTCAAACACGGTGACGGGATTGCCCTCGTCCTCGAAATCGCGGGCCAGCAGCTCGTAGATGCGCTTCGCCTCAAATTCCAGGGCGGTGATGCGGACGCGTATGGTGGTCATGAAGGCTCCGGCCTCGGGAAGTCTGCGCCTGCCCTATAGCGCTGCGGGCCAAGGCGGTTCAATCGCTAACACGTCTCAGCCGTCTTTTTCCGGCGGCACGAGACTGAACACCGTGTCTCCGGGCTTGAGCGTGTCTTGCGAAAGATCCGGCTCGGGGCGCAGCTTTCCGCCGGCGGACAACAGGAACAGGCTGATCGCCTCCGGCGCCCGCGCCTCCAGGAACCGGTCCTTGCCATAGGTCTCGCTCAGGGTGGTCGCCGACACCTTCCAGCCCTGGGCCAGAAGTCCGTCCAGCCCCTCAATGCCGCCGCAGGACGCCAGATAGGGCCGGCCGCCGAGCGTCACCATCAACTGGCGGTGCTGCGCGCCCTCCGTATCGTCGCGGCCGATCTGCAGCACCTCCGAGCGGCCGATTTCCGGGCCGAAGTTCGTGCAGATCAGCGCGTTGTAGTCGTCGTTGTCGCTGGCCGCGAGCAGGTGACTGTAGGGCGCGAGCGAAATGGTGTGTTCCGCCACTTCCGAGAGGATCTCGCCGTAATGGGTCGGCACCCCGGCGTTGCGCGCATGCCGCAACCGACGCCAGTTGCGATCCGAAACGAGGACGGGGATCTCCTTCTGGCCGAATTTCTCCGCGAGCGCGACGGTGAAACGGTTGGCGCCGACGATCAAGAGCCCCGCCCCGCCCCCGGACGACAGGCCGAGCGCGCGCGCCAGCGGCGCGATGGAAAATCCGTGCGCGATCACGGTCACGACCACGACGGAAAAGGCGAGCGGCACGAGACGGGCGCCGTCCTCGATTCCCCGCCCGACCAAAAGCCCCGCGAAGAGGCCCGACACGGCGACCGCGACCACGCCGCGCGGCGCGATCCAGCCGACGAGAAGCCGTTCCTTCGCACCCAGCCCCGTTCCGATCGTCGCCAGCCACACCGAGACCGGCCGCACGACAAACAGCAGCACCAAGACGAACGCCAGCGTGCGCGGCTCGAAGGCGGAAACCAGCGCCGACGGCTCCAGCGAGGCGGTGAGGATGATAAAGACCCCTGAGACCAGCAGGATCGTCATGATCTCCTTGAAGCGCTTGACCTCCCCGAGCGAAGCGATGCGCGAATTGCCGAGCGCAAGGCCGAGCATGGTGACGGTCAGGAGACCGCTTTCCTCCAGCACCGCATTGGAGATCGCATAGGTTCCGATCACCGTGGTGAGGATGACCGGGATCTTGAGGTATTCCGGGACGTGACCGTTGACGAAGGCCCAGACCAGCGCCCGGCCCGCGAACCAGCCTCCGGCAAGCCCGAGCAGCAGCGCCAGCGCAATGCGCATCAGCAGCGTGTCGGCGTGATGCTGCCCGGAGGCGACAAGAAAGGCCTCGAACACGAAGACGGCGATCAGGGCACCGAGCGGGTCGGCAAGGATCGCCTCCCAGCGCAGCAGAGCCGCCGGCCGTTTGGCGAGTTTCGCCTGCCTGAGCAAAGGGATGATCACCGTCGGCCCCGTAACCACCAGGATCCCGGCGAAGATCAGCGCCGGCCACAGGCTCAGCTCCGCGACGTAATAGGCATTGACCGCGCCAAGCAGAAAGGCGATCGGCGCGCCGATGAAGACGATCCGGCGCACCGCCTTGGAGGTGCCGGAGATCTCGTGGAAATTCAGCGTCAGACCGCCTTCGAACAGGATGATCGCCACGGCAACCGCGACGAGCGGCTGCACCAGTCCGGCGAACTGCACGTCCGGCTGCACCAGACCCGTCACCGGCCCGGCAAGCGCGCCGGCCGCCAGAAGCAGGACGATGGCGGGAAGCTGAAAGCGCCAGGCGAGCCATTGGGCGGCAACGCCGGCTGTGGCGATCATGGCGACGGCGGTCACGACATTGGACATGCGCGCGGAAAACTCCCGATACTGTTTCGCGCAAGATGACGCGGGCCGATGAATTTTGGCTGAAGGCTTGCCTGCATGCCGACCCAAGTCAATGGCAGGACCGGCAACCGGCTCGGCGAGACACGTAAAACCTGGGAGAACCCGCATGTCGCACCGCAAGACGCCGCCCCCGTCCCGGCACCCGCTGTTTCGCCGTTTCGCCCTCGCCCCTGTGCTGGGCGCGGTCGCGGTCGCCTTCGTCATCGCGCTTGCACCGGCAAACGCCGACACGGAGGCGCTCTTCGCCGCGCTCAAGACCGCGCAGAGCGAGCGCGACGCGCGCGCGATCGAGGCGGAGATCTGGGAAAGCTGGATCGATGCCGCGCCGACGCAGGAGATCAACGCGCTGACCCGGGAGGCGATGCGCAAGCGCGGCGAATACGACTTCGAGGGTGCGCGGCTGATCCTGAACGAGGTGGTGTCGCAGGCGCCCGGCTATGCCGAAGGATGGAACCAGCGCGCCTTCGTGCTTTTCCTGCAGGAGAAATACGACGCCGCGCTTTCCGATCTGGACCGGGCGCTGGCGCTGGAGCCGCGCCATTTCGGCGCCATGAGCGGCAAGGCCCGCATTCTCATGGGACAGGGCCGCATGCGCCTGGGCCAGCAGGCCCTGCGCGAGGCGGTCGCGCTCCACCCCTTTCTCCAGGAACGCAGCCTGCTGATCCCGCTGCCGGACGACACCTCGAGCGAGCCGGCCGGCCAGCCACTCTAGCTGTGAGTTTTCGTGAGGGTGTCCATTCGAACCGGACCGAGGAGCCTGGAGTTCCCAAGCTTCAGCACTCATTGCTGGGTCAGAATGAACATCGACAGAGATGCCCGGCTGACACGGTCGCGTCGAACAGAAATGGCGCTGTCGGTCCTCAAGGCCGTCTTGCCAAAGTGCAGGCGGCGCAGCCCCAGGGGCTCGGAGAAGGTCGTTGCTCGCTGGGTGGCACGTTACAAGGTCGGGGGCCGTGCGGGCATGGCGGATCGATCTTCGCGACCGGTGCACATGCCGCAGGCCACCGCTCCGGGCGCACCGGCGCAACCCGCAACGTGGCCTCGCGTCGCCGGTGCTGAAGCGGGCCGGGCTCTCGCGGCCGCGCGGCATCGGGCCGACCGGCCGGTCAGGCGCCATGAACGCCCGCCTCCCGACAAGTCGATCGACATCGACAATGCCTCGCGTGACGCCTTCAGCCCGATCCGCTCCGACGAGAAAAAGGAAAGCGTTGTTGCCTCCCCCACATCACAGCATCGGCCCAGGAACGAGCTGTCTGGTTGCATCGCGACAATAGGCAGCGCCCGCATGGCAGCCCTCAGTCGAAATCGCCAATCGGTCAATTCGACCTTTTCCAAGGACAGCCTCTTGAGGTTCCGCAGCTTAATCGGAAATGAACCGCACCGGGGAATAGGGAGCGGGATCGGCAAAGGGACGCGCGCCGGTCATCGTCTCGGCGAGCAGGCGCCCCATCGCCGCCCCGAGACCGAAACTGGAACGTTCGTTGCCGAGCGCCAGCCAAAGCCCCGGCAGCGCCGGCACCTGCCCCATCACCGGCAGTCCGTCGGGCATGCAGAGCCGGACGCCGGGGATCGGCACCTCCTCGACCTGCGCGCCGATCGGCATCAGGGCACGCGCCGCCGCGCCCGCGCGCAGCAAGGCGGTCTCGCGCACAGGACGGTCCACGCGGGTCAGTTCATGGCCGCCGACGAGCCGCAGGCCGCGCTCCATCGGCGTCAGCGTGTAACCATTGTCGATGTCGGTGATCGGCCGCGACAGCGTCACGCCGGACACCGCCCGGAAATGCCGGTGGTAGCCGCGCATCGTCGCGACCGGGAGTTCGACCCCGAGACGCGCCAGCACGCCCGGCGCGCCGGCGCCCAGCGCGATCACGGCGCGCCGGCCTTCCGCCTCGCCCCGGGTGGTGCGCACCGACCAGCCGTCCCGGGTGGCGACCAGCGTCTCCGCCTTGCCCATTTCCGTCTCGCCGCCGCGCTCGCGAAACAGCCGCGCATAGGCCTTCGTCACCCCGCCGGGCGAGGACACCGACTGGGTGTCCGGCCAGTAGAGGCCGGCGTGATCGAAGGAGACCAGATGCGGCTCCAGCCGCACGAGATCCGCCGCGGAAAGATCCGTGTAGGGAACGCCGAAGATCCGGGCGAAATGCCGGTCCTGCTCGCTCGCTTCATAGGATGCCTGACGGCGATAGATCTTGATCCAGCCGGTGCGGCGGAAGAATCGCAGCGCGCTTGCCGCGCGCGCAAGCGCCAGATGCTCGCCCGCCGCAATCGCCTGCAACGGCGCGATGGCGCGCCCGGTCCGCGCCGCCGCCCCGGTCTGCACCGCCATATGCGCCGCCCGCAGGAACGGCAGCGCCGCCGGCAGGCTGCGAAGGTCGAGGCGGATCCGCCCGGCCGGGCGCATGACCCGCGACAGGATTTCGCCCGCCGTCACCGGCCAGTCGACCGGACTGAAGCCGTCGCGCGCGAGAATGCCCGCATTGGCCCTCGATGCCTCGTCTCCGGGCGCGGCGCGATCGACAAGCAAAACCCGCATGCCGCGCGCCTGCAAATGCAGCGCAGCGCAAACGCCGCTGATTCCCCCTCCCAGAACAATGACATCGTGGTTCCGCATTGTGCCTATCCACACCGTTCACAGGGCGCTTGCAAGGGGAAGTCGCCCGCGTCGATACTGAAGCCGCATTTTTTTGATCTCCAGCACCCCGCGCGCCGGCCAGGGACGCGGCATCGTCAACCCCACGGAGTTTCCCCATGCAGGCGCTGCTCCTGCCTCTGCGACTTGTCGCCTGGCTCGGGCGGCAAGGGACGCGCGCCGTCGCGGTCAGCGCGCTGCTCGGCCTGTTTCTGCCCCAGCTTTCCGCGCTGTTCCGGCCGATCGTGGAAGAGGCGATCTTCGTGCTGCTGGTGCTTGCCTTCCTGCGCGTCGATCCCGCGGCGGTGATCGCCCATGTCCGGAAACCGCGCCTCGTGGGGCTGGCGAGCCTGTGGATGCTGGTGATCGTGCCGGGCGCAACCGCACTCGCGCTCTCCGCCAGCGGGCTCATCGACGACAATCCCGACCTGGCGCTTGCCGCTTTCATCGTCACCGCCGCGCCGCCGATCATGTCCGCCCCCGCCTTCATCGCGCTGATCGGTCTCGACGGCGCGCTGTCGCTCGCGCTTGTCTGCGTGACCATGCTGCTGACGCCGCTGACCGCACCGCTCATCGGCGGCGCGCTGATCGGCGACACGCTGCCGATCGACGCGCCGGCGCTGGCCCTGCGCCTCGCCCTGCTGCTCGCCGCCTCCGCCGGCTGCGCCTGGATCATCCGGCGGGTCTTCGGCACTGTGCGGGTCGTCGCCGCCCGCCAGCACATCGACGGGCTGAACGTGCTGGTTCTCTTCGTCTTCGCGGTTGCCGTGATGGACGGTGTCGCGGCGCAATTCGCCAGCAACCCGGTCCTGACCTTGGGGATCGGCGCGCTGACCTTCGCCGTCGCCTGCGCGCAAATGGGGCTGACGTGGCTGGTGTTTTCGGCCGTTCGCAAGGATCACGCCTTCGTGCTCGCCCATGCGGCCGGCAACCGCAACATGGGGCTGCTGGTGGCGGCGCTCGGCGGCAGCCTGCCGGATCTCGCCTGGCTCTACTTCGGGCTCGGCCAGTTGCCGATCTATCTCCTGCCGTGGATCCTGGGGCCGCTGGCGCGGCGCGCGGCGGCAAAGGCTGCGATGCGTGACGAGAGTCACGGTGTCGACGGGATTTCCCGCTAGGAAAGGATCCGGGCGGCGCGGCCGTCCGCCGAAGGAACGGAGATAACGGGAATGCACAGCACACATGTTCGACGCTCACCGGTGCGCCGTCTTGCGGGCGGCCTGACGCTCCTCGCCGGCATGGCCCTTGCCGCGCTCCCGGTTCCGGCGGCCGCCGGTGAATTCGCCCAGGTCGACCTTCTCGGTTTCTCCCGCTCCGGCAGTCACTTCGCGTTCGAGGAGTACGGCGTTCAGGACGGATCGGGGTTCCCCTATTCCAACATCTACGTGATCGATGTCGGCGACGACAGCTGGGTGCCGGGCACCCCGCTGCGGCGCCTCGACGAGGTGGACGACAGCCAGCCGCTCGACTTCGCTGAGGAACTGGCCCGCACCCGCGCCGCAAACCGGGAGGCCGCGCGGGTCGTGCTCGACCAGACCGGGATCGCCGGCGCGGGCGAAACCGTCGCCCACAATCCGGCAACGGAGCGCTCCAGCGATCCGCACCTGATGCTCGCCTCCGTCATTCCCGACGTGCCGTCCATGGGAGAGACCGTGACGCTTGCCCTTGAGGAGCGTCCCGTTCCCGACCCGGACACCTGTCCGAGCGGCTTCGGCGACATCCGGGGCATGAAGCTGACGCTCTCGTTTGAAGGAAAAACGCGCATCCTGGCCGATGACACCCAGATCCCGAAAAGCCGGGGCTGCCCGCTGCGCTACCGGATCGAACGGTTCGTCATCCATACGCCGACCTTTCCCGGCCCGACCTATTTCGCCGTTCTCGTGCTGATGGAACGGATCGGTTTCGAAGGCCCCGACGGGCGGTTTCTGGCGATCACCGGCCGGCTGTGATCGCGCTCCCGCCGCGCGTTGCGCTTGTCGCCCGCGGCGGGCTGTGCTAGCGGCGAGCGGAACAGACACCCCATCGGAGCCGCCCGCCGCCATGTCCCTCCCCCTCGTCATCGCCCCGTCCATGCTCGCCTCCGACTTTTCCGCCTTCGGGCGGGAAGTCCGCGACGTTGCGGAAGCCGGCGCCGACTGGATCCATCTCGACGTCATGGACGGGCATTTCGTGCCCAACATCAGCTTCGGCCCGGATGTGATCGCGGCGATGCGCAAGCACACCGACAAGATCTTCGACACCCATTTGATGATCGCGCCCTGCGATGCCTATCTGGAAGCCTTCGCCAAGGCCGGATCGGACATCATCACCGTGCATGCGGAAGCCGGTCCCCATCTCGACCGCTCGCTGCAGGCGATCCGCGCACTCGGCAAGAAGGCCGGCGTGTCGCTCAATCCGGCGACGCCCGAAAGCGTGCTGGAATATGTCCTCGACCGGCTCGACCTGATCCTTGTCATGAGCGTCAATCCGGGCTTCGGCGGCCAGTCCTTCATCCCCGCCATGGTCGACAAGGTCGCCCGCATCAAGGCGATGATCGGCGACCGCCCGATCCACCTGGAAGTCGACGGCGGCGTCACGCCCGAGACCGCGCCGCTGGTGGCCAAGGCCGGCGCCAACGCGCTCGTCGCCGGCTCCGCCGTCTTCAAGGGCGAAGGTGTCGCGGGCTACCGCGCCAATATCTCCGCCATCCGCGACGCCGCGGCAAAGGCCGCGGCCTGAACCGCCAGAAAGGCAGGACCTCTTGCGCCCGCTGCTCTTCGCCCTCGTCTGGTCCGGCACCATCTCCGCATGCGTTGCCCTGTTGACGCTGGGACGGGGCGAAGCCTTGAGCGGGCGCTCGCTTGCCGTGATCGCGGTGTTTTGCGTCGGCAGCTTCCTGGGCGGCTGGATCGCCTGGGGGGCGGCTCGACTGCTGACCTGGCGACGCAGGCAGCGCTCCGCCCGCTTCGCGGCGATGGTCGTCTGCCTGTCGATTGCGACCGCCGGCCTGACGGCATTCCTGTTCTTCCTGCAGCTGCGCGGCTACTACGCGAGCTCGCACACGCATGAATTCTCCTACCGCATGCTCTGGGAGCAGGTCTTCACCGGCGCGACCACGGCCTATATCTTCGTGGTGATGGGCGTGCGCGTGCTGCTTCCGGTCATGCTTCTCCCGCTTTTTGCCGCGTCATGGTATTTCGCCCGCATTGAGCCGGGCGGCCGCGTCTGATATGGCACTCTCACCCTTTCCCCGCTGACGAGGACTTTGCATGATCCCGCGCTATTCGCGGCCCGAGATGGTCGCCATCTGGTCGCCCGAGACCAAGTTCCGCATTTGGTTCGAAATCGAGGCGCACGCCTGCGACGCCCTTGCAAAACTCGGGGTCATCCCGGAAGCCGCCGCGAAGACCATCTGGGAAAAGGGAGGTGCCGCCACCTTCGACGTCGCCCGGATTGACGAGATCGAGCGCGAGACCAAGCACGACGTCATCGCCTTCCTGACGCATCTGGCCGAAATCGTCGGCCCCGACGCCCGCTTCGTGCATCAGGGCATGACCTCCTCCGACGTGCTCGACACCTGCCTCAACGTGCAGCTCACCCGCGCGGCGGACCTGCTGCTGGCCGATCTCGACGCCCTGCTGGCCGCGCTCAAGCGCCGCGCCTTTGAGCACAAGGACACCGTCTGCATCGGCCGCTCGCATGGCATCCACGCCGAGCCGGTGACCTTTGGCCTGAAGATGGCGGAAGCCTATGCCGAGTTCGACCGCTGCCGCACCCGCCTGCTGGCCGCGCGCGCCGAAATCGCCACCTGCGCGATCTCCGGGGCGGTCGGCACCTTCGCCAATATCGACCCGCGCGTCGAAGAGCATGTCGCGGAAGCCATGGGCCTTGCCGTGGAGCCGGTCTCCACGCAGGTGATCCCGCGCGACCGCCACGCGATGTTCTTTGCGACCCTTGGCGTCATCGCCTCCTCTATCGAGCGCGTGGCGACCGAAGTCCGCCACCTGCAGCGCACCGAGGTTCTGGAAGCGGAAGAATATTTCTCGCCCGGCCAGAAGGGCTCCAGCGCCATGCCGCACAAGCGCAATCCGGTGCTGACGGAAAACCTCACCGGTCTTGCCCGCATGGTGCGCGCCTATGCAATGCCGGCGATGGAAAACGTGGCGCTGTGGCACGAGCGCGATATCTCGCACTCCTCGGTGGAGCGCATGATCGGCCCCGACGCCACCGTGACGCTGGATTTCGCGCTCGCGCGGCTCACCAATGTCATCGACAAGCTGATGGTCTATCCCGAGCGCATGCTCGCCAACATGAACCGCCTCGGCGGGCTGGTGCATTCCCAGCGCATCCTGCTGGCGCTGACCCAGGCCGGCGTCAGCCGCGAGGACGCCTACCGCCTCGTGCAGCGCAACGCCATGAAGGTGTGGGACAGCTACCAGACGCAAGGGTCGTCCGACGTCGACTTCCTGGAGGAACTCTTGAAGGACGCCGACGTGCGCGTCGCTCTCCCGGAAGAGGAAATCCGCGCCCGCTTCGACCTCGGCTATCACACCAAGGCGGTGGACACGATCTTCGCACGGGTCTTCGGCGAGGGCTGAGACAAGAGGACCGCGATCATGCGCATCGCCGTCATTGCCGACATTCACGGAAACGCCCCGGCGCTCGAAGCCGTCCTGGACGATCTCGAGCGCCTGGCGCCGGACCGTGTCGTCAATCTCGGCGACTGTCTCTCCGGTCCGTTGTGGCCCGAAGAGACCGCGCAGCTGCTGATGGCGCGCGACTGGACCACCGTGCGCGGCAACCACGACCGGGTGGTGGCCGCCGGGAACGTGCCGCCGGGCAACCGCAGCGATGCCTTCACCCGTGCGGCGCTTTCAAAGGCAAGCCTCGACTGGCTGAGCGGTCTTCCCCTCACCGCGAGGCTGGAGGGCGACATCCTCGCCTGCCATGCGACGCCGGCCGACGACGACCGCTATCTGACCGAGGACGTCGAGGGGCAGGACGTCCGGCTGTCGGACGAAGCGAAGATCCTGGAACGGCTTGGCGGCGAGACCGCCAATGTCGTCCTCTTTGGACATACCCATATTCCGCGCTGCCTGAGACTGCCCGCAACGCGACAGATCCTGGTCAATCCGGGCAGTGTCGGCCTTCCCGCCTATGCCGACGCCACGCCGACGCCCCACAAGGTGCAGAACGGCAGTCCGCACGCCCGATACGCTCTCCTCGAGCGCAACGGGAGCGGGTGGCGCGTCGATCTGAAGGTACTGGATTACAACTGGACAGCGGCGGCGGCCCAGGCGCGGAAAAACCATCGGCCGGACTGGGCCGACGTTCTCGAAACCGGTTTTTACCGGGCACCGCCGGCCTGACACCGGCAGTGGATTTGACACTCCGGCACCGGCCTGCAATCACGCCGCATCGCGGACCTCATCGGGACATCGGACATGAAAATCTCCGAAGCAGACATTCTTCTCATCCCCGGCTATGGCGACACGCCGGCCGGCCACTGGATGCACCGCTGGGCGGAGAAAATGCCGACCGCCCGGGTGGTCGATCTGGGCAACCCCCATCGCCCCGTGCGGAAGACCTGGGTGGAGGCCGTGACGCAGGCGGTGCGCGCGGCGGAGCGTCCGGTCGTGCTCGTCGCGCATTCACTCGGCACCAACACCGTCGTGCACGCGGCCCATGCGCTGCCCAAGGACACGGTCAAGGCCGCGTTCCTCGTCGCGCCGACTGACCTGTCGCGTGACGCGCCGAAGCCCGCCTTCGAGGTCGCGGACTTCCTGCCGCTGCCAAAGGGGCCGCTGCCGTTTCCGGCAAGAATCGTCGCCAGCCGCAGCGATCCGCATTGCGCCTTCGAGACGGCGAAGGACTGGGCGCACCACTGGGGCGCCCACTTCCAGGACGCGGGCGACGCGGGCCACATCAATCTGGAAAGCGGCCACGGCCCCTGGCCCGAAGGCCTGATGTCCTTCGCTTATCTGATGAAGACGCTTTAGGGCCTGACCCCGCACAGACGCACGACCGATGCGAAAACGGCCGGGTCCGAAGAACCGGCCTCTCGATGTCGTCTCCGACCGCATCTGGCAAGCCGGCCGGGCCGCTTGTCTGAAGCCGTAGTCCCGGCCTCAGACGGACCGTGCATCCCGCTCGACAAGCCCGGAGATCCGGCGCGCCACGAAGTAACTCGCCGGCACTGCCAGCACCAGCCCGACGCCGGCGAAGGCTGCCAGGAGCCACGGATCATAATCATTCAGCCCGAAGAAGGTCATTGGCATCAGCGCGAAAATCCCGGCAAAGGTCGGGGCGACAACGATCAACAACAGGGCCGTAAGCTTCCACATGGCGAGCACTCCAGGACATGGCACGCAGATGCGGGCGGCGCAGGGACGCGCGAGGTCCGCATCGTTCAACGGTCCTCAAAATAGTGTTCATTTTCCCGAAAATACCGTGACACGCCGTCTCAACGCATTTCCCCGCTCAGGGAAACTGCGGACGCCCGGAAGCCGGACGCAAGGGCGTCAGCGCAGCTTGCCGGCCATGTCGGAGGCGGCATCCACGAACAGCCCCATGTCGATGCCGAGCGCGATGAAGCGGAAGCCCATCTCCTTGCCCCGCCTAGCGTCTTCCACCGAGTTGGTGAAGATGCCGGCGAGCTTGCCGGCGGCCTTCGCCTTTGCGGCGACATTGGCGGCGATGGTCTGAACCCGCTCGCTGGACGGATTGAGCTCGGCGCCGTCCGACAGGGTCAGCGACATGTCGCCCGGGCCGACGAACACCCCGTCGAGCCCGTCGACCGCAAGGATCTCGTCGAGTGCCTCGAGCGCTGCCGGCGTTTCGATCATCGCCAAGGCAATGGTCTCGCGGTTGGCGCGCTCCAGATAGTCCGCTGGCGTCACGCCCTGCAGCATCGCGGCCCGGTGCGGCCCCCAGCTGCGCGCGCCGAGCGGCGGATACTTCGCCGCGGCAACGAGTGCCAGGGCGTCTTCCGGGGTGTTGACCATGGGCATGATCACCGCTTCCGCGCCGAGGTCGAACAGACGGCTCACCGTGGCGAAATCGTCGACCGGAGGGCGCACGACCGCATGGGCACCGCCAAGCCGCGCGGCCGCAATACCGTCGCGGACCGAGGCGATGTCATGGGCGCCATGCTGCATGTCCAGCGTCACCGCCGGGTAGCCGGCGCGCCCGAGCAGTTCCGCCAGCATCGGCACGGCAAGCGTTGACCATGCCGTGACGATGGTCTCGTCGGCGCGCAGACGCGCGGCGAGGGAAACGGACGTGTCAGTCATGCAAAAACCCCCTGAACGAAAAACCCATGGCCGCCGCTACGCCGCGCCGGCGCGGCAAGATACCCCCGAACCGAGGGCACGAACCGAGAGCACCAACAGCCCGGGCAGACCGCCGCCCGTCGCTTGCGCGACGGCACAAGCGCCCGGCCCGTCGAACCGACCGGTCCGGTCAGCCTTCGGTCTGGATCTGTGCGGCCGCGGTGTGGAGCAACTCTTCCATCGTGCGGCGGATCTGGTGATCGGACTGGTCGACGCCGGCGTCGTCGAAATCCTTGCGGATCTTGCGGAACACGTCTTCCTCGCCCGGCTCCTCAAAATCGGCACGCACGACTTCCTTGGCATAGTCCTGTGCCTTGTCCGCATCCAGGCCCAGCTTTTCGGCAGCCCACAGGCCAAGCAGCTTGTTGCGGCGGGCAACGGCCTTGAACCGCAGCTCCTCGTCGTGGGCGAACTTGTTTTCAAACGCGTCCTCGCGACGGTCGAAAGTGCTCATGCGTGTGTCTCCTGCCTCGTCATCGGGTCCGCGGGCCTGGCGCCCGGACGTCAACCCCTCAGCTCATGTAGGGATTCGTTGCGCCCTTGCATATCCCCGCAGCCAAGCCAAATCAACGCGAGATCGAGCAACCGCGCCGCCTCCGCCGGACACGGGACCAATCCGGCCCGAAATCTCTTCGTCGGCTCGATTGTACTTTCCCGGGTGATCGTGTAGGTTCCGCGCCATCGAGCGGGGGAACCACACCCAACTGCCGGTCCATCGCCAATCCTCAACGACCGTCGGGTGCTGTCTCGCCTCCGGGCCGGGCCGGATGACGGCGCGGGACCGCAGGTTACCGGAGCGCTTCCGCAAGCATGGATTTTCTCTCACGAACACGGTACGTGCCTATGAACCGCCGCCGGCGCATTTATGAAGGCAAGGGCAAGATCCTCTATGAGGGTCCCGAGCCCGGAACGCTCATCCAGCACTTCAAGGATGATGCAACCGCCTTCAACAACAAGAAGCATGAGATTGTCGATGGCAAGGGTGTCCTGAACAACAGGATCTCCGAGTTCATCTTCAACCATCTCAACGAAATCGGCATCCCGACGCATTTCCTGCGCCGGATGAACATGCGCGAGCAGCTTATCCGCGAGGTCGAGATGATCCCGCTGGAAGTCGTTGTCCGCAACGTCGCAGCCGGCTCGCTGTCCAAGCGCCTCGGCCTCGACGAAGGCACGCCGCTTCCGCGCTCGATCATCGAGTTCTACTACAAGAACGACGCGCTCGACGATCCCATGGTCTCCGAGGAGCACATCACCGCCTTCGGCTGGTGCGCGCCCCAGGAGATGGACGACATCATGGCGCTCGCGATCCGGGTCAACGACTTCCTGTCCGGCCTGTTCCTCGGCGCCGGCATTCGTCTTGTCGATTTCAAGATCGAATGCGGCCGCCTCTGGGAAGGTGACATGATGCGCATCGTCGTCGCCGACGAGATCTCCCCCGACAGCTGTCGCCTGTGGGACATCCAGTCGAATGAGAAGATGGACAAGGACCGCTTCCGCCGCGACCTCGGCGGAATGCTGGAAGCCTACCAGGAAGTCGCGCGACGCCTCGGCATCATCAACGACACCGACCGCCCGATCGGCGGCGGTCCGGTGCTGGTGAAGTAGAGACCGGACGGCTCCCGCCTCTGCCCGCGCGCACAGCGCGTTGCATCTTCCAAGACCCCGACGCCCCGGCGCCGGGGTTTTTTGTTGGCAGCTGCAGCAAACGCCCGCACCCGACTTGCAATCTGGGCGAGAATTTGGCAACCAAGATTCCAGGTTTGCAATCATGGATTTTAGACAGGGGTTTCGGGGTGATGCTGTTTTCGACAATCGACACGCGCAGAATGAAAATATTGGCCGTTACGATTGCGGCCCTCTTTCTGGCCGCCTGCCAGACGACGGGCCTGAAGCCCGGAGCCATTGACACAAGCTTCCCGCCGTCGGGCTGGGTCACCGAACGCAAGGGCAACAAGACCTTCTACCTCTGCCCGAAAACGAAGTGCAAAACCCGGCAAGGCGTCGCCATCGTTCCGCTGAAGATCCGCGGCGATGCGGAAACGGCAATCCGGCGAAACGTCCTGACCGCGGAGCTTTTCGACGCCGCCTATAATTTCTTGGAAGTCGCATCGAAACGCGCGGTATCGTCGTCTCCGCACCGCAAGATCCAGACCCGTACCTATACGGGCTTCGAGCATGTAATGACGTTCAAGGATCGCAATGGACGGCGGCTCTATGTGGCGATCCGGGATATCGTCCAGAAGGATCGTGGCGTGTTCGTCGCCAGCTTTTCGTTCAACAGGGGAGTCGCCCAGCGCAACCTGCGCCGCTACCTGGCGCAAACGACCGTTCGGCGCGTGAACTGATCCGGACGACATCTGCACACCCGCGCGCGACGCCTCCGGGCACGCGCGGACGTTTCCCGCAAGGGCTGCGGCGTCCTCAGGGACGCTGCAATCCGCAAAAGAGGCTTTCATCCGCGCGGGCGGCGCGCTAGAAGCGGCGCAACAGGGTCGCCTTTGCACTGCGGCCCGAAGTCATGACAGCCGGCCGTCGCCGGCGCTGGCAGCGATTGCGGAGACCCCCGATGAAAGCACGCGTGACCGTCACCCTGAAATCCGGCGTTCTCGACCCGCAGGGCAAGGCGATCGAGGGCGGTCTCGCCGCGCTCGGCTTCGCCGGTGTCGACAGCGTGCGCCAGGGCAAGGTGTTCGACGTGGAACTGAACACCGCCGACGCGACCAAGGCAAAGGCGGAGCTCGCCGACATGTGCGAAAAGCTGCTCGCCAACACGGTGATCGAAAACTACGCCATCGAGATCGTCTGAACCCGGCGCCGACGCGGCTGAGGAGCGGCACCCATGGACGACGACAGTGCAAAGGCCATCCGCTTCCTCCTGATCAAGGCCGCCATCTTCATCGCGCTTCCGGCCGGCCTTGCGCTTCTCGCCGCGCTCTTTCTGGTTTGAGCTTAAGGGACACACGCCCATGAAATCCGCTGTCATCACCTTCCCCGGATCGAACCGCGAGCGCGACATGATGTATGCGCTGGAACTGACAAGCGGCGTCGCGCCGGTGTCCGTGTGGCATGCGGACACCACCCTGCCGGATGTCGATCTCGTCGTCCTGCCGGGCGGCTTTTCCTATGGCGACTACCTGCGCTCCGGCGCGATCGCCGCCCGCGCGCCGATCATGGATGCGGTGCGCGACTTCGCCGAAAAGGGCCGGCTGGTGCTTGGGGTATGCAACGGCTTCCAGATGCTGACCGAAGCGGGCCTTCTGCCCGGCGCCCTGATGCGCAACGCCGGCCTCACCTTCGTCTGCCGCGAGGTGCTGCTGGAGACCGCCTCCACCGCCAACCGCTTCACGCAAGGCATGACCAAAGGCGCGGTGTGGCGCTGCCCCGTCGCCCACCACGACGGCAATTACTTCGCCGATGCCGACACGATCAAGGCGCTTGAGGACCAGGACCGGGTCGCCTTCCGCTACGCACGCGGCACCAACCCGAACGGCTCGATCAACGACATTGCCGGCATCACCAACGAGGCCGGCAATGTGCTCGGCATGATGCCGCATCCGGAAAATCTCGTGGATCCGCTGCAGGGCGGCACCGACGGGCGCGCCTTCTTCGAGAGCGCCTTGTCGGTTGTCGCGGCCTGAGGCTTTCCGCCGATGAGCAAGCCGATCTTCGACAGTGCCGAAACGGCCGTTCTCGTCGAGCGACTGCGCGATCTTCTAGGCGAGGAACTGGATGTCGAGATCGGCGCGCTCGAAGCGGAGGCGCTGTTCGCCCTGCTGGCGCGCGACATCGGCGCGGCCTTCTACAATCAGGGCCTGCACGACGCCCGTGCGGCGATCTCGGCCCGCATGGACGAGGTCGGTGAGGTCGTTTATGCGCTTGAGCGCACATCCGCCATCGACCGGGACCGCTGATCCCCAATCGCATCCGGCCGTTCGGCCTTGTCGAAACGCGGCGCGTGGCCGTAGGCACGGCTGTAGGCCCGGCTGAAGGCGGCCGCGCTGGAAAAGCCGACGCGTGACGCGATCGCTTTCAAGGGCACCCCGCGCGCGATCTCCTGCCGCGCCACGCTCATCCGCCAGTCGTGCAGATAGGCTCCGGGCGTGCGGCCGACAACATCGCGAAACCCGGTCGCAAATGCCGTGCGCGACATGCCGGAGACGGCGGCCAGATCCTCCAGCCGCCAGGCGCGGCCCGGCGCTTCATGCATCGCCACAAGCGCCGCGGCCAGTTGCGGATGAGCGAGGCCGGCGATCAGCCCGCTGTCGGCGCCGCCCTGTTCGATGGCGTGGCGCAGCAATCGCACCACGACGATCTCGCACAGCCGGTCGAGGATCGCCTGTCCGCCGCATCGCGGACGCATCACCTCGTCGAGCAGGACCTCGGCCACGGCGGCCAGCGCCGGCGCGTCGCACAACGCGATCCGCACCTCTTCAGGCAAGGCCAGGGCGAAGGGCGCGACATCGCCGCCGAGATCGACATGCGCGGCCACTGCAATCGCCCCGGCCGGACGCCCGCCGCCGGAGCGCGGACGAAACACCAGAAAGCCGCCGCGCACGTCGTTTGCCGGGCGCCCGGCCGGTCCCATCAGCAGGAAGAGATTGGCACCGGGCGTCTCGGCCGCAGGAGCAATGCCCGCCTCGACCGCCGGAACAACCGTGGCTTCAATGCGGAAGCGGTCGATCAGCGCGGAGAGACGGTCGAGGCGTTTCAGCATGGTTTGTACGATGGATCAATTATTGTGGACGATGATTTTCTTTGCATACACTAACACACAGGGGAACGCCAGCGCCTCCGCTCTTGGCCCGATGGGTCGATCCGGCGGCGCGCAACGAAAGGACAGATGTCATGTCGCTCATTCCCCGCCAGCAGGTTCCGCAGCTCGTCGTCGACACGCTCGATCACGGGACCTTCGATCTCTCGACCGAAAACCCCGGGTACGCAACGCTCGTGGTCTTCTATCGCGGACAGCATTGCCCGATCTGCGCGACCTATCTGAAGGAACTGGAGCGTCTTGCACCGGAGTTTGCGGAGCGCGGTGTCACGACAATCGCGATTTCCAGCGACCCGGAGGACCGCGCCCGCGGAATGGCCGAGACGGTCGGCGGAGAAAACCTGCGCTACGGCTACGGCCTGCCGCTGTCGGTCGCGCGCGACTGGGGCCTCTACACGTCGACGGGACGCGGCACGACCTCCATCGGCATCGAGGAGCCCGAGCTGTTTTCCGAGCCGGGCGTCTTTCTGGTGCGCGCCGACGGCACGCTCTATTTCGCCTCGGTGCAGACGATGCCCTTCGTGCGTCCGCACTTCAAGGAGATGGTCGGCGCGCTCGACTTCGTGAAGGCGAAGGACTATCCGGCGCGCGGCGAATACACCGGCGCGGTCTGATACTCGACCATTCCCGGCGCGCCGGCGGTGTCAGCCGGCGTCAGGACACCAGGCCTTTCGGCGCGGGCCCCGTCACGAAACGGACCGCGCCGGGGAGCACCTCGACCTTGAGGCTTTTTGCCTGCATCGGTTCTCCGTCGAGGTTGAGCGACAGCTCCGCATCGCTTTCCACAGTTAGCGAGGAAAACCGCGTCGTCTTCGCATAGCCCTCCACCGGCGCCTCCGTTTCATGCAGCAGGCGCGACAGCAGGCCGAGGACATGGTCCGCGTCCGGCTGGGGAAACAGCGTCAGGTCGAGCAGGCCATCGTCGAGCTGCGCCTCCGGACACAGCGGCACGCCGCCGCCGGCAAGACGACCGTTGCCGATGGCCATCGCCAGAAACTCCCCTTCCCAGGAAAAGCCCTCGGCGGAAAACCGGGCGTTGGAGGGGGCCAGCCGGCCGATGTGGCTGGCGCCGGCAATCAGATAGGCCGCCCCGCCGAACAGCCGCTTGGCGCGCGGGTCGGCCTCGCGGGTGATCTGGGTGACGGTGCCGCCGCTTGCCAGGTTGACGAACACGCGCTCGTTGATACGCGCGGCGTCGATCGTGCGGATCTCGCCTTCCGCGCAAAGCGTCAGCGCGGCACCCGGATCTTCGGTCGAAAGCTCAAGCCCGACGGCGAAATCGTTTGCCGTTCCGAGCGGCAGCACCCCGACCGCCGGCTGCCCGGACGGCGCAGCCTGCGCCTGCCCGTGCGTATCGAGCAGCGCCGCGACCACCTGGTTGAGGGTCCCGTCGCCACCGCCCGCCACGATCGCGTCGGGGCGCGTGTCGGCGCCGAGCGCCTCGCCGACGAAACGGGCAACGTCGCCCGGCTCGTAGGTGACCCGCACGGCCACCTCGTGCCCGGCGTCGCGGACCCGGGAGATCGCGCTGCGCACATCCTCGCGCGGGGCGGATTTTCCGTTCAGAATCAGGAACAGCCGGCGTGTCTCGGTCAAGCGATCGGTCTCCTTCGCACATCCGCCGCGACCATGGTCGGCAAGCGGGGCAATGTCTACAATTCCCTTTGCGGTCGCGGTTTGCTAAAGGGGCGGCAATCTTCCGTTTCCAAGGTCCGCAGCGCTCATGATTCCCAACGACATCGCCATCACCCCGGAACTCATCGAGGCGCACGGCCTCAAGCCCGACGAATACGAGCGCATTCTCGCGCTGATCGGCCGGACGCCGACCTTCACCGAGCTCGGTATCTTTTCGGCGATGTGGAACGAACACTGTTCCTACAAGTCGTCGAAGAAGTGGCTGAAGACGCTTCCGACGACGGGACCGAGGGTCATTCTCGGCCCGGGCGAGAACGCCGGCGTGGTCGACATCGGCGACGGCGAGGCCGTGGTCTTCAAGATGGAAAGCCACAACCACCCCTCCTACATCGAGCCCTATCAGGGCGCGGCGACCGGCGTCGGCGGCATCCTGCGCGACGTCTTCACAATGGGCGCGCGTCCTATCGCCGCGATGAACGCGCTGCGGTTCGGCGAGCCGGACCATCCGCGCACCCGCCATCTCGTTTCTGGCGTCGTCGCCGGCGTTGGCGGCTACGGCAACTCCTTCGGTGTTCCAACGGTTGGAGGCGAGGTCGAGTTCCATTCCCGCTATAACGGCAACTGCCTGGTCAATGCCTTTGCCGCGGGACTGCTTCGGACCGACGGTATTTTCCTGTCGAAGGCCGAAGGCGTCGGGCTTCCGGTCGTCTACCTCGGCGCCAAGACCGGCCGCGACGGTGTCGGTGGCGCCACGATGGCCTCGGCGGAGTTCGACGAGACCATCGAGGAAAAGCGTCCGACCGTTCAGGTGGGCGATCCCTTCACCGAGAAGTGCCTGCTCGAAGCCTGCCTGGAACTGATGCAGACCGGCGCGGTCGTCGCCATTCAGGACATGGGTGCGGCCGGCCTTACCTGCTCCGCCGTCGAGATGGGTGCCAAGGGCAATCTCGGCATCACGCTGGAGCTCGACCAGGTGCCGGTGCGCGAGGAGCGCATGAGCGCCTACGAGATGATGCTGTCGGAAAGCCAGGAGCGCATGCTCATGGTGCTGCGCCCCGACAAGGAAGCCAAGGCCAAGGCAATCTTCCGCAAGTGGGGCCTCGACTTCGCCATCGTCGGCGTGACGACGGACACCTTGCGTTTCATCGTCAAACATCAGGGCGAGACCGTCGCCGACCTGCCGATCAAGGAGCTTGGCGACGAGGCGCCGGAATACGACCGTCCGTGGTCGCCGAGCCCGAAGCTGGAAACGATTCCGGCTGAGCGCATCGCCGAACCCGACGACTATGCCGCCGCTCTGAAGACGCTTGTCGGCAATGCCAACGGCGCGTCGCGCCGCTGGGTCTACGAGCAGTATGACACGCTCGTTCAGGGCAACACGGTGGCCTCGCCGGGCGGTGACGCCGGCATCGTGCGCGTCGGCGACGCCGGCAAGGCGCTCGCCTTCTCCGTCGACGTGACCCCGCGCTATGTCCAGGCCGATCCCTTCGAGGGCGGCAAGCAGGCGGTGGCGGAATGCTGGCGCAACCTGACCGCCGTCGGCGCCGAGCCGCTGGCGGCCACCGACAACCTGAACTTCGGCAATCCGGAACGCCCGGAAATCATGGGCCAACTGGTCGAGGCGATCAAAGGCATCGGCGCGGCCTGCGAGGAACTCCAGATGCCGATCGTCTCCGGCAACGTCTCGCTCTACAACGAGACCAGCGGCGAGGCGATCCTGCCGACGCCGGCCATCGGCGGCGTCGGCCTGCTGGACGATATCAACGCGCGCGCCAGCCTCGCCTTCGCCGATGACGGCGATATCGTCATCCTGATCGGCGGACATGGCACGCATCTCGGGCAGAGCGCCTACCAGCGCGACATCCTGGGCCGCGAGGAAGGCGCACCGCCGCCGGTCGATCTTGCGGCCGAAAAGCGGCGCGGCGATTTCGTGCGCGGCCTCATTCGCGCCGGCCGCGTGACGGCGGTCCATGACCTCTCCGACGGCGGTCTTGCCGTGGCGCTTGCCGAAATGGCGATTGCCGGCAACCGCGGCTGTACGGTCAAGGTCCCCGCTCCCGCGCATGCAGCGCTCTTCGGCGAGGATCAGGGCCGCTACGTGCTGACCGTCGCAGCCGACAGGGTCGCAGGCGTTCTGGAGGATGCGATCGACGCCGGGCTCGAAGTCGCGGAAATCGGCAAGGTCGGCGGCAGCGATTTGACGGTTGAGGACATTCTCACCATATCCGTTGCAAAGCTCGGCGAGAGCCACGAAACTTGGTTCCCGACGTATATGGCCGGCGCGTAACCGCGTCGCGCGGTGCGAATTCCAGGCCGCCCGTCCGCAACGGCGGCAGGCGGCCGGCAGAAAGGACGAACATATGGCAATGCAGGCGCACGAGATCGAGGCGCTGATCAAGGAAGCCCTTCCGGACGCGAAAGTGGAAATCCGCGATCTGGCGGGCGATGGCGACCACTATGCCGCCGTGGTGGTGGCCGATGCCTTTCGCGGCAAGACACGGGTGCAGCAGCACCAGATGGTCTATCAGGCGCTGAAGGGCAACATGGGCGGCGAACTTCACGCGCTGGCCCTGCAGACGAGCGCCCCGGACTGAAACCCCCAAAGCCGACCCCGGTCGCTGGACCTTGAACCCGGCAGAACGAAAGGACGCACTATGAGCATTCAAGATTGGATCAAGAACGAGGTCGACACCAATGACGTCGTCCTCTTCATGAAGGGCACCCCGGCGTTTCCCCAGTGCGGGTTCTCCGGTCAGGTCGTGCAGATCCTCGATTACATCGGCGCGCCCTACAAGGGCATCAACGTGCTGGAAGACGATGACCTGCGCCAGGGCATCAAGGAGTTTTCCGACTGGCCGACCATCCCCCAGCTCTACGTGAAGGGCGAGTTCGTCGGCGGCTGCGACATCATCCGCGAGATGTTCCAGAGCCAGGAACTTCAGGCGCATCTGACGGACAAGGGCATCTCGACCCGCCAGTCCGCGTAGTTCAAAAGTTAATAAATGGTTAATAAAAGGCGGATCCAAGTTGATCCGCCTTTTTTTGTCAAGATTTATAGACTAGGCAAATTTTGCCGAATCACCCTAAGCTGAACGTCAGATGAATGCGCGCTTCAGGTCTTGATCACTTGAATCGTGTCATGTCTCGGTCGTCTTAGGGCTCAATCGGCACCGGAAGGATCAGACCATGCGTATCGCGAAACTGGCAGGCCTCGGCCTCGCTCTCAGTTTGGGTCTCGGCCTCGCGACGTTCGCGCAGGAAAACGACAGCAACCTGCGCCGCATCGCCTGTGTCGAACTGATGGTCTTTGCCCCTGCCAACGGCATCAGCGACGCCGACACCTGCCGCGCCCATGGCGGGCTGGCGGCCGAAGGTGCCCATGCCGCCAATTCCGCCCTGGTCATCCTCGTGCGCAACCAGCCGGCCGGATCCTCTCTCGGCCTGATCCCCGGCAAGGGATCGTAACCGCTCCAGTCCGACTTTTCCCGGCGCGACGCCTGCTTCCCCGCGAGACGTCGCCCTGCCCGAACCACGGCCCGGACCTTCCCCCGGGCCGTTTGCGTATCGTCAGGCGCTCACCGGCCCGTATTTGCGCGCTGCATCCAGCGCAAGTCCGGTTCCAACACTGCCGAAGACATCGCCCTGCACCACGGCTGCCTGCGGGAACAGGCCCGTGAGACGGTCGCGGACAAAGGGGATCGAGGCCGAGCCGCCGGTGACGAAAACCGAGGAGATCGCCTCCGCTCCCACCCCGGCCTGATCCAGACAGTCGGCAAGCGCCCCCGCGATCCCGGCGACCGACTGTTCGATTGCCGCCACAAGATCGGCGCGCGCCACCTCAAGATCGAGATCCACATCCGACAGCGGGAACCGCAGGTGATGACGCTCCCGCGACGACAGCGCGATCTTCGCCGCCTCGACCTCACCGGCCAGTGCGTGGCCCTGGCGTTCGGCGATCACCGCCATCAGCCGGTCGACGAGGTCGGGACGGGCGGCATCCTGCCGGAGATCCTTCAGCTTGGTGTCGATCTGCGGCGCGTAAAGGAAATTGATACGGTGCCAGGTGGCCAGCTCGAAATAGGCCCAGTTCGGCAGGTCGCGTCGCCCGTCGCGGGCAAGCGTCCGGTAGCCCAGCTCCGGCATGACGGTCCGCAGGCTGAGCAGACGGTCGAAGTCGGTTCCGCCGATGTGAATGCCGGTGCTGGCGAGAATATCCGCGCGCCGGTCGACCGCCTTCCGGCGCTCCGGCGACACCCGCACGATGGCGAAATCCGACGTGCCGCCGCCGAGATCGACGATAACGGCCAGTTCCTCGCGCTCTACGGAGCGCTCGTGATCCAGCGCCGCGGCAATCGGCTCGAACTGGAACGCCACCTCGGAAAATCCCGCCTCGCGCGCGATGGCCTCAAGCTCGCCCTGCGCCCTGCGGTCGGCCTCCGCGTCGCCGTCGACGAAATGAACGGGGCGCCCGAGCACGACCCTATCGAAGGCCTGGCCGGCGGCGGTTTCCGCGCGCGTCTTCACCTGCTTCAGATACAGCCCGATGATCTCGGAGAAGGTCCAGCGACGCGCCTTGATCGTCGTCTTTTCCGCCATGGTCCTGGAGCCCAGAACGCTCTTCAGCGAGCGCATCAGCCGCCCCTCGACGCCCTCGACATAGGCATTGACGGCCGCGCGGCCGAAGCGGACCTCCGCATCCTCAAACGAAAAGAACAGCGTGCTCGGCAGCACCGCGCTGTCTCCTTCCAGAGCGAGAAGCCTGGCCGCACCATCGGATGTGAGGATCGCGGCGGTGGAGTTGGACGTGCCGAAGTCGATGCCGCAGGGCATGTGTGAGGTCATTGTCAGGGTCCGAAAAACAGGGCCGCCGGATGCGGCACGGGAAAGACAAAGCCGGGACAGGCGGACCCTCCCGGCTTGAACGATGGATCTGGATGCAAGGGTTATTCGGCGGCGAACAACCGCCCGGTCATGGCAAGGGCCGCGCCGCAGGGCTCGCTGTCCTCACGCGCATCGGCGCCGGCATGGGAGGACGCCATCAGGCCGGCGAAATCGAACAGCGCCGGATCTTGCAGATGCGACGCCCGCACGTTGGCAAGCGCGCGGGCCATGACCGACAGCCGCCCCGGCGTCGCCCGCTCCCACTCCGCCATCATCGCCTTCACCTGGGCGCGCTGCAGGCCGTCCTGGCTGCCGCACAGGTCGCAGGGGATGATCGGAAATTCCATTGCCTTCGCGTAGCGGGCAATGTCGTCTTCCGAGGAGGAGATCAGCGGGCGCAGCACCAGCAGGTCGCCGTCGTCGTTGAGGAGTTTCGGCGGCATGGAGGACAGCCGTCCGCCGAAGAAGAGGTTCATGAAGAAGGTTTCCAGCGCATCCTCGCGGTGATGACCGAGCACGATGGCCGAACAGCCCTCCTCGCGGGCGATGCGATAGAGATGCCCGCGCCTGAGCCGCGAGCAGAGCGAACAATAGGTCTTTCCCTCCGGCACCTTGTCCACGACGATGGAATAGGTGTCCTGACGCACGATGCGGTGCGCGATGTCGTGGGTCTGGAGGAACTCCGGCAGGATATGCGCGGGAAAACCCGGCTGGCCCTGGTCGAGGTTGCAGGCGAGCAGGTCGACCGGCAGCACGCCCCGCCATTTCAGGTCGAGCAGCACGGCGAGCAGCGTATAGCTGTCCTTGCCGCCGGACAGGCACACAAGCCAGCGCGGACGCTCACCCGACGCCTCCACCATGGCATTGCGCGCGATGGTGTCGCGCACCTCCCTGAGCAGGCGCTTCCTGAGCTTCTTGAACGACACGGAGGCCGGCGCGTCGCGAAACAGAGGCGGACAGGCCGTCGCCTCGGTCGCGTCAACAGGCTGCGTGAAATCGCTCATGGTGTCATCTGCCGGGAATTGGATGTATCGGGGGCGGACAATGCCGAGATTTGGCCCCGATGGCAACATCGACGACGACCATTGCACGAACGCGTGCGATCCCGCAGGCTGCGCCAAAGCACTCTGGAAAACACCGCACCAACCGGAAAGGCGATCCCTTGCCAGCACCCGCCCGCATCAAACGCCTGTCGGCGCTCGCCCTTGCGCTCCTTGCCGGGGCCTGCTCCTCCTCCGCCTCCATCGGCTCGGCGGTGCTCACCTCCGACGGCCGGGGCGCGGCGACGATCGACACGCAGACGCTGACCATCGGCACCCAGCGCCCCACCGACGTCCCGCCCCCGCCCGGAGGCTGAGGACTGAAAGCTGAAGGCGGGCCGCCGGGACCGGCATGCAGTGGCGGATCAGCCCTCGGCGACGTAGCGCCAGGCGCCGTCCTTCGCCTCGGCGCGGCCAACACCCGGCCACGGAAGGTGGTAGCCGACGAGCAGCAGGCCGTCGCTCGCCGCGCGGTCGAGCAGCGTGCGGCGTGTCTTCGCGGCAAGCTCCGGGTTCTGGTCGGTGGTCGGCTGCCAGTCCGGCTTCTCGAAGGAGACCGACGGATGGGTCAGCGCGTCGCCGGTGACGAGCAGTTGCTGGCCGCCGTCCTCGATCAGGACGGACATGTGCCCCGGCGTGTGGCCCGGCGTCTCGATCATGGTGATGCCGGAGACGACCGCGTGGTCGGCGCCGACCCGCTCCACCTTTTCAGCGACCGCGCCCAGATTGCGCTGCGCGCCCAGCGCGAAGGAATGCAGCTCCTCCGGATTGTCGGCGAGGAAATCCGGGTTCATCCAGAAATCCCATTCCGCAGCCCCCATCAGGTAGCTGGCGTTGGGGAAGCGCTCGCTCTCGTCGAAATCGTCGATCACGCCCCAGACATGGTCCGGGTGGCCATGGGTCAGCACCACATGGGTGACGCTGTCGCGGTCGAGGCCGGCGGCGTCGAAACTGTCGGCCAGAAGCCCGGCATCCTGGAAGAAGTTCAGCCCCGCGCCGGTGTCGATCAGGACGAGCGCATCGCCCTTGCGAACCAGCGCGATGTTGAGCGCGCTGGCGCGGGTTTCGGCGTCATGGCCATGGGATGTCAGAAAGGCGTTGCGCTCCTCGTCGCTCACGTTGGAGGCAAGCGTGGAGGCCGGCAGCACCAGCCCGCCATCGGTCAGGATGGTGATCTCGCTGTCGCCCAGGCTGAACTGATGCGCCGCCTCGGCCGCCCGAGCCGGCGTGCGCGCCGCAAGCAGTCCCGCACCCGCGCCGGCACCAGCCGTCACCAGACCGCGCGCCACCAGGGGAGCGGAAAGCCCCCCGGCCAGAATGGATCGTCTCGATACCGACATGTCGTCTCCTCCGGTTTTCACGCATCATATTCGACTGAGCGAATATGAAAACCCGAATATGACGACGGGAAGCCTCGGTGCATGGGTGAAGCAGGCCCCGGATGCGAAAAGGGCGCGCCTTTCGGCGCGCCCCGTTCGAAGCCTGGCGGACTTGAAATCCGAAGATCAGCGCGAATAGAACTCGACGATGAGGTTCGGTTCCATCTGCACCGGATACGGCACGTCGGCAAGCGTCGGGACCCGGGTGAAGGTCGCGGTCATCTTGCTGTAGTCGGCGGTCACATAGTCCGGCACGTCACGCTCGGCGAGCTGGGTCGCCTCGATCACGGTCGCGAGCTGACGCGACTTCTCACGCACCTCGATGACATCGCCCGGCTTGCAGCGGTAGCTGGTGATGTTGACGCGGCGGCCGTTGACCTTGACGTGACCGTGGTTGACGAACTGGCGCGCGGCGAAAACCGTCGGCACGAACTTGGCGCGGTACACGATCGCGTCCAGACGACGCTCGAGCAGACCGATCAGGTTCTCCGAGGTGTCGCCCTTGAGGCGGGACGCCTCGACGTAAATCTTGTGGAACTGCTTCTCGGAAATGTTTCCGTAGTAGCCCTTGAGCTTCTGCTTGGCGCGAAGCTGGACACCGAAGTCCGAGAGCTTGCCCTTGCGGCGCTGGCCGTGCTGGCCCGGGCCGTATTCGCGGCGGTTGGCCGGGGACTTGGGACGGCCCCAGATGTTCTCGCCCATGCGGCGATCGAGTTTGTGCTTTACGCTATGGCGCTTCGACATTCGCGGTTCCTTCGCAGTCGTCTGTTATCTCAAGGAAACACGCCCTCCTCTCCTTGCCTTCTCCATGACGGTCACGAAAAAAAGCGAGGCGACAGGATCCCGGGCCAAACAGCGCCGGCACGGAGATCCACGGGTGCGTGAAAAACAAGGCGGGCCACAGGGACCCGCCAAGTCGCAGGATCCCTAGCCGACCGCCGCCCGCTTGTCAAACGGAAGTCACGGGCCGAACCGCGCAAATCCGCCATTCGGCGCGGATCCGTCAGACCGGCGGCGCAAGCAGCGCCAGAAGATGGGACAGATCCGCCCCCGTGCTGGCGATCACCCGGTCGACCCCAGCCGGCAGCTCGGCACCCGCCGGCAACGGCGCCGCCCCCTCGCCCAGCACATTGGCAAGGCGGCGGGCAATGGCCGGTGCCGGGTCGAGCCAGTCGACGTCCCAGGGCGCGGCTTGCATCAATTGCGGCAGAAGCAGCGGGTAATGGGTGCAGGCGAGCACGACCACATCGGTTCGCGCGCCGTTCTTGGTCACGAAGCAGGGGGCAATTTCCTGCGCCAGAACATCCCGGTCGACCTCCTTGCCGGCAATCGCCGCCTCCGCGAGCCGCGCCAGCCGGCGCGACCCGACGAGCGTGATCGCCGTGTCGGGCGCAAAGCGCCGGATCAGGTCGAACGTATAGTCGCGCACGACGGTGGCCGGGGTCGCCAGAACCGTGACGAGCCCGCTGCGCGAGATCTCCGCCGCCGGCTTGATCGCCGGCACGGTGCCCACCACCGGGATCGACAACCGCGCCCGCAAGGGCGCCAGCACGAGGGTGGAAGCGGTGTTGCAGGCAATGACGACGGCGCAGGGGCGCAGCTCGTCGACAAGCCGCACCAGCAGTTCCACGCAATGGGCGGTCAGTGCTTCCTCGGGCCAGTCGCCATAGGGAAAGCCGGCATCGTCGGCGACGTAACACAGCGGAAGCTGCGGCAGCAGAGAGCGGATCTGGCGCGCGACGCTCATGCCGCCGGCGCCGCTGTCGAAAACGAGCACCGGGGGGCCGAGCGGCGCGGGCGCGCTCATTTTTCGCTTTCGGCGGACGGACCGTCGCTCTTGTCTTCGCGCTGATCCTCGCGCGGACGGGTCGGCCGTCGCTCGAGCGCCGCGATCACGCCGCGCAGCGTCTTCACCTCCTGGTCGGTCAGGGCGGCCTTTTGCAGGATGTTGCGCAGGTTGCGCACCATGGAGGGGCGCTTTTCCGGCGGGCGGAAGAAGGTGACGCCGTCGAGCGCGCTTTCCAGATGCTCGAACAGCCGCACCAGGTCCTCCTTGCGCGCGGGCGGATTGGCCACCTCGTCGAGGCGGAAGGGCAAGGCCCCGCGATTCGCCTTGACGCGCCATTCATAGGCGCACACCAGCACCGCCTGGGCGATGTTCAGCGACGCGAAATCCGGATCGACGGGCAGCGTGACGATCTCGTCGGCGAGCGCCACCTCGTCGTTGTTGAGCCCCCAGCGCTCGCGACCGAAGAGATAGCCGACGCTCGCGCCCTGCGCGGCAAGGCGGGTGGCGGCTTCGGCGGCCTCGTCCGGGCCGCGCACGGGCTTGGGCACCTCGCGCGAACGCGCCGTCGTCGCATAGACGAAACTGAGATCCGCGATGGCATCCTCGACGCTGGCAAAGACGCGCACGCCGTCGATGACATGGTCAGCGCGGCTTGCCGCCGCCCGCGCCCGCTCGCTCGGCCAGCCGTCGCGCGGATTGACGATCCGCAGGTCGACAAGGCCGAAATTCGCCATGGCGCGCGCGGCCGTGCCGATGTTTTCGCCCAGCTGCGGCTCGCACAGGATGACGCAGGGAGGCGTCAGGTCGACGCTTCGGGCCGACGGATCGATGGATGCATTGCGTGTCATGGCGCGCAGATAGCCCATTCCCGGCGACTTTTCCAGCGTTCGCGCAACGCTCCCGCAAGGATGCGATCCCTGATCGCACCGACGTCAAACCGGCGTTATAGTCAGGATGTTGAAAATCATTCTCTATCCGCAAATACAAGGATTACCGGCATGAGTGCGCCGCAACCGCAAACCGCATCCCACAAACCGCCGATCACGGAAGTGGTCCGCGAAAAATGGGGCTGGTTCCTTGCACTGGGAATCGCCCTGCTGATCGGCGGTTTCGCCATGATCACCGTCCCCCTGGCAAGCTCCATAGCGGTGACGCTCGTCATCGCCATCGTCTTCGCCATCGGCGGCGTGCTGCAGATCTGGCACGCCTTCTCCGTCAAGAACTGGAGCGGCTTCCTGTGGGACATCCTGACCGGGATCATCGCGCTGGTCGGCGGAGCCGCCGTCTACTTCAATCCGGTCATCGGCACCTTCGCGCTAACGCTGGTCGTCGCCGTGATCCTGCTGGCGCAGGGCGTCACGCAGATCCTGCTCGGCTTCAAGGTGCGTCCGCACGACGGCTGGGGCTGGCTTGCCGGCGCCGGCGTGCTGTCCATCGTCGCCGGCCTGTGCATCTGGTTCGAATTCCCGACCTCCGCGCTCTGGGCACTCGGCCTGTTCGGCGGCGTCGCCGTCCTGATGAACGGCTGGAGCTACATCGCCATCGCCCTGATCGCACGCAAGGCAGGCGCGGCATCTTCGGTCTGATCGCCTGCTCCGACGGCCGTCATTCGGCGGCCGTCGGCACCCTCTCATCGGCCTCGCTCGCCGCCGGTCCGAAATCCAGATAGAAGTCGGCGCCCTCGCCCGGCGCGCTCGTCGCCCCCAGAACCCAGCCATGGCGCTGGGCGATCGCCGAGCAGATGGCGAGCCCCATGCCGGTTCCGGCATATTTCTCGCGTCCGTGCAGACGACGAAACGGCTCGAACACCTGGGCCTGATGGCTCATGTCGAAGCCGATCCCGTTGTCGCGCACATGGATCCGCCGCGGCCGCCCGTCGGGATCGCGCGTCACGCGGACACGCACCACCGGACGGTTGCCCGCAGCTTGAAACTTCACTGCATTGGCGATCAGGTTCTGGAACAGCTGCTCCAGGAACACGGGATCGCCCTCAAGCTCGACAGTGCCGCCGTTGACGATGATTTCCGCGTCGCTTTCCCGGATCGCCTCGGAGAGGCTTTCGGTTACCCGCGCAATCAGCGTTTCCAGCGACAACCGTTCGCGGTCGAGCTTGCGGTCGGAGGCGGCGGAATAGTTCAAGAGGTTGGAGATCAGCGTCTTGGCCCGCCCGGCCGAGGCCCGCATCACATTCGCGGCGTAGGAAATCGTCTCCGTGTCGCGATTGGCCACGCCTTCGAGCAGGAGATCGCTGAACACACCGATCTTGCGCACCGGCTCCTTGAGGTCGTGCGAGGCGAGATTGTTGAACTGGGTCAGCCGTTCGTTTGCGGATCGCAGATCGGCGTTGGCGCGGGCCAGTTCCTCGGTGCGCTCCGTCACCCGACGCTCCAGCTGTCCGCGCAGGCGCATCAGCTGGCTCCGGTCGCGCAGCACCAGCCCGCCCATGGACAGACCCGCAACCAGCAGTCCGATGATCAGGAACAGCACCGTGTCCACGGTGTTGCTGAGAATATCGCGCTGGCGCGCGGCCGCCTCGCGCTGGAGCCGATAGACGCTGGAGCGGAAGGCATCGAGCGTCGGCTGGAGCTGTCCGAGCTGGTCGCGCATGATCGCCGCCGCGGCGAGATCGCCATCCGCCATGTCCGCCAGATGGGTGTCCGCCTCGCGCACGAGCCGGGTCAGATCCGGCATGAGAGAGGTCGACCCGTCCACCCGCGCCAACTCGCGCCCGACCGCGCCCTCTCCCAGGCGGATCGCCCGGCTCCACAGGATGTCGAACCGCGACACCACCTGTGCGCGAAGGTCTTCCCGCCCCTCGTTGAGAATCAGTGTGTCGAGCGCATGCAGCACGTCCTTGTACTCGACGACCAGCTGGGCGCTGAACCAGATGAGACTTTGCCGGTATTCGGCCCGGTCCTCGTTGTTCTGGGTGCTCAAGGTGGAAATGACGACGAACAGCGACCCGGTGATGATCGCGACGCCGACAAGCAGCGTTGCGTAGAGCGTGCGCACCCATCTTGCGCTCAGTTCCATCTTGCTGCCTTCCGTCGGTCTCTTACCGATTGCGTCCTTCCCAACGGCGCATCCTGCAGTGGAATTCTACAGCCGACACGCCGTCGGGGAAAGCGGGAAGCAGCGCAAACGTCACTGCGTTGCCTGCCCCACCAGCGTCAGTCCGCTCAACTGCCAGATGGCGCGCGAATAATAGACCTCAGATCTGAGTTCCTCGCGCTCCGACCAGGGATACATCACGCGGACGGGCCCGCGCTCCCGCACGCCGATCGGCTCGCCATTCACCCGGACCGCCAGAATCACATCGTAGGCGCGGGCATCGGAGACCGGGAACACGACGCGGTAGTTGTTGAGTGCGACCGCGACGATGCTGTCGCCCTTCGCGCCGACATGGGCAAGAACATCCCGGATCAGCGGACCGGTGTAGGTGGTGAGCTCGTCGTTCCACGGAGTGATCGTGACCACATCATGCATGCCGATCGCCTCGAGATCGGCCCGGGTCAGCGACAAGGGCTCCGCACTGGCGATATTGCCGTCGATCTGAAGAATGGCGGGCTCGTCGGCCGCCAATGTCGCCGCCGCCGCGAAGGTGAAGGTCGCGGCCAGGAGGCCGAGCGACAGCGCGCGCATCCACGCAAGTTTGATCCCGGTTCCATGTCCCATGCGTCCCTGCACCGCCAAGCTCCTCTGCGCTCCGTCTGCCGCCGTCCCGGCCCCCTGACACGGGCGACCCTTGCGACTTCCGACAGGGTGCGCCCAGCCCGCGCATCCCGCAACCCGCATTTTGCCGTCATCGTTTCGCATGATTGACGAATGGCCAGCTTTGCGTTTCGCCGCCCCTTTGCTATAGGGGCCGCGCGGCTGTTTCGCCCGGCCCGTCCGGGCCGGCGACATCGGCCTGAGGTATCCGGCGCGGGACGCGCATTGCCCACCCAAGACACGAGGTCATCTGCACCATGGCGAAGATTAAGGTTGTCAATCCGGTTGTCGAACTCGACGGCGACGAGATGACCCGGATCATCTGGGAATTCATCAAGAACAAGCTGATCCATCCCTATCTCGACATCGAACTGAAGTACTTCGACCTCGGTATCGAGAAGCGCGACGAGACCGACGACCAGATCACCGTCGACGCGGCCAATGCGATCAAGGAATACGGTGTCGGCGTGAAATGCGCCACGATCACCCCGGACGAGGCCCGCGTTGAGGAATTCGGCCTCAAGCGCATGTATCGTTCGCCGAACGGCACGATCCGCAACATCCTGGGCGGAGTGATCTTCCGCGAGCCGATCATCATGAACAACGTGCCGCGTCTGGTGCCGGGCTGGACCCAGCCGATCATCGTCGGCCGTCACGCCTTCGGCGACCAGTATCGCGCAACCGACTTCCGCTTCCCCGGCAAGGGCAAGCTCACGGTGAAGTTCGTCGGCGAGGATGGCACCGAGATCGAGCACGAAGTGTTCGACGCGCCGTCGGCCGGCGTCGCCATGGCGATGTACAATCTCGACGATTCGATCCGCGACTTCGCCCGCGCCTCGATGAACTACGCGCTGCAGCGTGGCGTTCCCTGCTACCTGTCGACAAAGAACACGATCCTCAAGGCCTATGACGGGCGCTTCAAGGACCTGTTCCAGGAGATCTTCGACACCGAGTTCAAGGACGCCTTCGAAGCCAAGAAGATCACCTATGAGCACCGCCTGATCGACGACATGGTCGCGGCGGCGCTGAAGTGGTCGGGCGGCTACGTCTGGGCCTGCAAGAACTACGACGGCGACGTCCAGTCCGACATCGTCGCCCAGGGCTTCGGCTCGCTCGGCCTGATGACCTCGGTGCTGATGACCCCGGACGGAAAGACGGTGGAGGCGGAAGCCGCCCACGGCACCGTTACCCGCCACTACCGCCAGCACCAGCGCGGCGAGGAAACCTCGACCAACCCGATCGCATCGATCTTCGCCTGGACCCGTGGCCTTGCCCACCGCGCCAAGCTCGACGGCAACGACGAACTGGCCAAGTTCGCCGACACGCTGGAGAAGGTCTGCATCGACACGGTGGAATCCGGTCACATGACCAAGGACCTGGCGCTGCTGGTCGGCCCGGACCAGAAGTGGCTCACCACCAACGGTTTCCTCGACAAGATCGACGAGAACCTGCAGGCGGCGATGAAGGGCTGAGGCTCTTCACGGCACGAAACGACGAAGGGCGCCCGCAAGTGGCGCCCTTCTTCGTTTGAGACCATGTCCGCGACAATTCCGCCGCGGGAAGGACGGCCTTGCCGGCGCGTGCCCTCAGGCGGCCCGCACGTCGGCGAGGAAGCGTTCCACGCGCGACTTGAGGGTTTCGGCGCGCTGGCTCAGATCCGCCGCCACACCGGTTACCTGGGTTGCCGCGGCACCGGTTTCGCTCGCCGAACTCGTCACCTCGATGATGTTGGAGGTGACTTCGCGCGTGCCCTCGGATGCCTGTTCGACATTGCGGGCGATTTCGCTGGTCGCCGCCGTCTGCTCCTCGACCGCCGAGGCGATGCTGGAGGCAATCTCGTTCACCTCGCCGACGGTCACGCCGAACATCTGGATCGCCGACACCGCTTCGGCCGTTTCCACCTGGATGCTGGCGATCTGCTGGCTGATCTCCTCGGTGGCCTGTGCGGTCTGGGTGGCAAGGGCCTTCACTTCCGAGGCAACGACCGCAAACCCCTTGCCGGCCTCGCCGGCGCGCGCCGCCTCGATAGTGGCGTTGAGGGCGAGCAGGTTGGTCTGCTGGGCGATGGCGGAAATCAGATTCACCACTTCGCCGATCTTCTGGGCGGAGGCGGCCAGCCCCTGCACCTGGACATCGGTGCGACTGGCCTCTGTCACGGCACGGCTGGCGATCGCGGAGGACTGGGACACCTGCCGCGAAATCTCCTGGATGGAGGACGAAAGCTCTTCCGTGGCGCTTGCCACCGTCTGGACGTTGGCGGACGCCTGTTCCGCAGCACTGGCGACGGAGGTGGCCCGGTGGTTGGTGTCGCTGGCGATGCCGGACATGGACTGCGCGGTGCTCTGCATTTCCGTGGCAGCGCTTGCGACCACATCCAGCAGTTCCGAGATATTGGCATCGAAGGTCTGGGTCAGTTGCTCGATGTGGCGGGCGCGCACGTCACGCGTCTTGGCCGCTTCCATCTCCTTGGCCGCCAGGTCCTCGGCCTTGATCATGTTTTCCTTGAACACCACGACGGCCCTGGCCATGGCCCCGATTTCGTCGCCATGGTCGAGCCCGGGGATGTCGGTGGTCTTGTCACCGCCGGCCAGGGTCCGCATGGCGTTGGTGATGGTGGAAATCGGTCGTGCAATGCCGGTTCCGATACTCCAGGCGGCAGCCAGCCCGAGGAGGACACCGGCTGCGGCCACAATCAGCACGAACGTGACGGCACGCTCCATCTCCGCCGTGGCCTGCGGGCCAAGCGTATCCTGCAGGGTCTTCGTCGACAGCTTGAAGCTCTCAAGATCGGCGGCGATTTTCGGCCCGATCACATCCACGGACCGCGCTGCGGCATCCTCACGCCCTTCGCTCAAGGCCGTAAGCGCCTGGAACGCCTGAAAATAGCGCTCCAGATCCTGAGCGGCCTCGGCGATCATCTGATCCGCCTCATGTCCGTTCGTGAGCTTTGCCAGATCATCGAGAAGGCTGCGGGTTGCCTGGAGCCGCTTTTCCACGACATCGATATTGGCCTGCGATCCGGAAATGATGAAATTCTTCACCGCGATGCGGGCTTCAAGCAGATTGGCCTGAACTCGCCCGGCCTCGGCGGTTTCCCGCGCCGCCTGCCGATAGGTGGCGAAATCGCTGTTGCTGCTGACGAGGGCGCTGACCCCGATGGCGCTGATCGTCAGCAACAGGATCAGGATGAAACCGAAGCCACCAAAAACCTTCTTCGGTATGGATATTTTCTTGAGCATCGTATTCGCCTCACACGCGGCAGCCAGAGAACAACAATCGCGACTGCGGATCTCCAAGTCGATCTTCCGCAATTCAGATCCACGCCCGTTTGATAGTTTGCGCCCATTTAATAAGCAGTTAACAGAAACAACGACACAACTCTCTCTTTGTTTGTCAATACTGCAGAAAGGAAACTTTCTTGGTAAGATGATTCAAGCTTAATTCTGCGAAAGTCTGCGAAACCACCCTTCAAATCAAGGCAACGACAAGCAGTCGTCGTGGACCATCGAAAAATGGCATTGTTATAAATATCAATATCATTATTATATTCGCATTTCTTGATCTTTCATGCTCTTGAAAAGGTGGGGGGTTTCCCTGTGGGCATACGCGAATCCGGGTCCGGCCCGGCCGCCGGCTTCCGATAAGCGTTCACGTTACATCAGACCGCTGCCATCCAGCCGTGCACGCATCGCGCGATATACCCGCCTGCGTTGCTAAATCTCCGATATTTCAGAGAAACTTTATTTGTGCCACCCGAACATCTCTCCGCTCCACATCGGTCTCGCGAGCCGTGTTCACCGACGTTCGACTGTCCGGCAATGCAAGGTCGCGAAGCGATTGGGCGATCCCCCCGCCGCCCTCAGTGGCACCTTTTCCGCAATTTTCCCAAGGGGCATGAGGTCCCCGGCCGACGGCGGGGCTCAACCGCGCCCGCCCGCCCCGGCGGCGGCACCCGTGCCGGCTACCGCCCGAGGTACGTCGGCGTCCGCCGGGCTATCCAGGCATCCAGGCCTTCCAGCACATCCGCGGTCGGACACATGCGGGCGAACTGCTCGCGCTCGATCAGCAGGCCCTCCGCGATGGTCGCGTTGATGCCGCGCGTGACCGCCGTGATGATCCGCGCCGCGGCAAGGGGAGAATGCCGCAAGATGCGCTCCGCCAGGTCGAACGCGGCCGGAAGCAGCTCCTCCCCGGGTACCACCTTGTTCACCAGACCCAGCTCATAGGCGCGCTCCGGGCCGAAGGTGTCGCCGGTCAGAAGCAGTTCCAGCGCGCGCTTTCGTCCGGCCAGCCGCGGCAGGCGCTGCGTCCCGCCGAACGTCGGAGGGATGCCGATATTGATTTCGGGCTTTGCGAAAATCGCCGTGTCGGAGGCGATCGCCAGATGCGCCGATTCGGTGATCTCGCATCCGCCGCCAAAGGCGATGCCGTTCACCGCCGCGATCACCGGTTTGGGAAAGGCCTCGAAACGGGCCGTCATCCTCTGTCCGCGGCGGCAGAACTCCCGCACCGCCTCTTCCGTTCCGCGCCGGATGCTCTGCGTGAACTCGTGAATGTCCCCTCCGGCCGAGAAAGCCCGCTCGCCCGCTCCCGTGAGGATCACCGCGCCGATCTCGTCGTCCGCCTCGACCTCGTCGAGGAGCGACAGAAGCCGGTCGTTGGTCGCGTAATCGAGCGCGTTCAGCTTCTCCGGCCGATTGAGCGTCAGAAGCGCGACGCGGCCGATTTTTTCATAAAGGACATTGGTTTGCATGGGTCTGCCTTTCGGTTTGCGTTGACAGAAAGGCTAGCCTCGACCATAGGATTAGCATACTCACTAGTCAGTATACATTGCCAGCGAGTGACGCATGGACGCAAAGCCGAAGACAGACAAGCCCGCCCGCGAAAGGGTGGTCGATGCCGCAAACAGGCTGTTCTACCGGGAGGGCATTCGCGCGGTCAGCGTCGATGCCGTTGCGGCGGACGCAGGGGTCACCAAGAAGACGCTCTACTACCACTTCAAGAGCAAGGACGATCTCGTCGCCGAATATCTGAGTTCCCGCGACCAGCCGAACCTGAAGCTCTTCGAAAAATGGTTCGACAGCGCGCCGGGCGACGCAGCCGACAAGGTCGAGGCGATTTTTGTCCAGCTCGCCAGATCCGCCCGCCATCCGAAATGGAGAGGCTGCGGCTTTCTGCGCACCGCTGCAGAACTCGCCAACCTTCCGGGACATCCGGCGATGAAGATCGGATCCGCGCACAAGAAAGCCTTCGAAGCCTGGCTCGCCGCGCGGTTTCTGCAAGACGGGATCGCCAACCCGGAGGCGATCGCCCGCCAGGTCGTTCTTCTGATGGACGGGGCCTTCTCCACCATGCTGGTCCATCGCGACCCGGACTACGCCGAGGAAGCAGGCCGCGCCGCGAAATCGATTGTCCGGGCAAGCCTTGCGGTTCCCTCCCCGCGATAAAATGGCGGAACCGTTGGTGTGTCGAACCGGCCGTCCTGCGGGACCGACGGGATCCTGCCGGCTGGCCCCGGCGACCGTGGCCGGCTAGACTCGCTCTGCACGGGGGCCGTGCCCCTCGCCTCGCCAAACGGAAGACCCGATATGCCGAAAGCCCTGTTCGTCCGCATGTTCCGCGCCCTTGCCGCGGTCTCCCTCCTTCTGCTGGTCTCGGCCGCTCACGCGCAAGCCGAAAAGCCCTACGAACCGGCACGGGGCACACAGGAGCGCAAGGACCTGATGAACGCCATCCGTCCGCTGGTGGAGGCACGCGTCTCTCCTCCGGTCGAATTCGTGATCGACCGGCTGCGCGTGTCGGGAAACTGGGCCTTCGCCATCGTCTCGCCGCAACGGCCGGGCGGCAGGCCGATTGACCTGTCGAGAACAGCGCTGCGCGAGCAGGCGGAATACATGGACGGGATCACCACCTATGCCCTGCTTGTGCGCGCCTACGGGCGGTGGAACATCGTCGACTACGCAATCGGTCCGACCGATGTCTTCTGGTCGGGCGATCCGCTCTACGATCAGCTTACGCCCGGCCTCGTCCCGCGCTAGCAGTCATTGCGAGGGGCCGGCGCGCCGCAAGGCGGGAAGCCGCTGCGTCATGAACACGCTCGCCCTGAGATCAATGCCGCGTTTGCGCAAGCACCACTCCAGCGCGATCACGTTCTCGATCAGGACGAAGGCGAGGCTTACGACGGCAACACCGATCAAACCGTAGATCTGCCCGGCAAGGACGAGGGAGCCGAGGTAGGGAATGAACAGCAAGCTGCGATAGACCAGATAGTAGCGTTCGCCGCCGGCGAGGAGCAGCATGCCGGTTCCGACCCCGAAGAAGGCATGCGCCACCACGCTCGCCGCCATCACCGCCACCACATCGAAATGCTCGGTGAAGGACGGGTCGAACAGGCCCAGCACTGTCGGCGCAATCGCAAGCAGCACGACGCTTCCAAGAAAGGCGAGCGTGAAGGAAATCGCGGAATAGGTGACCGCCAGGTTTTGTGCGCCCGCGCGGTCGTTGCGCCGCAGCTTTTCCGAAAGTCTGGGCATGCCGAGCGTCTCCACCGCGACGCTGGGCAGGTTGAGCAGCATCGTCAGGCGCGTCACGAGGAAGAAGAACGCCGCCGCCTCCAGACCGATGACCACGCCGATCAGGACAGTCTCCAGATAGGAGGCCGCCGCCGCAAACCCGGTGTGCGCCCAGAAGAACGCGCCCTCGCGCTGCCAGAGACGCTTGCGCGCGCGCAGCGCCGGGGCACTGGAGGATATCCATGCGCCTCTGGTCTGCCTCAGGAACACCGCGACCTGAACCGCAATGGAGAGGAGCAGCGCGAGCGTGACCGCCACAAAGGCGGAACGGCCGGTCCAGCCGCCACCCAGCAGAACGCCGGCGACAAGACCGGCGGCCGCCAGCAAGCGCCAGACGTTCTCGCGCGGGACCAGAGCCAGCCAGAAATTCTGCCGGACGCGGAAATAGGCCTGCAGAACCTCGCTCAACGCATAGATCGCGGCGAATGCGGCCGTGAGATAAAGCGCATTGTAGGGAGACGGCAGCACGGGGGCGGCGATATAGAGAAAGCCGCCAAGCAGGAGAATAGCCGCACTCGCCATCCCGACCCAAAAAAGGCTGGCGCGCAGCAACGAGCGATTGTGGGCGCCTCCGCTGGTCTGGGCGGCGCGAAGATGCTTGATCAGAAGCATCGGACGGCCGAGGCCGATGAACAGGCCAAGCGCGCTTCCGACCGAAAACAGGAAAACATAAAGGCCGTAATCCGGCAGCGTCAGCACGCGGCTTGCGACAAACAGCAGGACGAAGCTCGACACCGTGCTCAGGCCACGGCTGAACAGGATCTCGATCAACCGTCGCGCCTGCTCGGAACCTGCAAGTCTCCTGAGAGCCTTCATACGTTTGCGCACCGGGGCTGAAGAGTTTTATCAAGCCCTAGCCGTCTCCGGTTAAGGGGACGTATGCAATCACCATTTTCATAAAATTGAAATCACATAAATTCCGCATTTACCAACAAACCTATTGACGCCTCCAGCGCAATCTCGCGCATTAGTTGTTGATCGCTTCTTTAGGGTTTCACGCAATGCTCTGAGAAAACGCGAGGGATCAATGACCGAAGACACATGCTTCCTGCCCGCGAACATTGCGGAAGCCTGGGACAATGAGATCGTCAGGATCCGGCACCGGTTTGCCGAAAGTTCGCTGTTCAGCGATGAAGCGCTTGCTGACCTGGTCGCGAAGAACCCGGACGCCGTTCGCGAGATCGCGACGATGGACCCGGGCCGCGAAGACGCGCGGGAATGGCGCGACAGCGGCCTGACCGCCGCCGACCCCGCGACGCTGTTCGATGCCGTGGCAAGCGGTGCGCTTTGGGTCAACATCGGCCATGTCGGCGCACGCGATCCGCGTTACCAGGCGCTGCTGGACGAACTGATGGATACGCTCCAAACCGCGGTGCCGGGGTTTTCCTGCTTCAACCGCCAGCTCGGGATCCTGATCTCCTCGCCCAACGCCCGCGTCTACTACCATGCGGATGTCCCCGGCCAGGGGCTGTTGCACATTCGCGGTGAAAAGCGCATCTGGCTCTATCCGGGTGCGGACCCCTTCCTCAAGCCGGAGGAACTGGAGCGCATCATCACCACCGCAGCCGGCGAGGAGATCGCCTACGATCCGTCCTTCGACGAGGCCGCGACGGTGATCGACCTGACGCCCGGCGACGGGCTGTTCTGGCCGCTCAACTGGCCGCACCGCGTCGTCAATGGCAAGTCGCTGAACGTATCGGCAACGGTCGAGTATCACACACGCACAAGCCGCCGGCATTTCGCGATGAACTACGCCAATGGCGTGATGCGTCAGGTGTTCGGACTGACACCGAAATCGCGCGCCATCGAGGGCCCCGGGTTCTGGACGAAGGCCGCCTTCGCCTATGCCTGGCGCAAAGGGCGGATCGGCACGCTCCTGCCCGTCGCGCACCGGAGCCGGTAAACCGATGACGGACACGACAAAACTCCGCAGCGAGACATTCGCAACCCTTCACGCTCCGCGCCTTGAGGCATTGTGGCGCGACCTTGAGGGGCACGGCTGTTCCACCGTCTTCCAGAGCCTTGCCTTCCTGCAGTCGCTGGAAGACACGGTCGTCCGCGAGCGCGACGGCAAACCGGTCTATGTCGCAATCCTCGATTCCCAAGAGGATCGCGCGCTGATGATCGTGCCGCTGACCATCAGGACAACTTTCGGTGTCCGGCGGATCGACTTTCTCGACCATGGCGTTGCGGACTACCACTTCCCGGTTGTCACACGAGAGGTGGCGAACGATCCGTCGCTGGCCGAGCGGCTGCGGGCTGCCTTGCTCGCCGCACTCCCTCGGCATGATGCGCTGATTTTCTCCAAGCTCATTCGCGAATTCCGTGGCGTACCGAACCCCTTGTGGACGGCCGCCCGCCTGATCGAGACCCGGGAAGGCGCCTCGCGGATCGATCTCGGCGAAAAAAGCCTTGAGCGCGCCCGCAGCCAGCACTCCGTCTACAACAAGATGGCGAAGCAGCTGGCCAAGCTGAAGAAGATCCCGGACTTCGGGATCGTCGAGGCAAAGACGCCACGCGAGATCGACAGCATCCTGAACGCCATGGCCGCTCAGCGCAAAAAGCGCCTTGCGAAAAACGGCATGAGCGATTCGATGCAGGACACGGCGATTTTCGCCCATTGCCGGCGCCTCGCCCTGGAGGGCTGCGCGACCGGCAATGTCCTGCTGCACGGCCTGCGCGTCGGCGACGACTGGATCGCAACAAGCTACTGCCTCTGCCACAACGGTGTAATCACCGGCACGTTGTGTTCGCTGAATGAGGGCCGCTACAAGAAGCACTCTCCCGGCCTGATCGCGACCATTCTCGAAATCGAGTGGGCGCAGCGCAACGACTTCGAGATCTACGATTTCGGCGCCGGAACCTATGACTACAAGGACAGGTTCGGAGGGCGCCACCGGGCAATCAAGGCAATGACCAGGGCAGAAACGGCCATCGGCGCGCTCTATCTCGCGGCCTGGCGCGCCCGCCTGTCGTTGCGCCTGTGGCTGATGGACCGGCCGGCCCTCGGCACCTGGTTGAGACGTCGCAAGAACCGCGTGCTGAGCCTTTTGGGTCGCCCCGCGGGACAGGAAAGGCGTGCACCGCCGGCATTATCCCGGCGATCGGGCGCTACTGGGAGCTGATCGGCGCACTAATGATCTAAGGGAGCACCGCGCCGGCTGGGTAATGCGCTTCACGTGTCGCCCCCGCCCTTGGGCGGGGTCTGTTCGACGGGGTCATCCGCATCGCTCCGCGCGGTCTCCGGCGCGAAGAGATCCGGCCCGGTGTCGGTATCCGGCGCGCATTCCTCCTCCGTCAGACTCTCCTCGGCATCCATCGCCTCCATCAGCTCCTCCGGCACGATGTCGCCACTGGCGGTCATGAGCTGCGTGCGGGCCTTGACCTCGTCGAGGATCTTGCGGGCGATCTCCGGCTTGTCGCTCATCAGCCGTTGCAGGTCGCTGGCCTCCAGGACCATTAGCTGGGTTGCTTCCGCAGCACTGACGGAGGCCAGCCGCCGCCGGCCGCCGAGGATCGCCATCTCGCCGAAGAAGGCGCCCTCCTCCAGCCGCGCGCGCGTGTTGCCCAGTTCGACGATCACCGCGCCGCGGGCGATGAAATACATGCTGGTCGCCTCTTCACCCACCCGGGTGATCGGCTGGCCGCCGTCAACGGACAGCGCCCGCAGAAGCTTGGAAATTTCAGCGATCTCGGAGGCGCGCAGGTCCTCAAACAGCGGCACGCTGGCGACCATGCCCCAGGTGACAACGAAATCGCGGGCGTGGATCTCCCGCGCGAAGGCGGTCGCGACAATGCCGATCGGCAGCGCAAATAGCCCGTATCCCATCAGCATGACGAGGCCGCCGAGGAGTTTTCCGGCAACGGTCACCGGCACCACATCACCGTAGCCGACCGTGGTCAGGGTCGCCAGTGCCCACCACATGGCGTGCGGGATCGTGCCGAGCGTGTCGGGCTGGACCGTGCGTTCCACCAGATACATGCCGGTGGCGGCGAGCAGCATGACGCCGAAAATGATAACCAGGCTGGCGCCGAGCGCGTGGCGTTCTCCGGCAACCGCATTGGCAAGCGAGCGCAGCGCCGGCGAGTAACGGGCAAGCTTGAAGAAGCGCAACAGCCGCAGGACTACCAGCGCCTTGAAGTCGCCGGCGGGAAGCAGAAACCCGATAAAGAACGGCAGCACGGCGAGCAGATCGATCAACGCCTCGCCGCGCACGGCATAGCGCAGGCGTGCCTGCAGCGGTTTCAGCCGGCGAAACGGCGGATGAAGATCCGCCACCCACAGCCGCAGGAGATACTCCGTCAGGAAGACCGCACCGACCACGAACTCGAACGCGTCGAGCAGGCCGGACCACTCCTGCTGGATGGAGGGGACCGTCTCCAGCACCACCAGCACGACGGTGGCGACGATGAAGATCAGCAGGATGCGGTCGACCCACTGCCCCTGCCGGTCTCCCGACGATCCAAGCTCCAGCAGCCGGAAAACCCGGTGCTTGAAGGATGTGCTGCCGGCCGCGCCCGCCGCGCCGGGGGGCTTCGCGGCGTCGTCCGCGACATCCGGTTCAAATTGGCGCTGCCGCTCCGGGCCCGGTGTGTCGTCCGGATCTTCGCGGTCGGCGCCCATCGCCTCAGGCCTCCGTCAACCGCGCGCCATCCGCGACCGAGGCGAGGATAGCCTCCACCGCGGCTCCCGCCTGGGAGGCGTCCGATCCGCCGGCCTGCGCCATGTCCGGACGCCCGCCGCCGCCGCGCCCGCCAAGCACGGCCGACCCGACACGTACCAGATCCACCGCGCTCAACGTGCCCGTCATGTCCTCGGTGACGCCAACCACGATGGCCGCCTTGTTGTCCTCGCCGCGATTGATCAGCACGACCACGCCGGAGCCGACCTGGGTCTTGGCCTGATCCGCAAGCCCCTTGAGATCCTTGGGATTGAGGCCCTCGACGATCCGCGACAGCACCTTGATGCCGCCGATCTCGGTCACCCCGGCATCGCCGCCTTCGCTCCCGCCCATCGCGAGCTTTTTGCGGGTCTCGGCAAGTTCGCGCTCCAGGCGGCGCTTTTCCTCGATCAGCGCGGCAACCCGGTCGGTCACATCCGACTGGCCGACCTTCAGCGCCCCGGCAATGTCGCGCACCCGCGCGTCCTGGCCGCTCAGGTAGCGGCGCGCCGCCGCACCCGTCAGCGCCTCGACCCGGCGCACGCCGGAGGCGACAGCGCCTTCCGATACGAGCGTCACCAGTCCGATGTCGCCGGTCCGCGCGACATGGGTGCCGCCGCAAAGCTCCAGCGAATAGGTCTTGCCCGCTTTCGCGCCGCGATCCGCGACGCCCATTGACACGACGCGGACCTCCTCGCCGTATTTCTCGCCGAAGAGCGCCATCGCGCCCTGCTCGATCGCCTCGTCCACGCCCATCAGGCGGGTTTCGACCGGGGCGTTCTGCAGCACGACCGCATTGGCGATCTCCTCGACCTCCCGCAGCTCCTCCACCGACATCGGCTTGGGATGGGAGAAATCGAAGCGCAGCCGGTCGGGGCCGACCAGCGAGCCCTTCTGCGCCACATGCGTTCCAAGCACCTCTCGTAGCGCCTCATGCACCAGATGGGTCGCGGAGTGATTGGCGCGAATGGTTGACCGGCGGGTGCCATCAACCTGCAGCTCGAGCGCCTGGGTGAGGCCGACGGTGCCGGAGATCACCCGCACCTCATGCAGGAACAGGCCGTCGGCCTTCTTCTGCGTGCCGGTTACCTCGATCTCGACGCCCTCGCCGCGCATGGTGCCCGTGTCGCCGACCTGGCCACCGGACTCGCCGTAAAACGGCGTCTGGTTCAGGATCACCACGCCGGTGTCGCCGGCCTTCAGCTCCATGGTTTCCGCACCGTCGCGCACAAGCGCCTGGACGACGCCTTCCGCGGCCTCGGTGTCATAGCCAAGGAAATCGGTCGCGCCGCAGCGGTCCTTCAGCGTGTACCAGACGGTGTCGGTGGCGGCCTCTCCCGAGCCGGACCACGCGGCTCGGGCCTCGGCGCGCTGACGCTCCATCGCCGCCTTGAAGCCGTCGGTGTCGACCGTGATGCCGCGCGCGCGCAGCGCATCCTGCGTCAGGTCCAGCGGAAAGCCATAGGTGTCGTAGAGCTTGAAGGCGGTCTCGCCATCGAACTCCGCACCCTCGCCGAGATCGCCGCTGGCATCGTCCAGCAGGGTCAGGCCGCGCGCAAGCGTCTTGCGGAAGCGGCTTTCCTCCAGCCGCAGCGTCTCGGTGATCAGCGCCTCGGCGCGCGTCAGTTCGGGGTAGGCCCGCCCCATCTCGCGCACCAGTGTCGGCACCAGCCGCCACATCAGCGGATCTTCCGCACCCAGCAGATGGGCATGGCGCATCGCCCGGCGCATGATGCGGCGAAGCACATAGCCGCGCCCCTCGTTGGATGGCAGCACGCCGTCGGCAATGAGGAAGCTGGCGGAGCGCAGGTGATCGGCAATCACCCGGTGGCTCGACGCCGCCTTGCCTTCCGCCTCGACGCCAATGGCGTTTTCAGACGCCGAGATCAGCGCGCGGAACAGATCAATGTCGTAATTGTCATGCACGCCCTGGAGGACGGCTGCGATGCGCTCAAGCCCCATGCCGGTGTCGATGGACGGACGCGGCAGGTCGACCCGCTCGTCGGCAAGCTGTTCGTATTGCATGAAGACGAGATTCCAGATCTCGATGAACCGGTCGCCGTCTTCGTCGGCGGATCCCGGAGGCCCGCCCCAAATGTGGTCGCCGTGGTCGTAGAAGATCTCCGAACACGGCCCGCAGGGGCCCGTATCGCCCATCGCCCAGAAATTGTCGGAGGTCGCGATGCGGATGATCCGCTCGTCAGGCAGGCCGGCGATCTTCTTCCACAGATCGTGTGCCTCGTCGTCCTCGGCATAGACCGTAACGGTCAGCCGGTCCTTGGGCAGACCGAACTCCTTGGTGATCAGGTTCCAGGCCAGCTCGATGGCACGGTCCTTGAAATAATCGCCGAAGGAGAAATTGCCCAGCATCTCGAAGAACGTGTGATGGCGCGCGGTATAGCCGACGTTGTCGAGGTCGTTGTGCTTGCCGCCGGCGCGCACGCATTTCTGCGCGCTGGCCGCCCGCACGTAGTCGCGCTTTTCGAGACCCGTGAAGACGTTCTTGAACGGAACCATGCCGGCGTTGGTGAACATCAGCGTCGGGTCGTTGCGCGGAACGAGCGGCCCCGATGCCACGGGTTCGTGCCCGTTCTTGGCAAAATAGTCGAGAAAGGCCGTCCGGATTTCGTTTACACCGCTCATGAAGCTGCCATCCAATGCGCCGGGCGCGCGATCGGGCGATCCGGGACAGGATCCGGCCATGGCGCGCGCCTTGTTCGTTCTTGCGCCGCTTTTATCTTTGCACAGTCGACAAGTCCAGCGCGGCAACGGCACGCCGCCGTCGCGCGCCAGATAAGAAAAGGGGCACCCGAAGGCGCCCCGAAACGTCGAACTGCGTCAGGCCGCTGGTGCCGCAGGGAACCGGGATCGCCGGCTCCGCCACCAAGCCCTTATTCGGCGCTCTCGCCATCCTCGTTGCCGGCAAAGGGATCCGTGATCCGCTCCGCGATCAGGCCGGAATTCTGCCGGATCGCCAATTCGATCTCATCGGCGATCTCGGGGTTTTCCCTGAGGAACTGCTTGGAGTTCTCGCGTCCCTGCCCCAGCCGCTGGCTGTTGTAGGAGAACCAGGCGCCGGACTTCTCGACGATCCCGCCCTTGACGCCGAGGTCGAGCAGCTCGCCGTTCTTGGACACGCCCTCACCGTAGATGATGTCGAACTCGACCTGGCGGAACGGCGGAGCGAGCTTGTTCTTGACCACCTTGACCCGCGTCTGGTTGCCGACCACCTCGTCGCGGTCCTTGATCGCGCCGATGCGCCGGATGTCGAGGCGCACGGAGGCATAGAACTTCAGCGCGTTGCCGCCCGTCGTCGTTTCCGGCGATCCGAACATGACGCCGATCTTCATGCGGATCTGGTTGATGAAGATCACCATGCACTTGGATCGCGAGATCGACGCGGTGAGCTTGCGCAGCGCCTGGCTCATCAGCCGCGCCTGCATGCCCGGGAGGCTGTCGCCCATCTCGCCTTCAAGCTCCGCCTTCGGCGTGAGCGCGGCCACGGAATCGACCACCAGAACGTCGATGGCGCCGGACCGCACCAGCGTGTCGGCAATCTCCAGCGCCTGCTCGCCGGCGTCCGGCTGCGAGATCAGCAGGTCGTCGATGTTGACGCCCAGCTTGCGGGCGTAGATCGGGTCGAGCGCATGCTCGGCATCGATGAAGGCGCAAATGCCGCCGGCTTTCTGCGCCTCGGCGATGGTGTGCAGTGCCAGCGTGGTCTTGCCGGAAGATTCCGGTCCGTAGATCTCAACGACACGCCCGCGCGGCAAGCCACCGATGCCAAGCGCGATGTCGAGGCCGAGCGAGCCGGTGGAGACGGTCTGGGTCTCGACCACCTGCCCCTGGCCCATCTTCATGATGGACCCCTTGCCGAAAGCGCGTTCGATCTGAGAAAGGGCGGCGTCCAGCGCCTTTGTCTTGTCCATTTGAATGCCTTCGACCAAGCGGAGTGAATTCTGAGCCATGCGTGCGATCCTTATTCCATGCCAGGGCCGGCGATTCAAACTCAGCTTTTGTACCTTATTTGTTCTCTTCGAGCAATGACAAATAAGTAACTGAAAATAAATGATAATAGTCGATATGTTCTAGACTTGTTCCCTGACCGGACGATATGAACCACCCGGGGTCTGGATGGCAAAGCGGGAAACCGGGACGCTCCGCTGCCAGAATCACCCGGCGGTTTCCGCTCACGGTCGCCCGCCCCAGCGCGCTTTCGCCGGCGTGCCGTCCTGTGGCATGAGGAAGCGGACCCGTGGCGCAGGACGGCACGCCCGACCCGGGCCCGCATGTCTTTCGATATCAGGATCCGCGCGCATGACCCTTGCCGCCTTCGGCGCCATTCATCTCGACACGCTCGCCGACGCGCAGCGCGCCATCCTGCGCGACACCTCGACGCCGGCGCGCCTGACCACCCGTCCGGGCGGCGTTGCCGCGAATGTCGCCCGCGCGCTGGCGCGCCTCTCCCCGCCCTGCGCCCTCGCCGGGGCGGTGGGTCGCGACAGCGACGGCGATGTGCTGCTTGCAAGCCTTCGCGCGGAGGGCATCGATGTCTCGACTGTCCATCGCTCCGACCACCCGACCGGGCGCTATCTTGCCCTGCATGACCCCGACGGCGGTCTGGCGGCGGCCGTCGTCGACGGCGCCATCACCGATGCGCTGCGACCGGGCGACATCGACATCGCCCATCCAGCGCTCGCCGAAGCGGATCTCTGGTTCATCGAGGCGAACCTGCCGCAGCCGGTCCTCGGGCAAATCGCCGCGGCAGCCGGACACCGTCTGCTGGCAGCCGACGCCGTCTCCATCGCCAAGGCGCCGCGCCTCGCCGAAGTTCTCGACCGGCTGGACATCCTGTTCTGCAACCGGCTGGAAGGCGCCGCCCTGCTCGGCCAGAGGCATGCAGGTCCCGCTCCCGCGCCGGAGGATGCGCTGGCGATCGCCAGCGCGTTGGTTGCCCTCGGCGTCGGCGCCTGCCTCGTCAGCGATGGGCCCGCCCCGCTGGCGCTCGCTACCGCCGGGGCCTGCCTGAGCCTGGCCGTGGCGCCCGTTGCCGTACGGGATGTCACCGGCGCGGGCGACGCGCTGATTGCCGGCACGCTCGCGGCCCGCGCGCGCGGCTGGGACATTGCCGACGCCGCCCGCGCCGGCCTCGCTGCGGCACGCGTGACCGTGCAGGCGCAAGGGGCGGCCCCCGTAACGCTCACCTGGGACGCCGTCCTTGGCGAAAGCGCCGCAGCCGCCTCGCCGACTGCGTAACCGCCCGGTTACAGGCCGGAAAAACCGCAGCACCGCGACGACATGCGTCTCGACGCGGTGCTGCTCGCGCGCCTATAAGGGCGCCGGCGCGCATCGCGCGGATCCGACCCTTTGCTCCGCGCACCGGACTTCGAGGCACACATGTCGACCAGGCTCTCTTCCCTCCCCAATTCGCAGATCGTGCTGAGCGCGGAAGTGGCGGACGCCCGCGCCGCCGGCCAGGCCGTCGTGGCATTGGAATCGACCATCATCACCCATGGCATGCCCTGGCCGAAGAACGCGGAAACCGCGCGTCAGGTGGAGGCCGACATTCGCGCGCAAGGCGCCGTACCGGCGACCATCGCGGCCCTCGACGGGAAGCTGCATGTCGGGCTTTCGGACGGCGAGATGGAGCTGCTTGCCGAAGCAAAGACCGCGATGAAATGCTCGCGCGCCGATCTCGCCTTCGCGCTCGCCACCCGGCGCACCGGATCGACCACGGTCGCGGCGACGATGATGGCGGCCGATGCCGCCGGCATTTCGGTCTTTGCCACAGGCGGCATCGGCGGCGTGCATCGGGGCGCGCAGGAAAGCTTCGACATTTCCGCCGACCTGGAGGAACTGGCCCGCACGCCGGTCTGCGTGGTCGCCGCCGGTGCGAAAGCGCTTCTGGATCTGCCGAAGACGCTGGAAGTGCTGGAGACCCGCGGCGTTCCCGTCGTTGCCTATGGCACCGACGATTTCCCCGCCTTCTGGTCGCGTTCCAGCGGCCTGCCCGCGCCCTACCGGCTGGATACGCCCGAGGAGATCGCCGAGCTTCTGGCCGTTCGCCGGAGCTTTCCCGGTCATGGCGGCGTGCTGGTCGCAAACCCGGTTCCCGAAAGCGCCGAGATCCCGGCCGCCGAAATGGCCGGCATCATCGACGCGGCCGTGGCGGAGGCCGCGAAACGCGGCATTTCCGGCAAGGATGTAACGCCCTTCGTGCTTGCCCTTGTCTACGAGATGACCGGCGGACGCAGTCTGGACACCAACATCGCGCTGGTCAGGAACAACGCCCGTCTGGCCGCGCGGATCGCCGTTTGCGACGCCCGGGCGGGCATGGACGCAACACCTTAGACCGCATCTCGCATCGCGGCGGCCTGGGGCGTGTAACTGTCACAGGGAATGTGCTTAACTCAGCTTCGCGCACCACGCGCGGCACCGGAAACGCCGGACGCGAAGGGCGCATGAACGATCCGGCGCACCACGGCCGGAACTTGATATCGGGTCCCTTTCGCCATGGCGCCGCAACCGGGCCTGGCGAAAACTGAAGACAGAGGACGCACAATGGCGGAGACAACGGCAATGTCGGATACGCAAATGGCCCCGCAGGCAACGGCGGGAACCGCCCTGTCGCCCATGCAGTATCTCGACCGCGCGATGGGCGCCCTGCGGGACATGGGCCTGATGCCCGGCAGCACCGCTGAGGCGCCGATCAACGCGCTGCTCGAGAAGATTTCCGACCTGTCGCCGGACAAGATCGCCGTGATCACCCGGACCCTCGGCCAGGCGCAGACCTTCAACGAGGTGGTGCGCAACGAGATCCAGGCCATGTCCATCGGCGATCGCTACGAGGCGATCACCGAGGCGTTCAACTCGATCCGCGACGACGCCAAGGCCATGGTCGACCAGCTCTCCGACGGCAAGATCTCCTTCATGGAAGGCCTGTCGAACAAGTGGCGGGACATGACGCGGGGCACGGTCTCCGACCGCTTCGGCAAGATCCGCGACACCTATCTGGACGTGGCGCGCGACACCAAGGACCAGATCGAGCGCGAGCAGCGCATCCTCGAAGCCTATCGCGATTTCCGCGGCGCGCTGAAACAGGCCGAGGTCCTGGCACTGGAGGTGCTGCAGACCGCAAGCGCCAAGCTCGATGCCGCCAAGGCCGGCCTTGAGGAAGCCAACAAGACCGTCGAGGCCTATGCCGGGGACGATCCGGCCGGAAAGGCGCGTCTGGAGCTTGCCCGCGACGAGAAGATGCGCGTGATGCAGGACGAGGAGAAGCGCTACCAGGTCGCAAAGGACCTCTCCGACAACCTGACGATCGGCTACAACACGTCGGAAGTCATCATGGCGCGCCTGATGCAGACGACCAACGCCAAGGAGCGGGTCTACTCGCAGGCGGTGAGCTTCTTCTCCACCAATGATTCCGTGCTGACCGCGCTGAACGCCTCCTTCACGGGGCTTCAGGGCCTGCATGAATCCACCGAGACGCTGAACGCGATGAAGGACGGCGTGTCCAAGTCGCTGGAGACGCTCGCCGAGATCGGCGACGCGGTGCAGGAAGCCGCGCTCAAGGCCGGATACGGCCCCACGGTTCAGGCCGCCGCAGTCAAGAAGCTGGTGGATTCGGTGATCAATTTCCAGGTCAACTCGCGCGAGATCATCAACGAGATGCGCGTGATGTCGACCAAGAATTCCGAGGAAATCCGCGATGCGGTCGAGGACGGCAAGCGCCGGCTCGCCAAGCTCGCCGCGCAGGGCAACATGATCGGCGCGTGAGCCGCGCGTCGGGCATCTTGGCAAGCAGCGGCCGCGGCGGGATCACCGCCCGGCCGCAACCGTGAGGACCGACCCGCAGGCGGTATGGCCACCGGCCGGGCGGGATCGCATGACAGCTGTTGAACGGGAACGAGTGCATGCCCTCCGACACCGCCTCCAAGAAGGCGCCACTCGACGAACTGATGATGGCCATGGACGTCGTGGACACGCTTCGCCACGACGAGAGGGTCGCGCTCAAGGAGCTCGACTCCGACCAGCGCGACGCCCAGATGATCGCCCGCCTGCGCGACCTCTATCGCAGCCAGGGCATCGAGGTCCCGGACCGGATCCTGCAGGAAGGCGTCGAAAGCCTGAAGCAGAACCGCTTTGTCTACGCCCCGCCGGCAGCGGGCTTCCAGCGCACGCTGGCGCTCATCTACGTGACCCGCGCGCGCTGGGGAAAGGCGCTGCTGATCGCGCTTCTGGTTCTGGCGGCCGCCCTGCTGGCCTGGCGCTATCTGGTCGTCGTGCCGCGCGAGCGGGCGGCGGAGGCGCTGCGCATCGAGTTGAGCGAAACGCTTCCGGCGGACGCGGCCGCGCTTCGCGCGCGGATTTCCGACCTTGCGGAAGTGGACGCGGCGCGCACCCAGGCCGAAACGCTGGCGGCGATCGCGACATCGGCGGCGGCGGCCGGCGACGCCGAGGCCGCGCGGGGCGCGATCGCCGATCTGCGCGCGCTCGAGGCGCGGCTGCGCGAGACCTATGACGTGCGCATCGTGTCGCGGCCGGGTGTGCCGACCGGCGTCACCCGCATTCCCGACGTCAACCGCGCCACCCGCAACTACTATCTGGTCGTCGAGGCGGTCGCGCCCGACGGCAAGGTGCTCCCGCGCGAGGTCATCTCCGAGGAAGACGGCGAAGCGACCACGGTCGAGATCTGGGCCCAGCGCGTTCCCAAGCGCACCTTCGATGCCGTGCGCCAGGACAAGGAGGAGGACGGCATCGTCCAGAACGCGATCCTCGGCACCAAGACGAGCGGGCGTCTCGAGCCGGTCTGGAATGCCGCGGTCGAGACCGGGGCGATCACGAAATGGTAGGCTTTGAGGTGCAGCTAAGATGGTGAGTGGACGCCAGACCCTCGGGTCCATCGAACGGACGCTCAACGACTTGCGCGGCGAGGAATCGCGGCTGACGCGGCGGGTCGAACAGTCCATGCGCGAACTCAACGACATGCGCGCGCAGGAACTGGAAGCCTACCGCGAGCTTGCCCGCTTCCGCCTGCGCGACGGCGGCGACCGGGCCTTCGGCCAGCGCATCGACAAGGACGAGGCCAAGGCGCGCCACCATCTGGAACAGCGCGAGCTTGCGCTGTCCGCATTGCGCGCGGAACGAGAGGCGCTGGAACGCGACATCGCGGATGCGACCGAGGAGCGCCGGCGCCTGACCCGGGAACGGGATGCGGCCAGCGACCGGCTCGACGGCATTCTGGAGGATGTCGACGCCCGGCTTGAGGCCGATCCCGCCTTTCAGGCGCAGCAGCAAGCGGTCGAGGCCGCGCGCACCATGGCAACGGCCGCCCGCGCCAAAGCCGACCAGGCCAAGGCGGACCGCGCCGAAAAAGGCACCGCCTACGAGAGCGATCCGCTGTTCCTCTATCTGTGGCAGCGCGGATTTGCGACGCCGGACTATGCCTCGCGCGGGATCGTGCGCATGCTCGACCGCTGGGTCGCCCGGCTGGTGCGCTACTCCGATGCCCGCCCGAATTACGCGATGCTGGTGGAAATCCCGGAACGCCTGGATGCCTATGCCGGAGACCGGGAGGCGGACGTGGAAACGGAGATGGCAAAACTCGGCGATCTGTCGCGGCAGGCGGCAGCGGATATCGCCGGAGAGGATCTCGCGGCCGCGATCGAGACGGCGGAGACCGCCATCGAGGAGCTGACGCAGCGCCTCGAGGCAATGGAGGCAAACCTCCAGGAGCTGGCGCCGCGCGAGCAGCGTCTTCACGCCGGCGAGGACGAGAATTACAAGTCGGCCGAGGAAGCCCTGTTGCGCTCGCTGCGCTCGGAGGAACTCACGACCCTTTGGAAGGAGGCGCGCGCCACGCCCTCGCCGCAGGACGAGCGCATCGTCCGCCGTCTGCAGGATCTCGACGCCACGATTGCCCGCAAGGCACAGGAAATCGAGGCGGATCAGCGCGACCTGCGCGGACTGGCGGAGCGCCGGGACGAACTCGCCAAGGTCGCGCGGCGCTTCCGCTCCAAGCGCTACGACACCTGGGACTCCACCTTCGACGACGACAGCCTGACCGGCGTGCTCCTCGGCGAGCTTGCCAAGGGCGCCCTGTCCGGCGCGGACTACTGGACCCGGGCCGAAAAATCGCGCCGCCGCCGCAAGCGGCACGGCCGCAACATCGGCTTTCCCGGCGGCATCGGACTGCCCGGCTCCATGGGCGGCACATTTCCCGGAGGCGGCGGCGGCGGTGATGCCGGCGGCTTCGGCGGTGGCGGCTTCGGCAGCGGCGACAGCTTCGGCGGCGGTGGCTTCAAGACCGGCGAGACCTTCTAGCAAGTTTTCGAATCGCGCCGTGATCCCCACCTCGGCGGCGCAAGCGACGAGCGAAAATCATGACGACCCCGAGGACCTGCCAGACCTTCGCCCGCTACAACAGCTGGATGAACGGCAAGATCTACGCCGCCTGCGCAGAGCTTGACGACGCCGCACGCAAGGCCGACCGCGGCGCTTTCTTCAAGTCGTTGCACGGCACGCTCGACCATATCCTTCTGGGCGACCGAATCTGGATGAGCCGCTTCACCGGAAACGATTATCCGCGCACCACCATCGGCACGCTTCTCTACGAGGACTTCGAGGAACTCGCCTCAGCGCGCCGCGCCATGGATGCGGAAATCGAGGCCTTTGCCGACGGGCTGACGCCGGACTGGCTGGCACGCCCCCTGTCGTGGACGAGCGGACTGGACGGACAGACCCGCAGCCAGCCGGGCTGGCTTCTGGTCTCGCATCTGTTCAATCACCAGACCCACCACCGCGGCCAGGCGACCACGTTGTTGTCGCAATTGGGGATTGACATCGGCAGCACCGATTTGCCCTGGATGCCACAGGTCGAGGAGATCTGAGGCGACCGGCTGATATGCGCTTTATTAACCTTGACCTTGCATCCTTGGCCAAGGCTTATACGCGGCACCCGTCCCGGACCGAGCCACGCCGGGGTGGACATTTTCGCAAGGGACCGCCCGACATGCTGATCCGCCTGACCGTTCTTCTCGCCGCCGCTCTCGCGCTCGCTGCCTGCCAGTCGGGTCGCAGAAGCAGTGCCCCCGTCGCCCCCCAGGCCGAGGTGCTGACGGTCACCGCCGGCGCCCAGTCGGTGAACGTGCGCGCCGACCCCGAAACCATCCGTCGAAGCATCGTGGCAAGCGCAACCGAACGCGGCACGCCAATTGCTCAGAACCAGCCCAACATGGTTGTTCTGGAGCGCACGGTGACGGAGGCCAATCCCGCCCTCGACGCCGAGTTCGGCCCCTCCGACAACGGCGAGCGCAAGTTCCGCATCCGCGTCCGCTTCCAAGGGACGCGCTGCGACACGCTGGTGGTGCAGGACGTCTTTGTCGTCAACAATGCCGGCACCGGACTTGAGCAGGTGTTCGCCCTCACCCAGCCCCAGTACAACCCGCGCCAGAGCCTGATCGGGCTGAAGGCGAAGGCGGAAAGCGCCGGCGGCTGCGCCTGAACTTGAACCGAAGGAAGACGCCCGCGCGGATGGCACTGTCAAAAGCAAACCTGATTGCTGTCGCGGTGCTTGTCGCGTCTTCCGTGACGCTGCACATGGCGCAGGCCGGCTGGAAGGAAGGACAGGTCTGGTCGAAGGACATCACAACTGTCTATGTCTGTTCGTCCGACCCCCGGCTGACCACGAAAGCCTATGCAGCTTTTGCAAAGACACGGCATGACGCATTCGGCGAAATCGCCTTTCACGACGGATGGCAGGACGACGCTTCGGACCGTCCGGGCCCGAAGCTCGTGATTTCGGCAAGCGCAAAGCCACTGGTGTCGCAGGTCGAAGCCTGCCTTTCACGGATACCGATATTGCCGTCTGAGTGGCTCGAGGGTGTTGGTGCACAAGCAGCCGAAATCGGAAAACCTCCGAACTTCGCGCCCGAGGTGAAGATCGACATCCCCTATGGCGCGATGCGTCTTTCCGAAAGACACCGCTTTTCCGACGAACTGATTTTCTATTCGCTGGTTTTTGACCCCAACGAACAGTTCGACCTGAACGAAATGCTTGCAGCCGCATTTGGGCTCAACCGATAAGCTGAATGGCCCTATAGTGGCGCCGCGCTCGTCTCGCGAGTGCTTCAGATTTTCGTCCCGCTACCATTTTCACCCTGCGCAATTGGCACTCTCATGCCCTCGATCTACGATCTGAAAAGCCGCTTCCAAGGCCTCCTGCGTCCGCTCGTCGGGCGTCTGGCGCGCGCCGGCATCACCGCCAACCAGGTGACGCTTGCCGCCGTCGGGCTGTCGCTTGCCGGCGGCGCGGCGTTGGCGCTCGCGCCAGGCCATCCGCTGCCCTTGGTCCTGCTGCCCGTGCTCCTGTTCCTGCGCATGGCGCTCAACGCCGTCGACGGGATGCTCGCGCGCGAGCACGACCAGAGCTCCCGGCTCGGCGCCGTGCTCAACGAGCTTGGCGACGTCGTCTCGGATATCGCTCTTTATCTGCCCTTCGCGCTCCTGCCCGGTGTCGCGGGCTGGCTGCCGGTCGCCATCTGCCTGCTGGCCGTGATCGGCGAGATGACGGGCGTCGTCGGCATCCAGATCGGCGCATCGCGGCGCTACGACGGCCCGATGGGCAAGAGCGACAGGGCCGTCGTCTTCGGCACGCTCGGGGTCTTCATCGGCTTCGGGCTGATCGGTCCCGTCGTGGTCAACATCGTGCTGGCGGCGACCGCCGTGCTCGGGGGCCTGACCATTTTCAACCGCGCGCGTCAGGCGCTTACGGAAACACAGGAAGGCCCGCGCCCATGACGCTGCTGCCGATCCACATCGCGATTGCCGGGATCTGGGGCATCCTGATCCTTGCCAGCCTGATCGTCTTCACCCTCACCCGGCTGCAGCCGACGGCTGATCATTCCGAGCTCGTCCAGCGCACGACCAGCTGGTGGGCGATGATCGCGGTCTTCACCGCGGCCTTCCTCCTCAGCCGCACCTTCTCCATCGTGATCTTCGCGCTCGTCAGCTTCCTGGCCTTCAAGGAATACCTGTCGATGATCCCGACGCGCCGGGCCGACCGGCGGGTGCTGTTCTTCGCCTATCTGGCGATCCCGGTCCAATACTACTGGGTGTCCAGCGAGTGGTACGGCATGTTTGCCGTGTTCATCCCGGTCTACATGTTCCTGTTCCTGCCCTTCGTGATGCTCTTGTCGCAACAGACGGAGGGCTTCCTGAAGGCTGTCGGCACCTTGAACTGGGGGCTGATGCTCTGCGTCTTTTCCATCAGCCATGCCGCCTTCCTGCTTGTGCTGCCGGTGGACGGGCCGGGCTCGGTTGGCGGGACCGCGGCTTCCGGCGCGGGACTGCTGCTCTTCCTGGTGTTTCTCACCCAGTTCAACGACGTCGCCCAATACACCTGGGGCAAACTCTTCGGCCGGCACAAGATCGTGCCGCAAGTCAGCCCGAAGAAGACCTGGGAGGGCTTTCTGGGCGGAATGCTGACGACCACGGTGCTTGCCGTGCTGGTCGCGCCGCTGGTCACGCCCTTCGACGCGCTGCATGCGGGCATTGCCGGCGCGATGATCGCGGGCGCGGGCTTCATCGGCGATGTCACCGTGTCGGCCGTGAAACGCGACCTTGGCGTCAAGGACACGGGCGCGCTCATTCCCGGGCACGGCGGCATCATGGACCGGATCGACAGCCTGACCTTCACAGCGCCGCTGTTTTTCCATTTCACGCGCTATCTCTACACCTGAGCAGACCGCATGACCCGCGCCCTTCAGCTTCTGTTCTTCGTTTTCGTACGGGTCGTCGTCACCTTCGTCCTCGGGCTGAACGTGCGGCGGCGCGAGCTTTTGCCCGAGGATGGTCCGGCGATCCTGGTCGCCAATCACAACAGCCACCTCGACACGCTGGTGATGATGAGCCTTCTGCCCCTGTCGAAACTCTCCAGCCTGCGACCGGTGGCGGCGGCCGACTATTTCCTGAAAACCCGCGCCATGGCGTGGTTCTCGCTCAACATCCTGCGCATCATCGCGATCGACCGGAGCCGCGCCACACGGCGCGAGGATCCGCTTGCCGCCTGCCACGAAGCGCTGAATAAGGGAGAGATCCTCATTCTCTTTCCCGAAGGCAGCCGCGGCGCGCCGGAGGAAATGACGGCGCTAAAGAAGGGCATCGCCCATCTGGCGGAAAAAAACCCGCAAGTTCCTGTGATACCGGTCTTCACCCATGGTCTTGGCAAGTCGCTGCCCAAGGGCTCGTTCCTGCTGGTGCCCTTCTTCTGCGATATCTTCGTCGGCGAGCCGATTGCCTGGCCGGGGAGCCGCGACGCCTTCATGACGACACTCGGCGCCCGCTTCGCCGCCCTGTCGACGGAGAAAGACTTTGCGCCCTGGGAATAGGCGCGGCCTCGCCGCCGCCGGCCTGTGGGGCTTCGCAGAGGCCACGGTGTTCTTCACCGTTCCGGACGTGCTGTTGACGTTTCTCGCGCAGACCTCGCTGCGCCGCGCGCTGCTGGCCAGCCTGTTCACCGCGTTGGCCGCCTGCATCGGCGGAACGATGCTCTATGCGCTGGCGCTCAACCGACCCAACGCGGCCCAGGCGCTTCTGCTCGCGGTTCCCGGAATTTTCCCGGACCTCATCACCCGCGCGGGCACCCTGTTGGAAAACGGACTTCTCCCCGGCCTTGTCGAGGGGTCGCTGACCGGCGTGCCCTACAAGATCTTCGCGGTCGAAGCCGCGCAGACGGGAACGCCGCTCGCCCTTTTCCTGCTGGCGAGCCTGCCGGCGCGCCTGCTGCGCTTCACCCTCTCCTCCTTGGCAAGCTGGCTGATCTTCGCCAAGCTGCTGTCAGGCGTCTCGCTCTGGACCCGGCGGATCCTGCTCGCAGCCTTCTGGGTCGTCTTCTACGCCTCCTATTACGCCGGGCTGGAATGACCCGACGCCGACCGGGCGCTCAGCTCGCCAGCACGTCCTTCACGACGGTCGCCAGCTGCTTCAGCGTGAAGGGTTTTGGCAGGAAGGAGAACTTCTCGTTTTCCGGCAGATTCTTCTCGAAAGCGTCTTCCGCATAGCCCGAGACGAAGATGATCTTCAGGTCCGGCTGGGTCTTGCGCAATTCGCGCAAGAGCGACGGCCCGTCCATCTCCGGCATGACCACGTCGGAGACGACCAGATCGACCTCGCCGCCGGTCTCCTCCATGATTTCCAGCGCCTCGGCGCCGCTGGCGGCCTCATGCACGGTGTAGCCGCGCGACGACAGCGCGCGGGCCGCGAAGGCGCGCACGGCCTCCTCGTCCTCGACGAGAAGAATGGTCGCAGAGCCGGTGAGATCGGCGAGCTGCTGCTGCTCGACCGGCTTGACCTCGACCTGTTCGTTCTCGTCGCGCACATGCCGGGGGAAGAAGATCCGGAAGGTGGTGCCCTCCCCGATCTCGCTGGTGCAGAAGATGAAGCCGCCGGTCTGCTTGACGATGCCATAGACGGTCGACAGGCCGAGCCCCGTTCCCTTGCCCACGTCCTTGGTGGAAAAGAACGGCTCGAAGATCTTTTCCATCACCTCGGGCGTCATGCCCGTGCCGGTGTCGGACACCTCGATCAGTGTGTATTCCGCCGGCGGCATGCCGCGGGTGTTCTCGTAGGCTTCCGATTGCTTGGCATCGACATTCAGCGTGCGGATTGTCAGCCGGCCGCCGTCAGGCATGGCATCGCGCGCGTTCACGGCGAGATTGACGATCACCTGCTCGAGCTGATTGAGATCGGCCATCACCGGCCACAGGTCGCGTCCGTGCACGACATTGAGCTCGACCTTCTCGCCAAGCAGCCTGTCGAGCAGGATCGAGAGATCGGCGAGAACGTCGTTGAGGGCAAGTTCCTTCGGCCGCAGCGTCTGGCGGCGCGAGAAGGCAAGCAGCTGGCGCACCAGGCCGGCGGCCCGGTTGGCGTTCTGCTTGATGTTCATGATGTCCTGGAAGGACGGATCGCTCGGCCGATGGCTGGCGAGCAAAAGGTCGGAAAAGCCGATGATCGCGGTCAGGACGTTGTTGAAGTCATGCGCCACGCCGCCGGCGAGCTGGCCGATGGCCTGCATCTTCTGGCCTTGCGCGAATTGCGCCTCCAGCACCCGCTGCGCCGTCGTCTCCAGCACATAGACGATGGCGGCATCGCCGTCGTCCTCGCCGTCGCGCACCGCCGAGACGTAGAAGGTCGCGGAACGGCCGTCCTCGCGGTCGTCGAGGCGCACATCCACCGGCGGGATCTCGCTCTGCCCGTCGCTGGCTGCGGCAAGTGCCACGGCAAGCGCCGGCCGGGCGCTTTCCGCCACGAGGTCGATCAGTTTCGCCGCGCCATTGCCGCCATCCGCCGCGCCGAAGGAGCGCACGAAGGGGGCATTGGTCTTGCGGATGGTGCCGTCGCGCGCCACCGAGGCGATGGCGATCGGCGTGTTGTTGAAGAAACGGGCGAAACGCACCTCCGACGAGCGCAGCGCCTCGGAGGCATCCTCGCCCTTTGAGCGGTTGAGCACCAGCGAGCGGCTTTCACCGGCACGGCCCTTGGCACCGAAGGGCACACGGTGGTGGATCCGCACCGGAATGCTGCGGCCGCTGCGCGCGACGAGATCGAGGTCGAAGATCTCCGTCTTCACCTCGCCCGCCTGCCCGTTCATGGTCAGGAACAATTCCGCGCCATCGCCGCGAATGAAGTCCGACAGCGACAGCGACCCGGCCTTGAAGGTCACCAGATCATAGCCGAGCCAGTCGGCGAGCGTCGCGTTGAGATAGACAAGCCGGCCGGCGCCATCGCAGGAAAAGAACCCCGCCGGTGCGTGATCGAGGAAGTTGATGACGCGCTGCAGCTCCTGGAAGGAGGTTTCCTGTTCCGTCCGGTGGTCGCTGATATCCGCCACCTGCCAGACCGTGCAGGTCCGTGTCTTTTCCTGCTTGCCGCCGAGCGTCAGCGGGCGCACCCGGACCCGGTACCAGCGCGGGCTTCCCTCCGCCTGGCCGAGCGGATGGGGAAGGCGGATTTCCTCCTCCCCGCCGCGGTTGTCCTCCGCGGCGCGGGCAAGATGAAAAATCGCGTCCGTCGCGGCCGGATCGAAGGAAAACACCCGCTCCACGCTGCGCACGTCGCCGGGGGTTTCCGCCCCGACGACATCGGCATAGGCGGCATTGGCGTAGACGATGCGGCCGTCGCGCTCGGTCACCAGGACGCCTTCGTCGAGCGTGTTGAGAAAGGCTGCCGGAACCGGGCTCGGCGTTGTCCGGACCGAGAAGCGGAGCAGGCCGATCGCCCCGGCGAAGAGCGAGAAGACGCCCACGACCGACAGCGAGCCGAGCAGCGTCAGCACATAGGGTTCCGCCTGTTCGCGCGACATGAACGCGAGACCGGAGGCGGCCGCGACAAGCGCAAGCGCCAGCAGAATGAGAAGGCCGATATTGCCGGACCGTTCGGGACGTTCAATCGCCGGCGATCTCGAACTGGTATCCGTCTCGTTCATCTTCAACCCCGCAAGGCGCTGCCCGCCCGCTCTCCCGCTTTTTCGTCCTGTCCGGGACGGGCCGGCGCGGCTAGCCGCGCCAGGACCCCCGTTCCCGCATTCGATAAACGAATCCGATCACTTCTGCCACTGCGCGATATTGCTCTTCCGGCACTTCCTGATCGATATCGATGATTGCGTGAAGCGCGCGGGCCAGGGGCGGGTTCTCGATCACGGGGACCTTGTTGTCTTTCGCGATCTCGCGAATCTTAAGCGCGACCTGGTCGACGCCCTTGGCAACGCAGATCGGCGCCTGCATGCCCTGTTCGTATTTGAGCGCCACGGCATAGTGCGTCGGGTTGGTGACGACCACGGTCGCATCGGGCACCGCCGCCATCATGCGCTTGCGCGAGCGCTCCATGCGCAGCTGACGGATCTTGCCCTTGACCAGCGGATCGCCCTCGGTCTGCTTGTATTCCTCCTTGACCTCATGCTGGGTCATCTTCTGTTTTTCGAACCACTTGTTGCGCTGGTACATGTAGTCGGCGGCGGCGACCACCGTCATCACCGCCAGGATCGCGGCAATAAGCTGCAGGATCAGGTACCGCGTTTCTTCCAGCAGCACCCCGGGTTCGCGGAAGATCATCGTGTCGATTTCCGAGCGATGCGGCCACAGCACGGCGACCATCAGCCCGCTGACCACCGCGATCTTGACCAGCCCCTTGGCGAAATTGACGAGACTTTCGGAGGAAAACAGCCGCTTGAAGCCGGCGGCCGGGGAAATCTTGTTGAGCTTCGGCTTCATCCGCTCTGCCGACCACACCAGGCTGTGCTGGATCATGTTGCCGGCAAGCGCGGTGAACAGCAGCACAAGCAGCGGCAGCGCCAGGATCGCGGCGATGCGCGCGCCCGTGCCGCGCCAAAGGTCCGTCAGACCGGCTCCGTCGACGGGAATTTCATGCGCATGCACGAAATATCCGCGCAGCGCGTCCTGCAGCGCATCGGCCGCCCCCGGCGCCATGATCGCGACCACAAGCCCGGTGCCCAGCATCGCGAACCAGGTCGACACCTCCTGGCTCTTGGCGACGTCGCCTTTCTTGAGGGCGTCATCGAGCTTTTTTTGCGTGGGGTCTTCTGTTTTTTCGGAATCGTCGTTTTGCTCGGCCATGCCCTACCCCGCGATGAACCGGCCGAGCGCCGTTTCGAAGTGTCCGAGGTACCACATCATCATCGTGACGAGCAGCGCGAAGAGCATCATGCCGCCGATGGCGATATTGAGCGGCATGGCGATGAAGAAGATCTGCATTTGCGGCATCAGCTTGTTGAGCAGCCCGAGGCCGAAATAGAATACGAGGCCGACCACGATGAAGGGCGCGGACAGGCGGATCGCGATGGAAAAGATGTCTGCGACCAGCATGGTCGCCATTTCCGCCAGGTCGCCGACCGGAAGTCCGCTGCCCGGCGGAAACAGCTGGAAGCTGTCATGCATCGCGGCGATCACCAGAAAATGCAGGTCGAAGGCGAAGATCAGCGTGACTCCGAGCAGGCTCAGGAAGGACCCGATCACCGCGCCCTGCTGCCCGTCCATGGTCGGGTCGGTTGCCATGGCGAAGGCGAGACCGGACTGGCTGGCGATCACCATGCCGGCGATCGACAGCGTATAGGTGATGAGCCGCGCGCCGAGACCGACGAAGAAGCCGATCACGAACTCCGTGGCAAACAGCAGCATCACGCGTGCCAGCGGCGCGGTCGCGTCCACGGAATAGAGCGGGCTCATCAGAGGATAGAACACAAGGGTCAGAAGCAGGGCGATGGCGAGACGGACACGCGGCGAGATCGAGCCCTCGCCCAGCGCCGGCATCAGCATCATCATCGTGCCGATGCGCGCGAACAGCAGCATGAAGAGCAACGCGACCTGCGGCAGCAGCGAGACGTCGAGGGTCATGGCAGGCTATCCGCTGCCATTGATGATCAGATCGGCAATCCGGGCGGTATAGGAGCCAAGCACCTGTCCCATGAAGGGAAGCGTGACCAGCAGCGTCAGGAAGATCGCCAGGATCTTCGGCACGAAGACGAGGGTCATTTCCTGGATCTGGGTCAGCGCCTGAAACAGCGCGATCACCACACCGACGCCAAGGCCGACCACCATTGGCGGTGCCGAGACGATTATCAGGGTCCAGATCCCCTGGCGGGCGATGTCGAGAACCTCCGGTCCGGTCATAAGCGCATCTTGCTCCCGTGCGCCCTCCGGCGCAAATCCAGTCCACCGGCCCGATCGGTCAGGGCAAGACCGCCGCCGACGATCAGATCGGCATGCGCATGATCTCCTGATAGGCGGAGATCACCCGGTCGCGCACCGAAACCAGCGTTTCCATCGCCACTTCCGTCTCGGCCACCGCCGTCACAACGTCGACGACATTCGCCTTGCCCTGAGTCATGGCGAGCGCCTGCGCATCGGACTTGGCGCCCTGGTCGACCACGGTCTCGACCGCCGATTTCACCATGTTGGCAAAGTCGGCGCCGCCCGTCGTCGGCGTCTGTGCCTTCATATCCTGATTCGCCCCGGCAAGGGCGGAGGTCATGCGATAGGCGCCTGCGGCGATCGACGGGGTGGACATGGTGGCTACTCCGATTGGGCAAATGGATACGCGCGGGGAAGCGCATCAGGGTCAGGCGCGCAGGATGTCGATGGTCTTCTGCAGCATTCGCCGGGTCGACTGGATGAGATTGAGGTTGGCCTCATAGGATCTTTGCGCCTCGCGCATGTCCGTCATCTCGATCAGGGTGCTGACGTTCGGCATCTTCACGTTGCCGTTGGCATCGGCCGCGGGATGACCGGGGTCGTAGCGCTCCTTGTAGGCGGTCTTGTCGATCTCGACGCGCCCCAGCTCCACCACCTCGGCGTTCAACTCCCGGTCAAGCGTCGCACGGAAGGTCGGGATCTTGCGCCGATACGGCTCCTCCTCCGGCGTACGGCCGGTGGAGTCCGCGTTCGCGATGTTTTCCGCGATGATGCGCATGCGCCCGTTCTGGGCCTTCAGCCCGGATGCGGCGATGAAAATGGATTTCACGAAGTCCACGGGTGCACTCCTTCAGGTGTGCGATCACTGGATATGGCAGCGGGGGCTTTCGGCGCGACTGCGCGCATCACGGCCTAGCCGCCGCGCGACAGGGCGGTGCGGATCAGCCCGAGCCCCTTGGTGTAGAGGGAAGCCACCGTCTGGTAGTCCATCTGGTTCTCGGTCACCTTCATCATCTGCTCCTCCAGCACGACCGAGTTGGCGTCCGGTGTCACTTCATAGCCATCGCGCGGATCCGCCTTGGCCGATCCGCTCTCGCGAACCATGGAGGCCTGCAGATGGCGGGCGCTGGTGCGGCTCGTCTCCAGCCCCGTGGTTCGCGCCTTCAGCGCCGTTTCGAAGGAGAAGGCCTCCAGATCCTTGCCGCGGTATCCCGGCGTGTCGGCATTGGCCACATTTTCCGCCAGAACACCCTGACGCGTCTGATGCCAGTGCATCTTCGATTTCAGCGCCTGGAACAGCGACAGGTCCGAGATTGTCATGGGTGCGTTTCCGTGTCCGACTCTCTGCTTGCTAGGCAGATCCTGCCGGGCAGATGGTTAACGGCTGGTTAACGATTAACGCTTCGGTAAGATCCACCCTCGCATTTCCGCCCGTTTCGACCGGCAGGATCGCGGACCTTTGCAGGATGCATCGCGCCTTGGGTAAATTTTGCCCGGTGACTTTTGGCTTCACTCTTTGAGAGAATCGCGCAAACCGGATAAACAGAAATTTGTACGCGCGGGATTCGGTGCCGTTGCGACCCTGCAAAGAAGGGGCGCGCGCATGCCGGCACTGACATCGCGACTTATCGGGGTTCGAGGAGAAAAGGCCCAATGGCATGACAAGTTGGCTGGTGGATACCTTCCAGATGGAACCGGGCTGGGCCCGGGGCATCGGATTTTTCATCGCCGTGGTGGTGGTGCTCGCGCTGATCTCCGTGTTTGTCTGGGTGCTGCGCCGCATTGCCGGCACGCGGGTGATGGGAGGACGTTCCCGGCAGCCACGCGTCTCCGTGATGGATGCCGCGGCGCTCGATGCCCGACGGCGCCTGATCCTGATCCGTCGCGACAATGTCGAACATCTCCTGCTGGTCGGCGGCCCGAGCGATGTCGTGGTGGAGCGCAACATCGTGCGCGGCGTTCCCGTCTCCCAGGCCTATCCGCGCCAGTCGTCGCAGCCGCCCGTAGATGTTGCAGCCGCCTCGCTGGCGCCGGTCGAAAGCGCTCCGCCCCAGCCGCAGCCCGAGCCCGCGCCGCGTGCACCGGCGCAGCGCCCGGCGGCTCCCCCTCCTCCGGCCACCTTCGGATAGACGCACGCGGCCATGCGGATTGCGGCCGTCACGCCGCC
>NZ_JAIVMF010000004.1 GCF_020176715.1 Stappia stellulata | reverse complement strand
CACCGGCCCCGCGCGGCGGCGGCTTTCCGCCCCGCGGCGGTGCCGACGCACCGCGCGGCCCGAGACGCGAGGCGCCCGCGATGGAGCGGGGACCGCGCCAGCCGGGCGTCGTGAAGTTCTTCAAGGCCGACAAGGGCTTTGGCTTCATCATGCCGGATTCGGGCGAGCCGGACGTGTTTGTGCATATCTCGGCGGTCGAACGCTCGGGCCTGACCACGCTGGAAAGCGGCCAGCGCGTGACGTTCGAGACCGAGCCGGACCGGCACGGCAAGGGCCCCAAGGCGGTGGAACTGCAGATCGAGGACGGCGGCGACCAGCCGGCCTGACACGTCTGCGGTCGCCGGAGGCGGCCAGCATGCGACCTTTGATCCTGCCGCGCGGACCGTTTTCCGCGCGGCAGGATCGATATCGCGTTTGCAAGGTCGACATCGCGTTTGAAAGACCCGCGCAGGCACCGTTCGGGCCGAGCCAGCCCGCTGCCATGGTGCTCGGCGCAGCATGGCGCATTGTCAGGCTCCCACGCTGAAGGCGGCCGTAAGCCGCCGGAGGGCCGATGCGAGACGGCTGAAATCCGCTCAGGTCGGCTCGCGTTGCCGTCAGGCGCGGGCCGGGTGATTTTCGCGCAGCCGCAACGCCATCCGTGCTACCACCCGTCCGGAATGGACGCGCGGTCGCTCACCGCGCGACCGCTCCCGCCGCCATCGGCACCAAGCCGGCGGCGCGTCTTCCCCGGCATCCCGAGGTCCCGTTCCATCCGCATTTCCCGTCCGCTCCGGTCAAAGTCCCTTCGTCCATGCCCGCCGGACGATCTCCGCAGTCCCTTCAAAAGCACCATTGAGATGTCCACCACGACCGCCCCGTTTCAGGTTCGACCGATCGAACCCGCCGATTTTCCCGCCGTTGTCGCAATCAACGAAGCGAGCCTTCCCGCCGTCAGCAGCCTGACGGTGGCGACCCTCAGCGACCTTGTCGCGACCGGCGTCGTGACGCTCGTCGCCTGTTCGCCGGACGGTCCGGTCGGCGTGCTCGTCTGCCTCGACCACGACGCGGAGTACGACAGCCGCAATTTCGAGTGGCTCAAGCAGTCCCTCACCCGCTTCACCTATGTCGACCGTATCGCGCTCGCACCGGACGCGCGCGGCAAGGCTATCGGCCGCGACCTCTACCGCGCCCTGCTGGCGCGTCTCGCCGCCGATCCCTTGCGCGCGCATCTGCCGCTCGCTTGCGAGGTCAACACCCGCCCGCCCAATCCCGGCTCGATGCGGTTTCACGGCGGCCTCGGCTTTGTCGAGATCGGCCGCCAGGATCACGGCGACAAGGCCGTCGCCTATCTGATGCGCGATCCGAAGACGGCGCCGGACATCGGGGAACGCTCATGAACTACCGACATGCCTTTCACGCCGGCAACATCGGCGACGTGCTCAAACACGCGGTGCTGGCGCGGGTCATCACCTATCTCAAGGAAAAGCCCGCCGCCTTTCGCGTGATCGACACCCATGCGGGCATCGGCCGCTACGACCTGCGCGAGGGCGAGGCCAGGCGCACGGGCGAATGGCAGAACGGCATCGCGCGCGTGCTGAAGACGAAGCAGCCGGCACGGGTCGCCGAGCTGCTGGCGCCCTGGCTGGAGGTGGTGAAAAGCCTGAACGCCGACGAGGCGGAACTGCGCCACTATCCGGGATCGCCGCTGCTTGCCCGCATGCTGCTGCGCAAGCAGGACCGGCTGACCGCGACCGAATTGCACCCGAAGGACGCCGAAACGCTGGCAGACCTTTTTGCCGGCGACCATCAGACCAAGGCCATCGCCCTCGACGGATGGCTGGCGGTCGGCAGCTTCGTGCCGCCCAAGGAGCGGCGCGGGCTGGTGCTCATCGACCCGCCCTTTGAGTCCGAGAACGAATTCAGCACCCTGGCCGCCGGTCTCGTCAAGGCCTGGAAGCGCTGGCCCACCGGCGTCTACATGGCCTGGTATCCGGTCAAGGACCGCAAGATGGTCAACAGCTTCTACAGCGTCATGCGCAATCAGGAGATCGGCCGGATCATGTGCGTGGAGCATTTCGCCGGCACCGCCCATCCGGACAAGCCGATGATGGGCAGCGGGCTGATCATGATCAACCCGCCCTGGACGCTGGCCGACGAACTGCGTGTGCTCATGCCGTGGCTGACGGAAACCATGGCGCTCGGACCCGGCGCCGACTGGCGGCTCATTCCGCTGACCGGCGAATGACCGCCCGATGCGCTTGACCGGCTCTCCCGGCTGACGCATCGTCCAAGGCGTTCGCGCCCAAACGAGGATCATGCCCATGTCCGCTTCCGTCCGCCGCAGCCGTCGGCTGCTTGTCGCCCTCGCCTGCGGCCTCATCCTCGCAACCGGGCTGGTCGCGCAACCCGTCAAGGCATCGGACGACCGCCCCTATTTCTCCTGGAACGGCGAGCCGCGCGTGCCGGCCTGCGACACGCCGGCGGTGCGCCGGGCGGTGGCCGGGCAGATCGCCCGCGCCGATCCCGACTACCTTGGCGGCCTGACCATCGAGGACATGTCCCGCGTCGTGGAGACCGCCTATACGCAAGGCCGGCCGAGCCCCTATGCCCGGCGCTTCTGCGAGGCGCGCGCGCAAATGAGCGACGGCCGGGCACGCCACGTCTATTACGCCATCATGGAGCACAGCGGCTTCGTCGGCGTCAGCTGGAACCTGCGCGCCTGCGTCGACGGGCTCGACCCCTGGCGGGTCTATGACGCCCGCTGCCGGACCGTCCGCCCCTGATGGTCAAGCGTCGACACGGCGCCGTGTGCCGGCCCTTTCTCGCCGCCGCCTGCCTGCTGCTGCTGGCGCTGGTTTCCGCACCCGCTGCGCGGGCCGACCGCCCCGGCGCCTTCGACTATTACGTGCTCTCCCTGTCCTGGTCGCCGTCCTATTGCGCCAGCCGGGGACGCAATGCCGACCCGCTGCAATGCCGCGCCGCAAAACCCTACCGTTTCATCGTGCATGGGCTGTGGCCGCAATACGAGCGCGGCTACCCGGACTTTTGCGAGGGCTTCGGGCCCCGCGACCCTGCTTATGAAACGGTACGCGACATGCTGGACATCATGCCGAGCCGGGGGCTGGTGCGCCATCAGTGGCGCAAGCACGGCAGCTGCTCCGGCCTGTCGCCCGACCGCTATTTTGACCTGACCCGCAAGGCCTTCGCAAAGATCCGCATTCCGGCCGCCTTCCGCGACATCCGCAGCGGCAGCCGGATGGACGCCGACGCGGTCGAGACCGCGTTCCGCCTTGCAAATCCGGGCCTCAGGGACAATGCCATGGCCGTGTCCTGCGAGCACGACCGGCTGAGCGAGGTGCGCATCTGCCTGACGCGGGACCTGGAGTTCCGCTCCTGCCGCTCGGTCGACCGGCGCGGTTGCCGCCAGAAGCAGATCCATGTCCCGGCACCGCGATAACCCCGACCTGAAGGCACCCGCGCGCCGGATCCTGTCGGGCGCCGTGCCGCTGCTTGCCGGTGCGGCCTGGCTCATGGCGGGACTGGCCCTGCCGGCAAAGGCCGAGACCTTCGGCGACTGGCAGCTGACCTGTCCGACCCGCGACGACTGCACCCTGTCGACGGCGGCACTTGACGACACGGGCGGGCCGGAAGAACCAGGCGGACCGCGCCTCGCCTTAGGCGCGGGCGAAGGCGCCAGCCTGGCGCTCGCCTTCGAGGCGCCCAGACCGCGCCCGGACGACCGGCGCGCCCAGCAATGGGCGGTCGACGGGCGGCTGACCCATGTCCTGCGGCCCGAGGAATTCGCGCTCTTCGGCGGCCTCGAACGCTTTCAAGTGGTCTCGCCGCAAGCGGGGAGCGTCCTGCTGTCCGCCCTGAAGGCGGGAACGAGCTTGCGGATTTCCTATCTCGATGCCCTCGGCGAGGCGCATGACCGGCGCTTTTCGCTCGCAGGCCTGAGCGCGGGACTGACCGCCCTGGCGGAGCGGCTGGAACTCTCCGGCGTGCCGGCAACGATCGGCGCGCCGCGCGGTCTTGCCGAAACCCCGCCGCCGACACGCCAACAGGCCGTCGCGGCGCTTGGCATTCCCTATGCGGTGCTCGACCTCCATGCCCGCTCCGGCGCCTGCGAGAGTACCGCAAGCCCCTCCATCGCCAGCCAGGAGGTGATCATCGCCGCGATCTCGCAGGTCGCGACGCTCTATGCCATCGCCTGCACCGCCGGCGGATCTCACGTCACCTACCGGCTCTATGTGCGCGATTCCGGAGAGATCGGCGGCGTCGAGGCGCTGGTCTTCGCGCTGCACGACCCGCGGTTCGGATGGAGCGGAACGGATCTTCTGGTCAATCCGGCGTTCGACCCGGCGACGGCGCAACTCAGCGCAAGCTATGTCGGACGCTCGGACCGCCATTGCGGCTACCGGGCCAGCTGGATCTGGCAGGAGTATGCGTTCAGGTTGGAGCGTTTCGAAGGTCCGCAAAGCTGCGCGGATGCGACCCGGCCGGCGCGGTGGACCGCCGTCTATCCCTGAGCGGCGCGCTGCTACTTCTTCATCATCGCGACGACGCGCTGACGGCCGAACTCGGGCGCGCGGCGGATCGGGTCGGTGATCGCGTCGAAGGTCAGGCGCTGGTCCAGGACGGCGGCGTTCACGGCGGCGTAATAGCGCGACATCGGCGTATCGATGATCTCGGGGCGCAGCGGCGCCAAGGCGGGAACCGACAGCCCGTAGACCACCGCCGAAAGACAAAACGTCTTCCACAAAGCCGATAGCGGTGAAGAGGGCGAGAGCCGCATGACGCGTCCTTCCGGTGAATTTTCCGACAGCCGTTGCGGCCGGTCATTCGCACGCTAGGCAGCACCCCTTACCGAGATCTTACCGACGGGCTTGCAATTCGTTTCAACAACTCAGCGAAACCTTTGAGCTTTTTCAAAACGTGGAAATAGCAGGGAAAACTCTGTTAACCACATGCCGGCGCATCTGGAAAAAATCACGGGCCGCCTTTGGCCGCGCCCTCTTGCGCGGCCCGCGCAAACCCGCAAACTGGCGCGCAACGAAACCAAGGGAGGCTTCAAGTGCCGATTCTCCGCTCCTCACCGCCCTCGCCCTTCGGCCGCAAGGTCAAGATCGCCGCCGCGGTTCTGGGTCTTTCCGACCGGATCACGGTCGAAATGACCGACACCAAGGACCCGCACGACACGATCCGCAAGCAGAACCCGCTCGGCAAGATCCCCGCGCTGGTGCTCGACGACGGCAGGGTGCTGTTCGACAGTTCGGTGATCGTCGACTATCTCGATCATCTGGCCGGCGGCGGCAAGATCATCCCGGCCGGACCGGCGCGCCATGACGTGCTGCGCCTGCAGGCGCTCGCCGACGGCATCATGGACGCCGCCCTGCTCCAGGTCTACGAGACCCGCTTCCGCCCGGAAGACAAGCGCCATCCCGAGTGGCTCGCCTATCAGGCAGACAAGGTTGCGCGCGGCCTGGCGAGCCTGGAAGCCGACCTTCCCGCACCCGTGACCCCGGACGCGACGCCGAACGTCGGCCAGATCGCGGTCGCCTGCATGCTCGGCTATCTGGACCTGCGCTTTAACGGCGCGTGGCGGGCCTCCCATCCGAAGCTGGTCGACTGGCTGGCCGCCTTCGAGACGGCTGTCCCGGCCTTTGACACCACCCGCCCGCCGGCCGCCTGATTAGCCCGCATCCCCGGAGGCGGCGGCGGCGGCGCCGCGACAACGGCTAACCCCGCCGCCGCCGGCTCGTGACGACACGCGAGCGCCCGGCTAACGGCATTCACGGTCGCGACATCCGCACGGCCCTCGGCGACCGCCGCGAACGCGGCGCGATGCGACCCGGTTTCCAGTATCTCCCGAAAACCGCCCGTCTCGCGCAAGCGGTGCAAGCAGCGCGCGGCGTGCCCCCTCGCCCGACTGCGAACCGGGAGTATTGAAGGCCGCAGCGCCGTCCCCTCAGCGCCTCCAGATCCAGCGCCCTGTCCTTCGCGCGCACAACGAAGACGGTGCGACAGGTGCCGGGCGGACAGCCGGGAATGGCGCAGGCGGGCGCGCCCAGCAGCCTGCCCCCCCCCAGATGGCGCACATAGGGAAATCCACAGGCCTGCCCACGGCACAATTGCGGGTTCTGCCAGAGCACAAGCGGCGGCCGGTCCGGGTCAGATCCTCAGGCGCGGCGCTCCCGGCTGCGCGAAAGGCATCGCGCAGGGGTGCCCACAAAGCGTCGGTCACTTCGCGCACCTCCGGCCAGTCGCACACCGGAAGGGCGGTGCTCGATGCGGGTGACGCCGGGACGGGTCCTCAGGCTACCCCAACTGCTGCCATTGCCCCCAGATGACGCGGGTGTAGCTTTCATTGTCGGCCTCGCTGAGAACGCTTCTGACCATATTGGTCAGGTCGTCGTCCTCATGAAGCTTCATCAGGCGCTCATGGAGGTCATCGTCGACGTCCCGGATTTCGACCTCGAATTTGACCTTGACCGTTTTTCCCGAGGGTTCGCTCATCACAAACTCCATTCTTTCTAGAGGTAGGGGTGAGGGTCGTTCAGATAGGACAGCGTCTCGCGGCCAAGACGGTACAGGGCCTTGCAATGAGCGCTGCGATGGTCGTGGGAATGGTCGGCGTCGTCGTATCGCGAGCCGGGGTGTCCGCCGCCACACAGTCTGGCGACCTCGCAGTTTTGGCAGTCCGTCGGCAACCGGTCGCCGCCGACCTTTGCGACGAACCGCTTGATCAGTTTCTCCGCTCGCGCGAACGAGAAATCCGTGTCGTTCACGTTGAGGCCGGTGTTGTAGCCTTCGGCGATCCCGAAGCGCTCCAGCTGGCTGTATTCCGTGTCCATGCAAAGCGTGCCGTCGGTCTCGATGACCGCCAGCGAACTCATGTCGGCGCCGCCCGTTCCCAGGAAGGTCGTGCGCCGGCCGAACGCCTGCAGGATCATCGAGGAAAACAGGCGAACCCGCATCGAAGGGTCATCGCCCTTGACCCAGGCGCGAAAGGCATCGACCAGAAACTCGGGCAAGCCCTCCAGGTCGATTGCCGTCTCGGGGTTTCTCTGCCTTGCGTTGTTCGTCATCGGCAGGAGAATGTCGGCGCTCGAGACCCCCAGCGCCCTGAGCGACGAGATCGCCAGTCGGCCGTCGCTTACGCCGTCGGCAACGCTCAAGACGCCCGTTGAAACGCCCGCCCGCCGGAGCCGACCGAGCGCTTCGACGGTCTGGTCGTAGGTCCCCTCGCCGGTCGGGGTGACCCGGTTGGCGTCATGGGCGCTCCGGTCCGTATCGATGCTCACGCCAATGCCGATGTCATGGCGACGCAGAAAATCGATCCACGCATCGTCGATCAACAGCGCGTTGGTTTGCAGCTTGTTGTGAATGAAGGGCGCGAGACCGGTCTCGCTCTGCAGCTCCATGAAAGCGCCGAAACGCCTGCGCCCCAGCATCAGCGGTTCGCCGCCATGCCAGACGATTGCGCCCTGCCGGCCCAGCGCCGACAGATAGTCGCGGTACCGCTCGTAAAGGGCTGTGACCGTTTCCACGGTCATCGACGATCCGTAATCGCGGGTGTCGTCATTGATGTAATAGCAGTATTTGCAGCGAAGATTGCATGCCCGCACGACTTTCACGACGAGAATGTGAAGGTAGTCGGTTGCGTGCCCTGCGTGCATCGACCCGTTTCCCCCGCAACGATCTGCAATTGTAGCGTGTCGGAACTGTACTTTCAAAGCCCGAATTTCCGCTACGTCGCCGGCCCTTGAGGCAGGAGCCGCCCCGCCATCTTGCAACCTGAGATCGGAACGGCAACGGCGCAGGACGGGCCCTTGCGCAAACGAAGAACGGGAGCCGGCGGGCCGGCTCCCGTTGCATCTTGCTCCATCGCTTGCGCGAGGGATCAGAACTTGTAGCTGAGACCGAAGCGGACCTGGTTGTTGTCCAGATCGGTCTTGTAGGACTGGCCGCCCAGCGAGAAGGTCTCGCTGCCGTAGTCCTGGTACTGGTATTCCAGACGCGCCGTCACGTTCTGCGTGACCGCGCCTTCCACACCGGCGCCGGCCGTCCAGCCGATGCGGGTCTTGCTGTCCTTGACGCCATTCGCGGCGACATCCATGTCGGCAATCGCCAGACCGCCGGTGCCGAACACCAGGAAGCGGTCGAAGGCCCAGCCGGCACGGGCGCGCACGGTGCCGTTCCAGTCGCTGGACGTCTTGTAGGAGACGCCGGCGACCGTGCGGGTCTTGTCGATGTCGGCCAGGCTGAAGTCGGCTTCCGCACCGAGCAGGAACTCCGGCGTCACCATGTAGTTGTAGCCGGCATGGACACCGCCGGTGACGCCATTGTCACGCGTTGTGAAACTGCCCGTGACACCGTTGCTGGTGCCGAAGTCGGACCAGTTCCAGCCGAGATGCCCACCGAAATAGAACCCCGACCAGTCGAACCGCTCCGCCGGAACCGGCTCCTGGTAGGTGTAGGGCTCTGCGGGTTGCGGAAGGTCGGCCGCATGGACCGATGCGGTCGCGGCGAAGGCGACGGCAGCGCTCAGGCCGGCAGCAGCTAGACGCTTCATATGAATACTCCGAATTACAACGTGGACTGTGCGAGCGGTCTAAACCGCCCTGCCCCCCAACTTCCCTTGATATGGGGATCGAATGTGGCAACGGCTGTCACGAATTGCGGCGTTTCACGGGCAGGCCGTGATTTTTTGATGACAGGGTAAGCGAAGGCTTAACGCCCCGGCACCTATCCGGAACCAAGCATTGGGCTTTTCATCTCCCCAAGGATGCATATATACGAGCGGTGTCTCCCGGCGCTGGCAACACATGCGACCGGCATCACCTCCCGATCCCGGGCGTGCGCCGCACGCTCCACACATCACCAAAGCCCAGGTTATCGAAGCCCAGGCCGTCAACGCACACCCGGACCAGAACGCTTCATGCTCATCGACTATGTCAGCCTGATCGGAGGGCTTGTTGTCCTGATCGTCGCCGGGGACGTTCTGGTGCGCGGCGCCGTCAGCATCGCGGAGCGTCTCGGCATCCCGGCCCTGGTGATCGGCCTGACCATCGTCGCCTTCGGCACCAGCGCCCCGGAGCTGTTCATCTCGCTGGGCGCGGCGATCGACGGCCTGCCGGGCATCGCCATCGGCAATGTGGTCGGCTCCAATGTCGCCAATGTGCTTCTGGTCCTCGGCATGCCGGCGCTGATTGCCAGCACCTCCTGTCGCGAGAAGGGGGCGACCCGCAATTCGATCTTCATGGTGGTGATCAGCCTCGTTTTCATCGGCATGTGCTTCCACAGCCCGATCGGCCGTCTCGACGGCGCGATCCTGCTGATGCTGCTCGGCGTCTTCTTCTGGGAATCGGTGCGCGCCACACGCAACCACCGCGCCGCGAACGGCCACGGCAGCGCTGCCGCCACGGCGAACAACGGCGACGGCGGGGATAACGACGACGACGCGGAGGTCGACCTGCCGTTCGACGAGGTCGACGGCGTCCCGGAAAACCCAGCGCTGGCGATCATGTTCATCGCGCTCGGCCTGATCGGACTGCCGCTCGGCGCGCATTTCACCGTCGAAGGCGCCAGCGCGCTCGCCAGTTCCTGGGGCGTGTCCGATGCGGTGATCGGGCTGACGGTGGTGGCGCTCGGCACCTCGCTGCCCGAACTGGTGACCTCGCTGGTGGCCGCGGTGCGCGGGCACACCGCCGTGGCGCTCGGCAATGTCATCGGCTCCAACATCTTCAACCTGCTGGCCATCATGGGCATTACCGCAGCCTTCGTGCCGCTTTCGGTTCCCGCCGAGGTGCTCAAGCTCGACCTGTGGGTGATGCTTGCCAGCGCCCTGCTCGTGCTCGCCTTTTCCGTCTTCCACGTCACCATCCGCAAGCCGTCGGGCGTAATTCTCTGCGCGCTTTACGGCCTCTATATCTTCTCCGCCTTCCAGTTCGGAAAAATCGGCTGATCGGACACGGGCAAACCTGCGTATTTTCCGGTACCCTTCCCCGTTCCACCGATATCCGTGAGCGCCCATGTCCACACGCCCTTCCGCCGCCGCTTCGCCGGCGGACACCCCGGCCGCACCCTCTGACGCACGACCGGTCGCGCTGGTCACCGGCGGCGCGCGCCGCATCGGCGGCGCCATCGCAAGCGACCTGGCGGACGACGGCTTTGCCGTCGCCATCCACGTCAACCAGGCGCTCGACGAGGCCGAAGCTGTGTGCGCGGCCATCCGGGCGCGCGGCGGCAAGGCGCAAGCCTTTCAGGCCGACCTGACGGACCCGGCCGCGCCGGACGCCCTGATGGCGGCCGCCTGCAATGCGCTCGGCCCGGTGTCGCTTCTCGTCAACAGCGCCTCGATCTTCGAAAACGACGGCATCGGCGACCTCGACCTGGAGCGCTACGAACGCCATTTCGCGATCCACACGCGCGCGCCGATCTTTCTCGCCAATGCCATGGCCATGCGCCTGCCGGCGGAGCAAAAGGGCCTGATCGTCAACATCATCGACCAGCGGGTGTGGAAGCTGACGCCGCAGTTCCTCTCCTACACGCTGTCGAAGGCCGCCCTTTGGACGGCAACGCAGACGCTGGCGCAGGGACTGGCGCCGCGCATCCGCGTCAACGGCATCGGCCCGGGGCCGACGCTGTCGAACACCCGCCAGGACCCGAGCGACTTCCTCAAGCAGACCTCCTCCACGCTGCTCGGCAACGGCCCGGAACTGTGGGAATTCGCCCGCACCATCCGCTATCTGTGGGACACGCCCTCGGTGACGGGGCAGATGATCGCGCTCGACGGCGGACAGCATCTTGCGTGGGAGACGCCGGACGTCGTAGGCATCTCGGAATGAGCGAACAGGACGACCCGGACGACACGACCCCGCATGCCGGCTCCGAGCTTCCGCCGGAACCGGCGTTCGAGCGCGCGGCGACGCCGCTCGGACCCGATGCGCGCGGGGCGGATGTCATCGCCCATTTCGTCAAGCGGCTGCCGCTCTCGCCCGGCGTCTACCGGATGCTCGACGAGAATGGCGACGTGCTCTACGTCGGCAAGGCCAAGTCGCTGAAGAAGCGGGTGACGAGCTACACCCGCCTGCAGGGCCAGCCGAACCGCATCCTGCGCATGATCATGGCGACCGCCTCGATGGAGTTCGTCACGACGGGCACCGAGACGGAAGCGCTGCTTCTGGAAGCCAACCTGATCAAGCGCCTGCGCCCGCGCTTCAACGTGCTGTTGCGCGACGACAAGTCGTTTCCCTACATTCTGGTCACGGGCGATCACGAGGCGCCGGCGCTGGTGAAGCACCGCGGCGCGCGCCGGCGCAAGGGCGACTACTTCGGCCCCTTCGCCTCCGCCGGCGCGGTCAACCGCACGATCAACGCGCTGCAAAAGGCGTTCCTGGTGCGCAATTGCACCGACAGCTATTACGCCAACCGCTCCCGCCCCTGCCTGTTGCACCAGATCAAGCGCTGCGCCGCCCCCTGCACCGGCGAGATCTCGCCGGAGGATTACGCCGGTCTCGTCGCCGAGGCGAAGGCGTTTCTCTCCGGGCGCAGTCAGATCGTGAAGAAGGAACTCGCCGTCCAGATGGAACAGGCGGCGGAAGCGCTCGACTACGAGAGCGCCGCGATCTACCGAGACCGGCTGGCCGCGCTGTCGCATGTCCAGTCGCACCAGGGCATCAACCCGCGCACAGTTGAAGAGGCCGACGTCTTCGCCATCCATCAGGAAGGCGGACAGACCTGCATCCAGGTGTTCTTCTTCCGCACCGGCCAGAACTGGGGCAACTACGCGCAGTTTCCCCGCGCCGACAAGTCGCTCGGCGAGGCGGAGGTGCTGGAGAGTTTTCTCGCGCAGTTCTACGACGACAAGCCCGCCCCGCGCCTGCTGCTCTTGTCGCATGACATTGCCGAACGCCCGCTGCTGGCGGCAGCGCTCGGCGAACGCATGGGCCACAAGGTCGAGGTCGCCGTTCCCCAGCGCGGCGAGAAGCGCGAACTGGTCGAACACGCGATGAAGAACGCCCGCGAGGCGCTCGGCCGAAGGCTTGCGGAAACGAGCAGCCAGGCGCGCCTGCTCAAGGGGCTGGGCGAGGTCTTCGGCCTCAGCGAGACGCCGCGCCGGATCGAGGTCTACGACAACTCGCATATCTCCGGCACCAACGCCGTCGGCGGCATGATCGTCGCCGGGCCGGAAGGCTTCGCCAAGGCGCATTACCGCAAGTTCAACATCAAGTCGGAGGACCTCGTCCCCGGCGACGACTACGGCATGATGCGCGAGGTGCTGAAGCGGCGCTTCTCGCGGCTCGTGCGGGAACATGGCGACGAACGGCCCGTCGCCGCCGCCTCGACCGCGGACGCCGCCATGCCGGAGACCGAGGCCGAAGAGGCCGCGCAGGCCGTCGATCCGGCGGCCGATCCCACCGCCATCCCGGCCTGGCCGGACGTGGTGTTCGTCGACGGCGGCATCGGCCAGCTGAATGCCGCGCGCGAGACGCTTGCCGAACTCGGGCTGGACGACGTGCCGCTGATCGGCATCGCCAAGGGGCCGGACCGCGACGCGGGGCGCGAGAAATTCTTCATCCCCGGCAAGCCGTCCTTCATGCTGCCGGAGCGCGATCCGGTGCTCTATTTCATCCAGCGGCTGCGCGACGAGGCGCACCGCTTCGCCATCGGCTCGCATCGCGCGCGGCGCAAGAAGGACATCTCCAAGAGCCCGCTCGACGACATCGCCGGCATCGGCCCGAGCCGCAAGCGCGCGCTGCTGCGCCATTTCGGCACCGCCAAGGCGGTGTCGCGCGCCGGCATGGAAGACCTGATGGCGGTCGAGGGCGTGTCGGAATCCGTCGCCCGCACGATCTACGACCACTTCCACGAATAGGGCGCGTGCCGCCGGCGGGATTTGCTGTGCAAAATCCGGCTGGCGGCGCGGGAGACCGCGCCGAATCCGGGCAAGATGGCTGGAAACATCCGGACCGGAACCATGGCCAAACTCTATTTCAGCTATTCCTCGATGAACGCCGGCAAGTCCACGATCCTGCTGCAGGCGGCCTACAACTACCGCGAACGCGGCATGCACACGCTGCTGATGACCGCGGCGCTCGACGACCGGTCGGGGCGCGGGCGCATCGCCTCGCGCATCGGTCTGGCCTGCGACGCAGACCTGTTCGAGACCGATACCGACCTGCGTGCCCATATATCCGGACGGCGCGACGAGACGCGCATCGACTGCGTCTTCGTCGACGAGGCGCAGTTCCTGAGCGAGGCGCAGGTCTGGCAGCTCGCCGGCGTCGCCGACGACCTGGGCATTCCGGTGATGTGCTACGGGCTGCGCACCGATTTCCAGGGCAAGCTCTTTCCCGGAAGCGCGGCGCTTCTGGCGATTGCCGACACGCTGCGCGAGGTCAAGACGATCTGCTGGTGCGGGCGCAAGGCGACGATGGTCGCCCGGCTCGGCCCGTCGGGCGAAATCCTCGAGGACGGGGAACAGGTGGTGATCGGCGGCGAGGATCGCTATGTTTCCCTGTGCCGCCGACACTGGTCGCGCCGGCAACTGGCGGACGCGGGCGATCCCCCGCATTGAGACGAGGAGGACGGGCCGAAAAGACGGCCTGTCGAAGGAGCACTTATGGTATTCGGCAAGATCTTCGGCGGACTGTTCGGCGGCGGCGGCGAGAAGCGCGCATCCAGCGTGGAATTCCCGCCCGTCGACTACAAGGGCTTCACCATCGTGCCCGCCCCGACCCAGCGCAACGGACAATGGCAGGTCGCCGGCCGGATCTTTCGCGAGGGCGCCGACGGCGAACGCCGCGAACACAGTTTCATCCGCGCCGACCAGGTGCCTGGCCGCGACGAGGCGGCGGAGTTCAGCCTGCGCAAGGCCAAACAGATCATCGACGAGCAGGGCGAGCGCATCTTCGCCTGACGCCGGGCCGGCCCGTCAGCCGGCGCGCAGCTCTTCCAGGCTGCGGCGCTGGCGCCCGTCGGCATCGAAATTCGCCGGTGCAAGCCACGCCTCAAAGGCGCGTTTGAGCGTCGGCCACTCCGCGTCGGTCACCGAGAACCATGCCGTGTCGCGGTTGCGCCCCTTGTAGATCATCGCCTGGCGGAAGGTGCCCTCATAGGTGAAGCCGAGCCGCCGCGCGGCGCGCATGGAGCCGGCGTTGAGGGCGTCGCATTTCCATTCGTAACGCCGGTAGCCGAGCTCGTCGAACACCCGGCGCATCATCAGATACATCGCCTCGCTGGCCAGCGCGCTCTTTTGCAGGGCGGGTGCGAAATTGATGTGGCCGACCTCGAGGACACCATTCGCCGGATCGATGCGCAGGAAACTCGCCACGCCCAGCGCCCGGCCCGAGACGCTGTCGACGACGGCGTGAAACAGCGGATCGCCACCGCAGCAGGTCGCCTCGGCAAAACGGCGATAAGCGGCTTCGTCGGCAAACGGGCCATAGCCCATATATGTCCAGATCCGGCCCTCGCGATCTTGCGAATAGGCCGCGTGGAGATCGCCTGCGTGACGCGCCAGGTCGAACGGCTCGACCCGGCAGACCCGGCCCTCCATCGCCGTTCGGGGCGGATGCGGACGCGGGCTCCAGTCGGGAAGCGGGAACCCGATCGGCTGGCCGAGATGATTGGTCGAAACGCTCATGAAGACCCCGTGGCTCAAATCCTGACAAGGCGCACTATCGGGCAGACAACCGGTCCCGACAAAGGGCCGCTTTGCGAATTTTCACCGATCCAGCCCGGGCCTTCGCCGGAATTTCGGCTGCCCGGATGCGCAATTGACGTTTCCCGGTCAACATGCTTGAAGGATCAGACCCGACGTCTCCCCCATACAAGGCATAGTGTCCAAGCAATGTCGCGATCCCATGTCTGGAACCTGCCGAACATCCTGACCTACGGGCGCATCCTTGCCGTGCCGGCGGTGATGATCTGCCTGTATTTTCCGGGGTATACGGCCCGCTGGATCGCGCTCGGGATCTTCATTGTCGCCGCCATTACCGACTTCTTCGACGGCTATCTTGCGCGTGCCTGGCAACAACAGTCCCGGCTCGGACAGATGCTCGACCCGATCGCCGACAAGCTGCTGGTCGCGGTCTGCCTGCTGCTGCTCGCCGGCAAGGGCGACATCGGCGGCTGGTCGATGATTGCCGCCGCCATCATCCTGTGCCGCGAGATCCTCGTGTCCGGCCTGCGCGAGTTCCTCGCCGTGCTGCGCGTCAGCGTGCCGGTGACGCGGCTGGCGAAATGGAAGACCACGGTGCAGCTGGTCGCCATCGCCCTGCTCCTGGCGGGTCCCGCCGGCGAGGCGGTCCTGCCCGGCACGCAGCTTCTCGGGCTTTCCGCCCTTTGGATCGCCGCCATTTTGACCCTATATACCGGCTACGACTATTTCCGGGCCGGCATCGGCCACCTGATGACCGATTAACTCACGGGGCACGACATGCAGTTGCGCTATTTCGCCTGGGTGCGCGAACGCATCGGACGCGACGCGGAGACCATCGAGGTCCCTGCCGATGTGGCGACCGTCGGCGCGCTGATCGACTGGCTCTCGGCCCGCGACGAGGCCTATGCCGGGGCGTTTGCCGAACGCGACGCGATCAAGGTCGCGCTCGACCAGGAACATGTCGACCATGACGCACCGCTGAATGGCGCCCGCGAGGCGGCTTTCTTTCCGCCGATGACCGGCGGATGAGCCGCATGCGGCCGGACGACGACAGATGACGACACACGCCCACCCCGCCGACAGCAACGCCCCGCAGGACGACCGGCCGTCGGCCGCGATCACGGTGCGCATCCAGCGTGAGGATTTCGACACCGCGCGCGAGATCGAACGGCTTTCGGCGGCCGATTCCAATGTCGGTGCCGTGGTGAGCTTCACCGGCCTGTGCCGGGACGAAGGCGGCCGGCTGTCGGCGCTGGAACTGGAACATTATCCGGGCATGGCGGAAGCCGAGATCGAACGGATCGCGCGCGACGCGGCCGCGCGCTGGCCGGTCACCGGACTGACGGCGATCCATCGGCACGGCAAGATCGCGCCGGGGGAGAACATCGTTCTGGTCGTCGCGGCCTCGCGCCACCGGGCCGCCGCCTTCCAGGCCGCCGATTTCCTGATGGACTATCTCAAGACCCGCGCCCCGTTCTGGAAGAAAGAGCACCTGCGCGACGGCGGCACCGGCGGCTGGGTCGACGCCCGCGAGGCCGACAAGAAGGCCGCGGACCGCTGGTCGCGCTGACGTCGCGCCGACAACGGCTTGCAGGAGATCCCGGCGCCGGTCCGGGGTTTGCCGGCCGCATGGCTTGACCGGACAGGCGTTTCGGCGAATTCTATATCGAATTCGAACAGTTTCCGTTTGTTGCCATCCCCGTTTGGCGGCCTTTTGCCCAGCCAGGACCACCCATGCATTCTCCGATTGCGCCAAGCCCCGCAGCCGCGGAGCCTCACCCCGGCATTTCCTTTCGCGAGTTCGTCGCCCTGATCGCCTCGCTGATGGCGCTCAATTCGCTGGCCATCGACATCATGCTGCCGGCCCTTCCGGACATCGGCGCGGCCATGGCCGTGCTCAACGAGAACGACAGCCAGAAGGTGCTTGTCGCCTATCTCGTCGGCTTCGGCGCGGCACAGCTCTTCTACGGTCCGATATCGGACCGCTACGGCCGCCGGCCGGTGCTGCTCGGCGGACTTGCGCTTTATGCGGTCGCCGGCGTTTTCTCCATTTTCGCCAATGACATGAACCATCTCCTGGCCGCGCGGCTGGTGCAGGGAATCGGCTGCGCCGCCCCCCGGGTCGTCGCGGTTTCGATCGTCCGCGACAGCTATTCCGGGCGGCAGATGGGCCGGGTCATGTCGCTGGTGATGATGGTGTTCATGGTGGTGCCGATCTTCGCCCCGTCGATCGGCCAGATCATCCTGTTGGTGGCACCCTGGCGCGCGATCTTCCTGCTGCTCACGCTCGGCGGCATCCTGATGCTGATCTGGTGCGGCGCGCGCCTGCCGGAAACCCTGCCGGCCGCGCGCCGGCAACCGGTCACCGCCCGCTCGGTCCTCGCCGCCTACCTGAAGACCGTCACCACGCGCATCACTCTCGGCTATATGTGCGCCACCGGCCTGATCTTCGGCGCCCTGTTCGGCTTCATCGCCTCCGCCCAGCAGATCTTCGTGGAAACCTTTGGCGTCGGCGCGGCCTTTCCGGCGGTCTTCGCGGTGATCGGCCTCGCCATGTCCGCGGCCTCCTTCGTCAATGCCTCGCTTGTCGAGCGCATCGGACTGCGTCCGCTGTCGCATTGGGCGCTGGTGGCCTTTGTCGCGATCAGCCTCGTCCAGGCGGTCACCGCCATCTGGATCGCCGAGAACCTTTATGCCTTCACCGCGATGCTGGCGATCACCCTGTTCATCTTCGGCTTCATCGGCCCGAGCTTCAATGCCATCGCCATGGAGCCGCTTGGCGACATCGCCGGAACCGGCTCGTCGGTGCTCGGCTTCGTGACGACCCTGGCGGGCGCAATCTGCGGCTTCTTCGTCGGCCAGAACTACGACGGCACGGTGGTGCCGCTCGCGCTCGGTTTCGCCACCTTCGGCGCCAGCGCGCTGGTGATCGTCTTCATCACCGAAAAGGGCCGGCTGTTCCAGACCACCCAGCCCGCGCCGGCGGCCGCGCTTCCCCCGGCTGAAGCGAAAACGCCCCGCCAGACCGGGGTCTGACGGGGCGCGTGTCTCAACGGACGATTGACGGCGGAGATTATCCCGCAGCCGCCACCTTCGCCGCCGCCTGAGGCTGGACCTCGGCGTGATAGTCTTCCATCAGCGTGCGCGAGATCGCGTCGACCTGGAAGCTGTAGGGACCGATCTCGGAGACCGGCGTCACTTCCGCCGCCGTTCCGGTCAGGAAGCAGGCCTCGAACTCCGCCATCTCGTCCGGCTGGATCGCCCGCTCGATCACCTCGAAGCCGCGCCGCTTGGCGAGGTCGATGACCGTGCGGCGGGTGATGCCGTCGAGGAAACAGTCCGGCGTCGGCGTGTGGATCTTGCCGTCCTTGATGAAGAACACATTGGCGCCGGTCGCTTCCGCCACCTGGCCGCGCCAGTCGAGCATCAGCGCGTCGGCATAGCCCTTGCGCTCCGCCTCGTGCTTGGACAGCGTGCAGATCATGTAGAGGCCGGCGGCCTTGGAGCGGCACGGCGCCGTCGCGGGGTCGGGGCGGCGGTATTTCGCCATGTCGAGGCGGATGCCCTTCAGCCGCTCTTCCGGCTTGAAGTAGCTCGGCCACTCCCAGGCGGCGATCGCCAGGTGGATGGTGTTGTGCTGCGCCGACACGCCCATCATCTCGCTGCCGCGCCAGGCGACGGGCCGCACATAGGCATCGACCAGCTTCATGCGGGTCAGAAGCTCGCGGGTGGCGGCGTTGATGGTCTCCGCGTCATAGGGGATCTCGAAGCCCAGGATCGATGCGGAATCATGCAGGCGCTGCGTGTGTTCGTCGAGCTTGAACACCTCGCCGCCATAGGCGCGCTCGCCCTCGAAAACGCTGCTGGCGTAATGCAGGCCGTGGCTCAGCACGTGCAGCTTGGCATCGGCCCAGGGAACGAACGCGCCGTCGTACCAGATTTCGCCTTCGAGTTGATCAAACGGCAAATGTGCCATGTCGAATTCTCCCGCAATATCAGCGGGCTTGTCCCGCCTGTCTGTGTTTGCGCGACGCAGGGCGTCGCCGTCCCGTGACGTCGTTCCGACCAGCCGAATTCACGACTTTGCGCGGTGCGTCAAGTGTTTGTATGCTGACGCCGGGTCCTGTCGGCCGGGCTGGAAGTCGTCGAAATCCCGCCCTGCCGGCCAGAAAAGCCGCGCCGTTTCGCTCCGCGAACAACAAGAAGAACACATTCGGAGTGACTGTGTACGATCATTTCGCGAAAGGCAGGCAATGTGTAACAATCGGTCGGAAATAAGTCAATATGACTGACGTAAATTTCTCGCTTTCCGTTGACCGGCCGTCACCGGCGCGGCCGGCGCCGGCCGACGTGCCGATCGACATGATCGAACTGCTGTTCTTCGCCTACCGCGACTTCACCTCCGATCCGGACGCCGCTCTTGCCGAATTCGGATTCGGCCGCGCCCATCACCGGGTGCTGCATTTCGTCAGCCGGAACCCGGGCCTGCGGGTGACGGATCTGCTCGCGATCCTGAGCATCACCAAGCAAAGCCTGGCGCGCGTGCTGAAACAACTGGTGGAGGAGGACTACATCCTGCAGGAGCCCGGCCCGGTCGATCGGCGCGAACGCCTGCTGTTTGCAACCGAGCGCGGCCATGCGCTGGCGCTCAGGCTGATGCGGCTGCAGGCCGAGCGCATCCGCTCAGCACTCGCCGATCTGCCACAGGAAGGCCGGGAAGCCGCGCGAAGCTTCCTCTATAACATGATCGATCCCGATCAGCGCGCGGATGTGGCGCAGCTCATCGGACACAACAAGGATCAAGCGCCGTGACCGCCGATCTCGCCGAAAGGACCGCCGCAAGCCCGCCCGACGACGACGCCCCGCATCTGCTGCTCGTCGACGACGACAGCCGGATCCGCACGCTGCTGCGCCGCTTCCTGACGGAAAACGGCTTTCGCATCACCGCAGCCCCAAGCGCCGCGGACGCGCGCCGCAGCCTTGCCGGCCTGGAGTTCGACCTGCTGATCATCGATGTGATGATGCCGGGAGAAAGCGGGCTGGAGCTCGCCGCCCATCTGCGCGACAGCAGCGACGTGCCCATCCTGATGCTGACCGCGCGCTCCGACGCGACCGACAGGATCGCCGGGCTGGAGGCAGGCGCCGACGACTATCTGGTCAAGCCGTTCGAACCGCGCGAACTGCTGCTGCGCCTGCGCGCGATCCTGCGCCGGCGCGCCACGCCGGCGGCCGAACTGCCGGCGGACGTGCGCTTCGGACCCTTCGTGTTCGACACGGCGCGGCGCGAACTGAAGCGTGGCGAGGAAATCGTCCGTCTCACCGACCGGGAGAAGGAGATCCTATCGCTCTTCGCCGAAAAGCCCAATGACACCGTGCCGCGCAACGAGATCGTCGGCGACGACAGCGGCCTCGGCGAGCGCACTGTCGACGTGCAGATCAACCGCCTGCGCCGCAAGATCGAGACCGATCCCGGCAATCCGATCTATCTGCAGACGGTGCGCGGGATCGGATACCGGCTCGTATGCGACTAGGCGCGCGGATCGCGGCCGCGATCGCGACGGTTTCCGACAGGGTGAAACGAATGCGTCCCCGCCTGCCCGGGCCGGTCCGGCGCGCCCTCGATCTTCTGGCAACGCCCTATCGCGCGCTGTCGAAAGCGCTCTACAGGCGCATGCCCAAGGGGCTGTTCTCGCGCACGCTGCTGATCATCGTCGTGCCGATCGTGATCATGCAGGCGGTGCTCGCCTTCGTCTTCATGGAGCGGCACTACGACCTCGTTACCCAGCGTCTATCGCAGGCGGTGGCGCGCGAGATCGCGCTGCTGATCAGCGTGATGGAAGCCTACCCGCAGGACGAGGGCTTCGAGCGCATCACCGAGATGGCGCGCCAGGACCTGGCGCTTTCGGTCACGGTGCTGCCGCCGGAACCCCTGCCACCGCCACGCCCGAAACCCTTCTTCGACATCGTCGATCTCTATCTGTCGGAACAGATCAGCCTGGTGGTCGGCCGGCCGTTCTGGATCGACACGGTCGGGCGATCCAGCTTCGTCGAGATCCGCATCAAGCTGGAAAAGAACGTGCTGCGCGTGATTGCCAGACGCAGCCAGACCTATGCCTCCAACTCGCATATCTTCATCGTCTGGATGGTATCCACATCGCTGGTGCTGGTGGTGATCGCGCTTTTGTTCCTGCGCAACCAGACAAAGCCCGTGGAGCGGCTCGCGACGGCGGCGGAGGAATTCGGCAAGGGCCGGCCGATCGACGATTTCCGCCCAAGCGGCGCGCTGGAGGTGCGCCGGGCCTCCCAGGCCTTCATCGAGATGCGCCGCAGGATCGAGCGCCAGATCGAACAGCGCACCACCATGCTCGCCGGCGTCAGCCATGACCTGCGCACCATCCTGACGCGGTTCCGCCTGCAGCTCGCCCTGTTCAAGGACAGCGAGGAGGTGCGCGCGCTCCAGCATGACGTCGACGAGATGAAGACCATGCTGGAGGACTATCTGGCCTTCACCCGCGGCGACGGCGACGAACAGGCCCAGCCGACCGACCTGTCGCTGGTCGTGGACGAACTGGAAACGGAAGCCGAGATCCTCGACGCCACCGTCACGTCGACCTTCGTCGGCGACCCCTTCGTCACGGTGAAGCCGATCGCCTTCAAGCGTGCGCTTGCGAATCTGGTCACCAACGCGGCCCGCTACGGCGACCGGCTGAACATCGACGTGCGCCACGCCGATGGCTGGCTGACGGTCATCGTCGAGGACGACGGCCCCGGCATCCCGGAGGACGAACGCGAAAGCGTGTTCCGCCCGTTCTACCGGCTCGACCAGGCGCGCAATCAGGATGCAAGCGGCAGCGGGCTGGGGCTCGCCATCGCCCGCGACATCGTGCGCGGCCACGGCGGCGACATCATGCTGGGACAGAGCGAGAAGCTGGGCGGGCTGAGCGCGCGCGTGCGCATTCCGCTGTAAGGCGGGCGATCAGGCCGAACGCCCGACGTCCCGACGAAAATCAGTAGAGCCGCCCGCCGAGCGGCACGTCCAGGTCGGGGCGCAGCAATACCACCTCGCCGTCCGCATCCGGCACGCCGAGGGTCAGCACCTCCGACATCATCGGCCCAATCTGGCGCGGCGGGAAATTGACGACCGCGAGCACCTGTCGCCCGACGAGGTCCTCCGGCGCATAATGCTTCGTGATCTGGGCGGACGACTTCTTGATGCCAAGCTCGTCGCCGAAGTCGATCCTGAGCTTGATCGCGGGCTTGCGCGCCTCGGGAAACGGCTCCGCCTCGACGATCCGGCCGACGCGAATGTCCACTTTCAGGAAGGTGTCGAAATCAAGCGGGGGCGAGACGGGCCCGCCGCCGGTGTCTGATGAACTCATGGCTTGGTCTAACTGTCTGGTGAAACACGCGGTCCGGGACGACATTGCCCGAACCGCGCCACCTTATCGCTCAGGCAGCCGAGGGGGAAGCCGGCGTTTCCGGGTCGCCCGAGGGCCGCTCTTTGCGCGGGGATGTGCGGGCGCGGTGCACAAGCGGCTTGAGGAAGCCCGCCGCCCGGTCGAGGCGCGACAGCCAGACCTCGCCGTCGTCCAGTTGCTTGTCGAGGGCGGACATGGTGCGCGCAAGGCCCGGATCCTCGTCGTCGAGCCATACCTCGACCACCCGGGAAAAGGCGACCACCAGCCCCTGCGCGATCATCTGCGCGCGAAAGCCCGACGACGGCAGGCCCGCCGCCGTCAGCATCCAGCGCTGCGACATCCGCGCCTCTCCATTGAGCGTCAACGCCAGTTGCGGATCCTTGCGGGCCGCTGCCATCAGCGCGCGCACCGCCTCGCGATGCGGCTGCAGGGCATCGAGCCGGCTCATCAGCACGTCGAACAGGCGGTCGCGCGCCGGCTCGTCGGTCATGTCGGGATCGACGCTGTCGAGCACTTTCTGGTCGATGTCGGCGAGAAACGCCCTGAAACAGGCGGTCTTGGAGGCGAATGCGCCTCTCAGGACCGAGAGCTTGACGCCGGCCGCCTCGGCGACATCGCTCATGTCGAAGCCGGACCAGCCCTTTTCCGCCAGGAGCGAAAGGAAGGCGGCGACGATCTTCTGCTTGGTCTTCTGGGTTGCCATGCGGGAACCTCCTGAATGCGCGGGACTGCGGACCTGCCTGTTACATTGGGGCAAACCGGCGCGAGCGCCAGTGGGTGCGACGCAAAGCGTCATCCAGGAGCGCAGATTTCCGCCCCGATCATCAGGTTCGTTCAGCCGGCCAGTTCCTGCGAGCGCTTGCGTGCCGCCGCGACCGCTGCATCCATGATCGGCTGCAACCCGTCCTCGGCCATGAGGACGCCGAGCGCCGCCGCCGTGGTGCCATTGGGCGAGGTCACGTTGCGGCGCAATTCCGCAGCCGGCGTTTCCACCCGGTACATGAGCTCTCCCGCGCCGCAGACGGTCTGGCGCGCCAGCGTCATCGCCAGCTCTTCCGGCAGGCCGGCCTTGACGCCGGCGGCGGCAAGCGCCTCGGTGAGATAGAACACATAGGCCGGGCCCGATCCGCTGACGGCGGTGACCGCATCCATCTGGTCCTCGCTCTCGATCCAGGCCGAGGCGCCGATGGCGGCCAGCAACTGGTCCACCGTCTCGCGCTGCGCCGTGCTGGTGCGCGCATTGGCGAAGGCGACGCTCATGCCGCGCCCGACCTGGGCGGGCGTGTTCGGCATGACCCGCACCACGGCCGCATCGCCGAAAGCCTCCTCGAACACCGAGGCCGGCGTGCCGGCGGCGACCGAGATCACCAGCGTGTCCGCATCGGCCGCGGGTTTGAGCGCGCCCAGCGCGGAGGCCATCATCTGCGGCTTCAGCGCCAGCAAGAGCACGCCGGCGGTTACGCCCTCGGGGACTTTCGTCTCCTGGCGAAACCCCTTGTCCGACGCCATCGCAAGCAGCTCGTCGGAGGGGGCCGGATCGATCACGAGAATGGAGTTCGGATCGGTTCCCGACGCGATCCACCCGGCGAGCATGGCGCCGCCCATCTTCCCCGCGCCCACCAGAACGAGCGGCCGCGTCTTCGAAAAACTCATGCTTCCCCCGCAGTCTCGAACAAGGCGGTGTCGATCGCCTCCGAGGCGGTCTTTCCGGCCCAGACCACGAACTGGAACGCCTGATAGTAGCGCTCGCAAGCCTCCAGCGCCGTCGTCAGCAGCCCCTCGATCTGCTTGGAGGTTGCCTCCGCGCCGCCGGCAAGCAGCAGCGACTGGCGAAAGATCACCACGCCTTCACGGTTCCACAGGTCGAAATGGCCCATCCACAGCTGCTCGTTGACGAGCGCCAGAAGCCGCACGACCTCGGTGCGCCGCGGATCCGGCACCTTGAGATCGAAGGCGCAGGCCAGATGCAGCGCCTCCAGGTCTTCCATCCAGGAAAACGAGACATGATAGTCGCACCAGCCGCCAGCGACCGAAATCGTGATCTCTTCCTCGCAGGAGCGCTCGAAGGACCAGTCGTTGATGGCGGCGATATGCTCAATCGTATCGACGGGATTGGCGGGCCGTTCGAACTCGATGTCGATGAGGCTCATCATCGTTCCTCTCGGCTTGCGGAGCACCGCCCCTCAAACGGGAAGCGTGTCCGCCCGTGTCGGTCCGCAGGATCCTGGCCTGTGCGTGGCCCGGCACCGTCGATGGAAAACCCCGGACGCTGCCTGCGGCAATCAACCGCGAATCTTTGCGCACTCCCAGTATATAGGCAGAAAGTGACGCGAAGATATGTTCACCTTTCATTTACCCTGTTGCGCCTGTGGACGACACCGGACGCGGTGCCGGGCCCGCGCGACCGGCAAAACGGCGCATCGAACCGCCCCGGCCGGGGCCGGAGCGGGAAAGGCGTCGGACGGAAGAACGATGGCGCGACCCTGGGGTCAGTCGTCGTTGGCGGGCGGCGTGCGATCCGCGGGCTTCCCGCTTGCGGCCTCGAGCTCGGCGACCCGCGCCTCCAGCGCCTCGACCATGTCGAGCGCCTTGGCCGCCATGTCGCGCACAACGTCATGCTCCTCGCGCTTGACCAGATCCATGTCCGCCAGGAACCGCTCCGCCTGGGCGCGAAACGCCGTTTCGACCTCGCGGCGCGCGCCCTGTGCCACACCGGCGGCATCGGTCATCAGCTTGGCGAGATCGTCGAGAACGCGGTTTGGTCCCTGTGTCATCGCGAAATATCCTTCTTGCACGGGCGACCGCCCCGGCCGCCCTGATCCTGTCACTTAGGTAATGCGCTTTGCCCGCGCGCGAAACACCCAAGCACCGGCAAATCGTCGCGTGCCCCGATTATACCGCATTCGCATGCGCTTGACGGTAGCCTCCATTCGGCTGCACCGTCGCGCCGCACCCGTCCCGGCCGCCGGCCATTCAACCGGAGATCCCATGCCGACGCTCGTCCTGCCCTTTCCCACCATCGATCCGGTGCTGATCGAATTCGGTCCCTTCGCGATTCGCTGGTACGCGCTCGCCTATATCGCCGGCCTGCTCATCGGCTGGTGGTCGATGCGCGCGCTGGTCACCTCGGACAAGCTGTGGGGCGCGCAGATCCGCCCCTCGCTGGTGGATGTGGACGATTTCGTGGTCTATGCGACGCTCGGCACGATCCTGGGCGGACGGCTCGGCTATGTGCTGTTCTACGCGCCCGCCTATTACCTGCAAAATCCGCTGGAGGCGCTCGCGGTCTGGTCCGGCGGCATGTCCTTCCACGGCGGGTTTCTCGGCGTGGTCGCGGCGATGGCGCTCTTCGCCTGGCGGCGCGGCATCCCTCTGTGGACGCTGTTCGATCTCGCCGGCGCGGTCGCGCCCATCGGGCTGTTCTTCGGCCGCATCGCCAATTTCATCAATGCCGAACTCTGGGGCCGGACGACGGATGTGCCCTGGGCCTTCGTCTTTCCCGGCGCCGGCCCCGAGCCGCGCCATCCGAGCCAGCTCTACGAGGCAGCACTCGAAGGTCTCCTGCTTCTCGTCATCGTGCGCATCGCGGTCGCGCGCGGCGGCTTGCGCCGGCCCGGCCTGGTCGCCGGCCTCTTCGCGCTCGGCTATGGCCTGTCGCGCATCTTCGTGGAGTTCTTCCGCGTGCCCGACGCCCATATCGGCTATCTCGGCCCGGGCCTGACCATGGGCATCCTGCTGTCGCTGCCGATGGCGATCGCCGGCGGACTGGCCATTGCCTACGCCCTGCGCAAGTCGGCCGTTCCCGAAGGCGCGCCGCGCGATCCGCAACAAAAGACCGATGCCTGACATGCCCGCCTCCCCGCTTCTCGACCGGATCGTGCGGCTGATCGAAACGCAAGGTCCGATGCCGGTCAGCGACTACATGGCCCGCTGTCTCGGCGACCCGGGCCATGGCTACTACATGCAGGCCGAACCCTTCGGCCGGTCGGGCGACTTCATCACCGCGCCGGAGGTCAGCCAGCTCTTCGGCGAGATCCTCGGCGCCTGGATCGTTCATGCCTGGGAAGCGATCGGCGCGCCCGATCCTGTCGCGCTGGTCGAATTCGGTCCCGGGCGGGGAACGCTGAGCGCGGACATGCTGCGCGTCGCCCGGCTCCGCCCGGCGTTCTTGAAGGCGCTGACGCTCCATCTGGTGGAAACCAGCCCGCGCCTGCGCACCGCCCAGAAAAAGACGCTGGAAGACACTGGCGTCACCATCCGCTGGCACGACAGCACCGCCACCCTGCCCGACGACAGGCCGCTGCTGATCGTCGCCAACGAGTTTTTCGACGCGCTGCCAATTCGCCAGTTCGTGCAGGGCGGCGCCGGCTGGCGCGAGCGCTGCATCGGCCTGGACGAGGCGGGCGGCCTGCGGTTTCAGGCCGGGCTTGCGAGCCTCGACGAGGCCGATCTGCCGCCGCAGCTGAAGACCGCCCCCGAGGGCGCGGTTCTGGAAACCCAGCCAGTGGCGAATGCGATCATGCAGGATCTCGCCGGGCGGCTTGCCGGACAGGGCGGGGCTGCCCTCGTCGTCGACTACGGCTATGGAAAAACCGCCGTCGGCGAGACCCTGCAGGCGGTTCGAAACCACAAGCCGGTTCCGGTGCTGGAGACGCCGGGCAAGGCCGACCTCACCGCGCATGTGAATTTCGAGGCGCTGGCCCGTGCGGCGAAGGCTCCCCCGGTCGCCGCCCGTCCGCTGATGACGCAAGGCGACTTCCTGCTCAGGCTCGGCCTGCTGGAACGCGCCGGCCAGCTTGGCGCCGGCCGGTCTTTGGCCGAGCAGGACGGCATCCGCGACGACGTGGAACGTCTCGCCGCGCCCGACCAGATGGGCGAGCTGTTCAAGGTGATGGCGGTCGCGCCGCAGGACGTCCGGCTGGCGGCCTTCGACGCGGCGTGATCTTGCCCGGTGCGATTGACATGCCATCCGGCAGCGACCACCATCGCGAAACTTCCAAGGGCCGGACATTCAAGGCAAATCGCGCTCCATGCTGACCTCTCCCGAACTCGGCCGCCTGGACGGCATCGTCCACGGCTTCTTCACCCGAACGGGCGGCGTCTCGCGCGGCATCTACGCGTCGCTGAACGTCGGCCTCGGATCGAAGGACGATCGCAGCGCGGTGCTGGAAAACCGGGCAAGGGTCGCGGCCCTCCTCAAGGTCGCGCCGGGCGCGCTGGTCTCGCCGCACCAGCATCATTCCGCCGATGCTATCCCCGTCGAGACGCCCTGGGACATCGCCGACCAGCCGCGCGGCGACGCGCTGGTGACCAATCGCGCGGGCATCGCGCTCGCCATTTCCACCGCCGACTGCGGACCGGTGCTCTTCGCCGACGCAAGGGCCCGCGTCATCGGCGCCGCCCATGCGGGCTGGCGCGGCGCGCTGACCGGCGTTCTCGACGCGACGCTCGTCCAGATGGAAACGCTCGGCGCCAACCGCGCCGACATCACCGCGGTGCTCGGCCCGACGATCTCCCGGGCCAATTACGAGGTCGGACAGGAATTCGTCGACCGCTTCACCGCCGCAGACAGCGCCAACGCCCGGTTCTTCGTCGCCGCCGAACGGGCGGGACACGCCCGCTTCGACCTTCCCGCCTATATCGTCGCGCGGCTTAAGGCCGCCGGCGTCGGCGCCATCGCCGACCTGGCGCGCTGCACCTATGCCGAGGAGAACACCTTCTTCTCCTATCGCCGCGCCACCCATCGCGGCGAAGACGATTACGGGCGGCTGATGACCGCCATTGCGCTTACCGGAGCCTGAACCATGTCGCTTGCCTTTTCGCGCGCCGAGTATCTCGCGCGGCTTGACGCCGTGCGCGCCCGCATGGCCGACGCCGGACACGACGCGCTTTTGCTGTTCGCGCAGGAAAGCATGTTCTGGCTCACCGGCTACGACACCTTCGGCTATTGCCATTTCCAGTCGATGGTGGTGACCCGCGACGGCCGGGTGGTGCTGCTGACCCGCTCCGCCGACAAGCGCCAGGCCGAGATCACCTCCACCGTCGCCGACATCCGCATCTGGGAGGACCGCGACGGCGCCTCGCCGGTGCTGCAGTTGCGCGACCTCTTGTTCGACCTCGATCTCGACGGCTGCCGGCTCGGCGTGGAATACGACACCCACGGCATGACCGGACGCATTGCCATGGAGATTGCGGCGCATCTCACCGACTTCGCGCTGCTCGCCGATGCCTCGCGGCTGATCCCGGTGCTGCGGGCGGTCAAGAGCCCGGCCGAGATCGAGATGGTGCGCAAGGCCGCCGACCTCACCGATGCCGCCTGGGAGGCCGGCTGGCCGCTGATCGGCCCCGGCGCGCGCGAGGGCGAGATCCTGGCCGCGATGCAAGGCGCCGTCTTTGCCGGCGACGGCGATTATCCCGGCAACGAATTCGTCATCGGCTCGGGCCGCGAGGCGCTGCTGTGCCGCTACCAGAGCGGCCGGCGCACGCTCGATGCGCAGGACCAGCTCACCCTGGAATGGGCCGGCGCCTACCGCCGCTATCACGTCGCGGCGATGCGAACGGCGGTGATCGGCGAACCGACGCGGCGGCATCGGGAGCTGCACGAGACGGCCCGCGCCGCCCTTGCGGCGGTGGAGGGCACGATGCGGCCCGGCCGCACCTTCGGCGATCTCTTCGCCGCCCATGCGCAAGCCGTGGACGCGCGCGGCGAGGGCGCGCACCGGCTCAACGCCTGCGGCTATTCGCTGGGCACGCGCTTCTCGCCGAGCTGGATGGACTGGCCGATGGCCTATCGCGACAACCCGGCGGAAATCGTGCCCGACATGGTGATCTTCATGCACATGATCCTGATGGATTCCGACACGGGAACGGCGATGAGCCTCGGCCAGACCTATCTGACCCGCGACGGCGCGCCGGAATGCCTTTCGAAGCTGCCTCTCGACCTGCCGGTCAAGGCGGGCTAAACGAAGGGAGCGCAGGGCCGTTCCGCTGCGCGAACTGTCCTAAACCGAATTTTCGCAAGCGACGACAAGCAAGGCAGACCGGCAAGCCCCATGAGCGTGATCAGACAAAACCGTGCGACCGTATCGCGTGCCGCCGTCTTCGCCGCGGCCCTCGCCCTGACCGCCTGTGCCGGAGATCCGGTTCCTCCCGGCCTCGTGTCGGAAAACGCAGCACCTGCCGCGCGGGCCGCACCGCCGCTCGATCCGCAACAGGTCACCATCGCCTTCGAACCCTTCACCGGCGCGCCAGGCAATATTTCCGATGCCTTGTCCAGGCGCATCGGTAACGCGGCGGTCGAGCAGGACCTCAATCTTGTGCGCCGGGTCGGCGCGCCTGCGACCTACCGCGTCAACGGCTATCTGTCAGCCTCGGGCGACCAGTCGTCGACGACGCTGTTCTATGTCTTCGACGTGGTCGATTCCAATGGCGCACGGGTCCATCGCATCGTCGGTCAGGAATCGGCCGGAGGTGCTGCGGGCGACCCCTGGGCCGGGGTCGACGCCGACGCGCTCGACCGCGCCGCGCGCCGGGCGGTTGCCGAACTCGCGGCCTGGCTGCGGCGCTGATCGCGCGGCCGTGCACCCGCCACTTTCAAAAAACCTTGACCAAGGACCCCAAGCCGGTTGTTAAACGCCGGAGCGATTGCTACAACGCCGCCGCCTGTTGGAGGATCTCCGGCCTTGCCCCCAGGCATGGGCACCGCCGGCCAGCCGCCAATGGCCAACAACAAAGTCAGACACACCACGTGTGACCCTGTCGTGCCGATGCTGCGCCGAGGCGGCACCGGAGCCAACAACAAGGACTTGCGGGCCATGAAGATCGTCGCGGGCAACTCAAATCGCGCGCTTGCCGAGGAAGTCTCCAATTATCTTGGCGCACCCTTGGCGAAATGCCAGGTCCGCCGCTTCGCCGATCAGGAAATCTTCGTTGAACTCCAGGAAAACGTGCGCGGCGAGGATGTCTTCATCCTGCAGTCGACCAGCTTTCCCGCCAACGATCACCTGATGGAACTGCTGATCATCATCGACGCCCTGCGCCGCTCCTCCGCCAAGCGGATCACGGCGGTGATGCCCTACTTCGGCTACGCCCGTCAGGACCGCCGCGCCTCGGGGCGCACGCCGATCTCCGCCAAGCTTGTCGCCAATCTCGTGACCCACGCCGGCGCCCACCGCGTTCTCACCCTCGATCTTCACGCCGGACAGATCCAGGGCTTCTTCGACATCCCGACCGACAACCTCTTCGCCGCACCGGTGATGACCCGTGACATCAAGGAGCGCTACCCCAGCGACAACGTCATGGTCGTCTCGCCGGACGTCGGCGGCGTCGTGCGCGCCCGCGCGCTCGCCAAGCGCATCGATGCACCGCTCGCCATCGTCGACAAGCGCCGCGACAAGCCCGGCGAATCGGAAGTGATGAACATCATCGGCGAGCCGACGGGACGCGACTGCATCCTGGTCGACGACATCGTCGATTCCGGCGGCACGTTGTGCAACGCCGCCGAGGCCCTGCTCGACAAGGGCGCCAAGTCGGTCACCGCCTATATCACCCACGGCGTTCTGTCCGGCGGCGCGGTGGCCCGCGTCACCTCCTCCAAGCTCAAGGAACTGGTGATCACCAATTCCATCGAGCCGACCGCGGCCGTTCTGGCCGCGCCGAACATCCGCACGATCTCAATCGCACCGCTGATCGGCGAGGCGATCTCGCGCACCGCGCTGGAACAGTCGGTCTCCAGCCTCTTCAACTGAGGCCGACCGGCGCAGGACGCAGACAGACGCAACGGCGGGCCTCGGCCCGCCGTTCAGGCTGCTGACAAAGGTGGAGTTGCTCCAGGCGTCATACCGGGCAAGCGTCAGCGCGACCCGGTATCGGAGAGCTAAAGGCCTATAATTTCAAGCCAAAAGAAGCCGACAGGCAGTGCCTTCCCGATCCCGGCTCTCATTGCATTCGGCCGGGATGACGATTCTTCAGGGTTTGTCATCACTCTCGCGGGGTGCCTCGGCCCGCCGTTTTCGTTTGCATGCGTCTGGGGATACCGGACGCGCGGCGTCTGTCCGAGGCGGGGCGGCGAGTGCTCCCGGCGTCACCCCGGGCAAGCGCCAGCGCGACCCGGGGTCTATTGGCACCCTCAGCCAAGGTTGGGGCAAGAGCGGTCGGGACCGCCGTCTGCCCGTCTCAGGTCAACCCGCGCGGCTGCGTGGATTGGCCCCCGGCTCGGGGCCGGGGCGACGGCGGAGACGGGTGCGGCCTCGCTGTACCTCCGAGCTGCCGGAACCTGGCTTGCGCCTTGTCAGTTATGACCCGTGCCCTCAGGCATCCTCCCGACGGCGGGCCTCGGCCCGCCGTTTTCGATTGTTCGGCCGCTATTCCACGGTGATCGTGATCACCTCGGACATCACCGGCGGCAGGTGCGGGATGTGATTGTGGTCGCCGAGCACCAGTTGCAATGTGTGTTCTCCAGGTGCCAGTTCCACGCTCGTTTCCGTCTGCCCGCCGCCGAAATGGCGGTGCGTGTCGTCTGCGGGAATCGGATCGTCGGCATTCTCCAGCGCCTGGTCGATCAGCAGATGATGATGCCCGGTCTTCTCCTTTTCCGTTCCAGCCGGCGCCACGCCCATTCCGCTTAAGCCGAAGCGCACGACCACAGGACTTGTCACGCTTGCCCCATCGACCGGCGTGATGAAATAGACGGCGGCGCCCTCCGGCGCAGCCGTGCGGTGATCGTCGGCCTGGGCCGCAAGCGGTGCCAGCAGCAACGCCGAAGCGAAGACAATCCTTGTCGAGATTTGCATGAAACCCTCCCGTTCCTCATATCCCCGCGTGTCGCGGGTACCTCAAGTCAGATATGCGGGCCGGGTCGGGAGACAAGGGCACGCACACCCGCTTGACCTTCCAGTTGCTGGAGCATCTAGCGTTGCAATCGTGATTTCTCCAAGAAGGACGCTCCCGCATGACACGACGCATTTTCGCAACCCTTGTCGCCGTCGGCCTGCTTTCCACGCCAGGCATGGCCATCGCGGCCGAGGAAATGACCATGTGGAAATCTCCCTGGTGCGGATGCTGCGACGCCTGGGCAAACGGTATGCGCACGGCCGGCTATCGCCTGACCGTCGAGAACCGTGAGGACATGTCTCCGGTGAAGAAGCAGGTCGGTGTGCCTGCGGCGATGGAAGCCTGCCACACCGCCGTGATCGACGGCTATTTCGTGGAAGGGCACGTGCCCGTAGAGGCCGTCGCCAAGCTGATGAGCGAGCGTCCCGACATCGCCGGCATCGCCGTACCGGGCATGCCGGCCGGTTCCATGGGCATGGGCGACGATCCGAACGCGCGCTACGACGTGCTCGCCGTTGCCCGCGACGGCACCGGCTCCGTGTTCCATCAGGCCGGCGTGCGCTGACGCGCGGGCCGTCCGCCAGGCGACAGCGCGGCGGACGGCCTCAGCCGTCGAGCATTGCCCGTACCTGGGCGGCAACATGCCCGGGATCGACCGCATAGCCGGCGAAGATCGGATCCACACCGTCATCCTCGACGATGGAGGGCACCACGCCATAGGCGAGCCCTGCCTGCGCTGCCATGTCCACAAAGCAGGGGTTGGCGTGGGCCCGCGGCATGAACTCGATCAGCCCCGTTCCCGGCCGCGCCCAAACGACATTGGTCAGGCCTGCGCCATGCGGTGCGACGACAATCTGCGCGCTTGCGAACACTGCGCGCTGCTCTGCCACCGACAGGCCGGCGCAATCGACGATCTCAAAGCCGAAGGGCGCCAGGACGTCGCGCACCGCCGCCTCGTTGCGCAAGGGGCGACGCACGGCCGCGGCGCGCGTCACGTAGATCCTGCGTCCCGGTTGAGCTGCCTCCGGCGCGCGCCAGCCGCTGATCTCGCGCATCGCACGGACGATCCAGTCGTGATTGCGGGTGCCGCCCTTGATGCGCAACGGGACATGGCCCCTTTCCAGCACGAACCCGTCGGCCGACGACAGCGGAACGACCCGCTCCGGCGAAATGCCGCAGAGCGCCGCGATTTCCCTTTGCCAGCCGGTGCCGCTCCAGGGCATCAGCACATGCCGGACCGCCGACCAGTCGAGACCGCATTGCTTCAGGAACCAGAGGTCGCACATGGCGTCGACCCAGAAGTGGAAATAGTTCTCGCAGTCGGTGAAGTGAGCGCCCAGCAGCACGGTGTCGCCGTCGAGCCGGACGATCCGCATGCGGGGGTCGAGACGCCGGCGAAGAGCGGCCCGCAGGGCCGGGTCCGGATGGGTTTCGCGCAGGCTTCGCAGACCCGCGCTGGAAAGCCGGCGCGTCCGGGCGTGATGGTCGCCGTTCGCGCTCGCATACGGCAGGCAGGCAACGCGCAGGCCCGGTTCGACAAGGACCCCGGCCGGCGCAAGGCTCGCCCCTGACATGGCCTCGCGGCGCCAGACGAGCGGCGGCACGCCGAGCCGCGCCTCCTCCCGCATCTCCGGCATCGGCATACAGCCCTGGAGCCGGGTCGGCGCCGGGGAGAACCCGGGACGGCGCCGCGCGTCGAGCGACAGGGCGCGGTCGAACAGGTCGATTGATGAAACCAGCACGTCTGCGAGCCGCCTTTGTCTGCTGCCGCCTGTTCTTGCAGGCCCTGTTCAGTGGCTGTCAAGGTGCGCAAGGCGACGGAAATGGCCGACCGTTTCCCGGATTCCCGCGTCGAGCGCGACGACAGGCTCCCAGCCGAGCAGCTCGCGCGCGCGGCCGATGTCGGGCTTGCGTCGGCTCGGGTCGTCCTCGGGGCGCGGCAGATAGCGGATGGGCGAGTGCGAGGCCGTTTCCGCAAGCACGGCCTGCGCCAGCTCGCGCATGGTGCACTCCCGCGGGTTGCCGAGATTGACCGGCCCGGTGGCGCCACTGCCCGCTGACATCAGACCGACCAGCCCCTCCACCATGTCGGACACGAAGCAGAAGGACCGCGTCTGACTGCCGTCGCCATGGATCGTCACCGGTTCGCCCTGCAACGCCTGGACGATAAAATTGGAAACGACGCGACCGTCGGCGCGCCGAAGCCGCGGGCCGTAGGTGTTGAAGATCCGCGCGATCCGGATGTCTACCCCATACTGGCGATGGTAGTCGAAGAACAGGGTTTCGGCGCAGCGCTTGCCCTCGTCGTAGCAGGCGCGCGGTCCGATCGGATTGACATTGCCCCAGTAACCTTCCGGCTGCGGATGCACCAGAGGATCGCCATAGACCTCGCTGGTCGAGGCCTGGAGGATCGGCACGCCGAGGCGCCTCGCCAGGTCGAGCATATGAACAGCGCCAAGGACGGCGGTTTTCGCGGTCTGCACCGGATCGCGCTGATAGTGCAGCGGCGAGGCCGGACAGGCCAGATTGTAGATCTCGTCGACCGCGACATCGAGCGGCGCTGTGACATCGTGCAGACGGAACGAGAACCGGGGATTGTCGTTGAGATGCGCGATGTTGCGCCGACACCCGGTCACAAGGTTGTCCACGCAGATCACCTCGTGGCCCTCGGCAAGCAAACGGTCGCTCAGATGCGAGCCGATGAAACCGGCACCCCCGGTGACAAGGATGCGTTTCCGGCTCTCGTTAAGCTGTGGCATTGCAGCCTTGCTCCAAAACTGAAGATGCGAGCCGGTCCGCGTCGGCCGTTGGTGCCGCTCCGGTCCGCTCGACGGCGGGTCGTCCCCGCAAGGAAGGAAATCAGCTGCGCCAGCGCAGAAGCCACCGTTCGGCGCGCCCGATCAGCCACCCCACGATCAGCCCCATCGCGGAAAGGATCGCGACGCCGGCCAGAAGCTGATCGGTGGCGAACAGGCTTCCCGCCATCAGGATGAAGGCGCCGACGCCGTATTCCGCGCCGATCATCTCCGCCGCGACCAGCAGGATGATCGCGATCGAGGCGGAAATGCGCGCGCCCGACAGGATCGCCGGCATGGCGCCGGGAAGGATGATCTTGCGCACGATCGACCACCAGGACAGCCCGAAGGATTGTCCCATGCGCACCAGCGAGCGGTCGACATTGTCGACGCCGCCGGAGGTGGCGATCACCGTTGGAAAGAACGAGCCGAACAGGATCGTCGCGACCTTCGATCCCTCGCCGATCCCGAACCAGATGACGAAAAGCGGCAACAGCGCGATCTTCGGGATCGGAAACAACGCCGAGACCAGCGGCATCAGGCCGGCGCGGGCGAGCGAGAACAGGCCGATCATCAGCCCGACCGCAACGCCCAGCGACATGCCGAGGGTCCAGCCGACAATCAGGCGCTGCAGCGACGCGCCGAGGTGGCGCCAGAGCTGGCCCGTCTCGACCAGTTGGCGGAAGGCCTCGAAAGCCTCGCTCGGCGCCGGCAGCACGAGGTTGGAGATCACGCCGCTTTGCGACCCGGCCTCCCACAGCACAAGGATCACCGCGAACACCAGCAGCCCGACGAAGCGCACCCGCACCGGACGGAACCCGCCGCCGCGAAAGGGCACGGGCTGCAGCCGGGTGTCTGCCGCCCCCGGCGACGCTTCTCCGCCTGCGGGTTCGCCGTGCGCCGACGCCTTGGCGGATGTGTCAGACAGTGTCATCGGCAAGCTCCCGGTCGGCGGCCCGCGCCTCGTCGCGCAGCAGCTGCCACAGATCGCGCTGGATCGCGTCGAGCTTCGCATCCGCCTGCTGGCGGTCGGCGAGATCGCGGTCGATCTCGACGATCTCGCGGATCCGCCCGGGTCGGCGCGACAGCACCACGATCTTGTGGCCGAGCCGCACGGCCTCGGCCAGATTGTGGGTGACATAGCAGGCGGTGAAGCGTTCGCGCTGCCACAGGCCCACGAGATCGTCCATCAGGAGTTCGCGCGTCTGGCTGTCGAGCGCCGACAGCGGCTCGTCCATCAGCATCACCGCCGGGCGCACGCTGAGCGCGCGGGCAATCGCCACGCGCTGCTTCATGCCGCCGGAAAGCTGGCGCGGCAGCGCGGTCTTGAAATCGCTCAGGCTCGTGCGCGCCAGCACGTCGTCGATGATCCCGCGCCGCTCGGCCGCCGACAGCCCGTGGTCCTCCAGCACCAGCGAGACGTTGCCCTCGACCGTGCGCCAGGGCAGCAGCGCGAAATCCTGGAAGACATAGGTCAGCGGATTGAGCGATCCGGCCGGCGGCGCGCCGGCGAGCAGCACCTCTCCGGCGTCGGGACGTTCCAGCCCGCCGATGAAGCGCAGCAGGGTCGACTTGCCGCAGCCCGATGGCCCGATGATGCACACGATCTCGCCCTCGCCGACGGCGAGATCGATGTCGCGGAGAACCTGGGTGTCGCCATACATGTGCGACACCCCGCGCAGCAGCAAATCCATGAAACGGTCCAGACCTTTGTCGGCGTGTCGTCAGTCCGTCTCGACGAAGCTGCTGTCGACCAGCATCTCGAGCGTCACCGAGGACGGCACCAGGTTTTCCGACTTGAACCACTCCAGCTGGTCGGAAACGGAGGCAAGGTTCAGCCGCGCCCCTTCGTTGATGCGCATCGCGCCGTTGCGGATGGAGGGGGCGGCCTTGTCGAACGGACGGTCGGCATAGACATACTTGTGGATCAGGCGAACCATGTCCTCGGCTTCCTGCTCGCTCGCCGTCTTGTCGACCAGCGCCGCGTTGAAGTCGGCAGCACCCTTGGCAAAGGCTGCGAGGAAGCGCTTGACCAGATCCGGCTTGTCGGTGGTGTTCGCGGTCGAGGTGAAGACTGTGGTGACCTGATAGTCCGGGATGTAATCGGCGATCATGCCGATCGGCTCGATTTCCGGTCCGGCGGCGATGGCCTTGGCGATATGGGGAACGATGGTCCAGGCGTCGATCTGGCCGGTCTTCAGCGCGCCGATCACCGCGCCGACTTTCTGCAGCGGACGCAGGGTGATCTCGGAACGGGGAATGCCTTCCTTGTCGGCGATCTTGTGCACCATGTAGTGGAAGGACGACCCGGTCTGGGTGATGCCGAAGCTCTTGCCGGCAAGCGCGGCCGGGCTGGTCAGCCCGGCGTCATAAGCGGCCTTGGACGCCAGGATCATCTGGCCGTCGATGCCGGGCTCTTCCTGCAACGCCCCGCCGACCACCTTGATCGCGCCCTTCTCCGCCAGGTTGATCAGCCCGCCGGAAATCGCGGTGACGCCGAAATCAACGTCGCCGGAGGCAATTGCCACGGCCATCGGCTGGGCCGCCTGGAAGAAGGTGAACTCCACGTCGAGCCCTTCGTCCGCGAAATAACCGCGCTCGAAGGCGACGAAGCTTGCCGCATGCGAGGTGAAACGCAGCGCGCCGACAGTCACCTTGTCGGCGGCGGCAGCGGGCGCGACGGGCGCCAGCGCACAGGCCGTGGCAAGCGCGGTCGCGGCCAGGGTCTTCAGCATGGAACGTTTGGAGAGCTTCGTCATGGTGTCCTCCCGGAGCACGGTTCAAGCAGGGGCCAGTGACCACCGCATCCGCAGGTTATTCGAGATTGGCCGAGAAATGGCGTTTTCGGCGGACGGGAAGGTGATCCCAGCGGACCGGGAATGTCAATCCGCAAGCCCCTCTGCCCACAGATCCCCGCACGCCCGAAAAAGACAAGGCCGGCGCAGGGCCGGCCTTGTGCGTCACGGTGACGGGCACGATCGATCAGGCTGCCGACACCTCGCTCAAGAAACGGTCGACGGTCTGACGCAGCGCCCCCGCCCGTTCGCTGACGTCGCCGGAGGCGGTCAGCACCTCGGTTGCGGACTGGCTCGTCTCCTGCACCTGCTGGGTGATGTTGGTCATCGCCTCGGTGACCTCGCGGGTGCCGCGCGCGGCTTCCTGCACGCTGCCGGAGATCTCGCCGGTGGCCGCGCCCTGCTGCTCGACGGCAGCCGCAATCGAATTGGTGTATTCGCTGACGCTGCCCATCGTGGAGCTGATCTCGCCGATCGCACCGACGGCTTCCTGGGTGGCGCCCTGGATTGCCGAAATCTGGGCGCTGATCTCCTCCGTCGCCTTGGAGGTCTGGGTGGCGAGCTCCTTCACCTCCGCGGCGACGACCGCAAAGCCCTTGCCGGCATCGCCGGCGCGCGCCGCCTCGATGGTCGCGTTCAGCGCCAGGAGATTGGTCTGTTCGGCGATGTCGGTAATGAGTTTCACCACGTCGCCGATGCGCTGTGCCGCCTCGGCCAGGCCGCCGATCTTGGCGTTGGTGCTTTCCGCACTGGTGACCGCGCCGCCGACGATCTCGGTCGCATTGGACACCTGACGGCCGATCTCCTGGATCGACGCGGCCAGTTCCTCCGCCGCCGAGGCGACGGTCTGCACATTGCCGGAGGTCTGTTCGGCCGCGGCCGCAGCCGTATTGGCGCCGCCGGAGGCCTGTTCGGCCACTGCAGTGAGCGCCCGGGCGGTGCCCTGCATCTGCCCGGCGTTGGCGGTCACGGCATCGAGCATCTCGCCGACCTCGCCGCGGAAGCGCTCGATCAGTTGCGACACCCGCCGCGCGCGCTCTTCCGTCTCGCGCCGGCCGGCGTTCTGCTCCTCCGCCAGCGCCTGGCGCTCGATGGCATTGTCGCGGAAGACGACCACGGAGCGGGTCATGGCGTCGATCTCGTCGGCCTGCTTGTCCTCGGGAAGATCGACCTCGGTGTTGCCGCCGGCAAGCCCTTCCATCGCGCCCGAAAGCCGGCTGATCCGCACCGTCAGGGCCCGCGAGAAGTGGATCCCGACCGCAAGCGCGACGCCGACCGCCGCCAGCGTGATGATCAGGATCCAGTTGCGCAGCGACGCCAGCGGCGCGAAGAGCTCGTCGGTCGTCTGGCTCACCACCAGCGCATAGGACTTGCCCAGGAAGCTGAGCGGGGCGATCGCAGCCTCCACGTCCGTGCCCTTGAAGTCCGCCATCGTGACATAACGGGGTCCGGACCCGATCGCCGCGCGCACCTCGGGGCGGTCAAGATCGGCGGACAGAAGCTCGTTGACCTCGGACGTGCGCAGGCTGTCGTTTTGCAGCAGGCCGGCCTCATTCACCAGATTGATATCGCCGGTCTCGCCCAGACCCGCGTAATTCGCCAAGACCGCGCCGATGCCGGCGGTCGGCACTTCATAGACGATGACGCCGAGCGTCTTGCTCCCGAGCGTGATCGGCGATGCGATATGCCCGGCAGGCAGCCCGCCCTTCGGCGCATAGGCGCCCAGGTCTTCCAGATGCGCGGTGCCGCCCTCGCTCGCCGCGGCCGCCTCGAACACCTTGGCCAGCGTGGTGTCGCGCCAGGCCGGGTCGCGCAGGTTTGCGGCGAAATCGTCACGCTTCTTGACCGAATAAATCACGTTGCCGTCCGGGTCGACGAGCATCAGGTCGCCGAGACCGGTGTCGGCGACATGGCGGCGCATGATCGGATGGATCTTGCGGTGCTCGCGGTCGTAGGGCTTGCGCCCGGCCCGGTCCAGCTCGTCGCGCTTGTCGGGTTCATTCGGATTCTCGGTGACATAGGCCTGGATCAGCGCCTGCGCGGGCTGGTCGCCCGCCTTGCTCCAGCCGCCCGAAAGCCCTGCCAGCGCGCCGAGCACGGTCTTGCTGTCCGCAAAGGACACAAGTCCCGACTGAAGCCCGGCCAGATAGTCCTCAAGCGCGCTCTTGCGGTTTTCGGCAAGCGCCGTAAGGCGTTCCTCCGAAAGCGACTGGACGGTGGAGGCGCCTGTCGCATAGCTGGCGATCCCGACCACCGCGGAACACATCAGCGAAAGACCGACGATGATGGCCGGCAGCTTCACGGAAATTTTCAAGACACGATCTCCCGACGGAACAGGGCCAGCGGCGAGGCGGCGCACCGCCCCGCCCGCCAAGGGTTGTCAGAGCTTGTCGACGTTCACACCGAAGGTGACCGCGCCGATCACCGCGCCGCTGTCGGGATCGACAACCGACACGCTGACCTGGCTCTGCACCGTCTGGGTCGACTCGTCTTCTTCCAGCTCGCTGATGTGGACGGCGTCCGGACCGACGGAATAGGTCTGCTGCCACTTGTCCTCGTCGCCCTGCCAATAGTCGGAGGTCACATCGCTCTGGCCGACGTTCAGACCCTTGGCATCCATCACGAAGATCTCGGTGAACAGGCCGTCGCTGCCATCCTGCACATCCATCAGGTAGCCGGACACCTCGCTGTCGAGCGCGGCATCGATCATCGGCTGCTCGGCCGCATCCGCCTGCGCGCGCCATGCCGTGTCGAGTTCGTCGATCTTGGCCTGGTCGTAGGCGGCGGTGGTTTCGTTCTGGGCCTTCACCGCGCTGATGACCTCGGGAGCAGATGCGATTTCCGCGATCTTCCCCTTCGCAAGCGTGCTGAGTTCGGCTTCGAACTGGTTGGCGCTGGCAACACCGGTCATGGCCAGAAACCCGATTGCGGATGCAAGTACATATTTTTTCATATAGATCCCCTTCCGAGACATTGTTTCCCCACCCAAACTTACGTAGAGACAATGCCCAACCCCGGTTAACGGGAAGTGGATATAGTAGTATTAATATCAATGTTAGGATTTAGAGCCGCATTTTTCCTATGTTACAGGTTGCAAATTTAGAATAAATATCCGCAATAATTGCAATATCTTTGGTATATGCGACTCAAAACAAGCTACCCTTGATTGCACTCGCCGCCCCGACACGGCGTCCCGTGCCGGCGCGCGCTGCCGCCCCTCGGGCGGACGGCGGGCGAAGGGCGCGCGCAGCTTGCCCTTTTGCAGGACTTCGGCTATAGCACCGGCGCGCACCTGCACCCCTGGAGGCGGCGCATTCGGGCCAAAACCGACCGTCGCACGTCCCTTTCGACACCGGCAGGCGGTCGACAGCCCGTTTTTCAACACAACTCAAGGAGAACTGCCATGGCTGAAGGCTATGTGCTGAAGGCTTCGGCGAGGGATCGGGTCGGCAAGGGGGCCGCTCGCGCACTCCGTCGTCAGGGCCTCGTCCCCGCCGTGATCTACGGCGACAAGAAACCCGCGCTTCCCATCGCAATCCCGATGAAGGAATCGACCATCGCGCTCCACCGCGGCGGGTTCATGACCAATCTCGGCACCATCGAGGTCGACGGCAAGACGCATCGCGTCATCGCCAAGGACTACCAGCTCGATCCGGTGCGCGACGACCTCATTCACGTCGACTTCCTGCGCGTTGCGAAGGGATCGGAGCTGACGGTCGACATTCCGGTGCATTTCATCAACGAAGAGAAGTGCCCGGGCATCAAGGCCGGCGGCATGCTCAACGTGGTGCGCCACACCGTCGAAATGACGGTTCCGGCGGAAAGCATCCCGGAAGCGCTGATCATCGACCTGGCCAAGGCCAATGTCGGCGACTCGATCCACATTTCGGCGGTCGACGTTCCGGCCGGCTGCACCCCGACGATCACCGATCGCGACTTCACGATCGCCACGATCGCCGCACCGGGTGGCGGCGCATCTTCCGATGAAGAGGAAGAGGCGGAAGACGAGACCGAAGACGAAGCAAAAGACGAAGCTTCGAAAGACTGATACCGACCCGACGGTCCGGCCTTGCAAGGGGCCGGACCGTCACGCGGCGGCGGATGACGGAGAGAACCCATGCGGCTCATCGTCGGGCTCGGCAACCCCGGGGCCAAATACGCCCGCAACCGGCACAACATCGGCTTCATGGCCGTGGACGCGATCCACGAGCGCCAGTCCACCTTCGCCCCCTGGCGCTCCCGCTTCAAGGCCGAGGTAGCAGAAGGCACGCTGGACGGGGAGAAGGTTCTCCTGATGAAGCCGCAGACCTTCATGAATGAATCCGGCCGTGCCGTCGGCGAAGCCGCGCGCTTCTTCAAGCTGTCTCCTGCAGATGTCGTCGTCCTCTATGACGAGCTCGACCTCGCCCCCGGCAAGGTGCGGGTGAAGACCGGCGGCGGCAGCGGCGGCCACAACGGCATCAAGTCGATCGACGCCCATCTCGGCAAGGATTATGTCCGGGTGCGCATGGGCATCGGCCATCCCGGTCACAAGGACCGGGTGACGGCGCATGTGCTCGGCGATTTCTCCAAGGCCGAGCAGGACTGGCTGGCGCCGCTGCTGGAGGAGACCGGCCGCGAGGCTGCCCTCCTTCTCGGCGAGCGCACGTCGGAATTCTGCAATCGCATTCACCGGGCGCTTCCTGCTCCGAAAAACAAACCGACCGAACCATCCGGCCCGCAAGCGCCGGCCGCCACGCGCCCCGATGCGCAAGCGCGCTGGACGCCCCCTCCGGCCCGCAAGGACACGCAGCCACGCAGCGCGCTCGCCGAAGGGCTCGCCCGGATGTTCGGCAAGAAGGACTAGATCGAAATGGGTTTTCAGTGCGGCATCGTCGGCCTCCCGAACGTGGGCAAGTCCACGCTGTTCAACGCCTTGACCAAGACGGCGGCGGCGCAGGCGGCGAATTATCCGTTTTGCACGATCGAACCCAACACCGGCGAGGTCGCGGTGCCGGACCCGCGCCTCAATGACATCGCGCGGATCGCCAAGTCGGCCAACATCGTCCCGACCCGGCTGACCTTCGTCGACATCGCCGGGCTGGTGCGCGGCGCCTCCAAGGGCGAGGGCCTCGGCAACCAGTTCCTCGCCAACATCCGCGAGGTCGACGCCATCGCGCATGTGCTGCGCTGCTTCGAGGACGACGACATCACCCATGTCGACGGCCGCATCGATCCGATCGCCGACGCCCAGACCGTCGAGACCGAGCTGATGGTCTCCGACCTGGAAAGCCTGGAACGCCGTCTCGCGCCGCTGAAGAAGAAGGCGACCGGCGGCGACAAGGAGGCCAAGGCGGTCATTCCGATCATGGAAGGCGCGCTGGCTCTGCTGCAGGAGGGCAAGCCGGCCCGGCTTCTCGACGTCTCCACCCCGGAGGAGAAGAAGATCCTCGACGGGCTGAACCTCCTGACGACCAAGCCGATCCTCTACGTCTGCAACGTCGAGGAAGGCTCAGCGGGCACCGGCAATTCCCAGTCGGAGCGCGTCAAGGCGATGGCGGACGCGGAAGGCGCTGCTTGCGTGGTGATCTCGGCCGCGATCGAGGCGGAGATCGCCCAGCTCGACGAGAGCGAACAGGCCGACTACCTAGAGACCATGGGCCTGACCGAGCCCGGCCTCGACCGGCTGATCCGCGCCGGCTACGACCTGCTGGAGCTGATCACCTATTTCACCGCCGGCCCCAAGGAAACCCGCGCCTGGACGATCCGCAAGGGCACCAAGGCGCCCCAGGCCGCCGGCGTGATCCACACCGACTTCGAACGCGGCTTCATCCGCGCGCAGACCATCGCCTTCGACGACTATGTCGCGCTCGGCGGCGAAAGCGGCGCCAAGGAAGCGGGCAAGGCCCGCGACGAGGGCAAGGAATATGTGGTGAAGGACGGCGACGTCCTGCTCTTCAAATTCAACACCTGAAGGCGGCGTCTTCCGCTTTCATTGCATGGTTTCACGACCCGGCCGGCGGTATCCACGCCGGCCGGATGCGTTTTCACCGGCAGGAATTCGCGCGACAAACAGCAGAAACCGCAACGTCAGTTTTCGATTAAGCTTTTATTTTCATTGCTTGTTTTCCGGCTGTTAAAGGCTGGGCGCTAAAGCGGGTCACATCGTTTTTCAATCAATGACGCACGACAGGAACCGCTCGCATGTCCAAGTCCAAGATCCTGCCCGCTCTCGCCGCCGCCCTGATGTTCGGGGTCAGCGTCCTGCCGCAGACCGCCCTCGCCTGCACCCGCACCGTCTATGTCGGCGACGACAACACGGTGATCACCGGTCGCAACATGGACTGGATGGAGGACATGCAGACCGACCTGTGGGTGTTCCCGCGCGGCATGACGCGGTCCGGCAACGCCGGCCCCGGCTCGCCGGAATGGACCGCCAAATACGGCAGCGTGATCGCGTCGGGCTACAACACGGCGAGCGCAGACGGCATGAACGAGAAGGGCCTTGTCGCCAATCTGCTCTATCTGGCGGAATCCGACTATGGCAACGATACCAGCCGCACGCCGCTGGTGATCGGTCTCTGGGCGCAATATGTGCTCGACAATTTCGCCACGGTCGCCGAAACGGTCGAAGGCCTGAAGGCGGCCAATTTCCGGATCGTCGCGCCGAAGCTTCCCAACGGCTCGGCCGCAACCCTGCATCTGTCGATTTCCGACCCAAGCGGCGACAGCGCGATCTTCGAGTATGTGAAGGGTGAACTCGTCATCCATCACAGCAAGGACTACAAGGTGATGACCAATTCGCCGGTGTACGAACAGCAGCTGGCGCTCACCTCCTATTGGAACAAGATCGGCGGCAACGCCTTCCTGCCCGGAACCGTCAGCGCGGCCGACCGGTTCGTGCGCGCCTCCTTCCTGCTGGATGCGGCCAACAAGAAGACCGACGAGAGCTTCATCGACGCAGTGCCGGGCAAGACCTTTGCCAACCAGGCCGTCGCCCAGTCGATTTCCATCATGCGCGGCGTGAGCGTGCCGCTTGGCATCTCGACGCCCGGCGAGCCGAACATCGCCTCGACCCTGTGGCGCACCGCTGCCGACCAGACCAATCTGGTCTACTTCTTCGACAGCGCCACGACGCCGAACACATTTTGGGTCGACTTCGCCGAACTGGACTTCTCGGAAGGCGCAGAGCCGAAGAAGCTGCCCATCGCCGGTGGTCACTATTATTCCGGCAATGCGGCCGAACACTTCGAGGCGGCGACGCCCTTCGCGTTCATGTCGGCCGAAGGTCAAAACTAAGCGGACCCCCTGTCTCCCGAACATGCGGCGGGAGCAAGAACCGGGACGGGCGGGGGAGGATTTCCCCCGCTCTTTTCAATCCGGCAATGAGGCCGCACAAAATGTTTGCTTCTGGATTGGCGCAGCCCCCGCTAGACTGACGCGCCGTGCCATTTCGGTCGGCGTTTCGCCCCCGGGGGACCTTGCACATGCGTCTGCATCATCTGGCTCTTGTCGCGGCCGTCGCCGCTCCGCTTCTCGTTGGTTCCGCCCTGGCTCAGGGTACGGGATCCGAAGGGTATTTCGAGATCCACAACAACACCGAGATCAACACGGTCGTCGGTTTCTACACCAACGACGGGTCGGGCTGGAGCCAGAACTGGCTCGGCGACATCATCGAGCCGGAAGGCAGCGCCCGCGCCGAGTTTACCGCGGACACCGGCAATTGCGACCAGACGCTTCGGGTCGGCTGGCTCGGCGAGGACGGCTCCGAGGTACTCGACGAGCCGATCTCGATCGACATTTGCGCGGCGAGCAACATCTATCTCGACGACAACGAAATCTATTTCGACTGACGAGGCCGGATCCACTCGACACCATGCCGGGGCTGCGTATAGTCCAACGTCATGAGTGAGTTCCGCTATTTCGAGGACTTCCATCCGGGCGAGACGCTGTCGCTCGGATCGAAGACCGTCAGCCGCGACGAGATCGTCGCCTTCGCCGCCGAGTTCGATCCGCAGCCCTTCCATCTCGACGAGGAGGCGGGCGCGGCGTCCCTGCTCGACGGCCTGGCCGCCTCCGGCTGGCACACCGCATCGATGCTGATGCGCCTGCTGTGCGACAACCTCCTGCTTGCCTCCTCCTGCAAGGGCTCGCCCGGCGTTGAGGACCTGCGCTGGATGCGGCCCGTCCATCCGGGCGACCGGCTGACGGCAAGCGCGGACGTGGTGTCGGCGCGCGCCCTGACGTCGCGCCCCGACCTCGGCATCGTGCAGTTCGTCTTCACGCTGACCAACCAGGACAACATCCCGGTGATGAGCGAGAAGAGCGCGATCCTGTTCGAACGGCGGGAGGCTGGCCAATGAGCTGGTTCGAGGACCTGAAGATCGGCGAGACCCGCGATCTGGGCACCTACACCTTTACGGAAGAAAACATCACGCGCTTCGCCAGGAGCTTTGACCCGCAGCCGTTTCACCTGTCCGACGCGGCGGCGCGCGAGACCCATTTCGGCGCGCTCTGCGCCTCCGGCTGGCATACAGCCGCCGTGTGGATGAAGCTGCTGGTGGCAAGCGTCAAGGCCGAGGCGGAGCGCACCGGAGAGCCGCCGCGCTTCGGCCCCTCGCCGGGTTTTTCCGACCTGAAGTGGATCCGGCCGGTCTTTGCCGGCGACACCATTCGCTACACGTCGCGGCTGGTCGACAGGACACCGCTGAAGACCCGCCCGACCTGGGGGCTCGCCGTTCACGAGAACGAGGGCATCAACCAGGACGGCGTGACGGTGTTTTCCTTCACCGGCAAGGTGCTCGTCGCCCGCCGCCCCGAGGCCGAAGGCTGAGGCACCTGCTGCCTCAGATCTTGCGGGCGAAGACGACCTCGTCGTGGATCGGGATGCCGTATTCGCCGGTCATCGGGATTTCCGGCTTGAGCTTGCGCTCCTCGTCGATGGCGCCGGGCACCAGTTTTTCCAGCCGGAAGCCGCGACGCTGGTAGAAGCGGAAAGCGTCCAGATTGTCGTTGGAGGTGCGCACCAAGAGCCGCCGTATACCGCTCTCCACGGCCGAGCCGACGACCGCATTGAGCAGCAGCGTGCCGACGCCGCTCCAGCGGCTCAGCGAATCCAGCGTGAGGATTTCCCACTCCGCGTCGCGCTTGATCAGCGTGACCAGACCGGCGATCTCCCCGTCGTCCTCGGCCAGAAAGCCCGGAAGGCCCGAGGCGTCGATCATCTCGCCCTCGATCAGGATTTCAGGGCTGGTCCAGCGACGCGTCAGCAGGTCGACGACCGCCGCGCGATCGTCGTCCGTGGTGGCTCGGATGCTCACCGCCATTTCACTTCCCCTGTCGGTTTCGGCAATCCGCCGTCCGTGCGGACGGCAAACGCACATTCATCTGTGCAGCAATCGTCATCGGTGCAACCATCGCACGTCGAGGCCGGATCCGCGCTGCCAGCCTGCCCGCTCCAACTCCGGATCGAGATGCTCCTCCGCCGGATAGCCCAGGCACAGATAGGCAATCAAGCGCCATGAAGCCGGCACGTCCAGTGCGGATGTGACCCGCTCCGGCTCCAGGATCGAGACCCAGCCAAGCCCCACGCCCTGCGCCCGCGCGGCAAGCCAGAGCGTGTTGACCGCGCAAACGCAGGAATAGGCCAGCATTTCCGGCATGCTGCGCCGGCCAAGGCCGGCCCCCTGCCCGGTCTCCTCGTCGCAGAAAACGGCCAGCTGGACCGGCGCGTCCGTCAGGCCTTCCAGCTTGAGTGTCGCATAAAGCCGCGCCGATTCACCCGAATAGGAGGCAAGCGCCTCCTGATTCGCCCGGCGAAAACTTACCCGCACGGCTTCCCGGCGCGCGGCATCCTCCACCGTCACGAAACGCCACGGCTGGCTGTTGCCGACCGATGGCGCCAGATGCGCGGCCTGCAGGAGCCGCTCGAGCAGCCCGTCGGGAAGCGGATCGGTGCGAAACCGCCGCACGTCCCGCCGCCACGCGAGCAACTCCTCGAAGCGCGCCGCGAAGGCCGCGTCGAAGACCCCGCCAGAGCCTTGTGCGGGCGGGACGGGATGCGATCCCTCTGTCAATGCCCGGGAAACGCCACCAGCGTGCGCACCGGCACACCGAGCGCCTCGATCTTCTGCCGTCCGCCGAGATCGGGCAGGTCGACGATGAAACAGGCGGCGATGACCTCCGCGCCGATCTGCTGCAGGAGCCGCGTGGCGGCTTCCGCCGTCCCGCCGGTGGCAATCAGGTCGTCAACGAGAATGACCTTCTCGCCCGGTTCGATGGCGTCCTTGTGCATCTCCATCTCGTCCAGACCGTATTCCAGCGAATAGGCAATCCGCACGGTGTCATAGGGCAGCTTGCCCTTCTTGCGGATCGGCACGAAGCCGGCGGAAAGCTGATGCGCCACCGCGCCGCCGAGGATGAAGCCGCGCGCCTCGATGCCGGCGACCTTGTCGACCTTGGACCCGGCCCAGGGCTGCACCAGCGCATCCACCGCCCGGCGGAAGGCGCGCGCATTGCCCAGGAGCGTCGTGATGTCGCGGAAAATGATCCCTTCCTTCGGATAGTCGGGAATCGTGCGGATCGCCGCCAGAAGTTCGTCCGATACAGTGCTGTCTGCCATCACCCAGCCTCGCTGTTGTCTGCCGCGCGCCATCGGCGCATCATCGGCGGCGTTGATTGACCTGCAATTTCAAGAAAGATCGGGAGCCCTACCATGAGCGAAAAACAATCCGTGACAATCACCGATATCGACATCCCGTTTGTCCGTCTGATGATGATCATCATCAAGGTTTCCCTGGCCGCAATTCCCGCGGCGATCGCGGTGTCCCTCGTGCTCGGCCTGATCATGACCCTCTTTGCCGGGGTCTTCGGGGGCCTCGGCATGATGGGACCATGGATGCACGGCGGCCGCGCGCTTTAACTCAGCCTGCCGACTGCAACATCCGCCCGGCGACGGCGTCGAGCTTCGCGACAAGATCGGGGTCGCGCACCTCCGGCGCCGTCATCATCGCGTATTCCAGCGCGGTGTCGGAGCCGACCGGGCAGGCTTCATGGGTGCGCGGCAGGTCGCGCGCCAGCCGCGCAATCAGCCGACGGGCATTGTCCGCGTTCTCATGCAGCACGCGGATGATCGCCTGAATGTCGACGGAGCCGTGGTCGGGATGCCAGCTGTCATAGTCGGTGACCATGGCGACCGTCGCGTAGCAGATCTCCGCCTCGCGCGCGAGCTTGGCCTCGGGCATGTTGGTCATGCCGATCACATCGCACTTCCAAGACCGGTAGAGCTCGCTTTCCGCAAGCGAGGAGAACTGCGGCCCCTCCATTGCCAGATAGGTACCGCCCTTGTGATAGGTCAGCCCTTCCGCGGCCGCCGCCGCAGCAATATGGCCGACGAGCAGGGGTGCGACCGGCTCGGCCATGGAGACATGGGCGACGCAGCCCTTGCCGAAGAAGCTCTTCTCGCGCGCAAACGTCCGGTCGATGAACTGGTCGACCAGCACGAAGGTTCCCGGCGCCATCGCCTCGTTCAGCGATCCGCAGGCAGACACCGAGACCAGCGAGGTCACGCCGCAGCGCTTCATCGCGTCGATGTTCGCCCGGTAATTGATATCGGACGGGGCGTAGCGGTGACCGCGCCCGTGGCGAGGCAGGAACACCACCTTGAGGCCGTCGACGCGGCCGATCCGAAGCGCGTCGGAGGGCGCGCCCCAGGGGCTGTCCACCGTGACCCATTCCGCATCGGTCAGCTCCGGCAGATCATAGAGGCCGGACCCGCCAATCACACCCAGAACGGCTTCGCTCATTCACTCGACTCCAATTAGATTGCAAAATCACAATACGCAACCTAAGCGAGTTTCGCCGCGGTTGCGAACATGAAAAAGGCCGCCGGATGATCCGGCGGCCCTGATCCTGCGAGATGCAGACGGTCCGATCAATGATCGACGTTGCGCCAGATCGCATTCTTGGTGAAATACAACAGCGAGGCAAAGACGATCAGGAAGATCATCACCCGGAAGCCGAGGTTCTTGCGCTCCTCGAGCTTCGGTTCCGCCACCCACATCATGAAGGCGGACACGTCCTTGGCATATTGCTCGACCGTGGTCGGCGTGCCGTCGGTATATTCGACGCTGTCGGCATAAAGCGGCGGCGCCATCGCAAGCGCATTGCCGGCAATATACTTCGGATTGTAGTAGGTGCCCGCGAGCAGCTCGACATCCTCTGGCGGCTCCTCGTAGCCTGTCAGCAGGTTGTAGATGTAGTCCGGTCCCTGCTCCTGATATTGCGTGAAGATATCGAAGACAAAGCCGGGGAACCCGCTGGCCACGGCGCGCGCCTTGGCGAGCGTCGAGAAGTCCGGCGGGTAGGCGCCACCATTGGCCGCGCGCGCGGCCGTCTCGTTCGGAAACGGCGACGGCCAGCGATCGGACAGCACGGCCGGCCCTTCGACCGGATCGCCATATTCGTCCACGCCCTTAGGCACAATGTACTCGGCCGCGATCACCTTCGCCTGATCCTCGGTGAAGCCGGGACCGCCCGGCTGCGCGAGGTTGCGGAAGGAAAGGAACTTTGCCCCATGACAGGAGGCGCAAACTTCCTTGTACACCTTGAAGCCGCGCTGAAGCTGCGCCCGGTCGTAGGTGCCGAAGGGTCCGGAGAACGACCATTGCTGGCGTTCGATATGCGGGCCTTCGCCGGCGGCCATGGCCGGCGCGGCGACGGCGATCGCCGCCAGGGCCAGCATGGCGCCGCGCACGGATTTGATCATCGTGTTCATTCAGGAGAACTCCCAATCTCGTCCGTGGTTCACTTCGTTTCCGGAGCGGCGACCGCACCGGCTGGCTGACCGCTTCCAGATCCGCCCAGCACCGATTCCGAAATCGAATTCGGCGTCGCATTCGGCTTCTCGAGGAACCCGAGCAGCGGCAGAATGATCAGGAAGTGGGCGAAATAATAGGCCGTCAGGATACGGGCCAGGACAACGTAGATGCCCTCGGCCGGCATGGCGCCCAGATATCCCAGACCGACGCAGACAGCGGCGAAGATCCAGAAGAACTGCTTGAACAGCGGGCGGTAGGCCCCGGAGCGCACCTTGGAGGTGTCGAGCCACGGCAGCACGAACAGCACCGCGATCGAGCCGAACATCAGGATGACGCCGCCAAGCTTGTCCGGAACGGCGCGCAGGATCGCGTAGAACGGCAGGAAGTACCATTCCGGAACGATATGCGCCGGCGTGACCAGCGGGTCGGCCTCGATGTAGTTGTCGGCGTGCCCAAGGTAGTTCGGGATGTAGAACACGAAATAGGCGAAGAAGATCATGAACACGACAATCGCGAACGCATCCTTCATCGTGTAATACGGGTGGAACGGCAGCGTGTCCTGCTTCGTCTTCGGCTGAATGCCCGTCGGGTTGTTGTTGCCCGTGGTGTGGAACGCCCACACGTGCAGCAGAACCACGCCGAAGATCATGAACGGCAGCAGGTAGTGCAGCGAGAAGAAGCGGTTCAGCGTCGGATTGTCGACGGCGAAGCCACCCCACAGCCACTGCACGATCGGCTCGCCGACCAGCGGCAGCGCCGAGAACAGGTTGGTGATCACGGTGGCGCCCCAGAAGGACATCTGGCCCCAGGGAAGCACGTAGCCCATGAAGGCGGTGGCCATCATGATCAGGAAGATGATGACCCCGAGGATCCACGAAATCTCGCGCGGCGCCTTGTAGGAGCCGTAGTACATGCCGCGGAACATGTGGATGAAGACGGCGATGAAGAACATCGACGCGCCGTTGGCGTGCAGGTAGCGCAGCAGCCAGCCGAAGTTCACATCGCGCATGATGTGCTCGACGGAGGCGAAGGCCGCGTCGGTGCTGGCGGTGTAGTGCATCACCAGCACGATGCCGGTGAGGATCTGCGCAATCAGCACGAAGAACAGGATGCCGCCGAAGGTCCACCAGTAGTTCAGGTTCTTCGGGGTCGGAAAGTCGACGAAAGAGCCGCGAACGAGCGAAATAACCGGCAAGCGGCTCTCAAGCCACTTAGCCGCCGCGCTCTGCGGCACGTAGTTGGAATGTCCAGCCATGGCTGCCTCCTCGAAACTGCCGCTAATCAACCGATCCGGATCACATCGTCCGAGATGAACTCGAACGGCGGGATCAGGAGATTTTCAGGCGCGGGACCCCGGCGAATACGCCCGGCCGTGTCGTAGTGCGAGCCGTGGCAGGGGCAGAACCACCCGCCGAACTCACCTGCCTGGCCGAGCGGAATGCAGCCGAGGTGGGTGCAGACGCCAACCATGACGATCAGCGCCTCATTGCCTTCAACGCCGCGGTTCTCGTCGGTCGCGACGGCGTCGGCGCCGAGGTTCGCGTTGCGTGCCATCGGGTCGGGAAGGTCGTCGACCGGCACCGCGTTCGCTTCAACCACTTCCTTTTCGGTGCGGTTGCGGATGAACACGGGCTTGCCGCGCCACATCACGCTGATGGACTGCCCTTCCTCGACGGCCGACACATCGACCTCGATGGAGGCCAGCGCGAGCGCCGACGCATCCGGGTTCATCTGGTGAATGAAAGGCCAAGCCAGCGCGCCCGCGCCGACCGCACCCATCGCGCCGGTCGCGATATAGAGGAAATCGCGGCGGGTGGGTTCGACCGTATCCTGCTGTGCCAAGGTCGCGTCCTCTTTGATCTTCGGGCCCGGCGACAACGACGTTCGACAGCCAAACCCCTGCGGGTAAGAACCCCGGAGGTCGGCGGGACGTGCTGTCAGGGCGGCAGGTGCGGCTGTCGCACCTTTCCAAGCACGGGCGTTATTGGCACCGTTGCCAGCGCTTGTCCAGATCTCCCGTGCCGGCGATGACGGTTTGTCGCGGTTTTTTTCGCATTCGGGCCTTCACAGGGCGGGCACTTGATCCCATAGGGAAAAAATGCGCGCCCGATGATTGGCGGCGTCACGACGCGGTTGCCGCGCTGTCGATAAATCCGCCCGACTGCCGCCGCCAGAGATCGGCATAGATCCCGCCCCGCGCCAGCAGCGCGTCATGGGTACCGTCCTCCACGATCCGGCCCTGATCCATGACGATCAGCCGGTCCATCGCCGCGATGGTCGACAGCCGGTGCGCGATCGCGATCACCGTCTTGCCCTGCATCAGGTCTTCGAGGCTTTCCTGGATCGCGGCCTCGACCTCCGAATCGAGCGCAGACGTCGCCTCGTCGAGCACGAGGATCGGCGCGTTCTTCAAAAGCACGCGGGCAACCGCGATGCGCTGGCGCTGTCCGCCGGAGAGCTTCACCCCGCGCTCGCCGACATGGGCGTCGAGCCCGCGCCGGCCGGCCTTGTCCTCCAGATCCGGAATGAACCCGTCCGCATGGGCGCGCGCCGCCGCCTGCATTGCATCCTCCGGCCCCGCATCCGGGCGGCCGTAGACGATATTGTCATAGACCGAGCGATGCAGCAGCGAGGTGTCCTGCGTGACCATGCCGATGTTGGCGCGCAGGCTCGCCTGGGTGACGCCGGCGATGTCCTGCCCGTCGATCAGGATGCGCCCGCCCTCCAGGTCGTAGAAGCGCAGCAGCAGGTTGACGAGCGTCGACTTGCCGGCACCCGACCGCCCGACGAGCCCGACCTTCTCGCCCGGCTTGATGTCGAGCGACATGCGGTCGATGACCCCGGCCTTCTTGCCGTAGTGGAAGCGCACGTCCTCGAAGCGGATCGCGCCCTCGCGCACCTCAAGCGGCCGCGCATCCGGACGGTCGCGCACGTCCCGCTCCTGCGAGATGGTGGTGATGCCGTCCTGCACCGTGCCGATGTTCTCGAACAGCCCAGACACCTCCCACAGGATCCACTGCGACATGCCTTGCAGCCGCAGCACCAGGCTGATCGCCACCGCGATATCCCCGGTCGAGACCGCTTCCGCCTGCCACAGCAGGATCGAAGCAAGCCCGCTTGCGAAGATCAGCAGGAGATTGATCGAGTGCAGCGAGATGTTCAAAAGCGTCACGAGACGCATCTGCCGGTAGACGGTCTTCAGGAAATCCCACATGGACGTCCTGGCGTAGGCTTCCTCGCGATTGGTGTGGGAGAAGAGCTTCACCGTGGCGATATTCGTATAGGCGTCGACGACGCGCCCCGTCATCAACGAGCGGGCGTCCGCCTGCTCCTTGGAGACCGTCTTGAGACGCGGCACGAAATAGAACAGCACCGCCAGATAAGCCCCGAGCCAGACAACGAGCGGCAGCGCCAGCCGCCAGTCCGACAGGCCGGTCAAAACCACGGCGGAGATGAAATAGACCACGACATAGACCAGCACATCGAGAATACGGGTCACCACCTCGCGAACCGCAAGCGAGGTCTGCATCACCTTGGTGGCGATACGCCCGGCGAAATCGTCCTGATAGAACCCGACGCTCTGGCGCAGCAGATAGCGATGCACCTGCCAGCGGATGACCATGGGATAATTCCCGATCAGCGCCTGATGGAAGAATAGCTCCCACAAGAGCGCCAGTATCGGAAGAACGATGAGCAAGACCGCGCTCATCCAGATCAACTGGGACGCGTTCTCGGAAAAGAAGGTCTCCCGATCCGCGCTTTCCAGCCAGTTCACCAGATCTCCAAGAAAGGAAAAGATCATCACCTCGAACATCGCAAGCACCGCGCCGAGCCCGGATACGATGGCGAGGATCGGCCAGACCGGCCGGGTGTAATGCCAGCAGAACCTGAAAAGCGTCGCGGGCGGGGCCTCGATCGGCCCCGACCGGAACGGGTCGATCAGTTTTTCAAACCAGGCGAACATTCTGACCTCCGGACAGCATCGGGTCGGGCTGTTGCACGTTGCGCTCCGCCCGGCGCCGCCAGCGCCGGGAGGCGGGAAACACCGGACCGGGGGCCGGCGGCGTCATCAGGACCGCCGCCGCGAAGGCGACCAGCGCGCCCGAGACAACAAGCAAGCCGAGAAACAATGTGGTCAACCGGTCAAGCAGGGCTGCGGCGGGTTGCGAAACGCCGCGCAGGACCACGGCGTCGAGACGCGCGATCTCGCCTGCCGCGACCGGCAGGAACAGCAAGACGGCAATCAGCACAATCGCGGGCACCGCAATGAGCGCGCCGCGCAAGACATCGCGCGCCCGCATCCGTTGCGGGTAAGGGACGGCGGCATCGACCGACAGGCGGTCGGCGCCGGCATCCCGAGGGATAGAACCAGACATGGGAAAGCTCCCGGAACGTCAAAGGGACTACGCCGCACGGCCGACACGGACCAAAAACATCCGCGCATTCGCCGAATGGAGGCGAATTGCGTGCGGCGACGAGGAAGAAGAGGGCCGGACGGGATCCGGCAGATCATGGGAAAACGCGGGCGAGAAAACGCGGCGACGGGCGCCGGGCCTCAGACCGTCACGAAGCGGAGGCGGTGTCCTGTCGACAGGGCGACATGAGACCCCCGGCAGCGGCGATGCGGGTATCGGGCATATCGACTTCGATCATGCGACCCCTCCTCTACTGCGTCTGGGGCTGGTGGACGATTGGCTCGGCGGCGGATCGCTGCAAAAACCGCAGGGATCACGATCCGAACCTTACACGATCGCGGGCGATTGCAAAGCGGGCTCAGACACAACGATGCATATAGGCATCACCCTGTTGCGCGAACGCAACATTCAGGCAGTCGTCAGGCAACCCGTTCCGGCGCGAGAAACCCGCCCGATTGGCGGTTCCACAGGTCGGCATAGAGGCCGCCGCGCTCCAGAAGCGCCTCATGCGGTCCATCCTCCACGATCCTGCCCCGGTCCATCACGATCAGCCGGTCCATCGCCGCGATGGTCGACAGGCGGTGGGCGATGGCGATCACCGTCTTGTCGCGCATCAGCTCGGAGAGGCTCTCCTGGATCGCCGCCTCGATCTCGGAATCGAGCGCCGAGGTGGCTTCGTCGAGGACAAGGATCGGCGCGTTCTTCAGGAGCACCCGGGCAATGGCGATGCGCTGGCGCTGGCCGCCGGAGAGCTTCACGCCGCGTTCGCCGACATGGGCGTCGAAACCGCTGCGTCCGCGGTTGTCGGAAAGCTCCGCGATGAAGGTCTCCGCATGGGCGCGGCGCGCCGCCTCGCGTATCTCGTCCTCGCGCGCGCCGGCCCGGCCGAGCGCGATGTTTTCCCGGATCGAGCGGTGCAGCAGCGCGGTGTCCTGGGTGACCACGCCGACCCGCTCCCTAAGCGACGCCTGCGTGACGGCGGAAATATCCTGCCCGTCGATCAGGATGCGCCCGCCTTCCAGATCGTAGAAACGCAGCAGCAGGTTGATCATCGTCGACTTGCCGGCGCCCGAGCGGCCGACCAGGCCGACCTTCTCGCCCGGCGCGATCTTCAAGGACAGATCCTCGATCACCCCGCCGTCCTTGCCGTAGTGAAAGCGGATGTTCTGGAAATCGATCCCGGCCCGGTCGACGGCGAGCGCCGGCGCGCCCGGACGGTCGGTCACCGTCACCGGCCGGGTGATGGTCTCTGCGCTGTCATGCAAGGAGCCGAGCGCGCGAAACAGCCCGTTGAGCTGCCCCATCAGCCGGCCAAGCAGCACCTGAAGCCGCAACACCAGCGCCAGCACAAGCGCAACACCCCCGGTCGTCACCGTGCCCGCCTGCCAGGCGGAGACAATGAGCGTGGCGATCACCGTCAGCATCACCCCGGAGAGCAGATTGACCGCGATCCGCATACCCGTGAGCGTGCGGGTGAACCGGCGGACCGAGGCGAGAAAATCGCGATAGGCCGCGCGGGTGCCCGCGTCCTCTTGCGCCGCGTCGGAAAACAGCTTCAGCGTCTGGATGTTGCCATAGCTGTCGACCAGCCGGCCGGTCACGCCGGAGGCGGCGTGGGCGCTCGCCTTGGCGCCTTTCCGAATACGCGGCACGAACACCCGCGCCGCTGCGGCAAAGAGGACCAGCCAGACCAACACCGCAACGCCAACGGCACCATCGAGACTGGTGGCCAGTGACAGGGTGAACAGCGCGAAAACGACAATGAACCAGATGATCTCCAGCAGACTGACCATAAAGTCGCCAGCGGATTGTCCCGACTGCCAGACCTTCTGCGAGATCCGGCCGGCGAACTCGTCCTGAAAAAAGGCGAGCGACTTGGCCGTCACCTGAGAATGCCCCTGAAACCGCACCAGATTGAAGAACCCGGGGACGACGATCTGTTCTTCCACCAACGCGGTGAGCGAGGCGGCAAGCGGACGCAGGATCAGAATTGTCAGCGCCATCAGGGCAAGGGCCAGGCCGTTGTCTCGCATAAAACTGTCGCGCCCGCCCGCCTGCATCCGATCGACCAGATCGCCAACGAAGACATAAAGGGAGGCCTCGATAACGGCGGTGACGCCGCCCAGCACCAGCATCGCCGCAAACGCCCAGCGCGCCTGGGAGACGAAGAACCAGAGATAGGCAAGCGCCCCGCGCGGCACCGGACGCTCCGGCAGCGGCACCAGCGGGTCGATCCGCCTCTCGAACCAGGAGAAGATGCGTTCAAACAGCAAGGCGCTCACCACCCCGGGCTTCGGGTTTCAGGGACCGATCCGCCACGCCGGTCGTTTCGCGGCACGAATCGGAATGACAGTGCGGGCCCGCCAGTCTATCACCCCGGCAGGCGCCGATTGCGGCGCCCGCCGGCTGCGGTGCCCCCCGCGCTCCGACCGGCCGCACCGCAAACCATGTGTCCCGCCATGCCAGACCTTGCGCTCTACCAGCCCGACATTCCGCAGAACACCGGCACGATCCTGCGACTGGCGGCCTGCATGGACGTCAAGGTCCACCTGATCGAGCCGGCGGGCTTTCCCTTGTCCGACCACGCGCTCAGACGGGCCGGTATGGATTATCTGGAGCGCGCACCGCTGGTTCGCCACCTGTCCTTCGACGCTTTCGAGACATGGCGGGCGGAAAACGCGCGGCGGCTGGTGCTGATGAGCACGGCGGCGGCGATAGCCTATTGCGACTTCGACTTTGCCGAAACGGACGTGCTGATGCTCGGACGCGAGAGCGCCGGCGTGCCGCAGGCGGTGCATGAGCGTGCCGACGCGCGCCTGATCATTCCCATGGCGCCGGGCCTGCGTTCGCTCAATGTCGCCGTTTCGGCCGCCATGGTGCTGGGCGAAGGCCTGCGCCAGACGCGCGGCTTTCCCGCAGGCCAGGTCGAATGATCGCCGGCGGGCTTGCGCAACGCCTTGTGCAAGCTAGTGTTGCGGCAAGGATCTGGGTTCGAACGGAGGGGCATATGACATCGGCAAGGGACACCCGTGGCAGGCGAACTGCCCCGGCCGCACGATGGCTGGCATCGGCGCTGGTCGCATCCGCGCTGGTCGCGCCCGTCCCGCCCGCCGTCGCCGCCGAAGACGGACCCGACCTCGACGTGCGCCTGTTCCAGACCTCCGACATCGCCCCGCCAAGCGCCTGTTCGCTGCGGCTGTGGCAGGCCAATCGCGATCCGTACGAGGACCGTTTCGCCCATGTCTTCCTGGAGGATTTCGGCTTCGATTTCGCCCGTTCCACCGCTCGCATCCGCATCGGCGAGGAGGTGCCCCGGCTGCGGCGCATCGCGGTTGGCGGCGAGCCGACCGGCTACGATCTCTACCCCGTCCAGCTCTACAGGAGCGACGACGGCGATACCCGCGTCATTCTCGACCTGACCTTCGCGCCCGAGGAAGGCGAGGCCATCGAGGTGGAAGCGGGCAAGCTGACGGTGATCCGGCAGGGATATGTTCCCTTCCGCATGAGCGTGAAGGGCGGCGCGGGCTGCATGACGTCGCCGGCAAACGCCTCCGCCACCGACGGCGGCAACGACGGCGGGACCGACTTCAGCAATCTCTTCGAGAAATACGACGTGCGGATCGCCGATGTGCCCGACACGTTGATCTCGGCGCTGAACAGCACATACGAGTGCGACTGGCGCGCCTCGCTGGAGCGCATCGGCGTGACCGGCTATCAGACGAGCGAGGAAGGCGCGATCTGGGAACTGGGCTGCAGTGCCGGCATGCACAATGCCGCCTATGTCTATGCCCATGTCAATATCTACGCACCGGGCGACTTCGGCTTTCTGACCTTCCAAAACGTGAAGGGGCACCCGCGCATGTCGGCCAACGTCCTGTTCAATCCGGTCTGGGACCTCGCGACCCGCACGGTCTCCAGCTTCACCGTCGACCGCGGGCTTGGCGATTGCGGAACCTTCGAGCGGCACCGGGTCGTCGACGCGGCCTTCGAGATGATCGAATATCGCGCGAAACCGGACTGCGACGGCAATGCGGTGGAACCGGAGCAATACCCCCTGATCTACCGGCGCTGATCGCGCCGGACGGACCCAAGAACGACAGCGAGGACACACGGCACCATGAGCGGCGCACAAGCAGCGACACAGGACGTGAAGGGCGGACCGGTTCCGTCGGACATCGAAGCCAAGAAGGAAGAGGCGGCGATCTGGTTCCGCAGCCTGCGCGACCGCATCTGCGCCGCCTTCGAGGCGATCGAGGACGACGCCGGCGAACATGCGGCCCTGCCCGGCGCGCTTGCCGATACCGACCCGGGGCGCTTCGAACGCTCGCCCTGGGAGCGTACCGATTCCTCCGGCGCCAAGGGCGGCGGCGGCGTGATGTCGATCATGAAGGGCCGGGTGTTCGAAAAGGTCGGCGTCCATATCTCCACCGTGCACGGCGAGTTCTCGCCGGAGTTTCGCGGCCAGATCCCCGGTGCCGCCGAGGACCCGCGCTTCTGGGCGTCGGGCATCTCGCTGATCGCGCATCTGCACAATCCGCATGTGCCGGCCGTGCACATGAACACCCGCATGGTGGTCACCACCCGCCAGTGGTTCGGCGGCGGCGCCGACCTGACCCCCGTGCTCGATGCACGCCGCACCCAGGACGACCCCGACACGGTCGCCTTCCACGCCGCGATGGAGGCCGCCTGCAACGCCCATGAGGTCGCCGACTACGATCGCTACAAGGCGTGGTGCGACGAGTATTTCTTCCTCAAGCACCGCAACGAGGCGCGCGGCATCGGCGGCATCTTCTACGACTACCTGCACTCCGGTGACTGGGATGCGGACCTCGCCTTCACCAAGGACGTCGGTCTCGCCTTTCTCGACGTCTACCCGAAGCTGGTGCGCGCCAACTACCACAAGCCCTGGAGCGAGGCGGAGCGCGAGGAACAGCTCGTGCGCCGCGGCCGCTACGTGGAGTACAACCTGCTCTACGACCGCGGCACGATCTTCGGTCTCAAGACCGGCGGCAATGTCGCCTCGATCCTCTCCTCCATGCCTCCGGTGGTGAAATGGCCGTGAGCCGGTCCGCGTGAGCCTGCCGCCGCTGACCGCCGCGGGGATCGAGAACTACCGCTCGATCCGCCGGATGCATCTGCCGGTCGGCGCGCTCAACGTCTTCGTCGGGCGCAACGGCACCGGCAAGACCAACCTCTACCGCGCGCTCTCGCTGCTTCGCGAAGCCGCCTTCGGGCGGATCACCCGGGCGATTGCGGAAGAGGGCGGCGTGGAAAGCGTGCTGTGGGCGGGCACGCGGCGCAAGGGCCAGCCGGTGCGCCTGGAGCTTTGCGCGTGGCTGGGAGACATGGCCTATTCCATCGCCATCGGCCTGCCCAAGCTCGGTTCCGACGCGGCCCTTCCGCTGGAACCGCTGGTGAAGTCGGAAAAGCTGACGCTCGCCGCCGGCCGCCGTTCGATCGTGCTGATGGAGCGCGCCGGACCGACCGCGACCATGCGCGCGGCGGACGGCACGCGGGCGACCTTCGCCAACGAGCTTCTCGGCTCCGAGACCGCCCTCTTCGCCTTTCGCGACGGGGCACGATTTCCCGAACTCGACATCGTGAGACGCGCGTTCGCCGACTGGCGCTTTCACCACGGGTTTCGCACCGACCGGGACGCGGCGCTGCGCAAGCCCGCGCTGGCGCTCACCACCCCGACGCTCGCGCCCGACGGGTCCGACCTCGCCGCCGTCTTCGCCACGCTGAGCGAGGTGCGCGTCGACACCCATGCGCTCGACGAGGCGGTTGCCGACGCCTTTCCCGGCGCGCGGCTCGAAATCGGCGTCGACGGTGCGACGGCCCGTTTCGCGATGCGCTTTCCCGACCTGCCGCGCGCCTTTTCAGCCCATGAACTGTCCGACGGCACGCTCAACTATCTGGCGCTGATGGGCGCGCTTCTCTCCTACCGCCTGCCGGCCTTCGTCGCCCTCAACGAACCGGAGGCAAGCCTCCACCCCGACCTGCTTGCCCCTCTGGCCCGCGTCGTTGCGCGGGCCTGCGAGCGGACACAGCTTTGGATCGTCACCCATTCGCAAGCCTTTGCGGATGCGCTCGCCCGCGAGGCCGGCGCGGTGCCGCGCCGGATCCTGAAGGAAGACGGCGAAACCCGGATCGAGGGTCTGACCGCGACCGGTGTCTTCGCGCAGGACTGAGCCGCCTCCGGCGGCGCTACCGCGCTACCTGACGGCGATCACACTGCAGGAGGCATGCTGGACGACCTTGTTGGACACGCTGCCGAGAAGCAGTCCCTTGAGACCGCCGAGGCCCCGGCTGCCCATCACGATCAGGTCCGCGCCGACCTCCTCGGCGGTTTCGAGAATGCTCTTCGCATAGTCGCCCGGCATCACCCGGATCGTCACGTCGGGTGCGCCGAGCTCGCGCGCCCGGCTGGCGGCCTGCTCTGCGATGGCATCGCCAAGCGCGGAGACCATTCGCGCGGTTTCCTCGCTGCTGTGCGCCTGCCCGAGCAGGTCCTGCATCGTCGCCGGCATATTGCCGAAATCGGGCATCACACGTTTCGAGACATCGCGCACGAGGTGCTCCACCTCGGCAAGGCGGCTCGCCTCCTCCGCGCGATCTCCGTGCAACAGGACGTGCAGCACCGTCATGCGCGCGCCGAAGGCGGCGGCGATCCGCGCCGCCATCTCCACGGCCTTGCGCGACATGTCGGACCCGTCGGTTGCCACGAGAACATGTTCGGTCATCTCGGTTCCCTCCACATTTTTTGGGTTTCGCCTGCGGTGCGAACGCGGCCGGCCGGTCCGTCTCTGCGCCCCGGCGGCGACCATCGGCCTTCAGCAAACCCCAAAACGGCTTCCGCTACGTTGACCTCGGTCAAGCCAACGGTCGGCGCACCGGGTGCGGCGCCGGGGAAAACACGGCGAGATAGCGAAATCTTGCTGTTGGAGCGAAAACTCAAGCCCCCGTCGCGACGGCCAGCAGAGCGTCGCGATCGAGCGAGAAATCGCTGTCGATCCAGGCGGCCTGCGCCCGTGCCAGCGCCTCTCCGACATGGGGGCCTGCCGGTACTCCTGCGGCGAGAAGATCCTTGCCGGTCAGCGGAAACACCGGGATCTCGGCCTCGCGCAGGCGCTCAAGCGCCGGCAGGAACACCGGATCCTCAGGCCCCGTGCCGGCATTTGCCCAGGCATGCAGCAGGCCGTCGATGGCGGCCTCGCGGCCGGCGAGAAACAACAGGCGCCGGATCTCCGTGTCGCTCACGGGGGCGGGCCGCGCCTCGCCCCAGCCGCGCGGAATGTCGGAGGCGCTGCGCGCGGCCTTCATGCGCTTGCGCTCCGCATTGGACAGCCGCAAGTGGTCGGCCATGTCGTCAAGATCCGCCTCGCCGCCGTCGCTGAGGACGGCAAGCGCCAGCGCCGGCGAGCACGCCTCCGGCGCCAGCGGATCGAGCGCGCGCAGATCCTGGAACGGCCGCAGCCCGCCATGGGTCGCCAGCACCCGCGACACGATGCCGGCATCGCGCATCGCCTGTATCGTCTCGGCGGCTCGCGGCGCCGAGACGAGCTTGCGCATTTCCATGCCGATGCGCTCCGCCGACAGCCCGGCAAGCCCGTCGCGAAGCTCTGTGACCGCCGCGATACCGGCTGCATCCAGATCGCCGGCGCCATATTGGGCGTGAAAGCGGAAGAACCGCAGGATGCGCAGATAGTCCTCCGCGATCCTGAGACGCGGATCGCCGATGAAGCGCACATGCCGGGCCCGAAGGTCGGGCAGCCCGCCGACCGGATCGTAGACGGTGCCGTGACGGTCGCAGTAGAGCGCGTTCATGGTGAAGTCGCGCCGCTCGGCATCATGCTGCCAGCTGCGGCCGAAGCGCACGGTTGCGGACCGGCCGTGGGTCTTCACGTCCTCGCGCAGGGAGGTCACCTCATAGGGGGTGCCCCGCGTAACCAGCGTGACGGTACCGTGGTCGAAGCCGGTCGGAACGGCCTTGAGCCCGTGGGCAGCCGCCTTTTCCATCACCGCGGACGGTTCCGCCGTGGTCGAGATGTCGATATCGGTGGCGGGCAGGCCAAGCAGCGTGTTGCGCACGGCGCCGCCGACCACGCGCGCGGTGTCGCCATCGGTCTCGAGCGCGTCGAAGACGGCCTGAAGCGCCGGCTCATGCAGCCAGTCCGCGGTGATCCGCGCGGTCATAGATAGCACCACGCCCTATTCGTAGCGGCCGGGAATGAACACCCCGTCACGCAGTTCCGCCGGCTTGTAGACCTTTCCTTCCGGCAGCCCCTCGAAGGTGGCGAGCCACACCATGCCGGCAATCGCCAGAGCGCAGCCGCCGATGACCATCCAGATAATCGGTCCCTTGCGCCAGTTTTCGGAGGTTTGCGCCTTCTTGTTGACGAAGAGCCAGACCGCATACCCGATGAAGGGCAGCGCGAACAGGAACAGTTGGGTAAGAACAATACGCAGCATCAGCGGCAAACCGTTTCGTACAAGAGCCTCAGGATCCCGGCAGTCACGCCCCAGATGTAGCGCTCCCTGTAGGGCATGGCGTAGAAATAGCGCGGCTTGCCGGCGAGCATCCGGCTTTGCCGCAGGTGATTGGCCTCGTCCATCAGGAAGCTGAGCGGAACCTCGAAGACCTCGGCCACCTCGCCGGGATCGGGCGTCAGACGGGCCGCCGGATCAACCAGCGCCACCACCGGGGCCACCCTATACCCGGAACCGGTCAGATAGGTGGGAAGAATGCCGGCGGGCCGCACGAGACCGGGCGACAGGCCGATTTCCTCGTCCGCCTCGCGCAGGGCCGCGCCGAGCGGACCGTCGTCATGCGGTTCGATCTTGCCTCCCGGAAGCGAAATCTGCCCGGCGTGGGACGGCAGGTGATCCGTGCGCTGGGTCAGGATGACGCTCGCGCCCTCGGCCCGTTCGACGACGGCGATCAGCACCGCCGCATCGCGGGGCGGACGCTTGGCGAAGGCAAAGGGTCCAAGGTCCGGATTGAGGATATGATCGCCGACCTCGCCGCGCGCGACGCGCTCGATGCGGGTGCTGGCATGATGCGTGAAGGCTTCGGCGGAGGCCAAAAAGCCCCGGTCGCCGGCGTCGGCGGCGAGGCTCACGTCGCCTCCTCCCCGTCGGGCGCGGCGACCTCGGCGGGGACGGGGAAGAACACGCCGCCGCTCCACACGCCGAGGCGTCCGGGCGTTTCGGGATCCTCTTCCAGCATGTCCGCAAGCTGATGCAACAGCGGGCGCGAGAACAGCGCCTCCAGGCGGCCGCGCACGGTGACATAGGGCTTCAGCCCGCCGGTCTCGGGCTCGGCGGCAAAGCGCAACGGATGATCGGCATCGACCCGCACCACATCGCCGACATTGGTGCGCAGCGTCATCACCCGGTCGCTCCCCCCGCCCTCGGCAAAGAGTTCGACCGCAAGGAACGGCGCGTCGTCGACGGTGATTCCGATGCGCTCGACCGGGGTCACGAGATAGTGACGGCCGTCCTCGTCGCGGCGCAGGACGGAGGCGAACAGGCGCACGAGACGCTCCCGCCCGATCGGCGAGCCGAGATAGTGCCAGCGCCCGTCGGCGGAGATCCGCATGTCGATGTCGCCGCAAAACGGCGGGTTCCAGCGCTCCACCGGCGGGGTTGTGCGGCCGCTGCCGGCGCGTGCAACGAGATCCGCAAGGCCCGCGGGAAGTGTCTCCGGCCCGTCGCGGCGAATGTCGTCCTTCGCTTTTTGCGTCAATCGAGTTGTCCCCGCCATGATTTGGCCCATACCCTGTTTTGACATGGATGACTCGAGCCGGCCAATCCCACTGAAAGGTGGGGCGGTGGCGATCCGGCGCAAGAGGGTGCGTCGCGATGCCCTCCCATCGGCTTACGGCGCGGGCGCGAGGCTGTCAAACCGGCCGGTCGGAGGCCAGGCGAGCGAACGACCTCGCCGGCGGCGCATTCCGGGTGCGACAGGAGACGCGGGACGGCCCATACTGGCAACGGAAGACTTGCGACAGAAGTCTGGCGACAAAAAACTAGGCGCAGAATCAGGAAGGACGCAGCGGACATGAGTGCCATCACGCAACCCGACATCGACCCGGAAGAAATCGCCCGCGACACCGAGGCGGCCATGGAAAAGATCTCGGCCGCCCGGCGCGAGATCGCGCGCATCATCTTCGGTCAGGAAAGCGTGGTTGAGCGGGCGCTGGTGACGCTGCTGTCGGGCGGTCACGGGCTGCTCGTCGGCGTTCCAGGCCTTGCCAAGACCAAGCTTGTCGAAACGCTCGGCACGGTGCTCGGCCTCGACGCGCGGCGCATCCAGTTCACCCCCGACCTGATGCCCTCAGACATCCTCGGCGCCGAGGTGATGGACCAGGCCCCCGACGGCAGCCGGCAGTTCCGCTTCATCAAGGGGCCGGTGTTCTCCCAGCTCTTGATGGCCGACGAGATCAACCGCGCCAGCCCGCGCACCCAGTCGGCGCTGCTGCAGGCGATGCAGGAGTATCACGTCACGGTCGCCGGCCAGCGCTACGACCTGCCGCGCCCCTTCCATGTGCTCGCCACCCAGAACCCGCTGGAGCAGGAAGGCACCTATCCGCTGCCCGAGGCCCAGCTCGACCGTTTCCTGATGCAGATCGACGTGCATTATCCCGACCGCGACGCGGAACGCCGCATCCTGATGGAAACCACCGGCGCTCATGACGCCGATGCCGAGGCCGTGCTGAACGGCGAGGACCTGATCGCCTGCCAGCAGCTGGTGCGCCGCATGCCGGTCGGCGAGAGCGTTGTCGAGGCAATCCTGGAGCTGGTGCGCTCGGCCCGTCCGGGCGAGACCGACGACGAGCTCGACGGCCTGATCGCCTGGGGTCCGGGACCGCGCGCCAGCCAGGCGCTGATGCTTACCGTGCGCGCCCGCGCGCTGGTCGACGGCCGCCTCGCCCCTTCCGTCGACGATGTGCTCGCGCTCGCCGAACCGGTGCTGCAGCACCGCATGGCGCTGACCTTTGCCGCCCGCGCCGACGGCCACACCATCCGCAGCCTGATCGGGCGCGTCAAAAGCCGGATCGGGTAACCGCCGATGGAGGGCCTTTCGCGCTTCGCATCGCCCCGCGCCGCCCCGGAGCAAGCCGAGGGAGAGGCCTGGCCGCAGGTGGTCGGGCGCGCCCGCGCGCTCGCCGACGCCCTGCCAGACCTTCTGGTCGAGGCGCGACAAGTGGCCATGACGGTCAATGCCGGCTGGCACGGACGCCGGCGCGCGGGCGCTGGCGAGAACTTCTGGCAGTTCCGCCCCTTCGTCGCCGGCGAGCCGGTCAAGCGCATCGACTGGCGCCGCTCCGCGCGCGACGATCATCTTTACGTGCGCGAGCGCGAATGGGAGGCCGCCCATACGGTGTGGCTGTGGGCGGATCTTTCCTCCTCCATGGCGTTCCGCTCGCATCTTTCGCAGACCACCAAGCGCGACCGCGCGCTGGTGCTGTTGCTGGCGCTGGCCGACCTTCTGGCCGAAACCGGCGAGCGCGTCGGCCTGCCCGGCCTGCGCCGTCCGGTCTCCGACCGGCACGCGGCCGAGCGCATCGCCTCGGCGCTTGCCCACGTCAGGGATCCGGTCAGCCTGCCCGACGCCCATGAAATCCGGCGGTTTTCCGATGTCGTTCTGATCGGCGACCTGCTCGATCCGCTGGAGGAGACGCTGGTCTGGATGCAAACGGTCGCGGCGACCGGCGCGCGCGCCCATGTCGTGATGCTGCTCGACCCGATCGAGGAGACCTTTCCCTTCACCGGGCGCACCGAGTTTCATGACCCCGAGAGCGGCTTCCGGCTGACCAGCGGCAAGGCCGAGGACTGGCGCGCCGCCTATACCGCCCGCCTCAACGCCCACCGCGAGACCCTGCGCGATGTCGCGCGCAAGGCCGGATGGACCTTCCTGGTGCACCATACCGACCGCCCGGCGGCGGAACCGATGCTGGTGCTGCACAGCCGCTTGAGCGGTCACCTGATGCAGGACGGCAAGGGAGACGGCGCATGATGTCCTTCCTGCCGCTCGGCTTTACAACGCCTCTGGCGCTTGCCGCGCTTCTTCTGCTGCCGGCGATCTGGTGGCTGTTGCGCCTCATCCCGCCGCGCCCGCGCCAGGTCGCCTTTCCGCCCGCGCGGCTTCTCGCCGACATCGACAAGCGCGAGGAGACGCCTGACAAGAGCCCGCTCTGGCTGACGCTGCTGCGCCTCGCGCTGGCGGCGGCGCTGATCATCGCGCTCGCCGGCCCGGTCTGGCGCCCGAGCGCCGATGCGCCCGCCGGCGACGGCCCCTTGTGGCTTGTCGTCGACAACGGCTGGGCCTCGGCCGGCGACTGGGAAACCCAGCGCGGAACGGCGGAGCGCCTTCTGGAAACGGCGGCGGACCAGGCCCGCCCCGTGCTCCTCGCCGCCACGGCCGAGGGAGCGGACCAGCCGCTTGTCCCGCAATCGGCGCGGATCGCACTGGACCGGCTGCGCGCGCTCGATCCGCGGCCCTGGCCGACGGCGCGCGGCGAACTCACCCTCGGCCTGCGCAAGGCGGCCACGGCACAGGCGCCGGGCGCCGTGATCTGGCTGTCGACCGACAGCGCCGGCGGCACCGACCCGCGCTTCGTGGAAGACCTGCGCGCCATCGCCGGCGAGGCAGCGCTTACCGTCTACACCCAATTGCAGAAGCCGACCGTGCTTGCGGCGGCGCGAAACGACGTCGACGCCCTGACCGCGATCCTTGTGCGCCCGGCCGGGACAACCGCGCCGGTCAGCGTGCGCGCGCTCGACCGCAAGGGCCTGGTGATCGGCGAAGTGCCCGCCGACTTCGGCGAGGACGGCACGACCGGGACCGTGCGCTTCGACCTGCCGGTCGAGCTACGTAACGACATCGCCCGCCTCGAGATCGCCGGCGAGGCGAGTGCAGCCGGCGTCCAGCTGCTGGACGACCGGTCGCAGCGCCGCACCGTCGGGCTCGTCTCCGGCGCCTCGGTCGATCAGGCGCAGCCGCTGCTGTCGCCGCTCTATTATCTCGACCGGGCGCTCTCGCCCTTCACCGAATTGCGCCGTCCGCGCGTCGACAATCTCGACGAGGCGGTGCCGGCCCTGATCGACGAGGGCGTCTCCGTCCTGATCATGGCCGACGTCGGCCGCCTGCGCGATTCCGTGCGCGACGAGGTGGCGCGCTGGGTCGACCAGGGCGGCGTTCTGGTCCGCTTTGCCGGACCGCGGCTTGCCGGCGGCAGCGACGACCTCATCCCCACACCCTTGCGCGCCGGCGACCGCACGCTTGGCGGCAGCCTGTCCTGGGACGATCCGCAGCCGCTGTCGGGCTTCTCCGACGCCTCGCCCTTCGACGGTCTCGACGTGCCCGGCGATGTCACCGTCAACCGGCAGGTGCTTGCCGAACCGGGGCCGGACCTGTCGGAGCGCAGCTGGGCACTGCTTGCCGACGGCACACCGCTGGTCACGGCATCGCAGCAGGGGCGCGGACGCATCATCCTGTTCCATGTCTCCGCCGACACCGCCTGGTCCAACCTGCCGATATCCGGCACCTTCGTGGAAATGCTGCGGCGGATCGTGGCGCTCTCGGGAGCCGCCGCGCCCGCCTCCGACACGGACGGCGAGGCGACGCAGACGGGGCGCGCATCCGGCGACCCGGCGTCGGTTCTGCCGCCGGTGCGCCTTCTCGACGGCTACGGCCGCCTCGGGCCGCCGCCGGCCTCCGCCGTGCCGGTGGACCCGGCCGGCGAGATCGCCGCAAGCCGTCGCCATCCGCCGGGCTTCTACGGACGCGACGACGCCCTGCGCGCGATAAACCTCTTCAGCGCGCCGGAGGACGTCATGCCGCTCGACCTCGAACCCTTGCGCGGCGCGGCCGAGATTGCCGCCTATCCGACCCAGACGGCCAGCGATCTCAGGCCCGTGTTCTTCGTCCTCGCCCTGCTGCTTCTCTTCGCCGACGCGCTGGCGATGATCTGGCTGCGCGGCGACCGCCGTCCGTTGCGCGGCCGCTTCGCCACCTCGGCCGGTGCGGCGCTGCTGGTGCTCGCTGTCACCGCCCTGCCCGGCAGGCCCGCGCTCGCACAGGATACCTCCGCCGACCTGATGGCGCTGGACGCCTCGCTCGACACGCGGCTTGCCTATGTGGTGACGGGGAATGCCGCGCGCGACGAGGCGAGCCGGCAGGGGCTCTACGGGCTGACGCGCTTTCTCGCCCGCCGCACCGCGCTCGAGCCGGAAGCGCCGATGGGGGTCGACATCGCGCGCGACGAACTGGCCTTCTTTCCCCTGCTGTACTGGCCGATCTCGGAAGACAGCGCCCGCCCCTCCCCCGAGGCGCTGGCGCGCATCGACACCTATATGCGCAACGGCGGGACCATCCTGTTCGACACCGCCGACCAGGTGTCGTCGGGCATTTCCGGGCTCGGCGCCTCGCCGGCCGTTCTCCGGCTGCGCGCCGTGCTCGACGGGCTCGACATTCCCCCGCTCGAGCCCGTCCCCGCCGATCACGTGCTGACCAAGGCGTTTTATCTGCTCGACAGCTTTCCCGGCCGCTATGCCGGAAGTCCGCTCTGGGTCGAGGCGAGCGAACGCGACGCCGGCGGCCTGTCGGGCCGGCCGGTGAGGGCCGGCGACGGCGTGTCGCCCGTGCTGATCACCGGCAACGACTTCGCCGCGGCCTGGGCGATCGACGAGGCGGGAACCTACCTCTATCCGACGGTCCCGCCCAACCAGACGCAGCGCGACTTCGCGTTTCGCGCAGGCGTGAACATCGTGATGTATGCGCTGACCGGCAACTACAAGGCCGATCAGGTCCATATCCCCGCCCTGCTTGAACGTCTCGGACAATAGGAGCACCGCTTTTGATCTGGTCCCTGTCCTTCGATCCCCTGGTGCCGATATGGGCGCTCGCGCTTGCCGGCGCCGTCGCCGCCGTTCTGGCCGCCGCCGCCATGCTGATGCGCCTGCCCGCCTGGCCGCTGCGCGGGCTCGCCATGGCGCTCGTCGTCATCGCCCTGGCCGGCCCGGCGATCGAGCGCGAGGATCGCGAACCGCTGACCAGCGTGGTGTCCATCGTCGTCGACGAAAGCCAGAGCCAGCGCCTCGACGGGCGCGACGCGACGACGGCGGCAGCCCTTGAGGCCCTGGAGGACCGCATCTCCGCGCTGCCAGGCTATGAGATCCGGGTGACCCGCGCCGGGCGCGGCGAAGGGGCGGCCGCGGACGGAACCGCGCTTTTCTCCGCGCTTGCCGACAGTCTGTCCGACGTTCCGCCCGAACGCATCGGCGGCGCGGTGATGATCACCGACGGGCAGGTGCATGACATCCCGGAGGCGGCGGCCGATCTCGGCTTCCAGGCCCCGCTTCACGCGCTTATCACGGGCCGCGAGGACGAGGTCGACCGCCGGCTGGCGATTGCCCGCGCGCCGAAATTCGCGCTTGTCGGCTCCGAACAGGTCGTCACCCTGCAATTGCAGGATCGCGGGCCGGCGGAGGCCCAGACCCGCGTGCGCATCGTCGTGCGCCGCGACGGCGAGATCGTCTCCGAACAGCGCGCCCTGCCCGGCTCCACCGTCGACATTCCGATCGAGATCGCCCATGGCGGCGACAACATCTTCGAGTTCACCGCAGATCCGCTCGCCGGCGAGCTGACCGAGCTCAACAACCGGGTCGTGGTCACCGTCGAGGGCATTCGCGAGAACCTTCGGGTGCTGCTGGTCTCCGGCAGTCCGCACGCGGGCGAGCGCACTTGGCGCAATCTGCTAAAATCCGATGCCTCCGTCGATCTGGTGCATTTCACCATCCTGCGCCCGCCGAACAAGCAGGACGGCACGCCGATCAACGAGCTGTCGCTGATCGCCTTTCCCACCCGCGAGCTGTTCTCGGTCAAGATCGACGAGTTCGACCTGATCATCTTCGACCGCTACGTGCGGCGCGGCGTGCTGCCGCTGCTCTATTTCGACAACATCGCCCGCTATGTGCGCGACGGCGGCGCGGTGCTGGTCGCAAGCGGCCCGGACTATGCCGACGGCGGCAGCATCTACCGCACGCCGCTCTCGCCCGTCCTGCCGGCCGAGCCGACCGGCGTCGTCTATGAAGAGCCGTTCCGCGCCGAGATCTCGGAGACGGGAACCCGTCATCCGGTCACCCGCGACCTGCCGGGCGGCAACGCGACCCCACCGGACTGGAGCCGCTGGTTCCGTCTCGTCGAGGCCAATGTCGCCAATGCCGAAACGCTGATGAACGGGGCCAACGACAAGCCGCTGCTGGTGCTCGGCCGCGAGGGCGAGGGCCGCGTCGCGGTGCTCCTGTCGGACCACGTCTGGCTGTGGGCGCGCGGCTATGAGGGCGGCGGTCCGCATGTCGCGCTGCTTCGCCGTCTGGCGCACTGGCTGATGAAGGAACCGGACCTGGAGGAAGAGGCGCTGCGGCTGAGCTCGCGCGGGGCCGAGGTCGTCGCCGAGCGCCAGACCATCGGCGAAAGCGTCGGCGATCTCGTTCTTACCCTGCCCGGCGGCGAAACCCGCACGCTGACACCCACGGAAGTGGCGCCGGGACTGTGGCGCGCGAACACGCCCGCCCCCGATCTCGGCCTCTATACGGTGGATGACGGCACCCGAAAGGCGCTGGTCCATGTCGGTCCGCCGAACCCGCGCGAGTTCACCGACGTGCTGTCCACCACCGCGACGCTCGCCTCGCTCAGCGCGGAAACCGGCGGCGCCACCCGCCGGATCGCCGATGCCGGCGGGGAATTGCTGATGCCGCGGGTGGTGCCGCTGCGCCGCGCCACCGCCTTTGCCGGCGACGGATGGATCGGCCTGCAATCGACGAATGCCAGTGTCCTGAAGGGTGTCGACCGCTACCCGCTGTTCCAGGGGCTGCTTGGCCTTGCCCTGCTGCTCGGCGCGGTCTCGCTGTTGTGGTACCGCGAGGGCCGCTGACGCCCCGCGCCGCTCAGGCGAGCCGCGCGCGTCCGCCGCGCACCGCGCCGGTCGGGAACGGATCGTCTGGCCTGAGATTGGCGAGAAGCACCCGCGCCGGATCGGCGGGACCGGGCAGCGCGATGCTTCCCGGCGGAACCGGCGCGAAGCCGAGCGGCCCGTAATAGGGCGCATCGCCGACCAGAAGCACCGAACGCTCGCCCAGCGCCTGCGCCGTCTTGATGACATGCGCAACGAGCAGACGCCCCAGCCCCCGGTTCTTGAAGGCGGGCGCGACGGTCAGCGGCCCGAGCAGGAGCGACGGCGCGGTGCCGATGGTGATCGGCGTGAGCCAGACGGAGCCTGCCAGGGCATCGCCGCTCATGCCGACGAAGCTCAGCCTGGGATCATGCGCAACGCCCTCGCGCAGCCGGAACGCGGTGCGCGCGAAACGGCCGGGGCCGAAGGCTTCCGCCTGAAGGGCTTCGATTTCAGGAAGGTCGGCGGGGGTTTCTGCCCGAATGAGCCAGGACGATGCAAGCATGGGTATGGATCCGTAAACGCAGGAAAGACTTGGAAACTGCGTGGCCTGCGGATCCGAAAGCTGCGGTCAGAAAAAGGGCAGCACGGGGATCGTCAGCGCGGACGCAGGACAACGCGCGAGGGGGTGCCTCGTCGCTCGTCTCTTCGTCGCTGCCGTTCGATCCTGATCATTGCCCGTTGCCGCAATCATGTGCTCGCGCGCCAAAAGCGCGTCTTTCGAGGCGGGTGGGTAGCACGCGCGCCCGCCCGCGTAAAGCCAAAGCTTGGTGCTCCGTAACCGTTCACTCTCGGCGAACGCACCATTCAGGCCATTGAAGATGGGAGCGTTTTCCCCAATTGTGAGTACTGAAACCCCGAAACGAGAAGGATATGTGTCATGGGCCTCCTGGTAGAGGGCGTTTGGAACACCGATTGGTACGACACCAAGTCGACGGGCGGACGGTTCGTGCGCAACAGCGCCGCCTTCCGCAACTGGGTCACGCCCGACGGCAGCCCCGGCCCCAGCGGCGAAGGCGGCTTCAAGGCGGAAGCCGGCCGCTACCACCTGATCGTCTCCTATGCCTGCCCCTGGGCGCATCGCACGATGATCCTGCGCAAGCTCAAGGGGCTTGAGGACAAGATCTCGCTCAATGCGGTCGAGCCGCTGATGCTGGAGAACGGCTGGACCTTCGCCGAACCGGATCCGGTGACCGGCGCCGAGACGGCCTGGCAGGTCTATGTGAAGGCGGATCCGGTCTACACCGGCCGGGCGACGGTCCCGATTCTCTGGGACACGAAGACCAAAACGATCGTCTCCAACGAATCCGCCGAGATCCTGCGGATGTTCAACTCCGCCTTCAACGGTCTGGAGGGGGTGAACGCGGCCCTCGACGTCACGCCGTCGACCCAGCTCGCCGAGATCGACGCGGTCAATGCCCGCGTGTACGACACGGTCAACAACGGCGTCTACAAGGCCGGTTTCGCCACCGCCCAGGACGCCTATGAGGAGGCGGTGACGAAGCTGTTCGAGACGCTCGAATGGCTCGAGGAGAAGCTGGACCGGCAACGCTACCTGATCGGCGACGCGATCACCGAGGCCGACTGGCGGCTGTTCACCACGCTGCTGCGCTTCGATCCGGTCTATGTCGGCCATTTCAAGTGCAACATCCGCCGCATCGCCGACTATCCGAACCTCTTCAACTATCTGAAGGAGCTGTATCAGCATCCCGGCATAGCCGAGACCTGCGACTTCGAGACGATCAAGGCGCATTACTACGGGTCGCATGACACCATCAATCCGACCGGTATCATTCCCGTCGGCCCGGCGCTGGACCTGACCGCCCCGCATGATCGTGGCCGGCTGCAGGCCGCCGCCTGAGACCCGAAAGCTACCACCTGGCGTCGACGGGCGCGGCGCCGCTGATTTCCGCGATCCGGCGCCGGGTCGCGGGCGTCGTGTCCTGCGGAAGCGCGTCCAGCGAAAACACCCCGGTCTCGCTGATCTCCAGCCCAGCCGGCGGCCCGTCACCGAGTTGCACCTCCTCCAGGCAAAATAGCGCGACGTGATCGCGCGGCGACTGACGCGCGTTGAGATACATGGAAAACAGCCGGGGCGGCGCCAGCGCCCGCGCGCCCGTCTCCTCTAGAAGCTCGCGTTCGGCGGCCTCTGCCAGCGTCTCGCCCGGATCGACCGCCCCGCCCGGCAGATACCAGCCGGGCATGTAGCTGTGACGCACCAGCAGGATACCGCCGTCGTCGCTGCGAACGGCGATGCGCACCCCGAGGGTCATCGTCCGGCGCAGGCGGTTGGCGGCGAGGGTGATGCGGCGCATCACGCGCATCGGCAGGGACGTCGGTGGCGGCACGTTTCTTCCTCCGTGGATGGCCGGCGCGGCGGAGCGCTCCATGGGTTGCAAATATACAGACATTCTTAACTCACCATGCGTGCCCTGCATGGGTGCACTGCAAAACTGGCGCTTGTGGCAAACGGCGGTTTCAACGACATTCGCGCTGCAGGCGAAGGGGTGCCCCCGGATGACCGGAGAGATGGTTTTCCCCAATCTGCATTCTCAAGGAGAGAGACATGTTCTCGGCGTTCTTCCAGCGGCGCGCAAACCGTCGTTATGCATGGCGTCCGGCTGTCGACCTGACCAACCCGCGCATCGCCGCGGTGTTGACGACCTTCAGCGGCAACTGAGCCAGCGCAGACCCCGGCTCCGCACGCGCGGACCGAGATCCGCACCAATCACGCGCAAAGCGCCCGGATCCGTCCGCGGCGCTTTTTGCTTGACCGGCGCCACACTTCCCCTTGTTGTGGCACCATGTTTCGTCTCGCCCATCTGTCGGATCCCCACCTTGGCCCGCTGCCCGACACCCGCATCCGCGAGCTTCTGTCGAAGCGCGTGATCGGCTACGTCAACTGGCACAGGAGCCGCGCCCGCTCGATGACCGCGACCTGGCTCGACGGCATCGTGGAGGATATTCACGAAAGCGCGCCCGATCACATCGCCGTCACCGGGGATCTGGTCAACATCGCGCTCGACCTGGAAATCTCGGCCGCCCGCCACTGGCTCGACGCCCTCGCCCCGCCGGATCTCGCCTCGCTCGTTCCGGGCAACCACGATGCCTATGTGCCGGGCGCCTTGCGCCGCGCGCTGCATGCCTGGTCGCCCTATATGACCGGCGACGACTGCCATGAGCCCGCCTTTCCCTTCGTGCGGCGGCGCGGACCGGTCGCCATCGTCGGCGTTTCCAGCGCCCGCGCCAGCGGCCCCTGGTTCGCGACGGGCCGGGTCGGCAGCCGGCAGGCCAGGGCGTTTCGCGAAACGCTTGTAAAGCTCGGCGACGAGGGCGCGTTCCGTGTCGTCATGATCCACCATCCGCCGCAACGCGGCGCCACCGGCTGGCACAAGCGGCTGACGGATGCCTCGCGCGTGCGCGCCGCGATCAAGCGCTCCGGCTGCGAACTGGTGCTGCACGGCCACACCCATCTGGCGACCCGTGTGGAGATCGACGGTCCCAGGGGACCGGTTCCGGTGATCGGCGTGCCGTCGGCCTCGAATGCGCCCGGCCACAAGCGCCCGGCCGCACGCTACAACCTGTTCTCGATTTCGGGATCGCCCGGAAACTGGAACTGCGAGATGGAAGAACGCGGCTATCGGGCAAGTGCATCGGGCGACAAGGCGACGGTCGAACATCTCGCCAGCCGGCACCTGGTCATTCCGGGCTAGGACCGTCGATGAAAGGTCTGTCCGCGCACCGGACCGCCTTGCCGCGATCAGTTCAGCGGATTGGCGAACCAGGCATAGCCGACAAGACCGGCAGCCCCGACCAGCAGGCCGATGGCAAAGGCGGCAAAGGGCGCCCACAGGCCGCGCACACTCGGCACCGGCGCTTCGACCGGCGCACCGGCCGGGGGATCTTCCGCCCGCGGGGCTTCCTTCAGCCGCTTGGTCAGCCAGTCGCCCTCCACCGCGCGCTCGCGCTCCAGCACCCGCTCGGCGATATATTCGGTGATGCAGTCGGCCATGTCCTCAAGCTCGGGCGTCTCGAGAATCACCGTGCGGCCGATTCGCGTGTCCTTAATGAAGCGATACACGCGCTTGTCGCGCCCCATGGCGACATGGCTGGTGATGTCGATCCACAGCCGCGGCAGGTTGCCGGCGACGATCTGGAAGGAGAACTGGTCGTCGTCTTCCGGAACCTCCTTGAAGACGTCCTGAAGCTCTTCCGCCAAGAGTTCCAGACGGGCCCGCTCGGATTCCTTCAAATCCACAACGACATCGGTACGCTCGACCTCTGCAAGTTTGACCTTGCGAATTGCGTCGCGAAGACTGCGCACCTTGGCGTGCGGAACGACATTGTCGCGCGATCTGCTCATGCGGCACCCTGTTTTCAACCACGGACGACGGGTCTTTCCCGCGCTCACCCGGTAAACGAACTCTTAACGAAAATGCTTACCACACCCATTCTGCAATCGCAGCAGCCCGACTCCCCGTGAAAGATTCATCCACGATCAAAGTCGTTTTTATGGTTAACGAACATTAGGACTGATTCATGGCAAAACAATCAAGCACCGACCGCGTTCTGGACGCCGCGCGCGGTGCCGGCCTCGACATCGAGATCGTCGAGATGCCCGCTTCCACGCGCACCGCAGAGGAAGCGGCCGCCGCCTGCGGCTGTTCGATTGCGGAAATCGTCAAGTCCCTCGTCTATCTCGGCGCCGAAAGCGACACGGTCGTGCTGCTGCTCGTCAGCGGCGTGAACCGGGTGGATGAGGCCGCCGTCGGCCGCCATCTCGGCGAAGCGCTCACCCGCCCCAACGGCCGCACCGTGCGCGAGCGCACCGGGTTTGCCATCGGCGGCGTCGCGCCGCTCGGCCATATCGGCGAACTGCGCGTCTTCATCGACGAGGATCTGGCGCAATTCACCACCGTCTGGGCGGCGGGCGGCGCGCCGAACAGCGTCTTCCGCACCACCGTCGAAGACCTGCGCGCAGCCACCGGCGGTATCTGGCTGAAGATGACGGCCTGAGCCGCGCGGCGGGCCTCAGTCGGCGATCAGCGGGATGCGCGGCGCGACGTCCCGGGGCAAGACGCCGGTCAGGCGCGGATCGTCCTCGATCTCGATCGCCCGCTTGTAGGGCATGAAGCCGCTCGACATGTAGAAGCCGAGCGCCTGCGGGCTGTCGGCCGTGCAGGTGTGCACCCAGAAGCGCGTGGTGCCGGCCCGCGCCCAGGCCTTGTCGATGGCCTGGTTCATCAGCCAGCGCCCGGCGCCGCCGCCAATCGCCTCCGGAACCAGCCCGAAATAGGCCAGCTCGACATCGGCGGGGTGGGAAAAATCAAGCTCCAGAAGACCGGCCGCATCGCCGTCTTCCGTTCGGCAATAGTAGACCTCGTGGCCGGGTGAGGTCAGGGTCTTGACGAGGGCCGCATCGTCGAGACCGAGCCGGCCGAACCACAGCCACGGGTCGCCGATGCGGCGAAACAGCCGGCGGTAGTCCGCCGGATCGGGCGTCTCGATCCGCTCCAGCCGCAGGTCGGGCCGCGCCACCTCGCGAGTTTCAGGACGCGCGCGCATCTCCAGAAAGGTGACGATGTTGGCGATCTTGCCGGCGGGCAGATCGGTGTAGCCGGAGAGGTCGACGGACAGGCTGGGCATAGATCTCACACGAAAAGAGGTATCTAGGGTCCCCTCACCTAGCCCTGCGGCTTGCGCGGATCAAGCGGCCGCACCGGCAATCCGGGCAATTGGCGCAAGCGTCCACATCCGATAGTCTTTGCGGTTAACCGGCCCGTCCCGCCTACCGGCAACGCAACTTCTCGCGGAGTTTTCATGCGCCCCGTCGTCCTCGCCGCCCTGCAGATGGCGTGTTCGCCAGACCGCGACGCCAATCTCGACCGCGCCGAACGGCTGATCCGCGAGGCTGCGCGAAAGGGCGCGAACATCATCCTGCCGCAGGAGCTGTTCGAATATCCCTACTTCTGCCAGGACGAGGCGCCGGACCTTCTGCTGCGCGCCCAGCCCGCAGAGGGACATGTCGCGATCGCCCGGATGCAGGCGCTGGCGAAAGAGCTCGGCGTGGTCATCCCCGTCAGCTTCTACGAGCGCGCGGGCCAGGCGCGGTTCAACTCCATCGCGATCATCGACGCCGACGGGCGCAATCTCGGGATCTACCGCAAGAGCCACATCCCGCAAGGCTCGGGCTACCAGGAGAAATACTATTTCTCGCCCGGCGACACCGGCTTTCGCGCCTTCGACACCCGCTTCGGCCGCATCGGCGTCGGGATCTGCTGGGACCAGTGGTTTCCCGAAACCGCGCGCGCCATGGCGCTGATGGGCGCGGAAATGCTGTTCTTCCCGACCGCCATCGGCTCGGAACTGCTCGACCCCGACTGGGATTCCGCCGCGCACTGGCAGCGCGTGATGCAGGGTCACGCCGGTGCCAACCTGATGCCGCTGGTCGCCGCCAACCGCATCGGCACCGAGCCGGGCCGGGCCGGCACGGAACTGACCTTCTACGGCTCGTCCTTCATCACCGATGCCACCGGTGCCAAACTGGCGGAGGCCGACCGCACGAGCGAGACGGTGCTCACCGCCCGTTTCGACCTCGACGAGGTCGCTGCCCTTCGCGCCGCATGGGGCGTCTTCCGTGACCGCCGGCCGGAGCTCTACACCCCCCTGACGACCCTCGACGGGACCACGCGCCGGACATGACACCCACGATGACGCACCCGCTCTCCTCCACCCCGCACGCCGACGGCTTCCGCATGCCCGGCGAGTTCGAGCCGCATTCGGGCTGCTGGATGATGTGGCCGGAGCGGCCCGACAACTGGCGGCTGGATGCAGGACCGGCGCAAGAGGCCTTCGCGGCCGTCGCCGAGGCGATCCACCCCTCCGATCCGGTAACGATGGCGGTCTCGCGCGCACAGTTTTCCAACGCCCGCGCGCGACTGTCGCCCGGCATTCGCGTTGTCGAGATCGCGAGCGACGATGCCTGGATGCGCGACATCGGCCCGACCTTCGTCATCGACGCCAAGGGGCGCCGCCGGGCCGTCGACTGGCGCTTCAACGCCTGGGGCGGCGATTTCAACGGCCTCTACACGCCCTGGGACCGGGATGACGCCGTGGCGGCGCGCGTCGCCGAGCTTGAGGGCGTCGAGCACTACCGCGCGCCCTTCGTGCTGGAAGGCGGCGCGATCCATGTCGACGGCGAGGGAACCGCCTTCACCACCGAGGAATGCCTGCTCAGCCCCGGCCGCAATCCCGGACTTTCGAAAGCAGAGATCGAGGACCTTTTGAAGGACTACCTCGGCGTCGAGACGGTGATCTGGATCCCGCGCGGCGTGCATGAGGACGAGACCACCGGTCACGTCGACAATCTGCTGCATGTCTGTGCGCCCGGCCTCGTGGCGCTGACTTGGACCGAGGACCGCGACGATCCGCAAGCCGAGCGCTCGGCCGAGGCGCTCGCATTGCTGGAGACAGTGCGCGATGCAAGGGGGCGCAGGCTCGAGATCGTGAAGCTGCCGGCACCGGGGCCGCTCTACATGAGCGCGAGCGAGGCGGCCGGAATCGCTGCGGCGACGACCGGCATGGCACGTGGCGGCGGCCAGCGGCTGGCGGCGAGCTATGCCAATTTCTACATCGGCACCGGCCGCGTGGTGTTTCCCCTGCTCGATCCAGCGACCGACGGCGCGGCGCGGCATATCCTGCAAGACCTCTTCCCGACGCGGGAGATCATCGGCGTTCCGGGCCGCGAGATCCTGCTCGGCGGCGGCAACATCCACTGCATCACCCAGCAGGTGCCGGCCACCCCGGCACCCGCCTGACGCGCGGCGCGCTTGCAAAACGCGCAAAACGTTAAACCGGCGTTAACCATAAGCGGGCGAGGATTGCGACCGAACAACAGGAATGCATCAACCCCCATGGCCGGCATCGGTTCTTCTTTTGGCAAGGCGCAGAAGTTTTCGTTCTACGAACGGAACAAGGCGTGGCGTGCCAAGCAGCGGGACCACAACGAAAAGTTCCTGAACCAGCAGGCGGTCGCCTCCAACGTCTTCGGCGTCAATGTCGGCGCGACCCAGGCGGCCACCGAGCTCCTGTTCCAGAAGGTGGTGCAGCGGGTGCAAAACGAAGCGCAGTCGAAGATCGGCGAGCAGAACGACGCCATCGATTCCGCCATCGAAAGCCTCGACGTCACCATCTAGTCCATCCCGCTCAGGCCTTTCGAACCTTTCCGGCGACAGCAATCCGGCTGTCGGGGAAGCGCAACGCCGATTGCTGGGGGCGCGCTTTCCGCACTTCCGGCTGGACCGGGCGATGCGCGCGCGCCAATAATGCCGCGCGGACCGGCAGCCATGCCAGCAAGGGGCACCAGGTGAGGACCACCGGCGGATGAAACCTCAAGAGTATCTGAAACTGCCGTTCTGGCTTTTCGGCATCGCCGGCACGCAGAAGTCGCTGCGCAAGAACCCGGTTCTTGGCAGCCCGTATCTCAACCGGCTGGGCCTCCACCGCGCCCGCGTGAAACTGGCGGCGAGAATGGCGGCGGCCCGGCGCGCGCGCCTCGCCGCCGGCCTGTCGGACGCAGACCGCCGCGCGTTCGACGACAACGGCTACTTCCTCACAAAGGATTTTCTGCCAAGGGACGATTTCGAAGCCTTGCGCAAGGCCGCCTTCGAAAGGCGGTTCGAGGCGCGCGAAATGCGTCAGGGGCCCACGGTCACCCGCATGGTGCCCTTGCCGCCCGCCGTGCTGGCGCGTCATCCCGCGATCGCACGCACGCTGCGCGACCCGCGTGCCCTTGCCCAGATCCGCTACGCCGCCTCGCAGGGCGGGGAGCCGCTGGGCTTTTTCCAGACGGTCATCGCCGCTCCCTCAAAGGCCGTGGACCCGCAGACGAATGTCCATTCCGACACGTTTCACGCCACCTCGAAAGCCTGGCTTTTTCTCCAGGACGTCGGCGAGGATGACGGGCCGTTCTGCTTCGTGCCGGGGTCGCATCGGCTGACGCCGGAGCGGCTCGACTGGCAGCATGCGTGTTCCCTGTCGGCGGCCGCGGATCGCGACAGCCACCATGCGAGCGGCTCGTTCCGGGTGCGCCCGGAGGATCTGTCGGCCCTGGGTCTGCCCGCGCCGGTCCGCATGACGGTGCCGGCCAATACGCTGATCGTCGCCGACACTTTCGCCTTTCACGGACGCGCGCCCTCCGACCGGCCGACCCTGCGCTGCGAATTGCACTGGCACATGCGCCGCAACCCGTTTCTCCCCTGGACCGGCCTGGACCCCAAATCCCTGCCGGGCCTGCGCGGCCGCGAGCTGGAGCTGTTCATGGCGCTGTCGGATGCAAAGGAAAAATACCTGAAGAAACGCCACATCTGGCGTCCGGTCGGCGAGGTCGCGGTCAACGCGCCGGCGCAGATATGATCATTGCGGCCTCCCGCGGAAGACCGTCGATGACGCGGCAGCAACTGGCCTAGCCGTTCCGGCCGTCTTCAGCCTGGTGCGGGCATGCACCTCGTTCCGGCTCATCACCGTGGTATGGGCGCGGAAGCGCTCGACGATGGAGCGCATGAAGGGCCGGGTCTGCGGCGAGGTCAAGAGCACCGGAACCTTGCCGGCCGCAACGCATGTATTCGGGGATGGTCTTCGTCCTAGCTGTTGAAGCCGGGTAGCTTGGCGCCCTGCGGCCATTGTGTCCGGCCATTGTGTCCGGCCATTCACGCAAGCGTCGGACCGGGTGATGGCGCAGGCATTCGATGCACTCAACCGCAAGGGTCTGCATGCCCTGCGAACAGGAATAGGGTCGCGAGGATCGGTCCGACAGCCCCGCCTTGCCCGCCCCCGGGGGTCGTGGGCGTACCTGCGATCGGTCGTGCGTCGAGACACTCCGGACGATGTCGCTGCCCGGCGGACCGACCAGTCGTCCTCTTCAATTCTTCCAATCCTCACCGCTCGAGCCGACGGCGCAACGCGCGCAGGCTTGTGAATGTCTGTCCCCGGCGCTGCGGGCGGAAAGACGGCGTATTGCAACCCCGACCTCCCGACCTTGCCCGGGCGAACAATCCACAAAGCTGCCACAGCCGAATCATGCCGTAAGGTTATCGTGAATTTTACATACTCAAAATAATAACACTCAAATACAATATTGTCATTTGTAATAATATATAAAACTATATTGAATTAAGACTCCACATTAAGAAACAGTTAGGACTTTTTTATTCAAAATGCAATTTATGAGGGTAGTTTCAAGAGGTGCATGCTCATGAGGAGCGCTTCATTCGGATTGTTGTTTTGTCTCGTTTTTTCAGGCGAAGCCGATGCCCTCGGCGCTGGCACGGCACCTGATGCCTCCGGTTTGCTCGACCCAATCACAATGGGGAAGATGATCGACCTGGTTGGTCACGATGTCGTGCAACTCATGGTTTCAAACCAGAATCGAAAGTACGAGAGCCTTCAGGAGGATGAAATCAAACTCCTTGACGAGCAATGGGTCCAGGAACGGGCAAGGACAGATCAGCCGCTTGTCGCGGCGACACTGTCCAATCCGTTGTCGGCGTATCTCACGAGGATACAGGCTGAATCGCGCGGCGCGATCCTCGAGATAATCGTCATGGACAGATACGGCCTGAACGTCGGCCAGTCGCAGATCACCAGTGATTACTGGCAAGGCGACGAGGCAAAATTCCAAAAGACGTTTCTTGTCGGAACGGATGCAGTCTTTGTCGATGAGGCTGAGTGGAACAGCGAATACGGCATCTGGCACACCCAGCTCAACTTCACCCTAAGCCATCCTGAGACGGGGCAGCCGATCGGAGCTGCGACCATCGAAGTGAATTTGACCGAGCTGACCCGGCGTCAGCAGTTCGCGCAATAACGTTCAGGGCCAGACACATGAAGAACTTGTCGATCTCGTCTAAGGGACTCTTGTCCTACAGTCTCATGGCAGCGACCGGCGTTGTCGTCTGCTTGTTCATGTTCCTTTCCGCAGATGGAGCGAACGACTCGGTCAAACGCTACGAAAAGGTAAACGCCTCGGTCGTTGCCAACCAGGTTCTCAAGGCGGAGATCTCATATCAGGCAACATCCTTGAAGAACTTCATGTTGTCGGGCGACCGGAAATGGGTTGGCGAGGTCGACAAGGCTGCGGACGTGATCAACGCGACCTTTGAAACGTTGAACCAACAACTGCAGGCCGGAGGGGCGAGCCAGACAGCATCCCTGTCACAGCTGCGAGGGGAGTGGGATGCTTGGTACAGGGAGTATGCCCTTCAGCAGATCGACTACATGCGCAACTCCCGCACAGTCGAACTGGCCAAGGCGATTGAGGCCACCGGCGAGGGCGACCGGTCTCTGCAAGTCGTCTACGATACGCATGCGCGTGTTCGCGGACTGCTGGCCGAAGAGCTCAAGACACTGGCGAGCGAACAAGCCGAAAAACTTGCCTTGATGAAAAACGTCGCCGTTTTTGGCGGCGCCGTGTTTCTGACGTTCGCTGCCATTTTCGGATGGATCAACTTCGCGCTTGTGGCAAGGCCGATCAAACTGCTGGCCAGATCCACCGCCAGTCTTGCCAAGGGAAATACTTCGGTGGACCTCTCCAACGACGGCCGCAAGGATGAAGTCGGCGATTTGCTGAACGCTCTGATCGTGTTCAAGGACAACCTGATCGAGCGCAACCGCTTGTCGTCCGAACGCGAAACCGCGCGTGTCAGCGAGGCGGAACGGCAGAAGCGGGTTGAAGACCTGATCGAAGAATTCCGGGTTGTTTCGGGTCAGTGTCTCGATGTCTTCAGCACGAACTCCGGACAACTGCAGTCTGCCGCGACGACCATGTGCGATGTGTCTGGCAAGACAGCCGAACGCACGATTCTGGCGGCCGAGAGGTCCTCCTCCGCGGCAGACAACGTCGAAGCGCTGGCTGCTGCCAGCGAACAAATGTCCGCCTCCATCGCCGAAATCGAACAGCAGATATCCAATGTCAAAGACCTGGTTCAAAACGCCGATTCGGAAACACGGGAAACGGATCAGAAGATTTCCGGTCTGTCCGAAGCTGCCGGCAAGATCGGCGACGTGGTCAGCCTGATCCAGGCGATTGCCGAACAAACCAACCTCCTTGCGCTGAATGCAACGATCGAAGCTGCCCGGGCTGGCGAAGCCGGTCGCGGATTTGCCGTCGTCGCTGCGGAAGTCAAGGAACTGGCAGAGCAGACGGCAAAGGCAACCGATGAAATCAGAAGCCAGGTCGAAGGGATTCAAACGCAGACATCCGACGCCGTTTCAGCGATCAAGGTGATTTCCGGGACAATCGCGAAGGTCAATGAATTTACGGTCGGGATCGTCGCTTCGATCGAAGAACAAAGCGCGTCGACACAAGAAATAAATCGCAATGTCACCAGTGTCTCCGGAAAAACACAGGAAGTATCCGAAGCGGCGGGTCAGGTGTCCGACGATGTCAGGTCGACCCTGGAAACATCGCAAAGCGTCATGGGATACTCGAAGGATGTGGCGACAGAAGCCGAAAGACTGTCCGAAATCGTCGACCGGTTCCTGGCAGGCGTAAAAGCTGCCTGACGGCAGTGACCGCGACCTGACTGCGCGGAGTGGGCCACGTCCATCGGCGGGCCAACGGTGGGCCGCGAGATCATGCGAAAGCCTCGATCTCGCGGCAATCCTCGCAAACTCCAAAAGCCGCGACGATCAACGCATTCCTCCGCCAGATTGCCGGTGTCGGCCCTGTCGAACCCGCCGCGAGCGACGGGATCGGCTCACCGGTCATCCGCAAGCCGCAGCGCAAGGCCCTGAGGCTAGGACGACCGCTCCCTAAACCGTTCCGACCGTCTTCAGCCTGGTGCGCGAATGCACCTCGTTCTGGCTCATCACCGTGGTGTGGGCGCGGAAGCGCTCGACGATGGAGCGCACGAAGGGCCGCGTCTGCGGCGAGGTCAGGAGGACGGGAACCTCGCCCGCCTGCGCCGCCTGCTCGAACGCATCGCGCACCAGCCGCACGAACTCCTGCAGCTTGGACGGCGCCATGGCGAGCGAGCGCTCGTCGCCCTCGCCGACGATGGCCTCGATGAAGGCCTGCTCCCACTGCGGCGACATGGCGATCAGCGGCAGATAGCCGCCTGGCGCCTGGTTGGCGGCGGAAATCTGCCGCGCCAGCCGGGTGCGCACATGTTCCGCGATCGTCGCCGGATTGCGGGTGAAGCCGGTCGCCTCGGCGATGCCTTCCAGGATCGTGCCCAAGTCGCGCACCGAGATGCGCTCGGACAGAAGCGTCTGCAGCACGCGCTGGATGCCGGACACTGTGATCTGGCCCGGAACGATATCCTCCACCAGCTTCGCCTGTTCGCCGGTGATCTCCTTGAGCAGCTTCTGCACGTCGGCATAGGTGAGCAGTTCGGCGACATTGCCACGGATCGTCTCGGTGAGATGGGTGGCAAGCACGGTCGCGGGATCGACGACCGTATAGCCGCGCAGCGCCGCGTCCTCGCGATATTGCGCCTCCACCCAGGTCGCCGGCAGGCCGAAGGTCGGCTCGGTCGTGTGCTGTCCGGGCAGCTTGACCTGCCCGCCATGCGGATCCATGACCATGAAATGGCCGGGATAGAGCTGACCCTCGCCGGCGGCCACTTCCTTGACCTTGATGACGTAGTCGTTGGCGCCGAGCTGGATGTTGTCGAGGATGCGCACCGGCGGCATGAGAATGCCGAGATCGGCGGCAAGCTGGCGGCGCAGCGCCTTGATCTGCTCGGTCAGCTGGTCGCTTTCCGCGCCCGTCCCGTTGATCAGCGACAACAGCGCATAGCCGAGCTCGATGCGCAGCTCGTCCATCTTCAGCGAATCCGTGATCGGCGCTTCCGCCGGCGGCGGCGGCGCGGCGGCCGCCACCTCTGCCGCCTGGGCCTGGTCGGCCACCTCCTTGTGCGATTTTCCGGCCCGGAAGGCCAGATAGCCCGACAGTCCGGCAAGGCTCAGGAACGGCAGCATCGGAATGCCCGGCAGCATGGCGAGCGTCACCATGACGAAGGACGACATGCCAAGCGCCTTGGGGTAGCCGGAGAGCTGCCTGGCGAGCGCCTTGTCGGCGGACCCGGAGACGCCCGCCTTGGACACCAGAAGGCCGGCCGCCGTGGAGACGATCAGCGCCGGGATCTGCGACACCAGACCGTCGCCGATGGTCAGCAGCGTGTAGGTCGTCGCCGCGTCGCCGAAGGAGAGGTCCATCTGCGCGACGCCGATGATGATGCCGCCGACGATGTTGATGAAGGTGATCAGCAGGCCGGCGATGGCGTCGCCACGCACGAACTTCGAGGCGCCGTCCATGGCGCCGAAGAAGGTGCTTTCGTCCTCCAGCTCGCGGCGGCGGGTGCGCGCCGTCGTCTCGTCGATGAGGCCCGCGCTCAGGTCCGCGTCGATCGCCATCTGCTTGCCGGGCATGGCATCGAGGGTGAAGCGTGCCGCGACTTCCGCGATACGCCCCGAACCCTTGGTGATCACCACGAAGTTCACGATCACCAGGATCGAGAACACGATGATGCCGATGATGAAATTGCCGCCCATCACGAAATGGCCGAAGGCCTGGATGACCTGGCCGGCGGCGTCGGTGCCCTCGTGCCCGTTGGCAAGGATCAGCCGCGTGGACGCCAGGTTCAGCGCCAGCCGCAACATGGTGGCGATCAGCAGCACCGTCGGGAAGGAGGAAAATTCCAGCGGCTTTTGAATGAACAGGCCGGTCATCAGGATCAGCACGGAAAAGATGATCGAGATGGCGAGGAACAGGTCGAGCATGAACGCCGGCATCGGCAGGATCAGCACGACCAGAATGACCATGACGCCAAGCGCCAGCGCGATCTCGCCGCGGCGGATGGCATCCCAGATGGAAGAGACGTTCAGCCCGAAGGCGGCAAAACCCGCGCTGGCACGGCCAGGCGCGGGCGCGGCGCCGGGCACCTGCGCGGGCACACCCGCATCACCGCCCTCGCGTGCCGTCACATCGCTCATCGACCGCCCTCACTCACACCGCTGTTTCCTGTCCGTCCGCCGCGCCGCCTCACGCCACGGCGACGCGGGCTTCGCCAGGACCGGGCACACTCATGCCCTCATCCGCATACTGATTCAGCTTGTTGCGCAAGGTGCGGATCGAAATCCCCAGGATCTTGGCGGCATGGGTGCGGTTGCCCAGGCAGTGGTCGAGCGTGTCGAGGATCAGGTCGCGTTCGACATCCGCGACCGTGCGCCCGACATAGCCGCGGTTGACGGCCTCCGCCGTTGCGGCGGCAGTGGCGGCGAGACGCGCATCCGCGCCCTGGCCGGCGGCGATCGGGCTGCCGTCCGGCATGCGGATCGCATCGGGGTCGATTTCGTCGCCGCTCGCAAGCAGCACCGCGCGATGCATGGTGTTTTCCAGCTCGCGCACGTTGCCCGGCCACGGATTGGCGATCAGCATGCGCCGCGCTTCCTCCGAGATCGGCCGCTTGGCAATGCCGTTCTCGCGCGAATAACGCTCCACGAAATGCTGCGCCAGCTCAAGGATGTCGCCCGGACGCGCCCTGAGCGGCGGCAGCTTGAGATTGACCACATTGAGCCGGTAGAGCAGATCCTCGCGGAACGTGCCCGCGCGCACCGCCTCGGCCAGGTCGCGGTTTGAGGTGGCGATGATGCGGATGTCGACGGGCACGGGCTTTGCTCCGCCGACCCGGTCGATCACCCGCTCCTGGATGGCGCGCAGCAGCTTGGCCTGCAGCCGCACGTCCATTTCCGAGATCTCGTCGAGCAGCAGCGTGCCGCCGCTGGCCTCCTCGAACTTGCCGACGCGGCGCGCAACGGCGCCGGTGAAGGCGCCCTTCTCGTGGCCGAACAGCTCCGATTCCAGCAGATGCTCGGGGATCGCCGCGCAATTGATCGAGATGAACGGCTTGTCGGCCCGGTTGGAGCGGGCATGCACATGGCGGGAGATCACCTCCTTGCCCGATCCGGATTCGCCCGTCACCAGGATGGAGGCGTCGGAGGCGGCGATCTGCTCCGCCAGCTTCACCACGGACGCCATGGCATCGTCGCGGTAGATCACGTTGGACTGGTCGCGCGCGACGGCGGCAAGCACCGCGGCGATCATTTCCGGATCCGGCGGCAGCGGGATGTATTCCTTGGCGCCGGCGCGGATGGCGGCGACGGCCGCACTCGCGTCGGTCTTCACGCCGCAGGCAACGACGGGCAGGTGGAACCGCTCGCGCTCCAGATGCGCGATCAGCCCGGCGATGTCGAGGCCGACATCCGCCATCACCAGATCGGCGCCGCGCCCCGAACGCAGCACCTTCAGCATGTCCTCGACGGTGCCGGCGTGGGTCACCGCCGCACCGCCATCCATCGCGATCTTCGAGGCGGTGATCAACTGGCCTTCAAGGGTGCCGACGATCAACAGTCGCATGGGTCTTCTCCTGTTCCGATCAGCGATCGGACTTGATGATTTCCGTCATGGTGACGCCGAGCTTGTCCTCCACGAGGACAACCTCGCCGCGGGCCACCAGCCGGTCGTTGACGTAGATATCGATGGCTTCGCCGACCTTGCGGTCGAGCTTGAGCAAGGTGCCGGGCGCAAGCTTCAAGAGCTCCGACACATGCATCCGGGAGTGGCCGAGCACTGCGGAAATCTGCACCGGAACGTCGAACACGGCCTCCAGATCGGCCGCGCCGCGCGCTTGGCTGAAGTCCCGCTCTTCCTCGCGCCCGCCGGCCTTGCTTCCCATCTCCGCGAGCGGCAATCCGTTTTCCTGCACGTTTTCGTCCGTATCACTCATTGGTCACTCCGCTCCCCGGCGGTTTCTTGGGTTTCGGAACTGCCGGGCCTGGCGGGCGAGCGCCGGCCCTCGAAATAGCGGCGCGCCGCCTGGTCGACCTGCTTCTCGATGGCGCGGCGGTCGCGCACGATGCCGCCGTCGGCCCATTCGATGCGGCAGTCGCCGGCGCCGAGGTCCGGCTCGCCGAGAAACACGACCCGTCCCTCAAAGCCCTTTTCGGACACGAGCGGATCGACCTTCGCCTTCAGCGCTTCCAGATCGCCCTCGCGGACCCGGATCACCAGATGCGGCGCCCGGCGCAGCGGCCCCAGGCACTCCGAGATCAGCGCGATGATCTCGCCCAGCGGCTCGCGGGCGATCAGATGCGCGCAGATCCGGCGCGCGACGAGAAACGACAGCGCGACGGCGTCCTTTTCCTGCCGCGCCTGATCGGTGTCCAACTGGCCGATCAGTGCGCAGATGTCGTCCGACAGCCGCCGCGTCTCCTCGGCGAGGCGACCTTCGTCGGTCTGCTGCTGCTCCAGCGCCAGCGACGCACGGCCGCGCTCGTAGGCCGCCTGCTCGGCGGCCGCAAGCAACGCCTCGTGGTCCGCCACGGACATCATCGGAACCTCCGGCACAGCCGGCTCCTCGACGGCCTCGCGTTCGGGCGTCACGTCGATCGCCGCGAAGTTGCGGTCGAAAAGGAACCGGTTGGCCTTCATTTCTGTGCTCGCAAATCGTGTCATCATCGGGTTTCAGGCCACTCAGTAGATGATTTCGTCGTCGCCCTTGCTCTTGGAGAGCATGAGCTCGCCCTTGGCGGCGAGATCCTTGGCGGTTGCGACCATTCCGGACTGCGCTTCGTCGACATCGCGCAGCCGGATCGGGCCGAGCGCCTCCATGTCGTCCTGCATCATCTTTGCCGCGCGCGACGACATGTTGCCGAAGAAGAAGTCGCGAACGGTTTCCGACGCGCCCTTCAGCGCAATCGCCAGCCGGTCCTTCTCGACGCTGCGCAGCAGGGTCTGACAGCTGCCGGCATCGAGCTTCATCAGGTCGTCGAAGGTGAACATCAGCGTCTTGATCCGCTCGGCGGATTCGCGGTTTTCCTCTTCCAGCGCGGCCAGGAAGCGCGCCTCGGTCTGCCGGTCGAAATTGTTGAAGATGTCGGCCATCATCTCGTGGCTGTCGCGGCGCGAGGTGTTGGTCAGATTGGACATGAACTCGACGCGAAGCGTCTGTTCGACCTTTTCCAGAACCTCCTTCTGGATCGCTTCCATCTTCAGCATGCGCGAGATCACCTCCAGCGCCAGCTCCTCCGGCAGGATGCCCAGGACCTTGGCGGCATGGTCGGGATCGATCTTCGACAGCACGACGGCAACCGTCTGCGGGTATTCGTTCTTCAAGTAGTTGGCGAGAACGTTCTCCTGCACGTTGGAAAGCTTCTCCCACATGTTGCGGCCGGCCGGTCCGCGGATTTCCTCCATGATCACATTGACGCGGTCACCCGGCAGGAAGCTGGACAGCAGCCGCTCCGTGACGTCGACGTTGCCGTTGAGCGCGCCATTCGACGAGATCTTCTTGACGAAGTCGACGAAAAGCTCCTCAAGCATCTTCGGGGTGACCGGGCCGAGCCGCGACATGGCGGCGGAGATCTCGCGGACCTCCATCTCGTCGAGCTTCTCCCAGATCTTGCGACCGTGCTTCTCGCCGAGCGCGAGCAACAGGACAGCCACCCGCTCCGGCCCCTTGAGCTCGCGCTCCTTGCCAGATTCGCTGACGGTCAGCTGGGAGTTGCCGGTCGTCTGAATGCTGTTTGCGATGCTCATGCTGCTTCATTCATCCAGCTGCGGATGATCCCGACTGCTTCGTTGGGGTATTCCTCGATCAGTCCGCCGACCTTGGCGATGGTTGCGACCTGCACGGCGCCCTGCGCCTGGGCTTCCTCGAGCCATTCGATGCGCGGCTCGCCGTCCTCGTCGACCTCGCCGCCGGCCTCCGCCGACTGGGCGGCGATCATGGCGCTCTCGATCGGCTGGCCGTCGGCGGTGAGGAGTGCCGGCTGCTCCTTCTCCTCCACGCTCAGGATCCGCTTGATCAGCGGACGCACCGCGAAGAGGGTGAGAAGCAGGGCGATCAGGAACAGCACGCCGAGTTCGATGAAGCGCATGATGTCGGCGCGGGTGAATTCGAACAGGCCGGCCTCGTCCTCGGCAAGGACGCTGTTCGGCGCCTGGGCGAAGCGCAGGTTGACGACCTCGACCGTGTCGCCGCGGGTCTCGTCGTAGCCGACGGCGGAGCGAACCAGCAGAGCGATGCGCTCCAGTTCGTCGGCAGAGCGCGGCGCGTAGACCAGGTCGCCGTTTTCATCCGGGGTATAGACACCGTCAACCAGCACGGCGACCGACAGGCGGCGCACGCCCCCGGCTTCGACGACCTCGGTCTTCACGGACTTGGAAATCTCGAAGTTGACGATTTCCTCGGCCTGGTTGGCGATGTCGCGGTCGGCGCTGTCGCCGTCCTGCTGGTCGGCCTCGGGCAACTGGTTGGCGGCGGTCACCGCGCCGCGGCGTCCGATTGTCGAGGAATTCTCTTCCCGCGTCTGGGTGGAACGCACCACCTGACCGTCCGGATCGTAAGTCTCCTGGGTCTCGGTGATGCGGTTGTGATCGAGCTCCATGGCAACGCGCACCCGCGACCGGCCGACGCCGACCACGGAGTTGACGATTTCCTCGATCTGCGTGCGGGCCCGCGCTTCCATCGACTGGCGGCGCTCCTGCAGCGACGAGGCGATGAAGCCCTCGCCCTCCTCGCCGGCACCGCTTGCCAGCAGGCGGCCGGTCTCGTCGACGATCGACACATAGTTGGGCTGCAGCCCCTCGACCGCCGTGGCGACGAGATGCTGGATCGCGCGGATCTGGCCCGGATCGAGCGAACCGCGCACGCTGAGCGCGATCGATGCCGTCGGCGGCTGGTGGTCGCGCTGGAACAGCTTGCGCTCCGGGATCACCAGATGCACGCGGGCCGACTTGATGCGGCCGATGGAGCGGATCGTGCGGGTAAGCTCGCCTTCCAGCGCCCGCGTCCGGTTGATGTTCTGCACGAAACTGGTGGAGCCCAGCGTGTCGGCCTTGTCGAAGATCTCGTAGCCGACGGAGCCGCCAAGCGGCAGCCCCTGTTCGGCAAGCCGCATCCGCGTGCGGAAAACGTCGTCCTGCGGCACCAGGATGGTCGACCCGTCGTTGAGCAGCTCATGCGGCACCGCGAGGCTTTCCAGCTGCGACACGATCGCGGAGGAATCCTCGAAGGTCAGGTCCGTGTAGAGCGGCGTCATCGTCGGCGTCGAGATGCGCAGCATGATGAAGGCGAACACGCCGACAAGAATGGCGGCGACCGCACCCATGGCCGCAATGCGGGTCGGGCCGAGTGTTTTTACGAGTTCCGCAAGTCCGTTCACGTGCCACCCATCCGATACGCTTGGTAGAGCCTTCAGGAGACCGGGCCATCCAGAGGCGCCTGGGGATGAGGGGATGGTGAAAAAGCGCCCCCGGATGGCCGGTAGGCAAAATTTGCCCGCCAGATGGTAAACAAGGTGTTAACGAACGTTAGGATTTGGTGAAGACGGCGGAAATCCGGGCTTCGTGCTTGGCGAAATGCGAAAACCACCCGGCAATATCCGCCGGTCGGATTAACGAATTTGAAAAAGCAAAACGAGTCACCGCCCCGCCGGAGGTTCGGGGGGGAACCGCAAGACGCAGCGGAAGGTTGGCCAGGGCGTGACGCGCGCCGAGCCTGCCGGGGCCCGGGACGGCCCGACGGCCGCAGACCCCGCAAAAACAAAAGGGCCGGCAAATTGCCAGCCCGTTTGTCACGATCCTTGCGAAGGGGCGGTGTCGCCCGATCGTCTCAATTCCGGTATTGTTGCACGCGGGTCGCCCTGAGGCCGGCAAGTCCGTGCCGATCAATGGAACTCTGCCAGGAGAGGAACTCCTCAACCGTCAGCGTATAGCGCTTGCATGCTTCGTCCAGCGACAACAATCCACCGCGAACGGCGGCGACGACCTCCGCCTTGCGGCGAATGACCCATCGACGCGTTGTCACCGGCGGAAGGTCGGCGATCGTAAGCGGCGACCCGTCTGGGCCAATAACATATTTGACTCGTACACTTGCTCGGTCGGTCATTGTACTCTCACACTCAACATGACCACGTTGACTATGACAGTAGCTATCCGGCTTTAAAATTTGCCTAAGGCTGAAGCAACAATTCGGTAAGAATTGAAACGACTCAGGCGCGTCCTTTGGAGCCGCGATACAAGGCAAACCTTCAGGAAAACACCGTTTCGGACCTCTCGCAAAATGGGAGGCGAAAACGGCCGCGCAAAAAAAGCCGAAAGAAGTTTGCCGGACGGCCCGGTATTTCCGCCGTCACCGGCCCCTCGCCAGGCAGGCAGGCCGGCAACAAGGCCTTGAGGCGAGCTGGCCTGGCGCGGCACGGCCAAACGAAAACGTCCGCAAGACGGATCTTGCGGACGTGGAGGCGAGAGGCGGCAAGGCGCAGCCGGCGCCTGCAAAGATGCGGCTCGACGGTTTAATGGCGCAGGGTCAGCTCCGGTTGACGGAAATCACCGCATTGGCGGGGATGCGCGCGCCGCCGACGGTCAGTACCGCGCCGCCCTCGGTGAACTCGATCCCCTCGACCGTGCCGGACACTTCCGTCGGGACCCGGATGCTCGGCGCGCCATTGGCGTCGTAGCGCCCGATCGTGATCGAATAGTCGCCATCCGGAGCCTGCGACCCGGCGGACGTGCGCCCGTCCCATTCGAAGGTGTCGCGTCCCTGCGACAGGGTCGTGTCGCCGGAATAGACCACCGCCCCGAGGCTGTTGCGCACCTCGACGCGCGCCTTGCCGCCCTCGCCCGCATCATAGGTCCAGGCCGCCTCGCCGCTCTTCAGCTCGGTGGTGCTGCCGGATGCCACGACGTTGGTGCCGAGATAGCTGACGTAGCTCGAGGCGGTGGAGGAGGCCATCACCTGCAGCAGATTGCCCAACTGGTCGTTGGTCTTGATCTGCTGTTCCACCGAGGAATACTGGACGAGTTGCTCGGTGTATTTCGACGAATCCGTCGGGTCGAGCGGGTCCTGGTTCTGGATCTGCGTCGTCAGCATCGACAGGAACAGCTCGTAGTTGCTGTCGAGCGCGGACTTCGCCGAGGAGGTCGACTTCGCCGCCGCTGCAGCGGCACTGCTCTGTTCGCTAATTCCGGTGATTCCGGTCATCCGTTTCTCTCCTGATCCCTCATGCCGTTCCCGGCCACCGCGTCAGCGGTCAAATCTGTATGTCGAGCGCGCCGCTGGCGCCGCGCACCTGAACGCGCGAGACGCTCACCAGGTCCTCGACCTCGCCCTCGGCAGCCGGACCGTCGCCGCCCCGGCCTGCGCCCGGGGCGTCATCCTGGCCATCCTGGCGCTGGAACCCGGCAAAGCCGCCCTGATCCTTCAGACTGAGCTGCACGGATCCGTTTTCCAGTTTCAGGCCGGCCGCATCGAGGGCGCGCTCCAGGCTGCGCTGGTCGCGCAGGAACATGTCCAGCGTCTCGCTGCGTTCCACCGCAAGATGCGCCCGCACGGTGCCGTCCTTGCCGACCTTGAGGTCCACGTCGATCCGGCCCATTTCCGGCGGATCCATGCGGATCTGGAAGCGGGTCGATCCCTTGGACGCGAAGCGGGCGATCTCGGCCGCAAGATGAGCGGTCGCGGCAGCCGCCTGTTGCGGAAGCGACGCCGTCGCGGCGGTGCGGGCGACAGAGGCCGCCGCCTGCTGGGCCGCATCGCCGCGCTGGCCGAAGTCGCCGAAGCCGTCAATGTCGAACCCGCCGTCGCCGGCACTTGCCTGCCCGTCCGACAGGGCGGCGGCGAAGGCGAGCGCCGCGGCGCTAACGCCGGCGCGCACCGGCTGCGGCTGGGCCACTTGCGTGGCGGCCGGCGTTACGGCCGGCGGCTTGGTCTCGGAGGCCGTGTCTTCGCCCGTTGCTCCATCGCCTGCCATGGCTTTCGCGAGCGTGGATGTGGGTTCTCCATCGACGGCATCGGCATTGCCGCTGGCGACCGGTTGGCCAAGATCGCGGGCCGGTGCGTTCATCGCCATTTGCGTCGTTGCGCGAAGCGCCGCCGGATCGTGTCCGTTGCGCGGCACCTGATCCGCCCGCGCGGCAGCCTCGCCGTCGCCCGCGCCGACCGTCGCGTCGGGTTGTGCCGCCGCATCTGACTGTGCCGGCGCATCAATCACCGGGGCGGCGGTACGCGGGGTCGACCCGGTCGCGGGCGACCCGGCGGCCGTCATCTGCGGTGCGCTCTGCGTGCCGTCTTTCCCTGTGGCGCCTGTCCCTGTGACGCCCATCCCTGTGGCACCTGTCCCTGTAGCACCTGTCTTGGCCGCATCCGCCTGCGGCGCGTCGCTCGCGCCCGCGGAGGCCGCCGGCGTCTCTTGCGCGACCGAGACGTCGACGGTCGCAGCAGCGGCTGGCGTCATGGCCGGTCGCGGAGGCGCGGTGCCTGCCACGGGCCGGGAGCCTTCATCCCCGGCGTCTGCGGAAACAGACTGCGAAGCCGTTGCAGACCCGGACGGAGACCCGACGCCAGCCTCAGCATCGACCGAAACCGGTGCGGCGACAGACGCGACCTGCCCCGGTGTGTCGGCGACCGACCCGGCCTGCGGCGCTGACGCGGCAGCGCCCGCAGTGCCCGCCACGCCGGCTGTCTGCGGCGCGGTGCCCGCCGCGCCGACGGTCTGCGTCGCGGTGGCGGACGCCCCCGACGGTGTCCCGGCGACGGAGCCGGCCGACGTCTGAGCGCCGGCAAGACCAGCCGGAAGCGGCGCGCCGCCGGTCTGCTCGGACCCGGACGCGGTGGCAGCATTCGCTACCGTTGCCGAGCGCATGGCACTGACAGGGTTGTTTGCGGCAAGGGCGGCGCCGACCGCCGGTGCTCCGACTTGTGCCGGGCCCCCGCCGGAAAGTGCCGCCGTGGTCCCGGCGGCGAGACCGGGAGGCGATCCGGCCTTGCCCTGCGCGGCCATACCCGATGCGGCCGTGCCGTCATCAGTTCCGGCGGCCGCAGCGCCCGGCGCCTTGCCCGTCACATCGGTCGCTTTGCCGCCCGCGGCGGCGGCACGTGCCGCCAGACCAGTCTCGGAGACAGCCTGCGCCGTCGTCAGAATGCTTTCGGGGGAAACGACACCCGGAGCTGCGCCCGCCACAAGCGACGGAACCGGAGCGAAAGGCGCGGACATCGACGCCGGTGCCATGCTCTCCAGAGTGAGAGGAGCACCCGCGCCGGGTGGTGTCGCCGCTTCCGTTTCGGTGGCGGTATCGCCTGCCAAGGCCGCAGCGCCCGTCGCTGCTGCGACCGGAGCAACCGATGCAGTGCCATCGGACACGGCCGGGGTCGCCGGCAGCACGGATACACCGCCCGGTCCGGCTGTTCCGAACATGCCAAGTCCGACTGCGGGGATCACGGAGGGCGTGTCCGTCGTTTGAGCGGCGGGCGCCCCGGCAGGCAGGGGACCCGTTGCAGTCACAGATCCCGGCCCAAATCCGGAGAGAGGTCCCGTCACAGTCGCCGACGCCATTGCGCCACCGGCAACCGGGGCGCCAACCGGCACGCCGGTCGCCGCGCCCTGGACTGCGGACAGCGCGCGGGCGGAGACATCGCCGCCCAGGGAGCCGAGGTGTTGCGCGAACATCGACGGCACACCGGTCGCGGCGCCTGCAGCCGGTGCCTTGGCACCCTGCCCCGACACGGCCGCGCTGGCGGCGATCGCAGGTGCGGAAATGGAACTGGCGAGCGTCACGCATCTCTCCACTGGGAACCGCGCCGTCCACCGTAGCGGCAACCGCGCGCAATCATCTGCCAAACCTGTCAGCAAATGCCGGGCCAACTCCGCAAAATCGTCGTTTCCGGCCGAAACGGGAGGATTTCCTCCTTGCCTGAACCACACAATGGCCTCACATACCCGGAAAGCTTTGCCGCACGGGGAAAGGATTGCCGGGTGCGCGGCGCATCAACGGCCAGCCAGCCGGGGCGCTTGGCCTCGGCCGGTCGCTTCCGTTATAGTCGCGCCAACGCAAGGCGCGGCGCATGGCCGGCGCCCAGCCAGAGACCCGGACACGGCCGCCATGGCGTCGACCGGCCGGGCAACCAGATTTGATCGGGCGGCACGGGCCGGGCGGGATCGCCGGGCAGGCCGGCTCAGACCGCAAGGTGAGAACAATGCTCAACAGTCTCGATCTGCCGAAGAGACCGCAGGACACACGGGTCGTCGTCGCCATGTCGGGCGGCGTCGATTCCTCCGTCGTCGCCGGACTGATGAAGCGCGAGGGCTATGACGTCGTCGGCGTGACGCTTCAGCTCTATGACCACGGCGAGGCGGTGCACCGGGCGGGCGCTTGTTGCGCGGGCCAGGACATCCAGGACGCGCGCCGGGTCGCCGAGAGCCTCGGCATTCCCCATTACGTGCTCGACTATGAAGACCGCTTCCGCGAGGCGGTGATCGAACGGTTTGCCGAAAGCTACATCGCCGGCGAAACCCCGATCCCCTGCGTCGCCTGCAACCAGACCGTCAAGTTCTCCGACCTGCTGGAGACGGCGAAGACGCTCGGCGCCGACGTGCTGGCGACCGGCCACTATGTGCGCACCGGCATGGTTGGCAACCATCGTGCGTTACACCGCCCGGTCGATCTCGACCGCGACCAGAGCTATTTCCTCTTCGCCACCACCCAGGACCAGCTCGACTTCCTGCGCTTTCCGCTCGGCGGCATGACCAAGGCGGAAACCCGCGAGCTCGCCCGCGAGTTCGGCCTGTCCGTCGCCGAGAAGCAGGACAGCCAGGACATCTGCTTCGTGCCCCAGGGCAAATACGCCGACGTGATCGAGCGGCTGAAGCCCGACGCCGCCGAACCCGGCGACATCGTCCACCTCGACGGACGCGTGCTCGGGCGCCATCAGGGCATCATCCATTTCACCATCGGGCAGCGGCGCGGCATCGGCGTCGCCACCGGCGAGCCGCTCTATGTCGTGCGTCTCGACGCCGCCAACCGGCGGGTGATCGTCGGCCCGCGCGAGGCGCTCGGCACGCGCGAGATCGTGCTGCGCGACGTCAACTGGATCGGCCCCGGCCTGCTGGAAAACATCCCCGCCGACGGGCTCGAGCTGCACGCCAAGGTGCGCTCCACCCGTCCTCCGAGGCCCGCGATCCTCAGGCTGCGCGACGGCGAAGCCGTCGTCGAGCTGCTCGACGGGGAAACCGGCGTCGCACCAGGGCAGGCCTGCGTCTTCTTCGACGACGACGGCGACGGCGCGCGCGTTCTCGGCGGCGGGTGGATCGAACGAACGGTTCCCGGCCATGCGATCGGCAACCCGGAAAAGACAACACAAGCAACGGCAACGGCATAATGGTCGAAGATTTTCTCCGCGCTTCGCGGTTCGGGCGCTGGCTCGACCGGGTGTTTTCCTCCGCGACGCGCGGCACCGGCACGCGAAGCGATGTCGAAAGTGCCTATGCCCGCTGGGCGCCGGTCTACGACTGGGTGTTCACCGCGCCGCTGGTGTTCGGCCAGCGCGCCGCCGCCCGCGCCGCCAACCGTCTGTCCGGCGACCTGCTGGAGGTGGGCGTCGGCACCGGGTTGTCGCTGCCGCTCTACAGCCGCAACCTGACCGTCACCGGCATCGACCTGTCGGAACCGATGCTGGAGCGCGCCCGCGAACGGGTGGCGCGCAAGCATCTGGGCAATGTCGCCGAGCTGCGCGCGATGGACGCCGCCGACCTTGACTTTCCCGAAGCCCGCTTCGATGTCGCCACGGTGATGTATGTCATGACCGTCGTTCCCGACCCCGAAACGGTGCTGGCCGAGCTCGAACGCGTCGTGCGACCTGGCGGTACGGTCATCGTCGTCAACCACTTCGCGTCGCGCTCAGGGCTCTTTGCCTGGATCGAGCGCGGACTGGCGCGCTTCGCCGGCAAGCTCGGCTGGGATCCGCTGTTCGAGCGCGAGACTGTGCTCGACAACACCGGCATGACGCTGGTGCACGAGGAGCGCATCGCGCCCTTCGGGCTCTTCACCATGATGGTGTTCAAGCGCGCCGACAACTGAAGGCGCGGGCGACGCCGGCCGGCGCCGGGGTCCGCCTGACCGTCAACGCGGCGGGCCCGGAGCCCCCGGAACCGCTGTCGGGAGAATGCGGCGGGACCGCGATGCCGCAAGTCCGGCCCCGCCGATGAGGATCAAGGCGCCGCCCGCATAGGTGGCGGTCGTCGGGGTTTCTCCGAACAAGACCCATCCGAACAGGGCGCCGAACACGATCCATGTGTAGCGGACCGGCCCGATCAGGGCGGCGTCTGACAGGCGGAACGCCTGGATGTTGCAGACCTGCGCGAGGATCGCGATCGGTCCCAGCAGGACGAAGGCACCGGTCAGCGCGGCCGGAACCGGTTGCCATTGCCACAGGGCGGGGGCGGCGAACAGCAGCATGCCAAACAGGTTCACATAGAACAGCACGATAATTGCACGTTCCGAGCGCGCCAGCGTCTTGATGAGGATGCTCTCCACGGCGATGAGCACCGCGCCGGCAAGGGCGACGAGACCGGCAAGCAGCGTGTCGGCTTGCAGGTGCAGACCGGCGCCATCGCCGGCAACGACGATCATCGCACCGGCAAGACACACCAGCGCCGCGCCCCACTGCCGGGGCGTGAAGGCTTCCTTCAGCACGAAAACGCCGAGGAGCACGGTAAAGAACCCGTCCAGCAGGCCGATGGCCGTTGCATCGGCGACGGGCATGTTGGTCGCCGCATAGATCGCGGCCATGCCGCCGCCACCGCCGGCGGCCGCGCGCACCGCATGGACGGGAAGCTGCGGCGTGGCCAGCCCGCGAACCCGCTCCCGGCTGAGAAGCGCCCAGGCGACCACGCACAGGAACCCGCCGACATAGCGCAGCCAGATGATTTGCGCGGCGGATGCGACACCGCCGCTCCACTTCCCCGAGACGAAGATCAGGGCAAACAGCGCAACGGCAACGGCCGCCCAGGCAACGCCCTTGGCATTGTCGAACGCACCGGCGGTCGATGTCAGGTCCCTGGCGGCCATGGTTTTTTCTCCAATGGATGCTCCCGGTCCGCGGGCCGGCCCTGGCGAAGGAAAGGGCGGTCGCGCCGTCGCGCCCGCACCGGATGCGGCGTCAGAATGAAAATCGCAGCGTCGACGGGCTGCAGCCGAGAACCGATGTCACAAACTCCGGCTGCACATCGCCCATCCAGGCCGCGAGGGAAGAAATGTCGGCCCGCGCGCGCGCCCTCCACCAGTCGGTGGTGACGAACACATGGTCGCCGCAAGACAGGCGGTGCCCTGTCGGGTCTTCGGCCTCCACCGTGCTCATGTTCATGGATTGACGGCCGACGAGACGGTGTGCGCCACCATGTGCATTGAGGACGCAGGCCGGCGTCTCGGTCTTGCCGATGCCCTGGTAGGTTCGGCCCGCGCTGAGCCAGCCAAACCCGAGCAAGGCAATCCATTGCCCGGACCGCTCGCCAATCCGATAGGCATGTTCGTAGCCGATCGTCGCGCCTTGCGGACGGTGCATGCAGTCGCAAACGCTTGTCGCCACATGCATGACTTGTCGCGTTCCTGCGAAAGGCCCGCGCATTCCGTTGGCAGTGCCGTAAAGGGCGTTTCCGATCCGGTCGAACCTTTGCAGCCCCAGCCCGTCGAGATCGTCGACCCCTCCGAAGACGGCCGAGGCCGCGGACGAGAACAGACTGATTTCCGGGTCGCCCTCGCCCGCCTCCCGAAACAGCGGCAGCGCGTTTGCCACGATCTCCTGGAAACGGGCGATGCCCCGCCTCGACGGGTCATCCAGATCCGACGCATTGGCGCTTGCAGCGTCCGGCAGGTGACACCCGAGGCTCGCGATCCTGAGCCACGGCAGGGCAATAATGCTCGAGATCTGCGCCAGGCAATCCCTCATCGGCGCGATATTGAGCCCGGTCCGGCCCGAGCCCGCGACATCGAGATTGAGATGGACCGGCTGAACCCGCCGATGGCCGGCGGCGAGGTCGCTGACGATGCGGGCCGCCTCGAGCGATCCGACGGTCTCGCGCAAGCCGAGACCGTCGGCCATCGCGGCCGCGATTTCCCCCGGGGCGCCGATCCTGAGACGCAGCACCGGGATCTCGGCGCTTGCCTTGCGGACCGCCACCGCCTCCCGATTGTCGCAAATCGCGATATGACTGCAATCCGCGACAATCGCCTGCGCGACCAGGTCGGCGCCGTGCCCATAGGCATCCCCCTTCAAAACGGCGCAAAAGCCGTCGGGCGCGAGATGGCGTCTGATCAAGCCGGCGTTGCAACGAAGTGCCTGCGTATCGATACCCGCCCACAGCGGGCGGTATCCCTGCGCCGCGACCGCCGAACCGGCGGCGGCCAAAAACCGGCTCACGGCGGGCGCGGGGTCGACGGTAGGCCAGTGCACATCGGGTTCCAGCCGGGTCATGCCAACCATTTGGGGGCCGCCTTCATGGTTGATAGCCCGCAGGCCGTGGCGCTTGGGGACGGCCTGCCATTTCCTCGAACGAGCGGCGACACCACTTGAGACGGCACCACTGCGGCGCGACGTCGCCAAGCCTTTCGATCTCGATCGGCGCAGTGGCCGCCTCTCGGATGTCCTGCGCCCATGTGTCGAGCCAATGGGGATCGAACATGGTTTCGACGTATCGCACGCCGTGATCGGGCAGGATCGTCAGGACTTCGCGATCGGGCTCGTTTCGTGCGTACCATTCGGCGACGGTCAAGGCGGCACCGCTGGACGGCCCCACAAGCAATCCGGTTTTCCTGTGAAACGAATGAACCTTTTGCACCATCCTGGGCACGGGCACCCAGTGAACCTCGTCGCAGGCGCCGTGTTCGACATTTCCCATCGGAATTCCCGCCCCCATGGCGAGAATCTGCTCGAAGGTCTCGCGACACATGCGCGTGATCCTTCGCGCCTCCGCTCCAAACACAACGCTGCGATTGTGATCGACCGCGACAACCTTGAGGTTCGGATTTGCCAGACGCAGGAGCCTCGCAAAGCCGAACAGCGAGCCCCCGCTGCCCACCGTTCCGACGATCGTATCCACCCGCCGTCCGCGGTCGAGATAGTCTTGAGCGATTTCGCGGTAGGACGCGGCGTTGAGCGGGTTCGTGTATTGCTGCGGCCAGAAAGCCGTCGGATTGTCTGCAAGCAACCGATGCAGCACCTCCAGCCGCGCCTGCTGGATGCCGCCTTCGCAATTCCGGCTGGCTTCGACGATATGCAGCGTTGCGCCGAGGTTTTCCAGTCGCCACCGCACGATCTCCGAAACGGGTCCGGTAACCAGCGTCAACTTGAGCCCATAGAGGGAACAAAGGATCGACAAGGCCAGGGCAAAGGTTCCCGAACTGCTTTCGATCACCTGTCCTCCCGGCGGCAAGCGTCCGCTTGCCAGGGCATCGTCGAGAATGCGTTTGGCCGGCGTGAACTTCATCAGTTCGAATTTTGCAGCCGTCAGGTTCCGCTCCAGACGGAGAAAGGCGGGCACGGCGTAGGGCGCGATCACGCTGGCATCGGCGCTTTGCAGGCGAACTGTCATGGCATCGGACCTTTCATCGGATACGGAACAGGCCGAGCGGTTCGAAACCGCTGTCGGCACCGTCCGAAAGCAATCGGGAGAGCTGACCCGCTGTCGGTGCGGACCTCGCGCCGAAGAGCAATCCCGCAACGGTGCCGGAATGGGAGACGCATATACCGGCAGCGCCGGAATCCCGCTTCATCCGCAACAGGTTTTCGAAACCGGGCTTCGGGAACTTTCTCTGGTTTATCAGAGCGCTGCGGGTAGCAATCTCTCCAAGGCAACGGGAGTTGCCCCAATCGAGCGCATTGCGCAGCGTTGCGCGCAGCGCGTCGAATTCGCGCACCTCGTCCGTGTCGTATTTCGCGGCAGGTGTCTCGTCCGTGTTGAAACACGTCCCCGGTACGACGTTGAAGCCGACGATGGCGAGCGGCATGTAGGTGAGAGCGTAGTCCTCGATTACCCTGCCGACGCGTTGCGCGAACAACTTGACGGTGTTTGAAAACATCGTGCTGTCGGATGCGGCCTCCGCCTTCAGGGACAGATGCGCGTGCGTTTGACTCTCGGGCGCATTGCCGAAAGCCTGATCGAGAGAGCGAAGGGTCGCCGTGATGTCAGCGGTCGAAGACCCCATGCCGACTCCCATGGGAATGGTGGTGTCGATGGCGATATCGACGTCGAGCTGCGGCTCGACCTGATGATACGCCCGGTAGGCCTCGACCGCCTTGCGAACCTTGCTCTTGCCGGGAGGCATCCGGATGTCTCCGGTCCCGGGACTGACCCTGGCATGGGCGACGGATCCGATGCTGCGGCACGGAAGCGTAACAAGCCCCCGCACGTGGGACCCATCGGCCTCGGTGATTGTTCCCTGCATCAACTCACCAAAATGACCGCAGCAATGTCCGGTGCCGTGCCAGATCCAGCTATCGAAAAAAATTTCATCACAATAGAAATCGCTTCCTGCATTCTTGCGGAATATCCAGCGGGAGAGCTCACTTTACAGTGCTGTCGCGGGAGAGTTCTGGGTCATTCACAGGGATAGCGGACATCGTCTCTAGTGTTGCCTTGAGGTCATTCTTGCGCATGTACTCGCCAATCAATCGCAAAGCACCATTCATATTTCTTTCAAAGATACGACGATTGACGTCGGTCGCGAATTTGATGAATTGGCGATTCTCAATCGACATTTCTGTCTCCCTTGGCAGGAACTACGTTTTCAAAAATATATCTTTCAAATTTATTTGTGCCTTTCGGCATTTTCTTGTAGTCGCACAAACAGCCAATCAGCGCCGTTTTGCGGATCGTAGTTGCGGATCAGTAATGAGTTGTGCACCCACTGACGCAGAACCATCGCAGTCCAAACGATTTCCGCTCCGCGGTGTCGAGCGAACAGATCGCGCAATGCCGCTAGCTGATCGTATCCGGCGGCTTCCACCGCAAGCGTCATAGCCGTTCCTCCGGACGATCAATCACGCTCCAATGAGGTCCGGCCAGTTGCATCCTGGCCCAAGAACGAACTTGAACACGCCTTCCCGAGATAGGGTTGAAACGCGAATGCAATATTCGATTGCGGTTTGCATTTTCTTCCTTCGTTGGCGTGACTATCTCCGAATATCCCTCAACAGATCATGCAAATCCAATAGAGTTTGACCAGCCATCGATACATGTTGGATATAGGTGTATGAAAATCACGACCGCACAGCTCGACGCCTTTTCCGCCGTGCTCGACCTCGGGACGGCGACGGCGGCCGCGAGCGTGCTCAACACCTCCCAGCCGTCGATCACCCGCGCGATCAAACAGCTGGAGGACGCGACCGGGCTGGTGCTGTTCAACCGCACCAAGGGGCGGCTCGTGCCGACCGCCGACGCGCGCGATCTGGCGCGGGTGGTGGCGGACAACCATCAGGGGATGCTGCGGATCCAGGAAGCCGCGAAGGGCATTCGCCGACGCCGGATCGGCCACCTGCGCATCGCCTGCCTGCCGGCGTTCGCGCAAGGGTTCATCGCCCGCGCGCTCACCGACTTCCTCCCCGGGCATCCGCATGTCAGCGTCTTCATCCGCCCGCTTGCCTCCACCGACATCCGCAACGCCGTGTCCAAGGGGCTGATCGACATCGGCATCGCGGCCTATGAGGTCGAGGCTCCCGGCGTCCGCAGCACCCGCTTCACCGAATGCGCGGAGGTCGCCGTCCTGCCGCAGGCGCACCCCCTGGCGGAACGGCAGGACCTGACCCCAAACGATCTCGCGACGCAAAGGATCGTGCGTCTCGCGGGCGGCGATCCCTATCGCACGCGGCTCGACACGCTGCTGTCCGGATGTGCCGGGCAAACGCAGGCCCTCGACGGCCCCGTGATCGAGGTCGAGACCAGCGCCGCCGCCTGCGCGCTCGCCGCGGAAGGCGTCGGCATCGCCGTGATCAACCCGCTGACGGCGCTCGATTTCGTCCCGGCGGGCCTGGTGCTGCGCCGCCTGACGCACACGCTGCCCTTCATCACCACGCTGGTGCGGCCGGCCCAGACCGGCAAGGCGCCGCTGGCCGACGCCTTTGCAACAACGCTCGCGACCCGCCGGGATGCCGATCTCGCCACGGCCGCCGACCTGTGCGCGGCGCAGACGGGACAGGCGACATAGACGGTGCGGCCAATCGCCCGCCGAGACATCGCCTTGTTCGCAAAACGTGAACAGTGCGCCCACCATTGCGCCGATTGCCGGGACGCCCCGCAAGACCCACCTTGGGATCAGATCGTTGAAACCGGCGGACCGGCACACGGCCGGGCGCCCTGACGAAAAGGACCAACGGGATGCAGATCCATCGCCCATCCGATGCGCGGGGCCGGGCCGATTTCGGCTGGCTGGACAGCCGCCACAGCTTCTCCTTCGGCCAGTATTACGATGAAGACCACATGGGCTTCGGTGCGCTGCGCGTGATCAACGAGGACCGCGTGGCGCCCGGCGCCGGCTTCGGCACCCATCCGCACAGGGACATGGAAATCCTGTCCTATGTCGTGGAGGGCGCGCTGGAGCACAAGGATTCCATCGGCACCGGCTCCGTGATCCGGCCCGGCGATCTCCAGCGCATGAGCGCCGGCACCGGCATCCGGCACAGCGAATACAATCACTCAAAGGATGCGCCCGTCCACTTCCTGCAGATCTGGATCCTGCCGGAGCGTGGCGGACTGGAGCCGGGATACGAGCAAAAGACGTTCCCGCCCGAAGACCGCAACGGACGGCTCGTGCTGCTCGGATCCCGCGATGGCCGCGACGGCTCCGTCACCATCCATCAGGATGTGGCGCTCTATGGCACGCTGCTGAAACCGCAGGCGGGCGTCTCCCACGCTCTCGCCGAGGGCCGCAAGGCCTGGATCCAGCTCGTGCGCGGGACGGTTTCCGTCAACGGTCGGACGCTCAAGGCCGGTGACGGACTGGGCCTCGACACGCCCGGCGCGCTGAGCATCACCGCGCAGGAAGACGCGGAACTCCTGCTCTTCGACCTCGCCGCGCAGTGACACGGCTTGCGGATCGGGGCTTGCCTGCAGGCTCCGGTCCGGCTTCGCTTGTGAAAAAGGGCGCGCGCCACGCGCCGCATCTTGAGAGGGACATGCGGACATGACGGACACAGCCATCACCATCGAACTGGAGAGCAGCGGCGCCAAGGGACGCTATCTCGCCACGGTGGCGAACCACAAGGAGCCGGCGGAATTGACCTTTTCGGTCGCCAGCGACACGCTGGTGATCGCCGATCACACCGGCGTGCCCGACAGCCTACGCGGCACCGGCGTCGGCCATGCGCTGGTGGCGCGGCTGGTCGAGGACGCCCGCGCCGGCGGATTTCTGATCCTGCCGCTCTGCCCCTTCGTCAACGCCCAGCGCCGCAAGCACCCCGAATGGGCCGACGCCTTCAAGGCGTGAGCATCGGTCGGCGATCCTCGACGGCGCATCTGCACGATCCATTTGCAGAGGATCGCTCGTCCCGGTGTCCCGTTGGACCTGGCATTTTCCTGACGGGTCGCGGCACCTCGCTCCCATCACCGCCCGTCACCCCGGACGCCGCGCAAGCGGAGATCCGGGGTCCATTGGCGCCCTCGGCAGGTGTGGGTCGCAACGCGGTTCGCAGCGCCCCGCCTCCCGATACCTCGGAGCGCACGGAAACGTGGATTGGACCCCGGCTCGGGAGCCTGGGTGACGGCGGAGGGTTGGGCTCACGGAAGTGGATCAGTCGCCTTCTTCGCACCCGGCCGGATCGCGCAGCTCGATGGCGGCCTCGATCTCAGGCGGCATGTTTTGGGGCGGGCGATCAGCCCAGGCCCAGATACCGGTGAGGTCGGTATCTTCATCGAGCGCGATATCCGCAAGGTCCGCATTTGACAGATTGGCACTCCAAAGAATCGCGCCAGAAAGATCACACCCTGAAAGATCCGCATCGGCTAACTTGGAGCCCAAGAAGCGCGCGCCGGACAGATCAGCGTCATCAATGATCGTATCAGCAAGATTAGCATGCGTAAGAATCGTATCGGACAGTTTGGCCTCTCTTAGGTTCGCGCCACGCAGGTTCGCGAATACCAACTCCGTACCGGTCAGGTCGGCGTGATCAAGACACGCGTCGGACAGATTGGCATGCCATAGCTCCGCGCCAGATAGGTTAGCGCCAACAAGGCCCGCGCCGAACAGATTCGCGCATAAGATATTTGCGCCTGACAGATTGGCGTCCGCAAGATTAGGGCACCAAGCCGCTGCCTCTTCCAAGTCCGTTGCGGTCGAGATGGAAAAACGCAACTCAATCGTAGCGGTCAATGCTTCACAGATATCCGGACCGAGGTCCTCATAAGTCAGGCTCTTGGTATCCTTCTTGTTCGCGTCAGCCTCGGGCGAAACCAGTTTCCGCTCCTTCGATTTCTCCCGGATGAAGGCAAACAGCAGCGACTGCACCAGAATATAGCTCTCCTCCGGATCGCTCATTGCCAGTTCGCGCAAGCCATAAATGCCGGCGATGCGCACTGACAGTTCCTGGCTCTCAAGCATTTGCGCGCCCTTCTGGTAGCGGTCGATGTTGAGGCCGCGTTCCGCGACACGCTGTTGCCTGTTGGAGATTTCCTTGTTCTCGTTGGCGATATCGGCCTGCCGGGAGGCCGTGGTGGTGCGTTTCCAGGCCAAATAGAGCGCCGGAGCGGCAATCACCAAAAGCCCCAAATTGCGCAGGACAGCGGAGCGGTCCTCGCTTCCCCAATAGTCCAGCGTCCAGATCTCCGCGCCGGAAAGCACAAGGGCTGCGAGCGCGACACCGGCCGCCCCCAGGAACACGCCCCAGACCAGCGCCTCCGGCGTCCTGAAGCCGGAGGTTTCAGGCGGACAGGAAGAGAGGCGCTCGCGCGGCGGCGTGTTTTCGGACATCAATGCGCAATCCAAACAAGATTTTACCAAGGATTGCATCAGACCAGAGCTTGCAGCCCCCGGCAATGGGCCGACGCCTTCAAGGCGTGAGAACCGGAGGAGCGTTGCGCGCGCCCTTTCCGACCGGCGCGCCCGGGCGGTACGCCGCAGGCTCGCCCTTGCCGCCGCACGGTCAGCCCGCCCGGCCACCCCACACGGCGCAGTCGATACCAAGACGCCGGCGCGCCATCCACCACATCGCGCCGGCGGCGAAGCCCGTCGACGCAGTGTAGGCGATGCCGGCGGCGACAATGCCGAGCAACGGATAGAGCGCGAACATCAAACCGGCGGACAGCGGCAGCGACAGGATCAGGATTGCGACGATCTCACGCTGCCGCCCTGCCCCGCTCAGAACCGAAAGGGCCGGCCCGAACACGGCCCGAAGGACGAAAGTCCCGCACAATACCAACAGCAACGGAAGGCCGTCGGCGAACTCCGGCCCGAACAACGACAGGAAGAACGGGCCGACCAGCCACAGGCCGGCAAAGGCGGCGAGCGCATAGCCGACCGACAATCCGTTGGTGAGCGCGATCAGCCGGCTCGCCGCCGCCCGGTCGTCCAGGGCCTGCGCGGCAAGGATCTTCGGCTGAAACACCGAATAGATCGAGCGAACCCCGAACCCGGCCAGCACGCGAAAGCGGAAGCAGACATGCAAAAGGGCGATCTCGACCGGGGCAGCCACCAGGGATGCCAGCAGCAAATGCAGTTCGATCACATATTCCCAGATCAGGGATATGGTCAGCCAGGGCGGGGCCATCGACCACCAGCGCCGGGTTTCGCGTGCAACCGGCGCCGGCCGCTTGCGCAGCGCGCGATACAGGAAGCAGCCCTGCACCGCTGCCGCACTCCAGACGGCGATCGTCAGACCCGCGAGGATCCAGCCGGCGGACACGCCCGGCATGATGAAGGCAAGGCCTGAAACGAACACGAGGATCAGCACGGGCCGGCCGAGACTGTCGGCGATCTGCGCTTCGCCGGGCCGCTGCAGGCCGGTCAGGACCGCGCCGTTGAACAGGGTGAGCGCCACGCCGGGCGCGGTCAGGCACACGGCAACGATCACCTGCGACCGCAAGCCCCCCTCGGCGAGACCCGGCCCCGCGCCCGGCGCGAGCAGCACCAGCAAGGCGACCCCCGCGACGGGGACGCAGGCGACCAGCACGTTGCGCAGGCCCGCCCGCACCAGTCCGTGCAGGCGGTCGTCCTGACCCCGCGCGGCGTATTCCGCCGTGAGGATCTGGGCGAAGGCCTGAAAGCCGACGAGCATCAGGACCGCGAGCACCCCGGAGGCGGACACCGCCAGCGCATAGGCCGCCGTTGCGTCGGCGCCAAAGGCGCGCGCGATCACCAGCGTCGCCAGCAACACGGCGCCCGCGCCGAAGAGCCGGGCGAGCGTCAGCACCGAAAGCCTTGTCAGGATCGCCAGCATGACGCCAAACGCTCCCAATGTTCGGCCCCAATGCCGCACGGCAAGATGCGAAAGGTCCGGCCGGATGCAAAAGACATGACGCCCCCTTGCGCGCACGACGCGCCCGGCCGGGCACCCGGCCGGCTTTGCACGCCCGCTGTCACGGGAGAGCCCTCTTCCCCGGCAACCTCATTCGGCGGGACCGCACCCTAGCGGCCAAGTCGAACGGGAAGCAGTTGGGCAAGCGGCTCGCGCAGCCGATCACGCGCATCCCGAACCGCCATAGCCAGTCGCCCGATCACCGCCTCGTATTTGCCGCTGGCGATGACATGCGCGGGGCGTTCGTGGAGGATCACCCCGGCCTTTCCGACCAGCCCGCGCTTGAACTGATGCAGGGGACAGGTCGCCGAACCGGCACCGCCAAGCGCATACCAGCGCATCGCCGGGTCGCGAGACAGATGGCAAAGCACCGCCCATTGCAGCGCATACCCTGCCCGCGTCGGCAATGCGTCGTCCGCCGTCGCGCCGTAGAGGAATGCCGCCGTGTCGCCGCAACAGTCGACCACCGCCATGGCAAGGGGAACGCCGTCCTTGCGGGTGACGAACATGCGCGGGCGCAAGCGCGTCAGCGGATTGGCCAGTCTGTGCGCCAGGGTGTCGATCGGCGAATAATCGACGAACTTCTTGCGTGCCAGCATCTCGCGATAGAGGCTGAGAACCTCGTTCAGTCCCGCCTCGCCCTCTACCAGTTCGGTTTGCAACCCGGCCGCTTCCGCCTTTTTGAGGTTGTATCGCCATTTCTGGGAAAAATTCGCCCGCATCGCGTCCGGATCCAGATCAACCCTTGCGAAATATCGCAGGGGATTGGCGAACGGGGCCATGCTCTGAAAGCCGATCCGCTCCAGGGCCGCGACCGGCGCGTCCTGAAGATCCGGCTCGGGCCGGGGCATGATCATCAAATACCCCTTTTTGCGCCGGCACACCTCGTCTGTCACCGCTCGCAAGACCAGCTCGAGCGTTTCCGGGGTCACGGCTTTGCCGCCTCGCCGCCATACGGGGCCCCAGCGCGCGGAGTTGATCGTCAAGCCAAACACCGGCACCTTCACCAGACGCAGCAGCACGCCGCCGGTCAGTTCGCCGTTTGCGTAGACGGCAAGCCGGCGCAATTGCTCCGGCGCCCGGCGCACTTCGTTGAAGCTCTGGAGCTGCTCCTGAACCGCGTCGTCGAACCCGAGCACCAGGCGGTCCCAGTCCTCGGCGGCAACGTCTTCCACCCGCACATCGGCTCCCCTTGCGGCGGACACGCCACCGTCTGCCATCGAGGGCACAGGGCTTTCCGCCTCCGACGCCAAATCGCGATGGAACATGACCTGTTTCGCCGTCGCCAACGACCGGTCTGTCGCTCGATGCATGTCAAACCTCGCTAGAGACTGTCTTTGGCAAAACGGCCCGGGTGTATTTTCCACATCCGGACGAGTTTGCCGATGCCGGGAAGAACATCGAGGATCGCAAGAAGACCGGGCAGCGGATCGCGCCAGTCGAAACCGACATCGAGTTGCGCCCGCCAACGGGCGCGAATGGCCCGCCCGAGCCAGCGGCAGGCTTCCCCGTTCGAAACCTGACCTTGCCGCCAGGCGACCTTGGCGCCAAGCAGGTCGCCCGCGAGCCAGCAATAGCGGAGCGGCGTGCGTGGCGGCCGCGGCGCCGGCTCGTGTCGCCGATCGAGCGAAAGACACACATCCAGCAGCCGGTCGGTCAGCTCCAGTCCGCAGGCCGCGGGGATCGCGTGATTGCCCGCAAAGCGGGGATTGATCTCCAGAAAACAGGTCGCACCCGTTTCCGGATCCACCAAGAATTGCGCGCAGCCGATCCCGGAATAGTCAAGCGCCTCGATCATCGCCGCGGTGTATCTGCCAAGGTCCGGGTCGGTCGCCCCGGCCACCCCTTCGACCGCCAGCCCGGCTCCGTCGAGCCGGTCGGTGCGGCTGATTTCCACATGCAACAGGCTGTCGATCCGTCCGTCGCGTGCCGAGAAATAAAGGTTCTGTCGCGGCCCCGAGGCCCGGCGTTGCACCAGCAGCGCAGGGTGCCCCTCCGGCCAGTCCGGCAAGAGCAGCTCCAGCGCGGCGCGGTCCTCCACCGTCACCGCCTTCTCGCCGAGCAGGCGGTGAGACGAGGAGAGCGAGCGAATGACGACCGGAAACCCAATGCGTTCCGTTTCGCCGATCAGCTCCGCATAGTCGCAGACTTCCGCGAAAGGTGCGACCGGCACGCCGGTGGCCTCGGCGATGGCCATCATCCGCCGTTTGTCGAGGCAGGCCTCTACCAGTTGCGGCGCCACCATCATCGCCGTGACCCCGCTCGGCAGGACGACCTCCCCGCGGGCGAAGAAGCGCACATAGGGCTCCGAGACCGGCACCACCAGGCGAATGTCGTCGCGCCGCGCCAGCACCTTTGACAGCGCGTGAGCGAAGGCGGCCTCATCCTCTTCGAGCTTCGGATGGGTCCAGAGGCGATCCACATGACGCGACAGCGCCGCCCCGCGTTCGAAGCCGTCGAGCCCCGTTGCCACGCGGTAACCGCGCGCCCTGAGTTCGCGGGCAATCACCATCGTCGGGCGATAGTTGCCAAGAAGGAGCGCATATTGGCTCTCACGTTCGCTCAAATCTTCACCCGCTGACAAAACCGCTCGATTGTCGCCCCCCGGAAATCAACGGCGGGTTGCGGTCACTTCCTCCAATATCGGCATATAACTTGAAGTGTTCGTAAACAGTCGGGATCCAGGCTGTCCGACCCTGCGATCCGCCGTTGTCACGCCATGGCGGACAACAGACACGCCTTCACGCGTTCCCTTCGGGAACACGAGCGGTTCTCTTCACGATTGCGACATGTTTTTCGGTCATGCTGCGCTGCACCACGACCGAAAACAAACCCTGGGCCACTCCATGTTCTCCCTCAAAGGCAAGCGCGCGCTTGTGGTCGGCATCGCCAACGACCAGTCCATCGCCTGGGGCTGCGCGCAGGCGTTTCGCCGCCAGGGCGCCGATCTGGCCGTCACCTATCTGAATGCCAAGGCGGAGCCGCATGTGCGGCCGCTGGCCGAAAAGCTCGGCGCGGAGATCGTCGCCCCGCTCGACGTCACCGAAGACAACGAGATGGATGCGGTGTTCGAGGCCATCGAGACCCGCTGGGGCAAGCTCGACATCCTGCTTCACTCCATCGCCTATTGCCCGAAGGACGACCTGCACGGCCGGGTGATCGACTGTTCGCGCGACGGCTTCGCCACGGCGATGGACATCTCGGTGCATTCGTATCTGCGCATGATCCGCCGGGCCGAGCCGCTGATGCCGCATGGCGGGACCTGCATGACGGTGTCCTTCTACGGGTCTGAAAAGGTCGTCGACCATTACAACATAATGGGCCCGGTCAAGGCGGCGCTGGAATCGGTGACCCGCTACGCCGCCGCCGAACTCGGTCCCAAGCGCATCTCCGTTCACGCGCTGTCGCCCGGACCGCTCGCCACCCGCGCAGCCAGCGGGATCGATCATTTCGACGCGCTGATGGCGGCCAATGCGGCCCGCACCCCGAGCCGGCATCTGGCCAGCATCGAGGACATCGGCGCCTATGCCGCGTTCCTCGCCTCCAACGAGGCGACCAATGTCACCGGCGGCATCCACCCCATCGACGGCGGTTATCACATCGTCGGCTGACGCATCGAGGTTTCGACATGCAAGACCGCCTTTTCGAGCAACGCCTGCAGGATGCCGAGCAGTGGAACGAGGCGGCCGCGCGCCAGCACCGGCTGTGCCAGACCGCCTTCAAGCGCCATGCGCGCCGCCTGCAGCAGACCTCCGAGCAAAGCGGCGCGGCGGCCGAGGCCGCCTGGAAGGGTCTCTTTGCCAGCCTGGCGCAGCTCGCAACGCCCGACGCCCTGCTGCAGGCGGGCGCGGATTATGCGACAGACGCCGGCCAACGGGCGCTCCTCACCCTCGACACCTTGCGCAAGCGGGGCGACATCTTCATCTCCCATGAGGCCGCCGGCGCGCCGCCGGTTCTCATTTATGACTATGAGACGGTTGTCGACGGGGCCGACCTTCCCCGCCCCTGCAACTACATGCTCTTGCAGATCACGCCTCCGGCCGGCGTCGAGGTGTTCGACTGGAAGCGCCCCTATGTGATCATCGACCCGCGCGCCGGCCACGGACCGGGGATCGGCGGCTTCAAGCCGGACAGCCAGGTGGGCGTCGCGCTCAAGGACGGTCACCCGGTCTATTTCGTCGCCTTCCGTCCGATGCCCGAACCCGGGCAAACGCTCGCCGATGTCACCGACGCGGAAGCGGAGTTCCTGCGCGAGGTGCATCGCCGCCATGCCGAGGCGCCCCGTCCGGTCGTCGTCGGCAACTGCCAGGGCGGCTGGGCCACCGCCATTCTCGCCGCCACCAACCCGGATCTGACCGGCCCGATCGTGCTGAACGGCGCCCCGATGGCCTATTGGTCGGGCCGGCTCGGCCAGGACCCGATGCGCTACAGCGGCGGCATTCTGGGCGGCGTCCTGCCCGCGCTCGTCTCCTCCGATCTCGGCAACGGCGTCTTCGACGGCGCGGATCTGGTGATGAACTTCGAGACGCTCAATCCCGGGCGCACCTGGTTCCGCAAGTATTACGACCTCTTCGCCACCATCGACGACGGCGACACCCGCTTCCTGGAGTTCGAGAAGTGGTGGGGCGGTTTCTACCTGATGAACGAAGCCGAAATCCGCTGGATCGTGGAAAACCTCTTCGTCGGCAATAAGTTGTCGCGCAACGAGGCACGGCTGGAAACCGGACGTCCGATCGACCCCAAGGCGATCCGCGCGCCGGTCATCGTCTTCGCCTCCCACGGCGACAACATCACGCCGCCGCAACAGGCGCTGAACTGGATCGTCGACACCTATTCCGACGAGCGCGAGATCGAGATCTGCGGCCAGCGCATCGTCTACATGGTGCACGAGCAGGTCGGGCATCTGGGCATCTTCGTGTCCTCCTCGGTCGCCCGGCGCGAACACACGCAGATGGCCTCGACGCTGAAGACCATCGAGGCGCTTCCTCCCGGTCTCTACGAAATGACCATCGAGGATATCGTCGGCAAGGGGCATGAGAAGCGCTTCACCGTCTCCTTCCACAAGCGCCGGTTTTCCGACATCGAGGCGGTCGGCAACGACGACCGCGACGAGGAGTTTGCCTTCGCCGCCGTGGCGCGGCTGTCGGAGAATATCGCCGAAGCGTATGACACGACGCTGCGGCCGCTCGTCCAGGCAGGCGTGAGCGCGCAATCGGCCGAGGTCACGCGCGCCCTGCACCCCTTGCGCCTGCAGCGACGCCTGCTCGCCTCCGCCAATCCGCTGATGGCGGGATCGCGTTCCATGGCCGACCAGACACGCGCCAGCCGCCGTCCCGCCGATCCGCACAATCCCTTCCTGACGCTGGAGCGGCTTTGGGCGGACACGGTGGAAGAAGGCTGGAACCTGGTGCGCGACTTGCGCGCGATGGCGACCGAAATGACCTTCCTGTCGCTTTATGCCAGCCCGATCGCGGCCTGGTTCGGCGCCGACCACGCCAGGAAGCGCGCGCACAAGCCGCAAACGGAACTGCGCAACCTGCGCGAGGTGCTGGCGGCACTCGACCACACGGAGACCGGCGGCTACGCCGAGGCGGTGGTGCGCATGCTGGTGCTGATGGCCGACAGCCGCGGCACCGTGCGCAACGACCGCCTGCAGCGCTCCACCGAGGTGCTGTCGACACACGCGCCCTTCGAGGCCATCGACCCGACCGCACGCGCCCGGCTGATCCACGAACAGACGCTGATCGCCCACTTCGAACCGGAGCGCGGCTTGCTCGCCCTGCCCGACCTGCTGAAGACGCCGCAGGAGCGCGCAAGGGCGCTGGAAACGGTGGAATATATCGTCGGCGCGCCGGAGGAGATGGAGCCGCGCACGCGCCAGCTGGTTGCGCGCATGCACGAGATCCTGTCCATCCCCGCCGATGCGCCGCTCTCCGGGGGCAAGCGAAACACCGGGGCCAGCAGGACGAAAAAGGCAAGCCGCACTTCGTAACGCGGGTCCTACAAGACGGACACCGGATCGCGCGACGCAACAGCCTGTGCAAAACCGCAAGAGATCTGGCCTATTCGATCCGCCATCCCATGTTCCTTCTGACAGGTCGGCCGGGCGCAGAACCCGGCCACCTGACAGGGACCTTTCAACGAAGGCAGGAACACAATGGACGATCTCGGCACGCTTTCCGGCGGCACGCAACAGCGCAAGACCGCCCGGGACTTTCCCCAGGAGTTGCTCGAACTCTACGACTTCTATGCCCATGGCATTATCGACCGGCGCACGTTTCTCGACCGCGTCGCGAAATTCGCGGTCGGCGGCCTGACCGCGACGGCGCTGCTCAGCCAGTTGTCGCCGAACTACGCGCTGGCCCAGCAGGTCGCGCCCGACGACAGCTCCATCGAGGCGAGCCGCATCACCTATCCCTCGCCGAACGGCCATGGCGAGGTGAACGGCTATCTGGTGCGCCCCGCCGGCGTGACGGACAAGCTGCCGGCGGTGCTCGTGATCCACGAAAACCGCGGCCTCAACCCCTATATCGAAGACGTCGCGCGGCGCATGGCCAAGGCCGGCTTCATGGCGCTGGCCCCCGACGGACTGACCTCGGTCGGCGGCTATCCCGGCTCCGACGACAAGGGCCGCGAACTCCAGCGCACCGTCGACGGCACCAAGCTGATGAACGACTTCTTCGCGGGCTTTGAATATCTGCTGGCGCGCGAGGACGGCACCGGCAAGGTCGGCGCCGTCGGCTTCTGCTATGGCGGCGGCGTGGTCAATGCGATCGCGGTCGCCTATCCGGAACTGGCCGCCGGCGCGCCTTTCTACGGCCGCCAGCCGGCCTCAGAAGATGTGGCCGCCATCGAGACGCCGCTCTTGCTGCATTACGCCGGGCTCGACGAGCGCATCAACGCGGGATGGCCCGACTATGAGGCCGCGCTGAAAGCCGCCGGCAAGACCTACACGGCCCACATCTATCCGGATGTGAACCACGGCTTCCACAACGACACGACGCCGCGCTACGACGCGGAAGCGGCCAAGCTTGCCGAAGAGCGCACCATCGCCTTCTTCAAGGAACACCTCGGCTGACCGGAAGCAGGCGGCCGGGCGACATCCGTCCGGCCGCGCTGTCCATCAGCATTCGACGAATTGGCTTTCGTCCATCTGGCCGACCTCGACCAGTTCGGCGATGGCCACCCCGGCCGATCCCAGATAGCCGACGACCTGCAGCACCCCGCCAATGAGCGCGGGAATGAAATAGGTCTTGTCCTGCACGTCCGGGATGAACAGGATCCGCCCGATCTGGCCGGGAATGATGTTGGTCAGGGCCCGGGACAGGCCGAGCTTGGCGAGCGTGTCCTTGTTCTTCGTGTCGTTGTAGTTCCACGCCACCATGATCATGTTGGCGACGCCCCACAGACAGATGGTGATCTCGCCCGTATAGACGCGCGGTCGACCGCCCGGAACGAGCGCCAGCACGAACAGCCCGCGCGTCGGACCGCAGATGAGCTGGGTGATCCAGATGGTGCCGCCGAAGCCGGGATCTCCCGCCGGACAGCTCGGTCCGGGCGATCCGGGCCGGATCAGCCAGGGCATGGTGGCGAAAGTGGTGGTGTAGCGCAGCAGCACGGCGGCAAGGCCGGCGAGCGACTTGCCCTTCGGCTTCCAGGTTCCGACGTAATCCTTGATGTTCGTCGGCAGTTTGGAGGGTTTGTCGCCGCTCACGGCGGCTGTGGCACTCAAGAATCCCGTCAGATTGTCGGTGAAGATCCGCACGCCCATGGCACCGGCATAGACGCCGAGCGCGATCTGGGCGACGACCTTTTCCTGACTGGCATCGAAGGCAACCGCTTTCTGCGTCTGGATGCCGAACTTCGATTTCAGCCAGTCGACGGTGATGTAGTTCTTGTAGGCGTCAAGTGCTGCCTGATCGGGAAAGGGCGCCTTGTTGGTCGCCAGCTTGTAGATCAGCGTCGTGGGAATGGCGATCAGATAGGAGGCGATCTGGCTGACGCGGATGGACAGCGTCTTGCCGGTGAAGAACTTGTAGAGCTGGGAGACGATCGGGATCTCCCACTCCGCGAACAGCACGTCGCGGAACGCCTCCACCACGTCTTTGATCAGGTCCATCAGCACCGCGATGACGCCCTTCGCCGCATCAAGCGCGAAGAGCGCGACACTCTCCATCACCTTGACGATGCCGCTCATCAAGAGGTTGAGCACTTCGTTCGGATTGTCGCCGATGGCGGTGAAATATTCGATCGCCTCGTTGAAGGCCTCCTTGCCGTCGCCGAACTGGAAGTTGTCGGCCAGATCCTCCAGCATCGTCACCAGGCCCTCCAGCGGGCTGGAGAGCGCGGTCTGGGTCATCAGCGAGACGGAGGTTTCCCCCTTCTCGCTCGCGTTGCCGCCATTTTCCTCATAGGCGTTGGAAAACAGGTTGTGCTCAAGCTGATAGGCCTGGTCGTCGGTCATCTCCTCCTGCTTGGAGAACTGGTCGTAGGTCGGGTTGTCCGCCTTGTTGAGTTCCTGGACGAAACTGTCGACCGTTGCCTTGAGGCTGTCCTTCATCGTGTCGATGCCGCCGAGGATCATCTGCTTGACGTGCTCGACGCCCTCGACGGTAAAGTCGAGCATCACGCGGGTGTTGTGCTCGACCGCCTCCGCCGTGCGCACGAAATCGCCGATGTTGAACAGGAACGCCAGCCATTCGAACAGCTGCTTCAGCTTCACCTTCAGCCAGTTCCACACGCCTTGCACGAAATCGAAGGCCTGCTGCGCGAACTCTATGATCGCCTCGAACACCTTGCCGGCGATCTCGAACAGCACCCGCCCAATGCCGTCGACGATCTCCACCACGATCTTGACCAGGCCGTCGACGACGGATTTGGCCGCATTCTTGATGCCATTCCAAACGTCGCCCCAGTCGATGCCGAGAAAGCCGGCGACCTCCGCGCCGTCGGCGCTGGCGGCGCGCATGGTCTCAAGCTTCGACACCTTCCAGTCGGCGACCTCATCGAGCGTCATCGCCTGATACTGCGGAAAACCGGAGGAGAAATCGATCGCCCAGGTGGTGCCGTTCATCGCGGCAAGGTCGAGCTTCGGACTGAAGGTGCGCGCCGTGCGCCCGCGCCGGACCGCGTGATAGGCGACCTTCTTCGCCTTGACCTCCTGCTGCCCGGCGATCTGCATCGAGGACTGGGTGATCTGTTGCAGGCTTTGGGCATATTCGTCGCTGCTGCGGTACTTGGCCGGCAGCAGATAGGCGCCCGAGGCGTCCTTGGCGTTCTTGATGTCGTCGACCGACAGCGTTTCCAGCTTCTCCTGCAATTGCAGGTTCGGCTCGACCGCAAGCGGCGACCCGGCAAGCGTTGACGGCGTTTCGATGTAGAGGGTGGCTGCGGCGAGCGCATTGGCGCGTTGATAGATCACCACCTTGCCGTTCGGGCCTGTCTCGACCCCCACCCTGTTGAGCTGGCTGCACCGGTAGGAGCGCCCGTCGACGAAGAGCGTCACCAGGAAACTCGCCTGGATCGACACCTTGGCGAAGGGCATCGGCATGCCCTCATTGTCGAGCACGACGAGTTCCAGCGCGTGGGTCTCCACCGGCACCATCTCGTTGTCGCCGCGAAAGAGCGTGACATGTTCATCGAACCACTGCTGCGAGGTCGGCGACTGCCAGAAGCGCGTGAGCTCGCCGCCGGCCGACACCGTATAGGCCTCCGCATAGCCGGCGAGGTCGCGGCCGACCGCGAAGATCGAGGCCTTGGATCCCGCATCGCTGGGGATCTCGTTGCCCAGCGGAAACAGCGTGTTCCAGGCGGGCTCGGCGGAGCGTCCGCTCCCCGGCACCTGACCGGCGCGCCACAACCGCCCGTCATCGCCGATGCCGAAGACCTGCAACAGCCCGTCAAAACAGATCGAGGCATAGATCTGCGTCAGCCTCACATCCTGCGCCGCATCGACATAGATCCAGTCATCGAACTGCTTGAGGGTGCCGGACTGGTACTTCCTCTGCTTCTTGAGCAGCAGCTTGCCGGTGTCCTTTTCCACCGCGAAAATGTTGAGCCGCTGCTCCTGGTCGACAACAACATAAAGCGCCGTCGCCTTCTTGGAGCCAAGCACCCTGAGCGGGGTCGCGCGGTTCGCCTGTTCGCAATAAAGAACCTCGTAGTTCTTGCTGATCGCCAGAATGGACGACTGCACGACGCTGTTTTCCACCATGGCGATCGAGAGGACCTCGGCCTGGGTCCCGCCCGGCCCCATCAGCGGCGCCCAGACGGGGCCGTTCCATTTGTCCTCGCCGGGGGTGAAGAAGTTGTTGGCCAGCAGACCGAAGCTCTCGCCGGGAACGTCGAGCATCACGTTGACGTAGATGTTGCCGTTCGTCGCCCCGCGCACCGCCCGGAACTGGCGAATGGTCTCCGTTGCATCCTCCGGCTTGGTCTCCTGCTGGAAGTAGGTGTCCGTCGTCGACTTGTAGGAGGCGAACCGCAGTTGGCCGTTGCCGCCGAGCGACAGGATACTGGGCGTATCGCTGCTTTCGGAAATCGAGGAATAGAGAAAGAGCTGGCGTCCGGTGATCTTCAGGTTGGTGTCGTGATAGGGCGCCTCGGCGTTCTCCCCGCGGCGCAGGCGGTAGATCTCGTCGTTGGTGCCGATCGTATAGAGGTCGAGGTTTCCCGCGACATTCGGATAGGTGCGGATGTCGGTGCCGCCGAGCGCGGGCTTCGACAGCTGGAACGTCTCCATGTACTTCGTGCTTGCGCGCGCCGCCGGGAATTCTCCCGCGGACAGTTCAGCGAATGCGGATCTGGGCATGAATGTCATGGGAACCTCCTGAAATCGAAGATGAAATAAACGGCGTCGGGACATCCTCCGGCAGCCCGTCCCGACACCGGCGCGCCGCCTGAAGGGCCGGCGAGCGCCACAGCGGACGCCCGTGCGCATTGCAGTAGAGCGGCTGGTCGTCCTCATGCGCTCCGGGAGCCGCATGCGGTGCGATCCGCTCCAGCGCGGGGGCGAGCGCGCGACCGCCGGCCGCGACCGCACGCGCCAGCGCCTCGGCCAGTTCGCGGGGATGCGCATAAAAAGGCGCCAGCATGCGCAGTTGCGACAGGGACGGCGGATCCTGCGGCAAGGCGGCGGCGAGACGCGCAGAAAGCCGCGCCGCGAACCCGTCATGCGCATCCGGGTTGACACCGGCGGCGGCAAGGCTCGCCAGCACATTGAGATTGACGATCAGGTCGACCGGATTTGCCGGGGCCTCCGCCTCAAGCCACGTCCGGACCATCGGCGCGCGCACGAAAGGCGGATCGCCGCGACGCGGGGCACGAACGCCATGGCCGGCGAAAAGCCGGGCAAGGACCGTTGCGGCGTCTTGCGGCGACCGGCGTCCGCCGGCGATCAGCGCCATCCAGGCAAGCGCCGTGTCATCGGCATCCGCCGGCAGGCGAATGGCGAGCCGTGCAGTGCCGTCGGGCGGGTAGAAGGAAAACGCGCCGGGCACCTCCGGCACCGCGCAGGTCTCGACAAAGTCGAGCGCCCGCGCCAGCGCCCGGCGCAAGGCGACGGGCTGCGTTTCACACGCCGTCGCGCCTTGTCGGGCAAGCGAGGCCAGGATCAGCGCGACCTGCGCGGTAACGAAACAGGTTTCGTCTGCGACACGACCCTCCGGCCCCTCGACCGTGGAGGGAAAGGCGCCCGATGCGCATTGCAGGGCAAGAAGGCCGTCGAGATCCCCGTCACGCATGGCAGCCCTCGCCCGCGATGGCTGCGCGCGGCACCGCCGCATCGGGCGGCGACAGCGCGACCGTTGCGGTTGCCTGCAGGGGGTGCCCGTCAGCCAGCATCACGCCGACAAGCCCGTGTTCGGGCACGCGACCCTGCGCGTCCGGCCGGCTCAGCGCCTCGTAATCGGCCATCGGCCAGCCGGCTTCGGTTCCAATGCGCAACAACGCGGCCCGCCCCCGCGCCGGCGGGCCAAGCAGCGCCCGGGCGTTGGAATACCAGGTGAAGACCCGCGCCCGGCCCTGCGCATCGAAGGCGCAACTGAAACCCATGTCGAAGGAGGGCAACTCGAAGCGGACCGTGCGCTGCGTCAGCGCCGCGATGAATTCCACGACCTCCGCCCCGCGCTCCGCCAGCGCGAAGCGGCGCAGCAGCGTGTCAATCTCGGGCGGGAACAGCCGGCCGCAGCGATAGTAGAGCTCCACCCCGCCCGACACAGGATCGAGGCCGATCATCGTCAGCCGGATCTGCCGGCGCGGCAGCACCGCCGGCGCCCCGACGGTTTGCGTCTCGAACGTCTCCCAGGAACAGCCCTGCGGCACGTCGAGATAGAGTTTCTTGCGCAACTCCCCGTCGACGACGCGCAGGCCAAGCCAGCCGCCGTAGCGGCCAGGATGCTCCTTGCGCCACAGCGCAACGCGCGCCATCACATCGGCCTGCTCCGCCGTAAAAGGCTCCGCGATATCGGTGCGACAGGACCGCACACGCACGCCCGGCGAGGCATCCGGACAAGGGTCGAGGCTGACCCGCAGCCCCGGCGCCGGCCACACGACCGCCGCCTCCAGTGGCGCACCGGCCGGCGTAAGCCGGCTCGGTGCCGACGACGACGCGGAAGGCGCACACCGCGCCACCGCCGCTGCCAGCATCGCGGCATCGTCGGTGGCGGCCCTGGCAAGGCCCCGCAGCGCGGAAAAGCTGGCGGCCACCCCGCCGCCACCCTGGCCCGCGCCGACGCCATCCATGGACAGGGCGTCGGCCATTGCCCTAGCCCGCGACGCGCATATGGGCTGCGAGCGCCTCGGGCTCGATGCTGTGACGCACGATACCGGGCTTGACCGTGGTCGGCGGTAGCGCCGGCAATTCCACCGACAGCTTTCCTTCCACCTTCTGGTCCGTCAGCGTGCGCTGTTCGCCGTCGCTCTTCATCACGTAAACGGCGGTGTAATAGAACTCGACGAGCGGGTCGTCGCGCAGCCGCTGGACACCATAGTAGCGGTTGAGATCGTCGACCTGCGGCGTTCCGGCCGGGCTGAGAATGCTGAACAGCAGCAGGTTGTCCTGCGACCCGAGCGCGGTCGCCCGTTCCTCGCTGGTCATCTCCTCGCGCGGCTTGGTGAAGAAATCGGGAAGCGTGTCGCCAAAGCGTTCCTTCGCCGTTTTCTTCAACTGGAACATCGTCAGATTGACGCTGGCCACCTTGGTCCAGTCAATCAGGGTGGTGTCGACAAGAACGCTGTAATTCTCGATCGTATTGGTGATCGTCAGTGTCTTGTACTCGCTCGACTGCTTGTAGTTCGCGAGCGTGAAGTCGGTGCCGTCCGAGTAGAAGATCGTGCCAGCGATGTTGTAATAGGCCGAATTGGTGTTATCGACCGCCTGGAAGTTCCAGCGCGGCTCGGCGAAGCTGAGAAGTCCGGTCGGCTGCCAGTTCGACCAGGTGTTTTCAAACAGCCAGCTGTTGGGGTCGTTCGCCGGATCGAAATACTGGGCGTTGACATCGACCAGCAGGAGGTCCTGCGACTGATTGGCATAGTTGAAGGCGCGCAGGGTGAACTGGGTGAACAACCCCTTCGGATCCTTCACGAACACGATATCCGCATTCCCGGAGTTCGTGTTGTCGGGAGCGCTCGACAGCGCACCGGGCGGTTGCGAGATCACCTCGGAATTGTCCGCCATCTGGTAGCGCAGCCGATAGCTGTAGGCCTGCCCGATCGGGAGATTGTAGAAGCTGTCGAAAAGAACCGCACTCTCTTCGCCGTTTCCGGTCATCGTCTTCGTCTGAACGATCGCGGGACTGCCGGAGGGCGGCGCGAAGAAGAAGTCGATATTGACCGTCTTGACGGCGCCGTTGGGGGACGAGGCGGTTAGGAACGGAATGGACTGCCCGATAAAGCTGACCTGACGCGTGCCGAAGACATTCGGCGTGATGTTGATCAATGTGTCGGACGTTGTGACGGGGTCGCTCTGGAAGCTCGTCCCGTCCTTGAACGCGATGACATAGGAATAGCTGTACTCGGCGTTGTAAGACCCGCCGGAAAAGTCTCCCGGCGCTTCGTAGATCATCGACGACTGGTCGCCGTCCTTGACGATCAGCACGAAGGTGTTGTCCGTCGTGCGGGTGGGATAAGTCACGGTGACCGTTACGGATTCGGCGACCGCATCGCCATTGTCGGTACGGGTCAGCTGACCGATCAGGTTGAACACCACCGACAGCTTGCGGTTGTCGACCTTGATGAAGAGCTTGTTCCATTCCTCGCTCGAGAACTTGCGCATGAAGCTGGATACCGGCGTCGACCAGTCGATCACCGTGTCTTCGCTGTAGGTCTGCTCGAAGGAGGTTGTCGCCGACACCGGATTGGGGCCGGTGGCCATGGTCGCGGCGGCCGCGACGGTGTTCGCCACCTGGTTTTCCAGCGTCGTCCAGCCCCAGTCGCGCACGCGCTGCTCCAGCTCCTGCGTGCTGCCGGCGCCGATTTCCACATGCACCTCGCCCGCGCCCGACTGTTGCAACACCTGCTTGACGTCCTGCAGGACCCGTTTCTGGTTGCCCCAGGTATCGCGAACCGTCTTGTAGGTCTTCTCGTAGTGGATGGCGGCTTCGGCGACGTATTTGACCGTGGCCTTGGCGCCGAGAAGCTTGGTCAGCACCTGCATGTCGTATTCGATGCGGAAGGGCGAGGCGCCGCCGCCTTCGGAATAGGCGGCCTTGAAGGTGTTCAGCGCCTCCGGTGTCTCGAGCGGGATCTGGAAGGCCGCGACATTGGTCCCGTAGAGGGTGGGCTCGACCGCCAGAACCTCCGTCTCGCCCTCAATGTCATAGTAGAAATAGGCCGTGCCGCCGACCCAGGTGAACCCGCCCCAGCTGATGTCGTCGCCCAGCACCTGCTCCGCGGCCTGACGGGCCGCCAGCGGCTGGACGAGCTCCATCTCGAAGGTGCAAAGCCCCGAGATCCCCCCGCCGTTCTTGGTGTATTCGGTGATCGAGAAGGCGGGAGCGCCATTCAACGTCCGCAGCGTGGGAACCGGCACCATGTACCAGAGCTTGGGATTGTCGTGGTCCTGATAGACATAGACAACGCTGTTCGGGCCGTAATCGATTTCGCGCACTGTGGTGATGTCAAACATGGCGTCCTCGCATCGCGATAAATTAGAAGAATTTGAGAAATCTACCTATGAGAGAAGAGTGACATTCGACAACTCAACTTACAAGTGAATTTGGCCGGATGATGCTGAGTTTCTAATGCAACCAAAATAACAATTTTACACGATTTGCGTGTGTTATCAGTATAATTTTCTAAAAAATCTGAAATTTCCGAATTCTAATCCGCCGCCGCAGACCGCCGCGGGCGGTTCATCGACGTCTTGCCACCGTGCAAACGACACACGGCCAGACGCGCGCCGACCTCCGGGTCATGGCAAAGGGAAGATCATGATATCCGCAGCCGGCGAGGTTCTTGAGGTCCGGGCCAGGCGCCCGGCCGGCAATCGGCCCGGGTGTCCGCGTCTGACGCCTAGCCCTGCCCCTGCGCGGCGCCGATGCGGCGCCGGTGCGGGGCCGCGAGACAGGCGACGGCGAGAATGGCGCCCGACACCGCCGCGATCATGCCGGCCGCGCTGACGGCATTCTGCGCGCCGAACCACAGCGGGCCATAGCCGGCGAACACATAGCCGAGGATGGCGGACACCGTGGCGAAGACGATACTCCAGCCGACCTGCGCCTCCAGCCGGTTGGTCATCAGCCGGGCCGCCGCCGGCGGACAGATGAACATGGCGATGACGATGATCGAGCCGACCGCATCGAAGGCGGCGACGGCGGCAACGGCGGAGGCCGCGACAAGCGCCAGCCCGATCGTCCGCGTCGGCACGCCGACGGTCGCGGCGAAGCCCTCGTCGAAGGTCGACAGTTTGAGCGGACGCCAGAACACGAAGGTGAGCAGCGCGATCACGGCGGCCACCACGGCGATCCGCGGCAGTTCTGGCGGCAGCCCGGCGAGCGCTGCCGGGTCGACAAGCGAGCCCCATCCGGCGGCGTCGAACCAGATCAGGCTTTCCAGATTGCCCATCAGCGCGTGTTCCACGTCGAGATGCACCGCGCTCGTGTCGGTCTGTTCCAGCAAGAGCACGCCGCCGGCGAACATGGCGGTGAAGACGACGCCCATCGCCGCACCCGGCTCGATCCGTCCGACCCGCTTGATCGTCTCGATCAACACCACGGCGACCAGCGCCGCCCCGGCCGCGCCGACCAGCATCGGCAGCGCCGCGATGACCCCGGTGGCGAGAAAGGCGACGACGATGCCTGGCAGCACCACATGGCTGATCGCATCGCCGATCAGCGCCTGCCGGCGCAGGATCAGGAAATTGCCGGGAAGCGCGCAGGCGATCGCCGAAAGCACGCCGATCAGGATCGGTGCGAGAGAGAGTTGCAGAAAGGCATCCATGGTCAGTTGGCTCCCTGGCCAGCGAGCCGCGGCGCACCGATCTCCGCGTCGATCGCCGCGATCTCGTCCGGCGTCAGCACCGTCTCGATGGAGGTCAGCCCGTCGTAGCGGCCCGAGGCCCCCTCGTCCTGGTGCATCCGCCGCGCCACCTCCCAGCGACGCTCGTCCCTGAGCGCCTTGGCGGCCCGGGCCCGTCCGGCGTCGGTGGCCACCTTGTCGGGCCGGATGAGCCCGTCCCGGCGCAGCACCTTCAGCGTCAACGGATCGAGGATCGGCTCGTTGCGGGCCAGCGCCAGCAGGCCTTGCCGGCGGTGCACCCGGCGCTGAAACCGCCGGTGGCGCACCGCGGCCGCAAGCACGCCCCGGCTGGGCGCCATCAGCAGCGAAAAGCAAAATAGCGAGAACGAAACGAGCACGATGATCGGCCCGGTCGGCAGATTGGGCGCGGAAGCCGAGATCGCCGCCCCGAGATAGCCGGCAAGCCCGCCGAGCACGCCCGCGACCGCAACCACCGTGTCGGTCCGCTCGCTCCACAGCCGCGCGGTCACCGGCGGGATGATCAGCATGGCGACGATCAGGATCAGGCCGACGACCTTCAGCCCGATCACGGTGACGGCGAGCACCAGCCCCATCATGGCGAGATCGACGGCCTGCACCCGCACGCCGCGCGCGGCCGCATAGCCCGGGTCGAAGGCGACCAGCGTCATCGGCCGGCGCAGCAGCACCAGAACCGCCAGCGCCAGCGCCCCGCCAACGGCAATCACCAGCGCATCCTGGCGCAGCATGCCCGCGGTCGAGCCCAGCAGAAAGCCTTCCAGCCCCGCCTGACGCCCGCTCGACATGGTCTGGATCACGGTGAGCAACACGATGCCCAGTCCGAAGAACACCGAGAGGATCGCGCCGATGGCGACATCCTCGGCAAGGCGGGTGTGGCGCACGATCCAGTCGACCAGCAACAGTCCGACGGCGGCCGACACCGCCGAACCGGCCAGCAGCCCGACAAGATTGCGGCCGTCGCCGCCAAGCGCGACCATGGCGATGAACGCCAGCCCGATGCCGGGCAGCGTGGCATGGGCCACCGCATCGCTGATCAATGCGCGCTTGCGCAGGAACAGGAAGGTGCCGCCGGCGCCGGCGGCGATCCCCAGCAGCGCGGATCCGATCGCGACGAGAGCCGCGTTGTAGCCGGCCTGGAACAGAAGCGCGGAGAGGATGGCGTCGGGCATGGCCGATCAGCTCGACAGCTTGAGCTGGTCGATATGGGTGGAGGCCAGCCGCCCGCCGTAGGTTGCCTGGAGATTGTCCGAGGTAAAGGTGGTGGCCGTCGGCCCTTCGGCGATCTTGCGCACGTTGATCAGGAGCACGTGGTCGAAATAATCGACCACCGTCGCCAGGTCGTGATGGACGCAAACCACGGTCTTGCGCGCCGCCTTCAGCGTATGCAGCACGTCGATGATCGCCTTTTCGGTCGCCGCATCCACGCCGGCGAAGGGCTCGTCGAGCAGATAGAGATCCGCATCCTGCGCCAGCGCGCGGGCCAGGAAGACGCGCTGCTGCTGACCGCCCGAGAGCTGGCCGATCTGACGCTCCGCGAAGTCGGCCATGCCGACCCGCTCCAGGCAGGCACGCGCGCGCTCCCGGTGCGCCTTGCGTACGAAGCGCAGGAGCCCGAGCTCGCGGTAGAGGCCCATCAGCACGACGTCGATCACCCGCGTGGGGAAATCCCAGTCGACCGAGGCGCGCTGCGGCACATAGGCCACCCGGTCGCGGGCGCGCTCGATCTCCTGGCCGAACACACGCACGCTGCCGGACAGCCGCGGCACGATGCCGAGCGCGGCCTTCAGGAGCGTGGATTTTCCCGCCCCGTTCGGGCCGATGATCGCGACCATGCTTTCGCGGGGAAGCGCGGCATCGACGGAAAACACCGCCGGCTTCTCGCCATAGGAGACCGTGATCTCGCTGAGCGCCAGCGACGCATTGGCGATTTCCGTGGGCGACGGCGCCCGGGCACCGTCTTTGGCAGCAAGTTCAAGCTTGGGCGCAGACATTCATGGCTCCCTGCCGCCCGACGGCGGCGTTGCGGGTGTCGCGACGATAGCGGGTTCAGCTTCCGGCCGCCAGACGCCCGGTCGCGCCGCGCTCAGGAGCGTCGCCGCCCAGCGCCCGCGCGATCAGCGTCACATTGTGGTCGATCATGCCGAGATAGGTCCCCTCATAGGTTCCGTCCTCGCCCATGGCATCGGAGAATAGCTCGCCGCCGATGGCGACCTCATGGCCGCGCGACGCCGCTCCTTCGATGAGCGCGCGCACGCTACGGTCGGACACGGAGGATTCCACGAAGACCGCCTTGATCCCGCGCGACACCAGCACGTCGACCAGCTCCGACACGCGCTGCAATCCGGCCTCGCTTTGCGTGGAAATGCCCTGGATACCGAGCACCTCGAACCCGTAGGCCCGGCCGAAATAGTTGAAGGCGTCATGGGCGGTGACCAGCACCCGCGCCTCCGGCGGAACGCTCGCCTGCACCTTGCGCGCATAGGCGGCAAGTGCGGCGATTTCCTCCAGATGGGCGGCCGCATTGGCGCGGAAGACCTCTTCCGACGCCGGCCGCGCCTCGATCAGCGCATCGCGCACCGCAACGATTGCATTGGACCACAGGTCCGGATCCATCCAGACGTGCGGATCGAACTTGTCGGCATAGTCCTCATGGGCGATCAGCGCGTCGCGGGGCAAAACCTCGGCGACGGAAACGACCGGTTTGCGTTTGCCGAGACCGGCGAAAAAGTCCTCCATCTGCGCCTCGAGATAGAGGCCGTGGCGCAGCACGAGATCGGCGTTCACCATCGCGACGATGTCGGTGCGGGTCTGGCGGTAGGAGTGCGGATCGACGCCCGGCCCCATCAGGGCCTGCACGGTCACCGCATCGCCACCGACGCGACGCGCGGCGTCGGCGATCATGCCCGTGGTCGCGACGACCTTGAGCGCCTCGCCCTCGGCGCGAAGCGGCGACGGCGCGGCAAGGGAGAGCATCAGACCAAGCGCCGCGGCGCCGACCACCAGTTGCCGTCTCGTCCAGTCGCGCATTTACCAACCTCGCCTCTTTGCCTGTCCTTGCGCGGCCGTCTCCGGTCCGCGCCCAACATGAATATGAGAATGATTTGCAACTGTCAATGAAAATGAGAACCATTTGCAAAAACGAGCCAAGCCCTGTCGCGCCAGCACGCGGGCATAGCCTGATTGCGTTTACGGCAATGCGCCCCTGCCGGATCGCGCGCGAGCTCCTTTGCGCAAAATAGGGAAAAGCGGCCGCGCGACGGGGACGGCACCGTCGCGTCACGCTATGTTCATATGAACGTAGTTCAACGATCACCCGAACGGCTTGCCTCTTCGGGCGAGCCTCCGCAGACAACCAGGGAGCATCGTCGCATCCATGTTCGGCGAAGGGGACATCACGCCGCGCCAGCGCGACATCGCAGACCTGGTGCAGTCGGACGGGTTTGCCTCGGTGGAGGATCTTGCCCGGCGCTTCGGGGTCACGACCCAGACCATCCGGCGTGATCTCACGCGACTGTGCCGGCGCGGCATCCTGCGGCGCACCCATGGCGGGGTGGAACCGCCGGCCCAGACGGGAAACCTGCATTACGCCCGGCGCCAGATCCTCAATCTCGCGGCCAAGCGCGCGATTGCAGAGGCGGTTGCGGAAGAAGTGCGCGACGGCGCCGCCCTGGCGTTTTCCATCGGAACGACGCCCGAAATCGTGATGCAGGCGCTGGTGCACCACAAGAACCTGCGCATCTTCACCAACAACCTGCATGTCGCCTTTGCCGCCTCGCAATGCGACAGCTTCGAGGTCACCATCGCCGGCGGCCGCCTGCGCCATGGCGACTGCGACATCCTGGGCGCGGAAACCCAGAGCTTCTTCGCCGGCTACAAGGTCGATATCGGCATCTTCGGCGTTGCCGGCGTCGATGCCGACGGCACGCTGCTCGACTTCCACGAAGAGGAGGTCACGGCCCGCCAGGCGATCCTGGCGAACTGCCGTCAGGCCTATCTCGTGCTCGATGCTAGCAAGTTCGGCCGGCCGGCGCATGTGCGCGGCGGGCATATCACCGACGTGGCGGCGGTCGTCTGCGACCGTCCGCCCCCCGACGCGCTGCGCCGCCGGCTGCAGCAGGCCGGCACCCGCATTGTCGTGCCCGCAGAACCGTCCGAGCTCATTCGGGCCTGACCCCGGCAGCCGCGGCACTTACACCCTTTGATTGAATTTTTTCGGGATACAGTCAAAATCAAGGCCATCTCGAAATGGGAGGCGGTACGATGGTAAAGGCAATTCTGGACATGCTCGGGCTCCCGGGGCGATCGATGAAGAAGGACCCGGAGGTTGCCCTTGCCTATCGGATCTTCGGTCCCGACGGGCGAGACGAGACCGACGAGCTGCGCGCACGGCTGCGCGCTGCCCGCCAGAGCAGCGAAACTGCGCCGGCGGAGAACCTCGTGCGCGTGTGCGCCGACGGCGATTCCTGGATCAACATCCTCTGGCCATGGTCAACGCTGTTCGGCCACGAGAAGACCTTCTTCGACGTGATCGAGGAGAACGTCTCCTATTACAGCCGCAGCGTCGGCTATCCCGGCGACACGCTGGCGGACATGCTGGCCGCGCGCGACTACCGCCAACCGCTGGATTCCGGGACCTTCGACTATTTCGTCTTTTCCGGCGGGGGCAACGATATCCTCGGCGGCAGCGCGCTTGTCGCCCTTTTGCGCGACCGGCAGGCCGTGGGCAGCAGCCCGGATCCGCACGACTGCATCGATCCGGACGCGCTCGCCTCCGCCGTGGCGACCCTTGCGAGCGGCTACGACTTCATCGCCCGCGACGTCAGGGCCGCCGACACCGGCGTCACCATGCTCGTCCACGGCTACGATTATCCGGCCCCGCGCGCCGGCCAGCCGTGGCTTGCCGTCCCTTTCACCGCGAAAGGCTACGACCTGACCGTCGACGAGGAGCTGATCGCCGCGATCCTCAGGCATCTTGTCGATGCCTTCTACGACATGCTCGAGGGGGTTGCGGGCGAACATGCCCATGTGCAGGTGGTGAACCTGCGCAATGTCGTCGATGGCCGCTGGAACGACGAGCTGCATCCGCAAGAGGCAGCCTCCGTCGACCTTGCGGCGAAGTTCACCGACCGCATGCCGGCCGCGCCCGTCGCTTAAAAGTGTCTCACCAGGTGACGATCAGAAGGTCTCCCGGACCGTCGGGGCCGGTAGCCGGCACATGGGCGACCGCCGCCCGCGGGCTGACGAACGCCCGAAACAGACGCTGAAACACCGCCCGGTGCCAGGGGCAGCCGGCAAGCGCCAGCGGATGCCCCTGCAAGAGGAATTTCATCGGTCGCCCCGGCAGCACCCGCAGCGTGCCCTCGCCTGCAAAGGTCCAGGCATTGCGCGCCACCGCAAGGGCAAGCAGATGCGCGGCCGCACCGGCTGGAAGCGCCCGCAGCACGCCGCGCGCAAGCGCCGGAATGCGATTGGCAATCAGGTAATCCGCCGTTCGCCACCCGGCCTGCGTACAAAAGGCGGACGCTGTCTCGGGCCAGTCGCGATAGAGAACCGCATAGAGGCGCTCAACCTCCGGGACCGGAACCATCTCGCCCGGCGGCGTCTCGAGCCAGGCGGACAGTCCGGCTGCGGCAAACAGCCGGCCGGTCTCCTCCGCCCCCGCCATTTGCGTCATGGCGACCGCCAGCTGCAAGGCGGCGTTGGGACCGATCACCCCGGCCTGACCGGATGGCACGGACGCGGCAGGCCGCACGGCCGCGCCGTCGCGCGCGACCTCCTCACGCATCGGCCATCTGCTCCTCGCCGCCGCCGCAGGCCTTTTGCGCCGCCGCCTGGCTTCGCACCGCCTTCGCCTTTTGCGCCCGCTCCGCCGCCGCCTCCCAGTCTTCCAACTGGGCCGGGGCGATCTTGCGCGTGTCGTCGAAATGGAAGTCGACCTTCTTCTTCGACTGCGGCCCCCAGTAGCCGACCTTGCCGAGGTCGTAGAACGTGCGCTGGAACCCGGCCTTGAGAAACGCCTTCAGGCATCCAAGCAGATAGCGCCGGCGGAAGCCGCTGCCGCGCCATGGATAGTCCAGCAGCGCCTTCTTCATGTAGAAGCGCCGGTAGTTGTTCATCACCCGGTCGAGCAGTTCCGCCCGGTCCATGGCCTCCGGCTTCATGATCGGCGTGACGAAATTATACTTGGAGAAGTCGAAAACCTCGACCTTGTCGCCGAGATCCTGGTAGAGCGGCGAGAACGGCCAGGGGGTGTACATCGCCCAGTTGGCGAGGTCCGGGTTCCAGTCCCGCGCCATCTTGTAGGTCTCTTCCAGCGTTTCCGGGGTCTCGTTGTCAAGCCCGACGATGAACTGCGCCTCGACGAAGATGTCCGCGTTGCGCAACAGCTCGATGGCGCGGCGGTTGTCGGCGACCTTGGTTTCCTTGTTGAACCGGTCGAGTTTCAGCTGCGCGGCGGCTTCCGTGCCGAGCGAGACATGCACCAGCCCCGCCTTGCGGTAGAGCGGCAGCAGCGCCTCGTCGCGCAGGATGTCGGTGACGCGGGTGTTGATCCCCCATTTCACCTTGTCGGGCAGGCCGCGCGCGATCAGCTCCTCGCAAAAGGCGATGAACTTCTTGCGGTTGATGGTGGGTTCCTCGTCGGCGAGGATGAAGAAGCCGACCTGGTGATCCTCCACCAGCCGTTCGATCTCGTCGACGACCTTCTTCGGGTCGCGCACCCGGTAGTCGCGCCAGAACTTCCACTGCGAGCAGAACGAACAGGTGAAGGGACAGCCGCGCGCCATGTTGGGGATCGCGACGCGAACGCCCAAGGGCACATAGATGTAGTTCTCCCACTCCAGCAGCGACCAGTCGGGGTCGATGCCGTCCAGGTCCTTCACCGTCGGCGCCGCGGGCGTTGCGATGATCTCGTCGCCGCGCCTGAAGGCCAGCCCCTTGATCCCGCCCACCGCATCGCGCCAGGACCCGGCGGCGATGGCGGTCACCAGATTGGCGAAGATCTCCTCGCCCTCCCCGCGCACGATCACATCGACCTGCGGCGCCTCGCTCAGCACCTGCTTGTACATGAAGGTGGCATGGACGCCGCCAAGCACCCGCACCGCGTCCGGACAGGCGTCGCGCGCCACCTCGAGCACGCGCTCGGCCGTATAGATGGACGGTGTGATCGCCGTCACCCCGACGAGGTCCGGCTGGAGCGCGCCAAGGCGCGCCGCCAGGGCCTCGTCGTCGATGTGATGCGTCATCGCGTCGATGAAGTGGATATCGTCAAAGCCCGCGCGCCGAAGACTGCCGGCGAGGTAGGCAACCCACGCCGGCGGCCAGCTTCCGGCGATCTCGGCGCCGCCGGAATGATAATTCGGATGAACAAGCACGATGCGCATGGCAAACCCTCCCGTGAAAGGGAAAGGTTACACCCGACACCGTCACACGAAATTGACACATGTCAATTTCGTGTGACACCGACCGCCGAAGGTCGTGGCCCGCTAGGCCTCCAGACCGAGGATCGCGCGTGCCTCCGCAACGCTTGCCGGATGCCGGCCGTAGTCGGCGCAGATATCGGCGGTGCGTTTCACCAGAGCTGCATTGGAGGGGGCAAGCGTGTCGCGGTCCAGCCGGATGTTGTCCTCCAGACCGGTGCGGCAATGTCCGCCGGCTTCCATTGCCCAGCGGCTGACCTCCAGCTGGTGCCGGCCGATGCCCGCCGCCGTCCAGGTCGCCTCCGGCATCAGCCGCCGGGTGGTCTCGACGTAAAACTCGAACACGCGGCGGTCGACCGGCATGGCGTTCTTCACGCCCATGACGAACTGCACATGCAGCGGCGCGGCGAGCCGCCCGTCGGCGACCATCGCCGCAGCCTGGAAGATGTGCGACAGGTCGAAGGCTTCGATCTCGGGCTTGATGTTGTAGGTGCGCATTTCGCTTGCCAGCCAGTCGACCAGCTCGGGCGGGTTTTCGTAGACGCGGGTCGGGAAATTGTTCGATCCGACCGAGAGCGACGCCATTTCGGGTGCGAGCGGCAGCATGCCGCCGCGTGTCTTGCCGGCGCCCGAGCGGCCGCCGGTGGAGAGCTGCACGATCATGCCCGGACAATGGGTCTTGATCCCCTCCATCAGCCGGGCAAAGCGATCCGGGTCGGAGGTTGGTGTGCCGTCGTCCTCGCGCACATGGCAATGGGCGATGGTGGCCCCGGCCTCAAACGCTTCCTGCGTGCTTTCGATCTGCTCGCTGACGGTGATCGGAACCGCGGGATTGTCCGACTTTTTCGGCACCGAACCGGTGATGGCGACGCAGATAATGCATGGATCGGACATGCGAGAAGGCTCCCGTGAAACGCGATGCGCCCGGCGGCTGCTTTGGCCTCCGGCGCCTCTTTTGGCAATTGTCATGAACCGGCGCGAAGGCGGCTGGCCGCAGGATGCGGCAACGGTGTTTTGGTTATCAGCTTCCGCCAGCAACAGCAAACCGCACCCGAGCATGGCCCGGCGCGTCCGCCCCGAGCCTCAGGCGCCTTTTCCAAGCAGGTCCGGCTTTTCCAGCAACGGCACCCGGGCGAAACTTCGCAGCAACTGGCCGGCAAGTTCGCCGGCCGGCACCGCATGGCCGTAATAGAACCCCTGGGCGACCCGGCACCCGGCGCGGCGCAGCAGCGCGCACTGGCTGGGTGTCTCCACCCCTTCCACCGTGACGCTGATGTTGAGACGCTGCGCCAGCTCGACGATGGAGCGGATGATCAGCAGGCTTTGCGCATCGCTTTCCAGGGTCTGGACGAAGCTGCGGTCGACCTTCAACTCGTCCCAGGCGAAGTCGCGCAGATAGGACAAGGCGGAATAGCCCGTGCCGAAATCGTCGAGCGCGATCCACACGCCGAGCGCCTTGAGCCGCCGCAAGGTCGCGAGCGCCCGCGTGGAATCGCTCATCACCATGCTCTCGGTCACTTCAAGCTTGAGGCGCTCAGGCGGCAACCCTGTCTCTTCCAGGATGTCGGCAACCGTGCCCGGCAGGTCCGCGCGCGCCAATTGCGCCACGGACAGGTTGACGGACACCGGCACGTCCTGCGGCAGCAGGCTGGCGTCCCGGCAGGCGGAGCGCAGGATGTGTTCGCCGATCTCGGCGATCCGGCCCGAGGCTTCCGCGATCCGGATGAACTCGCTTGGCGGGATCCAGCCAAGCTCGGCATGGCGCCAGCGCGCCAGCGCCTCGAAGCCGACGATGCGCCCGGTCGCCATCTCCACCTGGGGCTGGTAGTGCGTCACGATCTCGCCCCGCGACAATGCACAGGAAAATCCGGCCTCGATCAACTGTCGCCGCGTCGCATCCTCGCGCATCGACGCGTCATAGGCCTGGGAGCGCCCCTTTCCGGCGGCCTTGGCATGGCTCAGGGCAAGATCCGCGTTCTGGACCACCGAGTCGGCATCGGCGGTCTGCCCATCGACCAGGGCGTAGCCGATGGTGACATTGACGACGATGTTTCCGTGGTCGAGACCATGGGCGGCATGCAGACCGTCGATCATTTCCTGGGCCCGGGCCTTGGCCTGCGGCGCGCCCTTCGGCACCCTGGTCAGCACCGTGAACTCGTCGCCGCCAAGCCGCGACACGAGGCCGTCGCCGCCCCAGCCGCCGACGATTTCCTCCAGCCGCCGCGCCACCGACATCAGGAGACTGTCTCCCGCGGCATGGCCGAGCATGTCGTTGACCGCCTTGAAGCCGTCGAGGTCGATGGCAAAGACCGCCAGCCGCCCCGCGCCCGCATCGCCCTCGACGATCACCTTGTCGAGCGCGGCGTCGAAGGCCAGCCGGTTGGCGAGCTGCGTCAGCGGATCGCGCTGCGCAACCTGCTCGAACTTCCGGGCGCTGCGCTCCGCCGATTCGCGCGCCAGGCGCAGGCCTCTGGCCTGAAACGACATCATCGCCAAAAGGACCGCGCCGAACACGATCAGCACCATGACGAGCGCATTCTGGAAGCGCTGGCGCTCGCGCAGCGTCTCCCGGATGTCCGCGGCCTCCGTCAGGTTCGACATCATCGCCTGACCGCCGATTCGGATCAGTCCGCTGACAGCCTGCGCCAGGGTTCGGCGGATCTCGTCCGGCACGCCCGGATCCTCGATCCGGGCATAAAGCGGCGACAGGCCCGAGACTTGCGCCCGGACCCGCTCAAGCAGCGCGACGCGCTCCGGCGAAGTGGCGACAAAGTTCCCGAAGGCCCCGGCGGACCAGGTGTCGATGCGGCTCAGCAGGATATTGTGGAACAGACGGGCGGCCTGGGCATCTTCAGGCGTCCGGGTTGCCGCGAAACGAGACACCCGTTCCAGCGCATTCACCGCGTCCAGCTTGCCGTTCAGCCCGTTCATGGCGATGTCGTAGCGCATCGACCGGTTGACCGCCTCGCCGGTCGTGAGAACCGCTTCCGCCTGCACGATGATGACAAGCACGAGGCCGCCCAGCACCATGATGGCAAGGAGCCTCATCTTTCCGACAAGCGTTTCGCCGATACGCGAAAACCCATCCATCATTGCGGCCTTATCTGACCGTCAGCCGGCGCAGCTGCCAGATGGAACGGGAATAGTACAACTCGTTCCGCAGGTCGGGAAACCGGTCGAACGGGTAAATCAGGAAAAGCGGCCCCTTGTCGCGCACCGTCAGGATCGACCCGTTCGCGCGATAGGCGAGCAGGACGTCATAGGCCGCGGCATCGGAGATCGGGATTTCGGCGTAGAAGTCGTTGAGAGCGATGGCGGTCAGATTGTCCCCCTGCGCTCCGACATGCGCCATCAGCCTGGACAGGGGAACGCCTTCGAACACCATCACGCCGTCATGCCACGGCGTCGTTGTCTCGATGCGCTCCATGCCTAGCGCCTGCAGGTCGGCAAGCGTGAAGTCGACAGCCGTATCGCCCGCAATGCGGCCGTCGACGGTCAGCACGACCGCATCGTCGGCCAGAACCGAACTCGCAAGCACGGACACCAGCAGGAGAAACCCGGCGCAAACCAGTCGAAGATTCTTCATCACATCTCGCTCTTGCTACTGCCGCACACCGCCCGGCGAAGGTGTTCCGCGACAGATATTGCATCATAGCACAAGAGTGACGCCAACAAATATAATGTTTCTTTAATGAGATCCGCTAACCCATCGTATAAATGAAAAGATAGATTCAAAAACGAATAATACTTACTGTCATTTATCCGGATACTACAATAAATTTATTTATAAATTTCCCAAAAATGACTTGCAATTCATCGTAAGAATTACGAAGTCTCGGCGATCGCTTAAGTGCGTCTTTTTCGCTCAAGGATTCCCGGCGGAACAGGCCGCCTCGCCGATTGCCGCGCTTTGGGATGGGACCGCCTCGAAACACACTACGGACCCCTCGGACAAAGCCGTGTTATAGGCAAATCCCCGGGCACAGAGGATCTGGAAGATTTCCAGCACCCCCGCCTTGCCGATCCGCTGGGGATGCAGCTCCAGCACGATCTTTTCCAGCCGCGCGGTGTCGATGTGGCGGAGCAGGTCCAGTTCGGCGCCTTCGATATCCGCGATCAACACGGTGATGTCCTTTTCCGCCAGGAACCGGGAGACGTCCCGGGCCGGAACGCTGACCGTTTCCGCACTGCCCGGCTGATCCTGCCCGATCCCGGAGCGCCAGAACTCCCGGTGCAGGGTAAAGGCCACCGTCCCCTTCGCCAGCACGTCCGGATCGCTGGTGAAGGCGGCGTTGATGATCTCGACCCCGCTCACGCCGTTGCGCGCATGGGTTTCGCGAATATGCGGGATGAGCCTGGCATCGGCCTCCACCGCCGCGTAATAGGCGGGTCCCACGTTGCGCATCACGCCGGCGGAGATGAAGCCGACGCCGGCCCCCAGTTCCAGAACCCGGTCCCCGGCGCGCACGAAACGCGACGCGATGGCAAGTTCGCTCGCCTCGTAGCGGCCGCGCTTGATTTCGGAGACGATGCGTTCGTTCGCCACCTCGTCGTCGAGACTGAGCACCAGTCCGCTCGTTCCATGCGTTGCCAGAAAACCCGTCACGATTCGAACCTTGCGATGATGCCTGAAATCCCGCGATGCTTGCCGAAGCACGCAGCCCGCCGGTCTTGGCCGGGCGGGAACAGGCTGTTGCAGCCGCGTCTTGCGCAGCTATCGATTGCGAAAATCATATATCAAAAATTGCGTGCAAACCACAAAATCACTGCTCAGCGTTGCAAGTCCGCGCGATGTGTGGAAAACGCCGTGGCCCGAGCGCCGTAGTCAGAGCGCCGACAGCCTTCGGCGGGCGAAGACTGCGGCTTCAGCGCAGTGTCCGCAGCATCTCCGCACGCAGCCTGTCAGTCTGAGGACAACCCGTCGGAATGAGCAAAGGCCCGCAGCGCGCCGATGAACTCGGCCGCCGCGGCCTCCAGCGCTCCGGAATTGTCGATGACGCGCACCGGCGCGACGGCCGGAACCGGCGCGGAGCGCGCCAGACGCGCGGCCACCGCGTCGGCATCCTCGCGCCCGCGGGCGAGCAGCCTGGCGGCGATCACCTGCGGATCCGCGGTCACGGAAACGATGACAAGCCCCGGAAACCGGTCCGCCATTTGCGGCAGCACCTTGCGCGATCCGTTCACCACCGCCGGGCGTCCGGCGGCGAGGTGATCGTCAAGCGCGATAGGCAGCCCGTAGCTCAGCCCGTGCGCACGCCAGGAAAAACAAAACCCTCCCGCCGCCTCGCATGCCGCGAAGTCCGCGTCGCTCGCGGCCAGATGATCCTCCGCGTCGGCGGCAACCGGCCGGGTGATGGTCCGGCGCACGAAGTGCAGCTCGCCGTCGAGTTCGCGCCGGGCAAGCGTCAGCAGGCTGTCCTTGCCGACCCCGCTCGGGCCGACCACGGCGATCAGCCGGCCCCGGGGCCGTGCGCTCGTCATCCCGTTTCCCGTGGATGTCTCGCCCATCACGCGACGCGGCGCCCCTCGCGCCACACGCAGCGCACGATCGGGATGTGATCCTCGACCCGCACCCGCACGAGATCGGCGCGCCGGTTAAGCGCGATCTCGCCGCGATCCTCAAGCCCCGCCGCCCGCGCCGGGTTGCGCGACACCATGGCAACGGCCTGCGGCAGGTCGACTTCGTCGACCACCTCGCTGAGGAAGAACGCCGCCTGAATGAGGCTGAAGGGGATGTAGTCGGACGACAGGATGTCGAGCAGCCCGTGTTCGGCAAGCGTGCGCGCCGAGATATTGCCGGAGTGCGAGCCGCCCCGCACCACGTTCGGCGCACCCATCAGCACCGCGAGCCCCTGGTCCTTCGACGCCCGCGCCGCTTCCATGGTCGTCGGGAATTCCGCGATCTTGATCCCCTGGTCGACCGCCTCGTCCACATGGGCGGTCGTCGCGTCGTCGTGGCTGGCGAGCACGATCCCGCGCGGACGGGCCAGATCGGCGACGGCGGTGCGGTTCTTGTCGGAATATTCGGCCGACTGCGCCATGCGCGTCTCGCAGAATTCGTTGAACTCCGCGTCGCTCATCTTCATCTTGCCCTTGTAGTAGACCGCATAGGCCTCGAGGCTCGCGAACTGGCGCTGGCCGGGCGAATGGTCCATCAGCGAGGCGATGCGCACCCTCGGATCGCCGTCGAACAGGCGGAAGCTCTCCAGACAATTGGGCGCGGACACCTCGCAGCGCAGGTGAATGAAATGGTCGGCCCTGAGCCGGTCCCCGACCACGCCCGCCTCGATGGCGTCGGCCAGCCGCCGCATGTCCTCCGCCGTCACCCCGGCGTCCTCGTCGAGCCCGACGCGCAGGGCGTCGAACACGGTGGTGATGCCGCTCGAGGCAACCTGCGCATCATGGGCGCAGACCGCCGCGATCGGGTTCCAGCGCACTCTCGGGCGCGGCATATAGTGGTTTTCCAGGTGGTCGGTGTGCAGTTCGACCAACCCGGGGATCACATAATCGCCGTTCATGTCCTCGGCGCCCGCCGCGGTGCTCGCGGTGGTATCCACGCCAGCGATCGCCCCGTCCTTGAGGTGCAGCGTGCCGGTGATCACCTCGTCGCCCAACACGATGCGGGCATTCGTCAAAATCGTTTCCATGCGTTTCGTCTTTCAGGCGGTTTTGGACGCAGCGCCGATGAGCGGCGTCGCGTGGATAGAGGTAAAGGGCGCGCCCGGGGCCGGCTCCCGGCACAGCACGATCCGGTCGACAGTGACGGGCGTCTCGAGCAGTTCGGCGAAATGCTGCCGCAGCGCCTCGCCGGCGCGCGCGGCGTCGGCCGCATCGAGCCGCTCCGTCAATGTCATGTGGAAGCGGAAGGCCTCCATCACATAAGGATAGCCCCAGGTGTCGAGATTGCGGCGCAGGGCCTCCTCCAGACGCTCCGGCTGCCGGCGGGCGCGATCCTCGGGGCTCATCGGCGCGCGGAAGCCGTCGAAGTCCCGCACGATCTCCGCGGCAAGCGCGTCGAGTTCCGGGGTCGGCCGGACAAAGGTGAGCGCCAGAAACCCGCGCAGGTTCTCCAGCCCGAGACGCGCCGCCGGCGCCGGCCCTGTGGTCGCTGCAAACGCGTCGATGGCCGCAATCAGCGCGGCCTCGTCGCACCCCTCCGCCAGGCGGAACGGCGCCTTCAGGGTCGCGTGAAAGCCGTAGCGGCGCGGCGAGGCGATCCAGGGCGCGCGCGCCTGCGGCGTCAGCCCGCCGATCGTGTCGCCGGGCACCTCGCGGCCGAAGAGGCTGCGGCCGAGCCAGTGTTCAGCCGCGGCGACCAGCGGATGGTCGGCGGAGGGGGAGTAGTAGAGAGCGTATCGCATCGGGTCGGTCGGTCCTGTGCGGGACGAAAACATCCCGCAAACGAATGATCGCGCGGCCCCCCGTTGGACGGGACGCCGCGGATCGGGTGAAAAGCCGGACCCGCGCCATCGGGCGGGCCCGGACTAAGGCGTCCTAGCGCTTCTGCCCGCCCATCAGGCGCGAGCGCAGGGCATTGGAGATGCCGTCGAACAGGAAGACGACGGCGAGGATCAGGATCACCATATAGGCGACGTTCTCCCAGTCCTGGTTGGTGCGCATCGCTTCCCACAGCTTCAGGCCGATGCCGCCGGCACCCACGGCGCCGATGATCGTCGCCGAGCGCGTGTTGGATTCCCAGAAATAGAGCGCCTGGCTGGCAAAGACAGGAAGAACCTGCGGCAACACGCCGAATCGCTGCACGGACGCCGGAGAGGCGCCGACGGAGCGTACCCCTTCGCGCTGCTTGTCGTCGATGTTTTCCAGCGCCTCGGCGTAGAGTTTTCCGAGCGTGCCGGTGTCGGTGAAGAAGATCGCCGACATGCCGGCCAGCGGTCCCGGACCGAAGGCGCGGGTGAAGAACAGCGCCCAGATCAGCATGTCCACCGAGCGCAGGAAGTCGAAGAAGCGCTTGTTGATCTGGTTGAGGATCCGGCTGCGGGTGATGTTGCGCGCCGCCAGGAAGGCGAGCGGGAAGGCCACCACCCCGGCAAACAGCGTGCCGACAAAGGCCATGACGATGGTCTGCAGCAGCTTGGTCCACACGTCGAGATGCTGCCAGTCGGCATTGTAGAGGATGTTGTTCCAGGCAAGCGACAGGTTGGAGCGCTCCGGATCGATCCGCTTGCCGGAGACGATCAGCCCGAGGACCTCGCCCGCGCTCTTGCCCCAGAACGGGGAATTGGCGTCGAAGACGAAGTTCTCCCAGCCGATGAAGCGGTGGCGCACCTTGACGCCGTCGTAGTCGATCTCGGCGCGCCCGTCGAAGCCGAAGGAGGCAAGCACCTTGCGCCCGGCGCGCTTCTGCTGGACCCAGTCCGGCATCTCGCCCTCGACCGTGACCAGCTCTCCGGGGCCGAGCCGCACGGCGACGCTTTCCGACCCGCGCGTCAGGACCACACGCGTCGGCGCGATCTCGATCAGGTTGCCGCGCCCCACCTCGACCGTTGCCTCGGTGATCACTTCTTCGACGACAGTCTCAGGCGCAGCAGGTTCGCCCGCATCGCCAGCCGTCCCCGCGCCGGTCGCCGCATCCGGCGCCATGAAGGAGAAGCTGCTGGAGGTGCCGGCGGACGAAGGTGCGGTGCCCTTGGCATCCGGCACCATGAAGCTGTTGGCGGTCTTCTCGGCCGCCGTGGCTGCGGGCGTTGCACCATCCGAGGCGCGCACCCGCTCCATCGTCGCGGTCTGCGTGGTGATCCAGTCGGGGTCGGGGTCCGACCCCAGCGGCGAGAACCTCGGCCATTCCAGCAGGATCGCCCCGTCCGGCTCGATCTCGAAGTCGGGACGGACCTCATAGGAGATCCAGTCGGCGAGATAATTGCCGGCGATGTCCCAATTGGCGTCCTGAAGCACCTTGCCGATGCCGAAGAACGACCAGCAATAGACGCTGTAGAGCACGACCGCGAGGATCGCCAGCGGCGCGCGATAGCGCCGCCAGGGGCGGTTCTTGAAAACCTCGGGATGGCGCGCGGCGATGTCGTCGACATCGCTCTGGCTCAGCGGGAGGGAAGCGGTGGAAGCCATGAAACGGGACCTTGTCTAGCGTCCGAACTCGAAGGCCTGGTTGCCGACGAGGCGCTTGCGCAGCCAGGCCGAGAACTGGTCGACGGCGACGATCGTCAGGAACAGCAGGAGGATGATGGCGAGCGTCTTGGCCTCGTGGCCGCGGCTGATCGACAGGCGCAGCACCTCGCCGATGCCGCCGCCGCCGACCGCGCCGATGATGGTGGAGGCGCGCACGTTGATCTCCAGCCGGAGCAGCGCATAGCTCATGAAGTTGGGCGCGACCTGCGGCACGATGGCGAACCACACCCGCTCGAACCAGTTGGCGCCCACCGCCCGAAGACCTTCGTCGGGGCGCATGTCGGCGTTTTCCACCACCTCGAAGAACATCTTGCCGAGCGAGCCGACCGTATGGATCGACACCGCGATGATCGCCGGGATCGGGCCGATGGTCAGGATCGCCACGAAGAAGCCGGCGATGACGATCTCGGGGAAGGCACGCAGCAGCTCCATCAGTCGGCGCACGGTTCCGCGCAGCCAGGCATTGCGCACCAGGTTCTTGGAGGCGACGAAGCACAGCAGGAAGCCGAAGGTAAAGCCGATCAGCGTCGACAGGATCGCGATGTTCAGCGTCTCCAGCATCTTGTAGAAATATTCCGGAATGTAGAAGCTTTGGGTCAGATAGACCCGGCCTTCCGGATAATTGTACTTGAAGCTGCCGTCGTCATAGGGCGAGGGAAGGTCGAACAGCGCCCGCCAGATTTCCATCGGATCGCGCGGCGCGAGATCGATGAAGAAATCGAAGAAATAGGGCAGCCGGTCGAAGAACTTGCCGGCGTTGGTCTCATTCGCGAACCAGAGCGATCCGGAAAGCGCGAGGAGAAGCACCGCAAGGCCGCCGACGGTGTAGAGCCGGCGCCGGCCGGCCTGCTCGCGCCAGTGGCGCTCGACGAGCGCGCCTTGCGCGCTCAAGGGGACGCCGTCGCGGGGTGCGGCGTTGGGGGAAAGCGTCGCAAGCGACATGGGCGGGGCTCGCAATGGCAACGGGGAACAAAGAAAACGGACGCCGGCGTTGGCGCCGGCGTCCGCAAGCGAGTGGGGCTTAGGAGCCGATCTTCGCCTTGCGGGCGGCGATGATCGCCTTGTAGAAGTCGACGTTGACTTCGGTGAACGCCTTGAAGTCGCCGCCCTGGATCGCCATGAAGCAGTCGCGGTCGGTCTCCGGCATTGCGAGCATGAAGTTCTTGAACTTGGTCTTCATGTCGTCGCTCAGCGAGGAGCGCACGACGACCGGGCCGTTCGGGATCAGCGGCGACTGCCAGATCTGAACCAGGTCGTCCATGTCGAGGATGCCCTTGTCGACCATCTTGCGCAGGTTGCCGGAGGTGTAGCCGTCCTTGAACTCGCCAACGCCCGACGACCAGGTGGTGCCGGCGTCAAAGGTGCCCTTGATCACTTCGAGAACCAGGTTCTCGTGACCGCCGCCGAAGCCGGTCTCGGCGAAATAGCCGTCGATCGGGCCGCCGATGGCCTCGGGAAGCGTCACGGACGGAACCAGGAAACCTGAGGTGCTGTCGGGATCGGCGAAGCCGAGCTTCTTGCCCTTCATGTCCTCAAGCGAGGCGATGCCGCTGTCGGAACGCGCGACCATGACCGAATAATAGCCGGTCGAACCATCGGTCTGCACGGTCGTGAGGATCGGCTCCACCGCTTCCGGGTCGTTCAGGTAGACCTTGGCGTAGCCCGAGGCGCCGAGTTCGGCATAGTCGAGCGTGCCGCCGAGCAGGCCCTGGATCACGCCGTCATAGTCGGCGGCCGGGAACAGCGAGACCTTTTCCACGCCGAGCACGTCCGGAAGCTTTTCGGTCATGCACTGGAAGTTGCGCAGGCGGTCGGCCTCGTTCTCGCCGCCGAGAATGCCGATGCGGAATTCCTTGAGGTCCTCGGCCTGAACCGGGGCAATCGCGCCGCCGGTGACCAGAAGGGTGGCGGCAGCAACTGCGCCAAGAAGGGTGCTCTTGAGCATTGACGTCTCCATGATGGTCCGGGTGATCCGGCCGTTGAATGTCGATTTTGTCCCGTTTCGTGGGAAGCCGATCCGTGACCCTCAGCCGGCGAGCGCCGGCCGCAGGACCCCAGCGGATGAGGAGGCGGCCCGGGCGGGCGCCGTGATGCTTGTGGAGGTGATCGCTTCCGAGAGCGCCTCGCCTTCCGCGCCGTAGATCCGCCGGGCGGCCTCTGTCGTCAGCTCTTCCGGCGGACCGTCGAAGACCACCGCGCCCTGCGACATGCCGATGATGCGTTCGCAGTAGCTGCGCGCGGTGTCCAGCGTGTGCAGGTTGGTGACGACGGTGATGCCGTCGCGCTCGTTGATGTCCTTCAGCGCGTCCATCACCTTCTGCGCGTTCAGCGGATCGAGCGAGGCGATGGGCTCGTCGGCGAGCACCATCTTCGGCTGCTGCATCAGCGCCCGGGCGATCGCCACGCGCTGCTGCTGGCCGCCGGAGAGCGTTCCCGCCGGCTGCAGCGCGGTCTGGGCGATGCCGAGCCGCTCAAGGGCGGCAATCGCCATGGCGCGTTCGGCCTGAGAGAACATGCCGAGCAGGTTCTTCGCCGAATTGCGATGGTTGAGCCGGCCGAGCAGCACGTTGGTGAGCACGTCGAGACGCGGCACCAGGTTGAACTGCTGGAAGATCATCGCGCAGTCGCGCTGCCAGCTGCGCAGCGCCTTGCCGCGCAGCGCCGACACCTCGGTGTCGTTGAAGACGATGCGCCCGCCATTGGGGTCGATCAGCCTGTTGATCATCCGAAGCAGGGTGGATTTGCCTGCCCCGGAACGGCCGATGATGCCGACCATCTGGCCGTCGGGAATGTCGAGGGTCACCGACTTGACCGCCGTATTGGACCCGAACTTTCGTGTCACGCCTTCGAGCTTGAACATGTGCGCCCCTGTTTGTCTTGCAAGAACTGCTTAGCGGCAGTTCATGACAGGCGGTCTGCGATTTTGTGACGATTTGCTTACACAGCCGGCTCACGGCGCGGCTAAGCAAAACCGGCCGCTAACCGCCGTGCCGCGCGAGGAACGCCTCCGCGTCGAGGGTGCGAAAATCCTCAAGCGCGGACCGCAGACGGGCGTGATCCCAGTCCCACCAGGCAAGCGTCTGCATGCGCTCCGAAACGGCCTTGGGAAACCGCTCGCGAATAAGCTTTGCCGGCACGCCGCCGACGATCGTGTAGGGCGCGACATCGCGGGAGACGACCGCCCCCGCGCCGATCACCGCGCCGTCGCCGACCGTGACGCCGGGCAGGATCGTCGCCCCGTGACCGATCCACACGTCGTGGCCGATCACGACCCGCCCCTCGCGCCGCCAGTCGAAGAAGGCGACGTCCGCCTCCGCGTCCGGCCAGTAGTCGTTGGCGCGATAGGTGAAATGGTGCAGCGTCGCCCGCCAGGTCGGGTGATTGGGCGCATTGATGCGCACCGAGGCGGCGATATTGGCGAATTTGCCGATCTCCGCGCACCAGACGATGCTGTCGTACATGACATAGGAGTAGTCGCCGAGGGTGGTCTCGCTGATGCGCACCCCCTCGGCCACTTCCGTGTAGCGCCCGAGATCGGACTGCGTCACCGTTGCCGTCTCATGGACGAGCGGCGTCTCGGAGAGTTTCGTCATGATCGTCTCACGCCGCCTGTTTCGGCGCGAAGGCGCGCACGTCGATGATCCGGTCGGCCACCGCCTCACGCACTTCCTCGTCGTGGAAGATGCCGATCTGCGCGACGCCGGCCGTCTTCTTTTCGGCGATCATCTCGATGACGACGCGCCGGTTGGTGGCGTCGAGCGAGGCCGTCGGTTCGTCGAGCAAAAGCACCGGATGATCGGTGATGAAGCCGCGCGCGATGTTCACCCGCTGCTGCTCGCCGCCGGAAAAGGTCGCCGGCGGCAGCGCCCACAGCCGCTCCGGCACGTTGAGCCGGGCGAGCATCTCGCCGGCCCGGACACGGGCGGCCTCAAGCGCCACGCCCCGCGCCGTCAGCGGTTCGGCGACGAGGTCGAGCGCGCTCACGCGCGGCACCGTGCGCAGGAACTGGCTGACATAGCCGATTGTCTCGCGCCGCATGGCGATCACCGCGCGCGGGCTCGCCGCGACAAGATCCACCACCTCGCCGCGATGCCGCACCAGGATGCGTCCGCTTGCGGCCGCGTAGTTGCCGTAGAGCATCTTCATGATCGAGCTCTTGCCGGCGCCCGAAGGCCCGCCGAGCACGACGCATTCGCCTGCCGCGACGTCGAAGGACGCGGCCTCGACGACCGGCAGGACGATGCCGCCCTGAAGATGCATGGTGAAGGTCTTGGAAAGATCGGCGACGCTGACGGCGAGCGCCGCGTCAAAAGTCTGAGCCTGAGCCATCGTCACACCTGAAGGATGGAGGAAACCAGAAGCTGGGTGTAGGGCGCCTGCGGATCGTCGAGCACGCGGTCGGTGAGACCGGCCTCCACGACATCGCCGCCCTTCATCACGATCATGCGGTGCGACAGGAGCCGCGCGACCGCGAGATCATGGGTCACGACGATGGCGGCAAGCCCGAGATCCGCGACAAGCCCCCGCAACAGGTCGAGCAGGCGCGCCTGCACCGAAACGTCGAGACCGCCGGTCGGCTCGTCCATGAAGACGAGGCGCGGACCCGTCACGAGGTTGCGGGCGATCTGGAGACGCTGGCGCATGCCGCCGGAAAAGGCGCGCGGCTGGTCGTCGATGCGGTCCTCCGCGATTTCCACCCGCTCGAGCCAGCCGGTGGCCGTCTCGCGGATGCGGCCGTAGTGCCGCTCGCCGACCGCCATCAGCCGCTCGCCGACATTGGCGCCGGCGGAGACGGTCATGCGCAACCCGTCGGCCGGGTTCTGGTGCACGAAGCCCCAGTCGGTGCGCATCAGCAGGCGGCGTTCCGCCTCGCTCATCGCGTAGAGGTCGCGGGTCCCGCCGTCGCGCATGCGATAGCGAACCGACCCGTGAGACGGTTCCAGCCGGGTCGAGATGCAGTTCAGGAGCGTCGTCTTGCCGGAGCCGGATTCCCCGACGATGGCAACCACTTCGCCCGGATAGACGTCGAAGGAGACATCGCGGCAGCCGATGCGGGATCCATAGAATTTCGTCAGACCGTCGACCGAAAGAAGCGGCGCGGCATCCTCGAAAAGCGAACTCATTGCGCCGTCTCCCTGGTCGCATAGGCGTCTTCCGGGGCGAGCCGGCCCTTGTGGCCCTGCTCAAGCCGCCCCTCGCAGTGATCGGTGTCGGAACAGACGAACATCCGCCCGCCCCGGTCGTCGAGGATGACCTCGTCGAGATAGACGTTCTCCGCCCCGCAGAGGGCGCAGGGCTCCTCGAAGCTCTGGATCTCGAAGGGGTGATCCTCGAAATCGAGGCTGACGACGCGGGTGAACGGCGGGATCGCGTAGATCCGCTTCTCGCGGCCGGCGCCGAAGAGCTGCAGCGCCGGCGACATGTCCATCTTCGGATTGTCGAACTTCGGCGTCGGCGAGGGATCCATCACGTATCGGCCTGCGACCAGCACCGGATAGGCATAGGTCGTGGCGATATGGCCGTGGCGGGCGATGTCCTCATAGAGCTTCACATGCATGAGGCCGTATTCCTCAAGCGCGTGCATCTTGCGCGTTTCGGTCTCGCGCGGCTCCAGGAAGCGCAGCGGCTCGGGGATCGGCACCTGGTAGACGAGCACCTGCCCCTCGACGAGCGGCTCCTCGGGAATGCGGTGGCGGGTCTGGATGATCGTCGCCTCGCCCGTGTGCGTCGTCACCGCGACATTGGCAACCTTCTGGAAAAAGGCGCGGATCGAGACCGCGTTGGTGGTGTCGTCGGCGCCCTGGTCGATCACCTTGAGCCGGTCGTCGGGACCGATGATCGAGGCCGTCACCTGGACCCCGCCCGTGCCCCAGCCGTAGGGCATCGGCATCTCGCGGCTGGCGAAGGGCACCTGATAGCCCGGAATGGCGATGGCCTTGAGGATCGCGCGGCGGATCATCCGCTTGGTCTGCTCGTCCAGATAGGCAAAATTGTAGGTGGCGATGTCGCCGGTCATGACCGTCATTCCGCGGCCTCCTGTGTGGCGGTGTCGACGTCTTTCGCCCGGTCCTCGAATTCGCCCCGCATGCGGCGCACGAGGTCGAGTTCGGCCTGGAAGTCGACGTAATGCGGCAGTTTAAGGTGCTCCACGAAGCCCGTCGCCTGGACGTTGTCGGAATGGGAGATCACGAATTCCTCGTCCTGCGCGGGCGCGACCCGGTCCTCGCCGAGCTCGCCGGCTCTCAGCGAGCGGTCGACCAGCGCCATGGACATGGCCTTGCGCTCCGACTGGCCGAACACCAGCCCGTAGCCGCGCGTGAACTGCGGCGGCACCTTCGCCGATCCGGCGAACTGGTTGACCATCTGGCATTCGGTCACCTTGATCGTGCCGAGCGCGACGGCGAAGCCGAGTTCCGGCACGTCCATCTCCACCGCGACCTCGCCCATGCGGATCTCGCCGGCGAAGGGATGGGTGCGGCCGTAGCCGCGCTGGGTGGAATAGCCGAGCGCCAGCAAAAAACCCTCGTCGCCGCGCGCCAGCGCCTGCAGGCGCAGGTCGCGGGCCATGGGAAACTCCAGCGGCTCGCGCGTGAGATCGCCCGAGGGCTCCTCCGGCAACGGCTCGCCGTCCGGATCGGGGGCGGTGCGCTCGATCAGGTCCTCATGCGCCAGGATGTCGGCCACCCGCGTCAGCGGCTCGCCCTCGCTCTCGCGCGCCGGCGCGGCCGGCACCTTGGCGTCACGGCCAAGCTCCGGATCGAGAAGGCGGTGGGTGTAGTCGAAGGTCGGCCCCAGCACCTGCCCGCCCGGCAGATCCTTGTAAGTGGCCGAAATCCGCCGCTCGGCGATCATCTCGCCGGTCTCGACCGGCCGCGAGGCGCCGAAGCGCGGCAGCGTCGTGCGATAGGCGCGCAGCAGGAAGATCGCCTCGATCATGTCGCCGCGCGCCTGCTTGACGGCGAGCGCGGCAAGGTCCGGCGCATAGAGCGAGGCTTCCGCCATCACCCGGTCAACGCCGAGCGCGAGCTGCTCGACGAGCTGCTCCACGGTGATCGCCGGCACCGACCGGTCGCCGCGCCGGCGGTCGGCCAGCATCTTGTGGGCGTTGGCGATGGCCGCCTCACCGCCCTTGACTGCAACATACATGTCAGTTGGCCTCCGCATTGGAAGAAGAGCCGTCCGCCACCGCGACAACGGTCGTGCGCGGCAGGGCGAGGAGATCGCGGCCCGAAACCAGCACCACATCGACCCCGCGCGGGAAGAGCGCGCGGTTGTCGGCGCGCGCGGCGACGAAACCCTCCGGCAGGCCGACGGGCGTGATGGTTTCGCTGCCGTCGATGCCGGGACCCGTGAGCGTCAGGACCGGGCCGCCGTCGAACGCCGGCAACGCCAGCACCAGCGTCGCCGCCCGGTCGGGGTATTCCTGCGTGCCGGCATGAAGTGCCGCCTGCGCCGGCGGCGTATCGTCTTGCGCACAGAAGACGAAAGCGGCAGCGCCTTCATCCTCCGTCAGCGGGCAGCCGGCGTGAAAGGCGAGCCAGGCGCGCACCGCGTCGCTGCGCAGGGCGGGCGACAGCCACACCGGCGTGTCGGGATCGCAAAGCGTCAGCGCCACCGCCGCAAGACCCGGCTCCAGCGGTGCCGGCGGCTGGAGACAGTCGTCGAGCGTCTTGCGCCTGCCCGGGCGGGCCATTGCCTGCATCAGCGCGGCGAAGACCGCCTGGGACCCGAACACCGGATCGGCGAAACCGCCCTCGATGGCCTTTGCCGTGAACGGGCCTGCGTCGAAGTGAACCGTCTGCATCAGTCGTCTCCGCGTACCATGGTGAAGAAGTCGACCTTGGTCGCGGCCGCCTCGCGTTTCGTCTGTGTCGCCTCGCGGGCCCGGGCCGCGACAAGCGGCACGACTACGGCGGCGTCGATGTCCGCCCGGCGCGCGCCTTGCGCCCAGAGCGCGGCAAGCGTTGCCGAAAGCGTCGCCTTGGCGCGGTCCTGGCCAAGCGCATAGGCGTGGCCGACGGCACCGTCTTCAAGCCGCACCGTGGCGCGGGTCACCGTCGCCTCGCCCAGATTGAACGGCGCGCCATCGCCGCCGATGCGGCCGCGCACCATGACGAGGCCCGTTTCCGGCCCGCGCACGGGCGCCGCTTCTGGCAGCCGCCCAAGCGCCTCGGCGCAGGCGGCGATCTCGCCGGCCGGTGAGGCGGCCAGCACGTCCATCAGGGTCTTCAGTCCGCGCGCGTCACCCCCTTGCGGCTCGGCGCCGGTGGCATGCCCGTTGGCTTGCGATGTCATTCACTCGCTCCGTTTCAATCAGCGGACCGGACCCCCGGCCCGGTCAGGCAGGTCGCGTCTCTTCCGGTCCCGGGTCCCGGCGAGTCGCTGATTTGTATAGTTTTATAGACAACCAACAGCAAGCACTCTATATCCGCCGCATGACGCCTTGATGACCCTCGCGCCCTTCCAGCCGCATCTTGGAAAACCGCTTGCGTCGCACGAAGGAGCGGGCGAAACGGACGCTGAGGCATGCGGACCGACGCCCGGCGGACGCCTGGCGGATGGTGGAAAACGGGGGAGGCAGAAGCAGATGGAAAGCGGGATCGAACGACGCAGCGGCGTCGCGCTGTGGCGCCAGATCGCCGACGACATTCGCGCCGCCATCGGCAACGGCGTCTATGACGCGGCAGGAAAACTTCCGACCGAAGCAGCCCTTGCCGCGCAATTCGACGTCAACCGCCACACCGTACGTCAGGCACTGGCGGCCCTTGCCCGCGACGGCGTGGTCCGAACCGTTCAGGGTCGGGGAACGGAGCTCCTGCCGCGCGCCCGCGTCAGCTATCCGATCGGCGCGCGCACCCGCTTTTCCGCCGGCCTCGGCGGACAGGTGGCAAAGGCTGCGACGCGGTTTCTCGAGACGGCAACGGAGCCGGCAAGCGAGGAGGTCGCACGGGCGCTGGCACTGGCGCCGCAGACCCCCGTTCTGCGCCTGGAAACCGTCGGCGCCGCCGACGGAACGGCGCTGTCGCGCGCGACCCACTGGTTCGACGCCGCACGCTTCGCAGAGCTTCCGGCGCATTGCGCGCAAAGCGGCTCGATCACCCATGCGCTGAAGGCCTGCGGCGTCGGCGACTACAAGCGCCTTTCCACGGAGATTTCCGCCGCCCCCGCAAGCCGGACGGACCGCGAGGACCTCGGCCTGCAGGCCGGCGCGGTGGTCCTGCTCACCACCTCCGTCAATGCCGATCAGGACGGCGTTCCGATCCAGATGAGCCGCAGCCGCTTCGCCGCCGACCGGGTCACGCTGTCGGTGCGCAATGCGCCCGAAAGCGGGGATCGGGACGGGAACGGAGACGGCTAGAGCCTGTACACCGGGGCCACACGGACGGTAGGCTTGGGCATCATGCGGGCGGGGGGAAAAGCGCCATGAACCGGATCGTCGCAATCCTGATTGCTGCAACAGCGCTCGCCCTGACCGGGGCGGCCCGGGCGGAAAAATTCCATTCCGGCAGCTTCATGCTGTCGCCAAGCGCAAAGACCCTGGTGCTGATGGACCCGCCGCCGGATGCGCCCTTGCTCATCGCCGTACAATGCAACGACATCGTCAACGACAGCGAATATCCGCGCTACCGGGTGAATGTGGACGGCGCACAGGTGATCTCGACCTTCAACGAGGAAGGCGGGGCCTTCGTGAAGGGACGCGACATCGCGGTGCAGCTCAATCAGGATCGCCCGGTCCGCCCCTGCACCTGGAAGGCACCGGGCGATGCGACGAAGAGCTTCTCCACCCGGTGGAGCTACGACCCGGCCCGCGACCACACCCTGATGCTGGCCGCCTTCAACACGCCGACGCGCTTCAAGGTCGCCTTCAACGCCAGCAATATCTCCTGCGATCCGGGCACGCTGACGCTCTATCGGGACGGCAAGGAACTGCGGGACCCGGGCGGCGATCCGATGCCGCTGCTGGCCGGCAGCAGCTTCATCGGAACCGCGCGGATCGTGCATGTGACGATCGCCGGCAGTTGCCAGGGCGACGGTCGCTACACCGGAACCGTGTCCGTGCCCACGACCGCCACGAACTAGAGTGCGGCCCCGCGGGGCCGCAGTCCTGCCCGGTCAGGGCAGATAGGTCAGGCTTTCCAGCATCGGCCCGTTCCAGAACTGGAACTTCGCCACCACGGACTTTTCGAAGGGATCGTCCTCGCCCTCGACCGTCTCCTCGCAGCCGGCGAAGAGCATGTCCTGGCTCACCTTGCCGGCCGCCTCGTCATAGGCATAGCCCCAGTTGATCGCCCCGTCGCACCTGCCGAGCCCGGCCACCATCGCCGCAACGCCCGAAGCGCCGGCGGGCGTCGCCAGGAACCGCTTGAAGTCGACCTCCTCGGCCATCGCGCCCGACACCAATGCCGCGCTCAAGACGCAGGTCGCCGCAACTGTCTTCAAACCCGTCATTCCATCCCCTCTTTGCCCGGTGTGTCTGCGGCAGAACGCCGGTCGGCGGCGACCGGGGGCGACCGCCCAGGTGCGGGACATGGCACGAAACCTGGAAAGATCGCGTAAACGCCTGAGCTTCCTCAAGATCTTTCGCCGCACCGACCGCGTCGGGGACGGGCCGGCGGAGCCCGCGCGTCCATGAGCGCAAATGCCGCAGGCATTTTTCAAGCCCCGGATTGCGAAATGTCAAAGCCGGCGGCACCTTTAGTGTTAGTTTATTCGAACATGTGAATATAATTTCCTGCTGCAGGCATTGGCCCGACGGCATGGCAAAAACGAACCTCGGGAGTACGCCCTTGTTGACCACGCGACGTGATTTCCTGGCGATGTCCGCGGGACTGGCGGCGCTGTCCGCACTGCCCGCCGCCTCTTCGGCCCAGAGCGTGAAGACGAATGCCCGTATCTTGATCCTCGGCGCCGGCGCGGCCGGCACCGCGCTCGCCAACCGGTTGTCGGAAACGCTCGACGGGGCCCGGATCACGATCCTCGATCCGCGCATGCAGCACTATTATCAGCCGGGCTTCACGCTGATCGCCGCCGGGCTCAAGCCGGCGGACTACTCGGTTTCCGCGACCGCCGACTGGCTGCCGCGCACCATTGATTGGGTGCCGGAAGCTGCCGCCGAGATCGATCCGGATGCCCGACGCGTCGTGACCACCGGCGGCACAGCCATCGCCTACGACTACCTTGTCGTTGCCACCGGCTTGAAACTCGACTTCGACGCCATCGAGGGAATGTCGCTCGACCTGGTCGGCAGCAACGGCATCGGCGCGGTCTATGCCGGGCCGGAACATGCGGCCAGGACCTGGGAAGAAATGGACCGCTTCACCGACAAGGGCGGCATCGCCCTGTTCACGCGACCGGCGACGGAAATGAAATGCGCCGGCGCACCGCTCAAATACACCTTTCTGACCGATGACTACGCCCGCAAGAAAGGCACTCGGAGCAAAGCGGAACTCGTCTACGCGGCTCACAACGACACCTTCTTTTCGGTTCCCATCGTCGATGAAAAGGTCCGCATGCTGTTTGAAGACCGGGGCGTCGCGTCGGTCCGCAATCATGTCATGACGGCCATCGATCCCGGCCGCAAGATCGCGACCTTCCAGACCCCGGAGGGGTCGAAGGAGATCGGCTACGACTTTACCAACGTCATTCCGCCGATGCGTGCACCCGACGTCATCCGCGACAGCCCGCTGTCGTGGAAAACCGGAAAATGGGTCTCCGAGGGCTGGGTCGAGGTCGACAAGCACAGCCTGCGCCACCTGCGCTATCCGGAGGTCTTTGCAGTCGGCGACGTCGCCGGTGTGCCGAAGGGCAAGACCGCGGCCAGCGTCAAGTGGCAGGTCCCCGTCGTCGAGGCGCAACTCACCGCGCAGATCGCCGGCCGCGACAGCCAGGCGCGCTACGACGGCTACACCTCCTGCCCGCTGATCACCCGCATCGGCCGCGCGATGCTGGTCGAGTTCGACTACGACAACAACCTGACCCCGTCCTTTCCCGGAATCATCGCGCCGCTTGAAGAGCTCTGGATCTCCTGGCTGATGAAGGAAATCGCGCTCAAGGCCACCTACAACGCCATGCTGCGCGGCCGCGCGTAAGGAGCAAGACACCATGAAGGACCTTACCCTTTCCACCCTGCTCGCCGTCTTCGAGGAGATGTTCGGTGTGTTCCTGTTCTGGGGACTCGTGGCCGCCGCACTCGCGGTCACCGCCGCCTTCATCGTGATCGTGCTGCGCGAGCACCGGCTCGAGGGGCACCGTTTCCTGCGTGCCGAACTGATGGCTCCCGTCGGTGCGCTCGCCGCGATCCTCTTCGTGCAATGGATCACCAGTTCGGGCTTTTCCGACATCGGCGGCCCTGTCGATGTCATCGTCTTGATCGCCATCGGCACGACCGGGGCCGTCGGCCTGACGATCGTCACCTATGTCGCACTGGCGCTGATCGCGCCGCGTCGCGAATCCTGAAGCAACCGTCCCCTCCCCAGCAATCCAGGAACCCCACCATGCTGAAAACCCTCCTGTCGGCCGCGCTCGTCGCCGTCACCCTGCCGCTTTCCGCCGCCGTCTCCGCCGAGACCGCCGCGAAGCCCGCGCTCGTCACCGTGCTCGCGGCCCCCGATGCCCAGACGCAGATGATGGCCATGGTGCTGACGATGCAATCCGTGAAACAGGGGTCGAAGGCCCGCATCCTTCTGTGCGGCCCGGCCGCGGATCTCGCGCTCAAGGACGCGCCGGCCTCCGCCACAAAACCACAGAAACCGCTCGGCGTCGGTCCCCAGGACCTGATGCGAAAGCTGATGTCCCAGGGCACCCCGGTCGAAGTCTGCGCGATCTATCTTCCCAACCGCGACAGCGGGCCGGACGTCCTGCTCGACGGTGTTTCGGTGGCCAAGCCGCCGGCAATGGCGGGCCATCTTCTGGCGGAGAATGCACGCATCCTGTCGTTCTGATCGTCCCCCCGGCGTGCAGCCTGTCCGACCTTCGCTCCACGCAACCGCAATCGCACAGACGTCGGCAACCGGCTTGCACCGGGCGCCGGCGTCTTTTCGTTCCGTAGCGGCATCTTCCGGCGCAGCGTCTTCCGGGACAGATGCAGACACCGCGTTTCAGAACACCGCACTCCAGGGGTGCACGGCCGGGCGGGCATCCGGGTGCGTGCGCAGATAGTGGTGCAGCACGTGCAGGAGTTCGCGCACATGGTCGTCGTCGCCGCGCGCCCGTGCATTGCGAATGTCGTCGATGATCATGTCGCGCATCCGCCCCTCGCCGGACTTGTCCTGCGACAGATATTGCGCCAGCCCGCAGGCAACCGTTTCGCTGACATGTTCATGTTCGGCGATCGCGCAGATTTCCTCCTCGCTGAGACCGCTCAGCGCGATGCAGTCCACCAGACTGATCATGATCCCCTCCCCACGTTCCGTGACGGAACATCAAGAGTGTCATCAAATCGTCACGAGGCCAACCTCGCGAAACTGCGGACCCGCATCCGCGAGGGGTAACAGCTTGACCAATCAGCGGTTGCGGACCATCCTCAAGGACCAGGGACAATGGAGCCGGACCGCCGTGCCATGAACTGCCCGAGGCAAACCGATATCGCCGTGATCGGAGGCGGCGCCACCGGATGGATGGCCGCCGCCTACCTCAAGCGCGCCCTGCCCTCGGCGGACATCACCTTGATGGATTCGCCCGATGTCGCCCCGCTCGGCGTCGGAGAATCGCTCAACGACATCTCGCGGCGCTTCAACACGGCGCTCGGACTGGACGAGGCCGAATTTCTCCGGGCAACCGACGGCACCTACAAGATCGGCATCCGCTTCGACAACTTCGACCGCCAGGGGGGCGTGTTCTTCCACCCTTTCGGCAAACCGGAAACCGAAACGCGGGCCCGCCCCGGTGCGCAGGAAGGCTATGCTGCCACCACACTCTGCCGGGAAAACCGCTTCGATCCCGGTCAGGAGGCGCGCGGCTATCACGTCTGCGCCACCCGCTACGGTGCCGTCTTGCGCGATCTGGCGCTGGCGCTCGGCGTCCACCACATTGTCCGCCACGTGGACGAGGTGGTCCGCGATGGCGAGCGCATTGCCCGTGTCGAGGGGCTGGCGGCCGATCTCTTCGTCGACTGCACCGGGTTTCGCGCGCTCCTGATCGGACAGACGCTCGAAACGCCCTTCGACCCGCTGTCGGATCTGCTTCAAAATGATGCCGCCGTCGCCTTGCGTGTGCCCTATGACGCGATCGAGGACCGCCCCGTCCCCTACACCCGCTGCACCGCGGGCGAGGCCGGCTGGATCTGGCGCATCCCGCTCTGGTCCAGGCTCGGCACCGGCTATTGCTACAGTTCCCGCCACATATCGCCCTCGCAGGCCGAGGCCCGCCTGCGCGCGGATCTGGGGCTTAAGGCTGGCGCGGAAGAAAGCGATGGCCTGAAAGCCATGCACATTGCCTTTCGCCATGGTCGCCACCGGCGCGCCCGGCGCGGCAACTGCGTGGCGCTCGGCGGCGCCTTCGGCTTCATCGAGCCGCTGGAATCGACAGGCCTGTCGATGACCCAGGCGGCGATCATGGCGCTCGTGCCCGGCCTTGCCGACCTCGGCGAATGGGACCGCCTGTGCCGCCGCCGCTTCGACACCACCGTCGACTTCATCTTCGCCCACTATTGGCTGAGCAAACGCATGGACACGCCCTATTGGCGGGACCTGAAGCAATGCATACCGAGCCGGCGCCTGTCGGACGTGATCAACGCCGCGGGACGAGGCGATTATCGGGCGATCGAAACCGACCCCGGCTTTTTCTACCGGCCGAACAATTGGGATGTCGTGCTTTCGGGACTGGGCGCCTTCGACGGCCGTCCGCGCATCCCGCCCGCACCGGCTCCCGCCCACGTGTCCCCGGACTTCGTTTCCCATCTCGCCACCCATGTTCACGGAAAGCCCGAATGGTCCCAGCCCAGGAAACCCGAGCCTGCGCCAAGGGCTGCGCAAGGCTAGAGCCGGTTCGCACCCTCACCGTGGACGCCGTCCCGCTGCATCTCTACCGGTGGAGGGACGCGGCCGCCGTTTCGGCCGTGCGCGACGCGGTGCTCGCCCGCGAAGCCGAGATCCTGAGCCTGCCGCGCAGTGCGGACTGGAGCGAACGGCACGATCACGTCGCCTCGTCGCGCTACGCAAGCTACAATCTGCTGGCGCTCGCCGACCCGGCCTTTCAGGCCCTCGGCCACGCGATCCGCGCAAGCATCAACGCGCTGCGCGCGGACCGCGGCATCGCCGAAAGGCCGATGTACATCCAGTGCTGGTCGAACATCCTGCGCAGCGGCGCGGGCCTGCCGCGCCACGCCCACCCCTATCCGCTGCACGGCCATATCAACATCTCCACCTCCGGAAGCGTGACCCGCTACGGAACGACGGAGCCGGTGGAAATCGAAAACAGGCCGGGCGACATCACGTTGTTCGCCAGGCCCGGCCTGTCCCATGACGTGCCGGCCTATAGCGGTGCAGACGCGCGGATTTCCGTCGCCTTCGATCTCTTGCCGGTCGCCTGGGTGGAGGCGGACCCGCGCTGGAAGAGGCGCCACGCGGAGCGCAGCTTCATCCGCTTGTGAGCGCCGCTCCCCGTCGCCCCGGACACCTCTCTCCCTCGCCCGTCAGCGCCGCCCGGATCTCCCGGTCCAGGGCCGCCAAATCGCCCTCCCGCAGACCCGCAAGCCGCGCTCTCGCGATCGCCCGGCCGCAGCGCAGCGGCGAAAGAGCAAGACCGCCATCGATCAGCCGGGGACTGCCGCCGCGCGCCGCCGCCGCGTCCTCATAGAAGAATTTCGGCATGGAGATGCGCGTCAGTTCATCGAACTCGCGCGCGCGCAACGCGGTCTCGACCCGAGGATCGAGCGCGACGGAAGTCGGCAACTCGCACAACATCGTCTCAAGCCACGCCGGCGCGCGTCCGCGCGCCAGATAGCCGGCCATCAACTCGCCATAGAGAACCGTCGCGCGCAGGACGAACCGTCCGCCGCCCGCCGGAGCGCGCAACGGCCCGCCATCCGCCAACAGTCCCTCGCGCAAGCGAAGGGCATCGCCCGCCGCCTCGTGAAATCCGCGCAACACCTCTTCGGCGCGCCCGCGAGCCGAAACGGCGCGTCCGTCAAGCCGGGGCAGGTTGGCGAGACCGTCGTCGGCGATGTCGCGCCGGGCGAGCACCAGGCGGCCGTCCGCCCCGACGCTGAAATGGCGGACGCTGTGGCGCGGCGCGACCGACACCGCGAGACCGGCGCGCGCACGCTCCGGTTCGGCCCCGGCTGTCGGCAAGAGCCCGGTCTGCGCAAGCGGTGGCGCGGGCTCATCGGCACCGGGGTAAAAACAGGTCTCGCAGTCGATCAGCCACGGCGCTGCGCCCCGCGCGACGAGATTGGAGGCAACCGCGTCGCGCGAATTCGTCAGCCACAACCAGAACAGCAACTGGCCGGCGTGACGGAAATAGGCCTCAAGCTCCGCGCTGTCGGTCGCAGCGCGCGGATCGACCCACCGGCTCCAACCGTAGTCGCCGCACTTCAGCGTTTGCGGTGCGTACAGCACGGAGGCCGCTCCCTGACCGCGAAGCCATTCGCCGAGCGTGTGCCACACAAGCTCGCGCTCGACCGGGCGCGGCTTGTAGGCAATCCGAGTGCCGTCGTCGAAGTCGATCCGCCGCACGCAGGCGCCGCGATGATACTCGCCGCCGGCACCGACGAGGCCGACGACACGCGCCGCGCGGGGAACGGCGAACATCTCCTCCAGCGCCGCCGCATCCGCGGCAAGCCGCGTCATCACCGCCGAAAGACCATCCGTCCAGTCCGCCAGGAAGACGGCGAGATGAACCGCCAGACCGCGCGCGCCATCGCGCCGCGCCGCATCCTGGAAGGCATGAAATCCGCCCGTCCCCGCCAGGCCGGACAAGGGCAGTGCGGCCCCGGCCGCTTGCGCCATCGCCGTCTCGGCAAGCGCGATGCCGGCAAGGACGTTTGCGCCTTCGCCAACGAGACCGCGCAAGGCGTCCCGCGTGATCCGCGCGCCGGTCTCCGGATCGCCTGCGCCCGCGCGCGAAACCGCCTCCGCCACCGCATGTTCGGCCAGCGCCCGACAGGTCTCGAACCCGGGCAGGTCCTCCGCCCGGCCGCGATAGATCATCCGGGCGGGCAGAGCGTGAGCAGCCCGTCGCGGGCAAGCCGGCGTATCAGTTCGACACGCGCGTCGAGCGCAAGCGGTTCCGGCAGGTCACGCGCGCAAAACGGTGCTTGGGAGCGCGCGATCCAGCGCAGCGCGCCGCCGGCCACCAGCGGCGCCTCGATGCAGCCGGGCTGAAGGTCCTCCTCCGTCGCAAGGCCGATCCCGGGAAACTGGATGCGCACCGCATCCCCCGTCTCGTAGATATGGCAGGGGCACTCGGGACGCCGGAGCACGGATGTCCCGGCATCGATCTCTCCGGCCCGCGTCGCGACCTTGATGTGGTCGCCCGGCAAGGGGCGAAGCTGCGCGCCGAAATTCTCCATAAGGCGTTCCATCGCCAGCTTGCGCGGACGCGCCTTGCCGGCAATCTTCGCGAACACTGCGGTCTTTTCCGCCAGCAGCGCCTCGAACGCCTCGCCGTCATGCTGGAGGATCGAGCTTCGAAAGGCCGGGTCCTGCTCCGCCGCGATCTGCACCATCGCGGCGAGATAGTCGACCCAGCGCATCGGCCGGAACCCCATGGTCAGATGCAGGGAGTGGCCCTCAAGCGTATGCGGCCCGTGCACAAGACCGCGCGGCACATACAGGAGATCGCCCGGCTCCAGATCAAAAACAGCGGTCGGCTCGCCCACGCTGGCCTGATCGATCAGATGGATCTGCCGGTCGATCGGAAGCTCCAGCCGCTGATCGAACAACGGCCAGCGCTTGCCGCCCTCAAGCTGCAGGATAAAGACGTCATGCGTGTCGAAATGGGCGAGAAACCCCTGCTGGTCGGCCGGCGTCAGAAAGCCGTTCGCCGCGACCTTTCCGCCGAATTCCGCCTCGATGGCGCGCGCCACGCGCGCCACCGGCACCGACATCGTGTCCATGCCGTTGAGGATCAGCGTGCATCCGTCGGCCAGCCTGTCCACCGACCAGCGAAAAAGGCTCTTGCCCTGCGAGGGATGCGGCAGCGCGAAATAGCTGCCCTGCCGGTTGACCCTGAGCACCCGGCGCAGCTTTTCCTCCTGCGACCAGAGCAGATGTTCAAACCCCTCGATGTCGGGAAACCCCGGGTAGCGCTCCGCCACGCTGCGCCCCGTGAGATGCAGCGGACGCTTTTCGTAGTAGTCAGCGAAAAACGTCTCCACCGACACCGGCGCGAGCATCGAGGCGAGGCCCGCCGACGCTTCCGCCGGCGTGCTTGCCTGTACGGTCATGACGCCCTCCCGCGCTCAGAACAACTCGAGCTGAATGCCGATCACTTGGGCGGCGATCGTCAGGAGGTCTTCCTTGTCGAGCTTCAGGAGATCCGGCGGTGACGGGATGACGATGTTCTTGTGGGTCTTGGTATCGAAATGGAACTGGACCTTGACGTCGCCGCCCTCCTCGAATTCGAAGCCCTCCTCCTCGAGCATCCGGTGCGGATGTTCCTCGAGTTTCCTGGCGTAATCGGGATCGGTCCAGGCCTTGACCACGATCCGCGCCATGATGTCGCGATTGCCCTTGGCATCCTTCGGTGAGCTGACCATTTTCAAATATCTCCCTGAAAAAAAGACCCGAAATCAGAACGCCCCGCCGCTGCGGCAGGTCGAAACAACGCACAGTCACGACCAGAAAAACGCAAAGAAGTGGAAGACTGCGCGCAAAAAGAGTACCCGGAAACACCAGAAAAGTTCAACATCCCAAATTTCGCGCAAAAAGTGCAAATCCATGCGGACGTCGGCGATGGCGCGCCGAATTGCGTGGCGGTGTCGGCGCAATGGCGAGCAGGCAGCGCCGCTCAGGCGACCAGCTTGCGCTCCAGGCCGCAGAGCATGTCGAGACAGGACTGCAGCTGGTCGCGGCTGACGAATTCGTCAGGCTTGTGCGCCTGGGCAATCGAGCCCGGCCCGCAGACGACGGCGGACATGCCGAACGCCTGGAAAATACCGGCTTCCGTTCCGAAGGCGACCACATCCGCGCCATTGGCGCCGGTGAGCTCTGAAACGATCCGCCGTGCCTCGTTCTCGTCGGCGGGTTCGAGCCCGGCGACCTCGCCGATCACCTCGATCACGATCTCCGCGTCCTTCGACACCGCCCGCATCGCCGGCAGCAGTTCCTCCGCCACATAGGCCTCGATGCGCGAGCGCACGAACAGCCGGTCGGCCTCCGTCACGGGCCGCATCTCCCAGTCGACGCTGCAATGGCCGGGAATGACGTTATGCGCCACGCCGCCGACGAGCCGCCCGACCTGCACCGTCGTCCAGGGGGGATCGAAGCGGCTGCCCTGCGGCGCGCGCTCCTTCAGCGCCTCGCGCAGCTCCATCAGCCGCGAGACGTAGCGCACGGCATATTCGACCGCGTTGACGCCGGCGTCCGGCGCGGAGGCATGTCCCTCCAGCCCGGTGAACCGCGTGGTGTATTCGCAGCAGCCCTTGTGGCCCTCGATGATGCGCATTTCCGTCGGCTCGCCGATGATCGCCACCGACGGACGCAGCTTCATCCGCACCAGATCCTCGACCAGTTGCTGCGCGCCGAGGCAACCGACCTCCTCATCGTAGGTGATAGAGAAATGCAGCGGCCGCGTCAGCTCTCGCGCGGCATAGCGCGGCGCCACCGCCATGGCGGCTGCGATGAAGCCCTTCATGTCGCAGCTGCCGCGCCCGTAGAGCAGCCCGTCCGCCTCGCGAAGCGCGAAGGGATCGGACGACCAGTCCTGATCCTCCACCGGCACCACGTCGCTGTGCCCCGACAGCACGATGCCGCCGTCGGTCTCCGGTCCGAGGGTCGCGAAGAGATTGGCCTTGTGACCGGTGGGGTCGACCATCACCTGGGTGCGTGCGCCCAGCGCGCCGAGATAGTCGGCCGCATAGGCGATCAGCTCCAGATTGCTGTCGCTCGTGACGGTGGGAAAGGCGATCAGCTCGGCCAGAATGTCGCGCGTGTCGTCGATCAGGGCCATCGGGCTCTCTCCGTTTCGGCTACGCAGTCCGTCGCTCAGGCCTTGACGATCAGCTCTCGCGGCCGCTTGCACAGGCATTCGGCCGGCCCCTCGGGCAGGATCAGGATGCTTTCGGTGATTTCCAGTCCCCAGGAATCCATCCAAAGGCCCGGCATGAAGTGGAACGTCATGCCGGCTTCCAGCACCGTGTCGTCGTCGGGCCTAAGCGAGATCGTTCGCTCGCCCCAGTCGGGCGGATAGGAAACGCCGATCGGATAGCCGCAGCGCGCCGCCCGGTCGATGCCGGCCCTGGCCAGCGGCGCGCCCAGCGCCTCGGCGATATCGGCGGCGGTGTTGCCGGCGCGTGCAGCGTCCAGACCGGCTTCCAGCCCCTCGACCAGCGCCATCTCCGCGTCCAGCAGATACTGCGGCGGCTTGCCGAGAAACACCGTCCGGCAGAACGGCGCGTGATAGCGCCGGTAGCAGCCGGCGATCTCGAAGAAGGTCGCGGTCTCCGCCTCGATCAGCCGGCCGTCCCAGGTCAGATGCGGCGCGGCGGCGTCCGATCCGCTCGGCAGCAGCGGCACGATCGCCGGATAGTCGCCCCAGGCGTCCTCGGTGCCGCGGATCGCGTCGGCATAAATTTCCGCCACGAGATCGGTCTTGCGCATGCCCGGACGGATGCGCTCGACAATGCCGTCGATGATCTTTTCCGAGATCCGCGCGGCGCGGCGCATGAAGACGATTTCCTCCTCGGACTTCACCGCCCGCTGCCAGTTGACCAGCGCGGTCGCATCGACGAATTCCGCTTCCGGCAGCTCGCTTTGCAGCGTCAGGAAGGCCTTGGCCGAGAAATAGTAGTTTTCCAGTTCCACGCCGACGCGCTTGTTGTCGTAGCCGTAGCTGCGGATGATCGCGGCCAGCGTCTCCATCGGGTGGCGCAGCGTCGACTGGACGTAGAAATCGGGATAGCCGGAGACCCGCTCGTCATCCATCCACACGGTGCGGATCGCGCCATTGGCATCCTGCAACCGTCCCCACCAGATCGGCTCCGCGTCGTGAAACACCAGAACGCCCTGGTGGACGTAGAACGACCAGCCGTCGTAGCCGGTCAGCCAGGCCATGTTCGACGGATCCTCGACGAACAGAATGTCGATGTCCTCTTTCCGCATGGCGGCACGCACTTTTTCCAGGCGGCGCGAGAACTCTGCTGCGGAAAACGGTAATTCAGACGCCGGCATGAGCCCCCCTGTTTGCATCCGGAAAAAGTGAACCTCTCTCGCGTTGTACACACGCCGAGCCGCCTTTGGACAGAGGGTTTTTCGTTTGTGTCGCCTTTGCGTGCCTTCGGTGTCGTCCGGCAGGATTGACGCAGGGCGCGCTGCGTGCTCGCCTGCCCGCTCATGACAAGACCCCTTCGGCGGAGACCATGAACCCCTTGCATCTGAACGATATCCTGTCCGCCGCCCGCACCATCGCCGGCCAGCCGGTCCTGCTCAAGTTGGAAACCGCCCAGCCGACCGGCGCCTTCAAGCTGCGCGGCGCGCTCAACGCACTTGCCCACCTGCCGCCGGACGCAAAGGGCGTGACCTGCTGTTCCACCGGCAATCACGGACGCGCCGTCGCCTATGCCGCACGGGCGCGGGGTCTCAAGGCGGTCGTCTGCATGTCGGCGCTGGTGCCGCAGACCAAGGTCGACGGCATCCGCGCGCTTGGCGCCGAGGTGCGCATCATCGGCCGCAGCCAGGATGACGCGCTCGCCGAAAGCCGCCGCCTTGCCGCCGAAAACGGGCTTGTCGAGATCTCCCCCTTCGACGACGAACACGTCATCGCCGGCCAAGGCACCATCGGGCTGGAGTTGCTGCAGGACGCGCCCGAGCTCGACACCATCCTCGTGCCGCTGTCGGGCGGCGGTCTCGCCGCCGGCGTCGCGCTCGCCGCCAAGGCGATCAACCCGGCGATCCGGGTCATCGGTCTCTCGATGGACCGGGGCGCGGCGATGCATGCCTCGATCGAGGCGGGGCGCCCGGTGGAGGTGGAGGAGGTGGAAAGCCTCGCCGATTCGCTCGGCGGCGGCATCGGCCTCGACAACCGCCTCTCCTTCGCGCTGTGCCGCGACCTGCTCGACGATGTCATCCTCGTCAGCGAAGCGGAGATCTACCGGGCGATGCAGGCGCTCTATTTCGAGGAACGCTTGGTCGCCGAAGGCGCCTGCGTCGTCGGCATCGCAGCCCTCATGGCCGGCAAGCTGCCGAGGCCGAAAGGCCCGATCGCCACCATCATCACCGGCCGCAATGTCGACATGACGGTCTTCACCCGCGTCATCACGGGTCAGGACGTGACACTCGGCGACTACCGGATCGAGGGACGCTCCTATGCCGCATGACATTGTGATCGCCACCGAAGCGGAATTGCGCCGGTCCGTGCAGCTCGACGAACGCATCGTCGATGTGGTGGAAGAGGCCTTTCGGGCACTTGCGCGCGGAGACGTGGTGATGCCCCCCGTTCTCTCGATGGACCTGCCGATGGTCAACGGCGAGGTCGACGTCAAGACCGCCTATATTCCGGGCTTCGACGGCTTCGCCATCAAGGTCAGCCCAGGCTTCTTCGACAATCCAGCCCTCGGGCTTGCAAGCCTCAACGGGCTGATGATCCTGTTTTCGGCGAAGACCGGACTGGTGGAAGCCCTCTTCCTCGACAACGGCTATCTGACCGATATCCGCACGGCCGCCGCCGGTGCGGTTGCCGCCCGCCACCTCGCGCCGGAGACGGTCGACACCGTCACGGTCTTCGGCACCGGCGTTCAGGCCAGGCTCCAGGTCGCCGCCGCCCGTCTGGTGCGTCCGTTCTCGCGCGTCTTCGTCTGGGGACGCGATCCGGCAAAGGCCGAGACTTGCGCCCGCGAGATCGCGCAAGCCCATGGCGTCGAGGCCCGCGCCACCGACGATCCGGCGACGGCCGTGGCGCAAAGCCAGCTCGCGATCACCACCACCCCGGCGCGCGAGCCCGTCTTTCTGGCCGACTGGCTCCATCCGGGTCTCCACATCACCGCCATGGGGTCCGACCAGAACGGCAAGACCGAGATCGATCCGCAGGCGCTTGCCCGTGCCGATGCCTATGTCTGCGACCGGGTGAGCCAGTGCGAGAAACTCGGCGAACTGCGCAGCGCCCGGGCCGCCGGCCTGCTCCTGCAGGAAACCCCGGCCGAACTGGGCGAAGTGATCGCCGGCACCCGGCCGGGACGGCGGGCGCCTTCCGATGTCACCATTTGCGACCTCACCGGCACGGGCGCGCAGGACACGGCAATAGCGAGCCATGTCTTCGCAGTGTGCCGGGACGCCGGCACGAAAGAGCGCATCGGCACGATCATCCGCGCCTGATCCCGTCTGCGCGCGCGTCCAGGCAGACCCGCCACCCGCGCCGCGATGGACAGGCGGGGCCGGCTGGCGCTATGACCAAAGCATGATCCGCCTCGATGACCGCGACATCGCCATCCTGAAAGTGCTTGCCCGCGAAGGCCGGCTGTCGAAGGCCGATCTCGCGCGGCGCATCAACCTCAGCCCGACGCCGTGCTGGGAACGGCTGAAGCGGCTGGAGAAGGCCGGCATCATCGAGGGCTACAACGCCCGCATCGCGCTCAAGAAGACCGCACCGCATGTCACCGTCTTCGTCACGCTGGAGCTCGACAACCACAGCGCCGGTGCCTTCCAGCTGTTCGAGCAGATGGTCGAGACCCAGGACGAGATCGTTCACTGCTGGGCGCTCGGCGGCGGCTTCGATTATCTCATGCAGATCGTCACCCGCGACGTCGACACCTACCAGCGACTGATCGACCGGTTGCTCGACCGCGGTCTGGGGCTGGCGCGCTACTACACCTACATCGTCACCAAGGACGTGAAATCGTCTGGCACGCCGCCACTCGATTTCCTGCTCTCCTCCCAGGCAGACTGATCGGCCTGCGAGAGCGACCGAAAAAAGACGGATCGTCTGGCGCATGGCGCCAGTTCAGATGCATCGTCTGCACCTGCGCGCCCATTCTGTCGTCAACGACGCGACCGCCAGCAGGGAGTTCGGCGCCATGATCAAGACGGGAACGGAAACCGGCCACACCCGGCCCTCGCTTCACGACGCACGGCTGATGCGCCAGTTCGCCTATGTCGGCGGCCGCTGGATCGCCGGCGAGACAGGCGAGACCATTGCCGTGCGCAATCCGGGCGACGGCGAGCGCCTCGGCGAGGTCGCAAGCCTGACCGCCGAGCAGAGCGGCGCGGCCGTCGCCGTTGCCCATGAGGCTTTCGCGGACTGGTCGCTGACGCTTCCCCAGGAGCGCTCGGCGATCCTGCGGCGCTGGTTCGACCTCATCGTGGAACACAAGGAAGACCTCGCCCGGCTGATGACGCTGGAGCAGGGCAAGCCGATTTCCGAGGCGCGCGGCGAGATCGACTACGCCGCCTCCTTCGCCGAATTCTACGCCGAGGAAGCCAAGCGCCCGAACATCGAGAGCGTGACATCGCATCTGCCCGACGCGGAGATGGAAGTCTGGCTCGAGCCGGTCGGCGTCGCGGCGCTGGTCACGCCCTGGAACTTTCCCTGCGCGATGATCACCCGCAAGGCGGCGGCAGCCCTTGCCGCCGGCTGCACCGTGCTGATCCATCCCTCGCACGAGACCCCGTTCTCCGGACTGGCGCTCGCCGAACTCGCCGAACGCGCCGGCTTTCCCGCCGGTGTCTTCAACGTCGTCACCGGCGATGCGGCGACCGTGGTCGGCGCCTGGACCAAGGACGCCCGCGTGCGCGCCGTCTCCTTCACCGGTTCCACCGAAGTCGGCCGGCTGATCTACAGCCAGTGCGCGGCCACCGTGAAGCGCATGGTGCTGGAGCTTGGCGGACACGCGCCCTTCATCGTCTTCGCCGACGCCGATCTCGACCGCGCCGTCGACGAAGGCATCAAGGCGAAATTCGCCACCTCCGGCCAGGACTGCCTCGGCGCCAACCGCTTCTATGTCGCCCGCCCGCTCTACAAGCGCTTCTGCGAGCTCTTCGCCGAGCGCACCAGGGCGCTCAGCGTCGGAGTTGGCCTCGACGATCCCGACATCGGCCCGCTGATGAACGAACGCGCCGTCGCCAAGCAGGTGTCCCATGTCGAGGATGCCCTCAAGCACGGCGCGAAGCTTCTCGCCGGTGGCGAGCGGCATTCCGCCGGGCCGCTGTTCTTCCAGCCGACGGTTCTCGCCGATGTGCCGGACGAAGCGCTGATCATGCGCGAGGAGACCTTCGGACCGGTGGCCGCGATCACCCCCTTCGACACGGAAGACGAGGCGATCGCACGGGCCAACGACAGCGAATACGGGCTGGTCGCCTATGTCCACACCCAGGACGCGCGGCGCACCTATCGCCTGACGCGGGCGCTGACCTACGGCATGGTCGCGGTCAACCGCACGAAGGTGACCGGCGCGCCGATCCCCTTCGGCGGCATGAAACAGTCCGGCGTCGGCCGCGAGGGCGCCGCACTAGGCATGCAGGCCTTCATGGAACTCAAATACGTCTGCCGCGACTGGGCCTGAGCCAAGCCGCGGGCGCGACACACCAAGCACATGATTTCTTTACAGGATCCGGATAGCGATCCCGGGACACAAAAGGGAGACACGACATGCTGACCAACGATCAACTGGGCAAGTGGGACCGCGAGAGCTTCTTTCACCCCTCCACCCATCTGGCGCAGCATGCGCGCGGCGAAAGCCCGGCGCGCATCATCACCGGCGGCAAGGGCGTTCACATCGAGGATCGCGACGGCACCAAGCTGCTCGACGCCTTCGCCGGCCTCTACTGCGTCAACGTCGGCTACGGCCGCACGGAGATCGCCGACGCCATCGCCGCACAGGCACGGGAGCTTGCCTATTATCACGCCTATGTCGGCCACGGCACGGAAGCCTCGATCACGCTCGCCCATATGGTGCTGGAGCGGGCGCCGAAGAACATGTCGAAGGTCTATTTCGGCCTGAGCGGGTCGGATGCCAACGAGACCAACATCAAGCTGGTCTGGTACTACAACAATATCCGCGGCCTGCCGCAGAAGAAGAAGATCATCTCGCGCTGGCGCGGCTACCACGGTTCCGGCCTGATGACCGGCTCGCTGACCGGGCTTGAGCTGTTCCACAAGAAGTTCGACCTGCCGCTCTCGCAGGTGCTTCATACGGAAGCGCCCTATTATTTCCGCCGCCCCGACCTCGACATGAGCGAGGCCGATTTCGTCGCCCATTGCGTCGCCGAGCTGGAAGCGCTGATCGACCGCGAGGGCGCCGACACCATCGCCGCCTTCATCGGCGAGCCGGCGCTTGGCACCGGCGGCATCGTGCCTCCGCCCGCCGGCTACTGGGCCGCGATCCAGGAGGTGTTGAAGCGCCACGACATCCTGCTGATCGCCGATGAGGTCGTCACCGGCTTCGGCCGTCTCGGCTCCATGTTCGGCTCGGACCACTACGGCATCGAGGCCGACATCATCACCATCGCCAAGGGCCTGACCTCGGCCTATGCGCCGCTGTCCGGCTCGATCATCTCCGACAAGGTCTGGAAGGTTCTGGAACAGGGCACCGACGAGAACGGCCCGATCGGTCACGGCTGGACCTACTCGGCCCATCCGATCGGCGCAGCCGCCGGCGTCGCCAACCTCAAGCTGATCGACGACCAGAACCTCGTCGCCAATGCGGGCGAGACCGGCGCCTATTTCAACGCCCAGATGCGCGAGGCGCTGGCCGACCATCCGCATGTCGGCGACGTGCGCGGCGAGGGCCTGCTCTGCGCGGTCGAATTCGTCGACGACAAGAAAAGCCGCACCTTCTTCGACCCGTCCAAGAAGATCGGCGCGCTGGTGTCGGGCGCCCTGCTCAAGCACGGCGTCATCGGCCGGGCGATGCCCCAGGGCGACATCCTTGGCTTCGCCCCGCCGTTCTGCATCACGCGAGCCGAAGCCCTGCACGTCGTGGCCAAGACCCGCGAGGCGGTCAAAGAAGTCCTCGGCTGATCCGCGACCGCCGGACCGCACCATCGAAGAGCGCGTGAGGGCCACCCTCGCGCGCTTGAGGATGATGCAAAGGCCTCGAGCAGGCATCCTCCCGGACGCAGCGTGAGCTGCGATCCGGGATCGGAGAGGCTGGGACCCGCCCCCTGGCAACTCCATCAAACGGACAGGTTCTTGGCTCTCCGATACCGGATCGCGCTTGCGCTTGCCCGGTATGACGCGGGAGATCAGTCGCGCCCTTTGTCATCACTCTGGAGCGCGTGAGGGGCGCCCCTCGCGCGCTTTTTTTTTCAGACAAGGCGGCCCTGGCGCGCGGCGCCGTCGCTTGTGCAATTTTTGCAAAATGAAGTCCGGAATTTGCGAAAATTGATCTCTGGTTTGCCGATCTTGCAAAATCTGCCGCATCTCGCGCCGCCGCGCGTCAGGGGCCGGCGACGGGGATTTCCGCCGCGACCAAGGGGAATAACACTCAACCTCCCGTCCGGGACACCCGTCGCCAATGCCGCGCGAATCGCGTCTAATCGCGGCACCTCGCACCCAGGGACCCGCGCTCCGTGCCATCCACGCCTCCTGCCAACGACCCGAGCGCGCTTGCCGCCTTCCTGGAGGCCGCGAGATCGCGCATCGGAGCCGGACAGGTCGCAGCCGGCGACGCTATTGGCGCGGAATGGACCTCCGCCACTCTCCCCTGGACGGCCCGGCCGCTGGCGGTGCTGTCGCCCGAAACCGCCGACGCGGTGCCGGCGCTTCTGGCGCTCGCCGCACACCACGGCGTGGCCGTGCACCCGGTCAGTCGCGGCCGCAGCTGGGGGCTCGGCTCGCGCCTGCCGCCGCGCGATGCCGCGATCCTCGATCTCTCCGGGCTCGACCGCATCCTTGATGTCGACATGGCGCGCGGCACGGCGCGCATCGAGCCCGGCGTCACCTTCGAGGCGCTGCAGGCCCGGCTGAAGGCAGAGGGTCTGGCCTTTCACCTTCCCTCCTTCGGCGGACCGCGCGACGCCAGCGTGCTCGCCAATGCGCTGGAGCGCGGCGAAGGCGCCGGACCGCTGGGCGACCGCTTCGCATCACTTTGGGATCTCGACGTGGCGCTTGCGACCGGCGAGCGGTTTCGCACCGGCCACGCGCGCTTCGCACAAGAGCCGCTCTCCGCCCGCCATGCCCGTCCCGCCGGCCCGCTGGTCGAAGGGCTGTTCAGCCAGTCCGGCCTCGGCGTCATGCTGTCGGGCCGCATCGCGCTGCAGCCGACCCTTGCCCATGCCAACATGATCCTCGCCGACATCGGCACGAAAGACGGCCTCGATGCGGCCCTTGCGACGCTGACCCGGCTGATCCACGCCGGCCTCGTCGCGCCCCACGCGGCGGCGATCTGGAACGGCGCGAAACGCGTCTCCTCGCTCGTCGGCCGCCACCATGGCGACGCCGGCGCACTCGCCACGAAACCGGACGACTGGGCGCTTTCGGTGGTCGTCACCGCCGCCCATCCCGACCTGCTGCAACTGAGCGTCAGGATCGTCACCAGCGAACTGGCCAAGGTCTGCCGCGACATCCAGGTTCAAAGCGACCGCGACGCCGACGGCCGGCGGCTGGAAACGCCGATCACCGGCTTCAGCGACGGCAACAACGTGATGAGCGCCTATTGGGGCAAGGCGGAGCGGCCCGAGGTGCCGGGCAATCCGGATCTCGACGGCTGCGGTTTCCTGTGGGTCTGTCCGGCGCTTCCGCTGGAGGGCCAGGCGGTGCGCGCGCTCGCCGACCTGCTGGAAACGGTCGCCGCCGGAACGCCGCTTTATCCGGCACTCGGCCTGCAGGCGGTGACCGCACGCGCCCTGCACGGCTATGTCTCGCTCGCCTGGGACCGCTCAACGCCCGGCGCCGACGCGGCCGCGATGACCGCCCATGACGCGCTCATAAGGGGCTGTCATGCGCTTGGCTTTGCGCCCTATCGGCTCGGTCTTGCGGATGCGGATGCGCTCGACGAGATCGCCACCGCCGACGACGACTGGCCGGCCGTTCTCACCCGTCTGCGCGCAGCCCTTGACCCGTCCGGGACGCTCTCGCCCGGCCGTCTGAGAGGTCTCAGGCGCGACTGAGGCACGGTCTTTCCAGATCGAGCATTCGCGTATCCCCAACGCAAAAAGGGCCGACATTGCCGGCCCTTTTGACTGTGTCTTGAAAGCGGCTGCGCGGGTCGCTCAGTGTGTGCCGGCGGCGGCCAGGCGCATCGTCGCGGCGGCCGAGATGAAGGCGCTGAGCATTGCCGCCTGCGGGGCGAAGCCACCGCGTACCGCATCCAGGAAGGAGGCCCGCGCCACCTTCAACGCGGTCTCCGCGCCCGGCGCGCCCTCGGCCGCGTTCATCTTGATCGCGACCACCCGGTCGAAGGCGGCCTGCGCGTCGCCGGTCTCGTCCATCGCCTTGCAGAAGACGTCCATCACCAGCACCATTTCCGCTTCCGAGATGGAGGCATCCATGGCGCCGTCGAAATCCTGACCGAGCGCCAGCCGCGCGGTGGTCGCCTCTTCGGCCTTGACGCCGAGGAGCGCGGCCTCGCCCGCCGACCAGCCGGCCAGCGATGCGCCGCCGGCGGCCAGGCCGGTGACGATGTCCTTCACCTTTGAAACGGATTCCTTGCCCATGCTCATGTTCATTCACTCCTGAAACCGGAAAGTCTTCAATTGGGTGTCAGGCCGCATGACGCGGCCCGCGCGTTTCCGCGATCACCAGTGATGGAAGAAATGCTTCACCGCATGGCCGACCTTGTGGGCGGCATGGCTGACGGTGTGTTCCACCGCATGCGCCTCGTGGCTGACCGCATGGCCAACCTCATGCGCCGCATGGCTGATGTCGTGACCGGCCTCGGACGCCGCATGGGCAACCGCCCCGCCAAAGGAATGCTCCAGGAAGTGGAAGGCGTTCTCGAAGGGACGCGTATCGATCGAGATGTGGAAGTCGAAGTGGATGCCGAGACCGGCCGCCAGATCGCCGCCGAGACCGAAATTGATATGGTGATGCGAAATGCCTGCATGTGCCTCGCCGCCAACACCGACCTCGCCCGCGTCGACACCGCCGGACCCGCCGCCCGACCCGACGCCGTGAACCGACGCGCTGCCGCCGGCATGAGCTTCCGCACCGGCGCCCGCCATCGCGTTGCCGGATCCGCCCGCCCCGTAGGAGCCATGACCGTGCTGGATGTCGCCCGAGCCGCTGGCGCTGGCGCCGGCCGTCGCAGATCCGCCGGCGCTCTCGCCGGCCGAAACGCCATGCGTGCCGACCGACGCGCTGGCATCGCCGGAAACACCGGCAGAGGCGCCGGCGGAGGCCGAAGCGCCCGTATCGGAACTGTTGGAATGGGCCGAGCCGGAGACGCCGGCCCCGGCCTGCGCCTCACCGGACGCACCCGCGCTGACCGGACCGGAATGCGCATGAACCTCGCCCGAAGCGCTGGCGCCGGCCCCCGCCGCACCCGACACGCTTCCGTGGCCGGCATGACCGGAGACGCCGTCGCCGGCATGGGCGCTGCCGGAGGCGCCGAGATTGCTGTCGCCCGTCGAGCCGGAGGCTCCGGCATGAACGCCAAGGTCGGGATCGCTCCACCCGCCGTCGTCAGTCGAAAACACGCGCGTGCCGCCGGACACCCCGTCCAGGGTCTCCAGCGGAATGGCATCATCGAGCTTGTCGAACTTGTTGCGAATTTCCCTGTTCATCCCGCCACCTCTGGTTTGTTGATTGCGGAGTGAACCCTAGGGAACAGAGATTGCCATTATTCTAATTTTTCCGGAAAATTCTTTTATTATATCAAAGGGTAAACAGTTTTATAATATGAATGAGCGCGTTTGAGCGAACGATGTCTCCAAAAGAGCATCGCGATAACTTGAAGGCCGCGACAAAAGACAATGAGTCGAGGGGGCTGCTGCCGATCTTCGGTCAGGCCCGGCCCGGGTCGTCACGCCGCGTCCTGTGCCTCGATCATCTGCGAGAACAGGCCGTTTCCGGCGACCAGCTCGCGGTAGGCGCCGCATTCCACGAAGCGGCCCTGGTCAAGCACCAGGATCCGGTCGCAGGCGGCAAGCGTCTCGAGCCGATGCGCGACGCTGATCACGGTCGCATCCATCTCGTCGATGGCCCAGGCGACATGCTCCTGCAGGGCGGGATCGAGCGCGCTGGTCGCCTCGTCGAGAATGAGGATCTTCGGACGGCCGGCAAAGGCGCGCGCCAGCAGGATGCGCTGCACCTGGCCGCCGGAAAAGCCGCATTCGGTGTCGCCGACCGGAGTGCCCAGGCCGAGCGGCAGCGCCTCGATGTCGGCCTCCAGGCCGGCCTTGCGCGCGGCCTCCCGGGCCTCCGCCGGGGTGATTGGCGCGCCGGCCGCGATATTGTCGAACAGGGTTCCGGGAAACAGCTTCCCGCCCTGGCCGACAATGCCGATCTGGCGGCGCAGCAGCCGGTCGTCGAGCCGGTCGAGATCGATCCCGTCGAAGGTGACCGACCCGGCCTCGCGCGGGATCAGCCCGAGCAGCGCCTTGATCAGTGTCGACTTGCCCGCGCCCGACGGTCCGGCGATGCCGATGTGCTCGCCCGCTTCGACGCGAAAGCTCACGCCCTCCAGCGCCGCCGGCGCGCCGGCACGGTGCCGGCAAGTGAGATCGCAGGCTTCGATGGCGCCGCCAAGCTGCGGCGGCGTCCAGCCGTCGATCGCCGGGCGCGGAACGCCGTCGAGCAGCGGCTTGATCATACGAAACTGAAGGCCCAGCATCGTTGCCTGACCGAAGGCGCCGAGCACGGCCGACACCGCGCCGGCGATGCTGCCGGCGGCAACGACGAGCGAGATCGGCGCCCCGCCGGCGACGACACCACCGGCAAGCGCCAGCGCGACAATGGCCGACAACACCAGAGAGCCTTCCACCGCCTCTTCCAGCGCGGAAGAGGCAGCCCCGACCCGGTCGGCTTTCAGGAAGCGGTGACGCAGCGATAAAAATCCGTCGGTCCAGCGGCTGAACACCCGGCCTTCGGACGCGGTGGCGCGCACCGTGTCGATCATGGTCAGCGCCTCATAGGCGGTGCTCATCCAGCTTTGCGGGGCGGCCAGACCGCTCAGAAGCGCCTGCACCCGGCGGCGGGCGATCAGCGCACCGGCCAGAATGACGATGGCGACCACGCCACCGATGACCACAGCGCCGATGGCCGAGGTTGCGGCAACGACCGCGATATTGGGAAGCGCGACGAGAAGCGCCGCGACGACGGAAAGCCCCATGCCCCACACACCCCGATGCCAGCGTTCCACAGAGCGGGTGGAAAGTGCTGCGATGGGTGCCGGCGGCAAGTCGCCGGCGCTCGCGGCCGTGGCATCGGCGATGCGGATCGCGCGGTCGATGGCCGCCGCGCGCAGGAAGAAGCCGATGCGCCCGTCAAGCCGAAGCTTTGCGATGCCGGCGGCAAAGCGTGTCAGGAGGTTGGCGCCGAAGAGGACGACGAAGAACGCCAGCATATTGGCGAGCAGGCCGAAATCGCCTTCCGGCACGACGGTTTCAAACAGCGGCCCGGTGACGAGCGGCAGCGTTGCCACGGCCATGCCGGCCAGCAGCGTGAAGGCGAAGAAGGCAGCGAGATCGCCGCGCGCCTGCGGCAGGCCGAAGCGCAGCAGCGCCCTGCCGGTCAGCCGTGTGTCGGGAAGGGCCGGCAGAAGCAGAAAGGCGGTTTCCTCGAAGTCGTCGAGCGGCAGTCGGCGCGCGGGTCCCGGTTTCCAGCGGCTTCCCGCATCCGCGACCCGCCAGCGCGGCCCGTCGCGCGTCAGCAGCACCGCTTCGGCGGGTGCGTCCGCATCGGTATCCTCCCTCGCCGGCTTGCGGAGCGCGAGGATCGGCACCGGGCTTTCGCCGATGCTCTGGTCGCTGAGCCGAACCTGGCGCACCTGAAGGCCGGCGGCGCGCGCCAGCCGCTCGATGGAGGCTGCCGCCGGCTCGCCCGGCACCAGCGCGCTGCCCGGCACAAGCTTCGACTGCGCCGCGTCAGCAGCCGCATGCAGCGCGTCGACCAGCACCGGTGTCGGCGTCGCCATTGCCGGGCGCGGCTCGGTCAGCAGCGTCTCGATGCGCTCGGCCGAGCGCAGGAAGAAATCGTTTCCCATCTGCCCGCTCATGCGACCGCCCTCCCCGCGTCACGCGGCTGCATGGGCTGCGCCTCCGCGGACCCGTCTTCGACAGTGGCGCGCAGCGAAACACCGCCCGCGCCGTCCAGATGAAGCACGCGGTCGCAACGCCGGATCGACCCCGGACGGTGCGACACGAGAAGCACCGCCGCGCCCGAGCGCCTGAGACCGTCGAGCACGCGCTGCTCGCTCAAGGCATCGAGCGCGGATGTCGTCTCGTCCAGCACCAACACCTGCGGCCGGCGGGCGAGCGCACGGGCAAGCGCCAGCCGCTGGATCTCGCCGCCGCTCAAGCCGGGACGGTCGGCGGACAGCATCGCCGTAAGGCCACCGGCGCGCGCAACCATCTCCTGCGCGCCGGCAAGCTCGAGTGCTGCGTCGATGGCATCCTGCGCGATGGTCTCGTCCCACATGGTGATGTTGTCGCGAATGGTGCCGCTCATCACCGCGCTAGCCTGCGGCACATATTGCAGGCGCCGGCGCAGGCTCTCGTGCGGCCAGTCGCCGAGCGGACGGCCCTCAAACAGCACCCGTCCGGCGCGCGGCGCGACAAGGCCGGCCGCCAGACGGGCGAGCGTCGACTTGCCGGCGCCGGAAACGCCGGTGATCGCGGTCAGTTCATTCGCCGAAAACGCCAGATCCACACCGGAAAACAGATCCGCGCCCGTGCCAAAGCCAAACGAGAGCGCCTCGAGGCGCAGCAGCGGCGCGGCCGCATCGGCCGTGTTTGCCGGATAGGCCGCGCCGCGGTTGATCTGGGGATCGGCGGCATGGTCGATCAGGTCGTCGAGGCGCATCAGCGCGCCGGCGGATTCCTGAAGCGCGCAATAGTGGGAGGCAATGGCGGCAATCGGCGCGGCAACGAGGCCGGCAAGCACCTGCAGCGCCAGAAGACCGCCCAGCGCCAGATCGCCCTGCATCACCCGAAAAGCGCCGGCGCCGAGCACGCACATGCTGATCAGGAGCATCGCCGCCGCCGGGCCGAGATTGACCGCCGCGCGGATGCGTCCGAGCCGCTGCTCGGCATCGAGCGCGGCTTCCTCCGCCGTCAGCCAGCGCGAGGCGAACAGCGCTTCGCGGCCCAGCAGCCGGAAGGCATCGAAGGCCATGAAACCGGCGGTTGCCACGCCGCTTGCCGCCCCTTCCAGCACGTTTTGCAGCCGCGTCGCCTCGCTCAGGCGTTCCGACAGGCGGATCAGCACGACGAGATTGGCGAGCGCAATTGCCGTGACGATGCCGCCGAGCACCGCGTCATAGAGCCAGATGATCGCCAGATAGCCGCCGGCGACGGCGATGTTGGGCAGCATCTGCGCCAGCGGGCCTGCGACGGTGCCGCCGATCTCGGAGCCGATGCGCAGCCGCGAGACCACCTCGCCGGCATTGCGCTGCGCGAAGAAGGACAGCGGCAGGAACAGCACATGCTCGAAGGCGCGCGCCGCCACGACAACGCCGATCTTGGATTTCAGCGCGGCGACCGTCCATTCGCGCAGCGCGCCGAGCGCGACCTGCACCAGAAGCGTCGCGGCGAGCGCGACAAGGATGAAGATCAGCCAGTCGCGGCGGCCCTGCGCCACCACATAGTCGGAATAGGTCTGGATCGCACCCGCCAGAACCAGCCCCGGAATGATCCCGACCACGCCGCAGACGAAGACGATGGCCATCGCGTCCCAGGAGCCGGCCGCCTGGCGCAGCAGCGCCGGAAGTGCCATCGGGCGACGGCCACCGGCCTTGAAGCTCTCGCCCGGCACCATGACGAGCACCAGACCGGTCAGCGCCTTGCCGAGCTTCGCGCGGGTGACGACCCGCCGGCCGACCGCCGGATCGAGCAGCACGAAGCGGTCGCCCTTCACGGCTTCCAGCACCACGAAATGATTGAAGTTCCAGTGCAGGATCGCGGGAAGCGGCAGTTCCGCCAGATCCTCCGGCTCGCGCCGCACCGCCTTGACCTTGAGGCCATAGCTTTCGCCGGCGCGGGCAAGGGCTGCCGCATCCACCCCGTCGCGGGAGGTGCCGCAGCGCTCGCGCGCGTCCTCCAGCACGATTTCCCGGCCGTGGGCGCTCAACACCATGGCGAGACAGGCGGCGCCGCATTCCGCCGCCTCCATCTGCAGGATGGTGCGCGCCCGCCGGGACCCGAAACCCGTCATGGACGGCCCGTCCAGTCGTCGGCCTCAAGATGCAGGAAGCGCTTGAGCGCGGGCACGGCAAGCGCCAGCAGCGGACGGCGTTCCACCGTCACGTCGGCGCTGAGCGGCGTGCCCGGCGACAGGGTCACGCCGGGGGGCGGCGCGCCGGTCCAGGCGTAGCCGGTGCTCCCTTCCGTCTTGCGCTCCATCGCCAGCCGCACCTCGAAGGTCGGCCCGCCGGCGGAGATCTTTTCCGCCAGCGTGTCGTCGCCAAGCGCGAACTGAAGCGCCTGCGAGGAGGCGGGAACCTCCGAGATCGAGATCACGCGGGCGATCAGACGGTCGTGCCGGTCGAGCGGCAGATCCGCAGGCGTCAGCAGCGCGCGGTCGTCCGGCGACAGCCGCTTGCCCTGCGACAGCGGCACGAAGACCACCGCCTCCAGCGCGTCGGGATCGGCACCGGACGTGCCGTCGACCAGGATTTCCAGCAGCGGCTGACCGGGGGCGGCGAGTGCGCCGAGGCGCGTGTTGATGGCGATGACGCGGCCGGGCGCATCGGCGGTGACGGTCGAACCGGCCTCGAGATCGGCGCGGATTTCCGCGACCTCGGCCTGCAGCCGCTCCAGTTCGAGCCGGGTGGACAGGGCCGCACGCTCGCGCTCGGAGGCTGCCTCCTCTCGGGCAACGTCGAGCGCGACCTGTGCGGCACGGGCGGCCGCCAGATCGTCTTCCGCGACATCGGCGGCGATGCGCGCGTTGGACACCGCCTCCAGCGAGACGATCCCGTCGGCATGGAGCTTTTCAAGGGTGGCGCGGCGCTCGTCGAGCCATCTCTTCTTGGAGGACAGCGCCTCGATCCGCTCGCCGAGCGCGATCAGCTGGCGCGCGTGGCTGCGGCTTTCGGCTTCGGCATCTTCGGCCCGCAGGGTTTCGCTGCGCTCCGCATTGCGGCTCAGCACCTCCAGGATGCGCTCCGCCTTCTTCAAGGCGGCCATGCGTTCAGGCTGGGAGAGCCGCAGGAGCACGTCGCCGGCGGCAACCGTATCGCCGCGCTTCACCAGCACCTCGGCGACATAACCGGAAGACGCCGCGCGCACCGGCGAGATCAGCGTCTCGCCGGACCGCGCCAAAACGCCGTGGCCGGTGACATGGATCGGCACGTCGACGAAGGCGCTCCAGGTGACGACGCCGGCAAGTGCGGTGGCAAGGGCCGCGGCACTCAGCCGCGTCACCGCGGTGGAGACGCGCATCGTGCGCTGCGTCTCGTCCACCCGGGTCGCCGCGTCGAGCGCCTCCTGCCTGAAAAACGATTTCGCCATGACCACTCCCCTTGAAAGGCGAGTGTCCGACAGCGAGGCTCAAGTTCGGTTAATCCGGGAAAGGCGAGCGGGATCAATCGCCCCGCTTGGTTACCGTTGCGTGAATTCCGCCCGCCCCGCCCGGTGTCAGAGCCGCAACCCGCAGGCCTCGAAGGCGGCCTTCGTCGCGGCCTTTTCGTCCTCGGTCAGTTGCAGCAGCGGCGGGCGCACCGGGCCGCCGACCTGGCCGAGCAGCTCCTGCCAGAATTTCTGGTGCGCCTGCGGCTTGCCGCCCGGACGCGTGCCCTTCAGCGCCTTGCGCACGGGATCGAGGCTCTTGCTGATCTCGCGCGCCCGCGCCGCGTCGCCGGCAAAGGCCGCCTGCGTGTAGTCATGCATGCGCCGGTCGTTTGCCGTTTGCAGCAGATAGGGGGGCGAGGAACACAGATAGAGCTGCCAGCCGAGCTCGAGGATGTTGTCGAGCCATTCCTCTTCCGAGGCCGTCGACACCAGGATTGTGTCGCCGACCATTTCGGTCAGCTTCGTGTACATCGGCCGGGGCACGGAATATTTGATCGCGACGATATTGGGCAGCTCGGCGACGCGGGCGCAGAGCTCCGGGCTCATCAGATAGCCGGAATCCGGATGGCTCCACATGGCGATGCCGATGTTCACGCTCTCGCAAATCGCCTTGTAGTACTGATAGACGGTCTCGTCGGGATCGGTGACGAAATGCAGCATCGGCGCATGCACGACGATATAGTCGGCACCGACGGCCTCGGCGTGTTTCGCCAGGTCGATCACCGTGTCGAAGTTTTGGTCGGAACACGACATGATAGTGCCGGCCCGGTCCCCGGTCTCTTCCACCGCGATCTCGAAGTTGCGCTTGCGCTCGTCGAGCGACATGGAAAAAAACTCGCCCTGCTTGCCGGCGATGAACAGCCCGGCAATGCCGAGATCGTCGACCCAGTGGCGGATGTTGGCGCGCAGGCCCTCCTCGTTCAGGCTGAAGTCGGGACGGAAGGGATTGAGCGCTGCCGCCCAGATGCCCTTCATGTTGGCACGGGCGTAGGCCTTGGCGTCCAGTCTGCTGTAGTTCATCGCTTGATCCTGTCTCACGTTCGGTGAAGCGCGCGCCACAGCGTTTCGCTGGTGAGCGGCATCGGAAGGTCGGTCACGCCATGGGGACGCAGCGCGTCGATGGCGGCATTGAGAATGGCGGCGGGCGCGCCGATGGTGCCGGCTTCGCCGACCCCCTTGGCGCCGAGCGGATTGTTGGGCGAGCGGGTCTCCATCTTGGAAATCGCAAAGGCCGGAATGTCGCTTGCGCGCGGCAGCGCATAGTCCATCAGCGATCCGGTCACGAGCTGGCCGTCGCCGTCATAGACCAGCCGCTCCATCAGCGCCTCGCCGAGCCCCTGCGCGAAGCCGCCCCGGATCTGGCCCTCGACCAGCATCGGGTTGATCACCGTGCCGGCATCATCGACGCAGGCGACATATTCAAGCGTCGGATCGCCGGTCTCCGGGTCGATTGCCATCTGCACCAGATAGGCGCCATAGCCCCAGGCCTCGCCGGCGGCCTCATAGACCACCTCCTCGCTGACGGGCACGCTGGTGTCCGCGCCACTGTCGATGCGGGCAAGCAGCGCCTCGCAGGCCTTCAGCACCGCGCTGCCGCCGATTGCCGTGCTGCGACTGGCGAGCGCGCCGATGCCGGTCGGGCAGTCCCGCGTCGAGCCGCAGAAGACCTCCACCGCCTCGGGCGATAGGCCGAGCGCATCCGCCGCGATCTGGGCGAGCGCCGTCTCGCGCCCGTGGCCTTGCGTGCTGCCGCCGAAGGCGACAAGCGCCGTGCCGTCCGGATTGCGCGTGACGCGCGCGCTTTCCCATCCCGTGCCGCAGGGCTCGATGTAGAAGGCAACGCCCAGTCCGACGACCTCGCCCCGGGCCCGGCGCGCCGCGACCTCTGCGCGGCGCGCGTCGTACTCCGTCTCGCGTGCAAGATGGTCCAGCAGCTCCGCATAACGGCCGGAATCGAGCACGACCCCGGTCGGCCCCTCGTGCGGAAAGGCGGCCGCTTCCACCAGATTGCGCCGGCGGATCTCCAGCGGATCGATCCCGGTCGCCGCCGCCGCCGCATCCACGAGACGTTCCATCAGGCAGTTGGCTTCCGGACGCCCGGCCCCGCGATAGATTCCGACCGCCGCCGTGTTGGAGACCTCGGCTCGCGTGACGATATCAACCGCCGCGACGCGGTAGCCGCTGGGCAGGATACGCCCGGCGTTCCAGGCGGGAATGGCGGCGCTATTCGGCAGCCAGTGGCCAAGCGGCGCGTCGACCCGCGCCTTCAACGCCAGGAACCGCCCGTCGGCATCGACGCCGAGCGTGCCCTCGCTCGTTGCGCCCCGACCGTGACTTGCGGCCAGGAAATCCTCGCCGCGCGAGGAGATCCAGCGGGTCGCGCGCTTGAACCGCAGCGCGGCCCAGACGCACAGCACCTCTTCCGGATAGAGCGAGGCCTTCATGCCGAAAGCGCCGCCGACATCGGGGGCCGCGACCTGGATGCGCTCGGGCGCGACGGACAGGATGCGCGACAGTTCCCGCCGCGCGCGGTGGGGGGTCTGCGTCGACAGCCAGACGGTCACGCTGTCGCTCTCATCGTGATAGGCAACGGCAATGCCGCGCGGTTCCAGCGAAGCGGGCGCCAGACGCGGATGGTCGACCCTCACCGAGACGCGGTGCGCGGCACCGGCCAGAGCCTGATCGCAATCGCCCGACGACCAGGCGCCGCGAAAGCCGGCCGGCTCGACGGCAGCCTCGTCGTCATCGATCTCGACCAGAACCGCGTCGCAGGCATCCAGCGCCTCAGCCGGCGTTTCCGCCAGAACGGCCACGACCGGCTGACCGACGGCGGAGACCCGCTCGCCCGCCAGCACGGGAAAGGGCGCCGACCCGAAAGGTTCCAGCACCGGATTGATGCTCAACCGGCCCAACTCCCCGAGATCTGCGGCACGCACGACCTGTTCCACGCCGGGCATGTCGCGGGCATCCTGCACGTCGCATCCGACGATCCGCCCGCCGGGCACGGGACTGCGCACGAAGGCGACATGCAAGGGGTCCTGCAACGGCACATCCGCCACATAGCAGCCCGCTCCGGTAACCAGGCGAAGGTCCTCGCGCCGGCGCAAGGGTTGGCCGATCTGCGGTTGCTGCGATCCCGCGCGCTCGCGGTCCCGGGCGGAAATGACTGTCACGGCCAAAACTCGTCTTCTGCTGGCGGGCGGCATGCCCTTCAGGAATTCGAGCCGACAGTGGCGGCAATCAGATATCGCGGCAAATATTGTGTTTCAAACCTGCTATCTGGAAATTGGATAGCTGGAGCGCGCGGATTGGCGCAAGATCGCAAGCGTCGAGACCTGACTGGAGCTGCCCATGAAACATGTCGCCATCATCGGTTATGGCGCAATTGCCCGGTATGTCATGACGGCGATCGCCGAGCGGGACACTGTGACCCTGTGCGGCATCATCGGGCGTGCCGGACGGCTGGAGGATGCCCGCGCCTGCGCGCCCGGCGCGATTGCGATCGCCGACAGTGTGGGCGATCTGCCGCAGCGCCCCGACCTGGTGCTCGACTGCGCCGGCCATGCCGGCCTGCGCGAACACGGACCCGACATCCTTGCAGGCGGCATCGATCTCTACAGCGTCTCCGCCGGCGCCCTCGCCGACGCGGATCTCTACCGCGACCTGAGCGATGCCGCCCGGCGCGGCGGGACTGCGCTCAGGATCGTGTCGGGCGCGATCGGCGGCCTCGATATCCTGAGCGCGGCGCGTCAGGGTGGGCTGACCCGCGTGATCTACCGGGGCCGCAAGCCGCCCGCGAGCTGGCGCGGCACGCCGGCGGAGGACAGGATTGACCTCGACGCGCAAAGCGAGGCGCAGGTGCATTTTCGCGGCACCGCCCGTCAGGCGGCGGCGCTTTATCCCAAGAACGCCAATGTCACGGCGAGCATCGCGCTCGCCGGGATCGGCTTCGACGAGACCGAGGTCGAGCTGATTTCCGATCCCGCGTGTCGCGAGAACCGGCACGAGCTTGCCGTCGAGGGCGCCTTCGGCTCCTTCGCCATCCAGATTTCCGGCCGCGCCATGCCGGACAATCCGAAATCCTCCGCCTTGACCGCGATGAGCATGGTCGACACGCTGGCGCGGCTTGAAGACGCCATTCGCATTGCCTGATCCGTTGGGCTATGGCTGTGCGCGCTGTCCCGCCATCCCGGCTCCCGGCACAACACTGAAGACGCTGCGATGAGCGAACCGAACCAGAAGCACGTCCGCATCGTCGAGCGGATCCTGACCCGCCTCAAGCTCAAGCAGCTGCGCCTGCTGGTCGCGGTCGAGCGCCACAACAGCATTCTCCATGCCGCGCGCGAGCTGAACCTGTCGCAGCCCGCCGCCACCAAGCTGATCAAGGATCTGGAAGCCGATTTCGGCGTGCTGCTGTTCGAGCGCACCAACCGGGGCGTGGTGCCGACGATCTACGGCGAGGCGCTGGCCCGCCACGGCAAGCTGATCTTCGCGCAGATTTCCCACGCCGCGCAGGAACTCGACGATCTGGCGGAAGGATCGAGCGGGCGTATCGTCATCGGCACGCTGCTCGCTGCCTCGGCACTGCTCCTGCCGAAGACCATCGCCCGGGTACTGGCGCAAAAGCCGGGCCTGTCGATCAAGATCCAGGAAGGCACCAACGAGGTGCTGATGCCGGCGCTGCGCTCCGGCGAGGTCGATCTTGTCGTCGGCCGGCTGCCGACCCATCGCCACCGCGACGAACTGCTGCAGGAGCGCCTCTACGAGGAAAAGGTCATCGCCGTCACCGGCATGAGCCACCCGCTGCAAGGGCGCAAGCGTGTCACCTTCCAGGACATGATGGACTATGGCTGGATCCTGCCGCCGCCGGAAACGACGCTGCGGCGCCAGATCGATCTGGTGTTCCTCGACCACGGCCTGAGCTCGCCGATCAACGCGGTGGAATCGGTGTCCTTCCTCGCCAACCGCAGCCTGCTCGCCACCTCGACGATGATCGGCATCCTGCCCAATCACGTGGTGGAACAGGATATCGCCGCCGGCATCCTGGCGCGCGTGCCCTGGGACGTGCCGATTCCCATCGGCCCCGTGGGCGTCTCCTACCGCAAGACCAAGGGCCTGACGCCGGCGGCCGCCTTCTTCCTCGACGAATTGCGGGCGGTCGCCGCAACGCTGTAATAGCGCCGGGCGAGCGCCGCTCCCGTCAGATCAGCGCCGTCGTCAGGATCGGCGCCCAGCTCAACAGCACCAGGATCAGCGCCACCGCGATCAGGAACGGATAGAGCGCGCGCACGATCTGCATCGGCGGGGTGCCGCTCATCGCCGAGGCGATATAGAGCCCCGCGCCGACCGGCGGCGTCAAAAGGCCGAGCACCAGGTTGAGGCAGACGATCACCCCGAACTGGAACGGATCGATGTCGTAATGCATCTGCGCGATCGGCAGCAGGATCGGCACCACCAGGATCAGTGCGGCGATGCCGTCGATCACCATGCCGATCACGAAGAGCGACAGGTTGACGATCAAGAGGAAGACGAAGGGATCGGAGGTGATCGACGTGATCTGGCCCGCGAGCTTTTGCGGCAGCGCCTCGTAGATGATCACCCAGCCGAACACATTGGCGGCGGCGATCAGGAAGATCACCAGGCTGGAGCTGGTCGCGGTGCGCACGAACAGGGCGCCGAGCCGGGTGATCTTGAGATCCCGGTAGATGAACCGCCCGATCAGGAAAGCGATCAGCGAGGCGACGGCGGCCGATTCGGTCGGCGTCGCCACCCCGAGCAGGATGCCGCCGACGATGGCGACGGGAATGAGCGCCGCCGGAAGGCAGTCGCGCAGCGCGGCCAGGGCCTCGCCGCGGTTCATCCACTTGCCCTTGGGAAACGACTGCGTCAGCCCGACGAGCGCGATGATGACGAAGAAGGACGCCGACAGCATCAGGCCGGGAATGATGCCGGCCATGAACATGTCGCCGATGGGGATCTGCGCCAGAACGCCGTAGATGACGAACAGCATGGACGGCGGAATGATCGGCGACAGCAGGCCGCCGGCGGCGGTCGTTGCGGCGGCGAAATCGCGGCGGTAGCCCTCCGCCTCCATCGCCGGCACCATGGCACGCGCCATCACCGCGATCTGCGAGGCGGCGGAGCCGATGATCGCGGCCATGAACATGTTGGCGAGCAGGTTGATATAGGCAAGCCCGCCGCGAAACCCGCCGACGAAGACGCGCGCCGCCTGGATCAGCCGCCGGGTCAGCCCGCCCTCGTTCATCAGTTCGCCGGTGAGCATGAACAGCGGGATCGCCAAGAGCCCGTAGCTCTCGATCCCGGAGTAAAGCTGCTGGGCGAAGCTTGCGTAGAGCACCTCGTTGCCGCTCGCCTGGATGTACCAGATCGCCGACAGCGCCAGCACCAGCGCGATGGGCACCGCGCCGAACAGCAGAAGCAGAAAGACAATCGCCGTCATGCCCGTGTCCCCGCGTCGGCGTCCGCCTGCGGATCGTCACCGCCGGCGAGCACGCAAAGGCTCGCAACCAGATTGGACGCGGCATGCAGCGTCAGCCCGAAGGTGAAGACGATCATGATGGACCAGACCCAGGCCTTGCGGATGCCGAGCGTCACCGTCGGCTCGGCATAGATGAAATTGAAGGTCTCGCCCTGGAAGGCCAGGGCGTCGAAGCCGGCGGCATAAAGCGCCAGCGGATCGAACCACAGCAGGCAGAACCGGATCATCGCGACGGCGAAGACGACCGTCACGACATCGAGGCCGAGCCGCCACCAGCGCGCGACCCGCGAGGACAGCATGTCGTAGACAAGCGTGACGGCAACGCCGGAGCGCCGGTGGACGGCGGCGGAGCCGGCCAGAAACGTCATCCAGACCATGGCGGTGATCGCCGTCTCGTCGATCCAGTAGATCGCCATATCGGCGGACCGGGTGACCACATTGAGAAGGATCAGCCCGGTGATCGTGGCGGCAAGGGTGGCTGCCAGCGCGATTTCGCACCGCGCCCAGAAGGCGGAGATCCTGTAGAGCATCGCGCGTTATCCATCCACGCCGCGCACCCGGACCGCAAGGCTATTGGGCCCTGACCGTCCGGATGCGGGGTTGCGGGTGTCGGGCCGGGACCTACTGCCGGGTCTCGTCGGCAACCTTGCGAAGCGTGGCGAGCGCCGGCGCCTTCTCGCTCCAGATCGCTTCCCACTGGGCGATGGCATCCTGGAAGAAGGACGCATCCGCCTCGACGATATTGGTGCCGGTGCCTTCGACTGCGAGCAGCCAGTCGGCCTCCTTGGAGATATAGGTGTCGATCGCCCCGTCGAGATGGCGTGCCATCAGCCGGGTGATCGTCTCTCGCTCCTCGGGGGAGAGGTCCTTCCACACGCGGGCCGACACCAGACCGACCATCGGGAACATCATGTGGTTGGAGATCAGCACCGTGTCGGCATGCTCGTAGTACTTGAGCTTCCAGATCAGCTCCGCGTCCATGTCGATGGCGTCGACCTGGCCGTTGGCAAGCGCATCATAGACCGCCGGCAGCGGCATCGGCGTGGAGGCAGCTCCCACCGCGTTGTAGAAGTCCTTGATCGGCTCGAACGGCGTGATCCGGAGCTTCTTGCCGGCAAGGTCGGCCGCGCTCGTGACGGGATCGCGGCTGACGATCTGGCGCAGGCCTGCCATGCTGTAGCCGATGCCGACGACACCGGCCTTCTGCGGCAGGTCGGCCAGCATCGCCTTGGCTTCATCCGAGCGCAGGATGCGCCCGGCATGGGCCACGTCGTCGGCCATATAGGGCGCGTAGAAGGCACCGAAGTCCGGCACGCGGTTGGAGACTTCCGCGATCGTCAGGAAGGCCATGTCGAGCGCGCCGGTCTGCAAGAGCTGCATCATCTGCGCCTCGTTGCCGAGCTGGCGCGACGGGAACACCGCCACCGAATGCTTGCCGTCGGTTTCCGCCTTCAGGTCTTCGCCGAAGGCCTGCGCCGCGACGGTCCAGATATGCGGCGGCGGGGTGATCAGCCCGAGACGGAATTCCTTGGCGGAGGCAAGGCCGGTGGTCGAGGCCAAGGCAACCAGCGCCGCCGGCAGCGTGCGCGCGATCAGGGTCTTGAAGTTCATGTCGATCCTCCCGAAGACCGGCCGGGCACCTCCATGCCGGGCAGGCCGTCACGTTGTTGATGATGGTGAAAAGAGCGAAGCGGCGCCGCGACCGGGCGCCGGGCGTGCCTAGAGCTTGACCCAGCCCTCCGGCGGCTCCTTGCCCGGATGAAGCGTGCCGCAATTGGGGCAGGTGCGCGCCTCCTCGGAGGCATAGAAGGCCTTGTAGACGGGCGGCAGATCGTCGACGATCGATTCCAGGTCGAGCTCCGCGCGATGCACCAGATGCGCGCATTCGAAGCAGTACCATTCGATGGCGTCGAGCGCGCCTTCGGGGCGGGCCGGCTCAATGACGAGGCCGATGGAGCCTTCCTGCGGGCGCTGCGGCGAATGGCGCACATGCGGCGGCAGCAGGAAGATCTCGCCCTCGCGGATCGGCACGTCGTAGAACTCCTTGCCGTCGTAGAGCTTGAGCAGCATGTCGCCCTTGAGTTGGTAGAAGAACTCCTCCACCGGGTCGTCATGATAGTCGGTGCGCTTGTTCGGACCGCCGACGACGGTGACCATCAGGTCCGCGTCCTTCCAGATCTGCTGATTGCCGACCGGCGGCTTCAGCAGATGCTTGTTGTCCTCGATCCACTTCTGAAAATTGAAGGCTGCAAGTCTCGACATGTCCCGCTCCCGCATTGCCGGTCCAGTCCCTCCCCCGGCGCAGCAGGGCGCTGTCGGGTCCGGTCCGGCACATGATTCCGAGGCTCAGGAGACGGCAGATTGATATTTCAATCAAATAGCATTCAGTAAAGCGGGTATCACGAAAGCCGATAGCCGACGCGGCCGTCGGCGGCGCGCGTCAGTCGCCGATGGGCTTGGGTCCGACGTCGGTCGACAGCGGCACCAGCGAGGTGCGGATGCGGCGCAGGTATTCCTTGACCCGCTCCGGCCGGCGTCGCGCGGCCCCCGCCGCCAGCACGTCGACAATCGCGATATAGGCAAGCCGCGAGGCGCTCGGCTTGTAGATGTCGTGATCCTCCGGCAGATCGACCCCGATGGCGATGTCGCAGGCTGCGGCCAGGTCGGAGCCGGCCTTGGTCAGGCTGATCGTCGCCGCGCCGTACTGACGCGCGATGGCGACGCTGTCGAGCAGCTCCGCCGGCGTGCCGCTGGCAGAGACCGCAAAGACCACGTCGCCGCGTTCCAGCGTCGAGGCAATCATCCGCTGCAGGTAGCCGTCAGCATGGGCCTCGGCCGGAATGCCGAGGCGGAAGAAGCGATTCGCCCCCTCGCGCGCGACATTGGCGGAGCCGCCGCCGACGCCGAAGAACACGATCCGCCGCGCGTCGGCCAGCATGTCGATGGCCGATTGAAGTGCTGCCCCGTCGAGCTGCGAGCGGGCGGTGTTGAGCGTGTCGACCAGCGCGCCGAAGACCTGCGCGACCAATTGGTCGGCGGGCGAGCGGTCGTTGCCCTGCCCGCCGAGATACTGGAGGCTGACCGCCACGCTTTGCGCCAGGCGGATCTTGAACTCCTTGAACCCGTCGCAGCCGAGCGACTGGCAGAAGCGGTTGACGGTGGCGTCCGACACCCCCGCCCCCTTGGCGATCTCGCTCTGGCGCTGATAGGCGATGGTTTCCAGATTGGCGAGCACATAGTCGGCGACATGCTGCTCGCGCTTCGGCAACGCCCCGTTCAAGCCCCGCAACTGGGCGATGATGTCGATCACCTTGCTCACGTTCCCCGACCTCGCCTTTCCCGATCTTCCCGTCGCGCAGGATAGGGCCCCGCGCGGCCCGCGCCTATTCCGGCTTGTAGGCGATCACGTCCATCTCGACCTTGGCATCCACCATCAGCGGCGACTGGACGGTGGAGCGTGCCGGCGGATGATCGAGAAAATAGCGCTCGAACACGCCGTTGAAGCTGGAGAAGTCGCGGGCATCGTCGAGCCAGACATTGACCTTCACGACGTGCTCCAGCGTGCAGCCGGCCAGCGCCAGAACCTCGATGAGGTTTTCCATCACCTTTTCCGTCTGCGCGACGATTCCCCCGGTGATGATCTCGCCCTTTTCCGCCGGCACCTGACCGGAGACATAGACGAAATCGCCTGCGCGCACCGCCTTGGCGAAAGGACGGCGCGTGCCGCCGGCTGCGAGGTCGGCGGTGTCGTATCGGGTGATTCCAGTGGTCATGCGTCAGCTCCGCTTTGTAAGTTTCTTTCATAAATTAGCGTCATTTACACGATATGCAAATCTGGAATTGACAATTTCTGCCATTTCTGAAAATTTCTTTCATATCGACCGGCCGATGTCCGGCATGCGAACGATCTGGGAGGAGACTGGCATGACGCTGAACAGACCCCTTAAAACCATTCTCGCTGCGGCATTTGCCGCATCGATGGCGAGCACTGCCTATGCCGGCGGGACGCTGCGCTACGCGACCGTCGGCGAGCCGCCGAGCCTCGACCAGCACGTGGTCACCTCGGACCTGGCGACGACCATTGCCCATCACATGTTCGAAGGTCTCTACACCTTCGACGCGGCCAATGCACCCCAGCCCTTGCTCGCCGAAAGCGATCGGCTCGAGAACGACGGCAAGACCATCGTCATCACCCTGCGCAAGGACGTCACCTTCCACGACGGCACCGACATGACCTCGGCCGACGTCGTTGCCTCGCTGAAGCGCTGGGGCGAGCACGGCTCGCGCGGTTCGCTGCTTTTCTCCAACGTGGAAAGCGTCGAGGCGACCGGCGACCATGAAGTCACGATCCGCCTGTCGAAGCCGTTCGGCCCCTGGAAGAACCTGATGGCCTTCATCAACGGCGGTCCGGCGATCTATCCGGCCTCCGTCGTCGCCGACGCCGGCAAGGCACCGATTTCCCCGGAAAACTACATCGGCACCGGCCCTTACAAATTCGGCGAATGGCAGGCCAACCGTCACGTCGAGCTGGTCCGCTTCGACGACTATGATTCGCCCTCCGGTGCCGCCGACGGCTACGCCGGCGAGCGCAAGGCCAACTTCGACGCGCTGCGCTTCATCCCCGTGCCCGACGTCGGCACCCGTGTCAGCGGCCTTCAGGCGGGCGACTACGACTATGCCGAAAGCATCCCCGGCGATCTCTTCGCCGATCTGGACGCCAACCCGCAGGTCACCACCATCGTCAACGGCGGCCCGCTCTTCGGCCTCGTCTTCATGAACTCCAAGGACGGCCCGCTGAAGGAAAACTTCGCGCTGCGCCGTGCCATCCAGACCGCCATCGACAAGGTGCCGGCGCTTCAGGTCGCCATCGGCCCGGACAAGCTGTGGCGCGCCAACGGCTCGTTCCTGCCCAAGGGCAACGTCTGGTACACGGAAGCGGGTGCGGAGAACTTCTCCAGGGGCGACGCAGACACCGCGCGGTCGCTGGCCAAGGAAGCCGGGTACAACGGCGAGCCCATCAAGTTCATGGTCTCCACCAACTATCCGTTCCACTACGACACGGCCATCGTCTACACAAAGCAGCTCGCCCAGGCCGGCTTCAACATCGACCTTCAGGTCTATGACTGGGCCACCCTGATCAAAAAGCGCGCCGAGCCGGACCAGTGGGACCTGTTCTTCACTCACCACGGCTTCGTTCCGGATCCGATCCTGATCTCGGTGATGAACGACAACTATCCGGGCTGGTGGACGACCCCGGAGAAGGCCGCGCTCAAGGCGAAGTTTACCGAAAGCGCCGACCCGGCCGAGCGTCAGAAGCTGTGGGGCGAAATCCAGGCCCTGATCTACGAGCAGGTCCCGACGATGAAGACGGGCGATGTCTACACCTACAACATCGCCTCCACGAAGCTGACCGGCCTGGGTGAAGCCACCCTGATCTGGCCGCACTTCTGGAACGTCGACAAGTAAGCCGGCTTCCTCCCGGCTGCCCCTCCCGCGCTGCCTGCCCGGTCCTCACGGACCGAGGCGCGGGAGGGGCCTTTGCGCCCCGCGACATGCGCTGAAAATCGCGGCACACTGCCTGAACCACCCCTCCTGAACGCGGAAAGACCGTCGACATGCTCGGATATGCGACGCGGAGACTGCTGGCGCTCATTCCCACGCTGCTTGCCGCATCCCTGCTCGTCTTCCTCTTCGTCCATCTTATTCCCGGCGACCCCGCCGCCGTCCTTCTCGGCGACACGGCAACCCCGGAAGAGGTCGAGGCGCTGACGCGCGAAATGGGCCTCAATGCGCCCCTTTACCTCCAGTATCTCTACTGGCTCGGCAACGTCCTGCAGGGCGATCTCGGCACATCGATCTTCTTCGGCGCCCCGGTTCTCTCGGTGATCGCCGACGGCGCGGAAACCTCCATCCTGCTTGCCGTCATGACGATGGTCTGGATCGTGATCCTCGGCGTTCCGATCGGCGTGGTCTCGGCCACCCGCCACGGCACCTGGGTCGATCAGGTCGCCTCCGGCGGCGCGATGCTGTTTGCCTCCGTGCCGACCTTCTGGCTCGGCCTCTACCTGATCCTGATCTTCTCGGTGAGCCTCGGCTGGCTGCCGTCGTCCGGCTATCCCTCGATCTCCGACGACGGGGGGCTTGCGAACCTGCGCTACCTGCTGCTGCCGAGCTTCACGCTGGCCGCGCCCAATGCAGCACTGATCATCCGCCTGGTGCGCGCCTCGATGCTGGACGTGCAGCGCGAGGACCATGTGCGCACCGCACGCGCCAAGGGCCTTGCCCCCTGGAAGGTCGCCACCAAACACGTCTTCCGCAACGCGCTGATCGCGGTCGCTGCCGCCTTCGGCTTCACCTTCGCGGCGCTGGTCTCCGAGGCGGTGGTGACGGAAACCGTGTTCTCGCTGCCCGGCATCGGCCGGCTGGTGGTGCAGTCGATCCTGCGCCGCGACTATCCCGTCATCCAGGGCGTCATCCTGATCATCGTGGTCCTCTACATGGTCATCAATCTTCTCGTCGACCTGGCCTACGCATGGCTCGACCCAAGGGTATCGCTGAAATGACCCCCAACGCGACAATCCAGTGGTTCGCCACCGGCCGGCGGATCTTCCGCGGCCGCTGGCTCGCAACGCTTGGCCTCGCCTGGCTGGTGCTGGTGGTGCTCGCCGCCGTCTTCGCACCGCTGATCGTGCCGTTCGATCCGCTCGAGATCGATCCGGTGGCCCGGCTGACCGAACCCGGTGCCGCGCATTTCTTCGGCACCGACCACTTCGGCCGCGACACCTTCTCGCGCAGCATCTACGGCGCCCGCATGGCCATCGTCATCGGCCTCGGCTCCGTGCTCGTCGCGCTGCTGGTCGGCGGCCTCACCGGCATGATCTCGGCCTATTTCACGAGGCTCGGCGCCTTCCTGATGCGCGTCGTCGACGTGCTGATGGCCTTTCCCGCGCTGCTTCTGGCGCTGGTGCTGATGACGCTGCTGGAACGCAGCGTGATGAACACCGTGCTGGTCATCGGCATCGTCTATGCGACGACGACCGCGCGCATTCTCTTCGGCATGACGCTGAAGCTGAAGAACGAGGTCTTCATCGACGCCGCCGTGTGCTCCGGCGCCGGTCACGCCAGCATCCTGTTCCGCCACATCCTGCCGAACCTGATCTCGCCGCTGCTGGTGCAGGCGAGCTTCATCTTCGCCTTCGCCCAGTTGCAGGCCGCCGCCCTCGACTTCCTCGGCCTCGGCCTGCCGCCGGAGGTGCCGAGCTGGGGCAACATGCTGTCGGAATCGCGCATCTACGTCACCCGCGCGCCCTGGCTGCTGCTTTTCCCCGGCGCGCTGATCATCCTGTCCGTCTTTTCCATGAACCTTGTCGGCGACGCGCTGCGCGACAGCATCGACCCCAGGTTCAAGAACGACATCAAGGGGGTGTGACGATGACACAGTCCAATCCGCCCCTCCTCGACGTGCGCGGCCTGTCGCTGTCGGTCGCAACCGGCGACGGCCTGATGCCGGTCGTGCGCGATATGTCCTTTTCCCTCAACGCCTCCGAGACACTCGGCATCGTCGGGGAATCGGGCTGCGGCAAGAGCCTGACATCGCTTGCGATCATGGGCCTTCTGGAGGGAACGCCGGTGCGCGTCACGGCAGGCGAGATCCTGTTCCAGGGCCGCGACCTGCTGACGCTTCCCCCTCGCGAACGCCGCCGCATCATGGGCAACGAGATGTCCATGATCTTCCAGGAGCCGATGACGAGCCTCAATCCGGTCTACCGGATCGGCGACCAGATCGTGGAGACGATCCGCGAGCATCAGCCGATGTCGAAATCGGCTGCCCGCACCCGCGCCGTCGAGCTCCTGCGCATGGTGCGCATTCCCGACCCTGAAGGGCGCATCGACAGCTATCCGCACCAGTTGTCGGGCGGCATGCGTCAGCGCGTGATGATCGCCATGGCGCTTGCCGGCTCGCCCCGCCTTCTGATCGCGGACGAGCCGACCACGGCGCTCGACGTGACCGTGCAGGCCCAGATCCTCAAGCTGATCGCCGATCTGCAGAGCGAGACCGGCATGGGCATCATCCTGATCTCGCACGATCTCGGCGTGATTGCCGAGACCTGCGACCGCATCGCGGTGATGTACCGCGGGCGCGTGGTGGAAAGCGCGGAAACCCGCGACCTCTTCGCCACGATGCGCCACCCCTATACGCGCGGGCTGCTGGATTCCATCCCCGAGCCCGATGAAGACGTCGACCGCCTGCCGACGATCCCCGGCCGGGTGCCCGGCCTCGACGAACGGGTCGACGGCTGCGCCTTCAATCCGCGCTGCGCGCGCGCCTCCGCGGTCTGCCGCGAAGAGGACCCGGGCGAAACCGCCTTCGGCGGCGGACACGCCGCGCGCTGCCACCACCCGCTGGAGCCGGACGCATGACCACAGACGCTGAACGCCCCCTGCTCAGGGTCCGCGACCTCAAGACCCATTTCACGCTGAAGTCCGGCAGCCTCTTCGGTGGCAGCAAAAAGCTACTCAAGGCCGTCGACGGCGTCTCCTTCGACCTCGCAGCCGGCGAGGTGCTCGGCATCGTCGGCGAGAGCGGCTGCGGCAAGTCCACCGTCGGGCGCACGCTGACGCGGCTGGAAGACGCCACCGGCGGCACGGCCGAATTCGACGGGCGCGAGATGCTGTCGCTGTCGAAGGCCGCCTTCCGCCCGTTGCGCCGGGAGATCCAGATGATCTTCCAGGATCCCTTCGCCTCGCTCAATCCGCGCCTGACCATCGAGCAGACGCTGGCCGAACCGGTGCGCATCCACGGGCTGGAAACCACCCGCGAGGGCATCCGCGCGCGCATCGCCCGCACGCTGACGCAGGTTGGTCTCGATCCGAAGGTGATGAGCCGCCACCCGCACGAGTTTTCCGGCGGCCAGCGCCAGCGTATCGGCATCGCCCGGGTGATGATCGTCGAACCGAAACTCGTCATCGCCGACGAGGCGGTCTCCGCGCTCGACGTCTCGATCCAGGCGCAGGTGCTCAACCTGATCAAGGACCTGCAGAAGGAGAGCGGCATCTCGATGCTGTTCATCTCCCACGACCTCGGCGTCGTGCGTCACATCTGCGACCGCGTGGCGGTGATGTATCTCGGGCGGATCGTGGAAACCGCGCCAAAGGCGACGCTGTTTTCCGCGCCGTCGCATCCCTACACCAGGCTTCTGCTCGCCTCGATCCCGCGCATCCGCCCGGGCCGCATTCCGGCCGAGGACCGGGGCGAGCCCGCAAGTGCGGCAGCCCCCCCGCCCGGCTGCCCGTTTCACCCGCGCTGCCCGATCGCCACCGACATCTGCCGCAGCGAGCGGCCGCAGCCGGTCGATCTCGGCAACGGACAATTCAGCGCCTGTCACCACGCCGGCAAACAACAAGGGGAGGCCGCGTGATGGCCGGGAACAAACGCGTCTACGTCGGATCCGTGGCAACGGAAACAAACACATTCTCCCCGCTGCGCACCGACATGCAGGACTTCCGCGACAGCTTCTACGCGCCCCCCGGCCATCACCCGGTGACGCCGACGCTGTGCAGCGCGGTGTTTCCGGTCGCGCGCGACCGCGCCCGCCAGTACGGCTGGACCGTGATCGAGGGGACCGCCGCCTGGGCCGAACCCGGCGGCGTCGTCAACCGCGCCACCTGGGAGTTCCTGCGCGATGCGATCCTTTCCGAGATCGAGGCGGCGCTTCCGCTCGACATCGTCCTGCTCGGCCTGCATGGCGCGATGATCGCGGAGAGCTGCGACGACTGCGAGGGCGAACTGCTGGAGAAGGTCCGCAAGCTCGTCGGACCGGACACGGTGATCGGCGCGACTTTCGATCCGCACAGCCACCTGTCGGCACGCCGGACCGAAAACGCCGACCTCGTCGTCGTCTTCAAGGAATTCCCGCACACCGATTTCGTCATCGCGGCGGAAAGCCTGGTGGATCTCGCCCACCGCACCTCGACGGGCGCCGTCGCGCCGGAAATCTCCGTCTTCGACTGCCGCATGATCGAGATCTTCCCGACGAGCCGCGAACCGATGCGCGGCTTCGTGGACCGGATGAAGGCGATGGAAGGCCACGACGGCGTGCTCTCCGTCTCCACGATCCACGGCTTCATGGCCGCCGACGTCGCCGACCTCGGCAGCAAGATCGTCGTCGTCACCGACGGCCAGAAGGCGAAGGGCGACGCGCTGGCGCAAAAGCTCGGCATGGAGCTCTTCTCCTACCGCGGCCGCACGCGCCCGGATTTCCTGTCGCCGCATCGGGCGCTGGAACTGGCGGAAACACGCGAGGGCGCGCCCATCGTCGTGGCAGATGTCTGGGACAACCCCGGCGGCGGCGTGGCCGGCGATTCCACCATCATCCTGCGCGAAATGCTGAAGCGGAAGATGGAGAATGTCGCGCTCGCCTCGATCTGGGATCCGGTCGCGGTGCGCACCTGCATCTCCGCCGGCGAGGGCGCCGTGCTGCCGCTGCGCTTCGGCGGCAAGATGTCGGCGACCGCCGGCGACCCGATCGACGCGACGGTGCGGGTGCGCAAGGTGGTGCGCAACGCGGTGCAGAGCTTCGGCGAGAGCATCGTGCCGCTCGGCGACAGCGTCTGGATCAGCGTCGAGGGCGTCGACATCATCCTCAACACCGTGCGCTCGCAGATCTTCAGCCCGGACGCCTTTTCCAACCTCGGCATCGATCCGGCGAAACGCAAGGTGCTGGTGGTGAAGTCGACCAACCATTTCCACGATGCCTTCTTGCCGGTGGCCTCGGAAATTCTCTACGCTGCGGTCGATGGCCCCTACCCCAACGATCCCGCGACCAATGCCTACACCAAGCTGACGCGCGCCATCTGGCCGCGCGTGGAAGACCCGCACGCCCTGAAGGCAACGGGAAGCTGACCTGCCGAAGGATTTGCCCGCAATGACCGCCCATGCCCCCGAGACCCCGGCTCTCGTCATCGACGAGCGCGTCGCACTGGCCAATATCGCCCGCTTCCAGGCCCATTGCGACGCGGCCGGGCTGGCGCTGCGCCCGCATATCAAGACGCACAAGCTGCCGCTCTTCGCCCGCGCCCAGATCGCGGCCGGGGCCTGCGGCATCACCGTGCAGAAGATCGGCGAGGCGGAGGTCATGGCCGATGCGGGCATCGACGACATCCTGCTGACCTACAACATCCTGGGCGTCGACAAGCTCGCCCGGCTCGCCGCCGTCGCCCGCCGGGTGGAGCGCTTCGCCGTCGTCGCCGACAGCGCGGCCACTGTCGACGGACTGGGCGCGGCGTTTGCGCGCGAGGACCGCCCGCTCTCCGTGCTGGTGGAATGCGACACGGGCGCCGGGCGCTGCGGCGTGCAGACGCCCGAGGCAGCTGCCGGTCTTGCCGCGCGGATCGATGCGACCGACGGCCTCGCCTTCGGCGGGCTGATGACCTACCCCGCCCCCGGCGGCCAGAGCGCAGTGGAGACCTTCATGCGCGATGCAAAGGCGCTGATCGAACAGGCCGGCATCGCCTGCCCGACGATCACCAGCGGCGGCTCGCCCGACATGTGGAAATCGGGCGGCGGGACGGTCGTCACCGAGTATCGCGCCGGCACCTATATCTACAACGACCGCTCGCTGGTGGCGGGCGGGGCGTGTGCGCTCGATGACTGCGCGCTTACCGTCGAGGCAACGGTGGTCAGCACGCCGACACCGGCCCGCGCGATCCTCGACGCCGGTTCCAAGGCGCTGTCGTCGGATCTTCTCGGCCTCACCGGCCACGGCACGATCCTCGGGCATCCGGATGCCGCCATCGTGACGCTCAGCGAGGAACACGCCATCGTCCACACCGCGGGCGAGAACGAATTCGCCATCGGCCAGCGCGTCGCCATCGTGCCGAACCACGCCTGCGTCGTGACCAATCTTTTCGATTTTGCCTGGCTGAAGGGCGAGGACGGCGTGCTGCGCCGCATCGACATCGCCGCGCGCGGCAAGCTCACCTGAGGCGGCCTCCACCGGACCTGCCAGTCCCGGCCCGCAGCGACACCCGTCAGGCGACCGGGATCATGTCCCCGGGCCAGTCGGCGGGCGACGGCGGCAGCAGCGCGTAGTCACAGCCGAGCGTGGATGCCAGCAGGTAGCGCTTGGGGTCCCGACGCCCGGTCGAGAGCTCGATCACACGCCCCAGACCCGGGCCGCCAAGCACGCAGGCGGAGACCTCGCCGGTATCCGGTCCCATCACGAGCGGCGCGCCCCAGAGCCGCCTGACCAGCTTGCCGAGCGACAGTGCGGCCGGATCGATCACCTCGATGTCGCGATGCGCGAGCCAGTCCGCGATCTGCGGCCACGTGGCAAAGAGCCTCGCCGCGCGCTCCGCGCCGCCTTTGCACAGAAACACGGGACGTACCGCTGACGATCCGTCTAGCGAATAGACATCCGAGATCCGCTGCCACAGACGTTCGTAGACATCGCGCCGCAACAGCGGACGGTCGACCCGATAGACGGTCTCGGTGCGCGTGACGCGGCGCGGCTGCATCAGCTCGATCGGCCGGGGCCTAAACACCCCATCGTTGATCGCATCCTGAAAGGGATCGGTCATCGCCATGGAAACCGGCACGATCACCAGCAGGTCCCGCGGCAGATCCAGCGCATCGAGACTGAAGAAGCGCGGCAGGAGATCGGTGAAGAAGGCGTCGAGCGACGTGTCGCCGCCACCATGAAGAACGACAACCGGCTCGCGCAGCATCGGGCGCAGACGCAGGAACCGCGTGAGATCGGGATGCGTGCGCCGAACCGGAAGCAGCTCGCGCACGGGCGCTTCCGTTGCCCATTTGCCGTCGAAGAACAGCGCGCCGGATCTCGGCTCGACATCGATCGTCCGCCCGGAGATGCGCCGGCAGGCCAGACGGTCCGGGGTTTCCGCCAGACGGGACACCGGTTCGCGCAAGGCCTCGGGCGCTGCGGTCAGCACGGCGGGCGGGATCGGCATCGCCTCGTCGGCGAGCGTTTCCACACTGCTTCCGGAAAGATCGGTAAGCGGCCAGAACGGCACCAGCAGCCGGCTCACCAGCCCGCGATAGACCCGCTGGCGCGCGGCGACCTCCAGTCTGACCAGCCAGGCACGCAACGCTAGCGTCGTCACAGCAAGACACCTATAAGGCATTGGAACGGAATATGCGCCTCACGCTTAGAAGCGGGACCGCGGGAAAGCAAGCATGGATCGAGACATCTTCAATCTGAACGTCTTCACCAATGTCGCCTCCCCCGATCCGGCACATTGCCTGGCGCAACATGCGGTTCGCTCGTTTCACGAGGTCTTTGCAGCCGGCACGACACGACGCATCGTCACACGCGTCTTCATCGACGCCAATCCCCACCCTCAGACGCTCGAGGCATGGAAGGCGACGATCCGAGACGCCCTTCCCGACGTCCCCTTCGAGTTCATCGCGACCGACGGCCTGATCGACGGATTCGCGCGCTCCCTCGAGATCTGCGAAGGCGCATACGCCATGCAGCTCGAGCATGATTTCGTCTTCATGAAGAGCCGCATCACCCACACGCTCGACGAGATGCTCGCCTGGATGGGCGCCCATGAGGTCAACTACCTGCGCTTCAACAAGCGCACCAACAAGCCCGCCGTTTACGACCTGGCGCTGGAACCGCGCGGCGACGCCGACTTCCCGGTCTGCCGGGTGAGCGGGCGCTCCAACAATCCGCATATCATCGACATGCACTACTATCGCGAAATGGTGCTGCCGCACCTGCGCCGGCCCGACGGCTCGACCTGCGGGCTGGAAGGCGGCATGTGCCGGATCGTCGGCGGCGGCTATATCTACGGATCGCTCGGCCTGCCGCGCACGGTCGACCATCTCGACGGACGCATGCTGCGCTTCAAGGACGCGATCCGCAGGAACCTCTATCTCGCGCGGCAGAAACGCTCGGCGTGAAACTCAGGTTCGAGCGCCGCCACTCCGCAGGCAAAAGGAAAAGACTCGTGCAGCTCAAACTCGATGAGGTCGCCAAGCGCTACGGGCTGGAAACGCGCGGTGTCGTGCACGTCGGTGCGAACGAAGGTCAGGAAATAGACGCCTATCTCGAGGCCGGCTTCTCGCGTTTCAAAATGTTCGAACCGCTGCACGGTCCCTTCGCGAAGCTGACGGAGAACGTCAAGGCGCGTGAGCATCTCGCCGCATTCGAGCTATTTCAGGTGGCGCTCGGCTCGTCGCCGGACAGAGCGAACATGTTCGTCGCCAGCAACGGCGGAGCCTCCAGTTCGCTTCTCAAGCCGATCGCCGGCAAGCGCTCGATGAAAAACATCGACTTCGACGCAAAGGAGACCGTCGAGGTTCAAACGCTGGATCGCTACATAGACCGCGACAACGACTTCAATTTCCTCGTGCTGGATACGCAGGGTTTCGAGAAGGAGGTTTTGCTTGGATCGAAGGAGACGATCGGGACTTTCGATGCCGTGATCTGCGAAATCAACCGAGACATCACTTACCACGCGTCAGCGACGATTACGGATATCGACAGGATCATGGCGGGTTACGGCTTCACGCGCATGGAAACGCACTGGGTCGGGCGCGGCTGGGGCGATGGCGTCTACATTCGCGACGCTCTCGTTCCCGAAGATGCCGAACAGATAGAAACGGACAGCAAGAAGCCGCGATCCAGAATCAAAAAAGTGCTTTATCGCCTTCTGCGGCGAAGCTAAGGAACGCGACGCGAACAGGGCTGTCAAAGAGGCGCTACCTCCATTGCGCCACCAATCTCGGCACGGCCATCGCTGTGCAGAACTCGAAGGACAAACCATGAGCTCACCGACCCCGAAGCTCAAATTCGATCAGATCCGCCAACGATGGATCGAAGCGGCACTCAAGAACCGGCCCAACGGTTCGAGCGTGCTCGATGTGGGCGCGGGCGAGTGCGCGAACCGTGTCTATGCGCGGCACCTCGACTATACGTCGCAGGACATCGCGCAATATGACGGCTCGGGCGACGGGGCGGGCCTTCAGACCGGACAATTCGACTTCTCGGAGATCGATATCGTCTGCGATCTTCTGGATATTCCCGAGGATCGGAAATTCGATACCATCCTTTTCATCGAGGTGTTGGAGCATGTTCCCGACCCTGCCGCAGCGCTGGCGAAACTCGGCCGGCTGCTAAACAAGGGCGGGGAACTCATCCTCACCGCGCCCTTCTGCAGCCTCACGCACTTCTCACCCCATTTTTACTGCACGGGGTTTTCGCGCTACTTCTACGAAACCCACCTTGAGAAGGCCGGGCTGGACATCGTCGAAATGACAGCGAACGGCAACTACTTCGATTGGCTCTCGCATGAGACGGGACGCGTGCCGCGTCTCCACAAACGCTATACGAACCGGCGGATCGGCCCACTGGGTCGCGGACTTCTGTGGCTGACGCGCGCCTATCTTCGTCGTATCTCCGACCTGGAAAAATCATCCGCAGCGGCGAGTTCCTCGGAGCTTCTGACGAATGGATATCTGGTAAGGGCAACGCCGAAATGACCCTGGACCTTTTCCGCAGGCACGAAAAGGCGCCCGCCATGACTGGCGAGCGCCGAACCCAATGACCAAAAAACAGAGCTTTAAACCCTAAAGCGCCAGATACTCGTGACGCAGGTCCTCGTTGTCGAGAACCTCCTGGGCAGTGCCGTCGAAGACGATCTCGCCCATGTCGAGGATCAGCGCGCGGTCTGCGAGATGCAGGGCGGCGATGGCGTTCTGCTCGACGATGATCGTGGTCATGCCGAGCGCCTTGATCTCCTCCAGCGTGCGTTCGATCTCCTGCACGATGACCGGCGCAAGCCCCTCGTAGGGTTCGTCGAGGAGAAGCAGTTTCACGTCGCGGGCGAGGATGCGGGCAAGCGCCAGCATCTGCTGCTCGCCGCCCGACAACGTCGTACCCTCCTGCGTCCGGCGCTCGGCAAGCCGGGGAAACAGTTCGTAAATCCGCTCCAGCGACCAGCCGTGCGGCGGGGCGATCTGGGCAAGCTTGAGGTTTTCCTCAACCGTCAGCCCCTGGATGATGCGCCGGTCCTCCGGGACCAGACCGATGCCGTTTTGCGCCGCCTGATACGATTTCATCTCGTGCAGCGGCTTGTGGTCGAGCCACACCTCACCGTGCCGAACCTCAGGATTGTCGACGCGGGCGATGGCGCGCAATGTCGAGGTCTTGCCCGCGCCGTTGCGGCCCAGGAGCGCGACGATCTCGCCCTCACGCACGTTGAAGCTGACGCCCTGCACCACATAGCTTTCGCCGTAATAGGCGTGCAGATCCCAGACCGAAAAATAGGCCCGTTGACCGCCCTGCGCCTTTTTCGGCGGAACGCCGGGCGCATGCCCCTTCCAGGGGTCGTCAGGAATCAGGCCGCCACCCGCTTGAGCGGCTTTCGGCTCGGCCGGCGATGTCTCGTTCATAGGTGCGCCCCTCCCAGATAGGCTTCCTGAACCTTCGGGTTGCCTTTGATCTTGCCCGGCTCGTCCTCGACGATCACCGTGCCCTGCGCCAGCACCGAGATCCGGTCGGCGAGCGAGAACACCACATGCATGTCGTGCTCGATGACGACCATCGTGATGCCGCGCTTGGCGATCTGCTTCAACAGGTCGATGGTGTTGTTGGTGTCGGCCCGCGCCATGCCGGCGGTCGGCTCGTCGAGCAGCAGAAGCTTGGGCTTTTGCACCAGGCACATCGCCAGTTCCAGCCGCCGCTTGTCGCCGCGCGAGAGCTGTCCGGCGATATGGTCGGCCTTGGCGTCCATCCCCAGTTCGGCGAGCATCGTCATCGCCTCCTCGCGGATTTCCGCCTCGTCGCCAACGCTCATCCAGCCGTTGATCTTGAACGAGCCGTCGCGCCGGGCGAAGGCCGGGATCATCACGTTTTCCAGAAGATTCAGGTCGGCGAAGATCTCCGGCGTCTGGAACACGCGGCTGACGCCTGCCTGGTTGATCTCGAAAGGCTGAATGCCCAGCAGCGACCGGCCGTCGAACATCACCGTGCCCGTGTCGGGTTCGAGCCGGCCGACGAAACAGTTGAGCAGCGTCGACTTGCCAGCCCCGTTCGGCCCGATGATGGCGTGAACGCTGCCCTCGGCAATGTCCAGATTGACGTCGCTCAGCGCCTTCAGGCCGCCGAAGCGCTTGTTGACGCCCTTGACTTCAAGAATGCCCATGACGCCTCACTCCGCCGCCGACGGCGCCGAGGCCGCCGCGGTCTTGTTCTTGTCCTCGGGCGGCTTGCGCTTGAAGAGCCCCGCAATGCGCTGTCCGCCCTCCACGATCCCGCCCGGCAGGAAGATCACCACCAGCATGAACACGATGCCGAGCGTCAGGTGCCAGCCCTTGCCGATGAAGGGATAGACAATGGCGACGACGAAATCCTCCAGCCCGTCGGGAAGGAAGGAAAACCACTGGTGCAGGATGTTGTCGTTGATCTTGGAGAAGATGTTTTCCAGGTATTTGATCACGCCGGACCCGAGCACCGGTCCGATCAGCGTGCCCATGCCGCCGAGGATGGTCATCAGCACCACCTCGCCGGAGGCGGTCCACTGCATGCGCTCGGCGCCCGCGAGCGGATCCATCGCCACCATCAGCCCGCCGGCAAGACCGGCATACATGCCTGAGATCACGAAGGCCGCCAGCGTGTAGGGACGCGGGTTGAGGCCGGTGTAGAGCATGCGCTGCTGGTTGGATTTCACCGCCTTCAGCATCACGCCGAAAGGCGAGCGGAAAATCCGGATCGAGACATAGAAAGCGATCAGCATCACGATGGCGCACAGATAGTAGCCGGCGTTGAAGGTGAAGAGCCAGCCGCCCATCGCGATCTCGAAGCCGTCGCGCATGGTGATCCCGAAGAAGTTCGTGAGCGGGATCGAGCCGTCCGCCGTCTGGCTGATGCCGAGGATGCGCGGGTCGTCCAGCGCAAGCTGCAGGCCGGTCTCGCCGTTGGTGATCGGCGTCAGCACCGAATAGGCCAGCGCGAACGACATCTGCGCGAAGGCCAGCGTCAGGATCGAGAAGTAGATGCCCGAGCGACGCAGCGAGATATAGCCGACCAGCAGCGAGAACAGCCCGGCGAAGATCACCGAGACGATGATCGCCGGCACGACGTTCATCGTCAAAAGCTTCATCATCCACACGCCCGCATAGGAGCCGACGCCGAGGAAGGCGGCATGACCGAAGGACAGATAGCCGGTCAGGCCGAAGAGAATGTTGAAGCCGATGGCGAAGATCCCGAAGATGACGAAGCGCTGCATCAGGTCCGGATAGCCCGCGTTGAACTGGGCGAGTTCCGAGCCTTCCGGGAAGGGATTGAGGATAATCGGCGCGAAGAGCGTGATCGCGATGACGATCGCGAACAGCAACGCGTCTCTCCTGTTCAGTCCGAGCATGACGTTATCCCTCCATCACGCCCTTGCGACCAAGAAGGCCGCGGGGACGGGTCAGCAAGATGATGATCGCCACCAGGTAGATGATGATCTGGTTGATGCCGGGCAGCAGGCTGACGACCTGCGCCATGGAGGCAAAGGATTCCAGGATGCCGAGCAGGAAGCCGGCCGCCACGGCTCCGGGCAGCGACCCCATGCCGCCGACGACCACCACGACGAAGGACAGCACCAGGAAGTCCATGCCCATGTGATAGTTTGGCGAATTGATCGGCGCATACATCACCCCGGCGAGACCGGCGACACAGGCCGCGATCGCGAACATGATGGTGAAGCGGCGGTCGATGTTGATGCCGAGCAGGCCCACGGTCTCGCGGTCCGCCATGCCGGCGCGCACCACCATGCCGAAGGTCGTGTACTGCAGGAAGGCGAAGACGCCGCCGATGATCAGGGCGGCGAAGGCGAAATAGACCAGCCGCCAGTAGGGATAGATGATCACGCCCGGATCGAAGCCGAGCAGCATGCCGAAATCGAAGCTGCCGGTGAACGCATCCGGCGCCGGCGTCGGGATCGGATTGGCGCCGTAGAAATACTTGATGATCTCCTGCAGCACGATAGCGAGGCCGAAGGTGACCAGGATCTGGTCGGCATGCGCGCGCTTGTAGAAGAACTTGATCAGTCCGCGCTCGATCGCGACGCCGACGGCCGCCATGATCGGAATCGCGAAGAGGATCGCCAACGGCACGGACCATTCGATCATCGCACCGCCGATCTCGGGCCCGAACCAGCTCTCCACGTACGGCGTCTTGACCTTGAGCGGATTGCCGAGGAAGTCGGTCCGGCTCGGGTCGATCGATTCAGAAGACAGCCGCAGAATGCCGTTGAGGGTGACCGCGCAGAAGGCGCCCAGCATGAACAGCGCGCCATGCGCGAAATTCACGACCCCCAGGGTGCCGAAGATCAGCGTGAGCCCGAGAGCGATCAGCGCATAGGCACTGCCCTTGTCCAGTCCGTTCAGGACCTGCAGGATGATTGCGTCCATTGTCGTATCCGTGTTGGCGAAGCAGCCTGAAAAGACGAGGGAACCGGCTGCGCGCATGGCGCAGCCGGACCGTCGTTGCGCAAACCCCGGGGATCAGGTGCCCGGGTTGCAGGACCCGAGCTGTCCGCCCGCGAACTGCGGGTGATCGGGCGGATAGGTCACCTGGGCGACCGGCGTCACTTCGACGATCTCCAGAAGGTCGAACTCGGACGTCGGGTTTTCCTTGCCCTTCACCACGAGCACGTCCTTGAAGCACTGGTGGTCGTCGGCCCGGTAAAGCGTCGGACCGTTGCCCAGTCCGTCGAACTCGAAGCCTTCCAGCGCCTCGACAACGGCGCAGGGGTTGAACGAGCCGGCACGTTCCACCGCATCCGCATAGAGCAGCGCCTGCACGTAGCAGGTATGCGCCGCCTGCGAGGGCGGGAACCCGTACTTCTTGCCGAAGGACTGCACGAAGGCGACAGAGCCCTCGTCTTCCAGCGACCAGTGCCAGTTGGTGGAGCCGAAGATGCCCTTGACGTTCGCGCCGGCGCCCTTGGCCATCAGGCGCGAGTAGAGCGGCACGACGATCTCGAAGTTCTTGCCGTTCACGACACGGTCGCGCAGGCCGAACTGCACGGCGTTGGTGAGCGAATTCACCATGTTGCCGCCGTAGTGGTTCAACACCAGCACATCGGCGTCGGACTGCAGGACCGGCGCGATATAGGAGGAGAAGTCGGTCTGGGCGAGCGGGGTTTTCACGGCCTCGACCGTCTCCCAGCCCATGGCCTCGGTGGAGGAGCGCACGGCTTCCTCGGTGGTGTAGCCCCAGTTGTAGTCGGCCGTCAGGTGATAGGCCTTGCGGTCGGTGCCATAAGCGTTCTTCAGCACCGGCGCGAGTGCCGCACCCGACATGTAGGAGTTGAAGAAGTGGCGGAAGCCGTTGGCCTTCTTGTCCTTGCCGGTGGTGTCGTTGGAGTGCGTCAGGCCGGCCATGAAGATCACGCCCGCCTCCTGGCAAAGCGCCTGCACCGCGACCGCCACGCCCGACGAGGACCCGCCGGTGATCATGACGGCGCCGTCCTTCTCGATCATCGACTTGGCCGAGGCGCGCGCCGCATCGGACTTGGTCTGGGTGTCGCCCGTGACGTATTCGACCTTCTTGCCGAGAATGCCGTTGCCCTTCAGCGCCTTCGACGAGAAGGTGCCGAGCATGCCGCCGTCGCCGCCACCGTTGAGATGCTCAACGGCAAGCTCATAGGCGCGCAACTCGTCGGCGCCCTCGTCGGCATAGGGACCGGTCTGCGGAACGTTGAAACCGAGCGTGACGGTCGACCCCGTCGGCTCGTTGGTAAAGGCATGCGCATTGCGGATAAGAACGTGCGGCGCGGCAAGACCCACACCCGCGGCGCCGGCAGTCTTGATGAGACTGCGACGGCTGATTGGTCGCTTTATCATGAAATTTCTCCTCCAGCATTTCCCTATGCCCGCCGTTTTTCACGGGCCTTTTCTTGGGATGAAAGCGAACGCAACGTCACTTTCGATCCGAGCCATCAGGGTTTCGGAAACACCAGAAGATCGCAACTCTCTTTTAGTATAATACGCCGTTTAAACGGCTTCGTTTTTTATCCGAAATCGACACCGAACAATCATATCGTATTAGATGCATATATTTTATTGTGCGATGCAGCAATATACTTATTGTTTCTGTAAACAATGCACAAAATTAGTGCACAAACGGGTTTTACATCATAGTCAGGCTGAATTTTCGCAAATCAACTCTCTCAAATCGGCATCGGTACTACAAATAAACAACAGGGCGAAAGTTCATGACTTGTGGAAACGAAAGCCGGACGCCAGGAAAGCCGGATTCTAGGCAGGATTGCCAAGCCAGTGCTGCCCGCCGCCGGCGTTTGCGCCTGGCGGCGGCGCCCGGTTCAAAGCGGCGGCGTTGCCAGGGATGCCGACGAACGCCCCTTTGCCTTTCGCTCCGCGTCCAGTTCCGCGATCTTCAGGTCGATATGGCTACGGTCGAGCAGGCCGGAGACATTGTCCGCCGTCGGCAGGGTTTCGGCCACATGCAGGAAGCGCTCGCCGGCAACCGCCAGGAGCCGGCGCAGCTCGGCAAGCGGATCGCCATGATCGTCGGCGCGGATGTCGAGCCAGGGATAGGCCTCGCCATGGGTGATCCGAAGGGCCGCCGACTGCTTGCCGCGCTTGTCGCCGCCGGCGGCCTCGCCCGCCTCCATCGCCCGCAGCAGGCGCTCGGCAAGATCAAGCTCTGCCCCGTCCTGATAGGCGGCAAGCGTCGCCTCCAGCACCTCTGGCCCGGCCAACATGTTGCCGGCGACCGAGACGTTGTCGGCGACCAGATGCCCGGCCCAGTCGACGCATTTCTCGCCCGTGAAAGCGGCATTGCGCCCTTGCGCATCGATCACATGCATCTGGCGGGAATGGCGGCCGGCATCGCGTCCGGTCACCGCCTCCATCACCGTTTGCGCGTCATGGCCGCTCTTCAACATGTCGAGACCGTCGGTGCCGTAGAGCGGACTGACGAAGGCCTGCGTGGCGATCGCGCCGGCCTGACCGTGCATATGCGGCACCAGCGCGCCGACGGCGAAGAACCGGCTGGCAACCGCGACGCCGAAGGCGCCGGTGCGCGGATCGCGCGCGACAATCGAATAGGTCATCCTCGTCTCCTTTTCGCTGCGGCCCAGCCTTAGCGCCCGATGGCATAGGCCTGCATCAGCCGAGGCGTCGCCGCCGCCTTCAACAGGCCGTCGGCCTCGCGTTTGGCCGCGGTCAGACGCCCGATGGTCCAGGGCGGCGCCACGTCGAGGATATGGCCACGGGTGCGCAAGGCATTCAAAACGCCCTCGCCGAAGTTCTCCTCCACCATCACATGGCCCGGCGCGCGCTTGCGCGGATGGAAGGAGGCCGGGAAATGGGTGGTGTGGAACAGCGGCATGTCGATGGCCTGCTGCAGGTTCAGATCGTGATGCACCAGCCGCAGGAACAGCGAGAGCTGCCACTGGTCCTGCTGGTCGCCACCGGGCGTCCCGAAGGCAAGCATCGGCTTTCCGTCGCGCGAGGCAAGGCTCGGCGTCAGCGTCGTGCGCGGCCGCTTGCCCGGCGCAAGCGAGGTCGGCAGGCCCGGCGTCATCAGGAACATCTGCGCCCGCGAGTTCAGGCAAAAGCCAAGACCCGGAATGATCGGGGAGGACTGCAGCCAGCCGCCCGAGGGCGTCGAGGAGACCATGTTGCCCCAGCGGTCGATGACGTCGATATGCACCGTATCGCCGCGCCGCTCCGACAGATGCGCCATCGTCGGCTCGTAGACGCCCTTGTCCGAAACCCCGAGCGCATCGATGGCGGCGCTTGCGCGCGCGCACTGGTCCTCGAAACCGGGCACGGTGCCGGGCCGCAGGCTGAGGGATGCCTGCAGGCCGATCAGCCTGCGACGCTCCGCGTTGTAGGCGTCCGACAACAGGTGCTCCATCGGCACCTCGGCGAAATCCGGATCGCCGTAATAGACCTCCCGGTCGGCATAGGCGAGCTTCATCGTCTCCGTGACAAGATGGACAAAGTCGGACCCGGCCGGATCGAGCGAGCCGACATCCATGCCCTTCAGGATCGCCAGGCTCTGCAGCAGCACCGGCCCCTGGCCCCAGGGCCCGGTCTTGGCGACGCTCCAGCCGTGATAGTCGTAGGTCAGCGGCGCCTCGACGCCGGCCTGCCAGCCGGCCAGATCCTCGCCGGTCATCACCCCCTTGTGGCGCTGGCCGCTGCCGTCCATCGCCTCGGTTTCGCGCAGGAATGTGTCGATCTCCTCGGCAATGAAGCCGCGGTAGAAAGTGGCGCGCGCCGCCTCGATCTGCGCCTCGCGTCCGGACACGGATTCCGCCTCGCGCAGCAGACGCTTCCAGGTTTCCGCCAGAACCGGGTTCTTGAACAGCGCATGCGCCTCGGGCGCGGAGCCGCCCGGCAGCCAGGTGGCATGGGACGTGGGCCAGTGCTCCTTGAAGAAGCCGCCGAGCCCCTCGATGGTCGCGCTCACGCGCGGCAGCACCGGATGGCCGGCCTCGGCGTAGTGGATCGCCGGTTCGAGCACCTCGCGCAGCGGCAGGCTGCCATGGTCGCGCAGCATCACCATCCAGGCGTCGAAGGCGCCCGGGATCACCGTCGCCAGCAGACCGTCGCCGGGAATGAGGTCGATGCCCTCCGCCTTGTAGCGTTCGATGGTCGCGCCCGCCGGCGCGCCGCCCTGGCCGCAGATCACCTCGATCCGGTCCTGGCCCGCGTCATAGACGATTGCCGGCATGTCCCCGCCCGGTCCGTTGAGGTGCGGCTCGACGACCTGCAGCACGAAGCCGGTGGCCGCGGCCGCGTCGAAGGCATTGCCGCCGATCTCGAGAATGCGCATGCCGACCGCCGAGGCGATCCAATGGGTCGAGGTGACAACGCCGAAGGTGCCCTGGATTTCCGGACGGGTGGTGAAGGTGGACATCGAAGCTCCCGAAATTTCTTGTTTGGTTTCTTGATCAGCTCTCGCGCGGGTCGAGCGCGTCGCGCAGGCCGTCGCCGAGAAGGTTGAAGCCGAGCACGACGAGGAAGATCGCGGCGCCCGGCCACCACGCCATCCAGGGCGCCTGGGTCATGAAGTTCTTGGCGACATTCAGCATCGACCCCCAGCTCGGATAGGGCGGCTGCTGGCCAAGGCCGAGGAAGGACAGGCTCGCCTCCGCGATGATGGCCGTGGCAATGGTCAGCGTCGCCTGCACCAGGATCGGCGCAAAGACATTGGGCAGGATGTAGCGCGACATGATCGCCAGGTCGCTCAAGCCGATGGCGCGCGCGCCCTCCACATAGTCTTCCGTCTTGACGCTGAGCACCTGGCCGCGGGTCAGGCGGATGAAGATCGGCGTCGCCGACAGGCCGATGGCGATCATCGCATTGGTCAGGCTCGGGCCGAGGAAGGCGGCAAGCGCGATGGCCAGGATCAGGAAGGGCGTCGCCAGCAGCGCATCGGTCACCCGCGAGATCGCCTGGTCGATCCAGCCGCCGAAATAGCCGGACACCAGTCCGAAGGGCACGCCGATGGCGACCGCAATCAGCACGGAGACGACGCCGGCAAGCAGCGACGCCTGCGCGCCCCAGATCATGCGCGAGAAGATGTCGCGGCCGATCTCGTCGGTGCCGAGCCAGTAGAGCGCGGAGGGCGCCTTGCGCACGGCACTCCAGCTCGTCGCCGTGGGATCGGCGATCGGCAGCAGCGGAGCAAGGGCTGCAACGGTCACGAAGAAGCCGACGATCACCGCGCCGACCAGCGCGCCGCGGTTGCGCTTCAGCTTGCTCCAGACCCGGCTCTGGCGCCGGGTGGCGAGACCGTCAGCAGCGGGGGAAACGGTTGCACCAGTCACTGGGCGTTCCTCATGCGCGGATTGAGCAGGACGTAGAGCACGTCGGCGATCAGATTCATCAGGATGAAGCCGGCGGCGGTGCACAGCACGACGCCCTGCACCACCGCATAGTCGCGGGTGAAGACCGCATCGACGATCAGCTTGCCGAAACCGGGAATGGTGAAGATCTGCTCGGTCAAAACGGCGCCGGCAAGCAGCTCGCCGAAGAGCAGCGCGCCCAGCGTCACCACCGGCAGCAGCGCGTTGCGAAAGGCATGCTTGATCACGACGACGCGCTCGCTCAAGCCCTTGGCGCGGGCGGTGCGCACGTAGTCGGCCTTGAGCACGCCGAGCATCGCCGAGCGGGTATGCCGCATCAAGGTGGCGGCCAGCGCCGTGCCGAGCACGAAGGCCGGCATGATCATCGTCTCCAGCGAGCGCACCGGATCGACGAAGATCGATTCATAGCCCGACGCCGGCAGCCAGCCGAGATTGACCGACACCAGCAGGATCAACATGATCCCGAGCCAGAAATTTGGGATCGAGAGGCCCGACAGCGCCAGAAAATTGGCGATATAGTCGACCGGCCCGCCCTTCTTGACGGCGGAGAGAATGCCGGCCGGGATGCCGATCACCATGGCGATGATCATCGCCATCACGGCAAGCTGGATCGTCACCGGCAGCTTGTCGGCGATCAGCGTCAGGACCGGCTGGTTGGTCCTCAGCGAAATGCCCAGATCCCCCTGCAGCAAGCCGCCGACCCAATAGAAGTACTGATAGAGGATCGGCTCGTTGAGATGGTATTTCTCGCGGATGAAGGCGAGCGTCTCGGGGTCGCGCTCCTCGCCCGCAAGCACCAGCGCGGGATCGCCCGGCAGGAGCTTTTGCAGGGTGAAGACGAAGATCGACACCAGCACGAGCGTCGGCAGGGCGATCAGCAGGCGGCGAAGGATAAAGGAAAGCATCACGCTGGTCCTGTTGCGCGGGCGGGAGGGGCAAGACGGGCGGTCATCGGAAGGCGACCACGGTCGTGTGGCGGCGGCCGAGGAACTCCATGACGGCCTGGGTCAGGTCGCGGCGCCCCTGGCCGGCCATGTTCCGCAGCCGGACCGGCAGGGAGCGCTTCGGCCAGACCTTTTCGTCACGGTCCTTGAGGGAACTGGCGAGGCCCGGAATACCGTCCACGTCGCCGAGTTTCCATTCCTGCGCGAAAGGCGCTGGATCCATCTGGTAGATCGTCAGGCTCCGGTTCAGCGCCGAGCGCTCGGTGAACAGCAGTTCGTCCACCTCGTCACGAAACCGCTGCGTCTCGCGCAGGAGGCGGCGGGCGGTCGCAAGCGACACGACATAGGCGGCGGTGCAATCGTGGGAGGAGTAGAGCCGGGTCACACTGCGCCCGGCAGCCCGCGCGGCAACGGACCGGTCGAGCCAGACCGGTTTGAGGCTGGTTTCAAGCTTCACCAGATCCGCATCCTGCGGGATCCAGCGGGTCTGTGCCAGCAGTTCGCCGACATCCTCTCCGAGCCTGACGTCGTCCTCCAGCACCAGCGCGTATGGCAGGTCGCGGTCCACGATCCGCTGCCAGCACAGCCTGTGACTGAGAAAACAGGCGACCTCGGATCTCGACAGACGCCCCCAGTAGCCGATGCCGTCCACGTAGCGGGCGATGTCGGCGTCGCTCAAGAGCCGCGCATCGACCGCCGGGACCCGCTCGAACGCGGCGCCATGGGCGCGAAACCGCTCTTCCATCAGCGCAAGGCGCTCCGGAACCCGGTCGAGATTGATGAGGAAGGTCTGCATCATGGACATTGTTAGCGCATCGACCGGTGGCGAAACAGGGACGGTACAAAAGAGCGGGCGAAGGGCGGCTGCACCGCCCTTCGCAGTGTCGGACAGGGATGGATCAGGATTTGAACTTCACGTTCTCCAGCCGGATCATGCCGTCCGGATAGGGGGTGAAGCCCTCGATCTTGTCATCCAGCGCCCAGATCCAGGTCGGGTGGTAGAGATAGATGATCGGCATATCCTCGGCGAGGATCGTCCGGGCCGCATCATAGCTCTTCTTGCGCTCGGCCAGATCGTTGCTCGTGCGCGCCGCATCCAGCAGCCGGTCGACCTCCGGGTTGCAGTATTTGGAATCGTTGATGCCGCCCTTGCAGGTCATGAACTGGTGGATGTTGCCATCCGGGTCGACGCGACCCGACCAGCCCACCTGGCTCGCCTGATAGTTGCCGGCCGACTGGTCGGCGAGCAGGCTGGCGAATTCCATCGACTTGAGCTTGACGTTGAAGCCGGCTTCCGCCGCCATCGCCTGGACCACCTGCATCATCTGCGTCTGCACGGGGTTGTTGGCGACCTGGACCTCGACGTCGAGCGTCTCGTATCCGGCTTCCTTCATCAGTTCCTTGGCCTTGGCGACATCGCGCGCGGGCACCGGATGCGACGTGTCGTACCAGGGGCTCGTCGGCGGGAACGGCTGGTTGCCCGGCGCGAAGGCGCCCTCGAACACCACCTGGTTGATCGCGTCGCGATCAAGCGACAGCGAGAACGCCTGGCGCAGCTTCGCCTCGTTGCCGAAGGGATTGTCGCCGCGCTCGCCATTGTCGACGTTCACGGTGATGCCCTGGTAGCCGAGGCTGACGGCCTCCGCATAGACCAGCCCGGCATCGCCCTTGACGGCAGCCGCGTCGGTCGCCGCGAGACGCTCCAGCATGTCGAGATCGCCGGCGCGCAGGTTGGCAAGACGCACGGTCGTATCGGGGATCGGCAGGAAGGTCACCGTGTCGAAGTGGATCGCGTCCGCGTTCCAGTAGTCGGCGAACTTCGCCAGCACGATCCGGTCCTGCTGGATGCGCTCGACGAAGGAGAAGGGACCCGAGCAGACCGGTTTGGCGCCGAAGTCGGTGCCGGCGGCGGCGGTCGCCGCCGGCGACAGCATCATGCCGGCGCGGTCGGCGAACTGGGCAAGCAGGGTCGCGTCAGGCGCCGTCAGCGTGAAGGCGACCTGATACGGGCCGGTCACGGCAACGCTTTCGATCGACTTCACCTCGGACTTACGCCGGCTTTCCGGCATGGTCTTGGAGCGGTCGATGTTGGCCTTGACGGCCTCCGCGTCGAACGGCGTGCCGTCATGGAAGGTCACGCCCTCGCGCAGGTCCATCGTCAGGGTCTTGCCGTCCTCGGACCAGGACCAGCCCGTGGCGAGCTGCGGCACGATTTCAAGATCCGGGGTGATGTCGACCAGCTTGTCGCACAGCGACGCATAGACGATACGGCCGACGAAGGTGCGGGACTGATCGGGATCGAGCACGTCCGGGTCTTCCTGGAGGCCGATGCGCAGATCGGCGGCCTGGACCGTCAGCGCCGTCGAGGCGCCAAGGGCGAACAGCATTGCGGCTAGCAGTTTGGTTTTCATCTAACGCTCCTCTGGTGAGATGAACTCGGTCGGACCATGCCGGATCTTGTGAACGCGCCCCCGCCAAGGGGCCGCGTCCGGGGTGTCCGGCTACGGCAGGGCGGACGCGCGCGCCGGCGAAGGCCGCCGGCAACACCGTGTCCGGTAAACTGCCGCCCCGCGCGGCGGGCATCTTGCCCCGCGCGGAACGGAAGACGATGGCTGAAGTCCGCGGTCACGACGCGCGCTCCGCGCCGTCCGCCGTCGCGGCGAGACTGCGTTCCCGGTAAAGCGCGAAACGCCGCTCGGCCGCAGGCGAATGCGCCGGCGCATCCGCTGCCGCCGGCACACCGGCGCGCGCGGCCTCCCAGTGATGGCAGGCGACGAAACGCCCCGGTTCCACCTCGGCGAGCGGCGGGCGCTTGGCGCGGCACACGTCGCTCGCCAGCGGACAGCGGGTGTGAAAGCGGCAGCCCGGCGGCGGCGCCAGCGGCGACGGCACATCGCCTTTCAGCCCGGCATCCACCTTGCGGCTGCGTGGCGAGGGGATCGGGATCGCCCGCATCAGGGCCTGGGTGTAGGGATGCAGCGGCGCGTCATAGAGGATATCGGTTTCCCCCTGCTCGACGATCTCGCCCAGATACATCACCGCCACCCGGTCACTCATGTGGCGGATCACCGCCAGGTCATGCGCGATCAGCACCAGCGTCAGGTCGAACTCCGCCTTCAGCTCCTCCAGCAGGTTGATCACCTGCGCCTGGATCGACACATCGAGCGCGGAGACCGGCTCGTCGCCGATCAGCACCTTGGGACCGGAGGCGAGCGCACGGGCGATGCCGATGCGCTGGCGCTGGCCGCCGGAAAATTCATGCGGGTAGCGGTTGGCAAATTCCGCCCTGAGGCCGACACGGCGCAGGAGGTCCGCGACCCGCTGCGGACGGGTGGCGCGGGTGCCGATGCCATGCACGCGCATCGGCTCCTCGATGATCGCCCCCACGGTCATCCGCGGGTTCAGCGAGGAGAACGGATCCTGGAAGATGAACTGCAGGTCCTTGCGCAGCCGGCGCATCTCGCCTTCCGGCAGGGCACTGATGTCCTGCCGATCATAGAACACCTGCCCGGAACTGGGGCGGATCAGCCGCAGCAGCAGCCGCGCCAGCGTCGATTTTCCGCAACCGCTCTCGCCGACGATCGCCAGCGTCTCGCCGCGGCGAACCCCCAGCGACACCCCGTCGACGGCCCGCACCACCTGCGGCTTCGACAGGAATGCGGAGCCGACCTTGAAGTGACGCGTCAGGTCGCGGGCTTCCAGCACGTAGTCGCCCGCCTCGCCCGTCGGCGCCTGAGGCGCATTCGTCCGGGTATCACTCATGCCGCCACCCCGCCGAAGGTCGCCTCGAGCGGCGCATGCACGCAGGCAACGCGATGCGCCGCGTCCGCGTCTCCGCCGACGGCGCGCAGCCGCGGCACCTCCCGGCGGCAGGCGTCACTCGCGAAAGGACAGCGCGGCGCGAAGCGGCAGCCGTCCGGCATGGTGTCCACGGTCGGCACCATGCCCGGCACGGTCGCAAGGCTTCCCGTGCGCTTGCCGAGCGAGGGCACGGAACTCATCAGGCCGATGGTGTAGGGATGCTGCGGATCGTCGAACACCGCATCGACGCTGCCCTGCTCCACGACGCGCCCGGCATACATCACCGCGACCGTGTCGGCGATCTCCGCGACGACGCCGAGGTCGTGGGTGATCAGCACCAGCGCGGTGCCGCTTTCCTTCTGGAGCGTGCGGATCAGGTCGAGGATCTGCGCCTGAATGGTGACGTCGAGGGCCGTGGTCGGCTCGTCGGCGATCAGGAGCTGCGGGTCGTTGGCCAGCGCCATGGCGATCATTACGCGCTGGCGCATGCCGCCCGAGAGCTGGTGCGGATAGTCGTCCAGCCGCTTTTCCGCCGCCGGCACCTTGACCCGGCGCAGCATCTCAAGCGCATGGGCGCGGGCTTCCCGCTTGCCGATCCGGCGATGACGCAGCACGATTTCCGCAATCTGGTCGCCGACGGTATAGACCGGGTTGAGCGAGGTCATCGGCTCCTGGAAGATCATCGACATGCGGTCGCCGCGGATTTCCCCGAGCTCGGCGCGGCTGAGATGCAGCAGGTCGCGCCCCTCGAACATCGCCCGCCCGGAGACGATCTCCGCCGGCGGCATCGGCAGCAGCCCCATCAGCGACAGCGCCGTCACCGACTTGCCGCAGCCGCTCTCGCCGACGATGCACAGGGTCTCGCCCGGCCTGACCGACAGCGACACGCCGTCGACGACATTTGCCCGCGCGCCCTTGAAGCGGATCGACAGCCCCTCAAGGTCAAGCAGCGGGGCCACCGGCTCGATCGCGTCACTCGGCATCGGCGAGCTCCTCGGAAGACTGCAGCAGGAGGCGCTCCTGAAGCGACAGCAGATGCCGGCGCATCGCCCGCTCGGCCGCGACCGGATCGCGCCGCTCGATGGCATCGAGCACCTCGGAATGCTGCGAGGTGTAGAGTTCCGCCGTGACATGGGTGCGCAGCGCCTCGCGCACGTGGCGCCAGGTGTCGTCCTGACGCACCCGGTCGACCACCTCGAAGACGGCGAGAAACAGCGTGTTGCCCGCGGCCTCGGCAATGGCGCGGTGCAGCGCGCCGTCCCACAGCTCGCGGCTGTCCATGTCGTCGGCGCGCGAAACGCTGTCGCACAGGGCCCGCATCCGCGCCACGTCAGCGGCGGAGGCCCTGACCGCGGCAAGCCGCGCCAGCGCCGGCTCCAGCCGCAGCCGGACCTCCATCACCTCGAACATGTTGCTCATCTGCGGAAGCCGCGCGATCTGTTGCGCGCCGGTCAGCCGCGTCGCCGCGCCGATGAAGGTTCCGGCCCCCTGACGCCGCCAGATGCGCCCCTCCGCCTCCAGCACGTCGAGCGCGCGGCGAACGGCGCGGCGGCCGACGCCGATCTCCTCGGCAAGCTCCCGCTCGGTCGGCAGTTGCTCTCGCGCCTCCAGCTCAAGCTGGTCGACGATGATGCGCAACCGTTCGAGCGCGAGACTGGAATTTCGCAGCGATTGGGGAGAGCCTGACAAGACGCGGGAACCCTTGTGAACCTTTTGCGATATTGGTTCGATTATTTCTTGAACAGTGAAACTTGGCAAGCCTCTGATTGCAGCACCTTGTGCAAAAATTTCAATCAATGCGCCTGAAAAATAACTTTCTGAACGATTCTCGACCTCGAATCGCAGGTTTTCTTCGTTTCCCGCAAGGGGCGCAGAACCAATCTCCACTTTGGTTACCCGACAGCCCGCGGAAGCCACGGTCCGGCCTGCGCATGGCGGCGCCTGTCTGCCGCAAGGACACACGGTCGCGCGGCTTTCGCGGGGCCTCGGGGATTGGCTTTGACCGCACGTCCTGACACAACTGGTCGGGCCTGGAGGAGAGCCTCCGGGCTTCGCTCACCTGGGGAGGGGGAACAAGCCATGGCGGACGATGCCTTTGCCGAACACGTCGTGCTGATCACCGGGGCCGCCGGCGGCTTCGGCCGGCGTCTGGCCGCGCGGCTTGCCGCCGCCGGTGCCCGGCTCGTCCTCGGCGACCGCAACGCCGGCGCGCTGGAGCAGCTTGCCGCGACGCTGCGCGAAACCACGCCCGATGTCGTCGCGAAAAGCTGCGACGTGACCCGCGAGGCCGAGGTCGAGGCGCTGGTGGCCGCGGCCGTCTCCGCCTTCGGGCGGCTCGACATCGCCGTCAACAACGCGGGTGCGACCGGCGAGGTGAAGCCGCTCATCGACACCACCGAGGCAGACCTCGATTTCGCCCTCGCGGTGAATGCCAAGGGGGTATTTTTCGGCGTCAAGCACCAGATCCGGCAGATGCGGACGCAAGGCGGCGGCGCGATCCTGAACGTCAGCTCGCTCGCCGGCATCGGCGCCGGTCCGAGGCTTGCCGCCTATTCGGCGGCAAAACATGCGGTGATCGGCATCACCCGAACGGCGGCGGTGGAACACGCCCGCGACAACATTCGCGTCAATGCGGTCTGCCCCTACTACAGCCCGACTGCCATGCTGAGCGACGGCCCGCTCGCCGACCGCGCCGAGCGGCTCGCCGCTGGCGCACCGATGAAACGCCTGCCCGAACCGGAGGAGGTCGTCGCCGCGATGATCGCGCTGATTTCACCCGACAACAGCTATGTCACGGGTCAGGCGCTCGCCGTCGACGGCGGTATTTCCGCTTTTTGAGCAGGTTGCGGAGGCATCAAAGCCCGGCGGTTGCCGCAAGGCGCTGTGCCGGTGTACCGCTGTCTTTCGCAGGCACGAAACCCCGCGGCAACAGCAGCGCCACCAGACGATCCTCGGCCAGCGCGGACGCGGGACGCGGGCGGCGGAAGCGGTTGTCGAGGACCAGCGGTCGCTCTTTGCCGACAAGCAGCGCGACATGCCCGCCGCCGCCGGCAGTCGCGAGAACCATCAGGCCGAGATCGGCCTCGTCAATGCCCCCGGCGCGCAGCAGCGCGTATTTCAGGATGGCGATGTCCTCGCAATCGCCGGCCCCGCGGGCAAGGGTTGCAAGCGGCGTCGCCCAGTGGTCATCGCCCGGTGCATCGGCAAGATAGCGGATCCTGCGACCGACGCCGGCCTGAACGAGCGCCGGGCGCGCAGCAGCCGGCGCGGCGGCGATAAGCCCGCGCATGCGGCCCCACTCGGCCGCGCGCGGATCGCGGCATGCCCCGCGCTCGCAGGACATCAGCCACGCCAGCTCCGCATCAAGCCGTGCCCGCGCCCGGGCCCAGCGCCGGGCAAGCGGCGTGTTGCGGGTCGCCGGGGCGGAGCGCAGTTGCGGCGCCGCATCGACGGGAACGCCGGCAAGGATGGCGGCAGGCCGGGGCGGGACAGGCGGGGCTCTCTCGAACGGACTGGAAGAGGCCGCGGTCGCGGAGGGCGACAGGACAGCCACGGCCAGCAGCGCGGCAAAGGACAACGCACAGACTGCACGCACGCGCGCAAGGCGCGGCGCAGCGACCGGCATCCGCATGGTTCGACACCCCTGAAGCGGCGCGCCGAACCCGCATTATCTCTCGCGGAAAGCTTCCGAGCGCGCCTTTATTATTGGCTTCAGAAGGTAATTCAGGACTGTTCTCTCTCCGGTTAAGATGGAGACAGAAACCACCATTCCCGGAATCAATGGTAAAGAATCCTTTTCCTCGCCAAGGAAGGTCTTTTCCGTGCGAACAACCACGCGGTAGTAGGTTCGCCCCTCTTCGTCGGCGATGCTATCCGCGCTGATGCGCTCCACCCGCCCGGGCAGATCGCCGTAGATGGTGAAGTCATAGGCCGTGACCTTGACGCTCGCCTCCTGCCCCGGTCGCACGAAGGCAACGTCCTTCGGCCGGATCCGCGCCTCCACCAGCAGCGTGTCGTCGAGCGGCACCAGTTCGGCGATGCTTTCGCCCGGGCGCACCACCGCGCCAAGCGTCGTCACCATCAGCTTGTTGACGATGCCGTGCACCGGCGCCTTGAGAACGGTGCGGCGCACCTTGTCCTCCGCGGAGCGCAGGGTCTGCTCCAGCACCGAGAGATCCGACAGGGTCGCGGTCAAGTCCTCATGCGCCTTGGCGCGAAAACCGCTCATGGCGCTGGCACGGCGCGCCTCCGCCTCCTCGATGGCAGCCGCCGCGCGCGGCAGCGAAGCGTCCAAGACCGCGATTTCGGTCTTCTCCGTGCGCGCCTGACGCTCCAGCCGCAGCAGGTCCATCTCCGGATAGGCGCCGAGTTTCTGCAATTCGCGGGCCTTGCCGAGCTCGCGGTCGAGCAGCTCGATGGTGCCGCGGGTTTCGTCCAGCCGCGTTTCCAGCTCGACCTTTTCCAGCCGGCGCTGCGCCAGCACCTGGTCGATCACCGACAGTTCCCGGGCAAGCGCGGCCTGTCGGGCGGCATAAAGCGCGCGCTCTCCTGAAACGAGATCCTCCGCCTGGCGCCCCCTCACGGAAAACCGCAAGGGCGTGCCGGTCGCCTCCGCCCGCAGCCGGTCGCCGCGCATCGTCAGCGCCAGCCGCCGTTGGCGAAGCTCGCCCAACTGCGAGGCAACGTCGGTGTCGTCGATGCGCAAGAGCACCTGCCCCGCCTCGACAATGTCGCCTTCCGCGACCTCGATGGCGGCGATCCGCCCGCCCTCCAGCGGCTGCACCACCTGCGTCTGCGACGAGGCGATGATACGCCCGCTGCCGGCGGTGACCTCCTCGATCACCGCGTAATGCGCCCAGGCAATGCCCGCGCCCAGACAGACGACAAGCACCAGCAGCAGCGGCCAGACCCGCGTGCCGCGCCGCCGGATCAATGCGGCGCGCACATCGTTTGCGAAGGCCTCGTCGCGCGGCGGTCTCATCGCGCGCCCTCCCCGCCGCCGCGCAGCTTGTCCAGCACCTCCGCCTTTGGCCCGTCCATGACGAGCCGCCCGGCCTCGAACACCAGCAGCCGGTCCACCAGATCGAGCGGGCCATCGCGGTGGGTGGCGATCAGCAGCGTCACCCCCTCCGCGGCAAGGGTCTTCAGGTTCGCGCAGACCGCGCGCTCGCTGGAGACATCCATCGCCGAGGTGGGCTCGTCCAGAAAGACGATCCCCGGACGCCGGATCAGGCAGCGCGCCAGCGCCACCGCCTGGCGCTGGCCGCCGGAAAGATTGCGTCCGTGTTCGGCGACCGGCAGATCGAGGCCGAGGGGATGATGCGCGGCGAAGGCCGCAACGCCGGAGAGCCGCACCGCGCGCTCGAGATCCGCTTCCGTCGCGAAGGGCCGGCCGATGGCGATGTTCTCGCCCAGCGTCCCGGTGAAGAGTTCCGCGTCCTGCAGGCAGACGCCGACCTCCCGGCGCAGGGTCGCGGCGGCATATTGGCGCGCGTCCGTGCCGTGGAGCAGACAGGTGCCGGCAGTGGGATCGTAGAGCCCGCCGATCAGCCGGGCGAGCGTTGACTTGCCCGAGCCGACGCGGCCGATGATGCCGACACGCTCGCCGCGGGCGATCGAGAAGCTCACACCGTCAAGCGCCGGGTCCCGTGCGCCCGGATAGGTGAAGGACACCCGCTGGAAGCCGACAGCCTCGGGCGCCTCGACGGCGGCGGCCGCAGATACGCGGGCATGAGCGTGGGCACGAGCATCGCGGGCGCGTTCGGGCGGCGCCGTCATGAGGCCGTCGAGCCCCTGCAACGCGGCGCGGGCCTGATGCAGCCGCGCCAGCGTCTGCGCGATGTTGCCGAGCGGCGCCAACACGCGCCCGGCCAGGATGTTGGCCGCGATCAGCGCGCCGATGGTGATGCGCCCCTCCACCACCAGAAAGACCCCGAAGACCACGATCAGGATCGACACGCCCTGAAACACCAGGGCGGTGAAGGACGCGGCGAGATTGGCCCAGCCGCGCGCCCGCGCGGTCGAGCGGCTGGCGACCGCCACCGCCCGGTCGAAGGCACGGCGCAGGAAGCCCTCCGCCCCGGCGGCCTTGACCGTCTCCAGGCCGGAGAGCGTTTCCACCACCAAAGACTGGCGGCGGGCGGTATCGGTCTGGCTGGCGCGCAGGGCGCCGGCGAGCGGGATCTGCACCAGACCGGTGACGAGGAGGACCAGCGGCACCGCAAGGGCGGGGATCGCCGCCAGCGGCCCGACCAGCACCCACATCACCCAGAGAAACACGCCGATGAACAGCATGTCGGTCAGCGCGATCACGGTGGAGGAGGTCAGCACGTCGCGCACGGTATCGAGATCGCGGATGCGATTTGCCAGGGCGCCGGTGGTGTCGGCCCGCGCCTCCAGCCGCATGGCGAGGATCTTGTCGTACATCCGGCCTGCCACCGCCATGTCCACCCGCCGCCCGGCATCGTCGACAATGCGCGTGCGCAGGATCTTGAGCGCGAAATCCATCAAGAGCGCCAGGACGACGCCGGCGGTCAGCGCCCAGAGCGTCGGGATCGCGAGATTGGGGATCACCCGGTCGTAGACGTTCATCACGAAGAGCGGGGTCGCAAGTCCCAGCAGATTGCCGATCAGCGCCGCGACCACGACCTGGAGATAGTCGGGCCACAGCCGCCGGACCGCCGACCAGAACCAGTGGCCGCGCTGCAGTGCGCCGGCACCGGCACCGGCCTCGCCCGGATCGGCCCCACCGCCGGTGGCCGGGGCCAGAAAGACGCAGATGAGCGCCCCGCCGCCGCCGAAGCTGCCGGCCTCTACCCTATGGGATGAGGTCCCGGCCGCCGGCGCGACGATTTCCAGCGTCCGGGTCGCGCGCGACACGCCGGTGAGCACGACAGCGCTTCCATCCGCGTCGAACACGATGGCGGGAAGCGACACCTGCGGGATCCGCCGCCAGGACAGGCGCGCGACATGCGTGCGCAGGCCGAGCCCGTCGGCGGCCTCCTCAAGCCCGGCGAGCGTCAGCCCCTCGGGATCGGCCGCGACGGCGGAAAGGATCGCATCGGCGCTGGGTGACAGTCCATGGACCCGCGCGACATGCACAAGCGCCTCGAGCAGGCCGTTTGCGGACGCGGCCGAACCCGTTTCCGTGTCCGGGTGAAACGGTTCAGCGCGCGGCGCGGGCGGTTCGGGAAAGGAAGACCCGTGATCGTGACGCATCCTCCCACCACCCCTACCACTTGTTCAGCGGCTCGATCAGCGGCTTGCCGCCGACAAACCAGGGACGCTCCCGCGGCAGCGAAATGCTCTCCGCCGGGGGCGTGATGTTGAAGCTGCGCAGCAGGCCGCCGGTGGCGGCGAGCAGCCGGTAGCGGGCAAAGACCGCGATAGTCTGGGCGCTGATCTGCTGGACCTCGACGTTGAAGGCGGAGCTTTGCGCGTCGAGCAGGTCGAGCAGGTCGCGCAGCCCGGCCTCGAACTCCTGGTCATAGGTGGAAATCACCGCGATCGCGGCCGACTTCTGGCGCTTCAGTGCTGCAAGCCGCAGGTCGTTGGCGGAAATATCCGACCAGGCCCGCCGCGCGGTCTCGTCCACCGTCCGGCGAAGTTGGTCGAGCCGCATCTTGCTTTCCGTGACGCGCTCGCCCTCGCGCATGCGCCGCGCCCGGTCGATGCCGCCGTTGAAGATGTTCCACGACATCGACAGGCGAACGGAAAAGTCGTTGTTCTGCCCCGGCGTGCCGTCGAGGTCCTGCCCGATGGTCGCCCGGCCTTCCAGATCGACACGCGGCAGATAGGGCGCGCGGGTCTGGTCGAAGGCCGCTTCGGCGGCATTGACGTCCGCGCCTCCGGTCTGGAGCGCCGGATGGCGAGTGCGCGCAAGCGCCACGGCGGCCGCCTGCGACGGCGGCAATCCGCGCGGCGGGCCGGCCCGGGCGAGTTTCAGCGGCTCGCGACCGATCACGTTTTGAAAGCGCGCATCCGCCGCCCCCACCGCCTTCAGGATATCGGCGTGCACGGCCTCAGCGCCGGCGAGGCGCTCTTCCGCCTGGCGCAACTCGCCAACGGTGGCGGAGCCGCCGTCGACCCGTGTGCGCACGCGCGCCAGCAAGTCGCGGTGAATGCGGATGTTGCGGGTCGCGACGTCGAGGATCCGCCGGTGGCGCAGCACGTCGAGATAGGTTTCCACCGCCTCCAGACCGATCACCTCGGCACGCTCCATCACCCGCGCCGCGGCCCCGTCGATGCGCGCTTCCTGCCGGTAGACCTCATTGGCCCGGGCAAAGCCGTCGAACACGGTCTGGCGCGCGACAAGGCTCACCTCCCGCGACAGGCGCCACACGCCGAGATTTGCGGCATTGGAGGCATTGGGCCGCTCAAGCATCTGCGGTCCGATCGCGCCTTCGATGTCGAGCCGCGGAAGATAGGCGCCGGTCGCCTCCTCAAGCTCCTGGTCGACCGCCCGCCGGTTGGCTGCGGCCTCGAGAATACGCGGATTTGTTGCAACCGCATATTCGACCGCCGAAGACAGATCCATCGCCTGACCATCGGCAGGCAGGCACAGCATAAAAGACCCTGCAAGAAATACGAGTATCCGCCTCATGTAGCCCCCACTCAACGCGCGTATTTTCATCAAGTCTTTTCGAAACAATGCACTCTTGTTCTTCCAGTGCCAACTGCGCGCCACTACGCCCGATGAAAAAGCCGCAAAAAACCTACGATACAAGCAAACGACAAGTCAGAACTTTGTAGTAGCACTTTTCATCTTTAAGTCATCGCGAAGAAGTTTTCTTATCTCTCGTAACGTAACTATAATGTATTTTTTACGATTACGCCAGAAGACAAACTTCTTAACAAATGGTAAAAGACTTATACATCCTGAGGCAAACCTGAAGGCAGGTGCCTCAGGCGGGCCCCGGACATCGAGACACGCCATGCTGACTCTCGACGCGCGCCCTTCGACCAGTAATGGCCTGGCGCAAGACATCATTTCCAGCGAAACGGGTGCCGCCGGACCGGCCGCCGTGCTCGTGCCCGACGCACATCTGCTGTTTTCCGGCAACTATGCCCGCGCAGGGTCCGACCTTGTCATTTCCGGAGAGGATGGCAGCGGCCATGTCATTGCCGACTACTTCGCTCACGCGACACCGCCGGCACTGCACTCCCCCGACGGAGCGCTGCTGACGGCGGAGACCGTCGCCGCCCTCGCCGGACCGCGCGCGCCCGGCCAATATGCCCAGCTCGGCCAGACCGCCGGTGCCGACCCGATCGGCAGCGTCTCGACGGTGGACGGCAGCGCCACGGTGCGGCACGCGAACGGAACGAGCGAGCCGCTGGTGCAGGGCGCGCCGGTCTTCCAGGGCGATGTCGTTGAGACCGCGGGCGGGAGCGCGCTCTCTATCACCTTCGTCGACGGCACGGTGTTTTCCCTGTCTGCGGGCGCCCGGATGGTGCTCGACGAATTGATCTATTCTCCCAGTGGCTCCGACAACTCGATGGTGATGAACCTGGTGCAGGGCACCTTCGTCTTCGTCACCGGACAGGTCGCCCCCACCGGCGACATGCGCGTGGAAACCCCGGTCGCGACCATGGGCATTCGCGGCACGACCCCGATCGTGCAGATTTCCGCTGTCGATGGCGCCACACGGTTCTCGCTGTCTCCGGACCCGGACGGGCGCGTCGGCTCCTATCAGCTCTTCGACCGGGTCAGCGGGCAATTGCTCGGCAGCGTGTCGAGCACGGACATCGTGCTCAGCCTGTTCAGCATCGGCGCATCGCCGCTGATCGAACCGAAGAGCCAGGCGGAGATCGCAGCAGAACAGGCCGAGATCGCCCGCGCCTTCAGCACATACCGCCAATCCGCGCCGCCGAGCGATTCCGACCCCGGTCAGGACGGCGGCGGCAACGGACAACAAGGACAGGGCGAGCCGGGGCAGACCGACGACGGCCCGCCATCGCCCGGACAGGACGGCGCTCCCCCGCCGCTCGGCGATCAGGGCTCGCTGCTTGGACCGCTTGACGGATCCCCGCCGCCGAACGGCCTGGGGTTGCTCGGCCCGGGCGGCGGCCAGCAAGGCGGCCCGCCGCAATACAGCGGGGGAACCGGCGATCCGGGGAGCGCACAGGCCCCGGATGTCTTCTCATTCTCGCTCCCCTCCTTCGACATCGTCACCGGCGAGGACACATCCACCGTCATCACCGGCCTTGTCGTCAATCTGCCGGGAAGCGGCCCGGTCGCCATCGACATCACCGCGTTTTCGACCGTCACCCTCGCCACGACCCAAGGCCTGACCTTCCAGCAGGGCGACGGCGTCGACGACGAACGCATGGTGTTCTTCGGATCGGAAGCCGACGTCAACGCCGCGCTCAACGGGCTGACCTATACGCCGACGCCGAACAGCGAGACCGGCGGCCTGAGCTTCGCCATCTTCGACGGCACCGACTGGATCATCATCCCGCTGGAGATCGCGATCACGCCGCAACCCGACGCGCCGACGGTCGCCAACATCGACCTTGCGGTGAGCGAGAGCGGCGCGATCACCGCCCTCTTCCTCGGTGCCGACCCGGACGTGGGCGACACGCTTACCCTGAACACGCTCACCCTGCCGTCCGCCGGCACGCTGACGACCTTCGACGACGGCACCTTCACCTTCGCAACGAACGGCGCCTTCGAAGCCCTGAAAGCCGGCGAAAAAGCCACCGTATCGTTCCAGTATTCGGCGATCGACAGCACCGGCCTGGTTTCGCCGGTCCCGGGGACCGTCACGATCACCGTCACCGGAGAGAATGACGCCGCCAGCATCGCCGGCAAGGCCTCCGACAGTTTCGACGAGGACGACGCGGCAACGCTGTCCGGAACGCTTGCCGTCTCCGACAGCGACACCGGCGAGGCCGGCGTCCAGCCGCAGACCAATGTCGCCGGCACCTATGGCGTCTTCGCAATCGCCGCCTCCGGCGCCTGGACCTATGCACCCGCCAACGGCTCGGCCGCACTTGAAGCGCTGAGCGAAGGGCAGACGGAGACCGACAGCTTCCTCGTCACCTCCACCGACGGCACCGCGACAACAACCGTCACGATCACCGTCACCGGCAAGAATGACGCGGCCGGCATCTCCGGCAAGACCTCGGACAGTTTCGACGAGGACGATGCGGCAACGCTCTCCGGAACGCTTGCCGTCTCCGACATCGACACCGACGAGGCCGGCGTCCAGCCGCAGACCAATGTCGCCGGCACCTACGGCGTCTTCTCCATCGCCGCCTCCGGCGCCTGGACCTATGCACCCGCCAACGGCTCGGCCGCACTTGAAGCGCTGAGCGAAGGGCAGACGGAGACCGACAGCTTCCTCGTCACCTCCGCCGACGGCACCGCAACGACAACCGTGACAATCACCGTTACCGGCGAGAATGACGCGGCCGGCATCGCCGGCAAGACCTCCGACGCTTTCGACGAGGACGACGCGGCAACGCTCTCCGGAACGCTCACCGTCTCCGACAGCGACACCGGCGAGGCCGGCGTCCAGCCGCAGACCAATGTCGCCGGCACCTATGGCGTCTTCTCTATCGCCGCCTCCGGCGCCTGGACCTATGTGCCCGCCACCGGCTCGGCAGCACTTGAAGCGCTGAACGCGGGGCAGACGGAGACCGACGGCTTCCTCGTCACCTCGACAGACGGCACCGCGACAACAACCGTGACAATCACCGTCACCGGCGAAAACGATGCGCCGGAGATCGACGTTTCCGCCCTGCCGGAGTTGTCGACCGACGAGGACGAGCCGCTGACGATCAGCGGCCTTGCGGTTTCGGATGTCGATGCAGCCGCCACCCCGCTTGCCATGACCCTGTCCGTCTCCGCCGGCACGCTGGCGCTGACGCAGACGACGGGCCTCACCTTCACCGACAGCGATGGAAGCGATGGCTCGCTGGCCTTTTCCGGCACGGCCTCGGCCATCACCGCGGCGCTTGCCAACTCCATCGTCTACACGCCGCTCGCCAATTCCTTCGGCACCGACACGCTGAGCGTCGCGGTCGACGATCAGGCCGGCGCCGCTGCCCTGAGCGACACGCAAGAGCTTTCCATCACGATCCAGCCGGTCGACGACACGCCGCCGGTGATCGTTGCCGGGCTGATCGAGGGCTTCGAGGGCGGGCTGAGCGGCTGGAGCAATGCGCACGCCCAGACCCAGACCGGCGTTTCCACCGAAAGCAATGCGTCCGCGCTGCTCGACACCAGCGCCGGCGCCTTCAACATCACCGCGCTGGAAGCGCTCTTCGGTCTGACGTCGGGAAGCTTCGCTAGCCTCGGAAACGGATCGCCGCAGGAAGGCGCGGGGCTGCGCACGACGATTGCGGCAACGGCCGGAGCGACGCTGTCCTTCGACTGGCGCTTCACCACCAGCGACTATCTGCCCTTCAACGATTTCGCTGCCGTGGTGCTCGGATCGGCGGTGACCGAACTTTCCGATGTGGCAGCGCTTGGAAACACCGTCGGCAACACCACCAGCACGGGGTGGCAGACCACCTCGCTCACCATCGAGGACAGCGGCGAACTGACACTCGGCTTCGCCGTCTTCGATATCGGCGACGGCGTCGTCGACAGCCGGCTCGATATCGACAACATCCGACTGGAGACCGGGAACGGCGCCACAATTGCCGAACTGGCCGACGGCGCGCCCGGCGAGAACAGCGCGACGCTGACGACGAGCGGCGCCTTCGGCTTCACCGATATCGACCTGACCGACACGCATGGCATCTCCGTCACCTCGGTTTCGGCAACCATCGGGGAAGGAGAGCCGGTCGATCCACTGGGCACGCTTTCCCTGTCGGTGACGCAGCCGGCGACCGGCGACAGCGTCGGCACGGTGTCCTGGAGCTTCTCCGTGGACGATGCAGATCTCGATTTTCTGAAGTCGGGCAATACGATCAGCCAGACCTACACGCTCACCCTGACCGACAGCGGGCTCCAGAGCGTGACCCATGAGATCTCCCTGCTTCTGACCGGTGTCGACGATGCGCCCGATGCGGTCGGCGAGACCATTTTGACGAATACCATGGCCGGTACTCTCGCGATTCCCGTGGCGGAGCTGCTTGCCAACGACAGCGATCCCGAAGGCGCGCCGATTTGGCTGCAACTGACCGACGAGAGCGCCTGGCAGTACGGCAACACCGTGTACTTCGAGTTTTTCGAGGGCGGCCCGGCGAACGGCGCGGGCGACGGCTTTTTCTACCAGGTCGGCGACGACGGCGAGGCGACCTCCACGGCCTTCGCCTCGATCGCGCGCGGCGCCTCCGACGCGGCGGACGAGGTCACGGGCACGAATGCCGACGAACTCCTGATCGGACGCGGCAGCGCGGACGCGGCCGACGGCGAGGGCGCGGAAGCCCCCCTGCCCGGGTTGCTCGACGATACCTTACGCGGGCTCGGCGGCAACGACCGGCTCCTTGGCCTTGAGGGCGACGATACGCTGGAGGGCGGCGACGGGGAGGACGTGCTGGCCGGCGGTCCGGGCTTCGACGCGCTCACCGGCGGTGCGCAGGCCGACACCTTCGCGATGAGCGATTTCGACGGCGTCGACACCATCACGGATTTCATGCCCGGCGAGGATCGGCTCGACATCTCGGCCCTTCTTCAAGCCTATTTCACGCTCGGCGCCGAAGCGGATTTCTTCAGCATCCGCCAGGACGGCGGCAACACGATCGTCAGCGTCGATGCCGACGGCAGCGGGACAGCGGCGGACTTCGTCGACGTGGCGGTTCTCACCGGCGTCGGCGCGGGAGCCGCCATCGACATCGTCTTCGACAGCGCACCGGGCGCTGCCGAGATTGCCGTCTAGGCGGCGTGGCGACAACTCGGGAGGCGGGGTGAGGAAGGCCAGCAAGACGCCGCCGAAGGCCGCCGCGCCCGCATCTTCACGGATCGTGCGGGCATTCCGCTGGATCGGACAGGGCCGGCTGGTCGCCATCGCCTGCATGCTGGGCCTGGTCGCCTTCCGGCTCTTGGACCCGGCTCTTCTCGAGACGGCGCGCCTGCGCACCTTCGACTTCTACCAGATCCTCAAGCCGCGCGAGCGGGCACCGCTGCCGGTGGTCATTGTCGACATCGACGAGCGCAGCCTGCGCGAAATCGGCCAGTGGCCATGGCCGCGCTCTGATGTCGCCGACCTCTTGCGTACCATCGGCCGGGCCGGCGGCATCGCCGTTGCCTTCGACATCCTCTTCGCCGAGCCGGACCGGCTGTCGCCGGACCGCTTCGGACGCTCCATCGCCAGACTTTCCGGCGAGGCGGCAGCCGAACTCGACCGGTTGCCGAACACCGACACGCTGCTGGCCGAAACGATGGGCCAGATGCGGATCGTCGTCGGACAGGCAGCGCGCGGCCGCGACACTGCGCAAAACGCGGAGCAGCCCGGGACGCCGGTCGCCTTCATCGGCCCCGATCCGCGCTCGCATCTGATCACCTATCCCGGGCTCTTGCGCAACATCGAGCCGCTCGATGCGGCCGCAAGCGGGCGCGGGCTGCTGTCGATACTGCCCGATCTCGACAGCATCGTGCGCCGCGTCGCCCTTGTCGCGGCCGTCGGCGAGACCATTCACCCGTCCCTCAGCGTCGAGCTGCTGCGGGTCGCGACCGGCGGCAACGCGGTGGCGATCAAGACGGATGCGGCGGGCGTGCGCTCCGTCGTCGTCGGCGGCGTGGAGGTGCCGACCGATCCGCGCGGGCGCATCTGGATCCACTACACGCCGCATGACAAGGCCCGCTTCGTCTCCGCGGTCGACCTGATGCGCGGCAGCTTCAACGTCGACCGCATCCGCAATCATCTGGTGCTGGTCGGAACCTCGGCGATCGGCCTGCTGGACCTCAAGGCAACGCCCCTCGATCCGGCAATGCCGGGCGTGGAAGTCCATGCCCAGATCCTGGAGACCATTTTGGACAAGAGCTATCTCGTGCGCCCGAACTACGCGCTCGGCGCGGAAATCGTGCTGGCGATCGCGCTGTCGCTGCTGGTCGTGATCCTCGCCCCGATCCTCGGCGCGATCCCGGTGCTGTTCCTGGGCATGGCGATCGCCGCGGCGACCGTCGGTGGCAGCTGGTATCTCTATATCGAGCACCGGATGCTGATCGACGTGGTCTATCCGCTCATGACCAGCTTCACCGCCTTCATGATCCTGGTGTTTCTCAACTACCGGCGCGAGGAGGTTCAGCGCCAGCAGATCCGCAGCGCCTTCGGGCAATATCTGGCCCCGTCCTTCGTCGAGCAGATCGCCCGCAATCCGGAGCGGCTGTCGCTGGGCGGCGAAACCCGCAAAATGACGTTCCTGTTTTCGGATGTGCGGGATTTCACGGCCATCTCGGAGAGCTACAAGAGCGATCCGCAGGGCCTGACGACGCTGATGAACCGCTTCCTGACGCCCTTGTCGGACGCGATCCTGCGCCAGGGCGGCACCATCGACAAATACATGGGCGACGCCATCATGGCGTTCTGGAACGCACCGCTCGACACGCCGGACCATGCCGCCGACGCCTGCGCGGCGGCGCTGGAAATGGTCCGCCGGCTCGCCGAGGTCAACGCCGCACGGCTCGCCGAAGACGAAAAGGCGGGCCGCACCCATGTGCCGCTGCGCGTCGGCATCGGCCTCAACACCGGCGACTGCGTCGTCGGCAACATGGGGTCCGAGTTCCGCTTCGACTATTCCGTGATGGGCGACGCGGTGAACCTCGCCTCGCGGCTCGAGGGACAGACCAAGACCTATGGCGTCACCATCATCGCCGGCGCGGAAACGGCGCGCGGCGCGGCGGACGACTACGCCTTCCTGGAGATCGACAGGATCCGGGTGAAGGGCAAGAGCGAGCCGGAGACGATCCATTGCCTGGTGGGCGACGCGAAGATGCGCCGCGATCCGGCATTCCTCGAGGAGAAGACCGTCTTCGCCTCGATGCTTAACGCCTACCGCAGCCAAGACTGGAGCACGGCCGCGGCCGCGCTCACCCGCTTCGCGGAGATCGCGCCGCCGGCCCTCGCGGGGCTGGTGCCCGCCTACCGCGCGCGCCTCGCCAGGTTGAGCATGACACCGCCCGGCCCCGTCTGGGACGGCGTTTTCACCGCAGAGACAAAGTGAGCGCCCCGCGCCGCCTCAGCGGGCGAGCGCGTTGGGGATGTAGAGCGCGATCTGCGGCCAGGCGATGACCGAGGCCAGCGCCAGGATCTGCAGCACGACGAAGGGAATGACGCCGCGATAGATCATGCCGATGGTCACGCCCTTGGGCGCGATGCCGCGCAGGTAGAACAGCGCATAACCGAAGGGCGGCGTCAGGAAAGAGGTCTGCAGGTTCACGGCGAGCGCGATGGCGAACCAGATCAGCACCTGTTCCGGCGGCAGGCCGAAATCGAGCGCCGCCACCACAGGCGCGACGATGGGCACGACCACCAGCGTGATTTCCACCCACTCCAGGAAGAAGCCGAGCACGAAGACCAGCGCCATGATCATGATGAAGACGACATAGGGATTGCCGTCATGGATGGCGAAGGCGTCGGCGATCAATGCGTCGCCGCCGAGCTTGCGGAACACCACGGAAAACACCGTCGCGCCCATCATCACGAAGATGATCATCGCCGTCGTCTTGGTGGTGTCGCGCAGGGCCGAACTCAGCGTCTTCCAGTCCAGCTTGCGCGAGACAAGCGCGAGAAACATGGCGCCCAGCGCGCCGATGGCAGCCGATTCCGTCGGCGTGGCGATGCCCGCGACGATGGTGCCGAGCACGGAGACGATCAGGACCACCGGCGCCAGCAGGTCGAGCGCAAGCGATGCCACTGCCGACCAGAACGGCTTGTGTTCGGCAACAGCGGCCGGCGGCATGCGATGCGGCTGGAAAATGGCGACGAGGAGCAGATAACCGATGTAGAGACCGCCGAGCAGCAGCCCCGGACCGACGGCCGCCATGAACAGGTCGCCGACGGACACGCGCAGCTGGTCGCCGAGCACAATGAGCATGATGCTCGGCGGAATGAGAATGCCGAGCGTGCCGCTTGCCGCGATCAGGCCGGAGGAGATCTTCGGGTCGTAGTTGTTCTGCAGCATGGTCGGCAGCGCCATCATGCCCATGAGGACGACCGACGCGCCGATGATGCCGGTCGACGCCGCCATGATCACGCCGATCACCGCCACGGCGAAGCCGTAGCCGCCCGGCAGCCCGCGAAAGATCGAGGCGAGAGATTTCAGCAGGCGCTCCGCGATGCCGGAACGCTCCAGCATCAGTCCCATGAAGACGAAGAGCGGGATCGCGATCAGCAGCCAGTTGGTGAGAATGCCGGAATACATCCGCGACACGGTGGTCGACAGGAACAGCATCGGCACGCCGGCGAGGACGGCAAAACAGATGCCGATGCCGGCCAGCACGAAGGCAACCGGATAGCCGGCGAAAATTCCGCCCATCAGACCGATGAGCATCAGGACGGGCCAGAAGGCATCTTCCATCATTGCGCGGGCCTCGTCTCGTCATCTGCTGCCCGTGGGCCGAAGAGGAAGGCGGCCGTCGACAGGATCCGCGCAAGCGCGGCCGTGCCAAGCAGCAGGAAACCGGCCGGAATGCAGGCCTTCACGAACCAGCGGTCGATCATGCCGCCGTAGGTGGAGCCTTCGCCGGTGAGATAGGCGCGATAGGCGAACTTGGTGCCGAACCAGACGACGATCGCGCAGAAGGGAAGCAGGAAGAACAGGTCGCACAGCATGTCGACCCAGGCCTTGCGCCGCTTGGAGAAATGCGCGGCCAGGAAGTCGACGCTGACATGCTCGCGGTCGCGATAGGCGTAGACGCCGCCGAAGAGCACCACCATGGCGAAGATGTGCCACTGCAGGTCGAGCATGCTGTTGACGGTCAGCGCCTCGTCGAAGAAGGGCACGCTGCCCTCCCAATCGATAAGCTGGTTGATCCCGAGCTGCGCGGCGACCACCCCGAGGCACACCGACACGATCAGCGGCAGGATCAGCCACCCCACGATCATTCCGGGAAGCGCGCACAGGCTCCCCACCGTTTCACCAAGCCGTTTCACGCCCAAGCTCCCCGATCCAAATCGACAGGCGGCCCCCGTACGGGAGCCGCCCACCGATGTCAAAGTCTACCGGCTCAGCGCGGCAGAGCCTGAAGCTCGCCCCATTCGCCGACCCGCTCGACGTAGGCGTTAAGCGATTCATAGGCTTCTTTGAAGATCGGATCCTTCTCCGCTTCCTCGTCCATCACCGCGCGCGACGCCGCCCGCAGTTCGGCGAGCACCGGATCGGGGAAGCGCTTGATCTCGACGCCGGCCTCGCGGATCGCGGCGATCGCCTCGGCCTGCTGGTGGATCTGGTCGCCAAGGTTATAGGCGATGTTGGCGCGGCAGGCCTCGACCATGATGGTCTGCTGGTCTTCGGAAAAGCCGTTCCACACATCCATGTTGATGATGATGGAATCCCAGCTCGACGGCTGGTGCCAGCCCGGGAAGTAGTAGTTCTTGGCAACCTTCTGGAAGCCGAAGCCGAGGTCGAGCTGCGGCGCGGAAAACTCGGTCGCGTCGATGCGGCCGGTTTCCAGCGACACGAAGATCTCGCCGGCCGGAACCAGCTGGGTGTTGGCGCCGAGACGGGCCAGCGCCTTGCCGCCGAGGCCGGCGATGCGCATGTTGAGGCCCTTGAAGTCCTCGACCGTCTCGATGTCCTTGTTGAACCAGCCGCCCGCTTCCGGCACCACCAGGTGGCAGGGGATCACCTTCACGCCATGCGGGTCGTAGGCCTTCTGGATGATCTCGAGGCCGCCGCCTTCGAACATCCATGCGTTGGCGACTTCCGGCGTCGGGCCGAACGGCATGGAGCCGATCAGGTTGGCGACCGGAATGGTGCTTGCCCAATAGCCGATCCAGTCGAAGCCCATCGGGATCGCGCCGGTGCTGACCGCGCCGAACACCTCGAAGGGCGGCACGAAATCGCCGGCGCCATGCACCTTGATGTCGATCTCGCCATTGGTCATGAGCTTCACGCGCTCCGCCCATTTGACCGGGCTCGGGCCAATTGACGGCACCTGAAGGCCGAACACGCTTTGCAGGTCGTAGCTGTCGGCGACGGCCGGGGCCGCGGTGAGCATCGTTGCCGCAAGTGCTGCGGACATAAGCCGAGCTTTCATGAAGTCCTCCCTTTCTGGCGTCCGTTTCGAACGCATTCTCTGCGCCGGTTTCTCAACGCATTTCGCGCGCCATCCGCTTCGATACGGCGACGTGGCGGGCCGCCCGGCTTTCCCAATCAGCCGCTTGCCCTGTCCGAGTATTATCTATAATCAAACGGATTAGCAATATACTAATTTGTGGAGGACGCGATGATTGGTGTGAGCGGTTCGGTCGCGGTCGTGACCGGCGCAGGCCAGGGAAACGGCCGCGCGATCGCCCTTGGTCTGGCCTGCGCCGGCGCCCGTGTGGCGCTCTGCGATGTCGACCGGGAACGGGCCGAAGACACGGCAGAAGCGATTCGCGCAGCCGGCGGAAAGGCATTGGCGGACATTTGCGACGTCTCCGACCATGCCGCGGCCGGAGCCTTCGCGGCCCGCGTCGAAGGCGAGCTGGGCGCAGCCTCCATCCTGGTCAACAACGCCGGCATCATCCGCCGCCAGCCGTTGGACGATCCCGGGTTCGCGGAGGGCTGGGACGCGACCTTCCGCGTCAATGTCGACGGCACCCGCAACATGGTGCTGGCCTTTGCAAGCCAGCTCGAGGCCACCGCCGGACGAATCGTCAACGTGGCCTCGATCATGTCGCAGACCGCCGGGCCGGGCATCGCCGCCTATGTCGCCAGCAAGGGCGCCATCGCCCAGTTCACCAAGGCGCTCGCCCATGAATTCGCCCCCAGGGGCGTGCGCGTCAACGCCATCGCGCCGGGCGTGATCGACACGCCGATGACCACCACGACCCGCGCCAACGAGGCGGCAATCGCCCGCTTCATGGCCCATACGCCAATGGCGCGCACCGGCCAGCCGGAGGAACTCGTCGGCCCGGTCCTGTTCCTCGCCTCCGACATGTCGAGCTACGTCACGGGCGCCATCCTGCCCGTCGATGGCGGCTATCTCGCGGCCTAGCTCCCCGTTCTTGCCTGAAGGAAACATGAGATGAAAAAGCACATTTGCGATGTTCTGGTCGTTGGATCGGGCGCGGGCGGACTGGCCAGCGCGGTCTCCGCGGCCCACCGGCGCCTCGATGTTCTGGTCGTCGAGAAGGAACCCGTCTTCGGCGGCACCAGCGCGCGCTCCGGTGGCTGGATGTGGATCCCCTGCAACGCGCCGGCCAAGCGCGCCGGCGTGGAGGACAGCCCCGAAAAGGCCCGCCGCTATCTCGAGCATGAAGCCGGCGAGCACTTCGATGCCGCGCGCGTCGACGCCTTTCTGGAGGCCGGCCCGAAGGCGGTGGAGTTCTTCGAGCAGAACACCGCGCTGCAGTTCGACCTCGGTCCGACCTTCGCCGACTATCATCCGGACGCGCCGGGCGGCATGCCGGGCGGACGCTCGATCGTCGCCCGTCCCTTCGACGGGCGCGAGATCAAGGACGAGATCAAGCGCCTGCGCCCGCCGCTCGCCGAAATCACCTTCCTCGGCATGATGATCGGCTCGGGCAAGGAGCTGCTGCATTTCTTCAAGGTCACCAAGTCGCCGATCTCGGCGTTCTATGTCGCGAAGCTCTTCCTCAAGTTCCTGCGCGACATGGCCTTCTACGGCCGGCCGATGCGGCTGATGAACGGCAACGCGCTGGTCGCCCGCCTTGCCAAGTCCTGCTTCGACAAGAACGTGCCGATCTGGACGCGCGCCGCGGTCAAGGAACTGCTGCGCGACGAGACCGGCAAGGTGACCGGCGCCATCGTCGACACGGCCGAGGGTCGCGTCGAGATCGAGGCGCGCAAGGGCGTGGTGCTGGCCGCCGGTGGTTTTCCGCAGGACGCGGTGCGGCGCAAGGAATTGTTCCCGCATGCCCCGAGCGGCCACGAGCACGTCTCGCCGGCGCCTCCGGGCAACACCGGCGACGGCCTGCGCCTCGGCTCGGCCGCCGGCGCCGCGATCAAGGACGGCCTGCCGAACGACGCCGCCTGGGTGCCGGTGTCGCGCCCGCCCAAGCGCGACGGCACGCTCGGCGTCTTCCCGCATTTCGTCGATCGCTCCAAGCCCGGCGTCATCGCGGTGACGCGCTCCGGCAAGCGTTTCGTCAACGAGGCGGATTCCTATCACGACTTCTGCCAGGCGATGATGAAGGCCTGCACCAAGGAAGGCGGGGAGATCTGCGCCTATTTCATCGCCGACCACAAGACGCTGCGCACCTATGGCCTCGGCTTCGTCAAGCCGTCGCCGGTGCCTTATCGGGGCCACATCCGCTCCGGCTATCTGTTCGAGGGCCGCACGCTGAGCGAACTTGCCGAACAGATCGGCGTTGATGGCGCCCAGCTGGAACGCACCGTCGCGACCTTCAACGAACATGCGCGCAAGGGCGAGGATCCGGAGTTCCACAAGGGCTCGACGTCCTACAACCGCTCGCTCGGCGATCCCGAGCACGGCCCCAACCCCTGCGTCGCGCCGGTGGAAAAGGGTCCGTTCTATGCGGTGAAGCTGGTGATCGGCGACCTTGGCACCTTCGCCGGGCTGCGCTGCGATGAAAACGCCCGCGTGCTTGGCGAAGACGGCCAGCCGATCGGCGGGCTCTATGCGGCCGGCAACGACGCGCTCTCCATCATGGGGGGCAATTATCCCGGCGGCGGCATCACGCTCGGCCCGGCGATCACCTTCGGCTATATCGCCGCAAGGCATATGTCCGGCGCCAATTCGTGAGTGACGCGACGCCCGCCGTGGCGCAAACCCCGGGGAGGCGCCTTGTCGAAGGCGTTCTCCTCGGCCTTGCCGCGGCACTCATCTGGGCAATCTACAACATCGGCGTCGACATCGGCCGCGCCGATGGCTTCTCCAGCGCCGATCTGGGGATCCTGCGCTACGCCGGCGCGGGCGCCCTGCTTCTGCCCGTGCTGCTCCTGCGGCACGGACGGATCTCGGCCGGCATGACGCTGCCGCGGCTCCTGCTCCTCAGCGTTGCCATCGGCCCGCCCTTCGCCTTCCTGATCAACACCGGCTACGGCATCGCCCCGCTCGCCCATGCGGTGGTGATCTCTCCCGGCATGACGATGATCATCGCCAACCTGCTGCCGGTTGTGTTCGACGGGGCGCGGCTGCCGCGCCACCGCAAGGTCGGCATCGCCGTGCTGATCGCCGGCCTCATCGCCATCGCGCTCGAACAGCCGCCGTCGAAGGACCCCGATGTCGCGACCCTCGTCGGCGACCTGTGCTTCCTCGGATCGGGGACGCTCTGGGGGCTGTTCACCTATCTCGTCGGGCGCTGGCGGATCCCGGCGATCGAGGCCATCGGCACGATCTCGGTGCTGACGACGCTGGTCTGCCTGCCGGTCTATCTGATCGCGGTCACGCCCGCGAGCGCCACTGCCGCGCAATGGGCCGAGCAGCTGTTTTACCAGGGGTTTCTCGGCGGCTCTGTCGCCATCGTCGTCTATGCCGCCTCCATCGCCCGGCTCGGTCCCGGCCTCGCCGGCCTGTTCCCGGCAATCGTGCCGCCGCTCGCCGTGCTCATCGCCATCCCCTACGCCGGCATCTGGCCGAATGCGGTCCAGTTGCTCGGCGTCGGTATCGCTGCCTTCGGCCTGATCCTGTCGCTCGACGGCTTCGCCGCGCTCGTCAGGCGTCTTCGATATGGCCGAGATCGCTGGACAGCGCCTTCGTGAAGGTGATCAGCCGGTCGAGCGTCGCGCCGTCGCGCGATAGGTCGATGTAGTTGGTGGGGCCGATGATGGTCACCGCCAGCTGGATCGTGCCGGTGTGGTCGAACACCGGCGCGGCAATGGCGCTGACGCCCGGGATCGGTGCGTCCCTTGTGATCGAATAGCCGACCTTCGCGGCATCACGCACATCGGCGCGATAGGCCTCCTCGTCAACGGCGGGTATCGTATAGAGCGGCGGCTGCGCGCCGGAGAGTTCCGCGCGCACCAGCGGCTCGGTGGTGGACAGCGGCTGGAAGGCGGAAAACACCTTGCCGGTTGCCGTCGCCGTCATCATGAAGGTGCCGCCGACCGCGACGTTAGAGTGAATGCGCGCCGTCGATTCCGCGATATAGACGATCGTCGGCCCGTGCAGACCCCAGACGCTGATCGCGACCATCAGCCCGAGCTCGTCGGCGAGATCGGGAACGCGGCGGATCGTCTCCCGGTAGGCGTTCTGGTTGCGCAGCCGCGTCAGGCCGAGCCGCAGCGCGAAGGGGCCGAGCTGATACTGGCCGGTCTCCGTCTGCTCCACCATGTTGATATTGCGAAAGCTGACGAGATAGGGATGCAGCTGCGCCGCCGCCATGCCGAGCGTTTCGGCAAGGTCGCGCAACTTCAGCGGACCGCCGGCCTGCGCCAGGGCCATGAGTATGGCGCCGCCGGTTTCGATCGACTGCACGCCACGTGGCGCACGCGGCTTTGTCGTGGCTTCCTGCCCCACCCGCAACTCCCTCACAAATAAAATAGAATTATGGAACCGCAATGACCGGTTTCATAGCCATAATTTGTCCCGCGGTCGAGTGAGGGAGGCTTTTTCAGGTCCCGGAAAAGACCTTCAACCCACTGGCAACAAATGCCTTGCCTAAATCGGCAGCGCCGACGCGATCTCAAGCCGGGTGCCGGCTTCCTGCAGCCGCTCGGCAATGGCCGGAGGCGGCGGCGCGTCGGTGACGATCCGGTCGATCTCGGAAAAGCCGGCGACACGCACCAGCGCCCGACGGTCGAACTTCGTGTGGTCGGTGATGACGCTGGAGGTCTCGCCGCACCTGAGCGCCGTGCGGGCGAAATCGGCTTCCGCCAGCTGGTAGTCCATCAGCCCGCCGACCGGATCGACGGCGGAGATCGAGATGATCACATGGCGCACCCGGAAGGAGGTGATGAACTCGATGGCCGAGCGCCCGAAAGCTCCGCCATTGTCGCCGTGCAACTCGCCGCCGGCCATATAGACCCGGTTACCGTTGACGGTCGCAAGCGTCCGGGCGACGTCGGAGGAATTGGTGACGACCGTGAGCCCGGCCTTGCCGCGCAGCTCGCGCGCCAGCACGCTCGTCGTCGTGCCGGTGTCCATCATCACGCTGTCGCCGTCCTCGATGCCAGCGGCGACATGGCGCGCGATCGCCTGTTTGGCCGGAAGATTCTCGCGCATGCGCCGTTCGAAGGGCGCCTCCGCGTCCTGACGTGCCAGGCTGACGAACCCGTGCGACTTCAGCAGGTCCCCCGCCTCCACCAGCGGACGAATGTCTCGGCGGATGGTTTCCAGCGACACGCCAAGCTCGACCGCGAGATCGCCGATACGCGCGCTGCCCGCCTGCCGCGCCCGCTCCAGGATCTTCATCTGACGTTTTCCAAAGCTCATGACGGCCTCGACAGCGATTTGGTTTCCATGCCCGATTTGTGGCTTTTAAGGAGATAAACAACATAATAACCACATTCAAAGCATTTAAAGCCAAAAAATTACCTCAAAATAATTGACAGCGAAATGAAACGAATGCGACGATCCGGTGTCGGTTGCTGAAAGATCCCGCAAGAAGGCCACGCCAGAAGGCCGCAGGGACGGGCACCGCCTTCCAGACGGTCATTTCAAGGGGGACCCGCCATGACCTTTGCCCGCCGCCCTGCCGCCGCGCTGCTGTCGACACTGCTTGTCGCCACCGCGCTTTCGGGAACGCCCGCGATTGCAGCGGAAAACGACGATCCCATTCGCCTGACGCTGCACGACTGGACCGGACAGCTGCTTTCGACCCGCATCATGGGCGAGGTCCTGAAGAAGGCCGGTTACAACATCGAATATGTCCAGGCGGACTACATCGCCCAGTTCGCCGGGCTGAAGACCGGCGACCTGCATGTCGCCATGGAAATCTGGGAAACCACCGGCCGCGACGCGCTCGACGAAGCAACAGCGACCGGAAAGGTCGAGAACCTCGGCGACAGCGGCATGTTTGCCATCGAGGAGTGGTGGTACCCCTCCTACATGAAGGAGATCTGCCCGGGTCTGCCCAACTGGGAAGCGCTGAAAAGCGAGGCCTGCGCGGAAGCCTTCGGCACCGCCGAAACCCTTCCCAAGGGCCGCTATCTCGGCGCGCCGGTGACCTGGGGCGGCTATGACGACGAACGCGTCGAGGCGCTCGAACTGCCATTCGAGGTGGTTCACGCAGGTACGGACGCGGCCCTTTTCGCCGAACTGGAATCCGCCTACCAGCGCAAGGCGCCGGTGCTCCTGTGGGTCTATGCCCCCCATTGGGCGCCGCTGAAATACGACGGCGAATGGGTAGAGTTCCCGGCCTATGAAAAGGCCTGCTACGAGGATCCAGCCTGGGGCACCAATCCGGACATGGCCTATGACTGCGGCAAGCCGCGCGGCCCGATCTGGAAGGTCGCCTGGTCCGGCGTCAAGGACACCTGGCCCGGCGCCCACAAGGCGATTTCCGCCTTCTCCATCGACAACGACGAAATGGGCGCGCTGATCACCCGGGTCGATCTGGACGGGGAGACCGTCGAAAACGTGGTCGCCAACTGGATAGACGAGAACGAAGCGCGCTGGTCCGCCTGGATCAAATAGTCGATCTCTTGCCCGACTGGCTGCCGCCGCCCTGTCCCCTTTGGCGGCAGCCGCTTTTTTCTCTTTCGTCTGCGCCTTTTGCGCTCCGGGTCCGACAGGCGCGCCCGCTTCCAACCGGATGGTTCGACCTTGCAAGCTTCCGCCACCCCCTCGCCTCCCTTGTCTCAGGCTGCAACCAACGCGGCCCCGGCGAAGCTTGAATGCCGGGGCGTGTGGAAACTGTTCGGCAGCGGCGCCGGGACCTATTCCGTTGGCCAGCCCGGCGCTGCCGATAGCGCGAGACTTGCCGCGGCCGGCCTCGTCGGCGCGGTGCGCGACGTAAATCTTGCCGTGCGCGAGGGCGAGATCTTCGTCATCATGGGCCTGTCTGGGTCGGGAAAATCGACGCTGGTGCGCTGCCTGTCGCGCCTCGTCGAACCGACCGCCGGCGAGATCCTGTTCAACGGCGAGAACCTGCTCGCCGCCAGCGACCGGCGGATGATCGAGATCCGCCGGCACAGCATGGGCATGGTGTTCCAGCATTTCGCGCTGCTGCCGCACCTGAGCGTGCTCGGCAATGTCGCCTTCCCGCTCGAGGTTCAGGGAATCGGCCGCGCCGCGCGCGAGGACCGCGCCCGCAAGATGATCGAGCTTGTCGGGCTGGGCGGGCGCGAGGCCTTCTTCCCGCGCGAATTGTCCGGCGGCCAGCAGCAGCGGGTCGGCATCGCGCGTTCGCTCGCCGTGGAGCCGGAGCTGTGGTTCCTGGACGAGCCGTTTTCCGCCCTCGATCCGCTGATCCGTCAGGAAATGCAGGACGAGTTCATGCGGCTCCAGTCCGTCCTGAAGAAGACCATCGTCTTCATCACCCATGATTTCGACGAGGCGATCCGCCTCGCCGACCGCATCGCCATCATGAAGGACGGCGCCGTCGTGCAACTCGGCACGCCGGAAGATCTGGTGATGAACCCGGCGACCGACTATGTCGCGGAGTTCACGAGGAACGTCACCCGCGCCAAGGTCGTGCGCGTCGCCTCCGTGATGGAGGCCGGCGCACCCGCCGGCGACGGCGCCCCGACGATCACCGCAACAGCGACCGTGTCGCAGGCGGCCGGGCTGTTTTCGGACAGGGTCGCAGCGGTGAGCGTCCTCGGCGCGGACGGTACCCCCGTCGGCCGCCTCACCCGCGACGCGGTCATAAACGTCCTGATGCTGGGGTGACGATGACCGCACCGCTCGCGATCCAGACCGAGACGTCCGCAACCGATACAGCCCCGCCGGCTGGCGCGTCGCTGCCGGCCTCGACACCCGAAAACCGCTGGCCCGCGCGAGTGGTCTGGGGCGTTGCGCTCACCGCCTTCATCCTCCTGTGGCAATTCGGCAAGCCCGTCGCCGACTGGGCCTTCGAGGTGCCGCGCAACTGGCGCATCCCGGCGCAGCGCTGGATATCGGATGCCATGCGCTGGCTGCTCGACGAGGCGAGCTTCGGCCTTTTCACTTTCACGGATCTGACCCGCTTCATCGCCGGCGCGATCGAGGCGCCCTATCGCTTCATCCTCGGCCTTTTGTCCACCGGCATTCTCGACGGGCGCGGTTCCTCGGCGACGCAACTCCTGCCGCCGCTCTCCTGGATCGCGGTGATCGGCGTGGCGATGCTGATCGGCCACTATGCCGGCGGACGCCGGCTTGCCGCGCTGGTCGGCGGCTGCTTCGCCTTCCTCGCCGTCTTCGGACAGTGGAGCGCGGCGATGGTGACGCTGGCCTCGATCCTGATCGCCGTGCCCATCGGCATCCTCGGCGGCCTGCTGCTCGGCCTTGCCGCCTTCCGCTGGCGGGCGGTCGAGACGGCGCTGCGACCGATGCTCGACCTGATGCAGACCGTGCCGGTCTTCGCCTATCTGGTGCCGATCCTGTTCCTCTTCGGCTTCGGGCCAAGCTCGGCGATCATCGCCACCATCGTCTATGCCCTGCCGCCGATGACCCGCATCTCGCTGCTGGCGCTGCGCGCGGTGCCGGAAGAGGCGCATGAGCTCGGCCGCATGACCGGCTGCTCGAAGCGGCAGATGACCTGGCGCATCCTCGTGCCCAGCGCCATGCCGGGGCTGATGGTCGGCGTCAACCAGGTGATCATGCTGTCGCTCAACATGGTGATCATCGCCTCGATGATCGGCGCCGGCGGCCTCGGCTTCGAGGTGCTCGCGGCCCTGCGCCGGCTCGACATCGGGGCGGGCTTCGAGGCCGGCCTTGCCATCGTCGCGCTCGCCATCGCGCTCGACCGGCTGAGCCAGGCCTTCGCCGCCCGCCATCCGCACCATGAAAGCGCGGAGGAACGGGATCGCTCCATCGCGAGGCGCCACCCCTATCTGGTCTCGGGCGTGGCGCTGATCGTTGTCAGCACGCTGGCCGGGCTCGTCTCCGCCCCCTTCCAGGCCTATCCGGAGGCGCTGCAGATTTCCTCCGGCACGATCGGCAGCGACATCGTCGGCTGGATCAACGTGCATTTCTTCGACCAGCTGGAGGCGGTGAAGAACGCCCTGCTGCTCAACCTCCTGATCCCCTTCAAGCGCTTCCTCATCGGCCTGCCGTGGATCGGCGTCGTCGGGCTGCTGGCGCTCGCCGGCTTCCGGCTCGGCGGCTGGCGTCTGGCGCTGACCGCAGCGGCGCTGTCCGCGCTGATCGCACTGACCGGCCAATGGGAAAAGGCGATGATCACCGTCTATCTCTGCGGCATTTCGGTTGCCATCGCCTGCCTCATCGGGGTTCCGGTCGGCATTCTGGCCGCCGGGCGCGAGCGGCTCTGGAAAGCGGTCGAACTCGTGATCGACACGCTGCAGACGCTGCCCTCCTTCGTCTATCTGATGCCCGCCGTCATGCTGTTTCGCGTCGGCGATTTCACCGCGATGATTGCGGTGGTCGCCTATGCCGTCGCACCGGCGATCCGCTACACCGCCTACGGCCTGCGCCGCGTCGACCCGCATCTGGTTGAGGCCGGCATCGCCGCCGGCGCGACGCCGTGGCAGCTCTTGACGAAAGTGCGGCTCAAGCTCGCCCTGCCCGAGATCCTGCTCGGGCTGAACCAGACCATCATGCTGGCGCTGTCGATGCTGGTGATCACGGCCCTCGTCGGCACCCGCGACCTCGGCCAGGAGGTCTATATCGCCCTCACCAAGGCGGACACCGGCCGCGGTCTCGTCGCTGGTCTCGCGGTCGCCTTCATCGCGATCATCGCCGACCGGCTGATTTCGGCCGGCGCCGCGCGGCTGCGCGTCCGCCTTGGCCTTGCAACGGCTGAGGAGATCCGTTGATGACCCACACCCCGCCGCAGCCGACCCTCTCGCCGGAGACCGAACGCCGGGTCGCGGCCCTCCCCGTATGGCACGGCACGCCGGAGATGGAGCCCCTGTCGGGCGGCCTGTCGAACGAAAGCGTTCTGGTGCGCGATGCCCGCGGCGCCCATGTGGTGCGGCTCGGGCGCGACTTCCCGTTTCACCATGTCGAGCGCGCCCGCGAGACCATGGTGACCCGCGCGGCGGTTGCGCGCGGCTTCGCGCCGGAGCTGGTCCATGCCGAACCCGGCGTCATGGTGACCCGCTTCATCGAGGGCCACACCTATACGGCCGAGGACGTGCGCCGCGACCGGATCCGCATTGCTCACCTGATGCGCCGCTTCCATGAGGAGATGCCCAAGGAGATCTCAGGCGCCGGCTTCTTTTTCTGGGTGTTTCACGTCATTCGCGACTACGCCCGCACGCTGGAGGCGGGCCGCTCGCGCATGACCGACCGCCTGCCCGGTTTTCTCAAGGTCGCCGAGGCGATGGAACGCGCGCAGGTCGCCATGCCCGTCGTCTTCGGCCATCACGACCTGCTGCCGGCCAATTTCATCGACGACGGCGACAGGCTCTGGCTGATCGATTTCGAATACGCGGGCTTCGGCACCGCGATGTTCGATCTCGCCGGCGTTGCCTCCAACGCCGGCCTGTCGGAGGCAGACTCCGCCGAACTGATGAGCGCCTATCTGGGCCACGCGCCGGATGCCGCGATGCAGCGGGCCTATGCGGCGATGCAGGTCGCCTCGCTCCTGCGCGAGACCATGTGGAGCCTAGTCTCCGAACTTCACCTCACGGCCCCCGGCGTCGATTACGCCGCCTATACGGCCGAAACGCTGGCGGCCTACGAGGCCGCCCTTGACGATTACCAGTCCCGCTTCGAGAAGGTCTGAACTCATGTCGCTTCCCTCGCACGCCCAGGTCGTCGTCATCGGCGGCGGTATCATCGGCTGTTCAACCGCCTATCACCTGGCCCGCGACCACAAGGCCGACGTGCTGCTCCTGGAACAGGGCCAGCTCACCAGCGGCTCGACCTGGCATGCCGCCGGCCTCGTTGGCCAGTTGCGCTCCTCCGCCTCGATCACCCAGGTGCTGAAATATTCCGTCGACCTCTACAAGCGGCTCGATGCCGAGACAGGACTTGAGACCGGCTGGAAGATGACCGGCTGCCTGCGCCTTGCCTGCAACGAGGACCGCTGGACCGAATACAAGCGGCTGGCCACCACCGCGCGCAGCTTCGGCATGGAGATGGCGCTCCTGTCGCCCGCCGAGGTCAAGGCGATGTGGCCGCTGATGAATGTCGACGATCTGGTCGGCGCGAGCTTCCTGCCGACCGACGGACAGGCCAGCCCCTCCGACATCACCCAGTCGCTCGCCAAGGGCGCGCGCATTCATGGCGCGCGCATCGTCGAGGGCGTCGGCGTCACCGGCTTCGCCATGGACGGCAAGCGCATCACCCGCGTCGAGACGACAGCGGGTCCGGTGACCTGCGATCTCGTCATCAACTGCGCCGGCCAGTGGGCGCGGCAGGTCGGTGCGATGGCCGGCATCAATGTGCCGCTTCAGCCGGTCAAGCATCAGTTCGTCATCACCGAACCGATTGAGGGCATCACCTCGCAGACGCCGACCGTGCGCGATCCGGACCGGCGCACCTATTTCAAGGAAGAGGTCGGCGGCCTTGCCCTTGGCGGATACGAGCCGGACCCCATCGCCTGGACCACGGGCGACGTGCCGAACGACTTCCAGTTCCAGCTCTTCGACGACGACTGGGACCACTTCGAGCAGCATCTGGTCAACGCCGTGCACCGGGTTCCGGCGCTGGAGACCAGCGGCGTCAAGCAGATGATCAACGGGCCGGAGAGCTTCACCCCCGACGGCAATTTCATCCTGGGCGCGGCCCCGGAATGCGACAACATGTTCGTCGGCGCCGGCTTCAACGCCTTCGGAATTGCGTCGGGCGGCGGCGCCGGCTGGGTGCTGGCGGAATGGGCGATGACCGGCGAGGCGCCGCTCGACCTGTGGAGTGTCGACATCCGCCGCTTCTCCGGCCTGCACCGCGACCGCGACTGGGTGTGCGAGCGCACGCTGGAAGCCTACGGCAAGCACTACACCATCGGCTTTCCCCATGAGGAATACGAAAGCGGCCGGCCGCGCATCGTCTCCCCGCTCTACGAGAGGCTCAAGGCGCGCGGCGCCGTCTTCGGCTCCAAGCTCGGATGGGAACGGCCCAACTGGTTCGCCCGGCCGGGCGACGAGCCGCGCGACATCTATTCCATGGGCCGGCAGAACTGGTTCGACGCCGTCGGCGAGGAACACAGGGCCGTGCGCGAAAGCGTCGGGCTGTTCGACCAGTCGTCCTTCGCCAAGTTCGAGCTTTCCGGCGCCGGCGCGGCCGATGCGCTGGAGGCGATCTGCGCCAACAAGGTCGGCAAGCCGGCCGGGCGCTTGACCTATACTCAGCTCCTCAATTCGCGCGGCGGCATCGAATGCGACCTCACCGTCGCCCGGCTCGCCCAGGATCTGTTCTACATCGTCACCGGCACCGGGTTTCGCACCCATGACGGCGCCTGGATCGCCGATCACCTGCCGGAGGGTGTCGACGCGACGCTGCGCGATGTCACCGAGGACTACGGCACGCTGTCGCTGATGGGTCCGAACGCGCGTCTGGTGCTGGCGGAAGCTGCGCCCGACGATGATGTGAGCAACGAGGCCTTCCGCTTCGGCCATGTGCGCGAGATCACCATCGCCGGCTGCCCGGTCCGCGCGCTGCGTGTCACCTATGTCGGCGAATTGGGCTGGGAGTTGCACATTCCGATCGAAAAGACCGGCGAGGTCTTCGACACCTTGATGCGCGTCGGCAAGGCCCATGACATCCGTCTCGCCGGCTACCGCGCCATCGACTCGCTTAGGCTGGAAAAGGGCTATCGCGCCTGGGGATCCGACATCACCGCCAATGACAGTCCCTATGAGGCCGGTCTCGGCTGGGCGGTGAAACTGAAGTCGGGCCTTGCCTTCACCGGCCGCGCGGCGGCCGAACGCGCCGCCAATTCGCCGCTGAAGAAGAAACTCGCCGCCTTCACGGTCGAGGACCCGAACGTCGTCCTGCTTGGCCGCGAGACGATTTTGCGCAACGGGGAATTCGCCGGCTATCTGACCAGCGGCGGCTTCGGCTACACGCTGCGCCGGCCCATCGGCTACGGCTACGTGAGAAACGCCGACGGGGTGAACGACGACTATCTCGCCGAGGGGGATTACGAGCTGGTCGTCGCCAACGAACGGGTGAAGGCCACTCTGCACCTGGAACCGCTCTACGATCCGAAGAACGAGCGCGTGAAGGCCTGACAGCGGGTGAGGTAATTTCGATAATCTCTTCTTATCGACTTGTCAGAAAACGCATGTTCACCTGATCGGTCACGCTTGCTAGGTTAAGAGCGTGGCGTTTGGGGGTGGCCAAACGCGCCGGAGATCCCACATCTCATCCACCGGCGGCGTGTCGCTGGACACGACCCGCATCGCATGACGACCGGCTCCGCCGGCCCCGTCGCGATCGGGACGCGCGACCGCCGGAAGGGATGCGGGACCATCTTGATTTTGCCTCGCCGCGTCCACCGACGCCGGGTCAGGGGCTAAGAATCGTTACGATCGGAGAGGGATTATGGACGCGATTACCGACGACAAGACCGGCACCGGCAAATGTCCCGTGATGCATGGAACGCCCATCGCCTCGACATTCGGCGTGCCGTCGAACCGGGACTGGTGGCCGAACCAGCTCAACCTGAAGATCCTGCACCAGAACGCAGCCCCGACCGACCCGCTCGGCGAGGACTTCGACTATGCGAAAGCCTTCAAGTCGCTCAACTATGATGCGGTGAAGAAGGACCTCCATGCGCTGATGACAGACAGCCAGGACTGGTGGCCGGCGGACTACGGCCATTACGGCGGTCTCTTCATCCGCATGGCCTGGCACAGCGCCGGCACCTATCGCACGGCCGACGGCCGCGGCGGCGGCGCTACCGGCACGCAGCGCTTCGCCCCGCTCAACAGCTGGCCCGACAACGGCAACCTCGACAAGGCCCGCCGCCTGCTGTGGCCGATCAAGCAGAAGTACGGCAACAAGCTGTCCTGGGCCGACCTGATGATTCTCGCCGGCAACGTCGCCATTGAATCGATGGGCGGCAAGACCTTCGGCTTCGGCGGCGGTCGCGCCGACATCTGGGAGCCGGAAGAAGACATCTACTGGGGCTCGGAGAACGAGTGGCTCGCCACCAGCGACCACGAGCAGAGCCGCTATTCCGGCGACCGCGATCTGGAAAACCCGCTGGCCGCCGTGCAGATGGGCCTGATCTACGTCAACCCGGAAGGCCCGGACGGACAGCCCGACCCGCTCGCCTCGGCCCGCGACATCCGCGAGACCTTCGCGCGCATGGCGATGAACGACTATGAGACCGTGGCGCTGACCGCCGGCGGCCACACCTTCGGCAAGACCCATGGCGCGGGCGATGTCGCCAACGTCGGCGCGGAACCGGAAGGCGCGCCGATCGAGGCCCAGGGCTTCGGCTGGCTTTCAAGCTACAAGAGCGGCAAGGGCCGCGACACCATCACCAGCGGCCTTGAAGGCGCCTGGACCTCCAACCCGATCCAGTGGGACAATGGCTACTTCGACGTCCTGTTCAAATACGACTGGGAGCTGACCAAGAGCCCGGCCGGTGCCTGGCAGTGGACGCCGAAGGACCTTCAGGAAGAGGACATGGCGCCGGATCCGGAAGATCCGTCCAAGAAGGTTCCGATCATCATGTCGACCGCCGACATGGCGATGCGCATGGACCCGGCCTACGAGAAGATCTCGCGCCACTTCCACGCAAACCCGGAAGAATTCGCCGATGCCTTCGCCCGCGCGTGGTTCAAGCTGACCCACCGCGACATGGGCCCGATCACCCGCTACCTCGGACCGGAAGTGCCGAAGGAAGAGCTGATCTGGCAGGACCCGGTGCCGGCCGTCGACCATCCGCTGATCGATGCCAAGGACATCGCCGATCTCAAGGCGAAGCTGCTCGCCTCCGGCCTGTCGACCGCCGAGCTGGTCGCCACCGCCTGGACGTCGGCCGCCACCTTCCGCGGATCGGACAAGCGCGGCGGCGCCAATGGCGCGCGCATCCGTCTTGCCCCGCAGAAGGACTGGGAGTCCAACGAGCCGGAGCAGCTTGCCAAGGTGCTGACGGTGCTTGAGGGCATCCAGGCCGACTTCAACGCAGGCGCGTCCGGCGGCAAGAAGGTCTCTCTCGCCGACCTGATCGTGCTGGGCGGAACGGCCGCGGTGGAAAAGGCCGCCAGGGATGCCGGTCACGCCATCGAGGTTCCCTTCGCGCCGGGTCGCACCGACGCCACCGACGAGCAGACCGACGTGGAGTCCTTCGACGTGCTCGAGCCGATGGCCGACGGCTTCCGCAACTACCAGAAGACCAACTACACGGTCTCGACCGAGGAGCTTCTGGTTGACAAGGCACAGCTCCTGACGCTGACGGCGCCGGAAATGACCGTGCTTGTCGGCGGCATGCGGGCGCTAGGTGCCAACTACAAGGGGACCAAGCACGGCGTCTTCACCGACCGTCCGGGCCAGCTCACCAACGACTTCTTCGTCAACCTGATCGACATGTCGACGGAGTGGAAGGCGGCCAAGGACGGGATCTTCGAAGGCCGTGACCGCAAGACCGGCGAGGTCAAATGGACCGGAACGCGGGCCGACCTGATCTTCGGGTCGAACTCGCAGCTGCGCGCCTATGCGGAAGTCTACGCCCAGGACGACGCCAAGGAGAAGTTCGTCAAGGACTTCGTCAAGGCCTGGACCAAGGTGATGAACGCGGATCGCTTCGATCTCGCCTGATGCCGGCGCGCCCGACAGATCGGGCGAACGGTTTGAACCAGACACAGACGGCGGCCCGGACATCCGGGCCGCCGTTTTTTCATGGCGGTTCAAAAAACCGAATGCGCGCCCCGCTCCACGGTGGCCTTGCCGGTCAACACCCGCTCGTAATAGGCAAACAGCGTGTCGCTGCCGGTCGAGGGTGTTGCATCCGCATCATATCTTCCGGTCGCCGGATCGAGGACCAGCATGGACTGGGTCGCGTAGTAGCGGCCGATCCGCGCAAGTTCGGCCTTTTCGGCAAGCTTCGGGCTGAGACGCCCGGCAAGCGCGAGCCCGCCGATGATCCCGTCCAGCAGGGCGACCGGGACGTACTTGAACTTCGGGCTTCGCCCGAGCAGGCGAAACAGCGCCTCGCCCTGCTGTTTCGGCGTGATCGCGGGGCCCGGACCGCCAATCGGCAGCACCTGGTTGTGACGGCTCTCGTCAAAGACGCAGGCGGCGATGAAGCGCCCGAGGTCGTCGTCGCTGATCGGCTTGCAAGCCGTCAGTTCGCCGTCGCCGAAGACCAGAAACGGCTTTCCCTGCCTCACCCTCTCGATCTGACCCGACAGCGACTTGAAGAAGGCCGTCGGCCGGACGATCGCATAGGTGAGACCGGAGGCCATCAGCTCCGTTTCGAACGCAAGTTTCGCCTGCTGGAACGCCAGCAGCGGCTTCTGCACGCAGATCGCCGACAGCAGAACGAACACCTTGGCGCCTACCTCCCGCGCCGCCTCCAGCGCAATGAGATTTGCCCGGTGGTCGACGGCCCAGGCATCCCTCGGCGCGCCACTGCGCGAGGCAAGACAGGAGACCACCGCATCAAAGCGCTCGCCGCAAAGCCCGTCGCGGACGAGCAATTCCCGGTCGGTCACGCTGGCGAACCGCACCCTGGCCCCGCCGAGCGCCGCTTCGAGATCGGCCGCAGCGGCGGCCGTATCGCGACCGGGCCGCGGTCGCACCGGACACACCACCTCGGCCCCGCTCTCAACCAGCGCCCGCGCCGTCGCCCGCCCGATGGTGCCCGTCGCGCCGAGCAACAGGACACGCGGCGCGGCCGTCGGCGCGGGTCGTGACGCAACTGGCGATGGATCGCTCATGAGCCCCCGGGGTCTGTCATGCATCGGAGTTTAGACGAAACGGACGCCCGATGGGGAGGGGGTCGATTGCAGACGCGCGCCCCAAGACCGGTTGGCCGACGCTTGAAACGGCCCCGCCGCAGGGGGCGGATTGCGCCGCGAAGCGTCGATTTTCTGCAATTGCAGGAAGACGTAACTAGCGAGAATCGTGTAAGAAACACTTGTCATCCGGGGCATTTTGCCTGCGGTCCTGCCGGCGCCGGGACCAAGAGAGAGAAAGCAATCACATGGCCGAAGGCACCCAGAGCTTCGACCGGGCGGTAGGGCTTCTCGACATCGTCTCGAAGAACAGCCGGGACGGGGTCGCCTTCGCCGATCTTCTTGCGGCCACCCAATTGACCCGGCCGACGGCGAGGCGGTTGCTGATGGCGCTGGCGGAACATGGCTTCGTCGAGCAGGACGCCTCGAACAAGCTCTATTTCCTCGGGCCCAAGGTCTACGAGCTGGCGCTGCTGGTGCTGCCGTCCTTCGATTTTCGCGAAATCTACCAGCCGAGCCTCAACCGGCTGGTCGAGGACACCGGCGACACGGTCTTTCTCAACCGGGTGGTGTCGGACGACATCGTCTGCATCGCGCGCGAGTCCGGCAGCTTTCCGGTCAAGGCCTTCATCCTGGATGTCGGCGTGCAACGGCCGATCGGCATCGGCGCCGGCGGCATTGCCGTCCTGTCGGAGATGGATCCGGCCGAGGCCGAGGCCCTGCTGCAGCGCAATGCCGAGCGCATCGCCGCGCTCGGCGGCGACACGGAGGTCGCGGCGCGTCTGGTCGACGAGGCGCGCGGGCGCGGCTATGTGGCGCGCGATGTCTCGGGACTGGGAACGAGGACCATCGCCATGGCCCTGCACGACAGCACGGGCAAGCCGTTCGCCTCGCTCAGCGTCTCCACCATCCGCGACCGGATGCAGGGCGAGCATCTGGAGTGCGTGGTCGCAGCGCTCGGCGAGGAAGTCGCCACCATCCGGGAAAAGCTGAGCCGGCTGCGTCCCCAACACACCGGCTGAACAGCGTACCCCCGGCCGGGCGAGCGCTCTTCCGCCGACCCCGCGGTCAAGCGACCATCCCGTTGTTCGCCAGGTTCGCGACATCGACCAAGCGCTCCGTCTCGACCCACGCACCGCCAATCAAGGCCCGGGTTTCCAACACTCCGGGATCCGCAAGCCGTTCCCGAACGGCAGCCGCATTGCTCATCTTACCGCCCCTCATTCGCTCAATATCCGCCCGACGGTCCGCCCTGCTCCGCCGGACGGTCGGAAAACGCCTTTGCGAGCGCCGAGGTCGCGGAGGAAAACAGCGTCACATCCGTGCCGACCGCCACGAAGCTTGCCCCAAGCGACAGGCACTCGCGTGCAAACGCCTGATCGGCGGTGAGAAGGCCCGCCGGCTTGCCGCAGGCCCTGATGGCGACAATGGCATCGCGCACGGCCTGCTTGACGGCCGGGGCACCGGGATTGCCGAGATAGCCCATGTCGGCGGCAAGGTCGGCCGGGCCGATGAAGACCGCGTCCACCCCCTCGACGGCGGCAATCTCCGGCAGGGCCTTAAGCGCCTTTTGCGATTCCACCTGGACGATGAGGCAGATTTCCGCGTCCGCCGTGGTGAGATAATCGCCGATCCGGTTGAAGGCGGAGCTGCGGGCGAGTGCGGCACCGACGCCGCGCTTGCCGTGCGGCGGATAGCGCACCGCCTGCACCAGCTCCGTCGCCTGTTCCGCACTCTCCACCATCGGCACCAGAACGGTCTGGGCACCGATATCGAGCAACTGCTTCAGGATCCAGGTCTCGCCGATCGGCGCACGCACCACCGGCGCGACCGGATGGGCGGAGAGCGCCTGAAGCTGACCGACCATGCGCTGCAGGTCGTTGGGCGCATGTTCGCCGTCGATCACCAGCCAGTCGAAGCCGGCCCCCGCACAGATCTCCGCCGTATAGGCGTTGGCAAGACCCATCCACAGGCCGATCTGCGGGTCGCCCGCGATGAGACGGGCCTTGAACGGATTTCTTGGAGCCGGCATCGCGACCTCCCTCAACGAAAATAGATACTGACAGTTCCGGCCGCGCCGAAATCGGCGGTGATCGTGTCGCCATGCGCGGTTTCCACCGGGCGGATGAAGGAGCCCGACAAGACCACCTCGCCGGCCTCCAGCCCCATGCCGAGCGTATCGAGACGCCGGACCAGCCAGACGATCCCCATGGCCGGATGGTTGAGGACGCCGGCACCGAGGCCGGTTTCCTCGACAACGCCGTTGCGCGACACGCAGGCGCCGATCCAGCGCATGTCCATGTCGAGCGGACGCATCGGCCGACCGCCGGTGACGATGCCGGCGTTGGCGGCATTGTCGGCGATGGTGTCGATGACGTTGCGCATCTGTCCGGTCTCGGGGTCCTTCCGCTGCACGCGGGTGTCCAGGATCTCCAGCGCCGGAAGAATGTAGTCCGTGGCGTTCAGCACATCGGTGATGCCGACGGTCGCGCCCTGCAGCGGCGCCTTGAGCACGAAGGCGATCTCCGCCTCGATGCGCGGCTGGATGAAGCGATCCTCGGGAATCGTGTCGCCGTCCTGAAATGCCATGTCGTCGAACAGGATCCCGGAATCGGGCGTGTCGATCTGGAGTGCCGCCTGCATGGCGCGCGACGTCAGGCCGATCTTCCAGCCGATCCGCCGGCGCCCGGCCGCTTCCTTGAGCGACACCCAGCGCTCCTGAATGCGATAGGCATCACCCATGTCGGCGTCGGGAAAGCGGCCGGAAATCAGCGGGATCTGGATGCGGGAGCGTTCCGCCGCATCCAGTTCGCCGGCGAGTGCCGCGATATCGGTTTCGGCAAGCATCACGCCTCCTCCGCCACGACGCCATTGCGCAGCTGGCCGATGCCTTCGGCCTCGACCACGATCTCGTCCCCGGGCTTCAGCCAGATCGGCGGATTGAAGCGCGCACCCGCCCCCGTCGGCGTGCCGGTGACGATGACATCGCCGGGCTGCAGGGTGGTGAAGGTGGAGATGTAGTTGAGCAGCTTGCGGAAGCTGAAGATCATGCGGCCGGTGCGATCTTGCTGGCGCAGCTCGCCGTTGACCCGTGTCGACAGGGCGATATCGGCGATTTGCGCCTCGTCGACGAAGGGAACGATCCACGGCCCCATGCCCCCCGATGCGTCGAAATTCTTGCCCTGGGTGACGTTGAACTTGGCGTGACGCACCCAGTCGCGGATCGTGCCTTCGTTGCAGAGCGTGACGGCGGCGATATGCGACAGCGCGTCGGCTTCCGCGATCCGGCGTCCGGCCTTGCCGATCACCAGCGCGATCTCGCCCTCGTAGTCGAGCTGCTCGGACTCGCGCGGACGCACCAGCGGCTGGCCGTGACCGGTGAAGGACCCGGGGAAGCGGATGAAAAGCGAAGGATTGGGCGGAGCGGCCTTGTCGTCCTTGTACTCCGCGTTTCGGTCGGGATAGTTCACGCCGACGCAGATGATCTTCTGCGGCGCTTGGATCGGGATTTCGTAGCGGATTTCCGACAGGGCGAAGTCGACCGGCTGGCCGGCGGCCGCATCCACGGCGCGGCGCAGGTCGCCGTCGCAGACCACCTGCTGCAGGTCGGCCCAGGCGCCCCGCCCGGAGGCCGTCAGGTCGACGACGCCGGCGTCGGTGACCAGACCGAAGCGTGTTTTGCCATCCGCCGTGAAGGTTGCAAGGCGACCGTAGTCAGACATGTCTCGTCTCCGATTTTTTGCAAGGGGGTGCCGTTCCGGCGCGCGCAGGCGCCGGCTCGGCGGAGTTTGGGAAGGAAAACCCTCAGCCGGCGGGCTGCGGCGCTTTCTTGCGGAAGCCGCGCAGGATCGACCAGAGCAACAGGCCGGCCGTCAGGCAGTGGATGACGATGCTCGTCGTCGAGCTGAACAGATAGCTGTAGTCCCCGGCCGAGATCATCAGCGCGCGGCGCAGGTATTCCTCCACCATCGGCCCCAGCACGAAGCCGATCAGCAAGGGCGCCGGGGGAAAGCCGAAGCAGCGCAGCACATAGCCGAGCACGCCCATCAGGAGCACCATCCAGATGTCGAAGGTGGAATTCGACACGCCGAACACCCCGATGCAGACAAGCGCGACGATCACCGGAAAGAAGAACCGCCGGGGAACCGCGACGAGCCTGGCCCAGACGCCGATCAGCGGAATGTTCAGCATCAGGAGGAAGACGTTGCCGATCCAGAAACTCGCCACCAGCCCCCAGAAGAGGTCCGGGTGATCGACGACCAGCTGCGGCCCCGGCGAAATGCCGTGGATCATCAAGGCGCCGAGAATGATCGCCATCGTCGGCGTTCCCGGAATGCCGAGCGTCATCGTCGGGATGAAGGCGGTCTGCGCGGCGGCGTTGTTGGCGGCCTCGGGCGCGGCGACGCCATTGATCCGTCCGGTTCCGAATTCTTCCGGATTGCGGGTGGTCGAGCGCTCCAGCGAATAGGCGAGGAAGGAGGAGATCGTCGGACCGGCCCCCGGAAGCGGACCGAGGAGGCCGCCGACCGACGCGCCGCGCAGGACGGAGGGAACGATGGTGCCAAGCCGCCGGAAGGCGGAATACATCGCCCGGGCGTTGACCGCGATGGGCTTTTCCTGGGATTGCGAGGCGCTGATGTTGGCGATCACCTCGGGAATGCCGAACAGTCCCATGGCGACCGCCACGATGCTCAAGCCGTCGAGCAGATTGGGGATGCCGAGGTCGAAGCGGGCATAACCGCTGTTGAGATCGAGACCGACGGTGCCGAACAGCATGCCGACCGCGACCATCGCGATGCCCTTCAAGGGTCCCGCGCCAATCGCCGAGGCGCCCGCCACAAGCCCGAGCAGCAGGGTCGCGAAATACTCCGCCGGTCCGAAGGAGAGCGAGAAGCTGACGATCAGCGGCGAGAACACCACCATCGCGACGATGCCGAGCGTTCCGCCGGAAAACGAGGAGATCTGCGCGGTCAGCAGGGCAAGGCCGGCCTCTCCGCGCCGTGCCAGCGGATAGCCGTCGAGCGTGGTGATGGCATTGGAGGCCGTGCCGGGCAGGTTCAATAGGATGGAGGCGATCGACCCGCCGTATTCCGCGCCGTAGTAGACGCCGGCCAGCATGATCACGGCCGTCGTCGGATCGAGGCTGAAGGTCAGCGGCAGCAGGATGGAGATCGCGGCAATCGCCCCGATGCCCGGCAGCACGCCGACGATATTGCCGAGGATGACCCCAGCGAAACAATAGAGCAGGTTGACCGGCTGAAGCGCCGTCGCGAAACCGGAGAGGAAATCGGTCATGATCAAAAATCCGGCAGGAAGGACAGGGGCATGCCGAGCCCCTTGACGAAGACGGCCCAGGCGAACACCGACAGGGCGATGCCGACCACCAGCGTTTCGGCCGCGCGCAGCTGCGGCCGGGCAAGGGCCAGCACGAAGACCGCAACAATCGTGGTGAGGACCACACCGGCCGCCTCCAGCATCACCGCATAGAGCGCGATGGCCACGGCGACGCAGACCAGCGCCCGGAAATCGAAGCCGATGGCGCCGCCCGAACCGCGCAGGACCTCGATCACCGCGATCGCCAGTCCGGCACCGATGGCGACGACGCTCAGCGCGGTCGGGAGCATGCCCGGCCCCATGTTGCGCAGATCGCCAAGCGCCATGTCCCCGGCTCCCAGCAGGAAGAGCAGGCCAATGGTTGCGATCAGCAGGCCTCCACCTGCGTCCCTCAAGGTCTTCATGTGTCCTCCCAACCGCCGCGGCGGCCTTATTTGGCGGCGAGATGCCGGTGCAGATTGTTCATCTTGTAGCTGAACGGTCCGGGGATCTCCTGCATCTCGAAGGCGACCGCCAGCGGAGTGCGGTCGGCGAGCGGTTTGAGATGCTCCGCGATGCGCTCGAAGATCAGGTCGGCCGCCGCCTGCTTCGTCTCCATGTCACGCCCTTCGCCGATGCGGATGGCAAGATGCACGAAGGCGTTCTCCGGCTTTCCGTCCGCCACGATGCAATCGTCGATCCGGTTGATGCGGATCCGGACGCCGGCCAGCGGAAAGATGCCGGTTTCCATCATTGCGTCATGGACGCATCTGCCGAAGCCCTGAACCTCCGCGTCGTCGGCGATGTTCTTTGAATATTCGATCCATGCGTGCGGCATGACTGCTCCATTTCTGTTCGAAAGGGGCGGAGGCGCAGTCGGCCTCCGCCCTGTTTTCGGGCCTGGACCTACTTCGCTTCCAGACCGGCGTCGGCGATTTCCGCCGTCCACAGGTCGTATTCCTTGGCGATGTAGTCGGTGACGGCCTGCCGGCCGAGCGCCAGGCCGGACGGCGTCACGCCGATCTCGGACAGGCGCTGGCTGGTCTTGGGATCGGCGACCGCCTTGTTGAAGGCCGCATTCAGTTTCTCGAGACGATCCTGGGGAACGCCCTTGGGAGCGACGATGCTGTACCAGCCGACGACCTTGAAGCTCTCAAAGCCCAGTTCATCCGCGGTCGGGGTCTGCGGCAGCGCATGATAACGGTCCGCACTGGTCGCCAGGATCGGCTTCAGCGCACCGCTTTCGATGTGCGGAAGCACCGACACCGGGCTGCTGATGAGCGCATCGACGCGCCCGGCCAGAATGTCGGAGATCGCAGCACCCGAACCGGAATACGGGATGTTGGAGAACTTCAGATCCGCGTCCCGGGCGAGCAGCCGGGACGCAAGCAGCGCGGCGCTGCCGCCATTCGCCATCGTCATACGATCGGTCGCCGCCTTGGCAAACTCCTCGTAGGTGTTGATGTCGGAGGCACCCGGAACCGTGATCACATAGGGCGATTCCGAGATCAGCGCGACGCCGTCGAAGTCCTCCTTCGGCTTGTAGGTGGCCGCCTTGAACAGGGACGGATTGAGCGCCATCGTCGCCTGGATGCCGAACAACAGCGTGTATCCGTCCGCCTTCTCGCGCGCGGCAAGCAGGGTACCGACCGTGCCCGACGCGCCGGGACGGTTTTCCACCACCACCGGCTGACCGATGGTTTCGGACACCGCCTCGGCGACGATCCGCGCCGTGACGTCCGTTCCCCCTCCTGGGGAATAGGGCACGATTAGGCGGATCGGTTCTGCCGGAAAGTCGTCGGCGGCCTGCGCTGCCGGAAGGGCCGCCAGCGCGAAGACGCTGGCGAAACCTGCAAGAATTGCTCGTTTGGTAAACATCTCTCTCTCCCTAGACGTCTCGTGTTTACTTTTGCGTCTTGAACAGTTCGTCGATCTTCCTCTCGTAGCTGTGGTAGTTCAGGTAGTCATAGAGCTCCTCGCGGTCCTGCATGATGTCGAGGATGCCCTTGGCCGAGCCTTCCTTGCGGATGTGCTTGTAGACCTTGAGAGCGGCCGCATTCATCGCGCGCGCCGCGGACAGCGGATAGAGCGCGGCCGAAACGCCGACGCCACGCAGCTCCTCAAGCGTGAAATTCGGCGTCTTGGAGAACTCGGTGATGTTGGCCAGCACCGGATAGGGCGTGTCGAGCGCATCGACGAATGCCTTGTACTGCGACAGCTCGGTGCAAGCCTCCGCGAAGATCATGTCTGCGCCGGCTTCCACATAGGCGCAGGCCCGGTCGATCGCCCCGTCGAGCCCTTCGATCGCAAGCGCATCGGTCCGTGCGACAATGAAGAAGTCCGAATCGGTCTTCGCATCAACAGCCGCCTTGATGCGATCCACCATTTCCTGCTTGGACACGATTTCCTTGCCCGGGCGATGGCCGCAGCGCTTGAGCGAGACCTGGTCTTCCATGTGCATGGCGCCGGCACCGTCCTTGATCAGGCCGCGCACCAGGCGGGCGATCGAGAAGGCACCGCCGAAACCGGTGTCGACATCGACCAGAACCGGTAGGCTCGTCGCATCCGTGACGCGGCGCAGATCGGTCAGGACGTCGGTCATGGTGGTGATGCCGAGGTCCGGCAGGCCGTAGGAGGCGTTGGCGACGCCGGCGCCGGCGAGATACAGCGCCTTGTAGCCGGTGCGCTCGGCCATCATCGCGGTATAGGCGTTGATGGAGCCCATCACCTGCAAGGGGTTCTCTTCGGCCAGCGCCTTGCGGAACTTCGCTCCGGCGGAAAGCTGCGATGCGGTCATTCGTAATCCTTTCGTAATGACCATAATATGGTCACTTTGTCTCGTATTCAGTGTATATGACCATATTTTGTTTTATTCGCCTGTCAAGCAACCACAGATCAAATTCATCACATCGCGAAACCATGGAGAGAGTGTCACTGCAAATGACCATAATATGGTCGCGACCATTGGCGCCCACGCGGACATCGACGCGCAATTTGCCGCGCCCGCCGGCGTAGGATGACGCCGATAAGGTCCGGTATTTCCGGGGTTTTTTCGAAGAAACGACGTTGCGCCGGCGCGGCCGGTGGGTCTCGGTCGGCTCGCCCGGCGCCGCGCGGATCGCGGGCATCCGCCGGGGTGCATGGCGGGCGTGGCCATGGCGTCGGCAGGACGCCGGTGCGGTCCGGCCGCGGGCGATTCCTGCGGCAGTCGTTGAGCGATGCGCAGAAGTTCAGGTCACGGGCGGTCGCGAAACCATCGCCCGTGGCATTCAGCCGGGGAAAAAGGACATCAGCACGGCGGGAAGGTCCGTGGTCAGCGCCGGTACATAGGTGAGAACCAGCAGCACGACGAACTCCATCAGGATGAAGGGCCGCACTTCCCGGATCAGCGCCTCAAGCTTCACCCGCCCGACGGCCGCGCCGATGAAGAGCCCGGAGCCGACCGGCGGCGTGTTCAGCCCCAGCAGCAGATTGACGCAGAAAACAACGGCGAAATGGACGGGGTCGACCCCGTATCCCTCGGCAATCTGGGCGAAGATCGGTCCGAAGATGATGATCGCCGGGAAGAGGTCGAGAACGGTTCCGATGGCCAGCAGGATCACGTTCAAAAGCAACAGGAACACATACTTGTTGTCGGTGACCGCGTTGAAGAACTCGGCGAGGTAACGCGGCACGCCCTGGGTGGTCAGCACGTAGGACAGGATGCTGCTGGTCGCAAGCAGCAGGATCATGATCGAGCTGACCTTGGCGGAATCGAAGAAGATCGACGGCAGGTCCGTGAGGCTCAACGTGCGGGTGAACAGAAGACACACGCCGAGCGCATAGACGGAGGCGACCGCTGCGGCTTCCGTCGCCGTGAAATCGCCGCTGAGCACGCCAAGCACGATGATCGCCGGCATGACCAGAACAACAAGACTGCGAACGGTGATGTGCCAGATCTCCGGCCAGGTGAACCGCTTGCTGCGCTTCTCGTAGCCCCGCTTGCGGCTGATCCAGGAATTCATGCCCATCAGGGCCAGTGCCACGAGGATGCCCGGGACGATTCCTGCAACGAAGAGCTGCCCGATGGAGACGTCGCCGCCGACGGCCATCGCATAGATGACGAAAGTCAGGCTCGGCGGGATGATCGGACCAATGACGGAAGAGGCAATCGTGACGGCCGTCGCATAGGCGCGGTCGTAGCCCTTCTCGGCCATGGCCGGGATCAGCACGGATCCAAGCGCCGTCGTGTCGGCGGAGGCGGATCCCGTGATCCCGGCGAAGAACACGCTGCCGGCGATATTGGTATGCCCCATGCCGCCACGCAGGCGGCCGACCAGCATGTCGGCGAAATCCGTCAGCGAGCGGGTCATTCCGCCGCGCAGCATCAATTCGCCGGCAAGGACGAACAGCGGCACGGAGACCAGCACGTAGGATTCCATGCCGATGTACATGAAGTGGGGCAGCAGAACGAGGCTTTCGCCGCTGACGACGATGGCGGCAAGGCTGGCGGCCCCAATGGCGAAAGCCACGGGCATCCCCAACAGCAGGAACACCAGGAAACTTGCAAGAAGAACGATGAGGATCATGACGGGCGCCTCCAGATCGCGATGTCTTCGGCGATGAGACGCAGGCAGACGAGAATGAAGGCCCCGGCGCTGACCGGAATGGCGAGTTGCGGCACGGCGCGCGAGATACGCAGCGACCCAGTCTTCAGGTTCCAGACCGACGCGACCTTGTCATAGGCACCCCAGATGACAGCGGCGCAGAACACGATGATGGCGAGATGCATCAGCGCGCTGATGATCGCGCCCCGGCGCGGACCGAGCATGTCGACGAAGATCTGGATGCCGACATGACCGCGCTCGTTCAGCGTATAGGCGGCCGCCAGCAACAATCCCCAGAGCATGAGGATGACGCTCAGCTCCTCCGGCCAGGGCAGTGCGCCCACGGTCACGCGCATGACCACCTGCAGCGAGATGACGACCATGATCGTGCCGATGCAGGCCGCGATGAACAATTGGATCGAGCGATCGATCAGGGCCAGCAAACGCGTCATGACCGGTACCTGCCTTTCGATGATGGATCCCGCGGGACGGGCCGGGACCGGAACCGCCCTTCCTGCCTGCACCGCGCCTGACGCACGTCCCGTCGGAACTGTGGCCGCTCTAGCGCGAAGCCCGAGGCCCCGCAATCGCGAAACGGCCGGGTTTGGCGCGCGCGAAAGAGAAGGGCGCCGGACGGGATCCGGCGCCCCTGGGCCTGAAGGCCCTTTGCTCAGTTGGCGTAAAGACGCTGCTCGATCGCCTCGACCTCGGCGAAGACCTTCTCCACCACCTCGGCGCCGATCATTTCCTTCATCCAGGGAACGACCGCGGCCTGGGCCGCATCGCGCAGCCGGGCGCGTTCGGCCTCACTGATCGGGCGGACGTTGACACCGTTGTCGGCCAGCACCTGCAGCGCATCGACCCGGTTGCGATAGCTGGCGATGCCGAACTCGGCCGCCGCACCGATTTCGGCGCCGCGCTTCAGAACCTTGCGCTGCTCTTCGCTGAGCGACTGCCAGAAGCGCTCGTTGATGAGGTAGAAATTGACCACGCCGATGCTGTTGTCGAGCGTCACGTTCTTGGCGACCTCATAGTACTTCTGGTCGACCATGATGCCGAGCGTATGGCCCAGGCCGTCGATAACGCCGGTGCTGATCGACGTGTAGATCTCGCCCCAGGACACCGGCGTCGCGGATGCGCCCAGCGCTTCCCAGGCCTTGATGGTGAGCTGGCTGCTCGGCAGGGTGCGGAGCTTCAGGCCGTCGAGGTCTTCCAGCTTGTCGATGGGGCGCGTCTTGTTGATGAAATTGTAGAAGCCGTAAGGGGCGGCCGCGAGCACGCGCACACCAAGATCACGGGCCATGATCTCGTTGAGCTCGGCAAAGGTCGCGCTCTCGAAGAACTCCTTCATGACGAATTCGTCGGAGAAGAGGTAGGGCGTGAACCATGCAAGCATCGGGTCGTAGGCGCCGGTCAGCGTCTCGTCGCCCTGAACCATCTTGTTGATGCCGAGCTTTGCGCCTTCCAGCAGCTTCTCGGTGTCGCCAAGCTGACCGGAGTGAAACAGCTCGACGGAGATGTCGCCGGCGGACGCAGCTTCGACATACTGCTCGAAGGCCTGCCAGCCGTGCGAGTTCGCACCGCTCGGCGACTCGATGGTTCCGATCTGGAGCGATACCGACTGCGCGGCCGCACCGAAGCTGAGCGCCACGGAGCACGCCAGGGCAAGCGCGCCCTTCGTCACCATTTTCATCGGCTTCAAAGCCTGGATAGATCCTGCGAACATCATGATGGAAATTGCTCCCTGTCGTCGGAACCCCTGTCGGACTTCCGAAAGTTTCGCGGCCGCACGTTTGCGGCCTCGCCAGTGCGTCGGGACCTGCGCAACGCGATGCACAAAAGATCCAAAAGCCCCGTTGTTCGAGACCGACCTCCCCGTCGGCACACCGGCTACGCGACCACTGCTAGCAGGTCGAACAGCGGCCAGACAGGTGGTCTGCGGCGGGTGTCTACAATACTCAACACCGGCAACCAGCCTCGGTGGTATCGCCCGCCGAAACACAAGCTGAGAGGGTGTCGCTCTGGTGCCTGCTTGCAAATCGTGATTAACAGGCCGGGTCAAACGGCGGAGGCGGAATGTGGCCAGGATCGGAAACAAGATCAGGGATCTGAGACGTCGGCGGCAACTGACGATCCGCGAGCTGTCGCTGCGTTCGGGCGTGTCGCATTCGACGATCTCGCTCATCGAGCGCGAGAAAGTCAGCCCGTCCCTCAATACGCTGCAAGCGATCCTCGACGCCCTGGGCAGCACCCTCGTCGGCTTCCTGCACGGCGTGCAACTGGGCAGCCACAGCCCGTTCTACCGGGCGGACGAGCTGCCCGAGATCGGAAATGTCCGTGGAATTTCCTACAAGTTGATCGGCATGAACCACCCGAACCGGACCCTTCAGTTCCTGAAGGAAACCTACCAGATCGGCGCGGATACCGGCGGCCAGCTGTCGCATGAAGGCCAGGAAGCCGGCTACATCGTCTCGGGGCGGATCGAGGTCCGTGCCGGAACCAAGACGCAGGTCCTGGGGCCGGGCGATGCCTATTACTTCGACAGCCGAGAGGAACACCGGTTTCGAAACGTCGGCGACGAGCCGGCGGAAATCGTGAGTGCGATCACGCCCCCGACATACTGACGCCGGCCCGCCCGGGCGCCTTGCGCAGGCAACGCCCTGCTGGCCGTCCAGTGGGCGGAGGATCGGAATTTGGTGAGAATATTCACCAACTATCCGAGATAATTGACACCCTCGGTCGTGCGGCCCTAAGCGCTTGGACATTGTCCATTCAAAAAGGGTGCTCCATGTCCAACCACGACGAGCGCGCGACGTCCATCCTGGGTGCCGCCTATTTCCGCAAACCCCAGGAAAGCATCCTGGCCGAAAACGACGCCATCGAGGGCACGGTCAAACAGATCCTCGCCGATGTCCGCAAGGACGGCGACGCCGCCGTGCGCGCCTACAGCGCCAAGTTCGACAAGGTCGACGTCGACGCCGTCGAGGTCTCCGCCGAGAAAATCCGCAAGGCGGTCGACAATCTCGACCCGGCCATGCGCGAGGACACGCTGTTTGCCATCGCGCAGGTGCGCAACTTCGCCGAAAAGCAGCTCGCCACCATGCTGCCGCTCGAGGTCGAGACCCTGCCCGGGCTGACGCTCGGCCATCGCGTCATCCCGATCCAGCGCATCGGCGCCTATGTACCCGGCGGCCGCTATCCGCTGATGTCGGCCCCGATCATGACCATCGTTCCCGCCAAGGTCGCCGGCTGCGACGAGGTCATCGCCTGTCTTCCGCCGAGCGCCCATGAAGCGATGATCGCCGGCTGCCACCTGTCCGGCGCGGACCGGATCTTCCGCATCGGCGGCGCGCAGGCCATCGCCGCCATGGCCTATGGCACCGAGAGCGTTCCGCGCGTCGACAAGATCGTCGGCCCGGGCAACGCCTATGTGAACGAAGCAAAGCGCCAGGTCTTCGGTCCGGTCGGCATCGACCAGCTCGCCGGCCCGAGCGAGGTCTTCGTCATCGCCGACGAGACCGCCTCCGCCGAAATGGTTGCCATCGACCTTCTCGCGCAGGCCGAACATGACGTGCGCGCCCGCGTCGGCCTGATCACGACGAGCCGCGATCTTGCAGAGGCAGTCGAAAAGGAAGTCGCGCGCATTCTGGGCGAGCTGAAGACCAGCGCCGTTGCCGCGGAAGCCTGGGAGCGGTTCGGCGAGATCGTTCTGTGCAACGACGTCGACGCGATGATCGCCTATTCCGATCTGGTCGCACCGGAGCACCTGGAGGTCATCACCGCGGACATGGACGCCGTTGCCGCGAAGCTGCGCAACTACGGCTCGCTCTTCATCGGACCCAACGCCTCCGTGGTCTATTCCGACAAGTGCTGCGGCACGAACCACACGCTGCCGACGGCCGGTGCCGGCCGCTACACCGGCGGGCTGTGGGTCGGCGCCTTCGTGAAGGTCTGCACCCATCAGCGCCTGAGCCAGACGGCCGTGGCCGAAGTCGCTCCGCATGCCGTGCGCCAGAGCCTTTACGAGGGCATGGAAGCCCATGCCCGCGCGGCCGACCACCGTCTGGTCCTTGCCGGCCTCGGCTCCCGCATCCCGACGAACTGAGCCGGAGCCCAACGCAGGCTCCCAGCGACATCGCCGGGCGGGAGCACTCCCGTCCGGCGTCACGCTCCCACGGCGCGGACGCAGTTTATTCGCAGGTGACAAGCTTCACGTCATGGGCGGCCAGCATCTCCGCGATCGCGGCCTCCGGCGCGGTGTCGCTGATCACATAGTCCACGGCGCCGACATGGCACAGGCGCACCAGCCCGCCCTTGCCGAACTTGCTTGAATCGAGCGCCAGCAGGATCGTCTTGGCGCGTTGCATCGCCATGCTGGCGAAGCGCACCTCGAACTGGTCGTCGTCGCAGATATTGCCGGCGGCATCCATGCCGCTCACCGACAGGATGGCGTAGTCGAACAGGAACTGGTCCAGAAACCCTGTGTCCTGTCCGCCGACCACCGCGCCATCGACATGGCGAACGAAGCCCGCCGGAACGGCAACCACGAAGTCGTCCCTCTCGCTGAACCGCAGGGCCGAGCGAAGGCTGTAGGTCACGACCTTGAGGTGCCGACGTGCCGTCAGCGCCGAGGCGATCGCCTCGCAGGTGGTGCCGGTGTCGAGAAAGACGGACGACCCGTCCTCCACCAGATCCGCGACCTGCCGCGCAATCAGCTGCTTTTCCGCCGCGCGCTGCCGGCGACGCTGCGCATAGACCGAGCGGTCGATATTGCCCTGGATCGCGGCCCCGCCGTGGGCACGGCGAACTTTTCCGGCGGCGTCCAGTTCCGAAATGTCCCGCCGCACGGTCTGTTCCGAAACAGCGAGCTCTCTCGCCAGATCCGCCAATGTCGCGTATCCCTGTGCCTCGATGCGCTCGACGAGGCGCTGCTGGCGCTTTTGCTTCTTCGGAATCTCGATCACCCTGCCTCCACTCCGGCCATCCGTCGCCAATGGGCCGCCTCCGGTTCTTAGCGCCGCGCCCGCGGCGAAGCCACAATCGAAGACGGAATAGCGGTAAAATGTAATTTTTCTAACATAATATTGTAAATTGGATTACAATATGGTTTTCCTGAGGCAGCTTGAGAGAGCGCATCGCCCACCCCCAAAACGAGGATCATCACGGATGGATTCGAAACTCTGCATCACCGCCCTCGTCGCCCTGCTCCTTTCGGTGCCGGCCGCAGCGGACGAGATCACGGTTTACACCTCCTATGAGGAGGACGAAGCCGCCAGGTTCCTCGAGTTGGCCAAAAAGGACATGCCCGACCTCGAGGTGAACATGTTGCGCCTGTCGACGGGCGAGCTTGCCGCGCGCATCATCGCCGAGAAGGCCAATCCGCAGCACGACGTGATCTGGGGCTTCGCCGCCTCGACCATCGTGACGCCGCAGATCGAGGAAACGCTCGAGGCCTACCGCCCGAAGGGCATCGACGCCGTGCCGAAGGAGTTCCGCGCGGCGGACGACAAGTGGTTCGCCGTCACCGGCTACATGGCCGCCTTCTGCGTCAACGACGAGCGGCTGGAAAAGCTCGGCCTGGAAAAGCCGACCTCCTGGAAGGATCTCCTCGACCCGAAGTACAAGGGCGAGATCGTGATGCCGAACCCGGCAAGCTCCGGCACCGGCTACATCCAGGTCAGTTCGCTACTACAGATGATGGGCGAGGACGAGGGCTGGGCCTTCCTGGAAAAGCTCGACAAGAACGTCGCCCAATACATCAAGTCCGGCTCCAAGCCGTGCCATGCCGCATCGGCGGGCGAATTCGCGGTCGGCGCCTCCTATGACATGCGCGCCATCAAGAACATCGAGGAAGGCTATCCGATCTCGATGGTGACCCCGGCCGAAGGCTCCGGAAACGAACTGGAGGCCAATGCGCTGGTCGCCACGTCGAACAACAAGGAGGCCGCCAAGCGCTTCCTCGACTGGACCGTCACCAAGACGGCCGCCGATGCCTACCTCGAGTGGAAGGCCATCGTGACCATTCCGGGCGGAACCATGCCGCAGCGCTTCCTCGATGCCGGCCTGCCGCAGGACACCAACAGCGTGCTGCATCCGACCGACTTCAAGGCCGCCGCCGAGGATCGCAAGGACATCATCGCGACCTGGCAGGAAAAATTCGAGCGCTGAGGCCGGCATAACCTGCAAGCCCGCTCGGCGGTCCGGTCCCGTCCGGCCGGACCGCCTGCCAAGACGATCCGGCATCCGCCCTTTCGGCGGATGCCGCCTTGCCTGCCCGCTTCCGGGCGCCCGGCGACAATGTGACAACGCGCGGGCCGCCCCGGCGGTGCCTGAAAGCCTGAGGACCAAGATGGACATTCGTGTCACCGGCCTGACCAAGAATTTCGGCTCGACCACCGCGCTTTCCGACGTCTCGCTCGATGTGCCGGAGGGCAGCCTGACCTGCTTCCTCGGCCCGTCCGGCTGCGGCAAGACCACGCTGCTGCGGGTGATCGCCGGCCTGGAGGAAGCGGACGCCGGCCAGATCCTGCTCGGCGATGCGGACCTCTCCCGCACCCCTGCCCGCGACCGCAATTTCGGCGTCGTCTTCCAGTCCTATTCGCTGTTTCCCAATCTGACCGCCGCCCAGAACGTCGCCTATGGTCTCGAGTGCCGCAGATGGTCGAAGCCGGACACGCGCCGCCGCGTCGCCGAGATGCTGGACCTCGTCCATCTGGACGACCAGCGCGACAAGCTTCCGGCCCAGATGTCGGGCGGACAGCAGCAGCGCATCGCCATCGCCCGCGCCCTTGCGCCCCACCCCTCGCTGCTCCTGCTCGACGAGCCGCTGTCGGCGCTTGATGCCAAGGTGCGCGAGGAATTGCGCCAGGAAATCCGCGCGATCCAGCAGCGGCTCGGCATCACCACGATCATGGTGACCCACGACCAGAACGAAGCGCTCGAGATGGCCGACCAGATCGTCGTCCTCAACGGCGGCAAGGTCGAACAGGCCGGCAGCGCACGTGCGCTTTACGACCGTCCGCGCACCCGCTTCGTCGCCGAATTCATCGGCTCGATCAACACCTTCACGGTTCAAGACCCGCAAACCGACCCGCATCTCGGCACCGTGCGCCTGCGCACCTCGCAGCCGCTGGAAAGCAGCACGCTCGGCGTCCGGCCCGAGGCGATCAAGGTCCTTGACGACGGACAAGAGGCCGACAACGTCTTTGCGGCGACCATCGAGAAGGCGACCTTCCTCGGCAACATGACGGTGCTGCACGCCCGTCTCGAGGCCGCCCCCGACCAGCCGGTGGTCTTCGAGGCCCATGGCCCGGCCGACGGCCTGGAGCCCGGCCGGAAACTGCGCCTCGGCATTGCCGCCGGCGACCTGAAGGACCTGGCATGAGCGGCGCGGCACGAACGGCGGCGCGACGCGGCGAAAGACGCTCCCTGCCGGCCCTGACCAGCGACCGGGGCATCGCCCTGCTCCTGTCCGCGATCATGGCCGGCCTGATGCTGGTCTTTCTCGTCATGCCCGTCGCGGCGATCCTGTTGCGCAGCCTCGACACGCAAGCCGGACCGGGCCTTGGCAATTTCACCGCGACCTTCGCGGACCCGCGTTTCTGGGACCTTCTGGTCAATTCGCTGACGGTGTCCCTGCTCTCCTCCACGCTCGCCGTCGGCCTGGCCTATCTCTACGCCTATGCGCTGCAGCGCTCGAACGTTCCGCTGAAGCCGCTCCTGCGCATTGTGGTGATGATGCCGCTGTTCGCGCCCTCGCTGGTGCAGGCGCAGGGCCTGCTGCTGCTTCTGGGGCGCAACGGCGCCTTCAACCGATTTCTCGGCTTCGATCTCGACATCTACGGCTTCTGGGGCGTTGCGCTCGCCAACACGCTCTACACGTTTCCCTATGCCTTCCTGATCCTGTCGGCCGCGCTCGCAGTTGCCGATGCCCGCGTCTACGAAAGCGCCACGATGCTCGGCGCGCGTCCCGGGCGGATCTTTCGCACGGTCACGCTGCCGGCCACCCGCTACGGCATCGCGGCCGCGGTCTTCGTCACCTTCTCCCTGTCGGTGACGGACTTCGGCAACGCCATCGTCATCGGCGGAAACTTCAGCGTGCTGGCGACCGAGATCTACAACAAGGTGATCGGACAGGGGCAGTTCGCGCTCGGTGCGGTGATCGGCGTCGTGCTGCTGGCGCCGGCCATCGTCTCCAAGCTGCTGGAAAAGCGCATTTCGAGCCGCCAGCAGGCGCAAATGACCGACAAGTCCGTCCCGCTGACGACCCGCGCGAACCGCATGCGCGACCTCGTCCTAAGCGGCTACTGCTATGCGGTCATGATCGTCTTCCTGGCCATCCCCGGCATTGTCGCGACCGCAAGCTTCGTGAAACTGTGGCCCTACAACATGGCCTTTTCGCTCAAGCATTATGCCTTCGACGTGCAGAACGGCACGGAGCCCTTGTGGAATTCCGTCTATGTCGCGCTGGCGACCGCCGGTCTCGGCGTCACCATCGCCACCGTTTCGGCGATTGTCGTGCAGAAGTTCCGGACACCGCTCAGCGGGCCGCTGTCCTTCCTGGCGATCCTGCCGAGCTCGATCCCCGGCATGGTGCTCGGGCTTGGCTATGTGCTCGCCTTCAACAACCCGGCCAACCCGCTCAACATGATGTACGGCACGCTGGCGCTGATCATCTTCCTCTATGTCTATTACAACCACGCCCAGGCGTTCCTGATCGCCTCCACCAGCCTCAAGCAGATCAGCAGCTCCTTCGACGAAGCCTCGACGATGCTCGGCGGCGGCGTGGTGAGGACGTTCTTCAAGGTGACCCTGCCGCTGTTGTGGCCCACACTTCTGGGCGTGGGCGTGTTCTTCTTCATGCGCGCCATGGTGTCGCTATCGGCGGTGATCTTCCTGATCACGCCGGAAACGCAGGTCGCCGCCGTCTCCGTGCTTCAGCTCGCCGATCGCGGCGCCGTCAACCAGGCCGCGGCCTTTTCCATGTGCATCATGGCAATCGTGATCGCCTGTCTCCTGATCGTACGGCTGGTGCTGTGGCTTGCCGGCGCGAAATCGGTCACGCTCATCCGCTAGGTCCGCATTCATGGCATTTCCGCACATCCGTGCCGTCCTGTTCGACAAGGACGGCACCTTGCTCGACTTCGACAAGAGCTGGGCCCCGGTCAACCGCAGCACGGCGAGCTGGGCCGCCGGCGGCGATCCCGAATTTGCCGAAAGGCTGATGACGGTGGCGGGCTTCGATCCGCTGACGGAAAAGACCCGTTCGGGCAGCCTCTATGCCGCCGGCAACACCGCCGAGATCGCCGAGGCGTGGCGGGCAGCAGGCGTGTCTCTCCCACTCGGAGAGCTGATTGCGGAACTGGACCGGCGCTTCACCGAAAACGCCGCGCGGGCCGTTGCCGTGCCGCGGCTTGCGGAAACCGTCGGCGGGCTTGCCCGGCGGGGATTCCTGCTCGGGATCGCCAGTTCCGACAGCAAGGGCGCCATCGCCCGCTTCGTCGCAACCGTCGGGCTGAGCGAGCGGTTTGCCTTCATTGCCGGCTATGATTCCGGCTTCGGCTACAAGCCCGGCCCCGGCATGCTCACCGCCTTCAGCGACCAGACCGGCGTCCCGGCCGCGCAGATCGCCATGGTCGGCGACAACCTGCACGACCTGGAGATGGCCCGCGCGGCGCGAGCGGGCCTGCGCGTTGCCGTGCTCACCGGCACGGGCACGCGCGAGGAGCTTGCCCCACATGCCGATCTTTGCCTGGAAAGCATCGCCGATCTGCCGGAGGCGCTTGCGGCGGCAACCGCCAACTCCTGACCGACGTGACGGATGCGGGGCGCCCCCCCCGATGTCCGCGCCCGCTTGAAAAGAGAAGGGGATCAAGCGGGCGCGGCGCTGGCGCCGGCGCGCTGTGGGTCTTGCCGGCGTGACAGCGGGTCTCGGAAAAAAGGGCATCAGCGCGGCGGACACGCGCGGCCCGTCGCACAAGGCCCCGTCGCGGACCGTCGCTCGAGGCCAGGAACCCAAATCCGCCTTGCGTCAGGCGGCGCCGTCAGTCGCCGTCAGTCGCCGCCGGTGGGCGGCGTGCGGACAAAGGTCTTGCCGCCCGATCCCCAGTTTCCTTCCGGATAGTCCTGGATCATCACCCGTGTGATCGCGCGCTGCTTCTCGCCTCCGACCCGCACGATCGCATCGGTCAGTTCGCCGATCAGCGTGTCCTTCTGCTCGCGCGTATAGACCCCTTCGGGGATCGCAACGGTCACGATTGGCATGGTCTTTTCCTCCCAAGGATTGCCGGGACTCCGCACCCGCAGGGGCGCGGCCCCAGACTTCATCAACATTTGCGCGGCCAGCCTGCGTCGCCGGCACTAAACTGTCAACACTTAAACGGATCGAACGAAACGCGGCCCCTGCGGCACCGACACCCGCAGACAAGACGCTCGAAGGCTCCCACCTGAAGAAACCTGACATCCCCCATCGCAGACAGTATGGCGCGTAGGAAAATAAGTTATTTATATCAACAAATTGATAGAATTTCGGAAGCTTCGATCGCGGGAAGGCAACACGTTGCCCCGCCTCCCGCGCCGGAGCCCGGAGGCGCACACGGAGAGAAGACGGGACACCCGGTTGTGCCAAGTCGCTTGACAGCTCTTCAAAAGTGTCAACACAATTGAGGGTAGCCTGATCGCCGTGATCCCTGCCCCCGACGCCCGTCCGCGCGGGCGGGCCCGGCCCCGGACGACGGACCGCCTCCGGTTCGCAAGACACCAAGAGCCCTTTCATGACCCTCGACCTGCTCCTGCACAATGCCCGCCTGGTTCTCCCGGATGTCGGCGTGACGCCGGGAGCCGTGGGGGTGAAGGACGGCCGCATCGCGGCAATTCTCGCGCCGGACGCGACCCTCCCGGCGGCGGAAACGGTGGACTGCGGCGGCCTGTGGCTGATGCCGGGACTGGTCGACCCGCATGTTCACTTCGGCTACGGCTCCCTGGAGACCGATTTTCTCACCGAGGCCCGCTCCGCGGCGCTTGGCGGCGTGACCAGCGTCTTGTCGTTTCATCGCTCCGCCGACCCGCGCGACGCGCTGCCGGGAGAGCGCGATCTGGCGCTTGGACAAAGCTGCATCGACGTCGGCTTCCATCTCGGGATCACCCACCGCCTGCATGTCGAGACGCTGGTCGAATGCGCGAAAGCCTTCGGGATCACCTCCTACAAGCTCTACCTCCAGTACAAGGGCCAGGCCGGGCTTTCCAAGGGCTTCACCGAGATCGACGACGGGCTGCTCTACCACGCCATGCTGGAGACCCTGAAGGTGCCGGGCGGCGTGCTCGGCGTGCACTGCGAGAACGTCGAGGTAATCCCCGTGCTGCGCGATCCGCTCCGCCGTGCGGGCCGCGCCGACCTTGCCGCCTGGGACGCGCAAAGCCCCGACTTCCTGGAAGCGGAGAACGTGCACAAGGTCGGCTATTTCGCCGACAAGACCGGATGCCCGGTCAATGTGGTGCATCTGTCGAGCCGCGAGGCGCTGGAGGAAGCCCGCCGCCATCGCCGCCGCTCGCGCGTGCCGATGAGCGTCGAGACCTGTCCGCACTATCTTTCGCTGACCTGCGACGCCGAGGTCGGCCCGCTGGCCAAGGTGAACCCGCCGGTGCGCAGCCAGGACGATGTCGATGCCCTGTGGGACGGCGTGATGGACGGCACGGTGACGACGATCGGCACCGATCACGTCGCCCGCAAGCGCGAGACCAAGACGGAAATCTGGTCCGCGACCATGGGCCTGCCCGGCGTCGCCACCTTGTTGCCGCTGCTGATCCACGAGGGCCACCATGCGCGCGGCGTCCCGATCGAGCGGATCGCCGCCCTGACCTCGGCCAATCCGGCGCGCCTCTACGGCCTGTCCGCCAAGGGGCAGATCGCCGTCGGCCGGGACGCGGACCTGGTGGTGGTCGACCCCGACCTGGAGCGGCAGGTCGACCCGGCCAGGCTGGAAAGCTTTGCCGACTACTCCCCCTTCGAGGGCCGCACCCTGAGAGGGTGGCCGGTCATGACCTTCCTGCGCGGCCGCCTGATCGCCCGCGACGGCTCCATCGCCGAAGACGTGCGGGACACCCCGTCGGGCCGATACCTCGCCCGCGGTTGAAACCGGTCCTCCCCCAGCCAAGCCAGGAGAAAACGCGGACGATGACGACATCCATTCCCCTGTTTATTCTCACCGGCTTTCTGGGCAGCGGCAAGTCGACGCTGCTGTCGCGCCTGATCCGCCATCCGGGCTTTGCCGACACCGCCGTTATCGTCAACGAGTTCGGCGAGGTCGGACTGGACCATGCCCTGGTCAGCCAGGGAGACGAAGGCAATACGGTCCTGCTCGATTCAGGCTGCATCTGCTGCACGTTGACGACATCGCTGGAGGAGACGCTCGAGGCGCTTTACTACAAGGCCGAGCGCGGAGAGATCCCGCGCTTTGCCCGCGTCGTCGTCGAGACCACGGGCCTTGCCGATCCGGGGCCGATCGCAACCGCCCTTGCCGGCGGAACTTTCGTCTCCCGCTTCGTCCATCTCGCCGCCATCCTGACCACGCTCGACGGCCTTCACGGCGCCGCCCAGCTGGCGGAGTTCGAGGAAGCCAGGCTGCAGATCGCCATGGCCGACCGGGTGATCGTGACCAAGAGCGACATCGCAGCGCCGGAGGCGCTGGCACAGACACTGGCAGCCGCACAAGCGATCAATCCGCGCTGCGACCGGCTGACGGCCGTCTCCGGCGCAATCGAGGCAAGCTGCGTGCTGACAGCAGGGCTGGCCGGCCCGCAGGCGCTGCCGATGGCCGCCACCGGATGTAGGTCCGCCGATCACGATCCGGCCGCGCATCTTCATGCCCACGTTCAGGCACATGGCTATGTCGCCTGCGCCGTGCCCGTTCCCGCCCCCGTGAGCTGGCCGGGCTATGCGTCCTGGGTGTCGCATCTGCAAACGCGGTTCAACGAGCAACTGCTGCGCACCAAGGGGTTCGTGACCTTCGACGACGGCGGCATCCGCACCATCCAGGGCGTGCGCCTGCTGTTCGATCCGCCCCGCCCCGTCACCTGGCCCGTCGATCCGGCCCTCGTCGACACGATGGTGCTGATCGCACGCAACGCCGACCGGGCGGCTCTCGCCGACAGCGTGGCCCTGCTGACCGGAGACACCCCATGAGCGACGTGACCGGATCCCACGACGGGATCGCCTATCCGATCCTGCAAAGCCCGTTTCAACTCGCCGGGAAAACGCTGCGCAACCGGCTTGTTCACGCCTCGATGACAACCCGGATGCAGGCGAAGGGCCTGATCACCGACCGGCTGATCCGCTATTATGCGAACCGGGCCGCTGGCGGCGCGGCGATGATCGTTTCGGAACCGCTGGCCATGCTGCCCTCGCAAGCGGACCAGCCCAAGGTGCAGGTCGGCGATCCGGCAAATGCCGACGGATTTCGCCGCTGGGTGGATGCAATCACGGCGCATGACAGTCTTCTGCTGGCGCAGGTGCAGCATCCCGGGCGCGGACGCCACGTGCGCGCCCGCATCGGGCAACCGATCGGGCCCTCCGTCCTGCCGGACGACCTGAGCTGGAGCGTTCCGCATGCGCTGAGCGCCTCGGAAATCGGCGCGATGATTGACGATTTCGCGCAAGGCGCGGCACGGCTGCAGGACTACGGTTTCGCCGGCGTCGAGATCTCGGCCGGGCACGGCCATCTGTTCCACCAGTTCCTGTCGCCGCACTCGAACCGGCGCGAGGACGGTTATGGCGGAGACCTGGAGGGACGCACGCGGCTCTTGAGCGAGCTGATGACAGCCATTCGCACGGCCTGCGGCGCGGATTTCATCCTCGGCCTGAAACTGCCGGGCGACGACGGCGTCGCGGGCAGCATCGGCATGCAGGAGGCCGCCGCCATCGCCGGTTGGCTGGGCGCCACGGGCCTTGCAAGCTACATGTGCTTCACGCAAGGCTCGCACGCGCGCTCGCTGGAAATGCACCTGCCCGACCGCTACGGACCGCCGGTGCCCTATCGCGAATTGCACCGCCAACTGGGCAAGAGCTGCAAGGGTGTGCCGACCATGGCGCTTGGCCGTGTCACCGATCCCGCGGAAGCCGAGGGCCTGCTCGCCGCCGGAGAGGCCGACCTGGTTGCCGTCGGCCGGGCGCTTCTGGCCGATCCCGCATGGCTCGACAAGGCGGCCGCCGGGCGCACGGAGGAAATCCGCTACTGCCTGTCCTGCAACACCTGCTGGGGCTATGGCACGCTGCTCCAGCGCGCCTTGAGCTGTGTGAACAATCCGCGCGTCGCCGCGCCCGACGAGGTGGACTTCAGGCCGAAGCCGGCGCCACGAAGCAAGCGCGTCGTGGTGGTCGGCGCGGGCATTGCCGGCATGGAGGCCGCATGGCTCGCGGCCGCGCGCGGACATGACGTCACGGTCTTTGGATCGGGCGCGGAGGTCGGCGGGAAAGCCAGGTTGCGGGCGCGGCTTCCAGGCGGCGACACCATCACCAGCATCTATGACTATCAGCACACCGCCGCCCTGCGCGCGGGCGCAAGGATCGAACTCGGCGTTGCCGCCAATGCCGGCGATATCCTCGCCCTTGACCCGCACGCCGTCGTTCTCGCCACCGGCGCCACCGCCATCGCGCCCGACTGGATCCCGCCGCAGATGCGAGCGGAGGAGCTGGTGCCGGATCTCCACCGCGCCATGGAAGACGTCCTGCGGCATCCGGGCCGGCAACCGGGCACCGCCGTGATCCACGACATGGACCAGTCCGACGGCGTCTATGCCGCAGTGGAAGCGCTGGCGGAGATTTTCGACCGGGTCGTCCTGGTCACCCCGCGCGACGCGGTCGCCTCGGAGCTCTGGATCGTGGCCCGGCAGGGAATCCTGAGGCGCCTGGCGCACAAGCCGATCGACATCGTGACGCTTGCCGAACCGCTGTGGAGCGATGCGATCGAGGACGCCCGGCTGGAGTATGCGAATGTCTATTCCGGGCGCACCGGCGTCATCGAGGACATCGCGTTTCTGGCCTATGCCACACCGAAAGCGCCGAACGACGCCCTGGCAGGGCCGCTGCGGCAAGCGGGAATAGAGCTCCATCTTGTTGGAGACTGCAGGACGCCCGGCGACCTTCTGTCGGCCACCGGCGACGGACACGCAACCGGCATGGCGCTCTAGTCGCTCGCCATCGCCTCCATCAAAAGTGTCGACAGAATTTCAAATTCTTGACGAATAACCCTCGAAAATTCGCGTATATTTCGCGAAAAACGAATTTATTTTGCTGATAATTCAAATTGGTTGACTCTAGTGTCGACACTTTGTCACACTTGGCCCTGCGGACACTTGTCATAACCGACTTCGTCGTCACGCATTTGGGAGGAGACACCATGCGCAATTTTTTCAAGGGGCTCGCACTTGCGGCGGCTCTGTGGTCCTTCGCGCCGGCGACGGCCGCAGCCTTTCCGGACGCCGACAAGCCGATCACGATCATCGTGCCGTTCTCGCCGGGCGGCACCACCGACGTCAGCGCCCGCACCCTCGCGGAATTCCTGGAGCCGGAACTCGGCGTTTCCTTCGAGGTCGTCAACCGGCCCGGCGCCACCACCCAGATCGGCAGCACGGCGCTGTCGCAGGCCGAGCCCGACGGCCATACATTGTCGCTCGCCTCGTTGCCCTCGCTGGTGATGACCTATGTGGACGAGGCACGGCAGGCCCCCTATGACCGCTCCAGCTTCACCCCGATCGCCCACTATATCTCCGGCGCCAACCTTCTCGCGGTGCAGGCGGACAGCCCGTACAAGAGCGTCAACGACCTCGTCGAGGCGGCCCGCAAGAAGCCGCGCACGATCCGGATGGGCACGGTCGGCCTGATGAGCAACGGGCATCTGCCCGGCATCGCGCTGGAAGACATCGCCGGCGTGCAATTCGCTTTCGTCCACTTCAATGGCGCGGCGCCGCTGGTTGCCGCCCTCCTCGCGGGCGACGTGGATGTGGCAATCAACGGCACACAGACCACTATCCCCCACATCAAGGCCGGCAAGATGCGCGCCATCGGCTTCTTCGGCGAGCGCCGCACCGCCTTTCTTCCCGACCTGCCGACCCTGCGCGACCAGCAGATCGACGTCGCCGCGCCCTCGTCCTTCGCGGTCATCGGCCCGGCTGGAATGAAAGCGGAGACGGTCGAGATCCTCTCGAACGCCATCAAGACGGTGATTGCCAAGCCGGAGTTCCAGGACCGGCTGACCGCCCTGTCGCTGGAATCGAACTTCATGGCCGCGGATGAACTCGAGGCCTATTGGGCCGCCTTCGAAAAGCGTCAGGCGCGGCTCATCGAACTCGCCCGCAGCGCGCAGCAATGACGCGAGCGGTCCCGGGACCGCTGACACGCTCAACGCACAGGGCCGGCTTCGGGGGGACACCAATGCGGCACATGCATCCCACATACACGATCACGGCGATTGTGCTCCTGCTGGTCGCCGGGGTCGTCGGCCAGCAGGCCGTGAGCATGCGGTTCTATACGGTGCTGGGTCCGGGGGCGGGATTTTTTCCCGCCATCCTGGCCGCGATCCTGGCGCTTCTTTCGCTGGGCCTGCTCTATCAGGCGATCTTCAAGGCCGACACCCTGCCGGAAATCGGCTTCGTCGCCGATCCGCTCGCCTATGCCCGCATCGGCACCGTTCTGGTCGCGCTGATGGCGATCGCCGTGTTCATCGAGGACCTGGGCTTCCGGCCCATGATGGCGCTCTTCTTCTTCGTGATGTTCGCCGTGCTGGGCCGGCACCGGCTGTTGCTGAGCGCCGCGCTCGCGCTCATGCTGACCTTCGCCTACCACTTCTTCTTCAAGGGCCTGCTGAACGTGCCGCTTCCATCCGGCGCCTTCGGCCTGTGACGGACACCCCTCCACAATGTCGGAAAACCTCAGTCTGCTCCTGTCCGGGTTCGGCAATGCCCTTCGGCTGGAAAACCTCGTTTTCGCGTTTGCCGGCTGCTTTCTGGGAACGCTGGTCGGCATGTTGCCCGGGCTTGGCCCGTCGGCGGCGATCGCGATCCTCTTGCCGATCACCGCGGCAATGGACCCGACGGCCGCGATCGTGATGCTGGCGGCGATCTACTACGGCTGCCAGTACGGCGACACGATCACCGCGGTGCTGTTCAACACCCCCGGCACCGGCGGCGCGGCGATGACGGCGGTCGAAGGCCACATGATGGCCAAGCAGGGCCGGGCCGGCACGGCGCTGGCGATCGCCGCGATCGCCTCCTTCGTCGGCGGAACGGTCACCGTGGGCCTGTTGGCCATGATCGCCCTTCCCCTCACCTCGCTTGCCCTGAACTTCGGACCTCCGGAGTTCTTCGCGCTGATCGTGCTCAGTCTCGTCCTCGTCGTCACCCTCGGGAGCAGCTCGATCCTCCGCGGCCTGATCACCACCGTCTTCGGCCTCATCCTGGCGATGGTGGGGACGGACCCGGTCATGGGTCTGCCGCGGCTGACCTTCGGGCAGATGCACCTGCTCGACGGCGTCGCCTTCATTCCGGTGATCATCGGGCTTTTCGGCGTCGGCGAGATCCTCAAGAACCTCGAGGACCCGACGAACAGCTTCCGCGAGGCCGTGGTCAGCAAGCTGCGGATTACCCGCGACGATGCCCGCCGCTCCGCACCGGCCATCGCGCGCGGCACAGTGCTCGGCTTCCTGATCGGCATCATCCCCGGCATGGGAACGATCCCGGCCGCCTTCATGTCCTATGTCACCGAAAAACGCCTGTCGCGCACGCCGGAGCGCTTCGGCACAGGGATGATCGAGGGCGTGGCCGGACCCGAAAGCGCCAACAATGCGGCCGCAAACGGCGCCCTGCTCCCGCTGCTGACCCTGGGCATTCCCGGCTCCGGCGTTGTCGCGATCCTGATGGGCGCGCTGATGATGAACGGCATCGTTCCCGGCCCGCTGATGTTCGAGGAACAAAGCGATCTCGTCTGGACGCTGATTGCATCGATGTATGTCGGCAACGTCATTCTTCTCGTCCTGAACCTGCCGTTCATTCCGATGTGGGTCTCGATCCTGCGCATTCCCTACAGCTTCCTGTTCCCGGTCATCCTCGGGTTCACGATTGTCGGCGCCTACAGTCTGGCAAACAGCCAGTTCGACCTCGGCCTGATCGCCGTGTTCGGCCTGATCGGCTACATCATGCGCAAGCTCGACTTCCCCCTCGTCCCGATCATCATGACGCTGATCCTGGGGCCGATGATGGAGGGCGGGCTGCGGCGGTCGCTGGAAATGTCGCAGGGCGATTTCACGATCTTCCTCCAGCGTCCGATCACCGCCGGCTTCCTGACGCTGGCGGTCGTGTTTCTCCTGCTTCCGCTCATGTCCGGCGTGCGGCGACGGCTGAAACGCGCCTCGACGCCGGTCTCCCCCGGCGAAACCGACTGAGCGGGCACAGACACTCATGCGCATCTGGTATCAAAGTCTCGGCCGGCTCGACGCCTGGGGCGGCTATCCGGCGCACCTTGGCGCCATGATCGAGCGCGCCCGGTCGGCGGCGACCGAGATCGTCGTCAACGGGACCAAGCGCGGCATCGCCGAATATCACGCAGCCCTTGCCCATGAAGCCAAGGGCGACGTGCTGCACACCCTGCGCCGCGCGGTCGCAGAAGGAGCGGACGCCTTCGTGATCGGCAATTTCTTCGATATCGGCCTGGAGGAGGCGCGCGAGATCGCCCCCTTCCCGGTGCTCGGCCTTGGCGAGACCAGCATATCCCTCAGTCATTTCATGGGGCAGTCCTACGGCCTGATCTGTCCGAACGCGAAATACGCGGCCCGTCTGGAGAAACGCCTGCGCGCCGACCGGCTCGACGCCCGGCTGGCCGGGATCGCCGTGCTCGACATGCCGCGCCTGACCGCGATGGGCGACGCCTTCGACGACGCCGATGCGCGCGCCCGTCTGCTTCAGGCCATCGAGCAGGCGGTGGAACGCGACCTGGGTGCGGCGGAAGTCGTCGTCCCGGCCGGCGGCGTCGTGATGGCGCTGATGGACAAGGCCGGCGTCACCCGCTTCGGCAATGGCGCTCCCGTCCTCAACGGCATCGCCGGGCTGGTCGCCATGGCCGAGGCCTCGGTCGGCCTCGCCCGGCTCCAGGGCGGCACATTCACCAGCCGCCACCTCTCCCATGCCCGCCCCGACCCGCAGGAACGCACGCGGATCGACGAGCTCTACGGTCCCGACATTTTTCCGCACTGGACGCCCTGACATCGTCCGGTTGCCCTGGTGCGAATGAAAAAGAGCGCAGGCGCCCGCCCTGTCCGGAACGGCATGTGCTGCAGCCGGTCCGCTCGCCGATGTTTTTCGGAACTCCCGCCGGGTTGAACCGTTGAGACAAGACCGCGCCCGCGTCATCCGCGATGACGGCGGACCGGACGACCGAGGGCATGGCCGAAGCGCCAGAGCCTTTCCCAAGTCAACCGAGGAGCAACTGATGAAACGCCTTGCAACACACGCTCTTGCCATGACCGGCGCCGCAGTTCTGGCGACCTCCGCGATCGCGCAGGACACCAACGCCAACGCCGGCGTCAAGATCGGCACCCTGACCTGCTCCGTCGGCGAGGAAACCAGTTTTGTCGTCGGCTCGAGCGCGACCCTGAGCTGCATCTTCGATCCGGCCGGCTCCGGCGAGGCCGCCACCTACAGCGGAACGATCAACGACTACGGCCTGGACATCGGCAGCACCTCCAATGCGACGCTGGTCTGGGGTGTCCTGGCGCCGAGCGCGGACATGGAAAAAGGCGTGCTGGAAGGGACCTACGGCGGCGTCACGGCCGGCGCGACGCTGGGGGCCGGCGTCAAGGCCAATGCCCTTGTCGGCGGCTTCGACAAGTCCATCGCGCTGAACCCGCTGAGCCTGGAAAGCCAGACGGGCGCCAATATCACCCTGGGTGTCACCCAGCTGACGCTGTCCTCCACCAACTGATAGCGCAAACTCGCCGGCGTCCGCCGGCCTTCACACTGCAGACAAACCCCGTCGATCTATCGGCGGGGTTTTCTGCGTTCGGCACCGACAGTGCAACACTGCACGGCCGGGCAAGCAGCCGCTCCCGTCGCTCGCCTGCTGCCTGCGATCAAGCGGTGCAACAGCGGAGGCCGCGGCGCGGAGAGACGTGCCGGTGCCTGCAGGCCATCTGGCCCCATGCATCCCGCAAACTGCCCCGGAAACTTCCGTGCGCATTGCCCGCCGACCGCAGCGGGCGCCGCGAGCGGACCGGTCGCGACGGATGCGTGCGAGCTTTCCGTCCGTCTGCTCACATGCGCCTTGAGCCGGGTTCGCGCCGCTATTCTTGCCCGCAAGGGATACCCAAAAACCTGTTGTCGCGCGCCCGCACGGACAGGGCCGTAGCGGTCGAAACGCAACGGTTCGCAGTGAAGCCCGCCGGACCGAACGGGCCCTTCGCCCATGCTGTATCACGGGCTCGCGCGGGAACCCGGGCCGACCTGTTTCGACGGGGCTCCCTCTTCGCGGACAGGCACCAACTGCGGGGCCGAGCCGGTGAGCGGCTGACCACGCGACACCAACCCCGCGCGAGGCCCGTGCCTCATCAGCCCATGTGTCCCGGTGAGCCCGTGATACAGCATGGGCGCGGCGAGATGCGCGCCGCGCGTCCTGGCAAACAGGGAACTGGGTCGTGGCGGGTGTCAATGAAGGGGCACGCACAGAAAAACCCCCGGCGGGTGCCAGGGGTTTTCTGAAGGTCAACGGACCACGGGCGGGTCCGTTTTCTTGAACGTCGGCCTTGCGGTTAGCTCTTCAGGAGAACGCTTTCCGGATCGGTCTTGTAGTCCGCCGGCGTGTAGGCCTTGGCATTCTTGAGCTGCTCATCGGTGAAGGTCGCGGTGATCAGCAGGCTGCCGTTCTCGTTCTCATACATCTTCAGGCTGTCGTAGGACACGGCAACCGGCTTTTCGCCAAAGCCCAGGAAGCCGCCGACATCGATCACGACGGCTTCTGCCGTCCCGTCCTTGCCGAGCAGAACCTCGGACACTTCACCGATGTCGGTATCGGCCGAGGTGTAGACAGTCGCCCCGATCAAAACATCGGTCGAGACAGTGGCGGCGTCGATCTGGGTCTTTTCCGCCGTCCAGTCGGAATTGGCCATCTTGTCCATCTGTTCGCGGACAGGCTTGATCGCCTCGTCCTGAACGGTTTCATAGGCTCCCTTGGCGGACTCCTTCGCCTGATTCATGCCGTCGCGAACGGCCGAGGTCGACATCCAGTTCGGAATGTAGTCCGGACGCTCATAGCCGGGTGCTGCTTCCAGCTCCTGCTTGGACACGTCGCTCACGACCCTGAGCTGATCGTCCTGGGTGGAGACGAAAGACAGACGGTCGAACTCGACGGCAACTTCCTTTTCGCCAAGCCCGATGAAGCCGCCCACACCGATGATCACGACCTTCACCGACCCGTCGCGATCGACCAGAATGTCGTTGATGTCGCCGATTTCCTCGGCGTTCTCGCCTTCACCGGTCATCACGGCTTCGCCGATCATGTTGGAGGCCAAAAAGCCCTTCGCAGCTTCCTGGGCAAGCGTGTTCGTCTCCAACTCGAAGATGCCCGATGCATTGGTTTCCTGGCCGGACATATTCGGCTTGGGGGTGGCTGTCTCTGCGATCGCGCCGGTCGAAATCAAAGCAACAACCGCAGTGGAAGCAAGAATATTACGGAGCATTACTGCCCTCCTTTGAGAAAAATCGTCACGACCTGTGACTACGTTCTGTAAACAAAACCGGATAAGTTTGGTTCCCGAAAAATATGCGCCAACCGCCGCATATCCAGACTGATGATGATCGGCCGGCGCCCTCCCGCGTCAAACCGGGCAAGCGCAAGCGCGACCCGGCATCGGAGAGCCAAAACCCTTGCCCTTTTAATGAGTTGCCCGCCGCGAGGCCGTACCTCCCCAATCCCGGACCGCAACTCACGCTGCGTCCGGGAGGCGGAATTCGGTAAGCCTGTCATCAATCTCAAATTGCGCCCCTGGCGCATATCTATTTCAGGGGTCAGATTGCTCGACCGCTTCCGCGCGGTCCCGCGAAGAACCAGACGATGAACCCGATCACCGGGAAAATCAGAATGCCCAGCGTCCAGAGGACCTTGGCGCCGGTCGACGCTCCGCTCCCCAGGATCTTGATCACGGCATAGATATCCAAGATGAGAACAATCAGACCCAGTATCCCATATTCCATGTCGCATCTCCATTTGGCAGATATGAAGAAAACGCATCAAGCAGCAAAAAGTTCCAAAAGCCGCGACCGCTCAAAAACTTATTTTCTGGTCTCTCGGATTTTTATTTTCGGGAAGCTGGAACCAGTTTGCGTTTCGGATGTTGATCAAAGGTGTTCATTACATCGGAGGACGTCATGTTTTCTTGGGCAATTTTCTTCCTGGTCGTCGCACTGATCGCGGCGGTTCTGGGGTTCGGCGGAATTGCCGGAACGGCCGTGTCACTCGCCAAGATCGTTTTCTTTGTCGCGATCGCGCTGTTCCTGATTTCCGCCGTCGCACAGGCTATCCGCGGACGCGGCGTCTGAGCCGCGAGCGGGACCGGAACAATCAGAAAAAGGGCGCCGGGAGCGCCCTTTTTTGTATCTGCAGCATTTGGCGAATAAGTGCCTGCATCGCTTGCCCGGCACTGGCCGCAGCCGGCCGTCGCTCAGATTTCCTCGCTTACCTGCGCATAGGCGATCAATGCAAACAGTGCCGATCCGCCAATGATGTTGCCCGCAAGCGTCGGCAGGAAGAAGCCGCCGACCACATCGGCAAGGCCGGCATGGCCGGTCCAGAAGGCAAACACCGCCTCGACCGATCCGGCAACGACATGCGTCAGGTCGAGGACCGCGATCAGCCAGGCCATGAGCACGATGATCGCCAGTTTCGACTGCTCGGCGCTCGGCAGCAGCCAGACCAGCGTCGCGACGATCCAGCCGGCGACAATCCCGCGAAGAAACATCTGAAGCGGCGCGATCTCCATCAGATGCGCCGACAGCGCTTCCACGGCGCCGAACACCGGGTCCGTGAGGAACAGTCCCGATGCAAGGGCACTGCCGAACAGGACCGTTCCGACGACATTCGCAAGCAGCACGATCCCCCACAACCGCAGCACCCGCCAATAGGTCCGCCGTTTGCCGGCGCTGATCGCCGGCAGGACCGCGGTCAGCGTGTTTTCGGTAAAAAGCTGCTGCCGGGCGAGAATGACGATGACAAATCCCAGGCCGTAGCCAAGGTTTTCGACCAGATGGCGCCAACCGAGATCGGGAAGATAGGCGCGCAACACCGCCTCTCCCAGCACGGAAAACCCGATCGACAGACCGGCCGCGATGCCCGACCACCACAGGTTCCGCGGCGCACGCGCCAGTTCCTCCTCGCCTTCCTGACGGATGATCTCGTAAACGACCGCGGCACGCAGCCGCAACTTGTCGCCGACCTCCGACAGGTCATCGGCGCTGAGCCGCGTGCCTTCGCGCTCGAGCCGCTCTTCGGTGATATGGCTTTCGTTTTCCGGCCTGGCGCCGGAGGGCTTGTTCGGGGTCTCGCGCAAGCTGCCCTCCTGTCAGGAGACCGCGCACGACGCGGTGTCCGGTTTCCGACGCAGTTCAAACGGACAGGGCGTCCTGGAGCATCGCGGAGGATTGTGCCACGGCGACCTCGGAGCGCTCGAACCCCTCCCTGCCGTTCATCAGGTCTTCCAGCCGCAGGCGTGCGCGCGAGACCCGGCTCTTCACGGTTCCCACCTTCACACCGAGAATCTCGGCCGCCTCCTCATAGGAGAACCCGCTGGCGCCGATCAGGATCAGCGCTTCACGCTGGTCATCCGGCAAAACCTGCAAGGCGCTCAGGAAATCCTTGAGTTCCAGATGACCTGTCTGCTGGGGTTTCGATTCCAGCGTCGCCGCATGCTCGCCGTCGGAATCGGAGACCTCGCGCTGCATCTTCCGGCCGACGGAGTAGAAATGGTTGCGCAGGATGGTGATCAGCCAGGCCGTCAGATTGGTGCCCTCGGTGAACTTGTCCCGGTTCGCGATCGCTTTCGACAGCGTTTCCTGAACGAGATCGTCGGCGCGATCCCGGTCGCCGCTAATGGACCTTGCAAAGGCACGCAATCGCGGAATGGCCTCCACGATGTCCTTCTTGAACTGCGCGGCACTCATTCCGCGGCCTCCTCGTCGGCGGCCGGCTTTTCCGCGTCACTGTCATCGAGCGCGGCGAGCAGTTCCATCATGTCCGCGGGGATCTCTTCAGACAGGGCTTCATCGTACACCTTCCGGAGCTGGTTGCCGATCCAGTCTTCTTTCCGTCGGGCCCCGGCCGCCGGTTTGATGATGCCGAAGTCGGGATCCAGCCGATCAGGGCGGGTTTTTCCTGCCATTGCCAATTCCTGAACTCTTGTTGCTTTGTGGTCGATCTATGGCGCAAACGCGGCGAGCGAAAAAAAGTTCCGGGCGCGTGGAACTTTTTTTCGATCACGACATTTTCAACTCAAGGGGCGGGATCGCGATGCGTTGTCAACGCCGCCTCATCCGATGCCACACTGAGGATACGTTACATGTCGACTAGCCTTTCCCAAGATATCGCTCCTCTTCTGCCGTATCTGCGCAGGTATGCGAGGGCCTTGGCTGGGAGCCAGAAAAGTGGCGATGCTTATGTGCGCGCCTGTCTTCAGGCCCTGGTAGGCGATCACACCATCATCGACAGGGACGGTGGCGTCAAAATCGGCCTTTACCGCCTGTTTCACGTGCTTTGGAACGCCACGGTCATTCCGCCCGCCGATGCGGACGGATCCGCGTCGATTTTCGAGCAGACCGCGCAGGAACGGCTGTCCACGATGGCGCCGGAAAGCCGCCAGACGCTGCTGTTGTCGACGCTCGAGGGGTTCTCCATTGCCGAAACCGCCCGGATCATCGACAAAAGCCCCGATGAGGTCAGCAAGCTGATCAAGCAGGCGATCGAGGAGATCGACCGGCAGACCAAGACCGACGTGCTTATCATCGAGGACGAGCCGCTGATTTCGATGGATCTGACGCAGATCGTGGAATCCCTCGGCCATTCGGTCACGCAGGTTGCGCGCACCGCGAGCGAAGCCATTGCGGCGGCCAAGTCGCATACGCCCGGACTGGTGCTGGCGGACATTCAACTTGCCGACGGATCCTCCGGGATCGACGCGGTGAAGGACATCCTCGCCAACATGTCGGTTCCGGTGATTTTCATCACCTCTTTCCCGGAACGCCTTTTGACCGGGGAACGCCCGGAGCCCACGTTCCTGATCACCAAGCCGTTCAATCCCAACACGGTAAAGGCAGGTATCAGCCAGGCTCTCTTCTTCAAGGGATCGAACGCCGTGGCGGCGTAAGCCTTGGCCGGGCTTCCCCGCGCCCTGCCCCGAAACGGACAAAGGCGGGAAAACCCCGCCTTTGTCGGTCGTTCGTCACGAGTGACAACCGGGTCTCAGTTGCGGGAAAGCCAGGCGTCGATGTCGCGTTCCACCTCTTCGCGCGTCTGCCCGTATTTCTGTTGCAGAAGCCCGACGAGTTCGGTTCGCCGTCCGTCGACCCGGTCAAGCTCGTCGTCGGTGAGCTTGCCCCACTGGGCCTGCGCCTTGCCCTTGAATTCTTTCCAGTTGCCTTCGATCTGGTCCCAGTTCATCGAACATACCTCCTTGTGGTGTCGTCACGAGGCAAACGTTCGGGACGGGGGAAGGTTCCTGCAAAACCGCCCGGGAGGCGATGCGATGTCCCCTGGCGGCCGCGCCCGCATGTTCTGAACGACGCAATAGATCGCGGGTGCGGCGGATGCTTGCCTCGCGATGAAAACGGAGCCGACGCCGATGGCGGACATTCTTCAGTATCTCTTTGGCGCGGCGTCCTTCATGCCGCATGGCTACTGTCTCCTGTGGCGCCCGGATCTCGTCGCGCTTCACGCCATCTCCGATGCCGCGATCGCGCTCGCCTATGTGACGATCCCCATCGCCATGCTGGTCTTTATGAGGAAGCGGCCGGACATCCAGGGAAACACCCGCCGGATCGGCTACCTCTTCGTGACCTTCATCCTGGCCTGTGCCCTCACACATCTCGCCGCGCTCGCAACCCTGTGGTGGCCCGCCTATGGGGCTCAGGGGCTGATCAAGGCCGGCACGGCGGGGATCTCGATCATCGCGGCCCTGACCACATGGATGGTGCTTCCGAAATTGCTGGCGCTTCCGCCGCTGCAGGCCCTGGAGCGCGCCAACGAACACCTTCAGGAAGAAAACCAGCAACTGAACACCCAGGTCGGCAAGAGCCGCAGGAAACTCAAGCGGATCAACGATCGCTTCGAGATGGCGTTGACCGGTTCCAACATCTCCGTCTTCACCCAGGACACGGATCTTCGCTACACGTGGATCCACAATCCGCGCTTCGGGCTCGAGCCCGCGCGCCTGATCGGCAAGACGGACCGGGATGCCTTCTCGCCCGAGGTGGCGGATGATTTGATCCCCCTGAAAAAGCAGGTGATCGAGAGCGGCGAGGCCGCATCGACCGATATCGCCTTCGAAAGCGAGGACGCCGGAACAGTCTATTTCGATCTCGTGGTCCACCCGACGCGCAATGCAGACGGAGAGATCGACGGCGTGCTGTGCACCGCGATCGACACCACGGAAAAGAACCTCTACGAAATCCGGCTGACCTCGCTCGCCGGCAAGCTGGCCGAGGCCAACGAGCGGTTCGAGAAGGCGCTCGACGGCTCGCTGATCACCGTCTTCGAACAAGACCGCAATCTGACCTACATCCATGTCGTCAACCCGCCCGCCGGCAAAACCGCAGACTTTTTCCTTGGAAAAGACGATGACGCGCTGTTTTCCGAGGAGGACCGGCTGAAACTCATCCCGGCAAAGCGACGGGTCATCGAGACCGGCGAGAGCACGGTTCTGGAAGTCGATCTGGACTGGGAGGGCGGACAGAAAAGCTACAACATTTCCCTCGATCCCGCGCGCCATCGCGACGGCACGATCACCGGAGTGATCGGGACCGCCGTCGACCTGACCCACAAGCGCGAGAACGAGCGGCAGATGCATCTGGTGATGCGCGAACTCACGCACCGGTCGAAAAACCTGCTGGCCGTCATTCAGGCCATGGCGCGCCAGACGGCGGCCCGCTCGGACACCACGGAAGATTTCGTCGAGAGTTTTTCCGCACGGCTCCAGGCCATGGCCGCGAGCCACGACCTGCTGGTGTCCCAGTCCTGGTATGGCGCCGACCTGCACGCCCTGGTGATTGCGCATCTTGGCCAGTCGATCGATCCGAGCAGCCCACAGATCGAGGTCACCGGGCCGACCCGCTCGATCTCCGCCGATGCGGCGCAGAACCTCGGTCTCGCCTTGCATGAACTGACGACGAATGCGGCCAAATACGGCGCCTTGTCGGTTCTGGATGGCAAACTGACCGTCGCCTGGAAAATCGAGGGCTCGCAGGTGCGCCTGACATGGACGGAAACCGGAGGCCCGACGGTGGTTGCGCCCAAGCGAGACGGCTTCGGTCGCATCTTGCTGGAACGTCTGGTCGGGCCGGCGCTCGACGGCCACGTGGAGATTGAATTCGCCAGCACAGGCGTTCGCTGCGTGATCGAGTTCCCGACGCGGCATCTTCTGGGTTGACGGTCGGATCGGCCCGGAGCCCGCCGACAGTCGCCCTCAGCACCGTTGACGGTCCGCTTGCCGCCGCCCGTGCGGACGACGGCTCAGGTCTCGCCGTCCAGGATCGCCAGCGCGGCGTCAATATCTTGCAGCACAGTGTCGCGCCGCTTGCGGCCATCGGCCGAGGACACGATCGCCCGCTCCATTGCCGACCGCCAGGACAGCAAGGCGGTGCGCTTTTGGGCCTCCGTCAGGGATTGATCTTCCAAAACGCTGAAGGCAGATCTGAATCCCGCATATTTCCGTGGCACATTGGTCATCTCGTCACTTCGGTTGGTGTGAGAAGGACTAGCTCGGGGTTGATACAAGAGTGCAAACGGGCTGCAGATCGCTGACGGCGAGAGGCAGCCGGTTTGCGCTCGGTGGCGAAGACACGGGATGCAGCAGGCATCCCGTGTCCCGGATCCTGCTCACTCACTCCGTGATGAGTGCGCGAAGCATCCAGGCGGCCTTTTCGTGGAAAGTGATCCGCTCCGTCAACAGATCCTCGGTGACGACATCGCCATTGTCGCCGGCGTATGTCGCCATGTCGCGCATCCTCGCCGACATCGCCTCGTGCTGCGTCACCAGGTCCGCGATCATCGCATGCGCATCGGGCACCCCGTCGCCGGGCAACTCCACCGTGAGGTCGAGCTTTCCGTCGTGAAGATTGACCGGCGCCAGGTGCCCGAGGGCGCGAATGCGCTCCGCAAGGTCGTCCGTCGCGGCGAACAGGTTTTCGTAATGCCGTTCCGTCAGATCGTGGATCGACTTGAACAGCGGCCCGACCACATTCCAGTGATAAAGATGGGACTTGACCGTCAGCCGGTAGGTGTCCGCCAGAAAGACGGACAAATGCTTCGCGAGCTGTTCGCGGACGTCGTTCGCCATGCCCGTGCTGATCCGTTCCGCCTTCGGGGGTTCGATATTCAAAACGCCAGACATCGTGTCTCCCTATCGCAAATCCGTTGAAAATGAAACGTCCTGCCGGATCACGTCTCGCATCGCGCGACGGGACCGGGCCGGTCGGACGAGCGGGGTGTCCAGCACAGGCCGGACATCCGCGGCTATCGCTGCCCGGTCGCATCCGCCGAAAGCGACGAAAATCCTTTGCAAGACGACACTAGGCAAAGTCGCGCGCTTCGGATTTGTTCCAAACAAATAAAATATTTTTTCATGTCGTCGAAAAGAGGATTTTCCTTCAGGAAAAGATTTAGGATTTATAAATTCAATAGGTTTTTGCGCGTCATTCACAAATGCAATATCTCAGATAAAATAATATGCATCTTTCAATACGAAAAGCATAAAATTCATTTCCCTCAATTCTGCGCATAGCGACCCGCCGGAAGGTCTTCTCCATTTGTGAAGAGGCATCGGGAACCCTGCCTCCAGTCGGGCGTTTCCTGCAAAACGACAGTCCGGAGCCCGTCCGCTGCGAAGCGGCATGTTCCGGACGTGGGGCTGACCATCTGTCGGCACCGGTTGGGCAGCCTTCAGCCGACCCCCGCCGGATCGCCGACCGCTGACAGGAGGATACCATGGCGCGCGACACGAGCCGGCCGAGCATCAAGGACGAGGACGTCTACGAGGCCCTGCGCGAGAAGGGCAACAGCAAGGAAAAGGCGGCCCGCATTGCCAATGCCCAGGCAAATGAGGATCAGGCGCCGTCCAGAAAGGGCGGTCGGGCATCGCCTTACGAGGAATGGACGAAGGAGGAACTCTACGAGCGGGCGCAAGAGCTCGAAATCGACGGCCGGTCCGGCATGGACAAGGCACAACTGATCGCGGCCCTGCGCGGTTAAATTCGCGTTCGCTGCGATATTTTCGCCAACCGGTGAAACCAAACCGCTTCTGAGGGGTTTCCTTCAAGAGCCGCGCCTCCCGTGCGGCCTTGGCAGGCCGGACAGGCCCGCCGGAACACCCGATTTCAGCCGCGCAGCTTGAAGCTGCGCCGGCAGATCAAACAAGGAGTGGAGATCGATATGGCGACTGCAAAGACTGCGTCCGCATCATCCGCAAAAAACGCCGAAGAGGCGGTCAGTGCCCAGGATATCGAAGAGAGCATCGCGCGGATCCGCGGCGACATTGCCGAGCTTGCGGGCGCCCTGAAGAGCTATGGCGCCGGCAAGTCCAGCGAATATCGCTCGCGCGCGTCGGCGGCGACCGAGGACCTGAGCCGCAAGTCGCAGGACGCGCTCAACGATCTCACCGCGGAGCTGCAAGGCTATGAGAAGGCTCTCACCGAGGAGGTGCGCCGCCGTCCGCTGCAGTCGCTTGGCATTGCCGCCGGTATCGGCTTCCTGATCGCGGCTCTGGTGCGCCGATAATGGTCACCCGGGTCCTTCCGATGGCGATCTCGGCAGCCTCGCGCGACATCCGCGGCATGTACCGGCGGACCCGGCGCAATGCGGCTTGGACCGCGCTGGCGCTTGTCTGCTTTGCCACGGCCTATCTTGCTGGCCTGGTCGCCATCGGGGCCTATCTGGTCCCGATATACGGCCCGGGCCTGTCCGCGCTTCTGATCGCGGCCGCCATGACCGCGATTGGCGCGTCGATCCTGCTGGTCCTGGCGATCCTGAGGCGTCGGGAACGACGGCGTCAGGCGCGCCGGCAAGCGGCGCAACGGCTGACACTGGCGGCAGCGCTTTCCCTTCTGCCGCAGGTGTCGAAATCCAAAGGTCTGCTTCTCCTTGCCGCCGCCGGCGGTCTCGCCTTCTTGCTCAGCAAGAGCGGCGACGGGTCCGACGATGCGTGACCGCGCATCGCCCGCGCAACGGTCGCGGATTGCGACCTGGAGCTTCGAATGACATCGCATCCTGACGCATCCCGTGACCTGCCGCGGCACCGACCCGCATGGCCAATGACGGGGGACCCCGTCCTCCGCACGGCCGTGCTGATCCTTTGCGTGATTGCCTCAGTGGCGGCCCTCGATGTGGGTCAGGTGATTCTGGCGCCGGTCTGCCTGTCGATCGTGGTCGGGGCGATCTTCGGGCCGGCCGCCGATCGTCTGTGCAGAATTGGGGTTCCCCCTTGGGTGTCCGCCGCCTCGATGGTGATCCTCTTCATCATGTTCATCCTGACCGTGGGCGCGGCGCTGATGGTGCCCCTGTCCGACTGGCTCGACAGACTGCCGTTCATCTGGTCGCGACTGCAGGCGCAATTGATCAGCTGGCAAGGCGTGTTTTCCTCGATCGGCAGCCTGCAGGAGGAGTTGCGCAACGCCATGGGCCGGTCCGGCGAGGTAAAGGTCAGCGTCGAGGACACATCGGCCGTCGAAAGCGTCTTCTACTTCGCGCCCAGCTTCGTCGCACAGGTCATCCTGTTCCTCGCGAGCCTGTATTTCTTTATTTTGACGCTGCCAAACCTGCGCCGGTCCGCCCTCGAATTGACGTCCGACAAGACGCATCGCGATTCCATCGCAAATGTGTTCAAGACGGTCGGTGCCCGCCTTTCGACCTACCTCTTCTCGATCACGCTGATCAATATCGGCCTGGGCGCGGCCGTCACACTTGCAATGTGGGCACTCGGCGTCCCCTCTCCGCCGCTCTGGGGTCTCCTCGCCGGGCTGCTGAACTATGTCATCTACGTCGGCCCGGCGGTGATGGTGGTCGTCCTGTCCTGCGTCGGTCTTGCAATCGGCAATACCCCGCTTGCGATCGCGACGCCGCCGCTTGTCTATCTGGCGCTTAATCTGATCGAGGCACAGTTCATCACGCCGACCGTTCTCGGCCGCACGATGACGCTCAACCCCTTCGTCGTGTTCCTCTCCATCGCCTTCTGGATCTGGCTCTGGGGACCGGTCGGCGGCTTCATCGCGGTTCCTGTGCTGCTGGTCGCGGCGACAATCATCGAAATCATGCGGGAAAAGGCCTGAGAGCACGCGCGGCCACGTTTCACGCCGCGCCTGCGGCCCAACCCTGCAAAACGCAAAAACCGCCCACGCGGGGCGGCTTGCTGTTCTCTTCCAACCAGTGCCGGCGAAATCACTCGCCGTTGTAGGCGAGCGATCCCGGTGTGACAGGCCATCCCGTGCAGGTTGTTTCCCGAAGCCTGCTTACGCAACGCATGTGCCGCTCGCGCACATCGCCAAGATCGATGGCGAGGTCGCCTTTTTTGACGGATGTCGCGTCACGGTTCGTCGTTTGCGCGCTCGCCGGAGCGTTTTCCGCCGAGGTCGGTTGTGCCGAAAGCATTTCCGAGGCGCCAAGGGCGGCCGCCAGGAAGACGCCGGCGACAATTGCGGGGAAGCCCATTGCGGGTGTGCGTTTGCGAATCCTGATCATATCATCACCTCCGCCGAGTAAACGCACGAGTTAACGAATGGTTGCAGCCGATCGCCCGACCCGGGTTATCTGGTTAAGATCTTGAAGAAAATATCGCCTGGAACGTAACCTATGTTAATGCGGAGGCGACTGATCGTGTATAAATGACGGTCAGCGTCAAGACTTCAGAGAGATATTTCATGACTTTCGAACATAACCCGCCCACGCTGAAATTGCTTGGGGCGGCTCTTGTCGTTGAAGACAATCCAATTATTGCGATAGATACTCAAACGATCCTTGAAGATATTGGCTTCTCGCCCGTCGAGGTCCTCGCAAGCCTGTCAGAAGGGTTGCAGACGCTTGCCAATCACATCTTCAGCTTTGCTATCCTCGATGTCCGGATCGGCGATGAAGACAGCATCCGGTTCGCGGAAAATCTCGCGGAGCGCGGATCACAGATTGTCTTTGCCAGCGGATACAGCGACGCCGAGACCCTGCCCCCGCCGTTTCGCAATCATGTCATTATCGGAAAGCCCTACACGAAGGCCCAGCTTGAGGCGGTTCTGCTGCGCTGCCCCGGCGCGCCCGCGGGAACCGCCCTGCCCGGACCGCGCGATCAGATCAGCGGACGCTGAGTGGTGCAGCCGGGTTCATAGGCCGCAACGTCTTCCAGTCCGCGCCGGTCGAGGATTCGAATGCGGTCCCGCTTCCAGGCGATCAGATCTCTCGCCTGCATCTTCTTCAGCGTTCGACTGGTGTGCACCGGCGTTATCCCCAGGGCATCGGACAGATGCTCCTGCGTGAAGGGGGCGTCGAAAGCCTGATCGCCGCCATAGCCGGCGGCCCGCGCCCGATCGTGCAGGTGGAGAATGAGATACGCCAGTTTCTCGAAGGCATTGCGCCGGCCGATGCTCAGCAGGTGACCGTCCACCATCTGCTCCTCGCGAGCGGCCATCCAGGTCATCGAATAGGCCAGTTCCGGATAGTCCTTGAACACACCCCACACCTTGTCTCTCGGAAAAACGCAAAGCGTCGTCCTGGTGAGGGCGGTGACCGTGTGCTGCATCTCGCTCAGGATGGCCAGTTGCAACCCCAGCAGGTCGCCTGGAAAGGCGAAGTTGAGAATCTGCCGGCGCCCGTCCATCAGCGATTTGTGCCGGAAGACCCAACCGTCGAGAATGGTATAGAGATGCGGCGTCTTGTTTTCTTCCAGCAGGATCGTCGAACCGGCGTCGACGGTCAGTTCACCGGTCTTGAACCCTTCGACGAACTTCAGTTCCCGGTCGTCGAGCGGGCGGAAGATGTCCTTTTTGCGCAAGGGGCATTTTTGACAATTCGTCCGGGCGTTCAGACTGTCTGACATGTCGGTCCGATCTCAGGCGTGTCGGCAAGGCACGAAAAAACCGGCCGCGGCGAGCCCCGCCGCAGCCGGTTGCATCATTGCCGGACCCTGGACGCAAGGCTAGCCGTTTTTGCGCTCATGGCGCCCCTCGACACGCGTCGCTCCGGCCGGCCGTTCGAACGCGCGCTTCTTGTGGTCGCGGGTCGCAACCTCCTTCTGCAGGTCGCCGCCGGCCCGGCCGCCGTCGCTGCGAATGGTCTCGGCAAGCGTCAATGGTTCATCCAGTTTCGCCTGGCGTTCGCCCTTCGGGGTATTTGACATGACAACCTCCTTTCCAAAGACGGAAAACGCGGACCTCTCGAAACAGTTCCCCGGACCGGCGACACATTCCCAGAAATGCCCGCGCGAAGTGAAGAGATCCGGCAGGCCTCGTCGAAACGGCGCGAAAGCGATCGTTTCTTTTTTGAGGCTCGGGCGGGAACCTTTTGACGAATGTCGCGTTAATGAAGGGCACCAAAGCGGGAGCCACCATGACGCATCAACAAGCTTCGGATCCGGACAGGGTTCCGGCACGCACGGAACCGGACGACGCGCGCGGCGACGCGCAACGGCGCATCGGGGTCGAGGTCGAGTTCGGTGGTCTGAGCGCGCGCGACGCGGCCGATGTCGTTCAGGGTCTGTTGGGCGGTGAGATTGCCAAGGCAGATGCCCATCGCTTCGAGCTGGCGGGAACCTCTCTCGGCGATATCCGCATCGAGCTTGACAGCAAATATGTTCACAGCGACGCAGACGCTTCCGCGTTTGAAAAGACCGTGCGCCGGGTTGCCGGCGATGTCTCCGGGCCGATCATTCCAACGGAACTGATCACAGACCCCCTGCCGGTTGAAGACCTCCCGAAGATCGACCGTCTTCTCGACAGTCTCGCGAAAGCCGGCGCCGTCGGCACGGAGCAGCCGCATCTTGCCTGCGGCGTGCATTTGAACATCGAGTGGACCGACACCGACGTGCGGTCGATCCTGCGGATCCTACAGGCCTATCTCCTGATGGCGCCGGCGCTGCGCGACGATATCGAGCCGGACAGGACCCGCACGCTGCTTCCCTTCATCGGCCGCTTTCCCAAGGCCTACCAGATGAAGGTCCTGGACCCGGACTATCATCCGGATTTCACCCAGTTCGTCGCGGACTACTGCCAGGCAAACCCGACGAAGAACCGTGAGCTGGACCTTCTGCCGCTGCTCGCCTCGATCGACCACGAGGCGGTCGAGACAGCACTTGGCGAAAAGCCCTCGGCGGTCCGCCCGACCTTTCACTATCGCCTGCCCAACTCCCTGATCGGGGCCGAGGGATGGTCGATCTCCCGGGAATGGGACCGCTGGCGCTGCGTGGAGATGCTTGCCGCCAAGGACGAGCGTCTGCAGGAGGGCTTGCGGGAATTCCGCGACAATCGCGAAACCAGCGACGCTTTGGGAACACTGAAGCGCATGTTTGCGGAAGTGGTCGGCAAGTGACACCACGGATCGGCGTTTCGACATCGGTGCGCGGCGGGTGGCGATCGTTCCTTGCGATCCGCTTCGCGCTCTGGCGCGTGGGCGCGAAAGCGGTTCGTATAACAGCCGACACGCCCTGCGACCTCGGTCGTCTCGACGGGCTTGTCGCCGGCGGCGGCGACGACATCAGCGCGACGCTTTACGGCGGCGAGCTGATGCCGGATGTGCGCATCGATCCGAAACGCGACGCGCTTGAAATGGAGCTGATCCGCTCCGCCGCCGCCGCGGGATTGCCCGTGCTTGGAATCTGTCGCGGCTCCCAGATGATCAATGTCACCTTCGGCGGAACGCTGCATGCCGACATCCAGGACGTCTTCAAGGATGCGCCGCGCATGCGCACCGTGTTGCCGCGCAAGACGATCACGGTGGCTCCCGGCTCCCTGCTGGCAACGATCTTCCGGCGCGAAGCAGCCAAGGTCAACGCGCTCCACCACCAGTCGGTAAAGGACCTTGCCCCCGGACTTCGGATCTCGGCGCGGGACGAGTTCGGCATCGTGCAGGCAATCGAGTCCGATTCCGGCTCCCCGCTGCTCGGGGTTCAGTGGCACCCGGAGCTGATGCCGTTTTCCGCAAGACAGAAGCAGCTGTTCGCCTGGTTCGTCGAGCAGGCCGCCTGACGCCGCATGGCCCGAGGCGAAGTCCCTTAGCGGCGGGCATGGCGACATTCGTGGGCGAAAGCGCCCGACTGCGTGAAGCGGGTACCAAGCCCGTCGCAAACTGCTACGCCGGGCTCGCCCTCGGCGCGGGTCCGTCGACCGAGTAACAATCGCTCACGAACCCGCCGGTCTGGGGCCAAGACCAGGGCACCCACGCGATGGTCAACGACGATGGAAATGCCGTCCGGCTTTCAAATGGTACAGGCCGCGAACGCGTCGGTCCGGAAACAGCCCGACCCAGGTTGTCGCGCTCGGTCATCTGGCCGGCTTCGGACGGTCGGCGGCAAGCGGCGACAATCCCGGGTCGAGCGCAACGGCCGAGAGCGTCGCGCTCGACACCTCAGGCGTGGGTCGCTCCTGCGTGTCCCGCCTCAAGGCCGGTGCCTCCCACAACTGGCATCTGGTATCGTATCGACCCGCCGACACGTGGCTGTCGGCGGCACTAAGAGACCGTCACCGCCGACGACGGACCGCAACAGCCGCGCCTGCACGCCGGCCTTTGCTTCACCTTCAGCGACCGTGCAAAAATCGGCCTGCCCTATCAGCGAGGCGTTGGACACAGCGCCGTGGAACACGGCTCGAACTCCGGCTCCAGCGAACCGGCGGTCATGCGTGCCGGGTCAGGTGACAGGCATGCGGATTTCGGCTGGCGTTTGCGTTCCTGAGCGGGCAAGAGCCGCCAGGGCACGGGTCTGCGCCAGGCAGTCCCCGGCCGCATGGAGGAAGCGCGGGTTGAGTTCGATGACGAACAGCGTGTCTTTCGGTAAGACACATTGCGACATCAGCTCCTGCCAGGGAATGTCTCCCCAGCCGATGGGCAGATGCAGATCGCCCAACCCGAGTGCGAGCTGTTCGCTGAAGGTATAGGTCCACATCCCCTCCTGACGCCCGAAGCAGTCGTGCAGATGCAGATGTCGGGCATGGGGCGCAAGCGCCGCGCATTCGCTGACGAGGTCGGACCGGCGCCCCTCAGCATCCATCTTGAGATAGCTGTGCCCGAAATCGAGCGTGGCGCCAATGTTGGGATGCGCGATTGCCTCAAGCTCGGCGGCAAGCCGGCCGGGGCACGGCGTATGCTTCCAGTCGTCGTGTTCAAACAGTGTCTCGACACAAACATGCAGGTCGCGCGCCTGCGCCAGATTGCCGGCACGGGTCAACCACTCCCTCTGCCGGTGGTAGGCATCGCGGCGGAGCGCGGGATCGGTCTCCATGGTCATGCCGGCATGGAGAACATAGTGTTTTGCTCCCAGCTCTGCGGCAATGTCGAGCGAGGCTTCCAGCAGGTTGAAATGCAGGGGCAGTCGCTCGGGAGTGTCCATGAAGTTCAGGGCGAGCGGACCATGCACGGAGTACGACAGGTCACGTCCGCGGCAAGTGTCGAGCAGCGTCGCCATCTGCGACGTCCGGATCCGGCCGCCGGCGATGAGGTCGAAGTCGAAGGCCGACAGTTCGACGAAATCCACGCCCAGCGCCTGCAATTGATCCAGTTCCTTGCCCAGATCCGACAGGTCGCCGTCACGGGTCCGGCTCGACATGCCGACTTTGAAAAGATCGTGTTCCAAGATTGAGCCTTTGTTTTCAGGGGATATGGGACCACGCGCAAGCGCCGCGTCCTAGGACCGGTCGGCCCGGGCGAAGCCCTTCATGCGCTTGAGTTCCCACAGAAGCGCACCGATCAGGGCTGCCAGCATCATGACCAGGCCGAGAGCGTTGATCACCGGCGTCAGTCCGGTGCGAACCTTGGTCGCGATGAAGACGGTCAACGGCGTTTCCGTTCCCCGGACGAACAGGGTGGTGTTGTAGTTCTCGAAGGATTGCAGGAAGGCAAGGCAGCAGGCCGCAAGCACGGCGGGGCGCAGATAGGGCAGAAGAATACGGCGCAACACCATCAGCCGGGAGGCCCCCAGCCCGAGGGCGGCGTCTTCCATGGTCCGGTCGAACCGCTGCAGCTGGGCCGCGATCATCAGCATGACAAAGGACGTGATGAAACTGGCTTGGGCAAGGATGGTGAGGAAATACCCTCCGTTCACGCCGACCTGGCGCCAGAACAACAATGTGGAGATCCCGATGACAATGCCCGGAATGAGCATGGGGGATACCATCAAGCCATAGACGAAGCCGCGCGCGCGTCCGTTCAGACTGTTGAGAACCAGCGCCGAAGCGAGACCGACAGGAAGGGAAACGAGGATGACACCGCCAGCGACGATGCCGGAGCTGACCAGCGCGTCGCCGATTTCCCCGTCATGAAACAGCGCCTGAAGCCACTTCAGGGTTCCTCCCTGCCAGGGACTGACCGTCGGAAAGCTGCTGTCGTTGAAGGCAGCACCGCCGAGGATCGCGAGCGGGCCAAGCAGAAACCCGACAAAGGCAAAGAGGTAGAGCCGCGACCCGGCCCGACCCAACCAGGACCACAGGCGCTGCGAGGCACCCGACTGTGTGTGCATCGGAGAGACGTTGATGTCGTTCGTCATTTGATTGCGCTCGTGAGGTTCACGCGGAACAGCGCCAGAAGGCCGAGAACGACCGTCAGGCACATCGCCATCAGCGCCACACCATAGGCCGCCCCACGGTTCCAGTTGCCGATCTCGAAGAACCATTCGTAGACAAGCTGAGTGAACCAGCGGCTGCCCGGCGCGCCCAGCAGCGCCGGCGCCACATAGCTGCCGGCGGCCATCATGAAGACGAAAACACAGCCGGTCGCGATGCCGACCTTGGCGTGAGGCAGGACGATCCGGCGGTGGATGCGCCAGGTGGCCGAACCCAGGTTGCGCGCGGCGTTGATCTGGTCCCGGTCCAGCGTGCAGATGGCATTGTAGATCGGAAACAGCATGAACAGGATGTAGGCATAGGCCATTCCGGCCAAGACGCCGCCGTCGCCGTACCAGCGATGCGGTTCGTCGAGCAGTCCCAGTCCCATCAGCATGGCGTTCAACGGTCCGGAGAAGGCAAGGATGATGTACCAGGCGAGGCCGCGCAGCACCTCGTTCATCAAGTAGGGGACGAGCATCAGCACCAGCATCAGCCGCATCTGCCATTTCCGGGCGACCTGTGCGAGCCAGTAGGCGACGGGATAGCACAGCAGCAACGTGACGAAGGTCACCAGCGCACTAGACCAGATCGTCTTGACGAAAATCCAGCCGTGGTTCGGGTGGTTGAGGAGATACGCGAAGTTTTCCAGCACATAGACGTCGTCCGGACCGCCCCGCAAAGCCAGTGGCAGGCGTGGGGTCAGCGCCGCATTGACCATATAGATCCCCGGAACAAGCACCAGCCCCGCCAGCCAGAGCAGGACCAGAGCGACAAAGATGCCGCCGAGTGTTTTGCCAAAGCGCTGGAAGATCTCACTCATCGGGCAGGACAATCGCATCTCGCGCGCAAAAACCGGCGCGGAACGGGGCGCCGATCGCCGGCGCGCTCGAGAGGCTTTGCTGGGAAATCGTGACGGAGACGTCACGGCGAGGATAGCTGCCCTCCAGCACGGCATGGGCGGTGGCGAAAGCACCTTCGAAGTCATAGCGTTCGATGGTCAGCGCCAGATCGTTGTGGTTGCCATCGCCGATGCGCATGGCCTCCGGACGCACGTAGAGGCGGGCCTTCGCCCCCTCGCGCAGCCCCGGCGTGCTGCGTCCCGCGAACCGGCCTTCCGGACAGTCCAGAACTGCGGTTCCGTTTTCGATGCGCGAGACGCTGCCCGAGAGCACGTTGGTTTCGCCGACGAATTCCGCGACGAACCGGGTTCCCGGCCGGCTGTAGAGTTCATGCGGCGTGCCGACCTGCTGCAGTGTCCCCGCGTTCATCACGGCGACGCGGTCCGACATGGCCAGCGCCTCGGACTGGTCATGGGTGATGTAGAAAAAGGTGACGCCCGTGCTCTTTTGCAAGGACCGCAACTCGGCCCGCATGTGCTGGCGCAGCTTGAGGTCGAGCGCCGACAGCGGTTCGTCGAGCAGCAGCACCTTGGGCTGAATCGCCAGGGCCCGGGCGATGGCCACCCGCTGCCGCTGCCCGCCGGACAATTCGCCCGGCAGACGTCCGCCATGGTCGGGCAGAGCGATGAGCTCGAGCAACTCCTGGGCCCGCCGGCGGCGTTCCTTCTTGGCCATCCCGCGCGCTTCCAGGCCGAAGGCAATGTTCTCCCAGACCGTCATGAACGGGAACAGCGCCAGCGACTGGAAGATCATCGCCGTTGCCCGCATGTTCTGCGGCACGCCGGCCATGTCCTCGCCGTTGATAAACACCTGGCCGGCCGTCGGCTTGAGAATGCCGGCAATCAGACGCAGCAACGTGGTCTTGCCGCAGCCTGACGGCCCGAGGATCGAGAAGAACTCGCCCTGCTGCACATCCAGTGACAGCGGCTTGACGGCACGCGTGGGGCCGAACCGCATCTCGACGTTGTTCAGGCTAACGGCGCTTGGCAATGGGCTGGACACTCCAGGCAGGACGCCTGGAGTGTCCATCTTCGCGACGCGAGGCATATCAAGCACTGAGGAACCTGTCCTGATACTCGCCACGAATCTCGACAAACCAGTTTTCCTGAACCGGCCACCACCACAAATTGTCGATGGCATCTCCCGGGTAGGCGGTCTGGAAAAAGGTCTTCATTTCCTGCGGCAGCAAGGCATCGGCGCCCTTGGCCGTGGTGTTGACGCGGGCATGGGTGGCATACATCGCCCCGGCTTCCGGGGTCAGCATCCAGTTGATGAAGGCATAGGCCTGCTCGATGTTCTCCGATCCCAGCGGAAGCGAGATGCCCTCCATCCAGGACAGAGCGCCTTCGCGCGGCGCGAGGTAGGAGATCGGCTGTCCCTCGTCCTTCAGGCCGGCGGCGGTGGAATCCCACGTCTGCCCCAGAATGCAGCCATTGGTGCGGAACGCGCCCTGGGCCTCGTTCTGGTTGCTCCAGAATTGCGCGATGGTGGCCTTGCGCGCGATGGCTTCCGCGAGAACCACATCGTAGTTGGCGCGCATTGCCTCAACATCCTTGAAGCTGTCGAGGAAGGGCCGCGGCAGCTTGCCTTCCCGCTCCAGCCACAGCGCCAGGCCGACAAGGGCGGAGTGCCCGCGCACGGTGACCTTGCCGGCCATTTCCGGCTGCCACAGATCGGCATAGGAAGCGGTGCCATAGTCCAGAGACAGCTTGTCGGTGTTGAAAGCGAGGGCTTCGGTGCCCCAGTCCGTCGGCACCTGGTAGCGCTTGCCGTTGACGACCGCACCCAGGGTTTCCGAGCTCTTGATGGCGCTGTCGATGCAGCGATCCCATTCCACGCGGGCTTCGTCGATGGGCTGGATCAGCCCGTCCTCCACGTAGTTGGGCACGCGGTCCAGGGCGGGCCAGATCGCGTCGAAGCCCGCGCCCTGATTGACGCGCATCATGCTGAGGATTTCTTCGTTGGTGCCATAGGGCGTGTAGGTCGTTTTGATACCGGTCGCCTTTTCGAAGGCCTCCAGCATTTCCGGCGAAATATAGCCGGCCCAGGCAGCGAGACGCAGCTCTCCGGAGCTTGCGCGCGCCCAGGAGCCACGGGCAATGAAGGGCGCGGCGAGCGCGGCCGAAGAGGCGGCGCGCAGGACCGCTCTGCGGTTGAGGGGGCGAGACAGCATTTGGTGATTTCCGTTGTTGTCCAAGTGGCAGCGGGACTGCTTGCCGGCCTCCCCTTCTCCGATTTCGGCGACGGTTGCGTGATCCTTTGATGACGCTTCGATGAAATCCCGGTTGACGGTGCCCGACCAGGGCCGGGGACCGCCTTTGTTTTCCAGAGCATCGGGGACAAACCGTGAAAGCGCGCGGGCGACAATCCGGATTTTCAAGAGAGCAAACGATAGAAATCCCGCCAGATGCAGCCGGCAGCGAGAACGACCGCCGAGGCGTCCGCTCAGACGGCAGTCCCGAAGCGTCAATTGCCGCATGCGCCATTCAAACGGCGGCGGCCAGGTCGTCAATATCGTTGAAACATCCGGAATGCGGTTACAATGCCAAAGGCCCGGGCCGCGACGGAACGCGCATTGGGTATCGGTGGCCGGCAGAGGCGGGAAACGGCGAGACGTCGAAGAACGACGAGGCCGATGGAAATCAGCTGCCCCGACCCGACCCCGGCAGCCCGAGAGTGCACGCTGTGGCACGGATCGAGACCCGGCATTCCCAGCCGAGCGCCGATCCCGCCGATGACCGTCTCGACGTCGACATCCAAGATGACAGGGACGAAATCACTGCGCAGGGGGGGAAGTCGGGCGGCGGGGGACCGGGCCGCATACCGTCCGCCGCCCCAACGACCCGCATGCCTCGCACCCTAGATCGCGTAGCGGGTTTCCAGCTCGTCGAAGAGATCCTTGCGCACCATGCGCTGTCGCTCGAGGAAACTGGCGACCGGACCGGATTCATCCATTTTGCCGGTGTCCTTCAGCTGGGACAGCGCCACGGTCATGCCATGGATCGCCGACTGCAGCGCGACATTGGCATAGAGCACCAGCGAAAAGCCCATCCCGCCCAGCTCCTCAAGGTCGAGGATCGGCGTCTTGCCGCCAACCACCAGATTGACGAGCTGCGGGGTTCCCTTGAGCGCCGCCGGGATGCCGCGCATCTCCTCGATGGACTGCGGCGCCTCGACGAAGGTGATGTCCGCCCCGTCCTCGATGAAGGCGGCGGCCCGGTCGAGCGCCTCGGTAAACCCGTCGGTCGCGCGCGCGTCGGTGCGCGCCACGATCATGGTGTTTGCGTCCTGGCGGGCGTCGACGGCGGCGCGGATCCGCGAGCGGGCCTCGGCAAGCGGCACCACCTCCTTGCCCGAGAAATGACCGCACCGCTTCGGGATCTTCTGGTCCTCAAGCTGCACGGCGCTGGCGCCGGCGCGTTCCAGGGTGCGGATGGCGTGGCGGACGTTGAGGGCATTGCCGAACCCGTTGTCGGCATCGACAACGATGGGAAGCTCGGTGGCATCGCGGATCGTCGAGGTATGCTGCGCGATCTCGCTCAGGCCGATGAAGCCCATGTCCGGCATTCCGAGATAGGTGTTGGTCAGCCCCGCGCCGGACAGATAGATCGCCTCAAAACCCTGTTCCTCGATGATGCGGGCCGCGAGCGCGTTCGCGGCACCGGGCATGAGCACGGGTCCGCCGCCGAGGATCCGTTGCTTGAAGGCGCGGTTGATTTCGTGATTGAGCATGAATGTGTCTCTTCTTCAGTTCTGATCGGCGGAAAAATCGGGCATGGGCGCGCGGAGGTAGACGTAGCCGTCCATCAGGCGCCGCTGGGTGCGCAGGATGCGGGCACTGCGAATGCCGGTCCCGTCGGGATCGCGCATCGCCCCGACCGAGAGAATGCCGCTCGGCGTGGCGATACGCAGGTTCAAGACGTCGGCCCCTTCGGGCAGGCAGGCCGCCACCACGGACCCGTCGACGGCAGCAGCGCAGGCAAGCGCCAGCGCCCCGGTAACGGGAACCGCGCGATGCGCCTGGCCGGCCGAGATCATCCGGATCTGGAGATCGTGGCCCTCGGCCGGATGCAACATTCCGGAAAGGTCGCGATAGGGGCCGGCCTTCCCGACCATGGCGACCTTCGGCGTCGCCATGCGCCTGGCGGCCGCATCGAGATCCCCGGTCAGCCCCATGCGCACCGACGCCGCGCAGCGGATTTCCTCCAGACCGGCCATCAACGCCACATCCGCATCGATATCGGCGGGGTCAGCACCCGCATCGCCACCGACATCGCCGGCGTCGACGAAAACGGAGGGAACCGCCGCGTCGATCATCGTTGCGCGCACCCTGCGCCCGTCGGCAAGCGTCAGCCGGTGCAGTGATCGACCTTCCGGCAGCACGCCCTTGCCGAAGGTATCGGCGGGGTCGAGGAAATCGAGCGAAACGGACGCCCCGGTCCCGGGCACACCGGGAATGGCCAAGGTGCCGCCGACAACGGCACGTCCGTCGCGGACCGGAAAGCGCGCAAGGATGATCTTGCCGGAGTTGGTGTTGTTGATGCGAACCTCGGCCATGCCCTCGCGCGGACCGGCAACCAGCCCCTCGTCATAGGCGAAGGGGCCGATCGCGGAGCTCATGTTGCCGCAGTTTCCGGTGAAGTCGACCTGGTCCGTGGTGACGCCGACCTGGGCAAACGTATAGTCGACATCCGCGTCGGAGCGGGTGGGGGGACCGACAATGCAGACCTTGCTGAGCGAGGACAGGCCTCCGCCCATTCCGTCCAGCTGGCGCTTGTAGGGATCGGGGCTTCCCATGAGGGCTGCGAACAGCGACGCCCATGCCGCCTCGTCTTCCGGCAGATCCGCGCGCTTCAGCACAACGGCCTTCGACGTCCCGCCGCGAATGAAGGCGGCGGGAATACGGTCCTGGCTCATTCGCCCTCTCCCACATGTTCGGAAAGCTGGGCCTCGAGCGCGGTCCAGCTGTTGCGGATGTGGCGGCGCATCAGGAGCCCCGCCACCTCGGCGTCGCCGTCGGCGATCGCCTCGGCGATGCGCTTGTGTTCGTGAAGCGCCTTGGCGCCGCGGCCGGTCACGTTGCGATGCTTGACGCGCAGAAGCGAGAGCTGCGGATAGAGCTCCCCGGCGAGATAGCGCAGCAACAGGGGGTTTTCCGCCATCCTGGCGATGACCAGATGAAAATCGCGGTCGCCGGCGCCTTGAAGATAGGCGCCCTCAGGATGGGCGGCGACTTCCGAGGCATGCTGATCGAGCAGCGCAGCGAACCGCGCCGCCGTTTCGCCATTTGCCCTGGAGGCCGCGAGCATGGCCGCCTCGCCCTCAAGCGCGGCGCGAACCTCGTAGAGCGCCCGCGCATCCGCACGGCTCAACTCACGCACGCGCGCACCGCTGTTCGGCACGATCGTCACGATGCCCGCCTCGCTGAGCAGGTTGAGCGCCGCGCGCACGGGCCCCCTGCTGACGGAGAACCGCTCCGCCAGGGCCACCTCTCCAAGACGCGCGCCCGGCTGAAGCCGCCCGGACAGAATGTCGTCGCGCAGATCCTCTGCGAGTCGCTCCGCGACAAGACCCCGGGATGTCTCGCTAATTGTTGACAATTTCATCCTCCACGAATCGAATTCTCGGAAGGTCAAATCTTCTTTGAGCGATAAAATTGTTTAATTTCAATAATATGTCAACAAGAATGACTCGCTTGACACGGCAGCGATCGGAGCGCTACCAATTCAATCTGCAATATTGCACTACAATCCAACATCAGAAACGTCTGGGAGGACGTCCCAACCATGAAGAAAATCGCAATCGCCGCAGTCGCGCTCGGCCTGTCGCTGGCGGCAGCATTTACGCCCGCAACCGCAAGCGCGGAGGACGCCTGGCCGCCGCGCAAGATCACCTTCGTCGTCGCCCTCGGGCCCGGAGGCTCCGCGGACCGCACGGCGCGCGCCCTTGCCCAGCGTCTGCAGGACGAGCTCGGCACCCCGATCTCGGTGGTCAATCAGGAAGGCGGCGGCGGCCATGTCGGCCACACCTACTTCTCCCAGATGCCGGCCGACGGCAGCTATTTCCTGGCAACGTCGATCCATCCCTATATCTCCAACGCGATGCTGCGCTTCGAGGCGGACTACACGCTCGACGACTTCGCCTTCATCAACGGGCAGTGGAACGACTACGACCTCTTCGCGGTCAACGCCGAGACTCCGTTCAAGACCTTGAGCGAGTTCATGGAAGCGGCCAAGGCCGAGCCCGGCAAGCTGAAGGTCTCCGTCGTGCCCGGCTCGACCGGCGCGATCAACCTCGAGCTTGCGCTGGAAGCCTTCGGTCTCGACAAGAGCGCGGTCAGCATCGTCACCTACCAGTCGGGCGGCGCGGCCCGCACCGCCGTCGCCGGCGGCCAGGTCGACATGACGGTTCTCGCCGCAGACGGCACCTTGTCCATCGCCGAATACGTTCGCCCGCTGGCACTGGCTGCGGATGAGCCGAGCGCGGACTGGGATGCCCCGACCCTGAACGCGGCGCTTGCCGACAACGGCCTGGAAACGGTTCCGGTGCTGGCCGGCTCGATGCGCGGCCTTGCGGCCCACGCGGAGTTCAAGAAGAACAATCCCGAAGCGTTCCAGAAGATGGTCGACGCCTACAAGGCCGTGCTCGAGGACAAGGAGTTCGTCGCAAAGCTCAAGGGCCAGAAGATCGGTACCGAGTGGCTCGGTCCGGACCGCACGACCGAGATCATCAAGTCGAACTTCGAGGTTCTGAAGCGCTTCAGCGCCGAGTAACGCGACAGATTGCGGGGGCCATGCCCCCGCTTCCCTCAGGGCGTGGGCACACAGGGGACAACCATGAGTGCAAGACTTTCCGCGAGCCATGCAGCCTTTCTCGGCATCGTGCTTGCCATCACGGGCTTCATTCTCTGGAGCGCGCTGTCCGCCTCGACCAGTCTGAACAACCTCATCGTGGTGGCGCCCGCAGCGCTGCTGCTCGGCGTTCTGGCGCTGTGCATCGTCGTCACAGTCCTGCGCAGTCCGGACGCGGACCCGGCACCGGCCGGCGCGCTCGGCGATCTCCTCCTGCTCGCCGGTTTCGGCATCTTCTGCTACGCGCTCACCCATGTCGGCTTCGACGTGGCGACCTTCGTCTTCGTCTGGGCCGGCATCGTGATGAGCGGCGGGCGCAGCCTCTGGGTCCCTCCCCTTTATGCCGCGATATTCAGCCTCGCCCTGGTCAAGGGGTTCGGGTCGCTCTTTCCCTATCCCATGCTGACGCTGGTGCTTTGACATGCTCGATCAATTCGCCTTGTCGCAGGCCTTCGGCCTGCTGTTTTCCAGCTTCGATCCCTGGATCTGGGTGATACCGGGGCTGCTGATCGGCCTGGTTTTCGGCTCGATCCCCGGCCTTCAGATCTCCATGGCGATGGCGGTGTTCCTGCCCGTCACCTTCGGCATGGACTTCCTGCAGGCGATGCTCTTCCTGACCGCGATCTTCACGGGCGGCGCCTATGGCGGTGGCGTCACCGCCATCCTGATGAACATCCCCGGCTCCTCCTCCTCCATCGCGACCGCCTTCGACGGCTACCCCATGGCACGGCAGGGCAAGCACAACGAGGCGCTCGGCCTCGGACTTGCCGCATCCGTCGTCGGGTCCTTCATCGGCTATATCCTGCTGCTCCTGCTGATCGGGCCGATGGCCGCCCTGGTGCTGAAAATCGGGCCGATGGAAATGGTGGTGGTCGTGCTGTGGGGCCTGACCCTGATCGCGACCCTCAACGACGGCAATGTGGCCAAGGGCCTGTTCGCCGGCTTTCTCGGGCTCCTTCTCAGCCAGATCGGCATGTCGACCACCGGGATCATGCGCACCACCGTCGGCAACCCGCATCTGCTGGACGGCATCCCGGCCGTCCCGGCGATGATCGGGATTTTTGCCGCCTCCGAACTGCTGCGGCTCAGGGGCAGCAGCTATCTGGTGACCGACGAGGCCCAGCGCGACATTTCGCTCAGGAAGATCCTGGCCGGCGTGGCGGAGACCTTCCGCTATCCCGCCGTGCTTCTGCGCGGCAGCCTGATCGGCGCCGGCATCGGCGCGATCCCCGGCGTCGGCTCCTCGGTCGCGAACCTTGTTTCCTACGGCGAGGCCCGCCGTACCTCGCGCACACCCGAAGCCTTCGGCAAGGGAGCGCCCGAGGGCGTGATCGCGGCCGAATCCGCAAACAGCAGCTCCGAGGGTGGCTCGATGACCGCGCTTCTCGCCCTCGGCATTCCCGGCGGCGCGGCGACCGCCGTGCTGCTTGCCGCCTTCTCGTTCCACAACATCATCGGCGGCCCGTCCTTCATCCGCAACCAGACCGACGTGGTCTATTCGATCATTCTCGGCAACCTCGGCCAGGTGCTGCTGCTTGCGGTGGTCGGGCTGTTGATGCTGCGGGTGCTGGGAATGGTGGTTCGCGTTCCCCTCGCCTATCTGGTGCCGAGCGTGCTTGCGATGTGCGCCTGGGGCGGCTACGGGATCACCGGAACGATCGCCGGACCGCTGACCGTCGCCGCCTTCGCACTGCTTGGATGGCTGATGCGCCGCAACGCCTACCCGGTTGCCGCGACCGTGATCGGCCTGCTGCTCGGCCGGATGATGGAGGGCGAACTTGTGCGCACGCTGCAGATCTCGAACAACCAGCCGATGACCTATCTTCTGGAACGGCCGATTGCACTCGTCCTCGCCATTGCGATGCTCGCGGTTCTTGTCGGCGCACCGTCACTCAAGGCCTTGCGCGCCCGCAAGGCGCGGCGCGCCGGGCAGTGACGGTGGTGCGGTCCGCCGTCGCGCGCGGCGCGGCAACGGTCGGCATCGGCTGCGCCGGCGGCGGCGCATTCTATCTGCTGAACCTTCCGCTCCCCTGGGTCCTGGGGAGCCTGTTTGCCTCGGCGCTCGTCAGTCAGCTTTCCGGCTTCCGCCCCGGCCTGCCCCCGGCATGGCGGAACTGGGCCATGGTCGCGATCGGCACGATGCTCGGGACCGGCTTCACCCCCGATGTGATTGCACGGGCCGGAAGCTGGGTCGTCAGCCTTGCCGTCATGACGCTTCTGTCCTTCGCCTTCTGCGGTCTCGCCTACGCGGTCTTTCGCCGATGGGGCGACATGAACCGCGAGACCGCACTGTTCGCCGCGATGCCCGGCGGCTTGTCCGTGGTGACGATGCTCGCGGAACACTACAAGACCGAGGCCAACCGCGTTGTGCTGTGCCATACGGCGCGTCTGGTCGTGTTGCTGGTCAGTGCACCGCTGCTGATCCAGTGGATCTCCGGCATCGACCTGGCGGAGGCCAACCGGACGGCCTTTTCCGGCTCGGAAGCCCTCGACCTGGTCGAGCACGGCACGCTCGCCCTGGTCGCCGTGGCAAGCTGGTTCATCGCGACCCGCGTGCGCTTTCCCTCCGTGATGCTGCTCCTGCCGTTGTTCGCATCCGCCGCGATCCACGCCACGGACCTCGTGACGGTGCATGTTCCCCCGGTCCTGTCCGCCCTGGCGCAGATCGTCATCGGATCCGGCGTCGGCGCGCGGTTTGCCGACTACACCTTGAGACAGATTGCAAGGGACGGATGGCTTGCGGCCGTTGTCGGGCTAGTGTTCGCCGCCGGCTCGCTGGCCGCGGCCCTCGTCGTGGCGCCGTTTGCCGGGGCGGATGTCGCGCCGCTGTTTCTCGCCTATCTTCCCGGCGGCGCGCCGGAACTGGGCGTCGTCGCGCTGGCGCTGATGATCGATCCCGCGATGGTGGCCGCCCACCATGTGGCCCGCGTCTTCCTGATCGTGGCGCTGCTGCCCTGGGCCGCACACCGCGTCGCCGGAAAGAAAAACGGCGCCCCCTGATGGAGCTGTTTCGGATTCGACAGAGAAACAAGCGCCTCGCCGCGAGCGGGGCTCACGTGTCGAATCCGCTCCACCAGGACGCATCCTGCATCGTGGTCGACAGTCCGCTGTCCGACGTCAGCTCGCGACAAGCGCGTTGCGGATCGCATCCATCGTTCGTGCGCGGTCGCGGCGGGCGGCGAGCGCCGTTTCCATGTCGACCTTGACGAAGCGCGTGGGCGTGTGCGGCTGCAACTGGCCAATCAGGTCCATGTCGGCGGAAATGACCGTCCCGATCATGAAATACCCGCCGCCGGAGACCGCGTCGCGGTGCAGCACGATCGGCTCCGTTCCGCTTGGAACCTGCACGGACCCGTAGGGATAGCAGGCGTCGGTGATGTTGGAGGGATCGGCGCCGGCACCGAAAGGCTGGTCGCGTTCGACGAACGCGAGCTTGCGCCCGCCCTGGAAGCGATAGCCCATGCGGTCGGCCTCATTCGCCACCTTCCAGGTGTCGTCGAAGAAGTCTCGCTGCGCCTCTTCGGTGATGCGGTGCCAGTAGAGGCCCGGCAGCACACGCAACTCTGCCGGATTGTCCGGACCGCGCCGCAGCTTCGCGGGCACGCTTGCCCCTTCCTTGGCGGCACGCACCGAGGCACCCAGCGGCAGGCTGTCGCCAGGCTGCACGGCGCGCCCTTCCACACCGCCGAGCGCCCCGATGGCATAGGTCGAGCGGCTGCCGAGCATCGGCGGGGTGTTGATGCCGCCCGAAATGGCGATATAGGCCCGCGCGCCGGCTTTCAGGAAATCGAAGGAGAGAACCTGCCCCGCCTTGACGGCGAAGGCCGTCCAGGTTTCGCGCGGGTCGCCGTCCAGCTTTGGCGGCAACTCCGCGCCGCAGACGGCGACGGTCGCGTCCTCGGTGAACTCGAGCTCGGGGCCGACGAAGACGCATTCAAGGCCCGCTGCCTCCTCGGCATTGCCGACCAGAAGGTTTGCCGTGCGAAGGGCCAAGCGGTCCATCGCGCCGCCGATGGGGATCCCGAGGTGATAATAACCGGGACGTCCCATGTCCTGGATCGTCGTGGCGATGCCTGCGGAGATCACGTTAACCGGCATAGAGGGCCTCCATCAGCTTGGCGTTGGTCCCGTCGATGTCGGCATTGTAGTCATCGAGGGAGAAGCGCACGTTCCGGATCCGGGGCGCGAAGGTGTTGGCCTGCACCGCCTCGATTGCAGCGTCGTATTCCTCGCGGGTGATCGGCTTCCACTTGACGATGTCGCCCGGCTTGAAGAACACCATGAAATCCTTGAGGTAAGAAACCTTCTGTTGGGGATCGAAGATCGGCATCGGCGTGATGCCGAACATCTGGTATCCGCCGGCCCCGCGCACCGAGTAGATGCAGGAAAAACATCCGCCGTAGCCCACCGTCAGGCGGGGCGTATCCGTGCGCGGGCGCAGGTATTTCGGCACCTCGATCTGTCGGGGTCGATCGACCATCTGGTACAGAAACGGCAGGCCCGAGACGAAGCCGACCATCGAGACGAACCACGGTGCGCCGGAGTGCGCCTCGATGAAGGCGTCGACACCGTCGAAACCGTTGATCCGCGCGGCATATTCGATGTCGGTAGCATTCGGGTCCTGATGTCTTTCGCGAAACCGCATCAGGGTCTCATGCGTCCAGGGATCCTGATAGTAGACCGGGATCTCGATGATCCGCGTGTCGAGCACCGGCTCCGCGCTCTCGGCCGTCTCCTCAAGGCGTTTCAACTCCGCCATCATGTCGTCCGGATGGATCACATCCGGATTGAACTTGACCTGAAACGAGGCATTGGCCGGGCAGATCTCCGTCACACCCTTGATATTGGCCTCACGCACCGCGTTGGTCATCGACAGGCTGACGAAAAACGCCTCCAGCGACATCGCTTCGTCTACCTCGACGAAAATGTGCTCGTCGCCTCCGAATGTGTATCGGCAACTCATGTGTTCCCGCCTCCCTTTTGCTTGATCAGATCGAGATTGGTCTCGAGCCAGGGCTCAAGCCAACGCGTATGGACGGCGCTTGCGCGCAGGTCATCGCTCTCCAGGAGCGCCGCGAACAAAGGCGCAGTTGTCGGCAGACCCTCGACCTTGAGCTCACGAAGCGCGCGGCCAAGCCGCAACAGGGCCCGCTCGCGGTCCTCGCCCCAGACGATGAGCTTGCCGAGCAGAGAATCGTAGAACGGCGGAACCGCATATCCGGGATAGAGCATGTGATCGAACCGCACACCGGGACCGTCCGGGGTGAGCAATTCGCCAACGACGCCGGGAAACGGCATGAAGTTGTTGGCAGGGTCTTCCGCATTCAGCCGGACCTCGATCGCATGTCCGGTCCGCGCGATATCGGCCTGCGTGCGTTTAAGCTTCTCGCCGCCGGCGATACGGATCATCTCGGCGACCAGATCGACTCCGCAGATCATCTCGGTCACCGGATGCTCCACCTGAATACGGGTGTTCATCTCGATGAAGAAAAAATCCCCGCTGACGTCGTCATAAAGGTATTCGATCGTCCCGGCGCCGCGGTATCCGACGGCTTTCGCAAGCGCGACCGCGGAGGCGCAGAGTTCCTCGCGCACCTTCTCCGACAGGACGACCGACGGCGCTTCCTCCCACACCTTCTGGCGGCGGCGCTGGAGCGAGCATTCCCGTTCGAAGAAATGCACGACGTTGCTCCCGTCGCCAAGCACCTGAACCTCGATGTGGCGAGCGCGTTCGATCACCTTTTCGATATAGATGCCGCCGTCGCCAAAGGCCGCCCGGGCCTCCGATGCCGCCTGCGGCGCGAGACGGGCAAATTCCTCTGCGTCATGCGCGACGCGGATCCCGCGTCCGCCACCACCCGCGGCAGCCTTGATCATGACCGGAAAACCGATTTCGGCCGCAAGCTTTGCCGCCGCGTCCATGTCCTCCACCAGCCCGTCGCTCCCCGGCACGGTCGGAACACCGGCCTTGCGCGCTTCCGCGCGTGCAGCCGCCTTGTCGCCCATCAACCGGATGGTTTCGCCGGAGGGACCCACGAAGACCAGACCCGCCGCCTCCACCGCGTCTGCGAAGCCCGCGTTCTCCGCGAGGAATCCGTACCCTGGATGGATTGCATCGGCGCCGGTGTCACGCGCGGCCTGAAGCAGGGCGTCGATGTCGAGATAGGATTTCGCGGCCTGGGGAGGGCCGATGTTCACGGCTTCGTCCGCCATGGCCACCGCACGCCCATTGGCGTCGGCATCGCTGTAGACCTGAACGGTCGCGATGCCGGAATCGCGGGCGGCCCGGATGATGCGGACCGCGATCTCGCCGCGATTGGCAATCAGCAACTTGCGTATCTTTCCCTGTGCCACGACCGCCTCAATCCAGTTCGACGATGGTCTGGCCGGCCATTACCGGATCGCTGTCTGCAACCGGAAACCCGACGATCATGCCATCGGCGTCCGCCTTCACCTCGTGAAAGGTCTTCATCACCTCGACAAGGCCCACCGTGTCGCCCTTTGCGACACTTTGCCCGATCTCCGCGAAAGGCGGCTGATCCGGCGCCGGCTTGCGATAGAACGTGCCGGGGATCGGGGATTTCACCTCATGTCTGGCCATAGTCTTTTCCTCCTTGGTATCGATGCGATTGGGTCAGGCGCCCTCGGGACGGCTGATCGCGGCGTGGACCGCGCGCGCGATCTCCACCGCATTCGGCGTGTCGGAATGAATGCACACGGTTTCCGCCCGCACCGGGACGGGATTGCCGTTGATCGAAGGAACCCGGCCCTCGCGCACGGCAGACACCGTGCGCCGCGCCGCGACCTGCGGATCCACGGCATGATGTTCGCGGGTGATGATCAAAGAACCATCGTCGCCATAGTCGAGATCGGCGAAGAACTCGGCCAGGAAGCCGACCCCGCGCGCGCGGTAGACCTCCTCGTGAAGCGTCCCGGCAAGGCCGAGCACCGGCACATCGAAGATCTCTGCCGCATCGGCAATCGCATGTGCGATATGCTCCTCGCGCGTGGCCATGCCATAGAGCGCACCATGCGGTTTCAGGTGCGACAACGCCAGACCGGCCGCCTGCAGAAATCCCGTCAACGCCCCGATCTGATAGAGGATGATGTTGAACATTTCATCCCTCTCGATCTTCATCTCGCGGCGGCCGAAACCCGGCAGATCCGGCAGGGAAAAATGCGCGCCGACCTTCACGCCATGGCGACGGGCAAGCTCGACCGTCCGGCGCATGTGGTTGGGGTCCGAACCGTGAAAGCCGCAAGCGACATTGGCCTGGGAGATACAGGGCATGATGCCCTCGTCGTCACCCATCCTGTAGAGCCCGAAGCTCTCGCCCATGTCGCAGTTTATTTCCGCAGACATCCGTTGTTTTCCTTCTCAGTCTTTTAGCGAGGCGACATAACGCAGCCGGATCTGGTCGGCGATGACGGCCAGGATCAGCAGGGCGCCGAGCACCACGGTCTGCAGGTAGGATTCGATACGCGCTAGGTTCATTCCGTTTTGGACGAGACCGATGAACAGCGCACCCAAAACGACATTCTCCAACCGTCCGACGCCACCGCGCAGGCTGACACCGGCGATGACGCAAGCTGCGATCGATTCCAGCGGCATGGACGCCCCGATATTGGCCTCGCCCGTGTCGAGGCGCGCCGTCAGCAGCATGCCGGACACGGCCGCGAAGAACCCGCAGAGCGTATAGGTCAGGAAAAGCGTGCCGCCCGTGTTGATGCCCGAAAGCGACGCCGCCTTGATGTTTCCGCCGACCGCGTAGAGATAGCGGCCCTGCGGTGTCCAGTAGAGGAAGAGATAGAGGCCGACCGCCAAGAGACCCGCCACATAAACGGGCGTCGCAACCCCGAACAAAGACCCGAAGCCGAAGACATCTCCGAACGCTTGCGGCATGCCGTAAACGGGAACGCCGCCGGTCAGATAAAGGGCGATGCCGAAGCCGACGGACGCCATGCCGAGCGACATCATGAAAGGCGAGACCTTGAACACGGCAACGCCCAGACCGTTGACCATCCCGATGGAGACACCGGCCGCGATGCCGGCGACGCAGCCGACCGCGATAGAGAGGCCGACCATGTCCGGATACATGGCGTGAAGCGTCGACATGGTGAGTGCGCCGACAACCGACGACAACGCCAGGATCGTGCCGACCGAAAGATCGAAGCCTCCGGTCAAAAGCGCCAGCATCTGACCGAGTGAGACGATCATCAGATAGACCGACTGCCGCAGCACGTTCATCAGATTGCGGGGCGTCAGGAAATTGTCCGACAGCAGCGCGAACACCACGATCGCGATCACCAGCAGGAAGGGTAGGATGCCGAGCCGAACGAACAGCCGCTTGACGACATCCGCTATTCCTCCGTCGCGGTCCCGCGAGGACAAAGCGTTTTCCGCCATCACGCGCTCTCCCTCTCGAAGAAGTGAGCCAACACATTTTCCTCCGTGAGTTGGTCGGCCGGAACCTCCGCCTGCACCCGCCCCCGGTAGAAGACGTAGGCGCGCGAGGTCAGGTGAAGGATTTCCGGCAGATCGGATGAGATCAGCACGATTGCGACGCCCGCCCGGGCGAGATCGACAATGAATTCGTAGATTGCCGCGCGCGTTCCGACATCGACGCCCACCGTCGGTTCGTCGAAGGCAATGAGATCGTAGGAGCGGGTCAGGCTGCGCGCGAGCATGACCTTTTGCTGGTTGCCGCCGGAGAAATGTTCGACCATGCGCTCGATGCGCGGCGGCGAGAGGTTCAAGCGCCCGGCGAGTTCTGCGACCTTGCGGGCTTCCCCACGCCGGTCGAGGACCGGACCGCGGGAAAACGGAGGGATGTCGAGAGACGCAAGCGCCATGTTCTCGCGTACGGATCGCATCATCATCAGCCCTTCGGTACGCCGGTCGGAGGGCAAATAGAGAAATCCGTCGCAAATGTTCTGGCGCGGCAAGCGCCCCGTCGTGTCATGTCCCTTGAGACGGACATGTCCCGCGGCCACCGCCCGCGCACCAAAGCACGCCTGCATGAGCTCGGACTTGCCCGAGCCGACCAGCCCGGCCATGCCAACGATCTCGCCGGCGCGGACGTGCATCGATACATCGCGGACCGCGCCGTCGCGCGTGCTGAGCGCCTCGACCTCCAGAACGGGCGCGCCTGCCGGGCCGAGATCAAGCCGGGGGAAGATCCCGCCAACCACCCGTCCGGTCATCAGTTGGACAAGCTCGTCCTCCGACGCGCTCCCGGCGTCGACCGTGTCGATATAGCGACCATCGCGCAACACGGTGATGCGGTCGCCGATACGCCGGATCTCCGCCATGCGATGCGTGATGTAGACGATGCCGACCCCGCGCTCGGTCAGCTTTTCGATGAGAGCGAACAGATGATCGGTCTCATGGCTGGTCAGCGATGCGGTCGGCTCGTCGAGGATCAGTACCGAAAGATCGGAGCGAAAGGCCTTGGCGATCTCGACCATCTGCTGTTCGGCCCGCGTCAACCGGTCCACCCGCGTCTCCGGCTTCAGTGCGAAGCCGAGTTCATCCAGGATCTCGCGGGCTTCGGACCGGATGCGCGCCCGATCGATGACACCGGAGCGCGTCGGTTCCGCCCCGAGAAACAGGTTCTCCTCGACACTCATCTGCGGGATCAGGGAGAACTCCTGAAACACCGCCGAGATCCCGAGATCCCGTGCATCGTGAACAGAATGGAGATGGACCTCCTCGCCCCGCAGGACGATCCGGCCGGCCGTCGGCGCGTTCGCGCCGGCAAGGATCGAGATCAGGGTCGACTTTCCGGCGCCATTTTCGCCGAACAGGACATGGACTTCACCCGCCCGCAACTCGAAGGAAACATCATCAAGCGCGCGCACACCAGGATAGTCCTTGGTTATGCCGATGGTCTGGAGAAGGGGAGGTGCAGCCTTGTCAGGCTGCACCGTGTCCCGGGGTTCGGCTGTGATGGCCGACATGTCGCTATCCCCCGTTTGTACGACGCTTGCCGCTCATTCCACCGAGAAGACCGGACGGAAGCCGTCTGGTGCCAGTGTCGAGGAGGGATCGAATTCCGCGTGGCTTTCCTGGGTGACCACGTAAAGCGCCGGTCCGACATGCTTGTCGTAGTCTTTGCCTTCCAGGATGCGGACGGCCTGGTCGACGGCGATACGTCCCTGCACCACGGTGGAATCGGTGGGCGCCGCGAGGATCTGCCCGCGGGCGATGCCACGATCCACGCCCGGCGTGTAGTAGTAGGAAACGACCTTGACCCGGTCGGTCAGCCCGCGCGACCGCAGGATCGGGATCGCCGCTTCCGCCGTCACAGCCGTGCCGACGATGTAGTCGAGATCCGGATAGGCCTCGAGCGTGTCTTCAACAAGCCGGGCCTGGGCCTCCTTTCCGGTGTCGCCGTATTTGGTATCGACAAGCTCGATGGCACTGCCGTCGATGGTCCCCTGGAAACCGGTGTTTCCAGCTTCCACCCAGCCGGCGCCGGCCGGTCCGGGGAACCAGGCGACCTTGACTGCGTCGCCGCCGGCGGGATGACGTTCGGCGAGGAACGCGCCGGCCTTGGCGCCCATTTCACCGAAGGAAACGAGCGATTTCGCCGACAGTTTGTCCGACGACATGCCGTTGATCACGTCGATCACCGGGATATCCTTGGAGCGGATCTCACCGACGAGATTGTTCAGGCCGTCGAAGGAAATCGCACCGATGATCACGGCATCGGCGCCCGCCGACACGCAATCCTCGATCTGCGAGATCTGCGTGCTGAGCTCGGTGTAGCCGCCGGCCTCGACGACATTCAGCCGCACGCCGAGGCGGCGCGCCTCTTCCACCACGCCATAGTCGACGCCGAGCCAGTAGGCATCCTTCATATGCGGAAAGGACACGCAAATGTCCCAGGGCTGGGCCGCCTTGTCGAGCGGCACATAGTCTTTCGAGGTCCGGGGGCTCGCCATGTCGAACGGCGGATCCCAAACCTCCACGGGATAGGGGAACCAGTCGTCCGCCACGGCGCTGCCGGTCAGAACGAGCGCGAGCGCCGCCGAGGACGTCACGGATTTCAGGAGATGTCTCATAGCTTACCCTCTGGAACTGGCGCGGATGAACGAGCATCCGTCTTTCACACCCGCCTCTGGACGGGCGGTGAGGAAATCAAAGAACGCGGGCCAGAGATTGTAAAATACGAAGATATGAGGCATAAATTTAGAAAAATAGATATTGCACTCTCGCGCTAAAGCCCGGTGATCAAGCCGGCAACGAGGCTGGCTTGGTCATGAGACATTCGATATAAAGTTCTGAACAAGCGAACCCTTTCAGGATAAGTCCGGGAGACGAGAATGCGAACGCCCTTTCGCAATTGTTGAAAATGCGGAGGGGTAGAACCCGGAAAAACATATAATCGGCATTTGAAAAATGAATGAGCCATCGATCCGACAGATCCGGTATTTCATCGCTGTCGCAAATACCGGCCAGATCAGTCGCGCAGCGATCGAGCTGAATGTCTCGCAGTCGGCGGTCACGACAGCCGTCAAGCATCTTGAGGATACCGTCGGCGCGCGCTTGCTGGACCGGCACGCCGGCGGGGTTACCCTTACCTTTGAGGGAAGCATCTTTCTCGACCATGCCCGACGGGTCATGGCGGCGGTCGACGAGGCGGTGCGCTCGCCCCGCAGTTCACGCAACGCCGTCAACGGCACCTTGCGGCTGGCAATGACCTACACGGTGGCCGGCTACTTCCTGCCCCCCCATATCGAGCGCTTTGCGCGCGCCTTTCCCGGCGTGGATCTGCGGCTTACGGAGGCTTCGCGCGGGGCGATCGAGGAGGGCCTGGTGTCGGGCACCTTCGATCTTGCGGTGATGCTGGTCTCCAACATCTACAATCAGGAGGGCCTGACCTATGAGACCCTGCTGCAATCCCGGAGGCGGCTCTGGCTCTCGTCGCAGCATCCCTTGCTGGAACAGGCCACGATCGGCATCGCGGATGTCGCGCGGGAGCCCTACATCATGCTGACGGTCGACGAAGCCTCCAACACGGCACAGCGCTACTGGAACCGCACGAACTATCGGCCGCGCACGGTGTTTCGCACCTCGTCGGTAGAGGCGGTCAGATCCATGGTGGCCAATGGCATGGGGGTCACGATCCTCTCCGACATGGTCTACCGCCCCTGGTCACTGGACGGACGCCGCGTCGAGGTCAAGGCGCTTGCGGACCGGATCCCGACAATGGATGTGGGACTGGCTTGGGCCACCAACGTCGAGCAAAGCACCGCGATGACTGCGTTCCGCGAGTTCATGCATCTTGGCGACACCCATCGGGCGCACTGATCAGGGCCTGTTACCGACGCCCGAGGGCGCCGGCCTCGCTCCTCAGGACGCCGGCAAATGCTCCAGCAGCGACGCCTTCGCCCCCTGGATATGCGCGCGCGTCAGCTCGGAGGCGAGATCGGCATTCCCCTTCTCGCATGCCTCGAGAATCGCGAAATGCTCGCGGCCCGCGCGTTCCATTCCGTTGGACATCACGAGCTGGGCACGGATCTGCCGCTCGACGCGGTCGATCGCATTGTTGGAGACATCCCGGAAATACCTGAGCTCGCTTGCACTGTAGAGCGTCTCGTGAAACGCGCGATTGAGATCGCCATAGGCCATCGGGTCCGTCGCGGAGGAGAAAGCCGCGCATTTTTCCCGCGCGTCTGAAAGCAGCTCCTTCGACATGCGCGGCACGGCGTCCCGCATGATTTCCGGCTCGACCAGCGCACGCAGGTCGAAGATTTCCGCCGTCTCCCGCGGCGAGAAGCCGGCGACCACGGCGCCCTTGTAGCGCTGCGTCCTGACCAGACCCTGCTCCTCAAGCCTGGAAATCGCCTCGCGCACGGGGATGCGGCTGGTATTGAAAAGTTGGGCGATTTCGTCCTGACGCAAGGGTTCGCCCTCGGCGAGTTCCCCGCCGATGATCGCCTTGCGCAAGGCCTCGAAGACAATGGATGACGCCGAGGCTGTGGCGGAAATATCCATCGATTTCAGTTTCATAACGAGCCTTTCCCAGGGTGTGGCCCCATGAAGCGCCGCTTGTACGGCAAGACGGGTGGATTTTGAAGCACCTTGTCATTTCGGATATTTTATATTGCATATTGGATCCAATATACGCTATCGCTTTCGGGTCACCAAGAAACGGGGCGCAAAGCCCCGCCAGAAGGCTCTGCAATCAGAATTGCAATCGAGAGGGGAACTCATGATCAAGAACGTGATGGCTGCAGCCGTGCTGTCATTCGCCGTGTCCGTGCCGGCCGTGGCCGACACCCTGGACGATGTCGTCGATCGCGGAACGCTGCGCTGCGGCGTGGTGCTGGACTTTCCCCCGATCGGATATCGGGACGCCAACAACGAACCCGCCGGCTTCGACGTCGATTATTGCAACGACCTGGCGGCCGCACTCGAGGTCGAGCCGGAAATCCTGCCCGTCACCTGGGCAGAACGCCTTCCCGTTATCGTGACGGGCCGGGCCGATGTCGTCTTCGGCGCCACATCCGACAGCCTGGCGCGAGCGCGTACGGTCGGTTTCACCATTCCCTACGCCATCTACTTCGCCCAGGGCGTCGTCAACAGCCAGAGCGGCATCAAGAGCTTTGACGATATTCGCGGCAAGCGCGTTGCCGCGGCCGTCGGCACCGTTCCCGAACAGGAATGGCTCAAGATTGCCAAGGAATGGGGCGAGGAAAACCTCTACCAGGGCTATCAGTCGGAGAACGAGGTGTTCCTGGCCGTTGCCCAGGGCAAGGCCGACATCGGTCTCACCACCAACACGGCGGTCAAGCCGATCACCGAGCAATACGACACGATCGAGCCGGGGCCGCGCATGCCCTGGACCACCGACTACACCTCCGTCGTCGCCAAGCGCACCGATGTGACCTGGCTGAACTATCTCAACCTGTTCGTCACCCATCAGGTGCGCTCCGGTCGCTATGAGGAGCTTTGGGGGAAATACGTTGGCGGCGAGGCGCCCGAGCTGCGCATTCCCGGCGTGATGTACTGATCATCCCAAAACCGAGCCGTCCCACCCGGACAACCGGGTGGGACAAGCCGGAGCATCCCAGTCATGTTCGACTACAACTTCCATTGGCGGCCGGTGATGAAAAGCCTGCCGGACCTTCTGGAGGCGGGGCTTCTGACACTTCAGGTCGCCACGCTTTCCATGATCATCGGCATCGTCATCGGACTGCTGCTGGCGCTTTCCCGCATGAAGAAGACAGGCCCGGCCTATTGGCTTGCGACCGCATGGGTGGAACTGGCGCGCAACACGCCGGCACTGTTTCAGCTGTTCTTCTTCGGCTTCGGCATCGGCGCATTCGGCATCCATCTCTCGCCCTTCGCCATCGTGCTCGCGGGACTGAGCTTCAATTGCGCCGGCTATCTTGCGGAGAATTTCCGCGGCGGTTTCCAGGCAATTCCAGACACCCAGCTTCGCGCGGCGCGCTCGCTCGGCATGACCGCCTGGCAGGCCCATACCCGCATCATCATCCCGCAGGTCTTTCGCCTCGTGTACCACCCGATCACCAACCAGATGGTCTGGGCGGTTCTGATGTCCTCGCTCGGAATGCTGGTCGGCTTCCGCGAATTGAGCGGAGAAACCCAGTTTTTCGCGAGCCGGACCTTCCGGATCTTCGAATATTTCGCCGTGACCGCCGTCATCTACTACGCGATTGTCAAGATCGTCCTCGGTGCGTCCCGACTCCTGGCCATGCGCCTGTTCCGGTATTGAGGAGACGGGGATGACAGAAACCATCGACTTTTTCTCCGGCTTCGGCGCGAACGACCTCTGGTTCCTCGCAGAGGCCGCACTCAGAACGCTCTGGATCTCGATCCTGTCGATCGCCGCCGGCACGGTCCTCGGCGCGCTCTGCGGCTGGCTGATCTACGAGGGGAAGATCTGGGCCACCCTGACGCTGACGCCGGTGCTCGACATCTTCCGCTCCGTGCCGCTGATCATCCAGTTGGTGCTGTTCTACAATTTCGCACCGATCGTCGGGCTCAACCTCGATCCCTTCGCCTCCGGCGTGGTGATCCTCACGATCTACACCGCCGCGCTGGTCGCCAATGTGGCGCGCGGCGGCATCGAGGCGGTTGGCCGACCGATGCGGCGCGCGGCGCGTTCGCTCGGCATGAGCTATTGGCAGGACATGCGATATGTCGTCCTCCCGATCGGCGGGCGGGCCATTTTTCCGTCCTGGATCGGCGTTGCGCTCGGCGTGATGAAGGACAGCGCCCTCGTCTCGGTGCTTGGCTATGTCGAACTCCTGAAGGCCAGCCAGATCCTGATCACCCGCACCCAGGAACCGTTTCTCATCCTGTCGATTGCCGGCGCCTTCTACTTCGCGCTGTCGTTTCCGATCTCGCGCTATGCCGCAAAACTTGAAGAAAGGTGGGCCCAATGATCGAGATCCGCAGCCTGGAAAAGTACTTCGGGGCCCTGCAGGTGCTCAAGGGCATCGACCTGACCGTGGAGAAAGGAGAGGTTCTCTCGGTCATCGGCGCCTCGGGGTCGGGAAAATCGACCCTGCTCTATTGCATCAACGGACTTGAGGCGATCCAGAAGGGGTCCGTCGTCGTCGACGGGACAAATGTCCACGCCAAGGGCACGGACATCAACAAATTGCGCCAGAAGCTCGGAATGGTGTTTCAGCAATGGAACAGTTTTCCGCATCTAACGGCCCTGGAAAACGTCGCCCTCGCACCGAGGATCGTGAAGGGCAAGTCGCGAACCGAGGCCAGGGACATCGCCGAACGGCAACTTCGGCACGTCGGTCTCGACGACAAACTGAACGCCTATCCAAGCGCCCTGTCCGGCGGCCAGCAGCAACGGCTCGCCATTGCGCGCGCGCTCGCCATGGAACCGACCTACATGCTGTTCGACGAAGCGACCTCGGCGCTCGATCCGGAGCTGGTCGGCGAGGTCCTGGACACGATGCGCCTCCTCGCCGAGGAGGGCATGACCATGATCTGCGTGACGCACGAGATGGGGTTCGCGCGCGACGTGTCCGACCGGGTCGCCTACTTCCATCAGGGCGTGATGGAGGAAATCGGTCCGCCGGAGCAGATCTTCGGCGAGGCGAAATCCGAGCATACCCGCAAGTTTCTGGCCAATGTACGCTGACGCCGGACACCGATCACAACCGCCTGCTCCTTCGCATCCCTGCAAGGCCTTGCGCGCAGGCGAACCGCACCATCAACGGAGAACGATATGACGTCGACTGTCTTTACCGGCTGCATGCCTGCCCTGATGACCCCGTGCAAGGCCGACCGCACGCCGGACTTCGATGCACTTGTGAAAAAGGGCAAGGAGTTGATCGAAGCCGGCATGTCCGCTGTCGTCTATTGCGGCTCCATGGGCGACTGGCCACTCCTGAGCGATGCCCAGCGCATGGAAGGCGTGGAGCGTCTGGTCACGGCGGGCGTGCCCGTGGTTGTCGGAACCGGCGCGGTCAACACCGCCTCTGCCGTCGCCCATGCGGCGCATGCCGCCCGCGTCGGCGCGCACGGGCTGATGGTCATCCCGCGCGTGCTGTCGCGGGGAAGCTCCGCCGCTGCCCAGCGCCACCACTTCAGCGCCATTCTCGCGGCCGCGCCCGATCTTCCGGCCGTGATCTACAACAGCCCCTACTATGGCTTCGCCACGAGAGCCGATCTCTTCTTCGATCTGCGCGCGGAGTTTCCGAACCTCATCGGCTTCAAGGAATTCGGCGGTCTTCAGGACCTGCGCTACGCCGCCGAGAACATCACCTCGGCCGACAGCGACGTGACCTTGATGGTCGGCGTCGACACGGCCGTCTTCCACGGTTTCGTCAATTGCGGGGCGACCGGCGCCATTACCGGGATCGGAAACGCGCTTCCGCGCGAGGTGCTGCATCTGGTGGCCCTGTCCAGAAAAGCCGCCGAGGGCCATGCCGAGGCCCGGCAACGGGCGAAGGAACTGGACGAGGCCTTTGCCGTGTTGTCCAGCTTCGACGAAGGACCGGACCTCGTTCTCTACTACAAGCACCTGATGGTGCTGAACGGGGACGACGAGTACCGACTGCATTTCAATGAAACCGATGCGCTGAGCGAGGCACAGCGCGGATATCTTGAAAGCCAGTACCGCCTGTTCAAGACCTGGTACGCGGACTGGTGCAAGCTGGGTGGAGTGATCGCCGAATGCGGGTGATCGACAGCCACACGGCGGGTGAGCCCACCCGCGTCGTGCTGGACGGCGGGCCGGACCTAGGGTCCGGCCCGCTCGCCGAACGCGCCGCCCGGCTGGAGCGTGACCACCTGGATTTCTGCGCGTCCGTGGTCCTGGAACCGCGCGGCCACGATGCCATGATCGGAGCGCTCCTCGTCGCGCCGGACGATCCCGAATGCGCGGCCGGGGTAATCTATTTCAACAATCTCAAGAACCTCGGCATGTGCGGTCATGCCACCATCGGCCTTGGCGCGACCCTCGCCCATCTCGGGCGGATCGCGCCGGGAACGCACAGGCTGGACACGCCGGTCGGTCAGGTCGGCTTCGAGTTGCACGACGCCAATCGCGTGTCGGTCGTCAACGTCGAAAGCTACCGCCTGCACAAGGATGTCACGGTCGAGGTCGACGGCCTCGGCGCGGTCATGGGCGATGTCGCCTGGGGCGGCAACTGGTTCTTTCTGGTGAAGGACAGCCCCGTGGCGCTGACAGGACAAAATATCCGCGCGCTTACGGATCTGACCCTACGCATCCGCGCGGGCCTGGACCGGGCCGGCATCACCGGGCGCAACGGCGCATGGATCGACCACATCGAGCTCTTCGGACCACCGGTGTCCGACACGGCGCACAGCCGGAACTTCGTGCTGTGTCCCGGCGGCGCCTACGACCGCTCGCCTTGCGGCACGGGCTGTTCGGCGAAACTCGCCTGCCTTGCGGAAGACGGCCTCCTCGCACCGGGCGAAACCTACATCCAGGAAAGCGTGATCGGCAGCACCTACGAGATCAGCTACGCGCCCGGGCGACACGGCGGCGTGATCTCCACCGTCACCGGTCAGGCGTTCGTCACCGGCGAGGCCAACCTCATCTTCAATCCTGCGGACCCGTATCGCACGGGGATCCGCCTATAGAACCGGGACACATCTCATGGACTTCAAGAACTTCATCGACGGCACCTGGGTGACGACGAGCGAGACGATCGTCAATGTAAACCCGTCCGACGTCAGCGACATCATCGGCCACGCCGCCAAGGCCGATGCCGCACAGATGGACCGGGCAATCGACGCGGCGCATCGCGCGGCGCCGGAATGGGCGGCGTCCACACCGCAACAGCGCTTCGACGTTCTCGACGCGGTCGGCACGGAGCTCCTCGCCCGCAAGGCCGAGCTCGGCCGGCTGCTGTCGCGGGAGGAAGGCAAGACCCTGCCCGAGGGCATCGGCGAGGTCGCGCGCGCCGGGCAGATCTTCAAGTTCTTCGCCGGCGAAACCCTGCGCCAGACCGGCGACAGGCTTGCCTCCGTGCGCCCAGGCGTCGAGATCGACGTGACGCGCTCGCCCGTCGGGGTCGTCGGGCTGATCACGCCCTGGAATTTCCCGATCGCCATTCCGGCGTGGAAAATCGCTCCGGCCCTTTGCTACGGCAATGCCGTCGTCCTCAAGCCGGCGGAACTGGTGCCGGGCTGCGCCCATGCGCTGGTCGAGATCCTGTCGCGCGCAGGCCTTCCCGACGGGGTGGTCAATCTGGTGATGGGCCGCGGGTCCGAGATCGGACCGCGGCTCGTGGAGAGCCCGAAGGTCGACGCGATCTCCTTCACCGGCTCGGTCCCCACCGGGCGCGGCATCGCGGAAAGCTGCGGGCGTCATCTCAAGAAGCTCCAGCTCGAGATGGGCGGCAAGAACCCGATGGTCGTTCTCGATGATGCCGATCTCGACACGGCGGTTTCCGCCTGTCTGAACGGCGCCTTCTTCTCCACCGGACAGCGTTGCACGGCAAGCTCGCGGCTGATCGTCACCGACGGGATCCACGACAGGTTCGTTGCAGCCCTGAGCGAGGCCATGGCCGCGATGAAGGTCGGAAACGCACTCGAAGACGGCATCCAGATGGGCCCGGTCGTGGACGAGCGCCAGTTGCAGCAAAACCTTTCCTACATCGATATCGCTGCCCAAGACGGCGGAAAGGTCAGCGGCGGAGAGCGGCTCAACAGGGCGACCGAAGGCTTCTATATGGCGCCTGCGCTTGTCACCGAGACCGACAATTCCATGCGCATCAACCGCGAGGAGGTATTCGGTCCGATTGCCTCCGTCATTCGCGTCGGCGGCTACGACGAGGCGCTTCAGGTCGCCAACGACACGGCGTTCGGTCTGAGCGCCGGCATCTGCACCACATCCTTGAAGCATGCGAGCCATTTCAGGCAGAACGCGCGGGCCGGCATGGTGATGGTCAATCTGCCGACGGCGGGCGTCGATTATCACGTGCCCTTCGGAGGGACGAAAGGATCGAGTTTCGGCCCCCGCGAACAGGGGCGATACGCGGCCGAGTTCTACACCACCGTCAAGACCGCCTACACGCTCCCCTGATGCCGCGCAGACAGATGCAAGACATCCGAAGGGCCTTTTCCGGGATCTCCATACGATGACATCGATCCCCGCTTGCGATGTCGCCGTCATCGGCGGCGGTATCATCGGCCTCAGCAGTGCGCTCGCGCTGCTGGGGCGCGGCCATCGCGTCTGCATTGTGGACCGCAGCACGGAGGTGGACCGGGCCTCGGACATGAACGCCGGAGCCTTCGCTTTCAGCGATATCGAACCGCTCGCAACACCCGGGATCATGCGAAAGGCGCCGAAATGGCTGCTCGATCCGCTGGGTCCGCTCTCCGTGCCGCCGGCGTATGCACTGAAGATCGCGCCCTGGATGCTGCGCTTCTGGCGCGCCAGCCGACCGGACAGATACGAGGCCGCCGTCGCCGCGCAATCGAGCCTCATGCACCTGTCGCAGGCCGCCCTTGAGCGGCAGATCGCAGAGACGGACGGGCAGGCGCTGTTTCGGCACGAAGGCCAGCTGCAACTCTACGAGGGAGCGCGCGCGTTCCGCGCCAACCTCGCAGGCTGGGAGCTTCGCCGCCGGCACGGGGTCCGCTTCGATCTTCTGGAAAGCCCGGAGGCCATCGCGGAGATCCAGCCCGGTCTCGACCGTCGCTTCACCCATGCCGGCTATACTCCGGACTGGATCAACACCTGCGATCCGAGCCGCTGGCTGACGCGGCTTCAAACGGTTGTTGCCGCGCGCGGGGCCGCCTTCGAACAGGCGAGTGTTCAGCGTCTCCTTCCGCGAGGGGACGCAATCGAGATCGAAACGACGGGCGCTCCGCTTCTCGCCGGTCGAGTCGTTGTTGCCGCTGGCGCCTGGTCGCATCACCTGGCCGCGTCGCTCGGAGACCGTATCCCGCTGGAGACCGAACGCGGCTACAACACGACCCTGCCGGACCCGGCGTTCGACATCAAAACCCACCTCACCTTCCCCGCCCACGGTTTTGTCGTCACGCGGATCGGGGACGGCATCCGCGTCGGCGGCGCGGTGGAACTCGGCGGTTTGACGCTTCCTCCGACCTACCGGCGCGCGGACATCCTGCTGGACAAGGCCCAACGCTTCTTGCCGGGTCTCAACCGGCAAGGCGGCAGAAGGTGGATGGGCTTTCGTCCCTCGCTTCCCGACAGCCTGCCGGTGATCGACCGCTCGCCCCGGGACCGGCGCGTCGTCTATGCCTTCGGCCATGGGCACCTCGGGCTCACCCAGTCTGCCGGAACGGCCGAGCTCGTTGCCGCCCTTGTTGCCGACACGCCGCCCCCCTTCGACCTTCACGCCTTTTCCGCAAACCGCTTTCAAAGGGCAAATCCATGAAAATCACCGCGATCACCGTCTATCAGGTCGACCTTCCGCTCAAGGAGGGGCGCTACAGCTGGTCCAACGGCAATTTCATCGAGGTGTTCGACAGCACCGTGGTGGAAATCGAAACGGACACTGGCCTTGTCGGCCACGCGGAATGCTGCCCGCTCGGCTCCGCCTATCTGCCGAGCTTCGCGCGCGGCGTGCGCGCCGGGCTGGCGGAACTGGCGCCGCATCTGATCGGCCGCGATCCGCGCAACATCGGCGAGATCAACCGGGTGATGGATGCAGCGCTGCGCGGTCACCCCTATGCCAAGGCACCGCTCGATATCGCCTGTTGGGATCTTCTCGGCAAGGCGACCGGCCAGCCGGTCTATACGCTTCTGGGTGGCGCGGCACAGGAGGATATCGTGCTCTACCGGGCGATCAGCCAGGAAGCGCCCGACGTCATGGCACGAAAGATCGAGGGCTATTCGGCGGAAGGCTACACCAAGTTCCAGCTCAAGGTAGGCGGCGACGCCAATGACGACATCGCCCGCATCCGAGCCACGCGCTCCGTACTGAAGCCCTCCGACCTTCTGGTCGCCGATGCCAACACCGGCTGGACGCGGCACGAGGCGGCGCGGGTCGTCTCCGCCGTGTCCGATCTCGACGTCTATATCGAGCAGCCTTGCCTCACCTACGAGGAGTGCACGTCGATCCGCCGGCGCACGGCTCTCCCCTTCGTGCTGGACGAGGTGATCGACGACACCTCGACCCTTGTACGCGCCCTGTCCGAAGACGCCATGGACTGCATCAACCTCAAGATCTCCAAGGTCGGCGGGCTGACGAAAGCAAAGCTGATGCGCGATCTCTGTGTCGCGCAAGGCATCCCGATGACCATCGAGGACACCTGGGGCGGGGATATCGTCACGGCGACCATCGCGCATCTGGCTCGCTCGACGCCGGCCGAGTTCACCTTCTCCGCCACCGACTTCAACAGCTACGGCACCGTCGACATCGCGGAAGGCGCACCGGTGCGGGTCGACGGGCGCATGACCGCATCCGACAAACCAGGCCTGGGGATCACGCCGATTGCGGCGGCCCTCGGCGCGCCTGTCGCCCGCTACGCGTGAGGCCGCCATGCGCAGCAGCAAGACCATTCACGTGATCTCCTGTCATGCGGAGGGTGAGGTCGGCGACGTGATCGTCGGCGGCGTCGCGCCGCCTCCCGGCGCGACGCTATGGGAGCAACGCAGTCATGTCGCCAAAGACGGGAAACTGCGCAACTTTGTCCTCAACGAGCCACGCGGCGGTGTGTTTCGCCACGTCAACCTGCTGGTACCGCCGCACCATCCCGAAGCCGACGCCGCCTTCATCATCATGGAGCCGGAAGACACGCCGCCGATGTCGGGATCCAATTCCATCTGCGTCGCGACTGTACTGCTCGACAGCGGCATCGTCGCCATGCGCGAACCCGTCACCGACCTGGTGCTGGAGGCGCCGGGCGGGCTTGTGCGGGTGAGAGCCGAATGCAGGAACGGCAAGGCGGAACGGATTTTCGTGCAGAACGTCCCGAGTTTCGCGGACAGGATCGGCTTCCCTCTCGAGGTCGAGGGGCTGGGAACGCTCGACGTCGACACGGCCTATGGCGGCGACAGTTTCGTCGTCGTCGACGCCGAGGCGCTGGGCTTTTCGATCACGCAGGACGAGGCCAAGGATATCGCCCGTCTTGGCGTGCGGATCACCGATGCCGCCAATGCACAGATCGGTTTCACCCATCCGGACAATCCGGACTGGACCCATATCTCGTTCTGCGCCTTCTGCGGCCCCGTGACGCAAGGGAAAGACGGCCTTTCCGGCCGGTCCGCCGTGGCGATCCAACCGGGAAAGGTCGACCGCTCGCCGACAGGCACGGCCGTCTCCGCCCGTATGGCCCTGATGGCCGCAAAAGGGGAAATGGCCGTTGGCGACACATTCACCGCGACGTCGATCATCGGTTCGTCCTTCTCGGGCAGGATCGTCGCCGAAACGCGGATCGGTGAACGGGCTGCGATTGTCCCGGAAATCTCCGGCCGCGGCTGGATCACGGGCATCCACCAGCACATGCTCGACCCCGACGATCCCTGGCCCGAAGGCTACCGCCTGAGCGACACCTGGGGCGCATGACCCACGACGGTTTCTCCGTCCACCACGCGCATCCCGCACTTGGACAAGAGAGCGGAAAACGCGGTCGTCAGAGGCCATCTCGCTGATGAGGTCGAAGGCTCCCCCGTAGTCATCGACAATGCGCACCGAAGCAGCCATCTGCGACCAGCTTGCGGACCGACGAATTGTTTGCAGGTCGAGAACGAGGCAATGTAGGTTTCCAGGTACCGGTTCCCGCGCCCGTCCCACGACACATCGCCGAATGCGCACATGACCGGCAAAATTTTCTCAGAAATGCGAGACGGCAGAACGCATGAAACGTCTGGTCGTATACTGCCCGGGATACGATCTTCGTCCTGAACACCAAAGCTTCCAGCTGATATTTCGGGAGTTCAGAGAGTTTACCCATTCAAGACTTGTCGAAGGGACCCTTTCCGGTCTTCACCAGGGTCTCGAACCGGGCGGCTGCACGGCCATTTGGAACGGGCATGTCGAATGGCCGGAAGGGACGGTCGATACACGGTTCGTGCAGCTCGGGTGGCGAGACATCATACGACCGGATTTCAAGCGCTCCTGGTGGCGCACGATCCCGGATGCGATCCGCTCGTTCTTTCTGTATGCGACGGCGGGCGGTTATCGGGCTGTTTTCAAGAGCAATCTGGGACACGGGCTTTTCTGCATCTACCCGTATGTCGGACTCACCCTCTATCTGCTGGCCAGTGTCCTTCCACCGCTTCTTCTGGCACCTGCGATCCTGGACCGGCTCGGCACAGCCCTGCCGCCCGGATACGCCACACCACTCTCCTGGGTCGTGTTGCTCGCTGGCAGCGGGTTGTGGATGGGTATCGTCCATGCGCTCATGCTCAGGCTGGAGCCGCTCAGCTATATCCGCTACCTGCTCAATAGTTGGCACTTCATGGCACGGCTCGCGTGGAACGACCACGCCCCCATGCTGGCGCGGATCGAGGAACTCGCGGATCTGATCCTCGCCTTGAATGTCGAGGCGGATGAGGACGAAGAGCTGGTCTTCCTTTCCCACAGCTGTGGCACGTTTGTTGCCATCTACGTACTCGCCGCCATGTTGCGCCGGCAGCCGGATATCGTGCGGCGCCCCGGCGGGTTCGCGTTTGTCACGATCGGTCCCGCATTCGACTGCCTTGGCGGATTCGGAGCCCGGCACGGCTTCGGTGCGGCAATGGAGACCGTGGCAAGATCGGGCGTCGACTGGACGGATGTTTACGCACCTCACGACCTGCTGTGCGGCGGACGAACCGACCCTGTCGCGCGCTACGCTGCTTCAGCTCAAGTCGGCGCGAAACTGCCGGAGCCAAGGAGGCTCAGTGCACGTGCACCAGACAGACTGTCCCCGAAAGCCTTTCGCTACCTGCGTTTTCGCTATTTCCAGCTTCACTTCTGCTATTTTCTCGCATCGGTGCGCCCCGGGCTGTTCGACGTCTACCGGCTGACCCTCGGCCCGAAGCCTGCGCACCGGCAATTCGAGGCGTGGACGGAGGGAAGGGATTAGGCGGGGGGCTCGTTGAGCCGCCTGCAGACCCTGCCTCTTGCAAAGGCCGTTCGAGAAGCCAGGCAACGACGATTTGGGCTGAGCGCAATGTCGTCGAAAACCTGCCTGCTGCTCCGGACCGGCTGGAGCACATGCCGCACCACCGACATGATTTGTTTTGGGCTTTCGCCGAAAACATTTGCCTCGCCACCGCAATCCATGCCCGCAGTCTTTGGTGCCGAAGCGTGCTGCCGGGCCTGGCCGCAACCGCCGTCTGCTTCTGCGTCCGCTTCTGGCCCCTCAAGCCACTCACGCCCAACGCAAGCGGTCGCAGAGGCTTTGGGGGCTGACCGAGGGGCAATCCGACGAGAAGGGGGAAACCCAAGGCAATGTCGAGTGCGTTGGAGGATCTGGAATTTCACTCCAGCGGATGTCCCGACTATCGGCATTCCGGTGTTGCGCCACGCGCCATCATTCCGTTTCATTCAAGCAGGCGTTTCGAAAGTTGCCCTTTCCGCGGACACGCCCCGTCGGCGGTATCAGCCATGATGCCATAGCCCGCAATTCGCCACGGTTTATGCTGGGGCCACCCGACGGGAGCAACCCCAAGGAAAACGGCTGCACTACGCCAGGACGTCTTCGCATCGGGCCGAATATCCGGGCGCCCGGACGTCCGTCTGGCGCGCCGATTGCGGCAGGAATCCAACGCCGGTCGACGGCTGGTTGATTGTTCAGCGACCGTGCCGCTTGGCAATGGCTTGTCCGGCCGCCCACCCGGAAGACCAGGCCCATTGGAAATTGTAGCCCCCAAGCCAACCGGTGACATCGACCGCCTCGCCGATGGCATAGAGGCCCGGAACGGTCTTGGCTTCCATCGTGCGCGAGGACAGCGCCTCGGTTGAAATGCCGCCGGCCGTCACTTCGGCCTTGGCGAAGCCTTCGGTGCCGGTCGGGTGGAATGTCAGGTGCTGCAGGGCGTCTGCGGCGCGCGCGAGATCCGCATCCGAACAGTTTCCCAGTTCCCGCTTCAATTCGATCCGCTCCGAAAGAACCTCGGCCAGGCGGTTGGGAAGGTGCTCGCTCAAGACGGATCGCAGCCGGGCGCGGGGGGAGCGCTGCCGCGCGTCGCTCAGGATCTCTGCAGCATTTCCGATCAGCTCCAGCACGATCGGCGCGCCGGGCATCCAGTAGGAGGACGCCTGCAGGATTGCCGGCCCCGACAGTCCGCGATGAGTGAAAAGCGCGGCCTCGGTGAAGGCGGCACCGCCGGCATGCGCCGTGACCGGGCAGGACACCCCGGAAATGCCCCGGAACGCCTCCGCTTCCGCCCCCAGCGTCAGGGGCACGAGCGCGGGCCGCGGCGGCACAACGGGCAAGCCGAAGCGCTCCGCGATCTGATAGGCAATTCCGCTGGCCCCCATCTTCGGGATCGACGGACCGCCGGTTGCGATGACCAGGGAGGGCGCGGTCGCTCCGGCGACCCGAAACACGCCGTCGCCATGACCGATCTCGCCGATCTGCGTCGAAAGACGGATCTCGACATCCCCGCGCGCGCATTCCTCAAGAAGCATCGCCACGACCTGCCGGGCAGAGCCGTCGCAAAACAATTGTCCCAAGGTCTTCTCATGCCAGGCAATACGGTAGCGGTCGATGAGGGCGAGGAAGTCCCATTGGGTATAGCGGGCAAGCGCGGATTTGGCGAAATGCGGGTTGTCGGACAGGAAGCGGTCAGGCCCCGTTTCCATATTGGTGAAGTTGCACCGGCCGCCACCCGAAATCAGGATTTTCTTGCCGGCCTTCTCCGCATGGTCGAGCAAAAGCACCCGCGCCCCGGCCTGCCCCGCCGTTGCCGCCGCCATCAGCCCGGCCGCCCCGGCCCCAAGAACAATCGCATCGAACTTCATGCCCGTCCTCTACGACGGCCGGCGGCAAAGAAAAAGGGGAAACGCGCTGGTCACTTTGGCGCACCGAAGCCTTGCATCGATGTCCGGCCCTGCCGGGGATCGCGCCACCGTCGATCGCTACAACAATGCGCACCGGCAAATTTGACCCGATCTTTTCTTCAACGCTGCGCAGACGCTTCGGGATGACTGTTCTTGTAGACCGCTATGGAGAACACCGGCTGATACCGATCTAGCAATCACGCGGACGGATTGGTCAGCGCATCGGCGCAATCGCTCTTCAAGCGCTGGAGACGAAACATGCTTCTGCCGCTTGAAACGCACTGAACAGCGCCGGGTTTGCCTCAATCTTCGGCTTTTGAGAACACGACCCCGGTTTGACGGCGTGACCCAGCCTATCGCCTGCGCGAACCTGTCGTCCGTCGCGGCGGAACAGACAATCCGCCCGGCAGTCACTGTCGCCTCGGATCCGTCGGCGAGAATAACGGTTGCGGCACCGTCCGCGATCAGCCGTTCGATTTGCGGGAAGTTGCCGAAGCGGTCAAGAAAATGGTGCCCCGGTGTCGTGACGAGTTCCTTCTCCTCGCCATTCTCGACCCATTTCAGCCGCAGCCATTCTTCTGTGATGTTCGTGAAGGTGCGGGTCACGCGCCTGGGAACGAGGCCGCCGCGACCGTTGTTGTCAGAGGGGTCGAAGGAGAAGATAATGTCGTTGGGTAAAACAAATTTTATATTTTTTTCAAATAAATATCCTTGGATTAAGGTCCCAGAAGGAAAGCACTTCGGGAAATCAGAAGGCCAACCTTCAGCATCCCAAACAGATATAGTTGGCCGTTTACCGATCAATAATTCTACTGGATACGAGCCCTTTAGACCGCCTTTGTTATAAATTGCTTCGCGCCATTCGTACTCAAAAACACCAGCAACCCCAGCGACTTTATCTACATATTCAACACAGTTTTTTGTGAATACACCGTAATTTTGCTTCCCAATCTGAGACTTCGCAAATTCATGAGCTTTTTCGTAGTTATTTTTACTTACTGAGAAGCTAACACTCAAATCAGGAGAACGTGCCCCTTCTGGTCGCCGCTGCACAACGCCATCAATCGGCCCAACTGAAGATGTGGCGTAAGAAATAGCGCTGCCTTCAAGCTGCGCCTTATCTACAACCGTCTGCTCATAGGTAGCCGAACCAAAAGAAATAGACACGTGTCCTGTTGGACTTCCACCATAAACATTTATAGTTACAGTTCGATTGTCAGTCATTTCACCCCCCCTTAATTAAAATGTAACTATATAAATCACATCGATAGAATTCCCACGACAAATTATCAATTTTATAAAATTTTGATAAGTAATCAATATTATTCTTAAAATTGATATCTACATTACCTAAATAAAATTGATCAATATACGAAGAAATACCAAATCTCTCAGGCAGGTCCCCATATATAAAAATGACGCTGTCTATACCGGAAACATTTAGCTTCCGCGGAAATACAGCTTTCGCACGAATTGGCTCAAATCCTGATAAATCTAAATTAATATCGCAACTTAGTTTTTCTATATCAAATATATCATCTGATCTTCCAATTTCGAACAAACCATCAAAAATATCAGAAAAATTCTTTAAATTCGAAACCTTCACAGTCTCTACATTTGCATCCCGCGATATGGACACCTCTACTATTTCTCTAAATATTTCCAGTTGCGGATACGAAAATTTATCTTTCTCTCCAACAGCCCATAAAAATAATAAATAAAATACAACAATAAAAGACACTGATATAATGATCACCCAAGCAAACGCCGAGTTAGAAATTCTCAACATCCTTTAGCCCCAGAAACACTAAAAGCGAGCATAATTTCCACCCACGACCTTAAATCCACAGCGACGGAAGAAACGATCCGTGCGCGCCGGGTCGATGCCGCCCGTTGCATGCACCAGCACGTGACGACACGCCCGCTCGCGCGCCCATTGGCGCACTGCCGCGACCAGCTTCAAAGCGGCACGACCGCCAAGCGGTGTCCCCGCGATCTCCTGCTTGGTGACCAGCGCAAGGACCGTCGCCAAGAGATCCCACTCCGCCAGAAAATACTCCCCCGCCTGCACATAGGCAAAGCCGACGAGACCACCCGCCGCGCCATCGGCACCTCGCGGACGCTCCGCCAGGATCAGACCATAACGCTCTGGCTGAGCCACCGCACGTTCAAACAGCCGGCGCGCCTTGGCCTCGCTGAAGGGACTGTCGCGGAAGATCGTACGTCCGTGAAACTCGCGCGCCAGCGCCAGCGCCGCCCGGAAATCGGCCTCGTCGTTCCGCGCCAGCCGCAATCGGAGGCGCGGGGTTGCAGCCCGATGTCCCGTCGAGGCCGTATTGGGCGCCGGAGCCCTCTCCGCCCGAACGCCGAATACCGGGGCGTCGACGTTCGAGGCACCGGATATCGAAACGCCGGATCTTGAAGCGCCAGTTGTCGAAGCGCCGGCTGCGACCGGACCCGCGTCAGCATGCGCCGGCACGGCCGCCGGCGCAACAGAAACGCCGGCAGCAGCTTGCGGACGCGCCTCGGCGGTCGGTGCACACGCGGAACCTGGCGCCTCCTCCTTCACGAGGCCGTCCCGAGCGACGTCTTCGCTGGACAGTCTTTCCGTCACACTCCACCCCCAAAACGACGGAGCCTCGATCCCCGTCGGACACAGGATTGCGGGAAAACGGACGTTCACCCACGCCGTTCGGCGTCAGAGCGGCGGCGTGTGGACTTGGACCCATCCCGCAACACGCATACAACCCATGAATTGCATTCAAGGCAGAGGCGCAAACCAAAGACAACCCTGAGAACAAGAATTCTACCAAAAATAGCAGATACGGCACTTGCGCCGCAACCACAGCAGCAGGCCACAAACTCCGGCACACACTGTTGGAGAGGCACGGTGCCGCCCGACGGGCCTCGGGAGCATCGGACCGCTCATTCTATGCCGTTTCGGGGCTCCCTGCGGCCTCTATCTGGTTCGGGACCGCGAAGGCGGCAAAACGGAGCGAAGACCGTCACCTTGGCGCACACGAGACGCCAGCCGTTGTGTGACCTGGTCGGATGTGGTGCGGCTGTCTCCGGCGACCGCGAAGCGTCTTGGTGGTCTTGCCCCGATCCATTGTTTTTACTTTGCAAACTCACCGCTGGGACTATTCATGAAACGAATGCATGTTGCCGGCTTACGCCCGGCTGCATGACAGGCATTCTGTCCACGAGATCAACGGCAGACGGATCGGTCTTGAAGAATGGCGTTTTGGCAAGTGAGCGCGACCCGGTTGTCAGCGTCTTTTTCACCGCGTCCTTCCGGCTTTTCTTTCGCAAGACGGACCAGCGATTCTCACGTGAGCGCATGCCCCTCTTGCCGATACCGGCGAATCTTCTCCCAAAGCGTCGTCCGGGACACGCCGAGCAGTTCCGCAGCGTCTTGCAGGCGCCCGTCCGTTGCCGCGAGCGCACGTTCGATATGAGCGCGCTCTGCTTCGTCCCGCGCCTCCGCAAGCGACGGGAACGCGTCCCTCGACGCCTGCGACCGGATCGCGCCGGTTTGCGACGAACCGGTGCCCGCCCCGCTTTGCGCTGCCCGTTCGGGAAACAGGTCCTCCGGGCCAAGCACCGGCCCGCTTGCAAGGGCGACCGCCCGCTCGACCCGATTGCGAAGTTCGCGAATGTTGCCCGGCCAGTCATGCCCGCGCGCGGCGGCAAGAGCCGTCTCCGCGACCTCCGCGGGCGGCGTACCCATGCGCGCAGCCGCGGCAAGGGCGAAGCGTTTGAGCAACGGTTCGATTTCCTCGCGCCGCTCGCGCAGCGGCGGCAGCCGCAAGGTCACGACATTCAAGCGAAACAGCAGATCCTCGCGAAACGCGCCGTCGCGCACCGCTTCATCCAGATCCCGATTGGTCGCGCAGACAATGCGCCCGCGAAACTCCAGATCCGTCGCCGCGCCGAGACGTCGGAAGGCACGTTCCTGCAGGACCCTGAGCAGTTTCAACTGCAGCTCGTGACGGGTCTCGCCGATTTCGTCGAGCAGCAGGGTTCCGTCCGCGACCGTCTCCAGAATGCCGGCGCGGCGATCATGAGCCCCGGTAAAGGCTCCGCGCTCGTGACCGAAAAGCATTGAATCGGCGAGTTCGGAGGAGACCTGCCCGCAATTGAGCGCCTCGAAGGGGCTCGACGCCCGCGACCCGGCCGCATGGAGATAGCGCGCCGCGACCTCCTTGCCGGTTCCGGTCTCCCCGATGAGCAGCACCGGCAAGTCGACCTCCGCCAGACGGTCCAGTGTGGCGCGCAGAACCTCCATCGCCGGGGACAGGCCGAAGGTCGCAAACGGCCCTTCGGACGGCCCGCCCTCGGACGGCGCGGCCAGTTCCTTGATGCGGGCGACGAGATCGTCGAGGTCGAAGGGCTTGGCGAGATAGTCGCGTGCTCCGCCCTTCACCAGGTCAACAGCCTGATCGAGGCTGCCGTAGGCCGTCATGAAGATCGTGGGAACCGATCCGTGCTGCGCGACGATCTCCGCTTGAAGGTCGGCACCCGATCCGTCGGGCAGGCGGATGTCGGACAAGACGAAACTGGGCGCGCGCTTGCCAAGAAACGCTCGCGCCTCCGCCAGCGTCGTGGCATGGGTCGCCGCAAACCCTTCCAGCTCCAGTCGCTGCTTCAGGGAAGGCCCCAGAACCGGGTCGTCTTCGACGAGAAGTATCATGTCAGTCCTTGTCCCCCTCCGGAGCCCGCGCCGGGATCGTGATCGTGATGATCGTTCCGGCTTCGGACCGCGTTCGGATCGCCACCCGCCCGTCGACATCGTCTATCAGCTGATGCACCAGCCACAAGCCCAGGCGGCGCGAGCGCTGGCTCTTCGGCTGCTCCTCGCCGGTCAGCACGCGGATCGCGTCGTCGGGAAGGCCGGGGCCGTCATCCGTTACGCTTAGAACCAGATAGCCGCCGTCGAGCCGGGCTTCGAAGCGTACCTCGCCGTCCGTCGGGGTCGCCTCGGTCGCGTTCAGCAGGAGATTGAGCGCGATCTGGCGAACCGCATCCGCGCTTGTGGCAAACGGCTCCGAAAGCGCGTTTTGAAACGACAGTCTGACGTGCTTTGCGCGGATTTTCGGATTGATCAGCGCCTTCAGGTCCTCCAGATCCGCAGGCAGCAGATCCCGGTTTCCCTCCGGCGGGCGATAGGTCGACAGCATGCTGGCCGCAACCCGGTCGATGCTCTGCAAGCCGCGCTCGATAAGATCGATGGTCTGGTCGCGCACCTCCCTGTCTTCTCCGAAGCGGCGCAGGGTCGAAACCGCGGCGCTCATGCCGGCAACGGGATTGCGAACCTCGTGGGCAAGTCCCGCGGCGAGCCGGGCAAGCGTGGATTCGCGGGCGCGCTCGCTTTCCAGCCGCGCCAAATTGGCCGCACGGGCATCGAACCGGGCGCGGCTGCGCAGCGCTTCCTGGAGGCGTCCGACCTCGGTATTCGGGTCGATTTCATCCGACAGATCGGAGACATCGTAGTCCTCCTGTCCGAGCGCCCGGGACAGCCTGTCAATCGGCCGCAAGCTGCGTTGCGCCAATAGGAACGTGACGAGTGCCGCCAGCACCGAAAGCGAGATGTCGAGCACCACGGCGGTTCGTCGCAACTCCCGCTGCTCAGCGCGTTCGTGCTCAAGATCGAACGCAGCGGCAAGCAACGTCCTGCCGCCCGGACCGGCCGGATAGGCCTGAACGATCAGGAGTTTCGCGGTCTCGGGAACGATCTCGACAGCGCTCTCCCCGACCGGGAGATCGGCATTCGCCGAAAGCCAGGATGACAGCGCAGTTTCCGTGTCCCGGCGCGGCCCGCGCCGGTCGTCGCCGTCCGGGTAGGACGAGGTGGTCACCTGCGCGCCGTCCCGCGCGCAGCATGCGCCCACGACCTCGTTGCGCAGCGACGGCTTGAACCGCGCCGAAGCGGAGAGCAGCGCTTCCAGTTGCGCCGGCGCGGCACCATTGGCGATGACAGGTTCGATGACGCCCGCCAGCGTATCGAGAAAGGCCCCGGCCACTTCGATCCGCACCAGCGTTTCGCGCCGCTCCAGTTCGCGCAGTCCGAAATGCGTCAAGAGCACCGCGAGCACCAGCACCAGCGCGGCCATCGCCAGCGGCAACCGCCAGACCAGCGGCCAGTCTCCCGGCCCGCGCCATGCTCGCTTCGGTTTCGCCACGTTCTCGTTCATCCCTGGCGGCGATGCCTCCGGCAATCCAAAGGTCCCGGTTGACGGCATGGGGTTCGCGAAAAAGGGACGGCAACACCGCGCCGCCCCTTGTCGCACATTATGTCAGAACGCCAGGCCTTGCACCCAAGAACCCGACGGGCCGCATCAAGGTCCGCCCTCACGTCCAGACAAGGACATCGCCGCGCCAGCCCGGCGAGATCTTGTCCTGCCAGAACATGCCGTACCACCGTGTGCGCAACGGACGCGGAAGGTCGGGCAGGATCACCGCGACCGCATCCCGCGCGACATCCGCCGGGATGAGCGGCCCACCCCGCGGAGCGGCATCCGCGGCGACGAAGACAACCGGAACGCCCGCCTCTTCCGCACGTCGTTCGATTTCGGCGCGAATGTCGTCATCGACAAAGCCGACGATCCGCAGCTCGCTCATCGACCACAGTCCTTCCACCAGCGCCAGATCCATGGCGCGCCAGATGTCATAGGAGTTGTCGAACGAAACGACGACGGGGCCGGACTTCTGCTCGTCCACGGCATACATCACCGGCCCGGGATGGGCATTGGCGATCCGCAGCAGACCGTCCGGCTCCTTGGTGGCATGGGGAGTGGCAATATCCACGCCGTGGTCCGCCCATCCGGCGGTGGGAAGCACGAGGAACTCGCGCGCATCGCCAACGCCCGACATCAGCGCCTCCGCATCCCCCTCCTCATAGACGAGATCAAGCGGCACGCCCTTTTCCTGAAACACGTCCCGCAGATCGGGCAGCCAGCAACAGACCCTGTCGCGGATCGCGCGCATAGTGGCGGCACTGTCGCCGGTTGCATCCACGTATTTCGTGTCGACAGCGATCACCGCCGTCAGCGGGCGCCCGGTCCTCGCGGCGAAATCCGCCGCTCTGTGGGCAAGCAGCGGTACACCGCCGCCGACTGCCGCAAACCGCACCCGCTCGGGCGCGATCGCATCCTTCAGCGATACGAAATCGCGGCCCGCGAGACCGGCCAGCACGGGATCGGTCGTGACCGGCCCCGCAACACTGCCGGCAAGGCCGCGCGCAAGCCCCTTGGCTCCGAACGGGCGGCCCGCATCCGCAACCCGCTCAAGCTTTTTTTCGATGGGTTCCTCGAACCGGTCGATGACATCGCGCAGCGCATCGGCGTCGCCGACGCCCGCCAGCTGCGCGCCGGAGATATAGGCCGCGCGCGCGAGCAGATGGCTTGCCACGGGAATGGTCAGGAGCAGGAACAGCAGCGTCAATCCGCCGGTCAGGGCGGCATCCATGCTCCCCTTGTTGAGCATTGTTCCGATCAGCACGAGACCGGCGCCCAGCGTTCCCGCCTTGGTGGCGGCATGCATGCGCTGGAAGGGGTCATCGAACCGCAGCAGGCCGACGGTCGCCACGATCAGGAAACCAACGCCGACCAGCTTGATCGCAAGAGCAAGAATATCAATCATTGCGCCACCTCTCCTTTCGGGGTCATGCGCGGCCGGCGGGTGCTGTCCTGCGCCAGACGCCGGTTCGTTACCGCGACCTTGCGTTCCAGAAAGGCGGCAAAGGCCGCTGTCGCCACGAAGGCGATGAGCGCGAGCGCGAAAGCCACGTCGAGAAACTCGCTTCGCCCCGTGGCAAGCGCGGTCAGCGCGCAGGCCGCAACGCCAAGCCCCGTCAGCATGTCGATGGAGACGAAGCGGTCGGCATAGCTCGGCCCTTTCACGAGCCGCACGGCCGTCAGCGCGAAGGCGGCGATCACGAAGAGAATGAGGATGGTGTTGAACGTGTCGAACATCGGGAGTGTCGCCTCTGCGGTCATGCCACGGCTCCTTCTTTCCGTCGAACCGGATGCGGTCCCGCCGGTTCGACGGCGCGGACACGGGTTTCGAAGGTGGTCTTGATGGCGTCGATCACATCCTCGTCGCTGTCGCGGTCGAGGACATGGACATAAAGCGTGCGCCGGTCCTCAGAGACATGCAGGGAGGTCGTTCCCGGCGTCAGGCTGACAAGGTTCGCGAGCGTCGCAATCCCCATGTCGGTCTTGAGGTCGAGCGGAACCGCGACGATGGCCGGCCGCAGCCTTTGCTTGTCGGAGAACACCGCGATGGCGACATCGACTGAGGCCTTGACGAGTTCGACCAGGAACACGCCGCACAGGATGGCGAAGGCCCAGAGGCGCTTGGCAGGATCGGTCATTGCTCACTCCTTTCGATTGCAAGGTCCACGACTTCGGTCTCGGTGCCGAAGAACGCCGCGACATAGACATCCGGGTCCGCCAGGGTGACGGAGGCTTTCTCGGCGAACTGGACGAAGGGTTCTGCGGACAAGCCGATGAAGAGCGTGATCGCGCAAAGCACCGCGATCGGCGCCGTCATAGCCAGCGGCACGCGGCGGGCGCGGACGCGCTCTTGCGCCGGCGCCTTCCAGAACGCCTCCATCCAGATCTTGGTCATGGAGTAGAGCGTCAGGATCCCGGTGAAGAGCGCGACGGCAGCGAGCCAGGCCATGTCGCCCTTGAACGACGCATCGACGACCAGGAATTTTGCCCAGAAGCCGGAGAGCGGCGGAAGGCCGGCAAGCGACAGGGCGGGGATCAGAAACAGCACCGCAAGCCAGGGATGGCTTTTCAAGAGCCCGCCGGACTTCTTGAGATCGTCCGATCCGCTCGCCTGACGGATTGCGCCGGCGAGCAGGAAGAGGTTCGCCTTCACGATGATGTGGTGAACGATGTAGAAGACGGCCCCGGCGAGCGCCAGCGGCGTCGCGATCGCCAGTCCCATCAGCATGTAGCCGATTTGCGAGATGATGTGGAACGACAGGATGCGGCGGATGTTCCACTGCACCGCCGCGCCGAAGACGCCCGTGACCATGGTGCAGGCCGCCACCACCGCAACGATCTCGCGTATGCCGGCCTCCTCCACGGTGAACAGCAGCGTGAAGACGCGGAAGGCCGCATAGACGCCGACCTTGGTCAAAAGACCGGCGAAGATCGCGGAGATGGTGAAGGGGGCGGTGTGATAGCTCGCCGGCAGCCAGAAGAAGAGCGGAAAGACGCCCGCCTTGATGCCGAAGGCACACAGGAACAGGATCGCAGCGCCGACGAGGCCCGGGCTTGCCTCAAGCGTCGGCAAGACCCTTGCGAGATCGGCGAAGGCGAGCGTCCCGGCCGCGCCATAGAGCAGGCCGACAGCCATCAGGAACAGCACCGTCCCAAGCAGGTTGAGCAAGAGGTACTTGATCGCGCCGTCGATCTGGGCTCGCGTGCGCCCCAGCGCCAGCAGGCCGATCGAGGTGATCAGCATCACCTCGAACCAGACGTAAAGATTGAACACGTCGCCGGTGAGAAACGCGCCGTTGACGCCTGCGATCATGCCGAAGAACAGCGGATAGAAGCCGCCGCGGATGTGGAGCTGGCGCATGTCGCGCAGGCTGAAGATGCCGACGCACAGAGCCAGCACCCCGGTGATCGCGACGAGGGCGGCGGCCAGCCGGTCGGCAACGAAGGAGATGCCGAAGGGCACCGGCCAGGAACCGAATTCGACCGCAAGGATGTCGTAGCGCAACACGGCCATCATCAAGAGCGCCGAACACCCGAGGATCGCGCCGAGGCCGATCACCGAGACGATGCGCTGAAGACCGTGGTTGCGCCACAACACCGCCGTCAGCGCCGCAAGCGCCAGCGGCACCAGAACGGGAAAGACGAGGACCAGAAGGTTGTAGGTTGTCTCTTGCATGGAACGTCAGCCTTGCTTGGTGTCGATGGCGGCGGCGAAGGGCGAGCCGAGATCTTCCGCGTCGTGCATCGCGCCCGCGTCGAGCGTGCCGAGCGAGCGGTATGCCTTGACCGCAAGCGCCACGGCGAAGGCGGTGAGCGCGAAGCCGATCACGATGGCCGTGAGGACGAGCGCCTGCGGCAGCGGATTGGCCGCCGTCTCGGCGAGCGTCTCGGCGCCGTCCGGGATGATTGGCGGCGATACCGACACCAGACGTCCCGACAGGAAGATCAAGAGGTTCGCGGCGGCGGCGAGCAGGGCCACGCCCATGACGATGCGCATCACGTTGCGGGCAAGGATCATGTAGATACCCGCGCCGGCGACGATGGCGACGGTTGCGGCATAGAGGAAAGTCATGCCGACGCTCCCTTGGTTTGCATGGAGTTTCCGGTGGCGGCGAGCGGGTCGTCTTCGCCCGGCAGCGGCGCGTCCATCTGCTGCTGAACACGGATCAGGAAGGCGAGCACGCCGCCGACGACCGTCAGATAGACGCCGATGTCGAAGAGATAGGTCGTGCCAAGCTTGAGCGTCGTGAAGCCGAGGTTCAGCTCCGCCCACTGATGGGTGAGGAAGGATTCGTTGATCACCGCACCCGGCAGGCCGGAAACGATCGCGAGAACGAGGCCGATGCCCATCCACACGACGGGGTGCAGCACCAGCCGCTTGCGCGCCGTCTCGATGCCGAAGGCCAGCGCCAGGACCGCAAAGCCGGCCGATGCGATAAGCCCCCCGATGAAGCCGCCACCCGGTTCGTTGTGACCGCGGAACAGCGCCAGCAGCGAGACGGCGATCATCAGCACGAAGAACAGCCGCGCGGTCGTCGCGAAAATCAGGGACGGCAAGGCCCGCGCCGTGTCGCCGGAAGGGGCGGAGATCCGCTTGCCCCCGCCACCGGCGAGCACCGACCAGGCCGCGATGGCCGCAAAGGCCACCACCGCAATCTCGCCGAGCGTATCAAGCGCGCGGAAGTCGACCAGGATCACATTGACGACATTGCGGCCGAATGCTTCGGTCAGGCTCTTGGCGGCATAATAGTCGGTCACCGTCGCGTTGAAGGGCTTTGCCGCGATCGACAACAGCACGACGAAGAGGGCGAGCGCGAAGGCGCCCGACAGCACGCCGTCGCCCGGCCGCAGGTCCAGCCTGGAGTAGCTGCGCAAGCCATCGCCGATGGCGGGAAGCTTCACCAGCACCGCCGTGACGATGACGACGAAGAGCGTCTCGACGAGGAACTGCGTCAGGGCGAGGTCCGGCGCACCGTTCTTCAGGAAGAGGATGGCGATGCCGTAGCCGGCAAGACCCACGCCGACCAGCGACACGACCATGGAGCGCGCCACCGCCGCGACGATGGCGCCGGCGGCAACGAGCAGCGACACGAGAGCGAGATAAGGGCGGACTTCGTCGCCGGCAAAACCCGGCATGGCGAAACCGCGCCCGTCCGACTGCAGGCCGCCGGCGAGGATCGCATAGACGAGCGCAGCAGTGACAACGGCGATGGTCACGCTCAGATAGGTCCGCATCCGCCCGTTCTGGAGCGTCTGCGTGGTCACCCGCGCAAGCTGGAGCAGGCCGTTGAAGAGCGCGTCGAACCCCTTCTCGAAGGAAAGCCGGTCGATGAACGTCAGCCTGTTCATCGCATCGTGGATCGGCTTCCACTTCCACACCAGAACACCGCCGGTTGCCACGACGAGACCGGAGAGCGCCAGCATCGGCGTCAACCCGTGCCAGATCTCGAAGGACACGTAGAAGGGCGTGCCGGCAAGCGCGACGGCCGCCGGGCCGACGATGTAATACTGCGGAATATCCGCAAAGAGGCCGAAGAACACGCCGAGCAGCGCAAGCACGACCGGCCCCGTCGTCATACCGGGCAGCTCGCCATGCTTCGGCTTGCCCGAAAAGGCCGGGTTCCTGGCGAAGAACGGGCGCAGCGCGACGATACCGGCAATGGCAACGAGCACGGAGTTCACGATCACCGCCACCATGGTGACGACGGCCGCGAAGGAGGAATCCAGCTTTGCCTCGAACACATATTCCTTGGCGATGAAGCCGACGAAGGGCGGCAGGCCGGCCATTGAGAGGCTGGCCAGAATGGCGGCGATGCCCGTCAGCGGCAGCACCGTGAAGAGCGCGCCGAGATCGCGGATGCGCGTCGCGCCGGTCGCGTGGATAACGATGCCGGCGCAGAAGAACAGCGCCGCCTTGTAGAGCGCATGGGCGAGAATGAAGCCGGCTATGCCGACCGAACTGGTCGGTCCGTCGAGGCCGATCAGCGTCACCAGAAGGCCGAGCGAGGCAACGGTGGAATAGGCGAGAATGGCCTTCACGCCTTCGGAGCGCAGCGCCAGCACCGCCGAAACCAGCATGGTGAGAAGCCCGGTGCCGACGATGACGAGTGTGACCGCGTGGGAGGTACTCAGAACCGGATCGAAGCGCGCCAGCAGGAAGACGCCGAGCTTCACCATGGTTGCCGAATGCAGATAGGCGGAGGCCGGCGTCGGCGCCTGCATGGCGTTCGGAAGCCAGAAGTGGAAGGGAAACTGCGCCGACTTGGTAAAGGCGCCGATCAGCACCAGCGTCGCGATGACGCCGAACCACGGGCTTGCCGACACGAGAGCGGGATCCTGCGTGATCGCCATCAGCGAGAAGGTGCCGGCCTCCATGCCGATCAGCAGCAGTCCGCCGAAAAGCGCAAGCCCGCCACCGGCGGTAATGACCAGCGACTGGAGCGCAGCCTTGCGCGCCTCCGCCGAGGTGGAGTTGAAGCCGATCAGGAAGAAGGAGATCAGGCTCGTCATCTCCCAGAAGACGAACATGACAATCAGATTGTCGGCGAGCACGGTGCTCAGCATCGCCGACATGAAGAGCAGGATATACGACAGGAACCGGCCCCGATCGGAAGCCGGCTTGTCGGCGTAATAGGAGCCCGCATAAAGCGCCACCAGCGTGCCGATGCCGGTGATCATCAGGACGAAAAGCAACGAGAACCCGTCGAGCCTGAGCACGAGATCAATGCCGAGCGACGGCACCCAGCTCACCGTCTGCACGATTGCGGGCACTCCCTCGCCTGCCGACAGGATCGGAACATAGCCAACAAAGGCCGCGAAGAGACCCGCCGGCAGGACGGCAGCCAGCGGCCCCGCCCATCTCCCGGCCCTTGCGAGCACGAGGAACCCCAGCGCCGCGCCCAGAAAGGCGACCAGAAGGAGCGCGGGAAGCGCATCGCCAGGCAGCAAAGCCGCGATTGCAGGAATTTCGAAGGTTTCTGAGTTCATGTCGGCACCTCAAGAAAGACGATGCCGTCATGTAAGCAAAAGCGATGCCAGACGCCTTATAGGATATATTTCAATAAGTTGCCTGTCCAGATCGGGGCCCGACGTTCGGCTCTTCGAACACCCGACGGTTCCCGCGTTCGAAAATCCGAACGCCTGGCGACCAATCCAGACACCGAACCGCCCCCAGCCATATGGACGTCTTCAAGTCGCGTGTGGACCCAAGCCAGCACAGGCCTCCAGTTGCTCCGCACAGCAAACGCCCGCGACCCGGCAGGTCTCACAATATTTCGCATGTATTGCCCGACCTGAGAGATAGGTGACAGAACGTTCCGGACACATAGGTAACACTTTCCGCTTTTTCGGGAGGTGTCGATGCCGTGGCAAGAGGTGTCCAAAGTGGAGGAACGTCTTCGTTT
>NZ_JAIVMF010000003.1 GCF_020176715.1 Stappia stellulata | reverse complement strand
CTCTTCCTGCAAGGCGCTCCTGCGGGCGCTGGACCGGCAACTGGCGGCGCTCGACACAGCCATCGACGCGCTGTGCGCCCGCTGCAGGCTGCTTGCCCGGCGCATCGCTCTTTATCGCAGCCTGCCGGGCGTGGGACCGCGAACCGCCATCGCGCTTGCCGCCACCATGCCCGAACTGGGGACGATGACCGGCAAGCAGGCCGCCTCTCTCGCCGGTCTTGCTCCGCACCCCAGGGACAGCAGGACACTCCGGGGCTACCGCAAAACACGCGGCGGACGCCCGCAGATCCGCTCCATCCTGTTCATGGCCGCCCTCGGCGCGGCACGCAGCAACGGACCGTTAAAGCCCTTCTATCAACGACTTGTCGAAAGCGGAAAGAAGAAGCTCGTCGCTCTAACAGCCGTCATGCGAAAGATCGTCGTCATCCTCAATGCACGCATGAGAGACGAATTCAACGCAATGAGTTGATGACGCCTCTTGAACGTATGTCATCAACCTCCGGCAGACGCTGCGCGTCCCGCGACCGGATATCAGCCTTTGCGGGCAGATGCTTCCCGGCCGGCCACGCGATTTCAGCTCTTGCGGGCGGACGCTGCGCGTCCCGCCACGCGGGCGAAAGCAACCGCCGTCAGCAGGCCGTTGCCGGAGAGATAGCCGGAGACCTCCGGTCCGGACACACCGCAGGCCGCGCCTCCGGCGGCGAAGAGGTTGGGGAAGGGGCGTCCGTCCCCGCGCAACACGCGGGCGCTCACGTCGATCATCAGCCCGCCCTGGGTGTGAAACAGCGCGCCGGTAACCTTCACCGCATAATAGGGCGGGGCAAGCGCCGGTTTCTCCGTGAAGTCGCGTCCGAAGGGATCGGCCTGCGCGCCAGACTGGAAGCGGCCGACGGCCTCCAGCGTCTCGGCAAGGGCGGCCTCCGGCAGGCCGGTCGCCGCGGCGAGATCGGCAAGGGTGCGTCCCTCCCGGATCGCGCCGGCGGCAAGTGCATCCCTGTAGTCGGGGAATCCGCCACACGCGAAGTCGTGGATGCGGGCGTCGTAGAGGTTCCAGGCGGTGCCGCCGGCTTGCGCGAGAACGGCGACGGCCTGTTCCGAATAGCCGCCTTGCTCGTTGGAAAAACGGGCGCCTGCCGCATTCACCTGGACCGCGCCTTCCATCATCAACGCCCAGGAGATCAGCACGCCATGGGGATGGGCCAGCGATCCGTGCCCCTGATAGGCGGTGAGATGACGGGTCTGCGCGCCGAGCGCTTCGCCCCAGAGCACCGCGTCGCCGGTGTTGCCGGCGTGTCCGTAGTAGAGCGCATCCGCCATTTCCGGGATATGGCGCGCAACGAGATAGGGGTTCCCGCCATAGCCGTTGCAGGCGAGGATCAGCGCCTTGCAGCCGATGGTCTCCCGGTGGCCGTCCGGGCGCTCGATCTCGACCGCGCGGATCGTGCCGTCATCATCGGCAAGGAGGGTTTGCGCCCGGGCCCCGGTTACGACGGGAACGTCGCAGGCCTCGACAGCGGCCGACAGCCGGGCAAGCAGGGCCGCGCCGGTCTTTTCGGGCACCGCATGCATTCGGTGGCGGCTGTGGCCGGGGTAGAGGAAGTCGGTCAGCACGACCCATTCGAGCCCGTGGCGCTCCGCAAGCCAGTCGAGTGCCGGGCCAATCTCGGTTGCGGCCAGGTGCGCAAGCTCCGGCACGGCGCGGCCCTTGGCCTTCTGCTGGATGTCGTGCTCGACGCGGGCAGGCTCGTCGTCGGCAATGCCGGCGGCGCGCTGGGCCTTGGTGGCGGGGGCGGGAATGAAGCCCGACGACATCGACGTCGACCCGCTCGGCGAGGCGTCGCGCTCCACCACGACGACCTCCGCGCCGCCGTCGTGGGCGGCGAGGCTTGCGACCAGCCCGCAGGCGCCGGCGCCGATGACGAGCACATCCGTTTCGATGTCGACATGGTCCGGCAGCGTGCGGCGGATCGCGGGTGCGCTCATGATCAGCGCCTGGCGAGCTCGCTGAGCGCCTCGGCGCAGGTCAGCGTCATTGCAACCGTCGCGAGATCGCCGATCGCGCGCTCATGCGTCTCGCGCGAGAAGGCGGCGCAGCCGTCGGACAGGACGGCGGTGGAGAAATCGCGCACATGCGCATCGCGCACGGTGGAAGCGACGCCGCCATTGGTGACGATGCCGCAGACCATCAGCGTTTCGATGCCGGCCTTGCGCAGCACCCAGTCCATCCGGGTCATGTAGAAGGCCGAATAGGCGACCTTTTCCACGGTGAGGTCGGCGGGCTGTAGCTCATCCACCAGCCGATGACCCCATTCGCCGGGGCAGAAGTCGCCCTTCTGTAGGAAGGGCCGCATCTGTTTGAGGTGGTGCGAGATGAAGGGTTCGCCTTTCTTGCCCGGCACCAGCGTGAACTGGGCGGAGACGATCCAGCCGCCAGCCTCGCGCAGGGCTTCCGCAACGGGGCGCACGCGTGCGGGCAGGGCCGCAATCTCGGCGCTGGTCTGTCCGCCGCGCGCATAGGCGCCATCGGGATGCAGGAAGTCGTTCTGAAGGTCGACGATCAGAAGCGCCGTGCGGCTCGGGTGGTGGAGGGAAAACGCCATTCGCTTACTCCGCCGGTGCGATGACCAGATTGCCGAAGCGGTCGACCGTCGCATCGAGACCCGGATCGACGAAGATCGTCGTGTCGGGCTGTTCCAGCAGCGCCGGCCCCTCGATCCGTGCGCCAACCTCGAGCGCCAGACGGTCGTAGACGCCCGCGACATGGTGCTTGCCGTCGACATAGACCGAGCGTGTCGCCAGGCGGCAGTCCTTGGCGGGCTTGCCGTCTTCGGGCGCGAAGAGCGTCATGTCGAGGCCCGGGCGGCGGCCGATCACCGCGATGCGGTAGTTCATCACCCGCATCGGAATGCCCTTGAGCAGTCGCCCGAAGGTGGCGCTATAGGCCGTCTCGAAGGCATCGCGGATGGCGCAGGCGGTCAGCCCGGTTTCCGGCACTTCGATCGGCACGCTCACCGTATGGGTCTGTCCGAGGTAGAGCATGTCGAGCTCGATCACCCGGTCGACCGTCTCGAAGCTGACGCCTGCGGAGGACAGCACCGAGGCCGTCTCGCGCGCATCGCGCAGGATCGCCTTGCCGAGCTCCATCGTGTCGATCTCCGACAGGATGCCGTTGACCGTCTGCACCCGGTCGTGGCGCATGTCGGCAACGACGCAGCCAAGAGCGGAGGTGACGCCCGGAAAGCGCGGGACGAGGGCGGAGGCAAGTCCGACCTCCTTGATCAGCGCGCCGGTGTGCAGCGCGCCGCCGCCGCCGAAGGGCATGGCCGCGAATTTCGCCGGGTCATGGCCCTTCTCGATGGACACAAGCCGGATCGCGCCGGCCATCTTGGCATTGGCAAGCTTCAGGATCGCCTCGGCCGCATCCTCGATGGTCAGCCCGAGCGGCGTGGCGATATGGGTCTTGATCGCTGCGCGCGCGGCGTCGATGTCGAGCCGGTCGAGCTTGCCGCCGATGGGACGGTCGGGGTTGATGCGCCCGAGCACCAGATTGGCGTCGGTCACCGTGGGGCGCGTGTTGCCGAGGCCGTAAGCGACGGGCCCCGGATCGGAGCCGGCCGATTCCGGGCCGACCTGCAGCAGGCCGCCCGCATCGACGGCGGCAATCGAGCCGCCGCCGGCGCCGATGGTGGTGATCTCGATCATCGGCGTGCGCACGACCATGCCGAAGTCGATCGATGTCTGCGCGGCAAGGGCCGCTTCGCCGCCGGCAACGAGCGAGACGTCGAAGGAGGTGCCGCCCATGTCGCAGGTGACGATGTTGTCGAAGCCGGCGGCCTGCGCGATCCGGGTCGCCGCGATCACGCCGGCGGCGGGACCGGAGAGCGCGGTGCGCACCGGATAGCGCTTGGCGGTGTCGATGGACATGACGCCGCCGTTCGACTGGACGATCAGGATATCGCCTTCAAAGCCCTGTTCCTTCAGTCCGCTTTCCAGACGGTCGAGATAGGAGGAGACCACGGGCTGGAGATAGGCGTTGAGCGTTGCCGTCGACAGCCGCTCGAACTCGCGGATCTCGGGCAGGATTTCCGTTGCCGCCGTGACATAGGGCGTCGGCCAGACGGAGCGCACCGCCTCGACCGCGCGGTGTTCGTTGTCGCTATTGGCATAGCCGTTGATGAAGAAGACGCAAACCGCATCGCAGCCGGCCTCGATGAGCGCGCGGGCGCGGGTCTCCACTTCGCCCGTGTCGACTTCCTCAAGCACCGTGCCGTCGGCGAGCACGCGCTCGCGCACCTCCACCCGGTCGGGACGCTCAACCACCGGCGTGAAGGCCCCCTTCAGGCCCCAGGTGGTCGGACGGTCGCGGCGGCGCATTTCCAGGACGTCGCGAAAGCCCTCGGTGGTGATGATGCCGGTGCGCGCACCCTTGCGCTCCAGGAGCGCGTTGGTGCCGACGGTGGTGCCATGCACCACGGTGCGAATGTCGCCGAAGGCCTCGACCCTGGAGGCGATGCCCTCGATGAAGCCGCGCGACTGGTCGCCACGCGTGGAGGGAACCTTGGCGGTGGTGACGCGGCCGGCGGCCTCGTCGAGGATGAAAACATCGGTGAAAGTGCCGCCGACATCGACGCCGATCACATAAGCCGGCCCGCTCATTCCGCGGCCTCCCTTGAACGCAGTGTTTTGGTCCGCTCCGTATCGACGCTGCCTTCGGCATCGAGCGCGACGCCATAATCGGATTGCGCATGCTCCCGGCTGACGATGCCGAGCGCGACATCGCGCGCGACCGTCTGCGGGTCGCGGGCAAGCGGATTGCCGTAGCCGCCGCCGCCGGGGGTCTCGAGCCTCAGACGCTGGCCGCGCGCGATGCTGATGCCGACCATTTTCGAGGCCATCGGCGGCTGGTGCCAGCCGTCGGACTGCTCGTAGGAAAAGCGGTTCATCGCCCCGGCCGCGCCGCCGACGACGCCGGGCGGCGCGTGGCGTCCGCGCTCGCCGAAGAGGAAGACGTCGGCCTGTTTTTCCAGAAGCTCGATCTCGTAGATCGCGCCGAGCCCGCCGCGCGTCTCGCCCGGACCGCCGGAATCGGGTCGCAGCGCCCATTGCGTGAAGCGCACGGGATAGGCGGCCTCGAGGATCTCGAGCGGCGGGATCGTCGCGGTGGAAATCGGCGCGTTGCCGTGGTTCAGCCCGTCGCCGCCGGCATGCGCCCCGTGGCCGCCGCCGAAGAAGGAGAACATCACCCAGCGCTTGCCGTTTTCGCGGTGGCCGGCGAGCGACAGGGCGTTGATCGTTCCATAGGCGCAGGCCATCGCCGGTTCGGGCGCGATTTTCGCGACCGCCTGGAACACCACGTCGATCAGTCGCAGGATCGTCTCGGTGTAGCCGCCGACGGGCTTGGGCGCCTTGACCGCAAGCAGCGAGGCGTCGTCGATCCTGAATTCGACCGGCTCCAGCACGCCGGCATTGGCCGGCACGTCGCCGAAGATGTGCTTCAGCGCGACGTAGCAGGCGGCGATCGTGGTGGAGCGGGAGATGTTGACCGGTCCGGCGCAGGCAGGCGAGGAGCGGGAGAAATCCATCACCATCGTCTCGCCGTCGATCGTCAGGTCGAGCGCGATCTTCAGCGGTTCGTCGACGATCCCGTCGTTGTCGAGCCAGTCCTCCGCCGAGACGGTGCCCTGCGGCAGGGCCGCGATCTGCGCGCGCATCAGCTTCGCCGCGCGCGCCTTCAGCTCCACCAGGCAGTCGCCCACCGTGCGCGCGCCATAGTCGTCGAGCAGCTCGCCCATGCGCCTGGTGCCGAGGTCGAGCGCGTTGATCTGGCCGTTGAGATCGCCGTAGAGCGACATCGGCAGGCGCGAGTTGGCGGAGAGGATGTCGACCACGTCCTGGCGGAACTCGCCCCGGTCGTAGAGCTTCACCGGCGGGATCAGCATGCCCTCCTGGAAGCATTCCGTCGCGGCCGGATTGTAGTTGCCGGGCACATTGCCGCCGACGTCATGCCAGTGGCCGACGGAGGCGAGGAAGCAGAACAGCTTGCCGTCGCGAATCACCGGTTTCACAAGACGGAAGTCGGAGAGATGCGTGCCGCCGTCATAGGGGTCGTTGAAGATCCACACGTCGCCGTCGTGGACGCCGCCGGATTTCGCCGCCTTGTCGATGACGGCCTTCACGGCGAAGGCCATGACGCCGACGAAGATCGGCAGGCCGGACTTGCCCTGCACCAGCGTCTCGCCGGTCGTCGCGTCGTAGATCCCGTGCGAGGCGTCATGGGCCTCGGCGATGATCGGGTTGAAGGCGGAGCGGAAGAGGGTCGCGTCCATCTCGTCGGCGATCTGCTCCAGCCGGCCCTTCAGGATGGCGAGCGTGACGGTGTCGATGGTCATCGCGAGGGTCCTTCGGTGTCGTAGCGCTTGCCGGTTTCCAGCATGTCGTCGGTGCCGATTACGCCGTTGAGGCCGGCGAAATCGAACATGCGCGCGCGAAAGGCCTCGTTGGAGCCGTTGGCGACGAGATTGGCGTAATAGTCGCGCGCGGTCGCAGCCAGCGCGCGCACCACGCCGCCGGGAAAGATCACGAAGCTGAAGCCGAGTTTTTCCAGCGCGTCGGCGCCGACGATGGGCGTCTTGCCGCCTTCCACCATGTTGGCCATCAGCGGCACGCGCCCGCCGAAGCGCTTCACGATCTCGGAGATCTGCTCCATCGATTGCGGCGCCTCGACGAAGAGCATGTCGGCGCCGGCCTCCAGATAGGCCTCGCCGCGCTCCAGTGCCGCTGCAAAGCCGTCGACGGCAATCGCGTCGGTGCGGGCGATGATCAGCGTCTCGTCGCTTGCCCGCGCATCGCAGGCCGCGCGGATCTTGCCGGCCATTTCACCTGTCGCGATCAGCGACTTGCCGCTCAGGTGGCCGCAGCGTTTCGGGCTGGTCTGGTCCTCAAGCTGCAGTGCGTTGGCGCCCATGCGCTCGAAGACGCGCACGGTGCGCTGGACGTTGAGCGCATTGCCGAAGCCGTTGTCGGCATCGACGACGACGGGAAGGGCGATGCGGTCGCGGATCGCGGCGAGTGTGTCGGCGACCTCGGACATCGACACGAGGCCAATGTCGGGCCGGCCGAAACGGGTGTAGGCGATGGAGGCGCCGGAGAGATAGACGGCCTCGGCGCCGGCCTGTTCCGCGATCAGCGCCGTCAGCGCGTCGTAGACGCCGGGCGCCAGCAGGATTTTCTGCTCGGCCAGTCGCTGTTTCAGGGGCGGTGTTCGGCGCATTGGCCTTGCTCCTTGTTGCGCTCCTTGGCGAAACGCTTCTTGAGATGCGGCACCAGCCCGCCGTCGGCGAGCAGCACCTGAAGATTGTCGGGCAGGGGATCGAGCGCGATCGCCGCGCCGTCGCTTGCAAGCTCCAGCCGCGCGGCGGCGACATCGAGGCGCGCGGCCGCGCCGTCCGTCACCGCGCTCAAATCCGGCGCGGTGAGGACGGGAAGGCCGAGGTTGATGGCATTGCGGTAGAAGATCCCGGCAAAGGAGAGGGCCACCACGCCTGCAAGGCCGAGGTGTTTCAAGGCTTCCGCCGCCTGTTCGCGCGAGGACCCGACGCCGAAATTGCGGCCCGCGACCAGCACGTCGCCGGGCTTCACCTCCTGCGCGAAGCCGGGGCGCACGCCCTCCAGACAATGGGCGGCGAGCGCCTCGATCCCGCCCTTCATATAGGCGCCGGGCGCCAGCTGGTCGGTGTCGATATCGTCGCCGACGAGAATAATCCGCCCGCTCATGACCGCTCTCTTTCGTCTGGCAGGAAGTCGCGCGGATCGGCGATCTTTCCCGCTATCGCCGAGGCGGCCACTGTCAGCGGCGAGCCGAGCCACACCCTTGAGGAGGCAGCCCCCATCCGGCCCTTGAAGTTGCGGGCGGTGGAGGAAATGCAGGTGACGTCCTCGCCCAGCCGGTCGGTGCCATAGCCCGCGCAGATGCCGCAGGCATTGGGCAGAATGCGTGCACCCGCGTTCTCGAACACCGCCATGATGCCGTCGGCCGCCGCGCGGTCCTGGTCGCGCTTCGAGGCCGGCGCGACGAGAAGCTCCACGCCCTTGCCGAGCCGGCGGCCACGCAGGATATTGGCGGCGTTTCTCAGGTCCTCGTATTTCGCGCCGGTGCAGGCGCCGATATAGGCGATATCGACGGGCGTTTCAGGCGCCTCGGTGACGGGGGCGCTGTTCGCGGGCGAATGGGGGGCTGCGACCTGCGGGGCGAGGGCGCTCGCATCGAAGACGTGATGTTCCTGAACCGGCGCGCCGGTATCCGTCGCAAGGCCGCTCCAGCTTGCCCGCGCGTTCATGTTCGCGCCGGCGGCCTCCAGAAAGGCGGCCGTGGTTGCGTCGGGGGCGATCAGCCCGGCCTGTCCGCCAAGTTCGGCCGCCATGTTGGAGAGCGTCATGCGCTCCTGCATGGAGAGCGCTGTGATTGCCTCGCCCGCGTATTCCACCGCCTGATACTTGCCGCCGTCCATGCCGAGCCGGCCGCAGAGCGCCAGCATCATGTCCTTGGCCGTGACGCCTGCCGACAGCCGTCCGCGCCACTTGAGCAGGATGGTTTCGGGTACCTTGAGCCAGATCTCGCCGGTGGCGAGAACCCCGGCCATCTCGGTGGCGCCGACGCCGAACATATAGGCCCCGAAGGCGCCGCCCGTCGGCGAATGGCTGTCGCCGCCGACCACCAGCATGCCGGGGAGGAGATGTCCGCGTTCGGGCAGCACCACGTGGCAGATGCCCTCGCCATCGTGGAAGGCGACCTTGCGCTCCTTCGCCCACTGGCGGGTGAGTTCGAGAATGCGCGCACCTTCGTCGGTGTCGCCGGGCACGAAATGGTCGGAGATCAGCACAACTTTGGAGGCGTCGAACAGGCCGACGCCGAGATCCTGCAGGATCGGCTCGACGCGGCGCGGGCCGCCGCTGTCGTGGATCATGGCGAGGTCGACGCGCGCTGTCACGATCTCGCCGGGCGTGACGTGATCGCGTGCCGATGCGCGGGCGACGATCTTCTGCGCAAGCGTTGTCGGGCGGGGGGAGGTGGGTGTTTCGGTCATCAGGCGAGCCCCAGGTAGGAGCGTTTGAGGTCCGGATCGTCCATCAGCGTCGCGGTCGGGCCGGAGAGGCGGATCTCGCCGTTTTCCATCACGAAGGCGCGGTCGGCGATCTCCAGCGACTGCAGCACGTTCTGTTCCACCAGCAGGATCGGCAGGCCGTCCTTGTTGAGCGTCCCGATCAGGGAGAACATTTCTTCCACCAGCAGCGGCGACAGGCCGATGGAGGGTTCGTCGAGGATGAGCAGGCGCGGTTCGGCCATCATGCCGCGGCCGATGGCGAGCATCTGCTGCTCGCCGCCCGACAGCGTCCCGGCCTTTTGCCGGGCGCGCTCGCGCAGGCGCGGGAAGGTGTCCATCACCCGGTCCAGATTGCGCGCGCGGTTGGGCTTGCCGCGCCGATAGGCGCCAAGTTCCAGGTTCTCGCGCACCGTCAGATTGGGGAAGATGTGGCGCCCCTCCGGCACTTGGATCAGGCCGAGATCGACGATCGCCTCCGGCGTTCGGGTCTGGATCTCCATGCCGTCGAAAACGATACGGCCCGACCAGGCGGGAATGAGCCCGGAAAGAACGGAGGAGATCGTCGTCTTGCCGACGCCATTGGACCCGAGCAGGGCGACGATCTCGCCCTTGGCCAGATCGAAGGAGACGCCGCGTAGCACCTCGACGGCGCCGTAGCCGGCGCGCAGGCCGTCCACAAGAAGCATCGTGTCGTTACTCATGCGCGCCTCCAGCAGTGGCGGCCGCCTGTTTCGCCATGCGCTCGGCCATGCCCTTGCCGAGATAGGCCTCGATCACATGGGGGTCGCGGGTGACCTCTTCCGGCGACCCCTCGGCGATCAGTTCCCCCTGATTGAGCACCCAGGTGTGTTCGGACAGGCTCATCACCGCCTGCATCACATGTTCGATCAGGAGAATGGTCACGCCCTGGTCGCGGATCGCGCGGATCACCGGGATCACGTCGCGGATCTCGGACGGGTTCAGTCCGGCCAGGACCTCGTCGAAGAGGATCAGGTCCGGGTCGGTGGCAAGGGCGCGGGCAACCTCCAGCCGCTTGCGTCCGGCGACGGTAAGGGCTGCCGCGTCCATGTCGAGCCGGTCGCCGAGGCCGACCTTGCGGGCGACGTCTTCCGCCTTTTCAAGAGCGGCGGCGCGCGAGCGGATCTTGAGATGCGCGCCGACGGCGATGTTTTCCCGCACGCTCTGCCCGGCAAAGGGCTGGACGATCTGGAAGGTGCGGATCATGCCGCGTTCGGCGATCTCCTGGGGCGCGAGGCCGGTGATCACCTCGCCCTTGAAGCGGACCTCGCCGGCATCGGGCGTATGGAAGCCGGTGATCAGCGCGAAGAGCGTGGTCTTGCCGGCGCCATTCGGGCCGATCAGCGAGGTGATCTTGCCCGCCGGCACCTGCATGGTGATGTTGTTGGAGGCCTGCAGGCCGCCGAAGCGCTTGGAGATGCCGGCGACGTCCAGGATGGGGGCGGCGTCATGCATGGCGGTCGCCCTCCGCGGTGCGCCGCATCCTGGCGGTGAGGCGGGAGACGAGACCCGACAGGCCGCGCGGGGCAAAGAGCACCATGATCACCAGGATGGTGCCGTAGATCACGAGGCTGATGCCCGGCAGGTCGCCGATCACCTCGCGGGTCACTTCCGAGACCGCATGAAGCGCGACCGCGCCCAGCAGCGGACCGAAAAGCGTGCCCATGCCGCCGACGATCGGCACCAGCAGGCTTTCCACCGAAACGGCCGGCCCATAGGCGATGCCGGGATCGAGGTAGAGGAAGAACTGGGCGTAGAACACCCCGGCAAGGCCGGAGAAGAGGCCCGACAGCATGATCGCGCGCATCTTGACCCGGAAGGGATCGACGCCGAGGGCGCGTGCGGCATCCTCATTGTCGCGCACCGCCATCAGCCTTGCGCCGAAGCGGGAATGGCCGATCCACCAGGCGGTGAGGAAGGCGGCGAGCGTGATCGCCCACAACAGCCAGTAGAAGCCGGCCTTGGAGGTGAACTGAAGACTGGCCGCGCCCGGATCGAGCGGGATGAGAATGCCGACGCCGGCGCCGGTGAAAGGCACCGTGTTGGAGAGAATGCGCAGGACTTCCGCAAAGGCGAGCGTCACCAGCGCGAAATAGGACCCGCGCAGGCCGTAGCGAAACGTCGTGAAGCCGATGAAGGCTGCGACGCCGACCGCAAGGGCGCCGCCGGCGACAAGCCCCAGCCAGGGATTGATGCCGAATTGCACCTGGAGCACGGCGACCGTATAGGCGCCGGTTCCGAAGAAGGCGGCATGGCCGAAGGAGAACTGGCCGCCATAGCCGCCCAGAATGTTCCAGGCCTGGCCGAGGAGAGCGGCATAGAGCGTCATGATGAGAGTGGTGCGCCAGGATTCCGATTCCACGACAAAGGGAACCGTGAAGAGCGCGGCGAAGACGAGACCGAGGAGGGCGAGCTGGCGCATGGGTCAGACCTTGTGTCCGAGCAGGCCCGTCGGCCGGAAAACCAGAACGAGGATGAAGATCAGGAAGATGCCGAGCTGGCCCAGGCTTTCGCCGAAGAACAGGCCGCCGAGCGCTTCCACCACGCCGATGATCAGCCCGCCCAGGAGCGCGCCGACGAAGGAACCCATGCCGCCGAGCACGACGATGGTGAAGGCGATCAGCACGAAACCGTGACCGACCTGCGGGTTCACGTAGTAGCTCGGCAGGAGCAGGCAGGCGGCGACGCCGAGACAGGCGATGCCGAGGCCGAAGCTCATGGCGAAGACATGCTCCACGTCGATGCCGACGAGCTTTGCCCCCTTGCGCTCCTTGGCAAGCGCGCGAATGGCGCGGCCGAGATCCGTCTTGCTCATGATCAGCCACAGGAGCGCTGCGGTGATCAGCGCGCCGGCGAAGGCGACGACCTTGGGCAGCGGCAGGAAGGCGCCTAGGATCTCCACCACCTCGAAGGAATAGGGCACGTCGATGATGCGGGTGTCGGACTTGAACAGGAACAGCGAGAGGTTCTCGATCACGATGGCGAGGCCGAGGGTCACCAGCAGGATGTTCTCGTCGCGCCCGTGGCTGGCGCGGCCGATGATGCCGCGCTGCAACGCATAGCCGAGCGCGAACATGCCGGGCGGCACGATCAAGAGCGCCACGTAAGGGTCGATCCCGAACTGGACGTTGAGATAATAGACCGCGTAGAGGCCAAGCATCAGCAATGCCCCATGGGCGAAGTTGATGATGTGCAACACGCCGTAGATCAGCGTCAGGCCAAGGGCGACGAGGGCATAGAGCGCCCCTGTCGTCAGCCCGTTCAGCACGGACGGAACGATGATCGCCATGTCGGGCATGGTCACTCGCAAGGCTTGTCGGACGAGAGGGGCGGGCGGGAGCGTCACGCCCCGCCCGCTTCGATCACGCGACTGGCGCTCAGCCGCCCATCGGGAAGACGGTCTCGGCGGAGGCGAACTCGGCCGGGAAGATCACCTCGATCTCGCCGTTCTGCACCTGGGTGTTGACCGGCTGCGCGCCTTCGTTCTGCCCGTCGACCATCTTCGTCGCGCCATAGGGCATGTAGGACATGTCCATCTCCGAGGCCGCAAGCGCTGCGTTGACCGCATCCTTGTCGGTGGAGCCGGCGCGCTCGATGGCATCGACGAGACCGAGTACGGCGTTATAGGCGAGGAACACCTCGTAGGTGTAGATCAGGCCCTTGGCTTCGGCCGCCGCCTTGCGCTGAAGCGCAACGTCCGACTTCGGATTGAACCAGTGATTGCAATCCATGATCAGGTCGGCGGCTTCCGGGAACTCGTTGACGAACTGGTAGTTCGACGCGGCCCCGCCGAGCACCGAGTAGATGCCCTTCGCCTCGATGCGCTGCTGGCGCATGGTGCGGGCGAGCAGCACATATTCGTTGTAGTAGTTGGCCGGGATGATCAGGTCCGGCTTCTGCGACTTGATCTGCAGCACGATGTTGGTGAAATCGCGCGTCGGATTGGCGTGCTTGATGACATCGATCACCTCGATGCCCTTTTCCGGCAGGCGCTTTTGCAGCAGGCCGGCGGTGCCGGTGCCGAACAGCGATTCCTCGTGGATGATCATCGCCGTCTTGGCCGGGGAGCCGGCGGCCTTGTTGATCGTGTCGAGGTTGTCGACGGCGAAGTCGGCGATCTTGCCGTAGCCGGGGCCGAAGCGGAAGGTGTTGGCCAGACCGCGCTGGACGATCTTGTCGGAGACGCCGACGTCGACCACATGCGGCGTGTTGGTCTTGGCGGCTTCCTGCGAGGTGGCGAGCGAGATGGAGGAGGCGTAGCCGGCGACGATGCCGTCGATGCCGGCCTCGGCCATCTTGGTGACCTCGGCCGCGCCGATCTCAGGCTTGCCCTGGCTGTCGGCGAGCACCGCCTCGACCATGGCGCCGCCCATCGACTTGATGCCGCCGGCGGCGTTGATGTCGGCAATCGCCATCAGCGCGCCTTCGCGGCACTGGTTGCCGGAGAAGGCGACGAAACCGGAGACGGGATGGATCAGGCCGATCTTCACCGGGGTCGCCTGGGCGCGCAGCACGGCCGGAAAGCCGGTCACGCCAAGTGCAAACGCGGCGGCGCCGGTCGCCAGGAAATCACGACGGCGCAGGCCGCCCTTCAACGTCTTGTCAGTCATCTCAAACCTCCACTGACGGCCGTCTTCGCGACCGGTTGGCTGTCCCGGGTCCCTCTTTGCGCTGTTATCCGCCGCCGGCCGGGACCGGTGGCGAGCTTGTCGTGGTCCAGCGCGGGCCGCTTTCGGCGCGCACCCGGCGCATGGACATTTCAAAACGGTAGAGATCCGGCCGGTAGAGGACGCGGATGTATTCCACGGGTCGCTCGGAGCGGTCGCTGACGACACGGCGCACCTCGATCAGCGGCGAGCCGGCCGGGATCGACAGCACGGTGGCGACGTCCGTCTCGGCGACGGTTGCGGAGATCGTCTGGCGGGCGGAGGCGACATCGACGCCGGCGCGCTCCAGAAGGTGCAGCAGCGGCTGGACGTTGAGGTCGTCGCTGCCGTAGTGGCGGCCGATGTCGGCCGGCACATAGGTGACGAGATAGGACATCGGCTCGCCGTCGAGGCGGCGCACGCGCACCGCGCGCTGCACCTCGGTGCCGGGCTCGACCTCAAGCGCGTGGGCGATGTCCTCGCCCGCGGGCACATAGGCGAAGGAAAGCACCTCCGCCGTGGTCGACTGGCCCATCAGGGTGATGTTTTCCAGCCAGCCCTCGATGGAGGAGGTGACGGCGGGGGCCGGCGGGCGGTTGACGACGCGGGTGCCGCGCCCGCGCTCGCGGATGACGAGACCGGCGTCGGCCAGTTCGTTCAGCGCGCGTTTGGCGGTGATGCGGGAGACGCCGAATTCGGTGGTGAGGTCCTGCTCGCTCGGCACGCGCTCCCCGGCCGACAGGTTGCCGCCATAGATGCGGTTGCGCAGGAGCAGGAAGATCTGGTGGTAGAGCGGAACGGGCCCGTTCGGGTCGAGGCCGCCGGCACCGCGCAGCGTTGCGGCTGTGTCGCTGCCTGTCGTGGCGGGTTTGATCGGGACCGGCGGTGTGCTCACGGGCAGGCTCTCTTTCCGTTCGATGTGTTTAATGGTATGTCATTATACCATTATGTCAATCGGCTTTCGTCAGGTCGGGAGACGGGCCGAAAAGCGTTGTTTTTCAAAGAAGTCTTCGGAAGAGGCGCGCCGAGAGCGGCCGACAGTGCGGGGAGGAACGCAACATGCCGATCGTGCGGGTAACGATGATCGAGGGCTATGGGGACGAGGTGCGCCAGCGGCTCGCGTTGCGGCTGACCGATACGGTGCGCGGCACCATCGCGGCACCGGCCGACGGCGTCACCGTCGCCATCGAGGAGGTGAAGCCGTCAAACTACATGCGCGGCGGCAGGAGCCGCACGCCGGGCGCGGCCGTGCCGGACCCTGTCGAGGTGGTGCGCGGGTTCCTGGCGGCGATGGAGGCGCGCGACCTGGAGCGGGCTGAGGCCCATCTCGCCGATGGCTTCGAGATGATGTTTCCAGGCGGCCGGCGCTTCGAGACGCTTTCGGAGATGATCGCCTGGGGGCAGACGCGCTACCGGCGGGTCACCAAGACTTTTGCCGGCTTCGACACCGGATTTTCCGACGGTTGCGCCGTGGTCCATTGCCATGGAACGCTGAGCGGCGAGTGGCTGGACGGCGCGCGTTTCGAGGACGTGCGCTTCATCGACCGCTTCGAGGTCGTCGACGGGCAGCTCGCCCGCCAGAGCGTGTGGAACGATCTGGGCGAGCGGAAACGGGAAGGACCCCAGGTCACTGCTTGAATTTGCAATCGCGGTGTTCCTGCTGATCGTCACGCCGGGTCCGGTCCGCGCGTCGTTCTCCGTCCGGCCTGTCGGGTCTTTGCCCACACGGCAAATGGATGCGATTCAACCGATGTTTAGACCTTGGCCGTAGAGTGTCGGCTTGTGTGGGGCTGCTGCGGTTCCCATGGTCTTTTTTTCGCGAGGTCGATCCAGCTCCATGTCCGAGTGTTCCCTTTCTCCCGATTGCGAACCGAGAGGTGGCGCTGCGTCCTCCGCCCCCCTCGACACGGTGCCCAGCGGAGCCTGGCCGGTGACGGCGATACGTGTCTGCACACTGGTGCTTCCAAGTCTCTTCCTGGCGCTGGTGCTTCTGTTGCCGGTGAAAGAGCCCAAGCTGATGTTCCTCGATGCGCTTGCAGCGGCGGAATTTGCGGAAACCTGCTGTCGGCCATATTACGGCTTCGTTTCGACGGTCGGGATCATGCTGTGGGTCGCGACCGCTGCGGTGTGTCTGTTCTGCGCGCTGGCCTTCACGCTGGCGCATCGGTCGCGGGCGGTCGTGCTGTTTGCCGGTGCCGCCGGTCTGCTGTCGGGGTGGCTGGCGCTGGACGACGCCTTCCTGTTGCATGAGGTCGTGCTGCCCGAATTCGGGATCGCGCAGAATCTCGTCCTCGCCGCGAACGCCGCATTTGCCGTCGCCTATGTTGCGGCAAGCCATCGGATCATTCTCAACCACGACAAGTGGCTGCTGTTGCTGGCCTGCGGCGCACTTGCCTTCAGCATGGGCGTGGACACGGTGTTCCACAGCCTCGATCCCGTCCTCGTCTATGTTGAGGACGGGGCGAAATTCCTTGGCATCTTTTGCTGGATGAGCTTCCACATCACAACGATGGCGCGGATGCTTGCACAGCCCTCCGCCGCGGACGGCGTCGGGTTCGGCGCGTCGCGCTGATCGGCTCCGCGCTTCCTGCAACCGGTCAGGCCGGCGTTGCAACCATGGCGCACAGCATCTCGAACAGGATCGAGGCGCCGAGCCAGGCGGTGCCGCCGGAGGCATCGAAGGGCGGGGAGACCTCCACCAGATCCGCGGCGACGATATTGACGCCCGCAAGCAGCCGCGCCACCTGAAGCGCCTGGAAGGAAGTCGGCCCGCCGACCTCGGGCGTGCCGGTGCCGGGTGCGAAGGCCGGGTCGACGAAGTCGATGTCGTAGGAGACATAGGTCGGCGCGCTGCCGGCGATCTCGCGCGCCTCCGCCATCACATCCTCCGGCCCGCGCGCGAAAAACTCCTCGATGGCGATCACCCGGATGCCGGCATGGGCGGCGAACTCGCGGTCCTCGGTGTCATAGGCGGTGCCGCGAATGCCGATCTGGACGCAGCGTTTCGGATCGAGCAGCCCTTCCTCGATGGCGCGGCGAAACGGCGTGCCATGGGTGTAGAGGCAGCCGTCGAAATAGCTGTGATAGAGATCGGTATGGCTGTCGAAATGGATCAGGCCGAGCGGCGCGTCGGCGGCCAGCGCCCGCAGAATCGGTAGCGTGCACAGGTGATCGCCCCCGGCGGTGAGCGGGCGGATGCCTTCCGCCTTCACCCCGGCGAAGAATGCGGTCATGCGCTTCAGACTGTCCTGGAGATCTACCGGGTTCGGGCCGACATCTCCAAGATCCGCGCAATTGGCCAATTCGAACGGACGCACGCCCGTCGCGCCGTTTTGCGCCCGGATCATGGTGGAGAGGTCGCGCAACTGGCGCGGCCCGTGGCGCGGTCCCGGCCGGTTGGTGGTGCCGCCGTCCCAGGGGGAGCCAATGAGGCCGATCTGCACGTCCTTGCGGCGGGGATGGTCCGCCTCCACCAGCGGAAGTCGCATGAAAGTGGGGATGCCGGCAAAGCGCGGCAGGTCGAAACCCGACACCGGCTGAAAGAAGGGATCTGCCATCGACGCGCTCCTCGTGCGGACGGATAGGTCTGGCGGAGCGGGATCCGCGCGGGTGGCTTATCGTCCGCGATTGCGGCGCGGCAGGCAACCCGCGGTCCGGCGCAAGCCACGAGGACGATCTGAGAGAAAGAGTTACTTGATGTTTTAAGCTGATAAATACAATATAATTTCATGACAATGCAGATAATTTAAAAGTAATATCTGGAAAGATTTGACGAATTTCGAAATATTTTTACAATATTATTTGTCGATATCGCCGATATTAATCTCTCGTAGAATTCCGGATAATTTTGCATATCATTGGCGTAGCTTGAAATTAAATCTGATTCCTTTACGTTCAGCTACAAGGCGGCTGGCATTCTCGGGTTCATTTCTGGAGATATTGGTTGCCAGTTGCGCGATCGGTTCCGCGATTGCGTCGCGCTTCAAGCGCGAGGATGCAGGAGGACGTGTCCATTTCAGAAAACAGGAGATACACATGAGCATTGATCCCAACAAAGGTTACGTTGCGCTTCTGGGCTGGAGCCTGAACGCCATCGATGCGATCGACCGGTTCGACCGGAAGTACATCGTCGTGGCGCCGCCCTGGGCGGAGGACTACTGCAAGCAGAACGACATTCCCTACATGTCGTGGGACTTCGACCGGCTGAACGAGCGCTCGCACGAGCTTGCCCATCGGCTGAAGGACGAGGGGGTCGACGTTGCCATTCCGCTTTTTGAGGAAACCGTGGAGTGGGCCGGCGCGATCAACTCTGTGCTCATGGACAATCCGCGTCTGCTCGGACAGTCGATGCTGTTCCGCGACAAGTCGCTGATGAAGCGGCGGGCGCAGCTTGGCGGCATCCGGGTCGGCGTTTTCGAGGAGGCCCACGACCGCGGCGACGTCATCCGCTTTCTCAAGCGGGTGAACCAGACGCTGCTGAAGCTCGAGGGCGATCCCAACGATCCGATCCACTTCAAGGCGTTCGACAAGTCTGGCACGGCGGGTCACCGGGTGATCCGCACGCCGGAGGATGTCGACAACATTCCCGACGAGGAGTTTCCGGCGCTGCTGGAAAGCCATCTCGACGGGTGGGAATTCGCGGTCGAGGCGTGGATCAAGGATCGCAAGATCCAGTTTCTCAACATCTCGGAATATGTGACGCTCGGCTACTCGGTGTTCGTGCCGGCGACGCCGGAGCTTGAATCGTGGCGTGCGCGCATCACCGAGGAGGTCGAGAAGCTGATCGAGGCCTTCGACATCGATTTCGGCTTCATCCATCCGGAATACTTCCTGACCAACGACGGCAAGCTCTACTTCGGTGAGGTCGCCTATCGTCCGCCGGGCTTCAACGCGCTGGAGCTGATCGAGCGCGCCTACGGGTTCAACGGCTATCAGGGCATCGCGCTGATGTTCGATCCGAAGACGAAACAGGAGGAGGTCGACGCCTTCTTTCCCGAGGCGGTCAAGGACGCAAAGGGCCATGCGGGCTGCTTTGGCGTCTATCCGCGCCGGCGCGTCATCAGCCGTCTGGAGATCCCCGAGGAGACCCAGAATCACCCCTATTTCGAGTTCCACGAACTCGCCTCGCCGGCGGAGCAGAAGGTCACGAAACGCACCGCATTTGGCACGCATTGGGGCCTGGCCTATTTCTTTGGAGAGAATCCGCACAGACTGCGGGACCTTCTGAAGGCCCAGGAGGATCTGGATTTTTACGTATAGGCGCGTCGAGGGCGACCGCTTGCAAGAGGACGATTTGACCATGATGGAACAGAGGCCCGAGGCGGCGCGACTGGCCGATACGCTCGATGTGGCCATCGAACGACTGGCGGGGGCGCGTCCCTTCGCCAAGCAGCGCCATCAGCGTCCCGTTCTCGATGTGGCGGCGCGCCTCACCGCCGTTCCCGGCGGTCTGGAGGTTCTCTTCGAGCGCGGGCTTGCGATGGAGGCCGCCGGTCTCTTTCGCGGCTCCGACTGGGACGATCCCTCCAGACTGCTGCCGCAACTTGTCGGGCAGACGCTGCAAAGCCCGGACCGGCTGACGGTGGCGCTGGAGGTGACGAGCCTCCTGCGTCTCCTGGCGATTGCCAGCGGCGGGGGCGCGCATGTCAACATTCACGCCGAACACGCCCGCCACTTCCTGACGCAGGTTCTGGCGCTCAACCTGCGCCATTTCTTCGACCAGACCAGCGAAGCGGACCGGCAGGACAGCACAGGGGCGGCGCTGCGCGGCGACGTGTTCCGCTTCATCGCGGAGCATATCGGCTTCCAGGACGTGCTTGGCATTCTGGTTGCGGAAATCTGGCGCATTCTGGAGCAGCGCCCGCTCCAGGTCGGGCCGGTGAAGGAAATGATCACCCAGATCGCCATTGCGCTGACGCTTGAGGACGGCGGCATCGGGCGCGAGCGGCTCGGCGCCGACCGGCTGGTCAGCGCGCTGTTCGGGCCGACCAACGAATGCCTCGACGATCCGGGCATCGACGCCTATCTCGCGCGGCTGGAGCGGCTCGACGAGACCGCATTGCGCCGCGAGGCGTCCGGCTTCGCCCGCGCGATGCACGACACAGGCCTTGTGTCCGACTATCACGCGGCGTTCCTGCGCTGGGTGTCGGAGCATCGCGACGCGTCGCTCCTGCCCGAAACGCTCGGGCTTGGCGGAACCGGCATCGATTGCTGCCATAAGTTCAAGTCGCTGGTCACCCGGCTGATCGCCGAAGCCGTCCATCCGCAGACGCCGCAAGCGGTTTATGGGCTGTCCATGCTGCTGGAACGCGGGGTGCTGCACAGCTCCCCCATCGCGCCTGCGCTGGAGCGGCAGATGTCGATGAGCCTCAGGCCGGATGTGGCGGGGCGGATCGAACTCGCTTTCGGCAATGCCGTCTCCGCCCATGCCCGCGTCCTTGCCGGCACGCTCGAGGTGCTCGGCCAGCCGCTCGGCGTGGGGCAGGGCGCCAATCCGACCTGCCAGTCCGCCCGGGCGATCGCCATGTGGGCGCTGAACGATCCCGACTTTCTGCTCCACCTCATCTGCCAGGTGGGCGAATTCGATTCGCTGCTGATGCATTTCGAAGGCAAGGCGATTGCCTCCGGCGACCTGCCGGCGGGACTTGCGGCCGGCGCGGTCATCGACGCCGATCCGGTCTCCGTGCTGCTGGTGCCCCATCTCGACCGCGTCTATGCGGAAATGGGGCGTATCTGCGCGCCGCGCGGCGGCGACCCGCACCGCTGGATCAACCCCGAGTTTCACGGCTGGTGGGTGGCGCGCGACTGTGTCGTCGCCGTCGATGTGCTGACCGGGCAACTGGACGATTACGACGGCTTCGTCACGCGGTTCTGCCAGGGCTGTCACCCGGCGTATAACGGCGGTCGTCCCGTGATCCATCCGCAGCCCGCCGGTATCGCCGTGACCGATGCCAGCGCGCGCTTCGTCGGCTGGCATGCGATCTCTATCCTGCGGGTGGCGCAGGACACTGAAGGGCGCACGCGGATCTATTTCTACAATCCCAACAACGACAGCGGGCAGGACTGGGGCGGCGGCGTGACCGTTTCCACCCAAGGAAACGGCGAGCGCCACGGCGAGGCGTCGCTGGTGTTCGAGCAGTTCGTCTCGCGGCTCTACCTGTTCCACGACGATCTCATCCGCCCGGCCGGCGCCGGAGCCCCGGTCCCGGCGGAGCTGATCGCCGATATTCGCACCATGGCAGTAGAAAGCTGGGCGGCGGAGCGCATCCCGCGGGACCTGGCACTCGCCGGCGCGCAGTAGCGCCGGCCGGTGGCGTGCGTGTCCCGAAGACTGCCGGCTAGGGCGCGCTGAACAGCGGGAAGCTGACGCCGAGGGCCCAGGCGAGGCAAAGGCCCAGCCCGAGGCCGGCCGAGAGCGGGCCTGAGCGGCGGGCGACCCATCGTCCCATCAACCCGTGCACCAGGTAGAAGAGCACCAGCACCGGCAGGATGAGAAACAGGAACATCAGCCGCTCCGGGTCCTGTGCGGCCGCTCCTGCCAGCGACAGCATCACGGCAACGCGGGCCGCGATCCGTCGCCACCAGGACCCGCGCCCGGCACCCGACACGAAGCTGTCGGCGATCATGACGGGAACGGTTCCAACTGCAAGGGCTGCGATGATCGCGAGCCGTTCGGCGTTGGGCAGGAAGCTTGCGGCGTAGCGGTCCATCGCAAGGCCGAAGACGGCCGTCCCCCAGATCGCAAGCAGGAGAACCGCCGGCACCGACACGGCCAGTCCTTTCGCCGTCCAGACGCGCAAGAGCGTCAGTTGAGCAAGGCCATAGAGCGCCAGATGGATCACCAGGTAGTCGGCCACAAGAACCGGCAGGAACGGCACATAAAGCGCGACCGCGACGAGCGGTACTGCAACGGCCGGCAGAAGGATCGAGACCCAGAACCGGCGTGCGGATACCTGAGCCGGCACGGTTGCCGCCTCGGGCAACAGGGCGACGAGCGGGCGGAAAAGCCCGACGATCCCGGCCATCAGGAGCAGGATCCAGAGGCCGGGTAGCACCGGCGCGGCGGCGCTTTGGCGCTCGAAGGCGGCATCCAGCCAGTCGCGCGTCTCACTGAGTGCGGTGGCGCTGAAAAGCACCCCGACGTGCTCGACCCCGGGCGCGACGACGACGCGGCGCGTCACATCGCCTGCGGTCGCGGTCTCGCCTTCGGTCGCGTCGGGCTGAACCATCCGGAGATCGGCAAGGGCGACCTCCCGCAGGCGCGTCTCCCATTCGCCGCTGACCGCAAGCAGGCGCCTGGGCAGCGTGGCGGTCACGGCCTCGGAAAACATCGATATCGCGACCACCGCCTCGACCGGCGTGCCGGCGTCGCGCTCGGCGATCGCCGCGCGGACCAGAATGTCGGTTGCCATGGAATGCCCCAGCAGCGCGACGCCGCCGGCATCCGGCGCAAGTTCGCGCCCGGCTGAGATTACGCGGCGCGTTTCCGCCACCAGGAGCGCGGTGGTGCCGTCGATGGAGGTCACGTCGCCCGACATCGGCACCGGGTTGCGCCCGTGCCCCTCGAAGTCGAAGGCGAGAACCGTGTAGCCAGAGCGCGCGAGCGTCAGCGAATAGGCCTGCATCAGCTGGCGCGATCCGGCGAAGCCATGGGCGATGACGACGAGCGGGCCGGCCTCGCCGGGCTTTCGATAAAGTGTCGCGGGGGTCGTGCCGACCGAGACGTCCGAGATGTCCAGACCGGCACGGCCGCGTTCGAGCGTGACACTCGAGGCCGCGATGGCAATGAGCGCGACAAGCGCGACGAGCCATCCAAGCCAGCCTCCGCGTGACGGGCGGTCGTGTCGGAGTTGCGCGCTCATGTCTTTAGGAAACACCGCGCGAGTGTGGCGGACGGGCTGACCATTGCGCCATCAAACCCCGAATTTCGAGGGGTGTCCACGCTGGCGAACAGTGAAACCTGTCAATTTTATCGTGTTTCGACGGCTATTTGCGTGCGACCAGGATGGTGGCACCGTTTGCGCCGGCCTCCTCGGCGTGTTCGACATTGGCGGCAAGCAGGCAGGTTTCGCCGGGCAGGTGGCGGGCGGCACCCTCGGCGGTGTTGAGGATGAACTCTCCCTCAACCACATAGACGAATGAGATCTTGTCGTGGGTGTGCGTTTCGCTGCGCGACAGGGCCGCGAACTCCACGCGTTTTGTCGCGCCGTAGCCCTCATTCCGTGCCTGGCGCTCGAACTCCTCGGGCGTCATTCTTCCCTCCTGACGGACACGCCGCCCCCCGCAAAAGCGGGGCGCGGCGTGGTCTCCTCCCGGTTTTCCCCTCTGGATATGTGTCAGTCGAACATGTCCGGCTGATCGACGACGAGCTGGTTCCAGATCGTCTGGAAGTGCAGCCAGCCGATATAGTCGCTGCCGACATGTTCGCGGCTGTAGCGGGCGCGGTCCGCCGGAACGTGGATCGGGTCGATGCCGGAGGCGGCGATGTCGAGCTGCTGCTTGCAGCAGCGCTCCAGCGCGATGAACCAGAAGGCGGCGCTGTCGATGCTGTGCCGGCTCGCCGTCAGCAGTCCGTGGTTCTGGTGCAGCGCGGCCTTCACGCCCTTGAACGCCTTGGCGACATTGGAGCCGGCGTGGTTTTCCACCGCGACCGCTCCGGCCTCGTCGCCGATGATCACGTGATCCTCGAAGAAGGCGCAGGCATCCTGGGTGATCGGCTCGATCGGGCGGCCGGTGGCGCACCACGCGGTGCCGTAGAGCGTATGGGCATGGCACATGGCGATGATGTCGGGGTGTTCCTCATGAACGTTGGCATGCAGCACGAAACCGGCACGATTCACCGCGTGCTTGCCCTCGATCACCTTGCCCGCGTGATCGACGAGGATCAGGTTCGACATCTTCACCTTGTCGAAATGCACGCACATCGGGTTGGTCCAGTAAAGCTCCGGGCGTTCCGGATCGCGCACCGTGAGGTGGCCGGCGAAACCGTAGTCGAAGCCCTGCTGGGCGAAGGCGCGGCAGGCGGCGACGAGGTGCTCCTTGCGGTGGCGGCGTTCATCCTCCACCCGGTCGAACTCGGGAAGATCGGGGAAGATCAGCCCCGCCTGCTCGGGCTGATAGATCGAGACGCGATTTCCAAGGTCGAGCATGGGTTTCTCTCCGATAGCGATGCGCACGCGAAACCGGTCGCGTGTGGTGTCCGGCACCAGTTTCGCAACAAGCGGCGGGACGCGACAACGCAAGATCGGCAATAATAGTTATCGTCGACGCGAGGGCAGCGTGGCGGACAGACGGGCGACGTGGGGCGATGCGGGACGACAGATTGCTGGAAATGCGGGTGTTTCAGGCGGTCGTCGACACCGGAGCCTTCACCGCGGCCGCCCACAGCCTTGGCGTCAGCCAGCCGTTCATCAGCCAGACCGTGCAGCGGCTCGAGCAGCGGCTTGAAACCAAACTGCTGCATCGCACGACGCGGGGGCACCGGCTCACGACCGAGGGCGAGCGGTTTCTGGCGGTGGCGCGGCGGGTGATCGAGGCGGTGGAACAGGCCGAGGCCGACTGGCAGACGAATGATTCCCAGGTCGAGGGGCATTTGCGGGTGTCGGCGCCGATCGCCTTCGGTCTCGACCGGGTGACGCCCTTGATGCCGGCGTTTCTGGCGCGCCATCCGGGTCTGTCGCTCGATCTGCGGTTGACCGATGATACGGAAAACCTGATCGACGACCAGATCGACGTGGCGATCCGCATGGGCCGGCTGCCGGCCTCCAGCCTGATGCACCGGCGGCTGTGCCGGCTGCAGAGGATCGTGGTGGCCGCGCCCGCGCTGCTGGAGCGGTTCGGTGTGCCCGAAACCCCGGCGGAGCTGGAGCGCATGCCCTGCGTCGCCTGGGACGGAAGCCGCGAGCACCTGAACCGCTGGCGGTTCGTCGTCGCGGGCGCGCCGGTCACCTTTCGCGCGGAGAGCCGGTTCAAGAGCAATCAGGGCATGTCGCTCTACCAGATGTGTCTGGCGGGCTTCGGCGTCATGCGCATTGCCGAGCATCTGGCCCGTCCGGCGATTGCCGACGGCCGGCTGGTGCAGGTGCTTGCCGACTGCACGGACGTCGACGACGGCGCGATCTATGCCGTCTTCCTGCCGGATCGCCACATGGTGCCCCGCATCCGCAATTTCATCGATTTCCTCGTGGAGGCCTTCAAGGCGCCGCCCTGGGAAGAGGCGGCGCCAATTGCTGATGTCAGTAGCTGACGTGGCAAACACGTCGGGCCGAGTTTGCGCAATCGCACGGATCGGGCGTTTGCCGAAGTGCTTCAGATGGAAATGAGGGAAGGAAGAGTTGGCTGGGGAACCTGGATTCGAACCAGGACTAACAGAGTCAGAGTCTGCGGGTCTACCGTTAACCTATTCCCCAAGACCAGGAGCGGAAGGCACCTTGCGGCGCGACGCTCGTCTTGTGCGGCGTTGTATGAATCTCGGCCCGCGCTGTCAAGGGTCGATCTTTCACGCTGTGCCGGCTGTGGACTGTTGAGGAGGGGAGCGGGCGCGCGGTCGTGCATGCGAAGCTGCCGCGGGACTTTGTCCTTTGCCCAACGCATTGCGAGGCGCCGAAACGATGGTAAACTGTCGTCAACAAGAGACCAGCTCAGACCCATGACATTTGCGGTCTGACCAGCCGAGGCGCGCGAGAGCCGCCGGCGAGGACGAACAGTGAGCGAATCGGGAAAGATCGGGCCGGATTCCGACCGGCCTCATCCCGACGCGGAAACGGATGCAGAGGCGCGCGCCGCAGGGCGGCGTCGTGGATCCGGCAGGAAACGCAGGCGACGGGGCAAGAAAGGCCCGGTTGCCCAAGGTTCCGCGGAGGGACTGTCAGCGGGAGCGCCCGACCATCACGGTGCGCCGAGCATGATGGCCGCGCCGGATCGTGCCTCGACCCACGGCACGAACAGCGGCGGGGACCGGGTGCAGTCCGGCGAGTCGGAGCGGGAGCGGCCGGCCGTTACAGGTGCGCCCCTCGACGGCGACGCGCAACCGGGGTCGGCTGAAGCCGCCACGACCGGCGGAAAGAAACGGCGCGGCAAGCGGCGGCGACGGCCGAATCGAGCGGAGCGCCGGGCGGAAAAGCCGTTTTCGCCATCGCAGCCGGAGCGGGCCGGCGACGTGTCCCCGCATCAGCAGGCCCCTCCTTTCGGACAGGCCGCGACGGCAGAGCCGGTGCGCGATCCCGTGCGGTCCCTGCGGGCTGCGGCCGACGGTCAGACATGGATGACGCGGCCGAAAGACGTCGCGCGGAAGCGGGACGAGGGCGCGCGTGAAGCTCCGGGCCGGGCTCATCGCCCGGGGCAGGGCGCGCGCCGTATCGCCGCGCCGGTGGTGCTCGATCCGGCCGGCGCACAGCGGCTTTATGCGGCGCTCGATCTTGGCACAAACAATTGCAGGCTTCTGGTGGCGCGCCCGGAAACCCGGGGATTTCGCGTCGTCGATGCGTTTTCGAAGATCGTGCGGCTGGGCGAGGGGCTCGGGCACCACAACCGGCTGAGCGAAGCGGCGATGGACCGGGCAATCGAGGCGCTCGGCTGTTGCCGGGACAAGATGCGCGACCGCGGCGTGGACCGTGTGCGGTTGATCGCGACGGAGGCCTGCCGGGCGGCGGAAAACGGACCGCTGTTCATCGAACGGGTCTTTGAGGAAACCGGGCTGGCGCTGGAGATCGCGACGCGGGAAACCGAGGCACGGCTTGCCGTTGCCGGCTGCGCCTCGCTGGTGGACCCGGATGCCAATGGCGTCGTTCTCTTCGATATCGGCGGCGGATCATCGGAAATCGTCTGGCTCGACCTGCGCAACCGCTGCGGCGCGCGCGGCGTCGCGCTGACGCGCTTCATCCGCGACTGGACATCGCTGCCGGTCGGGGTGGTCAATCTTGCGGAACGGCACGGCGGTCGCCATGTCACGGCGGATATCTTCGAGGCGATGGTCCAGGACGCCCGCCAGCACCTTGAGGCGTTCTCGCTCGGGCGCGAACTCACCGAGGCGATCTGCGACGGCAAGGTGCATATGCTCGGCACGTCGGGAACGGTGACGACGCTTGCCGGCGTGCATTTCGGGCTGAAGCGCTACGACCGGCGGCGGGTCGACGGCGCATGGATGGATGCCGACGATGTGACGGCAATGATTGAGCGCCTGCGCGCGATGCCCTATGAGGAGCGCGTGGGCAACCCTTGCATCGGCGCGGACCGCGCGGATCTGGTGCTCGCCGGCTGCGCGATCCTGGAAGCGATCCGCAGGCGCTGGCCGTGCCAGAGGCTGCGCGTGGCCGACCGGGGCCTGCGCGAAGGCATTTTGATGGAACTCATGTCCGCCGACCGGGTCTGGCGGCGCAAGGACCCGCCGAAGTATCGCGGCCGGGGAAGGAAGCACAAATGAGCGGATCGGGCCGCGGCCGCGGCGATCGCGGCATGTTCGAGCGGGTGAAGACCGCGAAACGGCGCACCAACTCTTCGGCGCGCTGGCTGCAGCGGCAGCTGAACGACCCTTATGTGCGGGCGGCGAAGATCGACGGCTATCGCTCGCGCGCGGCCTACAAGATCCTCGAGATCGACGACAAGCATCATATCCTCAAGCCCGGCCAGCGGATCGTCGACCTTGGTGCGGCGCCAGGCGGCTGGTGCCAGGTGGCGGCGGCCAAGACCGGCTCGACCGATCAGGACCCGCGCATCGTCGGCATCGACTATCTCGAGGTCGAACCGCTGCCGGGGGTCACGCTCCTGCTCAAGGACTTTCTGGAAGATGATGCGCCCGAAGCCCTGCGGGCGGCGCTCGGCGGGCATGCGCCCAACCTGGTGATGTCCGACATGGCGGCGCCGACCACCGGACACCGGCAGACCGACCATCTGCGCACGACTCACCTGTTCGAGGTCGCGGAGGAATTCGCCCGCGAGAATCTGGCGCCCGGCGGGGCGTTCCTGTCGAAGGTGTTTCGCGGCGGCGCAGAGAACGAGGCGCTCGCCCGGCTCAAGCGGGATTATCAGTCGGTGCATCACATCAAGCCGCCGGCAAGCCGCAAGGAAAGCCCGGAACTCTACGTTCTGGCCAAAGGGTTTCGCGGCGGCGAAGGCTGAGCCGGTCCGGGCGGCAGGGAGCCCTCCGCCCGCATCCGCATCGGCGGGGCGTTATGCCGCTTTCCTTCCGGTCACACCCGTGTTAATGACCCGCGCCAACCTCTCTTATTCGTGACGCTTCGTCCCGGGCGAATTCTTGCTTCCGGCGGCCGGGCGGTATTTCCTGAAAGGGGATTGGCATATGGCTGAATTCTACCAGTCGATTCATGGCGCGGAAGCGCTCACCTTCGACGATGTTCTCCTGATGCCCGGGCACTCCGAAGTGCTCCCGTCCGAGACAGACCTGCGGACCCGCGTCACCCGGGGCATCGAGCTCAACTTCCCCCTGCTTTCAAGTGCCATGGACACGGTTACCGAAGGGCGTCTGGCCATCGCCATGGCGCAGGCCGGCGGCATCGGCGTCGTCCATCGCAATCTCACCATGGACCAGCAGGCCGAAGAGGTTCGCCGGGTCAAGAAGTTCGAGTCCGGAATGGTCGTCAACCCGCTGGTGATCGGACCGGACGCGACGCTTCAGGACGCTCTCGACCTGATGGAGCGGCATCGCATTTCCGGTATTCCGGTGGTGGAGAACGGCGGCGCGGGCGGACAGCATGTCGGCCGCCTCGTCGGCATCCTGACCAACCGCGATGTCCGCTTCGCCTCCGACCCCAGCCAGCGCGTTTACGAACTGATGACCCGCGAGGGACTGGTGAGCGTGCGCGATACGGTGAGCCAGGCGGAGGCCAAGCGTCTCCTGCACAAGCATCGCATCGAGAAGCTCCTGGTGGTCGACGACGCGCAGAACTGCGTCGGGCTGATCACCGTCAAGGACATGGAAAAGGCGCAGCTCAATCCCAACGCATCGAAGGACGACCAGGGCCGGCTGCGCGTTGCCGCCGCCACCAGCGTCGGTCCCGAGGGGTTCGAGCGCGCGGAACGCCTTATCGACGCGGGCGTCGACCTTCTCGTCGTCGACACCGCCCACGGCCATTCCGAACGCGTGCTGGAGATGGTGCGCCGGGTGAAGACGAAGTCGAACGCGGTGCAGGTGCTGGCCGGCAACGTCGCGACTCGCGACGGCACGCGGGCCTTGATCGATGCGGGTGCGGACGCCGTCAAGGTCGGTATCGGACCGGGCTCGATCTGCACGACCCGCATCGTCGCCGGTGTCGGCGTTCCGCAGCTCACCGCCATCATGGAAGCCTGCGAGGCGGCCGCGAAGGACGACGTGCCGGTCATCGCCGACGGCGGCATCAAATATTCGGGCGATCTTGCCAAGGCCCTGGCGGGCGGTGCTTCGGCCGCGATGATCGGGTCGCTGTTTGCCGGAACCGACGAAAGCCCGGGCGAGGTCTATCTCTACCAGGGACGCTCCTACAAGGCCTATCGCGGCATGGGATCGGTCGGCGCCATGGCCCGCGGCTCGGCGGACCGCTATTTCCAGGCGGAGGTGCGCGACGCGCTGAAGCTGGTGCCGGAAGGGATCGAGGGGCAGGTGCCCTACAAGGGGCCGCTGGAAAGCGTCCTGCATCAACTGGCCGGCGGCCTGCGCGCCGCCATGGGCTATGTCGGGGCCTGCACGCTTGCGGAGCTTCAGGAAAAAGCCCGCTTCGTGCGGATCTCCGGCGCCGCGCTGCGCGAAAGCCACGCTCATGACGTGACGATCACGCGGGAAAGCCCGAACTACCCGTCCAACGTCTAGGGCCAACAAAAAACTCCGGGACATGGTCCCGGAGTTCTTGCTTGAAACAGTGAAAGGCGGAGTGTCGGGTCTGATGCACTTCAGGTCTGACGCGCGCGATCAACGCGCCTCAGTGGCCGGAAGACGCGGGATCAGGCGCCGGCGTCGGAATCGTCGGACTTGGTGTTGCGCCCCTTGCGTTTCACCTGTGACATCTCCAGAAGGCGATGGGCACAGGCAACGAGGAGTTCCGGGGATTCTCCGCGCATGTCCTCTGCGGCATATTCGAAGTATGCCTTCCAGGCCTTGATTTCCTTGCTTGGGTCAACTGTTCCGTCGGTTTTATCGGTCATCGCTTCCACCTCCAATTTGCACCAGAAGACGTGATAGAACGTTATCGAAGCGTTATTCCTTTCGGGTGTAAAGACACGCTTTAGTTGATTGGAAGTTGTAAACTGATATTATTCACGAGGCGTTCCTACTTTGGGTTGTTGAGCTCGCCTCTATTCGCGCTGATATTATTTTTGACTGCGTTGGGTCGGGCTGAGGTGCAAACGTTGGCAAGCATCAATGGATCGGCTAAAGCAGCAAACGCCGACGTCGGAAACCGGACACCAAGCGCAGAATGACACTCGTGTCACCGTGCCGGAAACGGTTGCAGAGGATGACGCGGAAGCGGTGGCGTTGTCGTCGACAGAAACACGTAACTTCGGGGATTGGGCATGAAAGACGGGGGCCGGCTGGCCGCGGCAATCGAGATTCTGGACGATGTCGATACCCATCGACGGCCCGTGCAGGACTCCCTGAAGGACTGGGGGCGCCGCCATCGCTTCGCCGGGTCGGGTGACCGTCTGGTGATCGCCAATCTTGTGTTCGATGCTCTTCGCAAGCGCTTGTCGCTGGCCCATGTGATGGGGTCTTCCAGCGCGCGCGCGCTGGTGCTGGCCACCTATGCGCGCAGTTGGGGCTTTGGCACGGAGGGGCTGGCGACGGTTCTGCAGGACGACCGGTTTGCGCCGGAGCCGCTCGAGCCGGATGAAGTTGCGCTTCTGGAAAAACCCCTCGATGCGGACGCGCCCGATCACGTGCGCGCGGATGTGCCGCTTTGGCTCTGGCCGCATTTTGAAGAGGCCTTCGCCGAAGAGGCGGTGGAGGAAGGAGCGGCGCTGGCCGCACGCGCGCCCATCGACATGCGCGTCAACCTCTTGAAGGGGGACCGGGAGCGGCTCCACAAGCGGCTCGCGCATCTTGGCGTCATTGACACGCCGATTTCGCCGGTGGGCCTCAGGCTGCCACCGCCACCGGGCAAGGAGCGGGTGCCCCACGTTCAGGCGGAAGAGGGGTTTCGCAAGGGCTGGTTCGAGCTGCAGGACGAGGCGAGCCAGGTCGCGGCGCTGCTCGCAGCCTCCGTCGAGCCGGCTCAGGTTCTCGACTATTGCGCGGGCGGCGGCGGCAAGACCCTGGCGCTTGCCGGCGCGCTGGGAAACCGCGGGCAGATCTATGCCCATGACGTCAGCAAGCTGCGGCTGGCGCCGATTTTCGAGCGGCTGCAGCGGGCCGGCGCGCGCAACGTGCAGACCCGCGATCCGGAAACCGGGAAACTCGACGATCTGGAAGGCCGGATGGACCTGGTGTTCCTCGATGTGCCCTGTTCGGGGACGGGCGTCTGGCGCCGCCGGCCGGACTCCAAGTGGCGGATCACGGCGAATGCGCTCTCGGGGCGGTTGCGGGAACAGCGCGAGGTGCTGGCCCAAGCGAGCCGATACGTGCGTCCGGGCGGCTACCTGGCCTATGCCACCTGTTCGCTGCTTCCCTGCGAGAACCAGACCCAGGTGCGGGCTTTCCTGTCGGACAATCCGGTGTTTCAGGCCGAGCCGCTGGTGTCGCGCTGGGAACAGGTCTTTGGCGAAACCGCCACCAAGCCGAGATTCACGGAAGAGGGCTTTGCGACCCTCAGTCCCGCACGCACGAACACTGACGGCTTTTTCGTCGCGCTGTTGAAGCGCGCCGACTGACGGGCCGGCGAACCGCTTTTCTGCCTAACTCCTAATTCGCGACGGGCCAGTTCCGGTCGCCTTCCGGCATCATGAACACCTGACCCGGATAGATCAGGTCCGGATTGCGGATCTGGTCCTTGTTGGCCTGATAGATCGTGGTGTAGCGCAGGCCCTCGCCATAGCGCCGCTGCGAGATGGTCCACAGGTTGTCGCCGCTGCGGATGATGATGCTCGGGATCTGGCGCGCGCCGGTGCTGGCGCTTGCGCCGTCGCCCTCGCCGGCGGTACCGGTGGCGCTCACCGGGCGCAGCACGATGGCGTCTTCCGCCCTCTCGAAGGTCACCTGCGCGCGCGCGACCACGGTCCCGCTGTCCGGGACGATCTGGTCCGCCCGCACGTCGACCTCGCCGGGGGCGATCTCGTTTTCGGTTTCCATCAGCCAGCGGCCCTTGCTGTCGGTCCTGGCTTCGCCGATCAGCGTATTGTCGAAATAGACGCGGACGTCGGAATTCGGCTCGCCGGCACCGGCGACGAAGACTTTGCTGTCCTCCGTCTCCACCGCTTCGACCGTCACCCGGGGCGTGGCGGGCGTGTCCGGTGCCGGGCCTGCGGTCTCGCCGGCAGGGGTCTCAGTGGCCGCGGGGCTATCCGTGGCGGGGGCCGCCGCGACCTCTGTCGAAGGCGTCGTCGAGGGGGCGGGCGATGCATCGAGCGTGGCGTCTGCCGCGCGCTGCTCCGCCGGCTGCGCGGAGGAGGGCGTTGCAGGTGCTTCCGAAGCGGCAGGCGTCGTGTCGAACTGTGCGGGCGGCTGAGCGGTGTCCTTTGCGGTTTCCGCAGCCGTCTCCGTCCGTGCCGCGACGTCCCGGGAGGTGTCGTCCGCCTGGCCGCTTTGGGGCGTTTCACCTGCCGTCGTCGTTTCTGTTTCCGGCTTTTGCAGGATCTGCGACGGTGCGCCCGGCTCGTTCAGCATCACCAGAACCTCGCCGGTCTCGGGATCGTCGGGAACGGAAACGGCAATCGACTGTCGCGAGGCGCTCTTCACGGTACCGGCGTCGTCCCGGGTTTCGAGCGTGACGGCATGAGCCCCCGGATCGAGCGGGGTGTCCAGCACGATGGCGAATTCGCCGGCGGCATTGGCGATGCCCTTGCCGACCACCTTGCCGTTGGACAGAAGCGCGACGATCGCGCCGGCCTCGGAGCGCCCGGCGACGACGGTCGAGCCGTCGGGCTCCACGCGCATCAGGTCGAATGTCGGTTCGCTGCCCTCGGTCGTCGTCGCGGCGGTGTCGACCGGTGCGGGGGCGTCCGCGCTTTCGTCGCGCGGCTCGATGGCAGCGGTGCCGCCTTGCGCGGTGTCGCCATCGGGTGCGGTTGATGGTGTCCCGCCATCCGGCGCGGCGGCCGTTCGTTCGCCATCCGTCGCAGCCGGAGCATCCGTCGGCGTGGTCGCAACGCGTTCATCGCCAGGCTGCTGCCGAAGCTGCCAGAGCCCGATGCCGAACGCGCCGGCGCCGACGATCCCGGCGAGAATGAGCAATTGAACGACGACTTTCCGCGACATGCCAGATCCGTTCCCTGAGTTTTCCAGGTCGTCGGGATCGGTTTCAGCGCCTCGTGGCCCGTGAATCCTGTCGATCCCCTCCCGTTCCTAGATGGTTATATGCTTATTCCTGGGGCGGCAAGCAACCGCTCCGCTCGAGCCGTATTGACCGGCGTGCGCCACGGTGCAAAACAGGGCGCATGAGCGATATGAAAACGATTTGCGTCTATTGCGGCACCGGAGAGGGCGCGACGCCCGCCTATCTTGCCGCTGCCACCGAGCTTGGACGCCGCATCGCGGCCGACGGTCTCTCCCTCGTCTACGGGGGCGGATCCATCGGGCTGATGGGGGCGGTGGCCCGCGCCACGCTGGACAACGGCGGCCATGTCACCGGGGTCATTCCGCGCTTCCTGGAGGAACGCGAGGTGATGATGCAGACGGTCAGCGATCTTGTGGTCACCGACGACATGCATGAGCGCAAGCGCATCATGTTCGACCGCGCCGACGCCTTCGTCGCGTTGCCCGGCGGCATCGGCACCCTGGAGGAACTGGTCGAAGTCCTGACCTGGGGGCAGCTCGGCCGTCACCGCAAGCCCGTCGCCCTTGCCGACATCAACGGGTTTTGGCGGCCGCTGGTGACCCTTCTGGAGCACATGCGGGAGGAGGCCTTCATCCGTCCGGGCTTCGAGATCGCCTATCACGTCTGCCCGACGGTGGACGACATCCTGCCGACCCTGCGCGCGGCCTGCGCAGCCCCGGGCGACGAAGCCGGCGCCAATGTCGCCGACCTGGCTCGGCTGTAGATCCCGTCCGGGCACCGCCCTCGTGAAACATCCGTATAATTGACAGAAAGGCCCTGATGCATTTCGCTGCGTCAGGGCCTTTGCTGTTATGACGTTACTTGAAAGAAGCTTCGTAACTCCTTCGACGGAAAGTCATAAAGGAGGCCGCTATCCTTGTTTTCCGGCGCCGCCAGATCAAGCAGGCAAGGAGCCAGTTCGCTTGGGTGGGCGAGGGAGGCGGCGTCTTCGCCGGGCATTGCCTCGGCACGCAAGGCGGTGCGCATGGGGCCCGGATTGACCAGCATGCCCGTAATCGGCGTCTGGCGGGTTTCGGCGACATAGGTGCGCAACAGCGTTTCCACGGCAGCCTTTGAGACGGCATAGGGCCCCCAATAGGCCTTGCAGCTATGCGCGGCGTCCGAGGTGAGGACAACGACGCGGCCGGCGTCCGACTGGCGCAGCAGCGGGTCGAGCGAGCGCAGCAGCCGCCAGTTTGCCGTGACGTTCACCGCCATCACCTTGTCCCAGGTCTTGGGCTTCACGTGTCCGAGCGGCGAGAGACCGCCAAGAATGCCGGCATTGGCGATCAGCACGTCGAGCTTTTTCCAGCGCTCGTAAATGGCAGCGCCGAGACGGTCGATCGCGTCGAAGTCGGTCAGGTCGACCGGCACCAGCGTTGCCTGGCCGCCGGCGCTGCGGATCTCGTCGTCGAGTTCCTCCAGGCCGCCGACCGTGCGGGCGATGGCGATCACATGCGCGCCTTCGGCGGCCAGCGCCTTGGCGGCATGATAGCCGATGCCGCGCGAGGCGCCGGTGACGACGGCGACGCGTCCCTCAAATCGTTTCTGCATGCGTGATTATCCCACTTCGACCAGGCGCGGCATGTGCGACACGTCATCGTCTTCGGCCATGTCGGTCAGCGGCGTCGGATAGTCGCCGGTGAAGCAATGATCCGTGAACTGCGGGTTTTCCGCGTCGCGTCCCTCGTAGCCGATGGCCTTGTAGATCCCCTCCACGGAGAGGAAGGCGAGGCTGTCGGCGCCGATGTAATTGCGCATTTCCTCAAGGCTGTATTTGGCGGCGAGGAGCTTTTCGCGCACCGGCGTGTCGATGCCGTAGTAGTCGGAATAGCGGATCGGCGGCGAGGCGAGGCGGAAGTGCACCTCGCGGGCGCCGGCCTCGCGGATCATCTGCACGATCTTCACCGAGGTGGTGCCGCGCACCAGACTGTCGTCGATCAGCACCACGCGCTTGCCCTCGATCTGGGCGCGGTTGGCGGAGTGCTTGAGCTTGACGCCCAGGGTGCGGATCTGCTGGGTCGGCTCGATGAAGGTGCGGCCGACATAGTGGTTGCGGATGATCCCGAGCTCGAAGGGAACGCCCGAGGCTTCTGCGTAGCCGAGCGCGGCCGGAACGCCGGAGTCCGGCACGGGCACGACCACATCGGCATCCACGGCCGATTCAAGCGCGAGCTGGCGGCCGAAGTCCTTGCGCACATTGTAGACGCTGCGCCCGCCGAGGATCGAGTCGGGGCGCGAGAAATAGACGTATTCGAAGATGCAGGGCCGGGCCGGGCGCCGGCCGAAGGGGAAGTGGCTCTCGATGCCGCTCGGCGTGCAGACCACCACTTCGCCGTTCTCGACCTCGCGGATGAACTTGGCGCCGATGATGTCGAGGGCGCAGGTCTCGGACGCCAGGATCGGGGCGCCGTTGAGATCGCCGAGCACCAGCGGCCGGATGCCGAAGGGATCGCGCGCGCCGATCAGCTTCTTGCGGGTGAGGGCGACCAGCGAATAGGCACCTTCCATCTGCAGGATCGCGTCGATGAAGCGGTCGACGATCTTGCCCTTGCGCGAGCGTGCGACGAGCTGCAGCACGACCTCGGAATCCGATGTCGACTGGCAGATCGCGCCGTCCTTGATCAGGGCGCGGCGCAACGTCATGGCGTTGGTGAAATGGCCGTTGTGGCAAACGGCGATGCCGCCGCCGTCGAGTTCGGCGAAGAGCGGCTGCACGTTGCGCAGGATCGTCTCGCCGGAGGTGGAGTAGCGCACGTGGCCGATCGCATAGGGGCCGGTCAGGCGCCCGATCGTCTCGGCGTCGGAGAAATGGTCGCCGACGAGGCCCTGATGGCGCTCCGAGCGGAACTGGCTGCCGTCGAAGGTGACGATGCCGGCGGCTTCCTGCCCCCGGTGCTGCAGCGCATGAAGGCCGAGAGCGGTGATCGCGGCCGCATCGTCATGCCCAAGAATGCCGAAGACGCCGCACTCTTCGCGCAGCGTATCGCCGTCCAGCTCTTCGCGAGTAAATTCCAGCGTGGTGTTGCCGGCCATCGTCCTGCTCCTGATTGTCACGCCCGCGCCGGAACGTCAGCGCCCGGCAGCGTGAACCCTTTGCCGGCGCCACGCAAGCGGGCGCCCGGATGTCTGTTGATCCCGTTCAATCGCAAACGGCGACTTGGCGGCGCCTGCGCGGCGGCCGCTCTTGCCCCTCAGTTGGTGGACGAGCCGGAGGTCGTCAACTGCTCGAGCCCGCGCCGTTCGGTGTCGGAATATCCCTGCTCCTCGGCCGGGGCTGTCTGGCTCTGCGGTGCGACCCCGTCCCCGGAGGCTCCCCCGCCGTTGCGGATGCGGTTGAGGATCGCTTCTTCCGGGTCATCGGGAAGGGCCGCTACGAGACGGTTGCCGATCGAATCGAGCATCGGCTTCGACTTGGCGCCGGCGATCCAGCCCGGCTGTTCCTGCGCCGGGACGAACCAGTTGAAGAACAGCATGGCGACGACAACAAGCAACAGCCCGCGCAGGGCGCCGAAGACGAAGCCGAGCGACCGGTCCAGCGCGCCGATGCGGCTGTCGAGAACGAAATCCGAAATGCGCATGGTGATGTAGCTCACCACGATCAGCGTGATCAGGAAGACGCCAGCGACCGAGACGCCGAGGGCGACGCTTTCCTGCGCGATATATTGCTGCACGAAGGGCAGCACCTGCTTGTAGAGCAGGAACGCGGCGACAGCGGCCGCGACCCAGGACGCGATCGACAGCACCTCGCGCACGAAGCCGCGGATCATCGCGAGGATCGCGGACAAGAACATGATGACGAGAAGAATTCCGTCAAGAATGGTGATCGGCATTGCTCGGCACTGTCCCTGATCGCAGCCCATATGGCATGTTGGACCCAGTCGTCCGCGTGGGTCCTGCGCGGAAAGTCTACTCCAAAGATCGCGATTCGCGCGGCTCGGCGGGGAGCCGCCATACGTTCGCTTTCCTGTCACGGCGCCTGCATCCGCGCAAGGACGGATACGCGCGTCACCCCGGTCTTCTCGCGCCCGTTACAGGCGCTTGCGCTCCGGTTACCCGTCGCTGTCGCTCGAACCGGCACCGGAGGCAACGCGTGCCACCAGATCGGCGAGTTCCGACAGTCCGGTGACCTCGCCGGTCTCGCCCTTGCCGTCCGCCAGATTGGCGTCCGGAACGAAGGCTGCGGTAAAGCCGAGTTTCTGGGCTTCCTTGAGGCGATTTTGCGCCTGGGAGACGGCCCGTACGGCACCCGACAGACTGATCTCGCCGAAATAGACGCAATCGGCGGGCAGGGCAACCCCGCTGAGCGAGGAGACAAGTGCTGCGGCAACCGCGAGATCGGCGCCGGTCTCGGTGACGCGCAGTCCGCCCGCGACATTCAGATAGACGTCGTTTTGCGCGAAACGCACGCCGCAGCGCGCCTCGAGCACCGCCAGGATCATCGACAGCCGCGCGCTGTCCCAGCCGATCACGGCCCGGCGCGGGGTGCCGAGCGGCGAGGGGGCGACCAGCGCCTGGATCTCGATCAACAGCGGGCGGGTGCCCTCGAGCCCCGCGAAGACCGCCGAGCCTGGCGTGCGGCCGGAGCGTTCTCCGATGAAGAGCGCGGAGGGGTTGGCGACCTCGCTCAGGCCCTTGTCGGTCATCTCGAAGACGCCGATCTCGTCGGTGGCGCCGAAGCGGTTCTTGACCGAGCGAAGGATGCGGTACTGATGCGCGCCGTCGCCCTCGAAATAGAGCACCGCGTCGACCATGTGCTCGACGACGCGGGGACCCGCGATCTGCCCGTCCTTGGTGACATGGCCGACGAGAATGACGGTGGCGCCGCTCGATTTGGCGTAGCGCACCAGCGCCTGCGCCGAGGCGCGCACCTGCGTCACCGTTCCAGGCGTCGATTCCACCGTTTCCGTCCAGAGCGTCTGGATGGAATCGATGATCACCAGCGCCGGCGCGGGGCCGTCGGTCAGTGTTGCCAGAATGTCCTCGACGCTGGTTTCGGCGGCCAGACCGACCGGCGCGTCGGTCAGCCCGAGGCGCGCCGCGCGCAGGCGCACCTGATCAATCGCCTCCTCGCCGGAAATATAGACCGCGCGATGACCGCCGCGGGCAACGGCTGCCGCCGCCTGGATAAGCAGCGTCGACTTGCCGATACCCGGATCGCCGCCGACCAGAAGCGCGGAACCGCGCACGAAGCCGCCGCCGGTGACGCGGTCGAGTTCGCCGACCCGCGTCTCGATCCTCGGCGGCGCCTCGCTTTCTCCCGAAAGGCCGACCAGCGGCACGACCCGGCCCTTGCGCCGGTTCACAGGCGCCGGAGAGCCGCCGACGCCGGCGCCGGTGCGTTCCTCCACCAGACTGTTCCAGTCGCCGCAACTGTCGCAGCGCCCGGCCCATTTGGCGGCAACCGCTCCGCAGGACTGGCAGACGAAGGATGTCGAGCGCTTGGCCATCAGCCGGTGCCTCTTGCGGATCGAACCGGGAGATAGCGCCGCGAAAACCGCCGGCCGAGGCCCGTCAAAAGCTCATATCCGATGGTACCGGCGCAGGCGGCGGTCTCGTCGATCGGGATGTTGGCCCCGAACAGCTCCACGAAATCGCCGCGCTGCGCCACGTCCGGCGGGACGGCGCTGACGTCGAAGGCGGACATGTCCATGGAGACCCGGCCGAGGATCGGCAGGCGGTAGCCGGCAATCCAGGCATCGGCGCCGCGTTTTTCGTCCGTGGAGCCGGAGGCGCGCAGGTAGCCGTCGGCATAGCCGGCAGCGACCATGGCGACGCGCATGTCGGCGGGGGCGGTAAAGGTCGCGCCGTAGCCGATGGTCTCGCCGCGCTTCAGCTCGTGGATCTGCAGGATGCGGCTTTCCAGCGTCACCACCGGGCGCAGGCGCGCCTGCGGCAGTTGCGAGGCCCTGGCGCCGTAGAGCGTGATGCCGGGCCGGGCGAGATCGAAATGATAGTCGCGATCCAGAAAGATGGAGGCGGAGTTCGCCAGCGACCGACGGGCATCGGGAAAGAGCGCGCATGCCTCGCGGAAGCGGCCGAGCTGTTGCCCGTTCATCGGATGGTCCGGCATATCGGCACAGGCCATGTGCGACATCACCATGTCGGGCGCGAAACCGCACGACGGGTCCGCCGCGATTGCCCGCGCCTCGTCGAGCGACAGGCCGAGCCGGCTGATCCCGGTGTCGACATGGAGGCCGGCCGGCGGGGGAGCGCTCTGGCCGGCGATGAAGCCGCGCCATTCCGCGACCTCTTCCGGGGAGCCGAGCACCGGACGAAGTCCGTGGCCGGCGTAGAAGTCCGCCGCGCCCGGATAGAGGCCGTTGAGAATGTAGATCGTAGCGTCGGGAAGCCGCGCGCGCGTTGCCTGGCCTTCCTGGGGCGTCGCGACGAAGAACGTCCGGCAGCCGGCCGTCCACAGTGCGGCGAGGCCTTCATCCGAGCCAAGGCCGTAGCAATCGGCCTTCACGGCCGCGCCGCATTCCGCATCGTCGCTCAGCCGTGCATCGAGCGCCTGCCAGTTGGCGGCGAGCGCGTCGAGATCGATGGTGATGCGTCCGCCGTCGCCGGGGAGATCGGCGCTGTTTGCTGCATCTTCGGGGGAGGGGTGTTCGGTCAAATCCGTCCTGGTCCATCGCGCGTGTTTGAGAGGCGGCGAGCCTCTGTCTCGGCTCTCGCCGCGGCGGTCATGGATCGCCTGCGGGGCGGTGAGCGGCGAGCCTGCGGCCTGTTCCGGCGCACATGCACCGCATTTGCACGCGCGCCGGCGTGCAGGTCAAGCGTGCGCGGCCAGGATGCCCCGTGCTAGTCGTGCGGTTCGGGGAAGCGGTCCGGGTCGGCGAGGTCGGAGAAGCGGGTGAATTCGCCCTGGAAATGCAGGTGCGCGGTGCCGGTCGGGCCGTGACGCTGCTTGGCGATGATCACCTCGGCGCGGTTTCGCACCCGGTCGAGCTTTTCCATGTCCTCCGGCGTCGCCTCCTGGCCGATGGCCTTGGCGAGATAATATTCCTCGCGGAACACGAACATCACAACGTCGGCGTCCTGCTCGATGGAGCCGGATTCGCGAAGGTCGGAGAGGATCGGGCGCTTGTCGTCGCGCGATTCGACCTGTCGAGAGAGCTGGGAGAGCGCGATGATCGGGACGTTGAGTTCCTTGGCGAGCGCCTTCAGGCCCGTGGTGATCTCGGTGATTTCCTGAACGCGGTTGCCCTGGTTCTTGCTCGAACCGGTCAGCAGCTGGATGTAGTCGACGATCAGCAGGTCGAGGCCGCGCTGGCGCTTCAGCCGCCGGGCGCGCGCGACAAGCTGCGAGATCGAGATACCGCCGGTCTGGTCGACATGCAGCGGCACGCTCTGCATCGTCTGGGCGGCGGCCGCGAGCTTTTCGAAGTCATGTTCGGAGATGTCGCCGCGCCGGATCTTGGACGAGGAAATCTCGGTCTGCTCGGAAATGATACGCGTGGCGAGCTGTTCCGCCGACATCTCAAGAGAGAAGAAGCCGACGACGCCGCCGTTGATCGTCTTCATCGTGCCGTCGGGCTGCTCCTCGGCCTGATAGGCCTCAGCCACGTTGTAGGCGATGTTGGTGGCAAGCGAGGTCTTGCCCATGGCCGGGCGGCCTGCGAGCACGATCAGGTCCGAATGCTGAAGGCCGCCCATCAGGCTGTCGAGATCGCGCAAGCCGCTGGCAAGGCCCGAAAGCGCGCCCTCGCGCTGATAGGCGGCGGCCGCCATTTCGATGGTCGATGTCAGCGCGTCGCCGAAGGAGACGAAGCCGGCGTTGGAGCTGCCCTTTTCCGCCAGTTCGAACAGCCGGCGCTCGGCGTCGTCGATCTGGGCCCCGGGCGGCATGTCGATCGGCGCGTCGAAGGCGATGTTGACCATGTCCTCGCCGATGCGGATCAGGTTCCGCCGGATCGCCAGATCGTAGATCGCGCGGCCATAGTCCTCGGCGTTGATGATGGAGGCGGCGTCGGCGGCGAGGCGGAGAATGTATTGCGCGGCCGACATGTCGGCGATCTTCGCGTCCTGGGCGAAGAAGGTCTTCAGCGTGATCGGCGAGGCGACCTTGCCGGCGCGGATGAGCTGGCCGGCCTTCTCGTAGACCTCCCGGTGCGGCGCGATGAAGAAATGGCCGGGCTCGAGAAAGTCGGAGACGCGATAGTAGGTCTCGTTGTTGACGATGATGGCGCCGAGAAGCTGGCGTTCGGCCTCCGCGTTGTGCGGCGCCACGCGCATCTGTACCGCGGCGTTCGTATCGTTCGCCGGTGCCGTGCCCTTCATGTCTCATCCCCTCGCAAGGCCTTTGTCGTACCGGGCGAGGGCAGGAGAGACAAGGGGAGCGCCAAGGAATCGCGCCGATGATTCACGGTCCGTGAATCATCGGGATAAGTCGTGAATCCGCTTGACGCTGATGGTGCTGGTTAACTTGCCGGCAAATGACGGACCCGCCGGCAAACCGGCGGGTCCATCGGGCGTAAGACTATACGGCGATCCTGCCGCCGCCCTGTTTGGTCACCACGACCACGGAGGGGCGCGGCGGCATGCCGTCCTGGAAGTCCGGCCAGCGGGTCGCGGGGTCCTCGAAGGTCGAGTTGCGCTCGAAGCCGGCGAAATTCTTCGTCCCGTCCGTTCCAGGATGCTGAACGGCGAGGAAGAGCGTCGTCTGGTCCGGCGTGAAATAGGGCCCGCAGAGCTCGCCGCCGACGGGGCAGCGGAAGAAGAGCTTCGACGAGCCGCGCAGCGCGCCCTCCGTCTCCAGCGCATAGAGGCCGTCGGACTTGCCGGTCTTGGCCCAGTTCGATCCCTGGTCGGTGGAAATCCACAGCCGGCCGTCCGCGTCGATGGCGCAATTGTCGGGGGAGGCGAACCAGCCGTGCTCGGAGGTCTCCGGCCCCCATTGCGCACCGACCTCGGCAACCGCCGGGTCGCCGCATTTCACCAGAATGTTCCAGGCGTAGGTCGTCGCGGCATGGTCGCCGTCGGGCGCGATCATTTCGACGATATGGCCGAAGGCATTGTCCGCGCGCGGATTGGCCGCGTCCTCCTGGCCTTCCTTGCGGCGGGTGTTGTTGGTCAGCATCATGTAGACCTTGCCGTCCGGTCCGGGCTGCACGTCCTCCGGACGGTCCATCGGCGTTGCCCCGAGCGCGTCGGCGGCAAGACGGGCATCGATGAGAACGTCGGCCTGGCTCTCAAAGCCGTTTTCCGCCGTCAGCGGTCCCGCGCCATGCACGAGCGGCAGCCAGTCGAGCGAGCCGTCCTCGTTGAACCGGCCGACATAAAGCGTTCCCTCCGACAGCAGTTTCATGTTGGCGGCGCGGTCGTCGGAGACGGTGCCGGCGGACACGAACTTGTAGACATAGTCGAAGCGGGCATCGTCGCCGGTGTAGACCACCACGCGGCCGTCCGCGTTGACGATCGATTCCGAGCCTTCATGACGGAAGCGGCCGAGCGCGGTGTGCTTCACGGGCGTGGAGGCCGGGTCCATCGGGTCGACCTCGACGATCCAGCCGAAGCGGTTCACCTCGTTCGGCTCCACATCGATGTTGAAGCGTTCGTGATGCTGGCCCCAGTTGTACCAACGGCCCGGCGCGCCGTAGCGCTTCAGGCTTTCGGCATCGGCGCGGTCGAGCACCGGCTTGCCGTCGGCGTCGAGAGTGTCGGTCCAGAAATAGCCATGGAAGTTTTCCTCGGCCATCAGATAGGTGCCCCAGGGGGTGATGCCGCCCGCGCAATTGTTGAGCGTGCCGATCACCCGGGTGCCGTCCGGATCGGCCGCGGTCTTCATGCGGTCGTGACCGGCGGCCGGACCGTCGACGATCATCTCGGTTTCAAGCGCGGTGATCCGACGGTTGTAGGGGCTGTCGAGGACAACGGACCATTTGCCGTCGGCGCCGCGCGCGATCTCGAACACCGATCCGCCGTGCGCGGCCATCTCGATGTCGACCAGCTCCCGCGTCATGTCGGCGAAGTCTTTCTTGTCCTGCCGGCCGATGCCGGGGAACATGACTTCCTCGTTGGTGTACTCGTGGTTCACGCAAAGCAGGCCGTGCGATCCGTCTTCGGCGAGCGGCACGAAGCCGACGTAATCATTGTTGTAGCCGAAGCGCTTGAGCTGGTCGTCCGCCGACTGGGCTTGCGGATCGAACGGGCCGACATCGGGGAAGATCGGGTCGCCCCAGCGGATGAGGACATCCGCGTCATAGCCCTCGGCGATGTGATGCCGCGTGTCGTTGCCGCTCTCCAGTTCGGGGAAGGCGAAGGCCGGCGTGGCGGCGCGGGCCTGTGTTGCGGCGGTGAGGGCCGTGGTGCCGAAGAGTGCCGTCACTGCGGTGACGCCGAGCGCGCCGCGCAGCACGTCGCGCCGGCCGTAACGCCGGTTGACGATGTCGCCGAAGGTGCGCGCGGTTTTCGGGCTCAACACGGCATTGTCGGCCTCTTCGAAGGCTTCCGCCTTGTTTCCGAAGCCATCGTTGAACTTGTTGGTGGTCATCAGCGGAAGTCTCCCTCATTTCAGCCGGATGCGCGCTGCGGCGTCTGAAAATCCCGACGAATGCGCCGGAACTGCAGCGCGCCGGCAACGGCCAAATAGATTCAAAAAGATCAGTCGCTTGTGCCGGCTATCGCGCGACACGTGCTCAAATCCTATCGCCGCCATGCAGCGGTTTCATGACAATCGGGGCGAGGCCGTCGCAATTTGGAAAGACAGTTGGGCACGGATTGCGCTCAGGGCTTGCACCCGTCATGGAACTGTCGCTTAATGTTCATGTGAGCGACATTTATCGTTCATATGAAAACAATACGAAAAGCGGACGTTTCGTTCGGTGTGGCCATCGCGGCCCGCCTGCCGTTCCTCAACCGCACGTCGGGCCAAGGCCCGGCTAAGGGAGCAAACACAATGGCTTATCGCAAGACACTCGCCGGGCTTGTCGCCGCGACGATCCTGGCCGGAAGCACGACGGCGTCCTTCGCCGCGACCGAAATCCAGTGGTGGCATGCCTTCACCGGCCGCCTGGGCGAGCTGCTCGCCGAACAGGTCGAGAAGTTCAACGCCTCGCAGGACAATTATGTCGTCGTGGCGTCGCACAAGGGCAACTACTCCGAGACGCTGAACGCCGGCATCGCCGCCTTCCGCGCCGGCGAGCAGCCGCATATCCTCCAGGTCTTCGAAGTCGGCACGGCGACCATGATGTCCGCCAAGGGCGCCATCGTGCCGGTCTACGAGCTGATGGAAAACACCGGCAAGCCGTTCGATGCGGATGCCTATCTGGCCGCGGTGAAGGGCTATTACACCACGACCGACGGCGAGATGCTGTCGCTGCCGTACAATTCCTCCACGCCGGTGCTCTATGTGAACCGCGACGCACTGGAGGCCGCCGGCCTCGATCCGGACATGGATCTCTCCACCTGGGAGCAGGTCGGCACCGCGCTCGACGCCCTGAAGGAGAACGGCTCGTCCTGTCCGCTGACGACCGCCTGGCAGAGCTGGGTGCATCTGGAGAACCTCTCCGCCTATCACAACGTTCCCTTCGCCACGAAGGAGAACGGCTTTGCCGGCACCGACACTGAGCTTGCCTTCAACGGCCCGGTCCAGGTCGCGCATATCTCCGCGATGGGTGAATGGGCGAAGGACGGAAAGTTCATCTACGCCGGCCGTCGCAACGAGGGTGGTGCACGGTTCCGCTCTGGCGAATGCGCGTTCTTCACCGAATCCTCCGCCGGCTATGCCGGTGTGAAGGCCGAGGCCGAGTTCGCCTTCGACATCCGCGCGCTGCCCTATTGGTCCGGCGTCGAGGGCGCGCCGCAGAACACCATCATCGGCGGTGCGTCGCTGTGGGTGATGAGCGGTCATGAAGACGAGGAATATGCCGGCGTCGCCGAGTTCCTGAACTTCCTGTCCTCCGCCGACATCCAGGCCAACTGGCACCAGAACACCGGCTATCTGCCGATCACCGCGGCTGCCTACGAGCAGACCAAGGCATCGGGCTTCTACACGGAAAACCCGGGCACCGACATCGCCATCATCCAGATGACCGGCAAGGCGCCGACGGGGAACTCCAAGGGCCTGCGTCTCGGCAACTTCGACCAGATCCGCGGCATCATCGACGAAGAGCTGGAAGCCGTGTGGGCCGGCGACAAGGACGCCAAGACCGCCCTCGACAGCGCCGTCGAGCGTGGCAACCAGCTTCTGCGCCGCTTCGAGCAGGCCAACCGCTGACGCTGTCTGCCGCCGGTGGTGTCACCGGCGGCACCGCAGTCTGACCCTTGCGGGTGGTCTGGAGAAACTCCGGGCCACCCGCACAGCTGTTCCAGTTCCCCAGAACCGCCGAAACGGTACCTCGCCAGATGCAAAAACGCGTCGTCTTCAACAACCGGCTGCTGCCCTATCTGCTGCTCGCGCCGCAGATCGTGGTCACCATGCTGTTCTTCTTCTGGCCGGCGGGTCAGGCGATCTATCAGTCGGCCTTCATTCCCGATCCCTTCGGACTGAGCTCGCAGTTCGTCGGCTGGGGCAATTTCGAGTTCCTGCTGAGCGATCCCTATTATCTCGCGTCCTTTAAAACGACGGTAGTGTTCTCCACGCTGGTGACGGTCACCTCCATGGGCGCTGCGCTCTGGCTTGCGGTGATGGCCGACCGGGTGATCAAGGGGTCCAGCGCCTACAAGACGTTGCTCGTCTGGCCCTATGCGGTCGCACCCGCGGTCGCCGGCGTGTTGTGGCTCTTCATGTTCAATCCGAATGTCGGGCTCGTCGCCTGGTACCTGGGGGCGGCCGGCTACGACTGGAACCACGTCCTCAACGACGGCGAGGCGATGGGGCTTGTCGTCGCGGCCTCCTCCTGGCGCCAGATCAGCTACAATTTCCTGTTCTTCCTCGCGGGCCTCCAGGCGATCCCGAAAAGCGTGATCGAGGCGGCGGCCATCGACGGGGCGAGCTTCGCGCGCCGGTTCTGGACCATCGTGTTTCCGCTGCTGTCGCCGACGACCTTCTTCCTGCTCGTCGTCAACATCGTCTACGCCTTCTTCGAGACCTTCGGCGTGATCCACACGATCACGGCGGGCGGGCCGCAGCAGGCGACGACGATCCTTGTCTACAAGGTGTTTTCGGACGGCTTTGTCGGGCAGGACCTCGGCTCCTCCGCCGCGCAGTCGGTGATCCTGCTCGTGCTCGTCGGGCTGCTCACGGTCGTGCAGTTCCGCTATATCGAACGCAAGGTGCACTACTGATGAGCGGAATGGTCGAAAAACGCGGGCTCGGAACTTGGGCGACCCATATCGGACTGCTGATCGGCATCGCGATCATCTGCTTCCCGATCTACATGGCCTTCGTCGCGTCCACGGTGACGCAGCCGGAAATCGCTCGGCCGCCGATGCCGCTGCTGCCGGGGTCGCATTTCATCGAGAACTACACCGCGGCGCTGACCCAGGGCATCAACGCCCCGGTCTGGCAGATGCTGCTGAACTCCAGCATCATGGCGATGGGCATCGCGGTGGGGAAGATCGTGATTTCGATCATCTCCGCCTATGCCATCGTCTATTTCCGCTTCCCGTTCCGCATGATGTTCTTCTGGCTCATCTTCCTGACGCTGATGTTGCCGGTGGAAGTGCGCATCGTGCCGACCTATGAGGTCGTTGCCGGCTTCGGGATGCTGAATTCCTACACGGGCCTGATCCTGCCGCTGGTCGCCTCGGCAACGGCGACCTTCCTGTTCCGGCAATTCTTTCTCACCGTTCCCGACGAACTGGCGGAAGCCGCGCGCGTCGACGGGGCCGGGCCGATCCGCTTCTTCCTCGACATCCTGCTGCCGATGTCGCGGACCAATATCGCCGCGCTTTTCGTGATCCTCTTCATCTACGGATGGAACCAGTACCTCTGGCCGCTGCTGATCACCACCAAGCCGGAGATGAACACCATCGTGATGGGCATCAAGCAGATGTTTCCCTCCGGCGACGACATCGCCGACTGGCCCGTCATCATGGCGACCACGCTGATGGCCATGCTGCCGCCCGTGGCCGTCGTCGTCTTCATGCAGAGGCTGTTCGTGAAGGGCCTCGTGGAAAGCGAGAAATAGGATCCGATGGCGCAAATCGCGTTTTCAAACGTCCGCAAGTCCTACGGGACGACCGAGGTCATCCACGGGGTCGATGCCGAGATCGCCGATGGCGAGCTGATCGTCATCGTCGGCCCGTCGGGCTGCGGCAAGTCCACGCTGCTGCGCATGGTGGCCGGGCTCGAGACGATCACCTCCGGCGAGATCTCCATCGGCGGGCGCGTGGTCAACACCCTGGAACCGCGCGAACGCGACATCGCCATGGTGTTCCAGAACTACGCGCTCTATCCGCATATGAGCGTCTACGACAACATGGCCTACGGGCTGAAGATCGCCGGCGTGCCCAAGGCGGAGATTGCCGAGCGCGTCGAGGCGGCGGCCAAGATCCTGGAAATCGGCGAGTATCTCACCCGCAAGCCGCGCCAGCTCTCCGGCGGCCAGCGCCAGCGCGTCGCCATGGGGCGCGCCATCGTGCGCGAGCCGGCCGTCTTCCTGTTCGACGAGCCGCTGTCCAACCTCGACGCCAAGCTCAGGGTGCAGATGCGGGTCGAGATCAAGACGCTGCAGCGCCGCCTCGGGGTCACGTCGCTCTATGTCACGCACGATCAGGTCGAGGCCATGACCATGGCCGACCGGATCATCGTGATGAACGGCGGCGTCGCCGAGCAGGTCGGTTCGCCGCTCGACGTCTATCGCACCCCGGCCTCGACCTTCGTCGGCGGCTTCATCGGCTCCCCGCCGATGAACTTCCTCTCTGTCGAGCGGCTGCGCGAGAGCGGGCTGCTCGGCCAGATCGGAACGAAGAACGCCCCGCCCGAAGCCGCCGTGACCGTCGGCGTGCGTCCGGAGCATCTGGCGTTCTGCGGCGAGGCTGAGGCGGTGATGACCGGCGAGTTGGTGATCGCCGAGGCGCTCGGGGCCGAAACGCTCGCGCATGTGCGCCTGATCGACGGCGAGACCATGATCGTGCGCGTCGAGGGATCCGCGCAGGCGCCGGAAACGGGCGCGCGCGTGCACATCACCTGCGCGGCGCCGGACCTGCATTTCTTCGGCGCCGACGGCAAGCGGATTGCGGACTGAAGTCTTTCGGGATCTTCTGTGAAATCAGGGCGCCCGGCGCTTGCCGGGTGTTCGTCAGGCTGATGGCGAAGGATACGAATGCTCTCCCGCGTCATACCGGGCAAGCGCCAGCGCGACCCGGTATCGGAGAGCCTAAAACCTATCTTTTTTAAGGAGTTGCGAGCCGCGAGGCCGTACCTCTCCGATCCCGGGTCTCCGCTCACGCTGCGCCCGGGATGACACCTTTTCGAGCTGTGTCATCAGCCACTGCCGGGCGCAGAGCGCGCCCGGCTTTTTCGTGTCACGTCAGCGTTTCGATCAGGCGCTTCATCAGCCGCATGCGTGGTTCCAGCGACGAGATGAAGATGCGTTCTTTCAGCGTGTGCACATCGTCGCCGTCCGGGCCGAGGCCGTCCAGCGTCGCGACGTGCGATGCGATGAAGTTGCCGTCCGATCCACCGCCAGTGGTCTCGCCGATCAGTTCGAAGCCGATCTCCGCCGCCAGTTCCGCCGCATGGTCGAACAGTGCCTTGCTCGCCGCCGACTGTTCGAAGGGCGGGCGGTTCATACCGCCGGTGATCGTCAGCTTCGTGTCGGGCGTCTTCGGTGTCAGCCCCTTGATCTTCGCGACCATCTCCTCGGCCGCCTCAGCCGTCGGTACGCGCAGGTCGATTTCCGCGCTGGCATGCTGGGGCACCACATTGGTGCCCGTGCCGCCGGTGATCTGGCCGACGTTCACGGTGATTTCGCGGTCGTAATCGGTCATCGCCTCAAGCGCGATGATCTGATGCGCAAGCTCGGTGACGGCGCTGCGCCCCTGCCAGTGGCGCGCGCCGGCGTGCGACGGACGTCCCTCGACCTTGAGCGTGAAGCGGCCGACGCCCTTGCGCGCGGTGACGACATGGCCGCCGTTGCGGGCAGGCTCCGTCACCAGCGCGTATTTTGCCCATTTCCCCTGTTCCTCGATCAGCGCGCGCGAGGTCGGGCTGCCGACTTCTTCGTCGGAGGTGTAGAGGATGCGCACGGGCAGGGGCGGGGTGATGCCGGATTCGGCGACCGCGCGCAGGGCGGCCAGCGCATTGTAGGCACCACCCTTCATGTCGCAGATGCCGGGGCCATAGGCCTCGTCGCCCTCGATGCGGATCGGAAGGTCCGCCTCGATGGTGCCTTTCGGGTGGACGGTGTCGAGATGGCTCATCAGCAGGACGCCGGGCGTCTCGCGGTCGCCCCAGGGCGAATAAACGATCAGATGATCGCCATGACCGTCCCGGCCCGGAATGCGCTCGCTGGTCGCGCCGAAGGCGGCGGCCTGCGCGACGACAAGGTCCATCAGGCTGTTGAGGCCGGCCGTGTCCGGGGTATGCGTCTCGATGCGCACCCAGTCGAGCAGGCCATTCAGCAGCGTGTCGGTCGTCGAAGTCATGGAGATCCTCTTCGGGCGTGCGGACCCTTTCGACTTGCGCGGAATTGTCGAGTCGCGCGAAGGGGTTGGTCCGGGTTTTTCATGTGAAGGCGACGGGCCGCATCGGTCCGTTTCGCCGAAAGCGAGGGGTCAATTGATAGCGCGTCCGGCGTTTGGCTGCGAGCAAAACCTGCGCGTTCTCAGTGTCGTGGGGCTGAGCGTTGGCAAAATGATTCCGCGCGTTCACAAAGTGAGTCAATGCGTCCGTCCCGCGATACCGACCGTGTCGGGCGGTCCCGGGAGTGCTATTTCGCGATTGGATCCTCGCGGTGCCGCGGCTAGGGTCCGCTCCACGAAAACCCATCATGACCGGGGAGGTCGCCTTGACCCGAATTCTCTACGAGCTGTGCGGAACGGATACCTCGCGGCCCTTCAGCCCGTTTTGCTGGCGCAGCAGAATGGCGCTTCTGCACAAGGGGCTGGAGTTCGAGACCGCGCCGCGCCCCTTCACCGAGATCGCCGCGATCGCTCCCGATGCCGGCAAGACGGTGCCGTTGCTCGTCGATGGCGCGCGCACGATTTGCGACAGCTGGGCCATCGCGGAATATCTCGAGGACACCTATCCCGACCAGCCGAGCCTGTTCGGCGGCGCGGGCGGACGGGCGGCGGCGAAGTTCATCGACAGTTGGGCCAACGCCTCGGTGAGCGCCTTGATCGTGCGGCTGATCGTCAAGGACATCCACGACATTCTGGCGCCTGCCGATCAGGCCTATTTCCGCAAAACGCGGGAAAGCCGGTTCGGGCAGACGCTGGAAGAGGTGCAACGCGACCGCGAGGCGCGGGTGGCGGAAGTCGCAAAGGCGCTGATGCCGATGAACATCATGCTGCGGTCGCAGCCGTTCATCGGCGGCAACACTCCGCTTTACGGCGACTACAGCCTGTTCGGAACCCTGCAGTGGGCCCGCGTCAGCAGCCCGCTGACGCTTTTGGAGGCGGATACGCCGGTGGCCGAATGGTTCGAGCGCTGCCTCGATCTCTTCAACGGTGCGGCGCGCAAGACACCGGCCGCCGGGTAACCGGGAAACCGGCCTTTCCGGGGGTGTCATTCGGGTGCGGGCGCAGCCATGCGAACCCTTGGGAAATGCTCGCGTGGTCCGGCCTTGCGGCGGCCGATTTCCCCGGCTATACGACTGCGGCATCCGAAAACACGGATACGGAAATTCAATCGGCTGGCGGACCCGCGAGACGGGCTGCCGGCGTCAACAACACAGGATCTGAACACGATGGCGATCGAGCGTACCTTTTCGATGATCAAGCCCGACGCAACGCGTCGCAACCTCACCGGCGCGATTACCGCAATGCTGGAAGAAGCCGGCCTGCGCGTCGTCGCTTCCAAGCGGGTGTGGATGTCGCAGCGTGAGGCCGAGGGCTTCTACGCGGTGCACAAGGAGCGTCCGTTCTTCGGCGAGCTCGTCGAGTTCATGTCCTCCGCGCCGACCGTCGTTCAGGTGCTGGAAGGCGAGAACGCCATTGCCAAGAACCGCGAAGTGATGGGCGCGACCAACCCGGCCGATGCGGCCGAGGGTACGATCCGCAAGTCCTACGCGCTGTCGATCGGCGAGAACTCCGTGCATGGTTCGGATGCGCCCGAGACGGCTGCCCAGGAGATCGCCTACTGGTTCTCCGAGACCGAGATCGTCGGCTGAGGCTAGCCTCTTGTCGATTTGACCTGCGTCAGGACCGGCCAATTGGCCGGTCCTTTCGTTTGTGCGAGACGCGAGCGCGCTTGACAGGTCGGCGTGCGACAGAAACCCTGCAGTCCCGTCTTCCCGGCAACCGGAACAGTCCGATCCCATGAACGCTCCCGTCCTCAAGGCCTCCGCCTGTCCGCACGACTGCCCCTCGACCTGCGCGCTCGAAGTGGAGTTGCTGCAGGACGGCATGATCGGGCGGGTGCGCGGCGCGCGCGACAACGCCTATACCGCCGGCGTGATCTGCGCCAAGGTCGCGCGCTATGCGGAGCGGCTCTATCACCCCGACCGGCTGACGAAGCCCTTGCGCCGGGTCGGCGCCAAGGGCGAGGGGCGGTTCGAGGAGATCTCCTGGGACGAGGCGCTCGACGCCGTGGCGGAGGCGTTTCTGAAAGCGGAAGCCGAGCACGGCGCGGAAAGCGTCTGGCCCTATCACTACGCCGGCACGATGGGGCTGGTGCAGCGCGACAGCATCCACCGGCTGCGCCACGCCAAGGGCTATTCGCTCCAGTTCGACACGATCTGCACCAATATGGCCTGGACCGGCTATATCGCCGGCACGGGCAAGCTTGCCGGTCCCGATCCGCGCGAGATGGCCGTCTCCGATCAGGTGGTGATCTGGGGCACCAACCCGGTTTCGACCCAGGTCAACGTGATGACCCACGCGGTGACCGCCCGCAAGACGCGCGGCGCGAAGATCATCGCGGTCGACGTCTATCCGACGCAGACGGTGAGGCAGGCTGACCTCGGGCTTGTCCTGAAGCCCGGAACGGATGCGGCGCTTGCCTGCGCCGCGATGCATGTGCTGTTCCGCGACGGCCATGCCGACCGCGCCTATCTGGAGCGCTTCACCGACTGCCCGGCGGAGCTGGAGGCGCATGTCGCCACCCGCACGCCGGAGTGGGCGTCGGCGATCACCGGGCTATCGGTCGAGGAAATCGAGACCTTCGCGCGCATGGTCGGCGAGACGAAGCGGACCTACTTCCGCCTCGGCTACGGTTTCACCCGCTCGCGCAACGGTGCGGTCTCCATGCATGCGGCCTCCTGCATCGCGGCGGTGACCGGCGCCTGGCAGCTTGAGGGCGGCGGAGCGTTTCACAACAACGGCGCGATCTACACGCTCGACAAGTCGATGATCGAGGCGAGCGACTTGCGCGATTCCTCTGTGCGCCAACTCGACCAGAGCCAGATCGGTCGGGTGCTGACCGGCGACCCTGAGGCACTGCGCGGCGGGCCGCCGGTGCATGCCATGCTGATCCAGAACACCAATCCCGTCTCGGTCGCACCCGAGCAGGAACTGGTGAAACAGGGGTTCGCCCGCGAGGATCTTTTCGTCTGCGTGCATGAGCAGTTCATGACGGAAACGGCGCAAATGGCTGATATCGTCCTGCCGGCCACGCAGTTTCTGGAACATGACGACATCTACAAGGGCGGCGGGCACCAGTATCTGATGCTGGGGGCAAAGCTCGTCGAGGGCCCCGGCGAGACGCGCGAAAACCTCGTCGTGCTGAACGACCTGGCGCGCAGGCTTGGCGCGAAGGACCACCCGGGCTTTTCGATGAGCGCGCGCGAGCATATCGACTGGATGCTGAAGGCATCGAATTTCGGCTCGCTGGAGGAAATCGAGCGCGACCGCTGGGTCGACTGCCAGCCGGAGTTCGAGACCGCGCACTACCTCAAGGGCTTCGCCTGGCCGGACGGCAAGTTCCGCTTCCGTCCCGAGTGGCCGACCGTGCCTGCGCCGAACAACGGGCCGATGGGTCCCTGGACGGAGATGCCGGCGCTTCCAGATTTCTGGCCCGTGGTCGAGGCGTCGGACGCGGTCCACCCGTTCCGCCTGGTGACCGCACCGGCACGGTCCTTCCTGAATTCGACCTTCAACGAGACGGCTGGGTCGCGCGACAAGGAAGGCCGGCCGGACCTGATGATGCGGCCCGAGGATGCGGCACCGCTCGGGCTTCGGGACGGCGATGCGATCCGCATCGGCAACGCGCGCGGCGCGGTCTTGCTGCATCTGCGCGTGACCGAGGGGCTGAAGCCCGGCGTGGTGATCGCGGAAGGCATCTGGCCGAACGAGGCCTATCCCGACCGCAAGGGCATCAACACGCTCACCGGCGCGGACGCGGTCGCGCCTTACGGCGGCGCCGCGTTCCACGATATCGCGGTGTGGGTGCGTAAGGCCTAAAGCAGCCTCAGGCGGCCGCGGCCTCCGCCAGATGTGCGGGAAGCATCGCGCGCGGTCCGAACACCTCGCGCTCGATGCGCACGACATAGTCCGCGAAGGCGGGGATCGCCTGGGCATGATGCGTCAGGGGCGTGTCGATGCGGCTTGTCAGCATGTTGATCAGCAGTCCCGCGAGGAAGGCGTCGACGCTTGTCGGGCGATCTCCCATGAAGAAGGGCTTGTCGTCGAGAAAGGTTGCGATGGCGTCGAGGTCCTTGCAGCCGAAGGCGTAGATCTCTTCCGGTGCATGCCGCCCGATCCCCTGCATGTGAAGCGACTGGCGCACCTGTTCGCGCACCTCGAGGAAAACGGACCGGCGCGCGGCTTCCGGCACGTCGGAAAAGGCGGCGGCAACGATCTCGTCCTCGCCGGCGGGGTCGACCCAGCGGGCGTAAACCATCGTCCAACGCAGGTGCTCCTCGGCCATACGGCGGAAGGCTTCCGCCATGGCTCGCTCGAGATCCGTCAGTTGCGCATCAATGGCAAGGCCGTGATGCTGTTCCAGATGGCGCTGGATCAGGGAACTGTCGGGAATGACGAGATCGCCGTCCCTGAGCACGGGCACCTTGCCATGGGGCAGCAGCGAGAGATCGGCGACCGCTTCCTTGCGATAGTCGCAGCCGCAGAGCGCCAGAAGCGCTTCGGCCTTGTAGACAAAGGGGGACAGGCTGCGGATTTCGGCCCGCACCGGAAAATCGAGAAGTTCAAGCATCGAAAGTACCTCCGTTTGTTGTCACGACGGTGCTTGTAGCAAGGCGCTGCTGACAGCATATTGTCAGCATGTGAGACGGGAGAAACAGCGATGCGCAGGGCAGACAGACTGCTGCAGATCATCCAGGTGATGCGCCGGGCGCGCGGGCCGGTGAGCGGCGGCGCCATTGCCAGCGAACTGGAGGTGTCGCTGCGCACTGTCTACCGCGACATCGTCGCGTTGCAGGCCTCCGGCGTGCCGGTGCGGGGCGAAGCCGGCATCGGCTATGTGCTTGAGGATGGCTACGACCTGCCGCCGCTGATGTTCAACGCGGAGGAACTGGAGATCGTCATGCTCGGCCTGCGCATGGCGGAGGGGCGGGGCGATGCGGCAATCGTTCGCACCGCGCGCGACGCGGTGGCCAAGATCGCCAGCGTGCTGCCGGGTGGATTGCGCGACGGCTTTCTCGATGCGCCGCTTTATGCACCGCCGCCGGGCGTTCTGCCGGCCGACCGGATCGAACTCGTTCGCCTGCGCGAGGCGTTGCGCTCGGGATACAAGGTCGAGATCCTGTATCAGGTTCCCGGACGCGCGCCGGAGCGCCGGGTGATCTGGCCGATTGTTCTGGCGTTCTTCGAGCGCGCCCGCGTGCTGGCGGCCTGGTGCGAGCTGAGAAACGATTTTCGCAATTTCCGGACCGATCGCATGCTGGAAATGATCGTGCTTGAGGCCCGCCCGCCGCGCGGGCGCAAGCGTCTCTACGCCGAGTGGCAGGCCGCTCTCATGGCGGAGCCGGACTGCCGGCCGCTGGATCACGCGGAAACCGAGGTTCAGGCGGCGGAATAGCGCGTGTCTCAGCCGGCCGGCACGATCAGCGCCGCCGGGAAGAGGGTGGCGGCAGAGGTGGCGCGCACGCGCATTCCGTCGATCTCATAGGCGCCGGATGCCACAAGCTTCAACGCCTGCGGATAGATCGCATGTTCGACCTCAAGCACCCGTGCGCCGAGCATCTCGGGCGTGTCGTCGTCGCCGACCGCGACGGCGCCTTGCGCGATCACCGGGCCGGTGTCCATCTCCGAGCGCACGAAATGCACCGTGGCGCCGTGGATCTTGCAGCCCTCAGCAAGCGCACGGGCGTGGGTGTCGAGACCCTTGAAGGCCGGCAGCAGCGCCGGATGGATGTTGATCAGCCGGTCGTTCCAGCGGTCCACGAACCACGGCGTGAGAATGCGCATGAAGCCGGCGAGGCAGACGAGCTCGATGTCGCGGGCCCGCAATTCGGCGTCCAGACGCTCCTCGAACGCCTGACGCCCGCCCGCGCCGCGATGATCGACCGTGAGCGCCTCGACGCCGGCTTCCGCTGCCTTGTCCAGCGCCGGTGCGCCGGGAACATTGGCGATCACCACGTCGATGCGGGCCGGAAAGGCCGGATCGGCAGCGGCCGCGAGCAGGGCCGTCATGTTGGAACCGCGCCCGGAGACCAGAATGGCCGTGCGGCGGCGCGTGGAGGTCTTGCTCAAAGTGCCAGGGCCCCGTCGAAGATCACGGCGTCGCCCCCGGCGGCGCGGGGCTCGAGCGTGCCGATGCGACTGACCGTCTCGCCTTCGGCGCGAAGCACCTCGGCGACCGCCTCGGCGGTGTCGGCAGAGACGGCGACGACCATGCCGACGCCGCAGTTGAAGGTGCGCAGCATTTCCGACTGGGCGACGCCGCCGGTCGATGCGAGCCAGCCGAAGACGGGCGGCACGGAGAGGGCGGTGAGGTCGATGCGCGCGGCAAGCGTGTCGGGCAGCACACGGGGCAGGTTTTCCGGCAGGCCGCCGCCGGTGATATGCGCCAGCGCCTTGATGCCCGGGCCGGCCTTCAGGGCGGCAAGCAGCGGCTTCACGTAAATCCGCGTCGGCGTCATCAGCGCTGCGCCGAGGCTCGTGCCGGGCGCAAAGGGCGCATTGGCGCTCCAGTCGAGGCCGGAGCGCTCGACGATCTTGCGCACCAGCGAATAGCCGTTGGAGTGGACGCCGGAGGACCCGAGCGCAAGAAGCACGTCGCCGGCAGCGGCATCGCCGCGCGGCAGCAGGTTGCCGCGTTCGGCAGCACCCACCGCGAAACCGGCGAGGTCATAGTCCTTGTCGCCATACATGCCGGGCATTTCGGCGGTCTCGCCGCCGATCAGCGCGCAGCCCGCGCGGCGGCAGCCTTCGGCGATACCCGCGACCACGGCGGCGGCGGTCTCGATGTCGAGCGCGCCGCAGGCGTAATAGTCGAGGAAGAACAAGGGCTCCGCGCCCTGGACGACCAGATCGTTGACGCACATCGCCACGAGATCGATGCCGACCGTGTCGTGCTGCGCGCTGTCGATAGCAATCTTGAGTTTGGTGCCGACGCCGTCGTTCGCGGCGACGAGCACGGGATCGGTGAAGCCGGCCGCCTTGAGGTCGAACACGCCGCCGAAGCCGCCGATCTCTCCGTCCGCGCCGGGGCGGGCGGTTGCCTTCACAAGGGGCTTGATCCGCTTGACGAGGGCGTTGCCCGCATCGATATCCACACCTGCATCGGCGTAGCTCAGGCCGTTGCCACCCGAGGGGCTTGCCTCGCTCATGCTATTGTCTCCGAAACCCTGATCAGGGCGCGCATACAAACACAGAAAGTCGCGAATGCAAGAAAAACCCGGGTGCCTGTTCACAAGCTCCGTCGAGGGCCGACGGTGACATTGCCCAATCTCATCACGATTGCCCGTCTGCTCGGGGTTCCGGTCGTCGTCTGGCTGATCGCGGACGGCTTCTTCGCGGCTGCGTTCTGGCTGTTCGTGCTGTCCGGCATTTCCGACGGGATTGACGGCTACATCGCCCGGCGGTTCGACATGCAAAGCGAGCTTGGCGCCTATCTCGATCCGATTGCCGACAAGGCGCTGATGGTCGCGGTGTATCTGTCGCTGCTCTTTGCCGGCCTGATGCCCTTGTGGCTGGTGATCGCGGTGACGGCGCGCGACCTGCTTATCGTCGGGGCGGTCAACCTGTCGTGGATCATGGGCCGGCCGGTCGAGATCCGGCCGTTTTTCATCAGCAAGGCGACCACCGTCTTTCAGATCGTCACCGCCGCGACCCTGCTCGGCAAGGCGGCCTACGGGGTTCGTGTGGTCTGGCTGGAAAACGGCATGATCGTCGCCACCGCCATCTTGACGCTGCTGTCTGCGGCTGCCTATCTGCTGGCTTGGCTCCGCCACATGGCGGCGGCGGATCGCGCATCCTGACCGCCGCGGGCCGACGCATCGTGACGCACCGCCGCTAGACCCGGCGAAGACGGGACGAACCATCTTGACCTTGAAACGGCAAATCTACTTTTGGCTCGGCTCCTTCGCGGCATTCGCCGCGTTCGTCTATCTTTTCAGCCCCATCCTGCTGCCGTTCGTCGCCGGCATGGCGCTTGCCTATCTGCTCGATCCGATCGCCGACCGGCTCGAGCGCCTCGGCCTGCACCGGCTCGCCGCGACCATCGCCATTCTTGCGGTCTTCGTGATCGCCTTCGTGCTCACCCTGCTGCTTCTGTTGCCGGTTCTCGGCAATCAGCTCTCCGCGTTCCTGTCCGAGCTTCCCAAGCTCGTCGGTGCCTTGCAGACGCTGATGACGGAAAACCTCGGCCAGCGCGTCTTCGAAGTGCTCGGGATCGGAAGTGACGAACTGAAATCGAACGTCGGCGGATTGCTCGGCGAGGGCGCCGGCTGGATCGCAGGGGTTGCCAAGTCGCTGTGGAACGGCGGGCAGGCGCTGCTTTCGGTGCTGTCGCTCTTCGTGGTGACGCCGGTGGTCGCCTTCTATCTGCTGCTCGACTGGGACCATATGGTCGAGCGGGTCGACGGATGGCTGCCGCGCCAGCATCGCGACACCATCGAGCGGCTGGCCAAGGAGATGGACACGGCCGTTGCGGGTTTCCTGCGGGGGCAGCTCAGCGTCTGCATCCTGCTCGGCGCCTTCTATGCCATCGGCCTTGCCGCCGTGGGGCTGAACTTCGGGCTGCTGATCGGGATCGGCGCCGGCCTTGTCAGCTTCATTCCCTACGTCGGTGCGACGCTCGGCCTCGTGGTGTCGCTGGGGGTGGCGCTGGTGCAGTTCTGGCCGGACTGGGTGATGATCGGCGCTGTGCTCGTCGTCTTCGCCATCGGCCAGTTCCTGGAGGGCAACGTCCTGCAGCCGAAGCTTGTCGGCAAGACGGTCGGCCTGCATCCCGTCTGGCTGATGTTCGCGCTTTTCGCCTTCGGTTACCTCTTCGGTTTCGTCGGCATGCTGATCGCGGTGCCGGCGGCGGCGATGATCGGTGTGCTGGCGCGGTTTGTGCTCTCTCAGTATCTGGCGAGTTCGCTTTATTCCGGTCCGGGGCACGCGCGGGCGGATGAGCACCATGATTGATCGCAGCGGGCACGCCGATGGCCAGTTGCCCCTGGTGCTTCCGCATCAGGCGGCACAGGGACGCGACGATTTTCTCATCGGCGCCTCGAACGAGGCGGCCTTCGGCCTGATCGATGCCTGGCCCGCCTGGCCGGCACCGGTAACGCTGCTTGCCGGACCGGTCGGCTCGGGCAAGAGCCATCTGACGCAAATCTGGCTTTCCGAAAGCGGCGGCGCGCTCGTCGAGGCACCGCAACTGGCGAGCGCCGACATGGAAGCGCTCGTGGCTCCGGGCGCGGTGGCCGTCGAGGATGCCCATCGCGGCTTCGATGAGACGGCGCTCTTTCACCTGCTCAACCTTGCGCGCGACCGGGGCGCGGCGGTGCTGATCACGTCGCGCACCTGGCCCGTGAGCTGGGGGCTGAAATTGCCGGATCTCGCATCGCGATTGCGTGCGGCGACGCCGGTGGAAATCCTCGAGCCCGACGACGGGCTGTTGCGGCAGGTGCTGGTCAAGCTGTTCTCGGATCGGCAGATCGATATTGATCCGACGGTCGTTGACTATCTGGTGGTGCGCATGGAACGCTCGGTGGCGGCGGCACAGGCGCTGGTCGAGGCCCTTGACCGGGCGTCGCTCGCCGCCGGGCGCAGGATCACGCGGCCGCTTGCCGCGCGCATCCTCGCAGCCGCAGGATAAGCTTTGCCGGGTGATGTAAAACCGTCAAACCGGTCGGATAGGATGCGCGGCGACGCGGGTTCCCAGGCGGGACGCGCCGCAGCGCAACAGGAGAGAGCCATGAACGACAGCAGCGCGACCCAACCGGCGTCTGATACCAAGACGGCCGCCGCGCCGGCCGGCGCCGATCCGCGCGGGTCCGATGCGGCCGAGGCTCTGGCCGGCCATCCCAGCCGGTTCATCAATCGCGAGCTCTCCTGGCTGCAATTCAATCGACGGGTCTTGGAAGAGGCGGAAAACACCTCTCATCCGCTGCTGGAGCGCCTGCGGTTCCTGTCGATCTCGGCCAACAACCTCGACGAGTTCTTCATGGTGCGGGTCGCGGGTCTGCGCGCCCAGATGCGCGAGGGCGTCTCGACCCGGTCGATCGACGGGCTGACGCCGGCGGAGCAGCTTGAGCGTGTGTCGACGGCCGGGCTCGATCTTCAGGCCGAGCAACAGGACGTCTGGCGCGAGATGCGCAAGCTGCTGGCCGCGGAAGGGGTTGCGATCGTCGAGGGCGCGGATCTCTCGGCCTCCGACATGGTCTGGCTCGAGGAACACTTCCTCGCCCATATCTTTCCCGTGCTGACGCCGCTGGCGATCGACCCGGCGCATCCCTTTCCCTTCATCGCCAACCTAGGCTTCTCGCTGGCGCTCGAGCTTGCGCCGGAAAAGGGCGGTCGCGGCATGACCGCGCTCTTGCGCATACCCGCCCAGGTGGAGCGGTTCGTGCGGCTGCCGGAGATCGACGGGGAGGCGGGCGCCCGCTTCATCACCATCGAGAATGCCGTCGGGCTGTTCATCACGCGGTTGTTCCCCGGCTATGAGATCCGGGGGAAGGGCGCGTTTCGCGTCGTGCGCGATTCCGATCTGGAGATCGAGGAAGAGGCGGAGGATCTGGTGCGCCTCTTCGAGAGCGCGCTGAAACGTCGCCGTCGCGGGTCGGTGATCCGTCTCGAGATCGAGGACACGACCCCCGCGTCCCTGAGCGAGTTCGTGGCCGAGGCGCTGGATGTGGAGCCGGAGCAGAATTTCCGGGTCGACGGGCTGCTTGCCTTGAACAATCTCTCGCAGCTTGTCTCCATCGATCGCGACGACCTGAAGTTCGAACCCTTCACGCCGCGGTTCCCCGAGCGCATCCGCGAGCACGGCGGCGACTGCCTCGCGGCGATCCAGCAAAAGGACATCATCGTCCACCACCCGTATGAATCCTTCGACGTCGTGGTGCAGTACCTGCGCCAGGCGGCGCAGGACCCGGATGTGGTCGCCATCAAGCAGACGCTCTATCGCACCTCCAACAATTCGCCGATCGTCAAGGCGCTGGCCGAGGCGGCGGAAGCGGGGAAATCCGTCACGGCGCTGGTGGAACTCAAGGCGCGCTTCGACGAGGAGGCCAACATCCGCTGGGCGCGGGACCTGGAGCGCGCCGGCGTGCAGGTCGTCTTCGGCTTTCTGGAACTCAAGACGCACGCCAAACTGTCGATGGTGATCCGGCGCGAGCACGGCGAGCTGCGCACCTACTGTCACATGGGCACGGGCAACTATCATCCGATCACCGCGCGGATCTACACGGATCTGTCCTATTTCACCGCGGACCCGGAGATCGGCCGCGAGGCGGCAAAGATCTTCAACTACATCACCGGCTATGCCGAGCCGGTCGAGCTGAAGCACATGATGGTGTCGCCGGTCACGCTGCGCCAGAAGATGACGGCGCTGATCGCGGCGGAAGCCGAACATGCCAAGGCCGGCCGGCCGGCGCAGATCTGGATGAAGATGAACTCGCTGGTCGATCCCGGCATCATCGACGCGCTCTACGAGGCGAGCCAGGCCGGCGTGCAGATCGACCTTGTGATCCGGGGGATCTGCTGTCTGCGTCCGGGCATTCCGGGGCTGTCGGACAACATCCGCGCCAAGTCGATTGTCGGCCGCTTCCTGGAGCACAGCCGGATTTTCTGCTTCGGCAACGGCCACGGGCTTCCCTCGCCGCAGGCGGTGGTCTATATCGGCTCGGCGGACCTGATGCCGCGCAACATCGACAGGCGCGTGGAAACGCTCGCTCCGCTCCTGTCGCCAACCGTCCACGAACAGGTGCTCGATCAGATCATGGTCGCCAACTTGAAGGACAACCAGCAAAGCTGGCGTCTTCTCGCCGACGGGGGGCATGAACGCGTCAGGCTGTCGCGAGGAGAAAAGCGCTTCAACGCGCATCAGTACTTCATGACAAATCCATCGCTTTCCGGTCGCGGCAAGTCGCTGCGCAGCCACAGCCCGAAATCCTTCACGGAGCCGAAGGCGCGTGGGTGATGCTCCGCATACGGACATCGTACGCGGGCGGCTGAACGGCAGCGGGCCCGTGGCCGTCATCGATATCGGCTCGAACTCGATCCGCCTGGTCGTCTACGAACGCCACGCCCGCACGCCGACGGTTCTCTTCAACGAAAAGGTCCTGGCGGGGCTTGGACGCGGCGTCGGCGCGACGGGACGACTGGCCGACAAGTCGGTCGACATGGCCGTGCGCGCGCTGGCCCGGTTCCGCAAGCTCTGCGACCAGATCGGCGTCATCGACGTGTTCATCATGGCGACGGCGGCAACGCGGGACGCGGAAAACGGTGCAGCGTTCATCGAGACCGTGGAGCGCATCTGCCGCACCCATGTGCGCCTCCTGTCCGGCCGGGACGAGGCACGCCTGGCCGCACTTGGCATCGTCTCGGGCATGTGGCGGCCCGATGGCATCGTCGGCGACCTTGGCGGCGGCAGCCTTGAACTGGTCGAGTTGAACAACGAGGAAATCGGCCGGGGCCAGACCCTGCCGCTCGGGGGGATTCGGCTGCAGGAAGAGGCCGACGGAAAAACCGCCAAGGCCCAGAAAATCGCGGAGCAGGCGCTGGAGGGCGTCGACTGGCTGCCGATTGGGGCTGGGAAGCCGTTTTATGCCGTTGGCGGCACATGGCGCTCGCTGGCGCGGCTGCATCTCTTCCAGAACGGCTATCCGCTGCATGTGATGCACGACTATACGATCCCGGCCGAGGAGGCAATCGAGTTCTGCCAGCTTGTTGCACGCCGCGACCCGGAAAGCCTGAGCATGATCGACGTTGTGTCGCGCGCCCGCCGCCAGTTGCTGCCCTTCGGCGCGGTGGTGATGGAGCGCGTGCTGAGGCGCTCCAAGGCCGAAAGCGTCGTCATGTCCGCGCTCGGACTTCGCGAAGGGCTGCTCTACGATCTTTTGCCCGAAGAGGTGAAACATCAGGATCCCCTGATCGAGGCGGCGCGGGAACTTTCCACCCTGCGCGCCCGGTCCCCGGCTTATTCCGAGGAACTCGTTGCCTGGACCGACAAGGTGTTTCCCGCCGTCGGGATCGACGAGACCGAATACGAGCGGAGGCTCAGGGCGGCCGGCTGCCTGTTGTCGGATATCGGCTGGCGCGCGCATCCCGATTATCGCGGCGAACAGAGCCTCAACATCATTTCCAACGCCGGCTTCGTGGGGATCGATCACGCGGGGCGCGCCTATCTGGCGCTTTCCGCCTTCTATCGCCATCAGGGACTGGTGGAGGATGCGCTGGGCCCGAGGATCCGCGAGTTGGCGCACACACGGCTGAAGGACCGCGCCCGCATTCTCGGCGGCGCCCTGCGTCTTGCCTCGGTGGTGAGCGCATCTGTTGCCGGGATCCTGCCCCGGGTCGATGTGACGGTGGTGGACGGCGAAATGGTTGTCGCGCTGCCGGCCGACTACGAGGCTTTGGACGGCGAGCGGCTGCGCAAACGCGCCACGCAATTCGCACGGCTGTTGGGACTGAAAGCGCGCGTGCAGGTGAACGGCGCCGCCTGAGCGGCGCGCCTGCTCAATCCGCCGTCTCGGCAGTTTTCTGACGCGACTTGCGCTTGCGCGACGGCTTCTGCTTTTCCATCTGGATCGGCTCCGCCTGGTCGACGGCGACAATGCGCTTGCCGTTGAAGGCAAGGGCGACTTCGCCACGCTTCAGCTTCAAGGCCGCTTCGCCGAAAAGCTCCCGGCGCCAGCCCTTCATGGCTGCAACGTCGGCATCGTCGCTGGCCGCGATCTTTTCCAGATCCTCGACGGTCGCGATCACCTTGGCGGCAACGCCCTGGGCCTCGCTGATGAGTTTCAGGAGCACCTTCAGCAGATCGACGGCCGCGGCCGACCCGTCGGGCGCCATGCGGCCCTTGGGTACCTGCGGAAGCTCGTCCTTGGGGATGGCGAGCGCACGCTTGACGGCACCGAGAATGTCTTCCGCCGTCCGCGAGCGCTCGAAGCCGCGCGGGATCGTGCGCAGCGCGGCCAGCGCCTGGGTGTTTACCGGCTGCTGCGCGGCGACCTCATAGATCGCGTCGTCCTTGATCACCCGGTTGCGCGGAACGTTGCGGCTGTGCGCCTCGCGCTCGCGCCAGGCGGCGACTTCCTGCAGGACGGCGAACTCGATCGGCTTGCGCACCCGGAGCTTGAGGCGCTTCCAGGCATTTTCCGGCTCGCTGCGATAGGTGCTTTCGGAGGTGAGCACCTCCATCTCGTCGCCGACCCAATGGGTGCGGCCCTGTTCGGCGAGATTGGCCTTGAGGAACAGATAGACGTCGCGCAGATGGGTGACGTCGGCGAGCGCATAGTCGAGCTGCTTGTCGCTCAACGGGCGCCGCGACCAGTCGGTGAAGCGCGAGGACTTGTCGATCCGCACGGCGGTGACCCGGTGCACGAGCTGGTCGTAGGAAATCGAATCGCCGAAGCCGCAGACCATGGCCGCCACCTGGGTGTCGAACACGGGGTGGGGAATGAACCCTCCGAGGTGATAGACGATCTCGATGTCCTGGCGGGCGGCGTGGAAGACCTTCACCACCGTCTCGTCCCGCATCAGCTCGAAAAACGGCGCGAGGTCCAGCTCGTCGGAGAGCGCGTCGACGATCACCGCCTCATCCGGGCTTGCCAGCTGGATGACGCAGAGCTTCGGCCAAAACGTCGTTTCACGGAGAAACTCCGTGTCGACGGTGACGAAGTCGTGTTGCGCGAGACGCCGGCAAATGTCGGCGAGTTCTGAGGTCTTGGTTACAATATGCATGGCGACCGCGACGTATATCGCAAGCTTGTCCGCTTGTCGCCACGAAACCGCCGCGAATGCGTCATCAATGCCATCGTGCTGCGCGGGCGCCACGCCCGATGGTGCGATTCCGGCCGCCGCCCATGCCGGCGCGGTGCAGCAGCCCCGGGCTGTCGCCCGCCAAACCGGGCACGCACCTTGACTTTGTCGTGCTGGCGTGGCTTGTGCACGGCGCGTCGGGGCACCTTGAACCGTGAAGGGGCAGGGCAGCCGATTCCATCGAAAAGCCGGGCCATTGAGGACGAAATGCATCGCTATCGCAGCCACACGTGCGGAGCTCTCCGCGAAGCCAACGTCGGTGAGGGCGCACGCCTGTCGGGTTGGGTCCATCGTGTGCGCGATCATGGCGGCCTGCTGTTCATCGATCTGCGCGACCATTTCGGCATCACGCAATGCGTGGTCGATCCCGATTCCGACGCTTTCAAGCTGGCCGAGACGGTGCGCGCCGAATGGTGCATCCGCATCGACGGCGAGGTGAAGCGTCGCTCCGAGGAGACCACCAACGAAAACCTGCCGACCGGTGCCATCGAGATCTTCATCCGCGAGCTCGAAGTCCTGGGCGCGGCGCGCGAGCTGCCGCTGCCGGTCTTTGCGGAGCCGGAGTATCCCGAAGACATCCGCCTGACCTACCGGTTCCTCGACCTGCGCCGGGAAACGCTGCATTCCAACATCATGACGCGGTCGAAGATCATCGCGTCAATGCGCCGGCGCATGGAAGGCTCGGGCTTTGCGGAGTTCCAGACGCCGATCCTGACGGCCTCCTCGCCGGAGGGCGCACGCGACTTCCTGGTGCCGTCGCGCATTCATCCGGGCAAGTTCTACGCGCTGCCGCAGGCGCCGCAGCAGTTCAAGCAGCTGCTGATGGTCTCCGGCTTCGACCGCTATTTCCAGATCGCGCCGTGTTTCCGCGACGAGGATCCGCGCGCCGACCGCCTGCCTGGCGAATTCTACCAGCTCGACGTGGAGATGAGCTTCGTCGAACAGGAAGACGTCTTCCAGGCGATGGAGCCGGTGATCCGCGGCGTCTTCGAGGAATTCGCCGACGGTCAGCCGGTCACCGAGGTGTTCCCGCGCATTCCCTATGCCGAGGCGATCCGCAAATACGGCAGCGACAAGCCGGATCTGCGCAATCCCATCGAAATGCAGGACGTGAGCCCGCATTTCGCCGGCTCCGGCTTCAAGATCTTCGCGCGGATGCTGGAAGACGAGAAGAATGCCGTCTGGGCGATCCCGGCAAAGACCGGCGGCAGCCGGGCCTTCTGCGACCGGATGAACTCCTGGGCGCAGGGCGAGGGCCAGCCGGGTCTCGGCTATATCTTCTGGCGCGAGGAAGACGGCGCGATCGCCGGCGCCGGGCCGCTGGCCAAGAACATAGGACCGGAGCGTACCGAGGCGATCCGCGTGCAGCTCGGCCTCGAGGCCGGCGACGCCGCCTTCTTCGTCGCGGGCGATCCGAAGAAATTCGCCGATTTCGCCGGCAAGGCACGGACCAAGGCGGGCGAGGATCTCGACCTCGTCGACCGCGACCGCTTCGCGCTTGCCTGGATCGTCGATTTCCCGATGTACGAATGGGACGAGGACGAGAAGAAGGTCGACTTCTCGCACAACCCCTTCTCGATGCCGCAGGGCGGTCTTGACGGGCTGGAGAACACGGACCCGCTCGAACTCAATGCCTGGCAGTACGACATCGTCTGCAACGGCTTCGAGATCGCCTCGGGCGCCATCCGCAATCACAAGCCGGAAATCATGAAGCGGGCCTTCCAGATCGCCGGATACGACGAGGCGATCCTGGAAGAGCGCTTCGGCGGCATGTACCGGGCGTTCCAGTATGGCGCGCCCCCGCATGGCGGCATGGCAGCCGGCATCGACCGGATCGTGATGCTTCTGGTCGGCGCCAAGAACCTGCGCGAGGTCACGCTGTTCCCGATGAACCAGCAGGCGCAGGACCTGTTGATGGGCGCGCCCTCGGATGTCTTCCCGCGCCAGTTGCGCGACCTCCATATCCGTCTCAATCTGCCAGAAAGCGAATAAGCCTGTCCGCGCGCCGCGGTGGCGCGCGGATCGGTCCGGGCAGCAGCGATCGGATCTCAAGTGCTGAAACGGCTCGACACCTGGTTGTTTTCCGATGTGGACGGCGCGCTCTTCGTGTTGCGGCGCCTGCTGTCGGAGAACGCGCGCGCCTATGCCGGGCGCTATGCGCTTGCCTTTGCGATGATGGCCATCGTCGCGGCCTGTACCGCGGCGAGCGCCTGGATCATGAAGGACATGATCAACCAGGTCTTCCTGGAACGCGACGGGCGGATGGTCTGGGTGATCGCCGGGTTCGTGCTGGTGATTTTCACGGTGAAGGGCGCGGCCGCCTATGGCCAGCTCGTCATTCTCGGGCAGATCGGCAACGCCATCGTCGCCTCGACCCAGTCGCGGCTGTTTCGCGCGATCACCAGGCAGGACCTCGGCTTCTTTGAAGGCTCCGGCATCGGCGATCTCGGTACGCGGCTGTCCCACAACGCAACGGCGGCGCGCGCCGCACTCGATCTCGTCGTCACGGCGCTGGGGCGCGATCTTTTGACCGTCATCGCGCTCGTCGGCGTGATGATCGCCCAGGACCCGTTGATGAGCCTGATCGCGCTGGTGATCATGCCGCCCGCGATCCTGCTGATCGCCGGTCTGGTGCGGCGGGTGCGGCGGGTGGCGAAGACGCAATTCGTTTCCATGACGCGGATCCTCTCGGTCGCCCAGCAGGCGATCTCGGGCATTCGCGTGGTGAAGGCCTTTGCGGTCGAGGAGCGGCTGCGTCAGGAAATGGATGTCGCCGTCGCCGACGTGGAGAAACAGGCGAACAAGATGACGCGCCTGTCGGCCCGGACCTCGCCCGTGATGGAGACGCTTGGCGGCATCGCCATCGCATTGGTCATTCTCTACGGCGGCTATGCGGTGATCGAGCTTGGCAGCGATCCGGGCGGCTTTTTCGCCTTCATCACGGCGCTGCTTCTCGCCTATGACCCGGCGCGTCGTCTCGCCCGGCTGAACGTCAATCTGTCCGGCCACATCGTCGGCGTGCGCCTGATGTACGAGATCCTAGATCGTGTGCCGGCGTCGAACGAGGAAGAGGGCACCCACGCGCTGACGATTTCCGACGGGCATGTCCGCTTCGAGAATGTCGACTTCCGCTATGGCGACGCCCCGGCGCTGAACGGGCTGGCGTTCGAGGCCCGCCCCGGCGAGGTGACCGCTCTGGTCGGCCCCTCGGGCGCCGGAAAGTCGACCGTCTTCGCGCTGCTTGAGCGCTTCTATGACCCTCTGTCCGGGCGGATCACCATCGACGGGCAGGACCTCAGGGAGGCGTCGGTCGCCGGTCTGAGATCCCAGATCGCGCTTGTTTCCCAGGACACGTTCCTGTTCGACCTCACGGTGCGCGAGAACATCGCCATCGGACGACCCGGCGCCAGCGAGGCGGAGATCCGCGAGGCCGCACGCCAGGCCAATGCCGACGGTTTCATCGAGGAGCTTGAGGCCGGCTACGACACGCGCGTCGGCGAGGGCGGCAGCCGCCTGTCCGGCGGACAGCGCCAAAGGGTCGCGATTGCCCGCGCGATCCTGCGCGACGCGCCGCTGCTGCTTCTGGACGAAGCCACATCCGCGCTCGATTCGGAATCGGAGGCAAAGATCCAGGCGGCACTGTCTCGCCTGATGAAGGGGCGCACCACGCTCGTCATCGCGCATCGCCTCGCGACGGTGCGCGAAGCCGCCCAGATCATCGTCATGGACAAGGGGCGGGTGCTGGAAGCGGGAACGCATGCCGCGCTGCTTGCCAAGGGCGGCCTCTACAAGCGGCTGTGCGACCTGCAGTTCGCCGATTTCGATGCTGAAGACGCGGCGAACCCGGCTGCCGCCGACACCGACTAGATTGTGCTTTCGGACTGGAATTAAATAGGGCCGGTCAGCTTGCTGACCGGCCCTTTTTGCTTTGGTCACGTTGCCGCGCATCGCGGCCGCGCGGCTTCAACGTCAGGGGTTTGCCGCGACCGCTGCATTGAGGAGGCCGGGGAGCATCGACGGCGTCGTCGCGACAAGGCCGAGGATCTGCATCGCCGGCACGGGCGCTTTCGGCTCGACCGTGACGATGAGATGGTCGGGCTTCACCAGAAATGCCTTCATGGCCCCATGCAGGCTTTGCCCGAACGGGGTGTCGCGCAGCGGGCCGAGGGCGCTTGCACCCTGGTCCGCCAGTGCCAGTGCCAGCGTCTCCGGCGACAGGTCGGCCGCTGCTGCCTGTTCGGCGATAAAGGCGGAGACGAGGTTCGCATCGCGGATTTCCACCCGTGCGCTGTTGATCGTGGCGGTGGCGATGGCCGCCTGCGCCTGCTGCGGATTTTCGAAGACGATGCGCGGAATTCCGCCGATCTCGATCGACATGTCGATGGACCCGCCGCCATCGATTTCCATCCGCATCGGGTCGAGTGTCAATGTCTTGTCGTCCGCGTCCCAGCGCAGGCGCATCTCGTCGTCATAGCGGATCGCGGTCAGGCCAAGCGCCTCGAAGAGCTGCCGCGCTTCCTCTTCCTCGATCACCGAGACCGGAAGCTCAAGGCCTTCGGTCCGCAACTCGATGTCGGTCGGGATCGGCGCTATGAAGTCGCGCATCGACAGGCGGAAGCGGTCCAGCGCGATCGGACCGGAAAGCGCATCCGTGGCCACCTTCACGTCCTCGATCTCCATCCGCCCGAGCATGGGCATGACGGCCAGGATCTCGGTCAATGTCGGCTCGCGAAGCTGGGACGCCAGTCCGAAGTCGAGGAAGGAGACCAGCGGCGGCAGGTCGAAATCGGTGATACGGAAGCGCCCGAGGTCGACGGCGGTGTTCTGCTCCACCGCCCGCACGGACAGGCCCGAAAGCGTGAAATCTCCAACGCCGCCATAGGAGGCGTCTCGCAAGGACATGCCGTCCAGGGACGTGGTCACTTCGTCGGCGTTGGCGGCAATCCCTCCGATATCCACTTTGGCGACGGTGACGCTTTCCAGCGACGTCAGTGCCTGTCGCCCGAGGGCAACCAGATCGTCTTCCGCGTAGGTTTCGGAGAATGTGCCGAGCAGGGCCTGGTCGAGCAGGGGGAAGATATCGAAGGGCTGCGCATCGGCGTCGATTTCGAAGCCATCCGCCGATGCCTTGCTGATCGCGGCGGTGAAAAACGGCGTGGAGACGCGGAGATCGTTGAATTCGCTGTGGTCGAGGATGCGCTCGCCCACCGCCTGATCGGCGGGGAGGACGCCGAGAAGCCTGAGCACGGGCTTGATGTCCATGCCGGTGGAAATGCTCTCGCCATACTCCTGGCGCACGGAGAAGGGCTCGCCGGCATCGTCCGCCTCGACCCTGGTTTCGGAGAGCGACTTGCCGACCCGGTATTCCTCCAGCCGGCCGTCAGCAAGGCCGGTCATGGTGATGCGTTCCTGACGTTCCGTGCCGCGCCCGCCGTCGGGCATTTGCGTGGTCGCTTCGATGGCGCGTACGGAAATGCTGTCGGCGCTGTTGCGCAGGCCCGAGCGGATCAGCGGAATGAAGCGGGAGGCGGGCTTCTCGGGGGCTTCCTCGAGCGTCCAGTAAGCCTGGTACATGTTTTCCGCGACGAGATCGTACTGGCGAACGGTCAGGTCAAGCGGCTGCTGCTTTCCGTCCTCGGTGATCGTCCCGGTCAGGCGGATCTCATGAACACCGGGTTGCTCGAACCGCTCGAAGGCGACGCCGTCCCCGTCGCTGCTCGCACCGAACAAGCGCGTTTCGGGCGAATCAAAGGAAAGCTCTGCCTCGATCCTCTGATCGAAGATCTCGAAATCGAATTTCCAGGCAAGCCTTGCGCCGCGCAGGATGGCCTCGTTCGGGCCCGTCTCCGTGAGGCTTTCGTAATCGGCCACGGTCGTGCCGGTCGCGCGGGCCCATGCGAAGAAATCCTCGACCGCATCGACGGCGGGATTGGCAAGGGCGGTCGCGGCGGGGGCGCAGAGGACGAAGGTCAGGACGGCGGCGCCGGTTCTGGCGGCAGTGGCGAGACGCGATGTCATTGTCAAAACCCGTTGTTCATCGGAGGGCAGAAGCAAATCGGGAGGGCATTTGCCCTCCCGTGGTCCGTGTCAGTCCTGGTTGGCGGTGATGGTCACACCGAGAATGTCCGGCAGGCTTTGCGGCGCCATCATCGCGGTTCCGAGAATTTGGGCGAAGGGCACCGGGGCGGCCGGCATTGCCGACGCCGACAGGGACTTCGGGTCCTTCAGGAACGCGGTCGCAGCGCCAGCGACCTTGGCCTGGAATTCGGCGTTGTTGAGCATCGACAGCATGAAGGGCAGGGCGCCGGTGAGCTGTTCGACAAAGACTTCCCGGGTCGCGCCGGCTTCCTTTGCCTGGTTTTCCAGAACCCGGTCGACGATCGAATCATTGTCGATGCGCAGCGAAACGCTTTCCACGAGAAGTCCCTGCATCAGGCCCATGGCCTGTTCGGGGCTGTCCTGGGCGGCATCGAGCTGTTCCAGAACCTCGCGGGTCAGCCCGTTGATCCGCAGCGCGGCATTCAAGGTGCCCGCGTTCTCGCCCGACAGCGTCAGCCGGTCGATTGCAAGTTCACCGGTGTCCGGCTTCCAGTCGGCCTCCATCTGGAAGGACAGGGTCAGGCTTTCGTAGCCGAGGTCCGAAAGGGCCTTGCGTTCTTCGTCATCGAGCGTATCGGCCGTGATCTCGATGCCTTCTACGCTGATCGAACCGGAGGTCGGCAGGCCGCCGTCCATCGTGTCGATCACCGCGACGACGCGCGAGACCGGCACCCGGCCGTCGTCATTGGCATCGATCACGATGTTCGTCAGTTCCGCGCGCGAATAGGTCGGCGTGATCGCGTCCGCGCCGTTGGAGGCCTTCACCGCCGCCGGAGATGCCAGCACGGGATCGGAGATCACGATGCTCTCCGCGCTGACCGTCACATCCTCGTCTTCGTCGAGATTCTCGATGTTGACGCCGCCCATCGTCAGACTGGCGGCCGACAGCCCGCCGTCGTCGGTCAGTACGCCGCCTGCGATCGTCGTCTCGCGGATCGTCAGCCGGGACTTCGCCGAGCCTTCATCGATCGAGCTGCGCAATCCGCTGATGGTGACGGTTTCACCGCTTTGCGTGACGCCGTCGTAGCCCGAGACGGTGGCATTGCCGGCTTCGACGATCTCGAGGAACCGGTCGGCAACGTCGCTGCCGGTTGCATCAAAGGCAAGGGCGGGCGGGGCCAGCACAAGCGGGCAGGCGAGCGCCAGCGCAAGGGCCGGACGAGAAAGGGTTTTGATCATCAAGACGTCTCCAGAATGCGTGTTTTAATCGGTCCGCCCCTGCCTGCGGAGCAATACGATGCGCCAAGCGCCCGGCAAGGACAACCCTTGCCCGCTGACACAGCGCATCGGGATCCGGGTCAAAATGCGGCGGCGACAGGTTTTTCCGGCCACAGGTCGCTGGCCGTCCTCACATTTTCCAATGACGGCAGGCTGGCCTCGTTGCCAAGGTGTTGGATTGCATGCGCCGAGGCGGCCCGGGCGAAGCGGAAACGGTCCGTCCAGGTCGCATGTTCGCCGGAGAGAAAGGCGTAGACATAGGCCCCGTGGAAGACGTCTCCCGCGCCGTTGGAATCCACAACTTTCGATGCGGGGACATCAAGCGCCGGAAGATGGGTCGTCGGCCCCTGGTCCTCGTACCAGTACAGTCCCTCGTCGCCGACCGTCACCCCGCCGACGGGGCAGCCGCGGGAGCGCAGGTAATTCAGCGTTTCGCCGACATCGAGGCCGAGCTGCTCGCAAAAGCGCATAGAGACAATTGGAACATCGATGAAGCGCAGGAGCTCCTCGGTGTTTTCGCGCACCGCGCCGCCGTCAAGCGATGTGAGGATCCCCGCGTCCCGGCAGGCCCGCGCGTAGTGGAGCGCGGCGTCCGGCATGTGGCCGTCCAGGTGCAGCGCCCGGCACCCGTCGAGTGTCAGATGCTGAAAGGGGTGGAGATAATGGTCGTCCCGGCAGCGCACGATCGCCCGTTGTCCGTCCTTCGGCATGATGAAGGAGAGGGAGGATTCCTTCACTTTCCGGCCGTGGATGGAGATGTTGTAGCTTGCCGCCATGTTGAGAAACATGCGCGCCAGCCAGTCGTTTGCCTGCGAGCACATGATATCCGGCGCGATTCCGAGCTTGGCGCAGGTGAAGCCGGCGGTCACCGCGTTTCCGCCGAAGCTCACGGCATAGTCGCGGGCAAGGGTCTTCTCGTCGCCGGTCGGCAACTTGTCGGTCAGAAAGGTGATGTCGATATAGGCCTGGCCGATGAACAAAGCCTCCATGAAAATCCTCGCTCCAAAAACGTCAAATCATTACCTGCTCGGAATTTTTGATCCCAATCGGGCATATTTGTCAAAGCGTGCGTCCGGTCTTCAGGTGTCATTTACGAAGCTTGGCCATAGTGGGACCGCTGCTTTAATCCGGGACAGGCCGTGTCGCATCGCTATACCCTCTTTTTCAGGACGTTGCTGATCGCGCTGGCGCTTGCCGTCGCGCCGCTCGTGGCGGCCAACTATGTCCTGAACAGCTATGCGGTCACCCAGGCCCAGGCGGAAATGACCGCCATTGCCGAACGCTATGTGCTCAGGGCCGAAAAAGCCATTGGCGACGCGGTGTCCACGCTCCAGACCTTGCATCAGGACGGGCTCGTCACCTGCGCGCCCGCGGACCGCGCAGCGTTCCATGCCGGCGTCATTTCCGCGCCCTTCGTCCAGATGATTGGCGTCGTAAACGCCTCCGGCGTTCTGATGTGCAATGTGCCCGAGTTGCCGGCGACGGGCGATGCCGTATTGCCGGTCCTGAAGTCGGACGCGCCGCTGGTGGGGATCGGGATGCGCGACCGTGCCTTCGAGGGCACCCGCGTTGCGCTGGTGAGCTGGCGGATCGGAAACGGCAATCGCCTGCTGGCGGAAATCTCGCCGGTGGCGATCTCCATTGATCCCGGCCCGGACTATTTGCGGGCGCATCGGCTGGTCGAGCTGCAACTGGGCGACGGCGTCGTGTGGTTGCGGTCCGGCGAGGCGGCGCAGCGCAGCGGGAATGGCGACAGCGAGGAGCTTGTCGCGGAGGTGCAGTCGACGAAGTACCCGATGATTGCGGTGGTGACGGCGCCGACATCGGCCGCCGACAATCTGGTGCGCGATCTCAAGGTGGTCGCGGCGATTGCCTGCGTCGGCTTTGCCGTCCTGTTCGTGGCGGTCGGCGTCTGGTTCTCCTGGCGTCCCGAAAGCGAGGCGGAGGACGAGTTCGTCCAGGCCATCCGCAAGGGCGAGTTCGTGCCCTATTATCAGCCGGTGATGGACATCGAGACCGGCCGCCTGCGCGGCTGCGAGGTGTTGATGCGGTGGGCGCGGCCGGACGGCTCCGTGATCTCGCCCGGCGCCTTCATGACCTTCGCGGAGACCTCGGGGCATATCTTCGAGATGACCCGGCAGATCATGCGCAAGACGCGGGAAGAGGTCGGGGAACTCTACTACCAGAACCCGGAATTCAAGCTGTCGATCAACCTCTTCGCCGGTCATTTCGAGGATCGCCAGGTCATCGAGGACATCCAGCAGATCTATGGCGGGTCGCAGATCGCCTTCCAGCAGATCGTGATGGAAGTTACCGAGCGCCAGCCGCTGTCCGACATGGAGACGGCCCGCAAGATCATCGCCGAAATGCAGGCGATCGGCGTTCGCGTGGCGCTGGACGATGTGGGCACGGGCCATGGCGGCTTCGCCTATCTGCAAAAGCTCGGCATCGACATCATCAAGATCGACAAGATGTTCATCGACAGCCTGGGCACGGACGACAATTCCACCACGATCGTCGACACGATGGTGGAGCTCGCCGACAATCTCGGCATGGGCATTATCGCCGAGGGCGTGGAGACGATGGAGCAGATCGAGCGCCTGCGCGAACTCGGCGTGTCCGCCGCGCAGGGCTATATCTTTGCGCCGCCGTTGCCTGCCAAACTCTTCATCGACCTTGCCCAGGCGCTCTCCGGCGGACGCGGGGAAGGCGAGGGCGAGAGCGACGTGATCGCCGACGACGCAAGGGTCGCGTAATCCGCGCCGTGCCGTGTCGCCCGGGCCGGCAGCCCTTCTTCGGTCTTCGACCCCGGATTTTTCGCGTCCCTGGCTGGTGGTATCCTGTCCGTTCCTTGTGTCCTTGCGCGGTTTCGCTATGGTGGCGCCGCTTTCAGCGCAAAGGAGCGACCCGTGGGCCCTGTCTCTGTCCAATCTGCAAGCGATGAGGTGGCAACCGTCGGACCGCGCGCCGGCGCGCGCAGCCGGCTGATTGCCGTTTTCGCGGCCCTGTCGCTTGCGCTTGCGGCCTGTCAGACGGCGCCGCCGCAGGGCGGTTCCCTCGACCGCGGCGCGGTGCCCGCGGTTGCCGCAGTCGAGACCGCGCCCTTGCCGGAAATGCCCGGTCAGGTCGCGGAACTGGGGCTTGCGCCCAGCGGCCAGGCAACGCCGCGCGCCTATTCCGCGATCGTGGTCGATGCCGCAAGCGGGGCGGTGCTTCACGAAGAGGCGGCGGACGGCCTGCGCTATCCGGCCTCGCTGACCAAGATGATGACGCTCTACCTGCTGTTCGATGCGCTCGACGGCGGCCGGGTGTCGCTCGACAGCGCGCTCCAGGTCTCCGCCAATGCCGCGCGCCAGCCGCCGGCCAAGATCGGCGTGAAGGCGGGCACGACGATTTCCGTGCGTCAGGCGGTGCAGGCGCTCGCGGTCAAATCCGCCAATGACGTCGCCGTGGCGGTTGCGGAGAACCTCGCCGGATCGGAGAGCGCCTTCGCCGCGCAGATGACCGCCAAGGCCCGCTCGCTCGGAATGCGCCGGACCCGGTTCGTCAATGCCTCCGGCCTGCCCGATCCGCGGCAGGTGACGACCGCACGCGACATGGCGATCCTCGCCCGCGCCCTGAAGAGCCGGCATTCGACACGCGCGCGCGCCTTCACCGCGCGCTCCTTCACCTACAATGGCCGCACCTTCGAGGCGACCAACAACCTTCTCGGCCGGGTTGCCGGCGTCGACGGCATCAAGACCGGCTATATCCGCCTGTCGGGCTACAATCTCGCGGCGTCCGCCGGGCGCGGCGGCAAGCGCGTCATCGCCGTGGTCATCGGCGGCGAGAGCGAGCGCGCGCGCGACAGCGAGGTCACCGCGCTGCTGGAACGCTACCTGTAGCAGGCACCCGGCGGAGGCTCTGGTCCTCTCGCGGTCAATTCGAGGCTATCGACATGAGTTCGGTCAAGGAGACCAGCCGGCGGTTCTGGAACAAGGCGGCCCGAAAATATGCCAAGCGCCCCGTCGGCGACGAGGCGGCCTATGCCCATACGCTGGAGCGCGTGCGCGCGCATATCGACGGGTTCGAGCGGGTGCTGGAGGTCGGCTGCGGCACCGGCACGACGGCGTTCAAGCTTGCCGATTGCGTCGGCGCCTATACGGCCAGCGATCTCTCCGAGGAGATGATCGACATCGCGCTGGAAAAGGCGGTCGCGGCCGATGACACGAAGATCCGTTTTCTCAAGGCCGGTCTCAGCGACCTGCCGGGCGAAGCCGCCGCTTACGACGCGGTGCTCGCCTTCAGCCTGCTGCATCTGACGGAAGATCCGCGCGCGGCGGTCGCACAGATCGCGGAGCGCCTGCGCCCGGGCGGGCTGTTCATTTCCAAGACCGTCTGTCTCGGCGACATGAACCCCGTCTTCCGGCTCATCATTCCGGTGATGCGCTTCTTACGGATGGCGCCGCTGGTGCACTTCTTGAAAGCGCAGGAGCTTGAGGCGATCATCGCCGAGGGCGGTTTCGAGATTATCGAGACCGGCACCTTTCCCAAGAAGCCGCCGGCGCGGTTTGTCGTCGCGCGCAAGGCGTAGGGCGAGACCGGTATCGCTGCAGCATCTGTCAGGTGAACCTTCAGTGCGTGGGCCGGCCGTTGGCGGGCTGCGAAGGTCAAATGCGCAACGCAGATGCGGCCGGGAGGCCCGACCGGCTTTTTGGATCGCGCGAAATCTTGGGGTTTACATCGCCCGGCAGACTTGCGAGCCTGAGCTTCGAGCGACTGAGCACCCGACGTTTCACCGGGTCTCGTCAAACCCACACCCTCCCGAAAGAGACTTCTTCATGACGCAAGCCAAGCCGGGCGACACGCTGCATCTTCACTACACGGGCACACTGGACGACGGCACCGTCTTCGACAGTTCGGAAGGCCGCGATCCGCTGTCCTTCGAACTGGGATCCGGCCAGATCATCCCGGGGCTCGACAGCGGGGTGACCGGCATGGAAGTCGGCGAAAAGCGCAAGGTGCGCATCGAGCCGGAAGACGCCTATGGCGCGCATGTGCCCGACCGCGTCCAGGCCGTCGACCGGGCCAGTTTTCCCGACCATATCCCGGCCGAGCCCGGCACCCCGCTTCAGGTGCAGACGCAGGACGGCCAGACCATGAACGTCGTCATCGCCGATGTGACCGAGGACAAGGTGCTGCTCGACGCCAACCATCCGCTGGCCGGCAAGGCACTGACCTTCGACGTGGAACTCGTCAAGATCGCCTGAGGTCGGGCGGCGTGGTCTGAACGCCGGTCTCGCGATCGTCGAGACCGGCCGCTTCAATCGGAATGCCCGCGCGCTTTCAAGGCACGGAGCGGGGGATCGGATTTCGATGACGGCGGTCGGGTGCAATCAATGGCCGACGCGGAGCACGCCGGTGGCCGGATCGTAGGCCCAGGCGTAGACCAGAAACGCGCCCTCGTGGATCAGCACCGCCGTCTCCGGACTGAGATCTATCGCCAGCTCCGCGATTTGCGCGACCGTCTCGTTTTTGAGCTTGAAGTGCTGGCTGGTTTCTTCCGGCGCGCGATCCAGAAACCTGTCGATGGCGACGGGGATCTCCGCGCGCGTCTGGTAGGCCATGACGACCGTGAACTCGGGAAGCGGGCGGATGGCCATCGCGTCGAGCAGCATCTTGTCCTCAAGCTCGGGTAAGCCGAAGAGCGACATGCGTTCGCCACCCATCGTGTCCGCGACAAGCGTGTTGTCCGACACGCGGCGATCATAGATGACGACGCTGATGTGCTCACCGATGCGCGCTTGCGTATAGGCCTTCAACGCGGCCGCGGCATCCGGCTTCAGCCGTATCGATGGCGACTCCCTGTTGACGCTCCAGCCGTCGGGCGGTCGGATCTCCTCGATGTCCGTGGACTTGATCACATGTCGCGATTTCAGGACGAAGAGCGTCATGTCCGTTTGCGCCGAAACCGGCTGCACAAGCGAGAGAGCGCAGGCGAGGGTCAGGCAAAGGCCTTTGCAAGAACCTAGTATCGCTCCGACCACTTTGCCTCTCCTTATCGCTTCAGATCACCGAGACCAGTATTCTCTGGGCAAAGATACCGTGGCTGCGCGCTCGCATTCTGATTTCCGTTGCCATGTTTTCCGTCAATCGAACGGTCGTCGATCCGGGTCCCGGTCGTTGGAAACTTTGACCGTTCCCGCCCTGGATTTCGACGCTGAAGGTCGAGGGCGTTTCGGTGGAAGAATTGAACTTGATCCGCAGCGTTCGCGGCGCTCCAGCGATCTGATCGTACACCGCCTCGCAGTGTCCCCGGCGTTCGTCCCGCGTGACAGGCGGTTCTCTTCGGATCTTGCAGGCCAATGACTGCCAACACCTGGCGGAGGCGATGGAGCGACCGATGGTCCAGCGTAAAATGGGCACCCAGGCTGGCGTGCTTTAAATTCTCGACCAATTCCGGCGATAAAGGGACGAACCTGCTTATCTGCATTCCTTGATGCATCCAGTTTTGTAAAAAGCCTTTTCACGAGTACTGTCCAGAGTGAGACAAGTTGACCGTCGGCAGATCCGAAATGAGGTCTTTGTGCAATCAAGGAGGAGGCCTGCGCGGCATTGATCGTCGTCAAGGGAGATCCACCCGAAAGCTGTAGTCTGGTCGCTGACCCGCAAGAGATTGCGTCCGCATTTTTTTAGATGAATTGAACCAAACAACGAACTGGAGAATTGACCGATGCTTCGCAGGACAACCACCGCTCTTCTTGGTGCCGTGATTGCTGTGGCGCCCACAGTTTTGCCCACTGTCGCGGACGCGCATGAACCGATTGCCCTTGCCCCGGATGGTGGCAAGATCGTGCATGGTCACAGCTATGGTCCCGCGCTCAAATACGACAATGTCGTCATTCGAGGGGCGCAGATCTTCAACGGGTGCGATGAGGACCTGGTCGCGGCCGACGTTCTGATCACCAACAACCTTATTGCGAAAATCGAACCTGATCTGGAGGCTCCGGCCGGCAGTCACGAGATCGTGGCGGATGGCCACACGATGATCCCCGGACTGATTGATGCACACTGGCATGGTGTTTATGCCACGGCCACCATTTCCCAGCTGATGACAACGAACGAAGGCTACTGGAACTTGCTGACCTCTGTCGCGCAGCGCGACACGCTCTATCGCGGGTTCACCACAGTGCGCGACGCCGCCGGGCCAATGTTCGATATTGCCCGCGCCACCGACGAGGGCATGATTATAGGGCCGCGGGTGTTCCCGTCAGGTCCGGCCATTTCTCAGACCTCGGGGCACATGGATTTCCGCATGACCCGCGACGTACCGGCGACGCCGGACAAGCTCCATTCCTTCGAGACTTCCGACATGTTCTATATCGCGGACGGGGTGCCTGAGGTGCTCAAGCGCGTGCGCGAGAACCTGATGCAGGGGGCCACGCAGATCAAGCTGATGGCTGGTGGCGGTGTCACGTCGAGTTATGACCCAATTCATACATTGCAATACACCAACGCGGAACTGGAAGCGGCGGTCGAACAGGCGGCGAACTGGGGTACTTATGTTCTTACCCATGCCATCAGCGATGAGGCGGTAAACCATTCGATCGATGCAGGTGTTAAAAGCGTGGAACATGGCCATATGGCCACCCGTGAAACCCTCCAGAGGTTCGTGGAGGAAGACGTCTGGCTCAGCATGCAACCGTTTTTGGATGACGTCGATGCTCCGGCACTGAACGACTTTCAGAAGGAAAAGTACAAGTTCGTAACCGACGGAACCGACTTCGTTTACAAGACTGCGAAGGAATTGGGCGTCAAGGTTGCTTTCGGGACCGATACGCTTTTCAGCTCCGATCTCGCCAAACGTCAGGGCGCGCAACTCGCGAAGTTGGAAAAGTGGTTTACGCCATTTGAGGCCTTGAAGATGGCAACCTGCGACAATGCCGAGTTGCTAAAGCTGTCTGGACCGTTGACACCCTATCCTTTGGGACCGCTTGGAGTCATTGAAGAGGGGGCCTATGCCGACCTTCTGCTCGTCGATGGCAATCCGCTTGAAGACCTCGACCTCGTTTCTGATCCGCATCAGAACTTCAATCTGATCATGAAAGACGGTGTGATCTACAAGAACGCGCTCTGACACCGTGATTGGAGCAAGGACGACGCGGCCCTTTGTTGCATGGGGAGGCTTGGGCTGCGATCGCGTCGTCATTGGCATCCCAGGCATGTTTGAGCTCTATGGTTGATCCGACCCAACCAGCTCAGGCATTCGAGGGGCGGTCAAGAGCGTTGGACCTTGGTATCTGGATCAAGTCTCGTCATTGCATTGACGAGACTTGATCCGCGTGAGGGATGGATGGACCGCCTTGAGCCGATCCAAAACCGCGTCTTTGGTCGACTTCCACCTCACCCCCGGGTGTCTTGGGGGGTGAGGATGACCTTTTTTCTGATCCAGAGTGGGCAGTCTTTAGGTGCTTGATGCGTCAGCCTATCCCGATTTAGGGCGAGATAGACTGACGCATCAGGCTTGGCCGGGACGGGAAGCCCTCAGCTGCAGCCGCTCGTCGAGCCGCAGGTGTCGCACTTCAGGCAGGTGCCGTTGCGCACCATGGTGAAGTTGCCGCATTCGGCGCAGTTCTCGCCTTCATAGCCCTTCATCCTGGCCTGGGCGATCTGCTGCGCCTGGCTGGCGACCGGGGCGGGGGAGGCTGTGCCGAGGTCGGTTGCCGTCTCCGTCTCGATCTCCACCTCGCGCTTGAACGCCGTGGCCACGGCCGCCGTGCGGGCATGGATCGACGTCGAGGTCACGGACGTCCCGCTCTTGGCGGTCTCACTGCTGCCGAGCGCGCCGGCCGGCTCGCCGGTGGTTCCGACCACGCGGAAGCGCTCCGTCTGGCCGCGCACCAGGCCGCGGGACACGACGCCGCTGTGGCCCTGATCCGTGGCACGCCCCTCGTTCGGGCCCGACGACATCGCCGTGTTGCCGATCGCCTCCGGCGGCACATGCGCCAGATCGTTGCGGGCGAGGTAGGAAACGGCCAGCTCGCGGAAGATATAGTCGAGGATCGAGGTCGCGTTCTTGATCGCCTCGTTGCCCTGCACCATGCCCGCCGGCTCGAAGCGGGTGAAGGTAAAGGCGTCGACATATTCCTCGAGCGGCACGCCGTACTGGAGGCCGAGCGAGATCGCGATGGCGAAATTGTTCATCAGCGAGCGGAAGGCGGCACCTTCCTTGTGCATGTCGATGAAGATCTCGCCAAGGCGGCCGTCGCCGTATTCGCCGGTGGTGAGATACACCTTGTGGCCGCCGACGCGCGCCTTCTGGGTGTAGCCCTTGCGGCGGTCCGGCATCTTCTCGCGCTCGCGCACCGGGCGTTCGACCACCCGCTCCACGATGCGCTCGACGATCTTTTCCGCGACCTTCTCGATCCGTGCGTGCTGCGGTTGGGCGACCAGCGCCTCGACCGCATCCTCCTCGTCGTCCTCGTCATCGGCGAGAAGCTGGGAGTTCAGCGGCTGCGACAGCTTGGAGCCGTCGCGGTAGAGCGCATTGGCCTTGAGCGCCAGGCGCCAGGACAGCATGTAGGCCTCGGCGCAATCCTCGACGGTCGCGTCGTTGGGCATGTTGATCGTCTTGGAGATCGCACCCGAGATGAACGGCTGGGCCGCCGCCATCATGCGGATGTGGCTTTCCACCGACAGGAAGCGCTTGCCGAGACGGCCGCAGGGGTTGGCGCAATCGAAGACCGCGTAATGCTCCTTCTTGAGGAAGGGAGCGCCCTCCAGCGTCATCGCACCGCAGACATGGGTGTTGGCGGCCTCGATGTCGGCCTTGGAGTAGCCGAGATGCGTCAGCAGGTCGAAGTCCGGATCGTCGAGCTTCTCGGCCGGGACGCCGAGCGTTCCGGTCACGAAGTCGTCGCCCAGCGTCCAGCGGTTGAACACGAACTTGATGTCGAAGGCGGAGCCGAGCGCGCCGGCGACCTTCTCAAGCGCCTTGGCGTCGAAGCCCTTGGCCGTCAGGCTGCCGGGATTGATCGCGGGCGCCTGGTCGAGCGAGCCGTGGCCGACCGCATAGGCCTCGATTTCGGCGATCTCGCTCTCGCTGTAGCCGAGGCCGCGCAGGGCCGCGGGAACGGCGCGGTTGATGATCTTGAAGTAGCCGCCGCCGGCCAGCTTCTTGAACTTCACCAGCGCGAAATCCGGTTCGATGCCGGTGGTGTCGCAGTCCATCACCAGGCCGATCGTGCCGGTCGGGGCGATCACCGTCGACTGGGCGTTGCGGTAGCCGTGCTTCTGGCCGAGGTCGAGCGCCTTGTCCCAGGCGATCTTCGCCCGTTCCACCAGACGCGGGTCGGTGCAGGAGGCATGGTCGAGCGGCACCGGATTGGTGTTGAGGCCCTCGTAGCCCTTGGCCTCGCCATAGGCGGCGCGGCGATGGTTGCGCATGACGCGCAGCATGTGGCTGGCGTTTTCCTTATAGCCCGGGAAGGGGCCGAGTTCGCCGGCCATCTCCGCCGAGGTGGCATAGGCCACGCCGGTCATGATCGCGGTCAGCGCGCCGCAGATCGCGCGGCCCTCGTCGCTGTCGTAGGGAATGCCGGAGGTCATCAGCAGGCCGCCGATGTTGGCGTAGCCCAGGCCAAGCGTGCGGAACTTGTAGGACAGCTCGGCAATCTCCTTCGACGGGAACTGCGCCATCAGCACGGAGATTTCGAGCACCATGGTCCACAGGCGCACGGCGTGCTCGTAGTTCTCCACGTCGACCAGGCCGTCTTCCTGGCGGAACTGAAGCAGGTTCAGCGACGCGAGGTTGCAGGCGGTGTCGTCGAGGAACATGTACTCCGAGCAGGGGTTCGACGCGCGGATCTCGCCGGAGGCCGGGCAGGTGTGCCAGTCGTTGATCGTGGTGTGATACTGGATGCCGGGATCGGCGGAGGCCCAGGCGGCATAGCCGATCTGCTCCCACAGCTCGCGCGCTTTCACGGTCTTGGCGACGGAGCCGTCCTTGCGGGCCGTCAGGTTCCAGTCGTCATCCTCCAGGACGGCGGTCAGGAAGCCGTCGGTGACGCGCACGGAGTTGTTGGAGTTCTGCCCCGACACCGTCAGATAGGCCTCGGAGTCCCAATCGGTGTTGTAGATCGGGAACTCGATCTTGGTGAAGCCCTGGCGGGCGAACTGGATGACGCGCTGGATGTAGTTCTCCGGCACCATCATCTTCTTGGCCGCGCGGATCTCGCGCTTCAGGGCCGGGTTTTTCGCCGGGTCGAAGCAGTCGCCGTCATGCCCCTCGCAATTGACGCAAGCGCGCATGATCGCGGAGAGATGCTTCTGGCAGATCTTGGAGCCGGTCACGAGGGCCGCGACCTTCTGCTCTTCCTTCACCTTCCAGCTGATGTAATCCTCGATATCGGGATGATCGATGTCGACCACGACCATCTTGGCCGCGCGGCGCGTGGTGCCGCCCGACTTGATCGCGCCGGCCGCCCGGTCGCCGATCTTGAGGAAGCTCATCAGGCCGGAGGACTTGCCGCCGCCCGACAGCTTCTCGCCTTCGCCGCGCACGCGGGAGAAGTTGGAGCCGGTGCCGGAGCCGTATTTGAACAGGCGGGCCTCGCGAACCCACAGGTCCATGATGCCGTTTTCATTGACCAGATCGTCCTGCACGGACTGGATGAAACAGGCGTGCGGCTGCGGATGCTCGTAGGCGGTCGCCGAGCGGGTCAGCTCGCCGGTCTCGAAATCCACATAGAAGTGACCCTGGCTCGGACCGTCGATGCCATAGGCCCAGTGCAGGCCGGTGTTGAACCACTGCGGGCTGTTCGGCGCGACCTTCTGGGTGGCGAGCATGAAGCGCAACTCGTCGAAGAAGGCGCGGGCATCGGCCTCATCGTCGAAATAGCCGCCCTTCCAGCCCCAGTAGGTCCAGGTGCCGGCGAGGCGGTCGAACACCTGACGCGCGTCGATCTCCGAGCCGTAGCGCTCGTTTTCGGGCAGTTCGGCAAGTGCGTCGAGATCGGCTTCCTTGCGCCACAGCCAGGAGGGAACGGTGTTCTCCTCGACCGGCTTCAGGCGCGCCGGAACGCCGGCCTTGCGGAAGTACTTCTGCGCCAGGATGTCGGAGGCGACCTGCGAGAACTGCGAGGGGACGTCGATGTTCTCGAGGCGGAACACGATCGAGCCATCCGGATTGCGGATCTCGCTGGTGGCGACCCGGAACGGAACCTCCGCATAGGGCGACTGTCCGTCCTTGGTATAGCGCCGCTCGATTTTCATCCTAAAGCCCCCTTACGTGCATCCGGCCCGCCGGGCCGATCGTTGCGTGATCGCGGTCATGCCGCTGTCTGGTCAGTGGCGAACACGTCGCCGCACTTCCGCGCTCTGGAAAAACGCGAAAGCTGAAGCAGGCGCCGCCCTGTCATGTGTTGCCGCGCGTGTGCCACGCGATCCGTATCTGTTGGGTGTGCACCAAATATAGTATGCCGGCGCACGCCTGTCACGACATATCGCGTTTCCAGGTCGAAAAAATCCGCCCGCCGTGAGCCGCCGCGCTCAAGCCGGATGACATTTCGTCGACTGTCTGTGGAATGGACGCGGAGCCGTTTGCTCCAACCTTCTTGCGATCCGTCTGACGGTCAAAAGGTAGGGTGAATCGTTTGTAAGCGTCAAGCGGTGAAATCCATCTATTGTGGATCTGCTGCCTTGAGGCCCAAAATGTAGTGTATGGGTGTGGATATCGAGGACGGAGGCCGGCAGCGCTTGCTAAGGGCGACCCGGTCAGGGCCGGGCTTCCCCGTGGCATCAAACCGGCCCCGTGGCATCAAACCGGCCCCGCGGCATCGATCCGGCGGAATGGCCATGGCCATCGCGGAACGCGACAGTCGAGCCGGAGAATCGCTTCCGCCTGATGGCATCCTACCATCTGGGCCGTTCGAATTTTAGCGAAACTGTCTGAAAATGCGCATCGCGTGGTCAACGGGAGAACAATGCGCTCGTGGTTCACTGTATCCGATCTGGTTCAGATGCAGGATGCGCCCGTGGCCCGAATGACGCGGCACTACGCCTATGGTCTTGATATCACCGACCTCGACGTCGTGGTGGTGGACGATTCCAAACCGATGCAGACGATCCTGCGCTCCACCCTGCTCGGGTTTCGCGTGCGGCGCGTGCGGACGTTCGACACGGCGGCCGAGGCGCTCGAGGTCATGCGGCTCGATCCGCCCAACATGGTGATCACCGACTGGCGGATGCGACCGACAAGCGGGACCGGATTGTTGCGCAGTCTGAGGCAGCGCAAGATGGCGCCGCTGTGTTTCCTGCCGGTCATCTTCGTCACGGCGCATGGCACGCGGACGCTGATCGACCGGATCCTGCGCGACGGGGCGCAGAATGTGGTCATCAAGCCGTTGTCGCCGTCGGCGCTTTACGACCGGCTGACCTGGACACTGCGCGACAGCCGGCCGCTGGTGCTGGGCGAGAACGGACGCTATGTGGTCGACGGCGTGGCGGAAAGCCTCGACGAGAAGGCACGCAAGTGGCAGCAGATCGGTGGCGGACGCAGCATCGTCACCGTCTCGCCGGCGCGTGCGGCGGTCGGGCCGAAACGTCCGCTAGCACCCCTTGACGAGCTGCGCCTGCCCAAAGAGGCGATCATCGAAACTGCCCCGACGCACAAGGTGCCGGAGGAAGACGAACACACGAATGGCGCCCGGCGCCAAAAGGCGGAGTTCGCCAAGATCGCCCGTGTCCGTCGGACGAAGGGAGCGGCGTGATCCGCGCGCAATTGCGCAACTGGACATCGGCCGGACGACAAGGCATAGTCGCGCCGCCTCGACAGGCGGTTCAGCGCTTGCGCCGATCCGCCGGGCGGGATGCCGCAAGGACGCGGCGTTCCTGTTGATTCCCGAGAAAATGGCCGAAGTCGATGAAAAGCCTGCTGCTTCAGTTTTTCACCTGGTGGAACGGTGCGACGTGGGGAACCCGTTTCTTCACATGGCGCAAGGGCGAGTTCGTCGGCACGGATGAATTCGGCAACAGCTATTACCGCGAGCGCGGCGGAAAGAAGCGCTGGGTGATCTACAAGGATCTTGCCGAAGCGTCGCAGATCCCTCCGGGTTGGCACGGCTGGATGCATCACCGCGTCGACACGCCGCCGAGCGAGGTCGAGTACACCCCGCGCGCGTGGCAAAAGCCGCATCGTGCCAATGGCACCGGCACACCGGCCGCTTATCGTCCGAAGGGCTCGATCCTGACGCCGGAGCATCGTCCGCAGGTGTCGGGCGACTATCAGGCCTGGTCGCCGGACAACTGAGCCACCCGCTGGCGCGACGGCCTGTCGATGACCGCGGCTATCCGATCAGGTTCGTCATAAAAAACGCCGGCTGGAGACCCCAGCCGGCGTTTTTGTTCAGCGCTGTCATTGGCCGGTCAGGCCACTTCCGTACCGATGCCGAGACGGCGGTCGAGATAGTTCCCGCATTCGCCCATCAGTTCGTCCATGTGGTTTTCGAAGAAGTGGTTCGCGCCGGGAATGATCTTCTGGTCGATCACGATTCCCTTTTGCGTCTTCAGCTTGTCGACCAAATTCTGGACGTCCTTCGGCGGCACGACCTTGTCGGCATCGCCGTGGATGATCAGGCCGGAGGACGGGCAGGGGGCCAGGAACGAGAAGTCGTGCAGGTTCGCCGGCGGGGCGGCGGAAATGAATCCCTCCACCTCGGGGCGGCGCATCAAGAGCTGCATGCCGATCCAGGCGCCGAAGGAGAAACCGGCGATCCAGCAGGCGCGCGCGTCGGGATGAACGCTCTGCACCCAATCGAGTGCCGCCGCCGCATCCGACAATTCGCCCTGGCCGTGATCGAAGGTGCCCTGACTGCGCCCGACGCCGCGGAAGTTGAACCGCAGCACGGCAAAGCCGCGCTTCGCGAACATGTAATAGAGCTGATAGACGATCTGGTTGTTCATCGTCCCGCCAAACTGCGGGTGGAGATGAAGAATCAGAGCGATCGGCGCCGTGCGCGATTTCGCCGGCTGAAACCGGCCTTCGATGCGGCCGGCCGGCCCGTTGAAAATCACCTCAGGCATAGACCACCTCGTGCATGGGGCTCGTGTTCCTTTTTGTGTCACGCGCGTTCGACAATCGTCAGGCACGCTAAGGGCTATTGCGTAGTGCCGCCTTGACTCGGATGAACGCCGTTCCTAAAACTTCTTTAGAATCGTTCGAAACTTCGCGGTCGAGCCGAACACTTCGAACCCTTCGGTCCTTCGCGTGGCTTGTAGGCTTGTCTTATCCAGATCTCCGCGCCGAAATGCAAGGATTGCTTGGGTGTGCGGCCGTCACGGCATCGCTTTTCGTGTTTTGCGCGGTGCCGGCAGCGATACGTTCGACCGTGTCCGATCCGGGAAGACCCGGGCCTGAAGAAGGAAGTGATGCCGCAATGGCGCAGGGCAGAGCCATCTATCTGGATCACAACGCGGGCGCAAAACTGCGCCCGGCGGTGGCAGATGCGATGCGCGAGCTGATCGGGGTGGTTGGAAATGCCTCCTCCGTTCATGCGCCGGGCCGGGCAGCGCGCGCCCAAATCGAGGCTGCGCGCTCTGCGGCGGCAGCGCTTGCCGGCGTGGAACCGGCCAATGTCGTCTTCACCTCCGGTGCGACCGAAGCCAATGTGACCGCCTTGTCGCCCGTCTGGGTCGACGGGCGCGGCAGCCGCAGCTTCGACCGGCTGCTGGTCGGGGCGTGCGAGCACCCGTCGGTGCTGTCCGGGGGACGGTTTGCGGCGAATGCGGTCGAAACGGTCGCGGTCGACGCTGAGGGGCGTGTCGATGTCTCGCAACTGTCGCAGCGGCTGGGCGAGCTTGTCGCGGACGGGCGATCCGTCCTGGTCAGCGTCATGGCGGCGAACAATGAAACCGGCGTGATCCAGCCGCTCGAGGAGATCGGCCAGGCGGTTCACGAGGTTGGCGCGACGCTGCATGTGGACGCGGTCCAGGCGGCCGGCCGCCTTCCGCTCGATCTTGAGCGCTGGCGGGCCGACAGTGTGTCCTTGTCCGCGCACAAGATCGGTGGCCCTCAAGGGGCCGGTGCGCTGGTTTTGCGCAATGCGGGGCTGCATCCCGTGTCGCTTCTCACCGGCGGCGGGCAGGAACGGCGCAAGCGGGCCGGAACGGAGAATGTGCTTGCCATCGCCGGGTTTGGCGTCGCAGCGCGGATTGCGCTGGAGGAAATCGCCGATTGGGACCGATTGCGCGTCCTTCGGGATGGTCTGGAACGCGATCTCCTCCATATAAAGGGGGAGACCCGCGTGTTTGGGCAGAACGCGCAGCGTCTGCCAAATACGTCCTGTTTCGCCGTGCCTGGAATGCCGGCCGAGACAGTGCTGATCGCGCTTGATCTTGAGGGGATTGCGGTCTCTTCCGGGTCGGCGTGCTCGAGCGGAAAAGTGTCGTCTTCGCATGTTCTTGCGGCGATGGGCGTCGATCGGGACCTGGCACGCTGCGCCTTGCGCGTAAGCCTTGGTCCGGATACGCACGCGGAAGAAACAGAGGCCTTTGTCGCCGCATGGCGACGTGTAACGGCCCGGATGCGGACAGCGGGCGCAGGACGCGCCGCCTGACCCGACCGAGCCTTGAGTAGCTGCCGAAGGTGACGTCTCGTTGCTGACGGTGACAGTTCGACAACCCGCGGTCCTTGACACCGCAGTGGATGGAGACGGAAATGCCTGCAGTTCAGGAAACGATCGACCGCGTGCGGTCGATCGATGTGGATCAATACAAATACGGCTTCAGCACCGACATTGAGTCCGACAAGGCGCCGAAAGGCCTCAACGAGGACATCATCCGGTTCATTTCGGCGAAGAAGAACGAGCCGGAGTGGATGCTGGAGTGGCGCCTCGACGCCTACAAGCGCTGGCTGACGATGACCGAGCCGACCTGGGCGCGCGTCGAGTATCCGAAGATCGACTTCAACGACATCTACTATTACTCCGCGCCGAAATCGACGCCGGGGCCGAAGAGCCTCGACGAGGTCGATCCCGAACTGCTGGCGACCTACGCGAAGCTTGGCATTCCGCTCCAGGAGCAGGAAATCCTGGCCGGCGTCGAGCCGAAGAACCGCGTCGCGGTCGATGCCGTCTTCGACAGCGTGTCCGTGGTCACCACCTTCAAGGAAGAGCTGAAGAAGGCCGGCGTCATCTTCTGTTCCATCTCCGAGGCGCTGCAGGAGCACCCGGAGCTGGTCAAGAAGTACATCGGGTCTGTGGTTCCGGTGACCGACAACTATTATGCGACGCTGAACTCCGCCGTCTTCACCGACGGGTCCTTCGTCTATATCCCCGAGGGCGTGCGCTGCCCGATGGAGCTGTCGACCTATTTCCGCATCAACGAGCAGAACACCGGCCAGTTCGAACGCACGCTGATCATCGCGGAAAAGGGCGCTTACGTCAGCTATCTGGAAGGCTGCACGGCCCCTCAGCGCGACGAGAACCAGCTGCACGCGGCCGTGGTCGAGCTGATCGCGCTCGACGATGCCGAGATCAAGTACTCAACCGTCCAGAACTGGTATCCGGGCGACAGCGAGGGCAAGGGCGGCATCTACAATTTCGTCACCAAGCGCGGCGACTGCCGGGGCAAGAACTCCAAGATCTCCTGGACCCAGGTCGAGACCGGGTCGGCGATCACCTGGAAGTACCCGTCCTGCATCCTGCGCGGCGACAATTCGCGCGGCGAATTCTACTCCATCGCCGTGTCGAACGGTCGTCAGCAGATCGACAGCGGCACCAAGATGATGCATCTGGGCAAGAACACCTCCAGCCGCATCATCTCCAAGGGCATCTCGGCGGGCAAGTCGCAGAACACCTATCGCGGGCTGGTCTCGGCGCATCGCAAAGCCTCTAACGCACGCAACTTCACCCAGTGCGACAGCCTCCTGATCGGACAGGACTGTGGCGCGCATACCGTGCCTTATATCGACAGCAAGAACGCGACGGCCGTCTTCGAGCATGAGGCGACGACCTCGAAGATCTCCGACGACCAGATGTTCTATTGCCAGCAGCGCGGGCTCAGCGACGAAGAGGCGGTGGCGCTGATCGTCAACGGCTTCGTCAAGGACGTGATCCAGCAGCTGCCGATGGAATTCGCGGTCGAGGCGCAGAAGCTGATCTCGATCAGCCTCGAAGGCTCCGTGGGCTGATGACGCTGGCGGATGCCATCGACCTGTTCGCAACCCCGGTCGCTGGGGGCGTCGGCGGTTTTCTCGGAATGCTCTTCGTCGCGAAAGACAAGGGCTACACGTTGAAAACGGCCGCTGCGGTCGGTGTCGCCGCTGCTCTTGTGCTGTTTGCCTACAAGCTCGCGACCCGTTGAGCTGACCCGAAGAGTGAAGCGCGAAGCCTCCGGTGCGCGCTTCCCGTTGCCCCGAATATTCACGGCGGAACCCAAGAGGTTCGCCGAAACGACATGAACGAGGATTACCCGATGCTCGAGATCAAGAACCTTCACGCCCGCATTGCCGAGGACGGCACCGAGATCCTGCGCGGCGTCAACCTGACCGTAAAGCCCGGCGAAGTGCATGCCATCATGGGGCCGAACGGCTCCGGCAAGTCGACGCTCTCCTATATTCTCGCCGGCAAGACCGACTATGAGGTCACCGACGGCGACATTCTCTACAATGGCGAGAGCCTGCTGGAACTGTCGCCCGACGAGCGCGCCGCAGCCGGCATGTTCCTGGCGTTCCAGTATCCGATCGAGATCCCGGGCGTCGCCACGATGACCTTCCTGAAGACGGCCCTCAACGCACAGCGCAAGGCGCGCGGCGAGGACGAGCTGTCGACGCCGGAGTTCATGCGCCGCGTCAAGGAAAAGGCCGCCGATCTGCAGATCACCATGGACATGCTGAAGCGTCCGCTGAACGTCGGCTTTTCCGGCGGCGAGAAGAAGCGCTCCGAGATCCTGCAGATGGCGCTGCTGGAGCCGTCGCTCTGCGTGCTCGACGAGACCGATTCCGGTCTCGACATCGATGCGCTCAAGGTGGTGTCCGATGGCGTCAACGCGCTGCGCTCGCCGGAGCGGTCTTTCCTGGTGATCACTCACTATCAGCGTCTGCTCGATCACATCGTGCCGGATGTCGTGCATGTGCTGTCCCGGGGCCGGATCGTGAAGACAGGCGACAAGGACCTGGCGCTTGAGCTGGAGAAGAACGGCTACGCCGACTATGTCGGCGCGGCCGCGTGAGCGCGGGGGAAGCTGTCATGAACATGGAACCACGCACTCTCGAAACCAAGGCGGAGGCCGCTCTGGCCGAAGCCTATGAAACGATGCGCGACGCGCTGCCCGGCGGTGCCGGCGTGGCCAGGCTGCGCACCGAGGCCTTTGACGCGTTTCGCGCCACCGGCCTGCCGCACCGCCGGGTGGAGGAGTGGAAGTACTCCGACCTGCGCGCAAGGCTGAAGGACGTGCCGGCATTTGCCGCCAGGCGCTCCGAGGCGGATGCCAAGGCCGTGCTCGCCTCGGCGGGCGAAGCCTATGCATCGGTCGATCGGTTCCGTCTGGTGATTGTCGACGGGCATTTCTATCCGGAACTGTCGGATGTGGCGGGGCTTGCCGGCGAGGGCGTCACCGTGCGCCCCTTTGCCGAGGCGCTTGCCGCCGACGGAGAGGCGCTTCTCGACCTGCCGGTGGTCGCGCTCGCTGACGCCGCTGTCGGTCTCAATGCGATCTTCTGCGCCGATGGTCTCGACCTCGCCATTGCGGACAACACCAAGCTGACGAAGCCGGTGGAAATCGTCCATGTGTCGGGGGCAGAGGCGGCCAGCACCGCCGAGCGGGTCCTGATCCGCGCCGGCGCGAAAAGCGAGGCGGTGATCCTGCAGACCTTCGTCGGCGGCGTGGAGGGCACGTTCTCCAACACGCTGACCGATATTCGCGCCGGCAAGGGCGCCGGGCTGACGGTGGCGCGGCTTCAGGCGGAAGCCGCCGGGACGACCCATATCGCCACCGCGACGCTGACGCTCGCGGAAGAGGCGCAGGCCAAGCTGATCTGTGCGGGGATCGGATCGGGCTTTGCCCGTCACCAGTCCTTCGTCGCCTTCGACGGCGAGAATGCCCGCGCGGATCTGCTCGGCATCACCATGGTGCGCGACCGGCAGCATGTCGACCAGACGCTGGTCGTCGATCACGCGGTTCCCCATTGCGAGAGCCGCGAGATCTTCAAGACCGTGGTCGACGACGGTGCCAAGGGCGTGTTCCAGGGCAAGATCATCGTGCGTCCGCATGCGCAGAAGACCGACGGTCAGATGATGACCCAGTCGCTGCTTCTGTCGGAAAATGCGGACATGTCGCTGAAGCCCGAGCTGGAAATCTTTGCCGATGACGTGCAATGCGCGCATGGTGCGACCAGCGGCCAGATCGACGAGGATCTCCTCTTCTATCTGCGCGCACGCGGCATTCCGGAAAAGGAGGCCCGCACGCTGCTCGTGCTGGCGTTCCTCTCCGAGGCCGTCGAGGAAATCAACGACGAGATCGTTATCGAGGCGTTTGAAGGCCGGATCAAAGACTGGCTTTCGACCGAGGAGTAAGACATGGCGTTGAGCGCGAATCCGGCTGCGGATGCGGCTGCCACCTACGACGTCGCGGCGGTGCGCCGGGACTTCCCGATCCTGTCGCGGGAAGTCTACGGAAAACCGCTGGTGTATCTCGACAACGGGGCGTCCGCACAGAAACCGCAAGCGGTCATCGATGCGGTCACGCGGGCCTATTCGCATGAATACGCCAATGTCCATCGCGGCCTGCACTATCTGTCGAACACCGCGACGGAAAACTTCGAGGCGGCGCGCGAGACCGTGCGCCGCTTCCTGAACGCGCCGTCGGTCGACGAGGTGATCTTCACCCGCTCGACGACGGAGGCGATCAATCTCGTGGCCGAATCCTACGGGGCTCAGCACATCGGCGAGGGCGACGAGATCGTTCTCACGATCATGGAGCACCATTCCAACATCGTGCCCTGGCACTTCCTGCGGGAGCGCAAGGGCGCGGTTCTCAAGTGGGTCTATGTGCGCGAGGACGGGTCGTTTGACCTGGACGCCTTCGAACAGGCCATCGGCCCGCGCACCAAGATGGTCGCCATCACCCATATGTCGAACGTGCTGGGCACCGTCGTGCCGATCAAGCAGGTCTGCGAGATCGCCCATGCCCACGGCGTGCCGGTCATGGTCGACGGCAGCCAGTCGGCCGTGCATATGCCGGTCGATGTTCAGGATCTGGGCTGCGACTTCTATTGCTTCACCGGGCACAAGGTCTACGGCCCGTCGGGCATCGGCGTGCTCTGGGGCAAGATGGAGCTTTTGGAAAAGATGGCTCCGTTCAACGGCGGCGGCGAGATGATCCTCGACGTTACCGAGGACGGCGTGACCTACAACGCCCCGCCGCACCGCTTCGAGGCGGGCACGCCGCCGATCGTTCAGGCGATCGGGCTGGGCGCGGCGCTCGACTACATGGATGCGATCGGCCGCGACCGCATCGCCGCGCATGAGGCGCGCCTGCGCGATTATGCGCAGGAGCAGCTAAAGAAACTGAATTCGATCCGGATCTTCGGCGAGGCACCGGGCAAGGGCGCGATCATTTCCTTCGAGATGAAGGGGGTTCACGCCCATGACGTCTCGATGGTGATCGACCGGGAAGGCGTCGCGGTGCGCGCCGGTACCCATTGCGCGCAACCGCTTCTGGCGCGCTATGGCGTGACCTCGACCTGCCGGGCAAGCTTCGGTCTCTACAACACCATTGAAGAGGTCGACAGTCTCGTCGCCGCCTTGCAAAAGGCTCAGGACTTTTTTGCGTGAGGATGCCATGAGTGAACATTCGACCATGACCGATACGGGTGTCGGAGAGGCGCAAGCGGAAATTTCAGGCTCCGGCGGCAGCGCCATTCCCGCGGATGAGCTGCAGCAGATCACGCAGGATATCGTCGGCGCGTTGAAGACCGTCTATGATCCCGAGATCCCTTGCGACATCTACGAGCTTGGCCTGATCTACAAGGTCGATATCGAGGACGACCGGTCGATCTCGGTCGACATGACGCTGACCGCGCCCGGCTGCCCGGTCGCCGGCGAGATGCCCGGCTGGGTCGAGGATGCGGTCAGTTCCGTTGCCGGTGTCGGCCCGGTCAATGTGAACATGGTGTTCGATCCGCCGTGGACGCCGGACCGCATGTCGGAAGAAGCCAAGATCGCCCTCAACTGGTATTGACCCGGCCGGCGCCCTATATTGAGATGAAGGCTCGGGACTGCGGGTTCCGAGACATTTAATCGTGCGCGGCGCGCCGAACCGGTTCGTCGCCGCGCAAAACCCGCGCCCTGCGCGCCATGCGCAAGGCGCCCGAATTTCCCGGACTGCTGGATTGGACACTGCGATGGCATCGAAATTTCAAGTCCTGACGCTGACCGAAGCCGCAGCAGGGCGCGTTCGCGAAATCATCGAGAACTCCGACAAGGACGCTCTCGGGCTGCGCGTCGGCATCAAGAAGGGCGGATGCGCGGGCATGGAGTACGACATGTCGCTCGTCGAGGAGGCCAAGCCCGGCGACGATGTGATCGAGGACAAGGGCGTGCGCATCTATGTCGACCCGTCGGCTGTCCTGTTCCTGCTCGGAACCGAGATGGACCACGAGGTCACCAAGTTCCGCTCGGGATTCGTCTTCCGCAATCCCAACGAAGTCTCGGCCTGCGGCTGCGGCGAATCCGTGTCGCTGAAGGCCGCCGACGCCGACGGTTTTCAGCCGGCCAACGCGCCGGGCTGAGGTCGGGACGCGCGGTTTTACGCACAGCCGCATGCCAAGGCGACGCCGCGCCGGACATCTCCGGCCGGCACTTTGGTCGAGGGTGGGGGGCTTGTCCGGGTCTGCAATCCCTGAAACGCACAGGATTACGGTCCGGCACTTGAATGCGCCGGCAGCGTCTTTTCTTCAAGCGGTGTCGGTGGGCAACCGGATCAGGCGACGCGGCTGTCGCTCTGGACGTCCGGGTCGGTTTCGCAGCGCACGAGATTGCGCCCGGCGGCCTTGGCGGCATAGAGCGCGGTGTCGGCGCGTCCGATCAGCGACTGGGCGGTATCGCCCGGCTTGAACGACGACACGCCGATGGAAATCGTGATCCGGCCGAGATTCTCGCCGGTCGAACGTTTCACCAGTTCCTTCGACAGCACCGCGCGCCGGATGTGCTCGGCAACGGTGACGGCCTGGCGCAGCGACGTGTGCGGCAGCAGGATCGCAAACTCCTCGCCGCCATAGCGGCAGGCGATGTCGTGGCCCTTGACGTTCTGCTTCACGGCGAGGGCGACAAGCCGCAAGACCTGGTCACCGGTCTGGTGCCCGAAGGTATCGTTGAATTTCTTGAAATGGTCGATGTCCGTCAGCAGCAGCGACAGCGGCTCCTGGGATTCCCCGGCATCCTTCACCACCCGTTCGATCGTGTGATCGAAATGCTTGCGATTGCTGAGGGTGGTCAGTTCATCGGTCAGCGATTCATAGCGGATCGCTTCCAGGCTCTCCTGCAGCTCTTCGATCTGCTTGCGCGACTCCATAAGCTGGTCTTCGAGTGCCTTGTTCGAGGCGGCCGTGCTCTTGGTCGCCTTGATCATGTGGCTGACGACACGCTTCAGCTGTGTCGGATCCTCAAGCTCTTCAAGCTGAGACTGGGCCCCGGCAAGCGAGGCGCCATATTCCGCGACGCTATCGACGCTTTGTCCCAGAATGTCGACCATATCGCGGATCTCGTCCGAGATCTTTTCTCCGACTTCATCGATGCGGTCCCCGAGTTTCGTCGGGGACAGAAAGCCGTTGTAGATTTGCTGAAGCTGCTCGGTGGTGACCTTGCCGGTCGAGCCGGCAATTTCGTTTACAGCGCGGTTGAGAGAGTGGTTGAAGCCGGCCGCGTAAGTGTACCAGAGCTCATAGAACCGAGGATATGCAGGAAGTTCATTCTTGCGAATGTACTTGATCGCCGCATCGCCGTAGACGATCGTTCGCTTGTGGTCGTCTTCCTGGGCCATTCACGGTTCCAAACACACCAGCGGGCAAACCCAATACTTGGTCGCGCCGCAATTCCTTAGAGTTGGCGAGAATATTGACTGCCAAGGTTTAAGGTACCGTTAAGGCTGAGCGAACACAGGACCCAGCCTCCGCTACGGTATGCGGCCCCGATTTTCCCGGTTCGCGATGCCGCGCGTCAACTTGCTTTCTTGGGCCGGGTATCGCGCAGCAGGAACGCCGGAACGTGATCGCCCAGTCCGATTACCGGCTCATCATCCTTGCCACCGTTTCCGCGACGCCGCTTTGAAGATGGACGCTTTTCGTCCTGTGCGGCAGGCTTGGGGCTGCGCCCGCGTCTGGGCGGTGCCTTGTTCTCGGACTGTTTCGCTTCGACCTTCGGCTCCGGGCTTGCCGGGGCCGATGTCGGTGCCGGAGCATCGGCGACGGCCTTTTCCTCGGCAGGTGCTGTGTCCGGCTCCGCGGCCTTGCGATCCCGTCCGCCCGCGCGCGTCCGGCGACGCGGCTTGGCCTCGCCATCGGCTTCGGCGTCGCGCGGCGTGCGTCCGCCCGTCCGGCGGCGCCCTTTCTGCTCCGCCGAGGCGCTCTCGAAATCGATCGGGTCGCCATGCCAGGCAAGGGGGCGTTCGATAAGCTTCTCGATGCCCGCCAGATATTTCTGGTCGCTGCCTGTCACGATGGAGATCGCGACGCCGCTGCGTCCGGCGCGACCCGTGCGGCCGATGCGGTGGACATAATCCTCCGCATGGGTCGGAAGGTCGTAATTGAAGACGTGGCTGACGTCGGGAATATCGAGGCCGCGCGCGGCCACGTCGCTTGCGATGAGGAGCGTCAGCTCGCCCTTGCGGAACTGGTCAAGCGTCGCCATGCGCGAGCGCTGGTCCATGTCGCCATGAAGGGCGCCGACCGAGTAGCCGTGACGCTGCAGCGACCGGAACACCGTCTGGACGTCCCGTTTGCGGTTGCAGAAGACGATGGCGTTCTTGAGGTTTTCCGCTTCGTCGACCAGCTTGCGCAGCGCCTCGCGCTTGTCGAAATCCTTGCCGCCGGATGCGACCACCTGCTGGGTCACCGTGTCCGCGGTCGACGAGGTGCGGGCCACCTCGACCCGGGCCGGGTTATGCAGGAAGGTATCGACCAGACGCTGGATCTCCGGCGGCATGGTCGCCGAGAAGAACAGGGTCTGACGCGTCATCGGGATCAGCTTGCAGATCCGCTCGATGTCGGGAATGAAGCCCATGTCGAGCATGCGGTCGGCTTCGTCGATCACCAGGATATCAACGCCCTGCAGCAGCAACTTGCCACGCTCGGTGTGGTCGAGCAGGCGTCCCGGCGTCGCGATCAGAACGTCAACGCCGCGGTCCAGCTTGCGATCCTGGTCCCCGAAGGACGTGCCGCCGATCAGCAGCGCGACGTTCAGGCGGTGATTGACGCCGTATCGGTTGAAGTTTTCCTCGACCTGGGCGGCGAGTTCGCGCGTCGGCTCGAGAATGAGCGTGCGCGGCATGCGCGCCCGCCCGCGACCCTTCTCAAGCAGCGTCAGCATCGGCAGTGTGAAGGACGCCGTCTTTCCGGTGCCGGTCTGGGCAAGGCCCAAAACGTCACGGCGTTCAAGCACATGCGGAATTGCCGCAGCCTGAATGGGGGTGGGCTCGGTGTACCCGGCGGCCGCGACGGCGGCGAGTACTTTTTCGCTCAGTCCAAGTGAGGAAAAGGACATATTACCTTGATTGCATGATTGGAAACCGTACCGGCGTCGGTGTTGTCCACCAACCCGGCTGCTTTGCCGCGCACACTACAGTTGGAAAATAAAATGTCAATGACGCAAAGTCGCCATACGTAGTGACCCAAGAATTGCCCATCGTGCAATCCGACGGTGGTGGCGTCAGTTACTTGCCGGCTGGAAGGTGTGTGCCGACGGGTCCTCGCCTTCAAGGAAGAGTTCGTAGGTCGTTTCCTCGCCGCCCGATGTTTGCAGGTCGACGAAGGCAACAAGGCCGTAACTGTCCAGTTCACTGCGCAGGCCGGTGATTCTTGCCGACAGCGTCCGCGCCTCGGTCACTTCGCTTGCCGTGTTTGCCATGTTCGATGACACGATGAACAGCCTGTCGCCGGTTTCTTCGCGAACGACGACAAAGGAGAGCGGCGAGCCCTCAACCCCGGGAATGCGTGAGAGCGCGGCGACGCTGTCCGGCAGGGTCTCCACCAGCTGCTTGACCGGGTCCGCCAGTGCCGTCTGGACGCCAAGGCCCAAAGAGATCGAGGCGGCGAGCAAGGCGACCGGGACAAAGCGAGGCCACCGGTTGCGGTGAGGAATGCTGCGCATGGTCTCTCCTCATCTTGCGCGTTCGATGAAACAGGCTGCAGTCTAAGATGATTTGGGGTCGGGGGAAACGGTGCCTCTGCCGGCGTCGCGGCCTGGATCGTCGAAACCGGCTACACGGTGGCGGCGAGGGCGGCGTAGCGCGCGATCTTGCCGATCGAGACCAAAACCGTGAAGCGCCAGAAGGGCACCTTCAGCACGCCGGCGACGAAGGTCAACGGATCGCCGATAACCGGAAGGAACGCGAAAAGAAGCGACCAGCTGCCATAGCGCGAGAAACGGTCCGACGCCCTTGCGATCTGCGCAGGGGAAAAGGGAAACCAGCGTCGATGCTGCCAGGTGAGCAAGAAGCGCCCGAGCGTCCAGTTGACGAGCGAGCCGAGGATGTTGCCGGCTGCGGCCGCCGCGACGAGCAGCGTCGGCTGGATTTCGCCCGCCACGAGCGCCGCGACGAGCATCACCTCCGAGGAGAAGGGCAGCAGGGTGGCGGCAAGGAAGGCTCCGAGGAACAGGGAACCCAGTGTCATCATGGCAGGGGCAGGGTCCTTGAACCGGGTTTCGGATGGCCCCCGCCTTTCAGCGCGGAGCGTCCTGGCGAAGGAGGAGCTCATAGTCGCGCCGGTAGCGCTGCTTCACGGTCTTGCGCAGAGAGGGGGCGAGCGAGGCCGCTACGGCCGCGATCTCCGGTTCCGACGTGTTGTCGGCTTCAAGCAGGGGGCCGATATCGATCCCGTTCTTCGCTTTCACCGTGCCCCGAAGGGCATCCCAGTCCGCCTGCCGGCTTTCGAACCGGATCAAATGGTCCGGCAGCAGCCGTCCCTTGTGCAGGAGAATATCCGCCTGACCGCGAAAGGCGTTGGGGCTCTTCCGGTCGGGAATGCCGCAGACCCAGGCTGCAAAGGCATCGAAGCTCATTCCCTTCCGGAATCCGAGGAAACGCGACGAAGCCGGTGCATTGCAGCCCATGTCGAAGTCGCGGGCGTAGCAGGCTGCCAGACGCGTAACCGGATCGCGGATCGCCGCGAAGACCAAGGCCCCGGGATGCAGCCGCTCGAGCTGGCGTGCCGAAAGCAGCGTCATTCCGTCGGTCCAGTTGGCCAGGGTTCCCGTTGCATAGCGACCGTGCGCCGGTGTCGCGGCCCCGCCGTCACCGGCGTGGCGGGCGTTCAGTGCCAGAAGCGAAACGCGAAGGCTTTCGCTCGCGGCATTGGGGCAGCGGCCATAGGCCAGACCGATCCCGGAGAGGACGAGATAATGGTGATCGTGCATCGGACGGCGTCGCCGTTCGACTGCATTGAGAATGGCCCTGAGCACCGTTTTCTGCTTTCCGTTGTCGCGGTCGCTCTGGTTGACCGCTGCCTCTCTTGCCGGCAGATCAGATATCGAGTTCCTCGGCGAACTGCGCGTTTTCCTGGATGAAGAGGAACCGGGCCTCCGGCTTGTTTCCCATCAGGCGCTCGATCGAGGATTTGGTCGATGCCCCGTCTTCTTCCAGAATCCGGACCTGGAGCAGGGTGCGCTTGTCCGGATCCATGGTGGTTTCCTTGAGCTGCGCGGGAAGCATCTCGCCCAGCCCCTTGAACCGGCCGATGTCGACCTTGGCGTTCTTGCGAAACTCGCTCTCCAGCAGGGCATCCTTGTGAGCATCGTCGCGGGCGTAGAGGGTCTTGCCGCCCTGACTGATCCGGTACAGCGGCGGAGCGGCCAGATAGAGATGGCCGTTGCGGATCAGCTCGGGGGTCTCGCGGTAGAAGAAGGTGATCAGCAGGGACGCGATATGAGCGCCGTCGACGTCCGCGTCGGTCATGATGACGATCTTCTCGTAGCGCAGGTCCGCGTCGCGGTAGGAACTTCCCGTGCCGCAGCCGAGCGCCTGGACGAGATCGGCAAGCTGCTGGTTCGCCGCAAGCTTGTCGCGGCCGGCGCTCGCCACATTGAGGATCTTTCCGCGCAGCGGCAGTACGGCCTGGGTCTTGCGGTTTCTGGCCTGCTTGGCGGAGCCGCCGGCCGAATCGCCCTCCACGATAAAGAGTTCGGACCCTTGCGCCTGGTTCGAGGCGCAGTCGGCCAGCTTGCCCGGCAGGCGCAGCTTGCGCACCGCGGTCTTGCGCGCTACGTCCTTTTCCTGGCGCCGCCGCAGCCGTTCGTCGGCGCGCTCGACCACCCAGTCCAGGAGCTTGTTGGCCTGGTTGGGTGCGGCCGTCAGCCAGTGGTCGAAGGCATCGCGGACGGCGTTTTCCACGACCTTGGTCGCTTCGGCGGTGGCGAGCTTGTCCTTGGTCTGGCCGACGAACTCCGGCTCGCGGATGAACACCGACAGCATCGCGCCCGCGGAGGTGACGATGTCGTCGCCGGTGATGATCGACGCCTTCTTGTTGCCGACGAGCTCGCCGTAGGCCTTGAGGCCGCGCAGCAAGGCGTAGCGCAGCCCGGTCTCATGGGTGCCGCCTTCCGGTGTCGGAACCGTGTTGCAGTAGGAATGGACGAAGCCGTCGCCGGCGAACCAGGTGACGGCCCATTCGACCGATCCGTGCCGGCCGGTGTCCTTGGTGCGGCCGGCGAATGTGTCCTCGATCACCCGGCGTTCCTTGCCAAGCGCGTCCTGCAGGTAGTCGCGCAGGCCGCCGGGGAAATGGAAGGTCGCTTCGGCCTCGACCTCATCCTTGCCGGAGACCAGCTCCGGGGCGCAGCGCCAGCGGATCTCGACGCCGGAAAACAGATAGGCCTTCGACCGCGCCATCTTGAACAGGCGGGCAGGCTGGAACGCCGCGTTCTTGCCGAAGATTTCCGGGTCCGGGTGAAACCGCACCAGCGTCCCGCGCCGGTTCTGCACGTCGCCGACGCATTCCAGCGGTCCGACCGGTACGCCGCGCTGGAAGCGCTGGCGATAGAGTTTGCGCGCGCGTGCGACTTCCACGATCAGGTCGTCGGACAGCGCATTGACCACCGACACGCCGACGCCATGCAGGCCGCCGGAGGTTTCATAGACCTTGCTGTCGAATTTGCCGCCGGCATGCAGCGTGGTCATGATGACCTCGAGCGCCGACTTGTCGCGGTTCTTGGGATGGGGGTCGACCGGGATGCCGCGGCCATTGTCGGCGACGCTCAGATAGCCGTCGGCTGTGAGTGACACTTCGATCCAGCTCGCGTGACCGGCTACGGCCTCGTCCATCGAGTTGTCGATGACTTCGGCAAACAGATGATGCAGCGCCCGTTCGTCCGTTCCGCCGATATACATGCCCGGACGGCGCCGCACCGGTTCCAGTCCCTCCAGAACCTCGATGTCGTCGGCAGTGTAGTCCGCGCTTTCCGAAAAGCGCGAGCGTGCCGGCTTGCGCGGTTCGGCCGCACGGCTTTCGCGCGCCGGCGCGGTCGCCGCAGCGGATGAGACCGGGGGCGCTGGCTCGGAAGCGGGCCGGGCGGCGGGGCCGTTGCCGGAAAAGAGATCGTCGTCAGCGGTCATATGTTGTCCAGGTCGGGGAAGGGCCGACGGCCCGAATCGCCCATGATTCTGCCAATGGCGCGTCTTTTGGCAAAGGATCTTGCGTCGCGGCAATCTGCAAACCGTTTTTCAACCGGTTCGCGCTATCGTCTCCAGGTGAGGAGAGGTGGTGCCGCCTGGCGCCAGAACGAAGACAGAGGAGGACCGCAGGATGTTCCATTCGTCAAGGCCGAAGGCCGGGAAAATCGATCTGATTGCCGCCGCTATGCTGTTTGCCAATGCCGTCCTGATCATCGTTGCCGGGTGAGGCCCGCGTTCTGTGGCCGCGGCGCAACAGTGTTGCAGCCGTCTGCAGGCACGGCGTTCGACCTGCCCTGAATGCCGTGTTTCGGCCATCTTTGCGAACAGAAGGTGAGGCCTCGAACTTGTGACGGGATTGCGGCGGTTTTGTCTCGGTGATGTCAGGTCGCAGCCGCAGTCTCGCCTTCTGAACGGAGTATCACAGGGGGCAGTATCCCGCTGTCGGTTAGCGGGATGACGAGCATGAGAACCGAAGTCTGGCACTTCGGTCATTGCGAGTGAATTCGGTGCGGTCTTCATCCGGTTGAGGCTGCCCACAGGGAAAGAAGGCGCAGACGCGCGGCGCGGGAAAACCGCCGCCATGTGTCATCAGGCGGACGAAATATGCGGATCACTGTTTTTGGTTGTCTCAGCGCTGTCATGATGTGCGCGGCCGTCGCGGGACCTGCGAACGCACAGGATTCTGCCGCAGCGGCGGCAGCCCGCATGTCGGGTGCTGCTGGAAGCGCGCATGATATCTCCCCCGGCGAGGCGTTGCGTGCCGGAACGCGCTTCTATTACGCCGGCGAGAAGGAGCGTGCGCTCGACTCTCTTCGGTTTGCCGCCGAGAACGGCCATCCGCTTGCGGCCTGGAAGCTCGGCCGGATGTATTCGCGCGGCGACGGCGTCAAGGAAGACGACATCAAGGCGTTCGAGTATTTCCGCGAGATCGCCTCCAATTATGCCGACGACAGCCCGTCGTCGCCCCGCGCACCCTTCATCGCCAGCGCCTTTGTCGAGCTCGGCTCCTACTACCTGACGGGGATCAACGACAGTGCGATCAAGCCCAACATCGGGCGGGCGCGCGAGATCTTCAGCTATGCCGCGTCCTATTTCGGTGATGCGGATGCGCAGTATCACCTGGGCATGCTGTATCTCGACGAAAGCGGCCGGGATGTGCGCATGGCGGCGCGCTGGCTGAAGCTGGCGGCGAAGAAAGGGCACTTGAAGGCGCAGGCGCGGCTTGGCGAATTGCTCTATACCGGCGACTTCCACGGCTTCGACAACAAGGTTGCCGGCCTGATGTGGCTGACCGTCGCGCAGCGTCGGGCAAGCGGCGCGGATGAGGCCTGGATCACCGAGTTGCAGGAGCGCAGTTTCTCGCTGGCCGAGGAAAGCGTTCGCCGCCGCTCCGCAAGCCTCGCGGAATCCTGGATGCAGGCGAACCCGTCCGTTCTCGCCGACAGCCGGCAGTAGCCGCCGTCGGCTTTTGTCGCGAAATCCCCTGATGCTTCAGCGCGGGACCTGCCGTCCCGGTGACGCCCCGCGGGTCAGCCCGCGCTTGGCTTGGCCGTGTCACCGTCCGGCGTGCCGGATGTGCCTGGCAGCAGCCGCGTGGTCGGGCATTCCTGTTTGAGCGGCGTCCATGTCGTGTTGTTGAGAAGCATCGAGCAGCGGGCAAGCTGCGGTCCGTCCGGTCCGCGCAGGCAGATCGTCTCGCCAAGGTGATAGTCCTGACCGAAAAAGCGGCATGTGCAGGCGGGGCGGCTATTCTGCTGGGAGGCAGCGCTTGCCGCGAACAGAAGCGGTGCGGTCAATGCCGCCGTTGCCAGGATGCCGCCGCGCAGGCGGCGTGAAATCTGCCATGACCCATGCATGGCGCAATCATAGCATATCCTGACGGAAATCACGCTTTTTCCGCTACGTCACTTCGTGACGCCGCGCCTGACGCTCAGCGCAAATCCGTTTGCGCTCAATCGGCGAATTCGGCCCAGACCGGCACATGGTCTGACGGCTTTTCCCAGCCGCGCACATGCTGGTCCACACCCGTGCGCTCCAGACGGTCGACCGCTTCCGCCGACAGAAGCAGGTGGTCGATGCGGATGCCGTTGTTCTTCTGCCAGGCGCCGGCCTGATAATCCCAGAAGCTGTAGACACCGTCGTTCTGGTTGGTCAGGCGCAGCGCATCGGACAGTCCGAGGTTTTCAAGCGCGCGGAACGCGCGCCGGCTTTCCGGCTGGAACAGCGCATCGTCGCGCCAGGCGTCCGGGTTTTTTGCGTCGCGCGGTTCGGGGATCACATTGTAGTCGCCGAGAAGGACAAACGCTTCCTCGCGGGCAAGGCAGTCCTGCGCATGGCGGTGCAGGCGCTCCATCCACTTCAGCTTGTAGTCGAATTTCTCCGTTCCCAGCGGATTGCCGTTGGGCAGATAGAGACATCCGACCCGCACCGGGCCGGAGGCGCTATTCACCCGTGCCTCGATGTAGCGGGCCTGGGTGTCCTCGTCGTCGCCGGGCAGGCCGCGCGAGACGTCCTCAAGCGGAAGCCGGCTGAGCAGGGCAACGCCGTTGAAGCCCTTTTGTCCATGCGTCTCCACCTGGTAGCCCAGCGCCTCGAACCCGGCCGCCGGAAACCCCTCGTCGACCGACTTGATTTCCTGCAGGCAGGCAATGTCGGGCCTGGCTTCCTCAAGCCAGGCGAGGGCAGTGTCGTGGCGCGCTTTGACGCCATTGATGTTCCAAGTGGCGATCTTCAACGGATGTTCCTGGTCAAGAGCTGCGCGCCGCGGCCGGGGCGGGCGAAAGGCGTCAGATGGAAAAGCTCGTCCCGCAGCCGCATCCGGCGGAGGCGAGCGGATTGTTGATCTGGAACGACTGCCCCATGATGTCATCGACATAGTCGACGACAGATCCGCTCATGTATTGCAGCGACACCGGGTCGACGAGCACGATCGCGCCGGCCTCCTCGATGACGACGTCATCGTCCTCGCGGTCGGTCACCAGATCGTATTTGTACTGGAACCCGGAGCATCCACCGCCCTCGACGCTGATGCGCAGCATCGTTCCCGCCGGTTCTCCCGACAGGATGCGGGCAATCCGCCGGATCGCGGAGGGGCTGACGGTCACACTGTCCCCGGATGCGGAGGCAACGGAAACGGCCCCGTTGGCCTGCGTTTCCGTGACGGTTGTTTCGCTGGTCATTTCCAGACCTCACTGTTCACGCCGAAGGGCGTTCTTGCCGTGTCCTGCATTCGCGCCGGCTGTTGCTGGCGGTTTTTCCGCCGAAAAGCCTGCAAAGAAAGTGATGCCGCGCGAGCGTCATGTCTGTGCAAGACGTTACCTGATAGGTATGAACAGGGCGAGCCTGCGTCAACAGCATGAAGCCGGCAATCGCGCTCGTGACAGTGCCGCGCGAGGGCCGGAATTTCACGGAGAGCCGATGACTGCCCCCCTAGGATACGGCGCCCAGCCGCGTGCGGCCTATGCAACGGACCCGGACAGGAGCGCGGGACGCCTGTTTCCCGAAGGTGAAAGCCCGACGCGCACGCCGTTCCAGCGCGACCGCGACCGGATCATTCATTCGACGGCGTTCCGGCGGCTAAAACACAAGACGCAGGTGTTCGTCTATCACGAGGGCGATCATTTCCGCACACGACTGACCCATACCATCGAGGTCTCCCAGATCGCGCGCTCGCTGGCCCGCGCCTTGCGGCTCGACGAGGATCTCGCCGAGTGCCTAGCGCTTGCCCATGATCTTGGCCACACCCCCTTCGGCCATGAGGGCGAGGATGTCATGGATGCCTGCATGGCGCCCTATGGCGGGTTCGATCACAATGCGCAGTCGTTGCGGATCGTTACGAACCTTGAGCGGCGCTACGCGGAGTTCGACGGACTCAACCTGAGCTGGGAGACCCTTGAGGGGCTGGTAAAGCACAATGGGCCGTTGGTCGGGGCCGACGGCAAGCCGATCGGCAAATTCGCGGGCGGGGATCTGCCCTTCGCGATCCGGGCGAATGCGGCGCGTCAGGACCTGCGCCTCGACACTTGGCCGGGTGCGGAGGCCCAGGCCGCCGCAATCGCCGATGACATTGCCTATGACGCCCATGATCTCGACGACGGACTGCGGGCGGGGCTCCTCAGCGTGGAGCAGATTCGCGCGGTGCCGTTCTTCAAGGACATTCTCGACGAGGTCGACGCACGCTATCCCGACCTTGAGGAGCCGCGGCGCATTCACGAGATCGTCCGCCGCTCGATTACCCGCATGGTCGAGGATGTCATCGAGGAGTCCGTTCGTCGGTTGACCGCGCTGGCGCCGCGCTCTGTGGAGGACATTCGCGCAGCTTCTGGCGCCGTGGTGAGCTTTTCCGAGGGAATGACCGCGTCGGAGCGCTCCGTGAAGGCGTTCCTGTTTGCAAATCTCTACCGGCACGACAGTGTGCTCGCGGTCCGCAAGCAGGTTGCCGCTATCGTGCGCGACCTCTTTGCCACCTATATGGAGACGCCGAGCCTGATGCCGGAGGAATGGCACCGGGATCTGCGGCCCGACGAGCCGGACCGTCTCGCCCGCCGCGTTTGCGATTTCGTCGCCGGCATGACCGACCGTTTCGCCGTCGACGAGCATCGCCGCCTGTTTGACCATACCCCGGATTTGGGCTAGGTCGCCCGCCTGCCCGTTTCACAGACAAGCCGCACGCAGGTCCGGGCGCAAGCCGCACCGGACCGGGCCGCGCCGAGAGAAGTCGCACATGAACATCTTCACCGAATATGCCGATCTGGTTCGTGACGCTGTCACGCGGCTTTATCCCAACGGAGAGGTTGATCCGGCCTTGCTGGCGCGCTGTGTGGTGGAGCCGCCGCGCGATCCCGCGCATGGCGATCTCGCGACCAATGCGGCGATGGTGCTGGCCAAGCCGCTCAAGACCAATCCGCGCGCGCTCGCCGAACGGTTGAGCGGCGAACTTGCGGGGAAGGGCGACATTCTCTCCGCGGAGGTCGCCGGGCCGGGCTTCCTGAATTTCCGTCTGGCCGATGCGGTCTGGACGCGGGTGCTGCGCGCCGTTCTGGCCGACGAACGGGATTTCGGCCGCTCCACCATGGGCGGCAACCTGAAGGTCAACGTGGAATATGTCTCCGCCAATCCGACCGGGCCGATGCATGTCGGCCACTGCCGGGGAGCGGTCGTGGGCGACGCGCTTGCCTCGCTGCTGGATTTCGCCGGCTACGACGTTACCCGCGAATATTACATCAACGACGCCGGTTCCCAGATCGATGTTCTCGCGCGTTCGGCCTTCCTGCGGTACCGCGAGGCGCTGGGCGAGGATATCGGCAAGATCCCCGAGGGGCTGTACCCCGGCGACTATCTCGTCCCGGTCGGAAAGGCGCTCGTTGAAAAGCATGGGCGCGCGCTTCTCGAGATGGACGAGGACAGCCGGCTGGCGCTCGTCAAGGAAGACACGATCGCGGCGATGATGGACCTGATCCGCGCGGATCTCGCCCTGCTCAACGTGCATCACGACCTGTTCTTTTCCGAGCGCACCCTGCATGCGCGCCAGGAGGGCAACGGCTCCGAGATCGACAAGATGCTCGATGTTCTGCGGGCCCGCGATCTCGTTTACGAGGGCACCCTGCCGCCGCCGAAAGGGCAGGTGCCGGAGGACTGGGAAGACCGCGAGCAGACGCTGTTCCGGGCCAGCAACTATGGCGACGACATCGACCGTCCGTTGAAGAAATCCGACGGCAGCTACACGTATTTCGCCGCCGACGTCGCCTATATGCTGTCCAAATACGAGCGCGGCTTCAAGGAGATGATCTTCATCCTCGGCGCCGACCATGGCGGCTACGTCAAGCGCCTCGAGGCGGTCGGACGGGCGATTTCCGGCGGTGATGCCAAGGTGATCGTGCGCCTGTGCCAGCTGGTGAAGCTGTTCCGTGGCGGCGAGCCCGTGCGCATGTCGAAGCGCTCCGGCGATTTCGTGACATTGCGCGATGTGGTCGAGGAGGTGGGCTGCGATCCGGTGCGCTTCATGATGCTCTACCGCAAGAACGACGCGCCGCTCGATTTCGACTTCAAGAAGGTGACCGAGCAGTCGAAGGACAATCCCGTCTTCTACGTCCAGTACGGCCACGCCCGCTGCCGTTCCGTACTGCGGCAGGCGGCAGAAGACATGCCCGATATCGAGACGTCGTCTTCCGCCCTGGCGCAAAGCGACTTCTCGCTGCTGACCGATTCGGGCGAGCGGGAAATCGCCGCACGCCTTGCTGCATGGCCGAGACTTGTGGAAAGCGCTGCGGAAGCACATGAGCCGCATCGGGTCGCCTTCTACCTGCACGAACTGGCCAGCGCCCTGCATTCGCACTGGAACAAGGGCAAGGATTTGCCGCAATTACGTTTTATTAACCCTGAACATCGACAACTAACGTTGGCCCGCCTTGGTCTTGTTCATGCGGTCTCCTTGGTTCTTGCGTCCGGCCTGTCCTTGTTGGGTGTCGCGGCGCCCGAAGAGATGCGATGAGGACAGGAGGGTCCTGCGGCCGCGCGGATTGCGGTCCAATCCAGCGGGGAAGTCCTCAGCATTATGTCCAACCGTTCGAACCATCCGGTCAGCGATACGGACCACCGCGGCGACCGGCGCGCGGATGACGGCCACGGCGGGTTCGAGGAGGATCCGCTCGTCGAGCTGGCGCGCATCGTCAGCGAGGGCAATGCCAAGTTTCGTCCCGTCGCCATGGCCGAACCGCGCTTCGATGAGCCTGCGGCGGCGCCTGCCGGCGGTCCCGACACTGCCGATGCGTCCGGCTGGGACGCGGTCGCGCCGGAGCGTGGCGGTTGGGACGAGACGTTCGAGCCGTCCCATGACGTTCCCCCGGTTGCGCCGGCGCATGGCGAGGCGGACTATTCCGATGCCTATGCACGGCGCTCCGATCTCGAGGATGCGCCTTCTCCCGCCATCGATGCGGCTGGCTCGCACGACGTCTACGCCGATACGTGGCAAGGCGAGCCGACAGCGGACGACTGGGCCGAAGACGCGCGTTTTGCCGAAGCGCCCCGCGCCCCCCAGGCCGATTGGCCGGAAGGCCCGGTCAATCGGTCCGGCGACGTCGCCACGGATTACGGCCGCGACCCCTATGCCTTTGAGGATGCCGCGTCCCGTGACGATCCGGACGCCTATCCCGCTGAGCCTGCCTTCGATCAGCCGACGCACTACGAAGACGGCGGCGAAGGCGCGGACTACCGCGCGGAAGACGCTTATCCCGCTGAAGATGCCTATGTTTCTGAAGATGAACGCACACGCGCGATCACGGCCAATCTGAGTGCGTCCCTTGAAGATGAACTCCTCGGCCCGCGTATCGGCGCTTCGGCGGATGACACCGCCTGGTCGGTGGACGACAGCCGCCAAGACGAGGGTTTTGACGATCTGCTGATGGATCCGCCGGCAACCGGCTGGTCCGAAGATCAAGCGCCAGCGCGCCAGGCCCCCTATGCCCCGTCCTTCGACGAGGATTTCTATGCCGGCGCAGATGCGGAGGCTCCGCCGCCGCCCGAGGGGTATGATCTCGATGCCGTCGCCCAGGCGATGCGCGAGGGCGATCCCCAGATCGGTGGGCATGGGGTCCTGCCGCCGCATTCCGCGCTGGAGCAGGAGGCGGTGCCGGAGGAAAAGTCCCGTCGCGGGTTGTTCGCCGCCGCCGCCGTGCTTGGCCTTGTCGTGGCGGGCGGCGCTGTATTCGCCCTTTTCGATTTCGGTGGGTCGGACGTTGCCGGGCCGCCGCCGGTGATCACCGCCTCCGACGAGCCGCTGAAGGTTTACCCGGAGGGCGAGGAGCCTGCGACCAGTGGTCAGAGCAAGCTGATCTACGACCGGGTCGGCGGGGTCGAGACCCCGCGTGAGGAACGCCTTGTGGTCCGCGATGAATCGCCGGTCGCGTCGCTCCCGCCGGCGCCTGTCGCCGAGGGAGACCCACAGACGCGCGTGCCCGCCGGGCCGCGCCGGGTGCGCACCGTGGTGGTGCGGCCCGACGGAACGATTATTTCCGGGGACGATGGCGCGGCTCCGACCGACACGGGAAGCCCGGCTGCATCGCAGAGCCCGCAGGCCCCCTCCCAGGGGCAGCCGACGGCCCTCCCGTCGTCGCCGTCACGGGTCGCCACGGTCAATCCGACGGGCGATGCCCGTCAGGTCACCACGACGCCCGTGACCGCGCCCGGTGCAACGCCGTCCGCGGATGGGGGCGCCGACACGGAGCAGACGACCAGCCCGGCCGCCGGGGGTCCGACCGTGGCCGGCGAGGTGCCGGCAAATGTTCCGCGGGACAAGCCGGGCGACATCCAGACGCTGGCCGCAAGTGCGGCTCCGCCGCCCGATATTCCCCGCCAGGCCGCAGCCGCGCCGCGCAGCACCGCAGCACCGCTCGATCTGACGGCGAGCCAGCAGCGCGCGACGCAGCCGGCGGCACCGGCGCCGGCCGCAAGCGGCACGATCCCGGCAGGGGCCTATGTGGTCCAGGTGTCGTCGCAGCGCACCCAGGATCAGGCTCAGGCGGCGTTCGACAACCTTCGGCAGCGCTATTCGGGCGTTCTGGGTGGTGTGACGCCGGTGATCCAGCGCGCGGACCTCGGGGATCGCGGCACCTTCTACCGGGTCCGTATCCCGGCGTCGTCGCGCGACGATGCGATCTCGCTGTGCGAGCGCTTGAAGTCCGCCGGCGGAGACTGTTTCGTGCGGCGCAACTGATTGCACAGGTGAGGGCGGTTCGCGTCGAAGGTTAGAAGCGAACCGCGCAGCGGACGAGACTTTCCCATGACCAAGGCATTTATCACCGGCTGCTCCGGCACCCGGTTGTCTGCGGACGAACGCCGGTTTTTTGACGACGAGCGGCCCTGGGGCCTGATCCTGTTTGCCCGCAATATCCGGGACGCCCAGCAGATCCGCGATCTCGTCGCGGACTTCCGCGACGTCGTCGGCAATCTGGACGCTCCGGTCCTGATCGATCAGGAAGGCGGGCGCGTGCGGCGTCTGCGGCCGCCGCTGGTGCAGGACTACCCGCCCGGTGCGGTCTACGGAAAACTCCACGCGAGTGAACGCGATGCAGGATTGCGGGCGGCCTGGTTGTGCGGCCGGTTGATCGGTGCCGATCTTGCGGATCTCGGCATCACCGTCGATTGCCTTCCCATCGTCGATGTGCCGCGGGGCGATACCAGCGACGTGATCGGCGATCGGGCCTATGGGTCCGACCCGGAGGTGATCGCGCGGATCGGCCGTGCGATGACCGACGGGCTGGCGGCTGCCGGCGTCCTCCCGGTTCTGAAGCACATTCCCGGACACGGCCCGGCAACCGTCGACAGCCATCTGGCGCTGCCGGTCGTCGACACGGATCTGGAAACCCTGCGCAGGCTCGACTTCGTGCCGTTTCGCGCCTTGCGCGACCTGCCGCTCGCGATGACGGCCCATGTCGTCTATACGGCGATCGACAGCCAGGTCTGCGCGACCTGTTCTTCGACGGTAATCGACACGATCATTCGCGGCGAGCTCGACTACCAGGGCTGCCTGATGAGCGACGACGTCTCTATGAAGGCGCTTGGCGGGGAGATGCAGGCGCGGGTTCGCAGCCTGTTCCAGGCCGGATGCGATCTTGCCCTGCATTGTAATGGTGATTTCGCGGAGATGCGCGATGTGGCGTCGGCGTCGCCGGTGCTTGCCGGAGAGCCGCTGCGGCGGGCGGATGCCGCGATTGCCGCGCGCCGTCAGGGCGAGCCGATGGATCGTGAGGCGCTTCAGGCGGAGTTTGCGGCGCTGCTTGCCGGTATCGTATAAACTCCCCATGCGGCAATGACGGGATGCTTGCCGGGAAGCGTTGGGGGCATGCGTGCAGGACTCCTTCTTTGAGGATGCGGATCGGCCGGGCGCCGACCAGGCCGCGCGCGCGTCCACGGACCCGGCCCTGGTGGTGGACGTCGACGGCTTTGAAGGTCCGCTCGATCTCCTGCTGACGCTCGCGCGCAAGCAGAAGGTGGATCTTGCCCGCATTTCCATTCTCGCGCTCGTCGAGCAGTATCTGCATTTCGTCAATGAAGCCCGTCGGTTGCGCCTGGAGCTTGCCGCTGACTATCTGGTCATGGCGGCCTGGCTCGCCTACCTCAAGTCCCGATTGCTGATCCCCGAGCAAAAGGATGAGGATGCGCTGACGGGCGAGGAACTCGCCGCTGCACTCGCCTTTCGGCTGCGACGGCTGGAAGCGATGCGCGAGGCGTCGGCCAAGCTGATGAACCGCAACCGGCTCGGGCGCGATGTCTTTGCCCGGGGTGACCCGGAGACGCTCTCGATCCGGCGCAAGAGCCGGTTTGCGGCAACGCTCTACGATCTGTTGACCGCCTATGCCGCACAGCGGCAGCGGACGTCGGTGACCTCTGTGCATGTGCGACGGCGAACCGTCTGGTCGCTGCAGGAGGCGCGCGACCTGTTGACGCGACTGATGGGCAAGGATGTGGACTGGGCGCCTCTGGATGCCTATCTAGCGAGGTACATGGCAGACGGCACCCAGGCGAACACGGTTCTGGCGAGCAGTTTTTCCGCAAGTCTTGAATTGGTGCGGGAGGGCGCGATCGAATTGCGCCAGTCCGGCCCCTTTGCACCATTGTATCTTCGCAGGCGCGCCGAGCCGAGGCCGGGCGACGCGCGCGGCGATGACGACCCGGGACCTGAAGGCGACGAGACGTAATGCGCGGGAAAGAAGACGAACAGGGCGGCAGAAGCCACGCCGCCGATGAAGGCGCGGCTGGCGGCGATCTGTTTCCGGCGGAGCGCCTGAGCGCCATGCGCATGATCGAGGCATTGCTTTTCGCCTCGCGGGACATGTTGGGGGCGGAGGAAATCGCCGCACGGCTGCCGGCCAAGACCGACATCCCGGCCGTTATTGCGGACTTGCAGCGGGCCTATGCGACCCGTGGCGTGAACCTGGTGGAGATCGGCGGCAAATGGGGCTTTCGGACGGCGGAGGACCTGTCGTATCTGCTGAGCCGCGAACAGGTGGAGGAGCGGCGCCTGTCGCGGGCGGCTCTGGAAACCTTGGCGATCATCGCCTATCACCAGCCGGTGACGCGGGCGGAGATCGAAGAGATTCGCGGCGTGTCCACATCGCGCGGCACGATTGACGTGCTTCTGGAAACGGAATGGATCCGCATGCGCGGCCGACGCCGAACGCCGGGACGCCCGGTGACCTATGGCACGACGGACGCGTTTCTGGAGCATTTCATGCTCACATCGGTCTCGGACCTGCCGGGGCTGGAGGAATTGAAGGGAACCGGTCTGCTGGACAGCGCCGTGCCGGCCGGCTTTTCGGTTCCCGTTCCGGACGATTCCGCCGAACTGCGCGATGAGGAAGACCCGATCGACGAGGCAGAATTGTTCGATTTGATGGCGGAAGGCTCCGAAACAACAGATGACCGTGACAGCTGACATTTCCGCCGCTCCCCTCGCCAAACGGTGGGGCGTGCGCGGCACAGCCGGAGCCACGATTGCCGCACGGCTGTCGTTCGAGGCGGTGAGCCACAGTTATTCCGGGCTTCCGGCGGTGCGCTCCGTGTCGCTGTCCGTGGAACCCGGCGAGGTGCTGTGCCTGCTCGGGCATTCCGGCTGCGGCAAGACGACCCTGTTGCGGATCGCGGCCGGCGTGGAACGCCAGACGACGGGACGCGTGCTGATCAACGAACGCGAAGTGGCCGGGCCGGACCGGTTTCTCCCGCCGGAAAAGCGCGGTGTCGGACTGATGTTTCAGGACTACGCGCTGTTTCCGCATCTGACCATCGCGGAAAATGTCGCCTTTGGGCTGACCCATCTGGCAAAGCCCGATGCCCGGCATGCGGCGTTGAGCGCGTTGTCGCGGGTCGGTCTGGCCGAGCATCACGCGGATTATCCGCATGCGCTTTCCGGCGGCGAACAGCAGCGCGTCGCGCTGGCGCGAGCGATCGCGCCCCGGCCCGGCGTTCTCCTGATGGATGAGCCGTTCTCCGGTCTCGACCGACGTCTGCGCGATGCCGTGCGGGACGAAACGCTTTCGGTCCTGCGCGAAACGCGGGCGACCTGCATGCTGGTGACCCATGATCCGGAAGAAGCCATGCGCATGGGCGACCGGATCGCGCTGATGCGCAAGGGGCGGCTGGTGCAGATCGGCAGCGCCGACGATCTCTACAACCATCCGGCGGACCTGTTCGTCGCGCGGTTCTTTTCCGAACTCAACGAGATCGACGCGCGCGCCGGGGACGGCGAGGTCGAGACCGCGTTCGGCCGCCATCCGGCGCCGGGAATCGCGCCCGGGATGGCTGTGGATGTCTGTGTGCGGCCGCAAGGGGTGCTCCTCGGAGAGCCGGGCGAGGGGCGGCCGGGCCGCGTGACCCGTCGCCGCTTCATCGGCGAGGTCGATCTGGTCGACATCGCGGTGGATGGCCTCGATCTCCCGCTGCAGGCGCGCATCCGCGATGGCGGACGGTTCGTTGTCGGCATGGACGTCGGCGTGCGGGTGGACGACCGGGATGTCCTGGCCTTCGCGCGGGATGCGACGGATGTCTAATAGCTGAGACCGTCGGGCGGGAAACGGTTGGTTGCGATTGACCGCGCTTTGTTGCAATAGTGCCGCGCCGGCGCGCGTGCACCGGATCGACCAGGGAGTTGTCGTATGGGTATCAGTATTTGGCAGATCCTGATCATCGCGGTGATCGTTGTTCTGCTGTTCGGTCGCGGAAAGATCTCCGAGTTGATGGGAGACGTGGCCAAGGGAATCAAGAGCTTCAAGAAGGGCCTCAACGAGGACGACGACGAGGCGAAGGCCGACGATGGCAAGACCATCGACCACAAGCCGGAAGAGCCGGTCGCCATGAAGAAGTCCGAGGACAAGTCGCAGGCGGGCTGACCTTCCTGTGACGGGCGAGGGCCGTCGGGGTCCGGCCTGCCGGCCGGTCCATGACGCTCGCGAGGACCGCGCAAGCGCGTCTTGATCTCTCAAACGCGGAAAACGGACGCCAATGTTCGATATCGGCTGGACGGAACTGCTTGTTGTCGCCGTCGTCATGATTCTGGTCGTCGGTCCCAAGGACCTTCCCCGGATGCTGCGCACCTTCGGTCAGACGATGGGCAAGGTGAAGCGGATGGCGAACGAGTTTCAGTCGACGTTCAACGATGCGTTGCGCGAGGCCGAGCAGCAGGCCGACATTGCCGACATGAAGAAGCAGGTCGAGAAGGCCGGCAACTTCGACCCGCTCGGCGACATCAAGAAATCCATCAACAATATGGACAAGCCGACCGGCAAGGCGAAGTCCGCCAAGTCCGAACCGCTTGAAACCGAGCCTGCCATCGACTTTTCGGCGCACAAGAGCAGCGAAGAGACGGCTGAGCCGGGAGCGCAAGCGGATGCCGGACAGCAACAGGCGTCAACCGCAGATTCCAAGACGCGGCCGACCGGGGACGACGGCAAGGCATGACAGACGACGATATCGAGTCCTCCAAGGCACCGCTGATCGAACATCTCATCGAGTTGCGTCAGCGTTTGCTGCGCACCGTGGTGGCGATCCTGATCGCGTTTGTCGTGTGCTTCTACTTCGCGCAGGATATCTACAACATTCTGGTTATCCCGTTCGAACAGGCCGCCGGGCATCAGGTCGAAATGATCTACACCGCGCCCCAGGAGCTGTTCTTCACCCAGCTCAAACTCGCCTTCTTCGGCGCGTTGTTCATCGCCTTCCCGGTGATCGCCTCGCAGCTCTACATGTTTGTCGCTCCGGGGCTCTACAAGCACGAGCGCGGTGCGTTCCTGCCGTTCCTCGTCGCGACGCCGATCCTCTTCATCATCGGTGCGTGTCTGGTGTTCTTCCTGGTGATGCCGCTTGCCATGGGCTTCTTCCTGTCGATGGAACAGGACGGCACGGGCGGTCAGGCCAAGATCCAGCTGATGGCGCGGGTGAGCGAATATCTCGGCCTGATCATGACGCTGATCTTCGCCTTCGGACTGGTGTTCCAGCTTCCGGTGCTTTTAACCCTGCTTGGCCGGGTCGGGATCGTCTCGTCGGAAGGGCTCAGGTCAAAACGCAAATATGCGATCGTCATCGGCTTTGTGCTGGCCGCCGTCCTCACGCCGCCGGATCCGATCAGCCAGATCGGTCTTGCGCTGCCAACGATGCTTCTCTACGAAGTGTCCATCATCTGCGTCAGACTGGTGGAAAAGAAGCGCGCCGAACGGGAAGCTGCGGAAGCGGACGCCTGATCGACGCAGCATCTGCCCCGGTCGAATTCCCGTTGCCGCCTGGCGCCGGCACCGAATCCGGGGTTGATTGATGTTCGATATCAAGTGGATCCGCGACAATGCCGCGGCCTTCGATGCAGCCATGGCGCGGCGCGGGCTGCCGCCGCAGGCGGGCGCGCTGATCGCGCTCGATGACGAGCGGCGCGCGCATGTCGCATCGCTCCAGGACGCGCAGGAACGCCGCAATGCGGCCTCCAAGGAGATCGGCAAGGCCAAGGCCACCGGCGACGACGCCGGGGCGCAGGCGCTGATCGACGAAGTCGCCAAGATCAAGCAGGCCATTCATGACGGAGAAGAGGCCGAGCGCGGGCTGACGGCGAAGGTGGTCGACGCGCTGAGCGTCCTGCCGAACATGCCGCTGGACGATGTGCCCGATGGCGCGGATGAAAGCGACAATGTCGAGCTGCGTCGCGTCGGAACCCCGCGCAGTTTCGATTTCACGCCGAAGGAGCATTTCGAGGTCGGTGCCGCGGAGGCCGGGATCAGCTTCGAACGTGCCGCACGCATGTCCGGCGCGCGCTTCGCTTTGCTTCAGGGGCAATTTGCACGGCTTGAGCGGGCGCTCGGCCAGTTCATGATCGATCTGCAGACCACACAGCACGGCTATATGGAAGTCTCTCCGCCGCTGCTGGTGCGCGACGAGGCGCTCTATGGCACGTCGCAGCTGCCGAAATTCTCCGAGGATCTGTTCAAGACCACGGAAGGCCGCTGGCTCATCCCGACCGCCGAGGTGCCGCTGACCAATATGGTGGCGGGTGAAACCCTGGCCGAAGCGGATCTGCCGATGCGCGTGACCGCGCTGACGCCATGCTTTCGCTCCGAGGCCGGCTCCGCCGGGCGCGACGTGCGCGGCATTTTGCGCCAGCACCAGTTCTGGAAATGCGAGCTTGTCTCCGTCACCACGCCGGAGAATTCCCTCGACGAACTCGAACGCATGACAGGGTGCGCGGAGGAGATCCTCAAGAGGCTCGGCCTTGCCTATCGGGTCATGGTGCTGTCGGCCGGCGACATGGGATTCGGTGCCCGCAAGACCTATGACATCGAGGTGTGGCTGCCGGGGCAGAATGCCTACCGCGAGATTTCCAGCTGTTCGGTCTGCGGCGACTTCCAGGCCCGGCGGATGAATGCGCGCTATCGTCCCGAGGGCGAGAAGGGGCTGCGGTTCGTTCACACGCTCAACGGGTCCGGCCTTGCGGTCGGCCGCGCCCTGATCGCGGTGGTCGAAAATTACCAGAACGCCGACGGCAGCATTACCGTGCCCGAGGTGCTGCGTCCCTACATGGGCGGGACCGAGACAATCGAGGCGGCGTGATGCGGATCCTGGTCACCAACGACGATGGCATTCAGGCCGGCGGGCTGGCGATTCTCGAGGAGGTCGCCCGCAGCTTGTCCGACGACGTCTGGGTGGTGGCGCCGGAAACGGACCAGAGCGGCGTGGCCCATTCGCTGACGCTGCATGACCCGCTGAGGGTGCGCGATCTCGGCGATCGGCGCTATTCCGTCAGGGGAACGCCGACCGACTGCGTGATCATGGGCGTGCGGGAGATCCTTCCCGAGCGTCCCGACCTTGTACTGTCGGGCGTCAACCGCGGTCAGAATGCGGCTGACGACGTGACCTATTCCGGTACTATCGCCGGCGCCATGGAAGGCACGCTGATGGGCATCCGCTCCATGGCGCTGTCCCAGGCCTATAGCTGGGGGAAGGGGGCACGTGTGGATTACGAGGCGACGCGCATCCATGCCGCGCCGCTGATCCGCAAGCTCCTGTCGTTCTCGTTTCCCTCCGACATCCTGCTCAATCTGAACTTTCCGGCCTGTGCGCCGGCGGATGTGCGCGGCACCCGGGTAACCCGGCAGGGCAAGCGCAAGGTCAGCGAGCTGGCGGTCGATGCGCGCACCGACGGGCGCGGCGTGCCATACTACTGGCTGGCCTTTCGCGGTGGCGAGGAAACGCCGCCCGAGGACACGGACCTGGCCGCATTGAGCGCTGGCATGATTTCCGTGACACCGCTCAAGCTTGACCTGACGGCCCATGATTTGTTGGGTGAACTGAAGGACAAGCTGGCCTGATCCAGGGACTGGCCCTGCCTGCGGTCGGGCAGGGGGATGGCACGGCTGCGGGAGGGAAGACATTGGTCGGCGCGGATGACCCCGAGACAGGTTCACACGGCACGGGCGACACGTCGCCGGCGGCCGCGGATGTCACCGAGGCCGACCGGGAGGCGACCGCGGCCCTGATCCTCAAGTTGCGCACCCAGGGGATTGGAAGCCAGAAGGTGCTGTCGGCGCTTGAACGGGTTCCGCGGCGCCTGTTCCTGTCCGCGCCCTTGCAGCGCCATGCCTATGAGGACAGCGCGCTTCCCATCGAATGCGGCCAGACGATCTCCCAACCCACAATCGTTGCCATGATGACCGAGGCGCTCGACCTGTCGCAGGGGCATCGGGTGCTGGAAATCGGGACCGGCTCCGGCTATCAGGCGGCCATTCTCGGCCACCTGAGCAGCGAGGTTCACACGCTGGAGCGTTACAAGACGCTCGCCGATCTTGCGCGCGCACGCCTGGCAACGCTGAAGATCGGCACGGTTCACGTCCATCATTGCGACGGCACCGAGGGGCTGCCGGAGAAGGCGCCGTTCGACCGCATCATCGTCACCGCGGCTGCACCGGAGATCCCCCCGGCGCTGATCGACCAACTGGCTGACGGAGGCAAGCTGGTGATGCCGCTGGGGCCGGCCGGCGATGTCCAGTCGCTTGTCATCGTCGAAAAGAAGGGCGCCACCACCTCGACCCGGGATCTCGCGCAAGTGCGGTTTGTCCCGCTTGTGGAAGGGGTTGCGACCCGGCTTTGATCGTCCGGCGCAAGAAATCGTTTCCAGGCGATCTCCACCAATTTGGCCGCGCTTAAGTCTTTATAAACGTTACCGGCATTTAATCAGGCTCAACGACCTCAGGTGTTTGAGTCCGAGTAGCGCCATGTCAAAGCAATGTTTACGATCCCCGCCCCGATTGCTCTCGCAGACTGCGATGGTGGTGCTTCTGGCAGCCATCGCGGGAGCCTGCAGCGGCGGGGTGGAGCGTTTCGCCGATCCCATTTTCACCGGCAATACCGACAATCAGCGGGCCATGCTGGGCGGAGGCTCGGGGTCGCAGCCGAGTTTCGATGATATCATGGCCGGCCCGTCGAGCGGGCCTGCACGTGTTGAGCGCAGCGCCTTGCCGCCGCCCACGCAGCCGAATGGCTCGATCGCGACGGGATCGATTTCCGCGCAGGGTCGGTCGACGCCGAAATATGCATCCGTCCCGACGCCGCCCGCCTCGCCGCAGCGCCAGGTTGCCCGCACGACCGTGCCGGCGCCGGTGCGCTCTTCGAGCGACGAGGCGAGCCGGATCCTGGCCAACTCCGGCAATGGCGTCTCGCCGAAGACCGTGCGTGGCTGGACGACCGCAGGGGCCACACAGGTCAGCGCGAGAAGCGGGGACAGCGTGGCGTCCATGTCGCGCCGTTTCGGCGTTCCGCAATATGTTCTGGCGGAGATCAACGGCGTTTCGCCGAATGCCTCCTTGTCGGCTGGCCAGAGGATGGTCATTCCCACCTATGTGCATGGCGCAACGGCATCGTCTGCGCCGGTGACCCTACCGCCGGCGGGGCCGGCGCCGAGCGTGACCGGGTCGATCCCGACGACGGCCGCCACGGGTCTGGCGATGGCATCCGCGCCGATCCCGCCCCACAAGCCGGATTCGGCGGTCAGGCTGGCGTCGCTGTCGAGCAGTGTTCCAGCGCCCGCGCAGATGACCCAGGCCGTGCAGCCGCGCAGAAAGCCGGCCACGCTGAGTTCGCGTCCCGCCGAACCGGCGCGGAACGCCACGCCGACGGGAACCGCTTCCGCGCCTCAGATCTCGCGCACCGAATCCGCGCCAGTGAAGCCGATTTCGGTGAACCGGGACGTCGCCGACGACAGCGTGCGCCGGTTCCGCTGGCCGGCGCGCGGTCGAATCATCTCCGACTTCGGCACCAAGCCCGGCGGCACCCGCAACGAGGGCATCAACATGGCCCTGCCGGAAGGGGCGGACATCAAGGCGGTGGAAGACGGGACCGTGATCTATTCCGGCAACGAGCTGAAGGGCTACGGCAACCTGGTGCTTGTTCGTCACGATGACGGCTGGGTGTCGGCCTATGCCCACGGCAGCGAGTTGCTGGTCAAGCGCGGCGACAGCGTCAGCCGCGGTCAGACAATCGCCAAGGCCGGGTCCACCGGGTCTGTCACCCAGCCGCAGCTTCACTTCGAGCTGCGTCGCGGCAACAAGCCGGTCGACCCGATGCAGTATCTGGCAAAGCTCTGATCGTTTTGCTTCGCAGAATGTCAGACGCACGGATGCCCCGGCATCCGTGCGTTTTGCGTTTCCACGCGGCGTTTCTCGCGGGCCGGGAGGCGAGCTTGCGTCAGGGGTGCGCCGTGTTATCCACAGTTGCGGATGCGCATTGGCGCGACGCAAAGAACAATCATGACAAAGCCATGTCCGATCGGCTTGACTTGTCGGGCGGGTCGACGTACATCAGCGCCACTCCCGGCGACCAAGCGTCGCCTGAGCGCAAGCGGGTGTAGCTCAGTTGGTTAGAGTGCCGGCCTGTCACGCCGGAGGTCGCGGGTTCGAGCCCCGTCACTCGCGCCACTTGCCTCAGTTTCGGGAGCCCTTTGTCCAAGCGACAAAGCGGGCGAGCGGGTGTAGCTCAGTTGGTTAGAGTGCCGGCCTGTCACGCCGGAGGTCGCGGGTTCGAGCCCCGTCACTCGCGCCACTCGCCCTTTTCTTTTCCTTCCGCACTTTCCGAGATGGCAATAGGTTCCCCTGATGGGGACTCCACGCTTTGTTTGCGCTCCGCTGCAGGTGGTGGCCCTTTGCCGATTTCCGCGCGACGGTCGCTCCGCCAGCGATGGCGGGCAGGGGGCAGTTGTCCGGGTTCTTTTGAAGGATGAGACCTATGGTGCGACGGCTCTTTTTTGCTCTGGTTGCGGGTCTGGCGCTGGCGGGAAGCAATGCTGCCGGGATGGCCGGCCCCATCTGCACGCTCGTGGTTGATTCGAAGAGCGGTGCGGTGCTGACGGAAAACGGGGATTGCGAGACCCGCGTGACGCCGGCCTCGACCTTCAAGATTGCGCTTGCGGCGATCGGGTTCGAGGAGGGGCTGTTGCAGGGGCCGCAGGAGCCTGTTCGTCAGTACCGCAAGGGGGAGGTCGATTGGGGCGGACGTGCCTGGCGCGGTCTTGTCGATCCCACGTCCTGGATGAAACACTCGGTCGTCTGGTATTCCCAGCGCCTGACCCGGCAGTTGGGTGCGGACAAGCTCGAAGCCTGGACGCGGGCGCTCGGTTACGGCAATGCCGATTTTTCGGGAGATCCGGGCAAGGGCAACGGCCTTGAACGGGCCTGGATTGCGTCGTCGCTGGCGATTTCGCCGCGCGAGCAGGCGCGCTTCCTGAGGGGTCTGCTCAATCGCACGCTTCCGCTGTCTCAGTCCGCGATGGCGCAAACGGAAGCGCTGGTCGAGCGGTTCAGCATCGACGGCGGCTGGACGTTGAGCGGCAAGACCGGAGGGGCCTATCCGCGCCGCGCGGACGGGTCCTTCGACCGGGCCCGCGGATATGGATGGTTCGTCGGCTGGGCAACTAGGGGCGACACGCGGGCTGTCTTCGTGCGGCTGACGCAGGACGAGGTCCGCCATTCCGTGTCGCCGGGCCTGCGGGCCCGCAGCGCGCTTCTGGCGGAGTGGCCCGCTCTGGCCGCGAGGTTCGCTCGCTGACGCGGCCGCGCCCGAGCCGCCTGTTGACGCCAAGGTCATTTCGCGGTTGCGAAAATGGCGCTCCGATTACACCGTTGTTGGGCTTGCGTTGCGGGGGAGCGTGGGCTAAGCGTGCCGGGTAAGCGCTGGTGGTCGCGTCGTTGTCACCCGTATCACCGTCACGCTGGAAAGGCCCTGTCGCGCCGCACCGTCAAGGGACACGCGCAGCCGCCAAGGGCCTGGCGCAAGGACACGTTTGGACATGGAAGATTTGTTGAGAGACTACGTGCCGATCCTGGTTTTCATCGGGGTCTCGCTGGTCATCGGTCTTGCCCTTTTGGTGTCGCCGTTTCTGCTGGCCTACAAGAATCCCGATTCGGAAAAACTGTCGGCCTATGAGTGCGGGTTCAACGCCTTCGACGATGCCCGGATGAAGTTCGACATCCGCTTCTATCTGGTCGCACTGCTGTTCATCATCTTCGATCTCGAAGTGGCGTTCCTGTTTCCCTGGGCCGTCTCCTTCGGCGATCTCGGCTGGTATGGCTTCTGGTCGATGATGGTTTTTCTCGGCGTCTTGACGATCGGGTTCATCTACGAATGGAAAAAGGGAGCGCTGGAATGGGACTGACCTCGCAAGAGCCGCTCGTCGCCCAGGCCCCGAAGGGCATTCTCGATCCGCGGACCGGGCAGCCGATCGGGTCCGACGATCCGTTTTTCCTGGAGATGAACGACGAACTGGCCGACAAGGGCTTCGTCGTCACCGCCACCGACAACCTCATTCAGTGGGCCCGCACCGGCTCGTTGATGTGGATGACCTTCGGGCTTGCCTGCTGCGCGGTCGAGATGATGCAGATGTCGATGCCGCGCTATGACGCCGAGCGCTTCGGCTTCGCGCCGCGCGCATCCCCGCGCCAATCCGACGTGATGATCGTCGCCGGCACGCTCACCAACAAGATGGCGCCCGCGCTTCGCAAGGTCTACGACCAGATGCCGGAGCCGCGTTACGTGATCTCGATGGGCTCCTGTGCCAACGGCGGCGGCTACTATCACTATTCCTATTCGGTGGTTCGCGGCTGCGACCGGGTCGTTCCGGTCGATATCTATGTGCCAGGGTGCCCGCCGACGGCGGAGGCGCTGCTTTACGGGGTGATGATGCTCCAGAAGAAGATCAGGCGCACCGGAACGATCGAACGCTGACCGCCGGGTCGGACCAATACCTTAATGCGGTGAACGGATCAGGGACATGGACGAAACGCTCGCTGAACTTGGCGAACACATTCAGGCGGCGCTTGGCGACACGGTCGACAGTGCTACCGTCGCCTATGGCGAGTTGACGCTGGAGGTGCGCGCCTCGGAAATCGTCCAGGCGGTGCGGTTCCTGCGCGACGACACCAGCTGCCTGTTCGTCAATCTGACCGACATCTGCGGTGTGGATTACCCGAGTCGGGACAAGCGCTTCGAGGTTGTCTACCACTTCCTCTCGCCGAAGCAGAACATGCGCATCCGCGTGAAGCTGAAGGCCGATGACGAAACGCCGGTCCCCTCCATCGTCGAGGTGTTCCCCGGCGCGGAGTGGTTCGAGCGCGAGATCTACGACATGTACGGCGTGCTCTTCTCCGGGCACCCCGACCTGCGCCGCATCCTGACCGACTACGGGTTCGACGGCTATCCCTTGCGCAAGGACTTCCCGCTCACGGGGTATGTCGAGGTGCGCTACGACGACGAGAAGAAGCGGGTGGTCTATGAGCCGGTGCGGCTCAACCAGGAATTCCGCGACTTCGATTTCATGTCGCCATGGGAGGGTGCGGAATACATCCTTCCCGGCGATGAAAAAGCCAAGACCAGTTGAGGCAGCCGATGGCAGAGGCTCAGGTCCGGAATTTCAACATCAACTTCGGCCCGCAGCATCCCGCTGCGCACGGCGTGTTGCGTCTTGTGCTCGAGCTGGACGGCGAAGTCGTCACGCGTGTCGATCCGCATATCGGCCTGCTGCATCGCGGCACCGAGAAGCTGATCGAGCACAAGACCTATCTCCAGGCCGTGCCGTATTTCGACCGGCTCGACTACGTCGCGCCGATGAACCAGGAGCATGCCTTCGCGCTCGCCGTCGAACGGCTCATGGGCGTCGAGGTGCCGAAGCGCGGTCAGCTGATCCGTGTGCTTTACTCCGAGATCGGCCGCATCCTGTCGCACCTGCTCAATGTGACCACCCAGGCGCTCGACGTCGGCGCGCTGACGCCGCCGCTGTGGGGGTTCGAGCCGCGCGAAGAGCTGATGGTGTTCTATGAGCGGGCCTGCGGTGCGCGCATGCATGCCGCCTTCGTGCGTCCGGGCGGCGTCCACCAGGATCTTCCGGGCGACCTGCTCGACGACATCTGGGACTTCTGCGATCCCTTCCTGAAGACCCTCGACGATATCGAGGGGCTTTTGACCGACAACCGCATCTTCAAGCAGCGAAACGTCGACATCGCCGTCGTGTCGCTGGAAGACGCGTGGGCGCGCGGCTTTTCCGGCGTGATGGTGCGCGGCTCCGGTGCCGCCTGGGACCTGCGCAAGTCGCAGCCCTATGAGTGCTACTCGGAGCTCGATTTCGACATTCCCGTCGGCAAGAACGGCGACTGCTACGACCGCTACCTGATCCGCATGGAAGAGATGCGCCAGTCGGTGCGGCTGATGAAGCAGTGCCTGGAAAAGCTGACCGTCGAGAAGGGGCCTGTGTCGTCGGTCGACGGCAAGGTGGTCCCGCCCAAGCGCGGCGAGATGAAGAAGTCGATGGAAGCGCTGATCCATCACTTCAAGCTCTACACCGAAGGCTACCGCGTCCCCGAAGGCGAGGTTTATGCGGCCGTCGAGGCGCCGAAGGGCGAGTTCGGCGTCTATCTCGTCGCCGACGGAAGCAACAAGCCCTATCGCTGCAAGATCAAGGCGCCGGGTTTCGCGCATCTGCAGGCGATGGATTTCCTGTGCCGGGGACACATGCTGGCCGACGTGTCGGCGGTCCTCGGATCCCTTGATATCGTGTTCGGAGAGGTTGACCGGTAATGGCCGTTCGTCGCCTTCACCCTGAGCAGCCCGAGAGTTTCGCCTTCACCAAGGCCAACCTGGACTGGGCCCAGAAAGTCATTTCGCGCTATCCGGAAGGCCGGCAGGCGTCGGCCGTGATCCCGCTGCTGTGGCGGGCGCAGGAGCAGCACGACGGCTGGCTGCCGGAGCCGGCGATCCGCTGTGTCGCCGACATGCTGTCGATGCCGCATATCCGCGTGCTGGAGGTCGCGACCTTCTACACGATGTTCCAGCTGGCGCCGGTCGGCAAGAAGGCGCACATCCAGGTGTGCGGCACGACACCGTGCCAGCTGCGCGGCGCGGAAGACCTTGTCCGGGTCTGCAAGAGCAAGATCGCGGCGCATGCGCATGAGCTTTCCGCGGACGGCGATTTCTCTTGGGAAGAGGTCGAGTGTCTCGGCGCCTGCGTGAATGCGCCGATGGTGCAGATCTTCAAGGACACCTATGAGGACCTGACGCCGGAAAGCCTCGAGGCGCTGATCGACGACATCGCGGCAGGCCGTGAAGTCACCCCCGGACCGCAGTCGGATCGTCGTTTCGCGATGCCCGAGGGCGGCGCGACGACGCTGACCGAGATCAAGGACACGACCGTGGGCGCCGATCCGGTGGCGCATGTCGTGTCGGGTGCCGAGGCGGCCTCGCATGCCTTCGCGGGCGACGCGATCAATGCCGGTGGCGGCGATTTCGACGGTTTGCCGGGGGCTGCCAAGGTGACGGCGAAAGCGGCGCCGAAGCCGACGCCCAAGGCGAAGGTCGTGAAGCCGGAAACGGCGGAGACGGCTGCGGCCGGCGCGCCGGGGTCGGTGCAGTCGAGCCTTGACCTGTCCGGCGGTGGTGTGCCGGAAAGCGAGCCGGAACTTCTCAAGGGCGCGCGCGACGGCAAGCCGGACGACTTGAAGAAGATCAAGGGCGTGGGTCCGAAGATCGAGGGCATCCTCAACGATCTCGGGGTCTATCACTTCGACCAGATCGCCGGTTGGGACGAGGCCAACAAGGCCTGGGTCGACACGCGGCTCAAGTTCAAGGGCCGGATTGACCGCGAGGACTGGATCGCCCAGGCGAAACTTCTGGCCGACGGCGGAGAGACCGAATTCTCCGCGCGCGTTGACAAGGGCGATGTGCCCTCCAGCCAGAGCTAAGGACAGGAGAGCGGGATGCTGTCTGATCAGGACCGGATCTTCACCAACATCTACGGCCTGCACGACTGGGGCCTCGATGGCGCGCGTCAGCGCGGCCACTGGGATGGCACCAAGGCGCTTCTTGAAAAGGGCCGCGACTGGATCATCGAGGAGGTCAAGACCTCCGGCCTGCGCGGCCGCGGCGGCGCCGGATTCCCGACCGGTCTGAAATGGTCCTTCATGCCGAAGGAATCGGACGGACGCCCGGCCTATCTGGTCGTCAATGCCGACGAATCCGAGCCCGGCACCTGCAAGGACCGCGAAATCCTGCGCCACGACCCGCATACGCTGGTCGAGGGCTGCCTCGTCGCCGGCTTCGCCATGGGCGCGATTGCCGCCTACATCTATGTGCGCGGCGAGTTCATCCGCGAGCGCGAGCGGCTGCAGGCGGCGATCGACCAGGCCTATGAGGCCGGGCTGATCGGCAAGAACAACAAGAACGGCTACGACTTCGACATCTATGTCCACCACGGCGCCGGCGCCTATATCTGCGGCGAGGAAACCGCGCTGCTGGAGAGCCTTGAGGGCAAGAAGGGCCAGCCGCGGCTGAAGCCGCCGTTCCCGGCGAACGTCGGGCTTTATGGTTGCCCGACCACGGTGAACAACGTGGAATCGATCGCGGTCGCGCCGACGATCCTGCGCCGGGGCGGCACATGGTTCGCGAGCCTCGGAAAGCCGGGGAACACGGGCACCAAGCTCTTCTGCGTCTCCGGTCACGTCAACAAGCCGTGCACCGTGGAAGAGGAAATGGGCATTCCGTTCCGCGAGCTGATCGAAAAGCACTGCGGCGGGATCCGCGGCGGCTGGGACAACCTCCTGGCGGTGATCCCGGGCGGGTCTTCCGTGCCCTGCGTGACGGCTGAAAACATCATCGACTGCGGTATGGATTTCGACAGCCTCAAGGGGCTCGGGTCGGGGCTTGGAACGGCCGCCGTCATCGTGATGGACCGCTCCACCGATATCATCAAGGCGATTGCCCGACTGTCCTATTTCTACAAGCACGAGAGCTGCGGCCAGTGCACGCCGTGCCGCGAGGGCACCGGCTGGATGTGGCGCGTGATGGAACGCATGGTCGAGGGCAATGCCTCCAAGGAAGAGATCGACATGCTCTTCCAGGTGACCAAGCAGGTCGAGGGCCACACGATCTGCGCGCTCGGCGACGCGGCGGCCTGGCCGATCCAGGGGCTGATCAAGAACTTCCGCCCGGTCATCGAGGCGCGGATCGACGAATTCACGGCGAAGCGGCGGTCCCCGTCGCCCGCAATGGCGGCGGCGGAGTAGGACATGCGCAACGCCGCAATCGACATGACACGACGTCCGGGCGCAGCATCCGCGCCGGATGTCAGCCGCGAGGGCTGCACCCGATGAACAAGGTTATCTTTGTCGACGGCAAGGAAGTCGAGGTTCCGCAGGACTACACGCTGCTGCAGGCCTGCGAGGCCGCCGGCGCCGAGGTGCCGCGCTTCTGCTTCCACGACCGTCTGTCGATCGCCGGCAACTGCCGCATGTGCCTCGTCGAGGTGAAGGGTGGCCCGCCGAAGCCGGCAGCGTCCTGCGCGATGAACGTGCGCGACCTGCGCCCGGGCCCGAACGGCGAGCCGCCGGAAGTCTTCACCAAGACGCCGATGGTCAAGAAGGCGCGTGAAGGCGTCATGGAATTCCTGCTAATCAACCATCCGCTCGATTGCCCGATCTGCGATCAGGGCGGCGAGTGCGATCTGCAGGACCAGGCCATGGCCTACGGCATGGACACTTCGCGCTACGCGGAGAACAAGCGCGCGGTCGAGGACAAATACATCGGCCCGCTCGTCAAGACGATCATGACGCGCTGCATTCACTGCACGCGCTGCGTCCGCTTCACCACGGAAGTCTGCGGCGTGTCCGATCTCGGCCTGATCGGTCGGGGCGAGGATGCGGAGATCACCTCCTATCTGGAAGGCGCGCTGTCGTCGGAGATGCAGGGCAATGTGGTTGACCTGTGCCCGGTCGGCGCTCTGACGCACAAGCCGTATGCCTTCCAGGCGCGGCCGTGGGAGCTCAAGAAGACCGAATCCATCGATGTGATGGACGCTGTCGGCTCCGCCATCCGGGTCGATACGCGCGGCCGGGAGGTCATGCGTGTGCTGCCCCGTCTCAACGAGGCGGTCAACGAGGAGTGGATCTCCGACAAGACCCGCTACATCTGGGACGGATTGCGCACCCAGCGTCTCGACCGCCCCTATGCGCGCGTCGACGGCAAGCTGAAGCCGGTGTCCTGGGGCGAGGCTTTCGCGCTGATCGCGGAGAAGGTGAAGGCGGCGAAGCCCGAGCGCATCGGTGCGCTGGCCGGCCAGTTCGCCAACGTCGAGGAGATGTTCGCGCTGAAGAGCCTGATGACGGCGCTCGGCGTCGCCAATCTCGACAGCCGCTATCCCGGTTCGCCGCTCGATCCGGCGCACGGGCGCGACAGCTACCTGTTCAATTCGACGATCGCCGGCATCGAGGATGCGGATGCGATCCTGCTGGTCGGCACCAATCCGCGCATCGAGGCGCCGGTGCTCAACGCGCGGATCCGCAAGCGCTACACCCAGGGCGGTGCGCGTATCGGCGTGATCGGGGAGGCTGCGGATCTCACCTATCCCTATGATTATCTCGGAGCCGGTCCGGAAACCCTTGCAGAGATGCTCAAGAAGGGGTTTGCGAAGGCCGAGCGCCCGATGATCATCGTCGGGCAGGGCGCGCTCAACCGCCCGGATGGCGCCGCGGTTCTCTCGCTCGCCGCACAGGTCGCGAAGGCGGTCGGTGCCGTGAGCGATGGCTGGAACGGGTTCAATATCCTGCATACCGAGGCCGCGCAGGTTGGCGCACTCGACGTCGGCTTCGTGCCGGGCGAGGGCGGCCTGTCGACAGCGCAGATGCTGGAGCCGGGTGCGCTGGACGTTGCCTTCCTGCTGGGCGTCGACGAGATCGACGTGCCGGACGGGGCTTTCGTGATCTATCAGGGCACCCATGGCGATCGCGGTGCGCATCGCGCCGACGTGATCCTGCCGGGCGCGACCTACACCGAGAAGTCGGGCACCTATGTGAACACCGAGGGGCGCGTCCAGCTGGGCGAGCGCGCCGGCTTCCCGCCGGGCGAGGCGCGCGAAGACTGGGCGATCCTGCGCGCCTTGTCCGCGCAGCTCGGGGCGCAACTGCCGTATGACTCGCTTGGCGAGCTGCGGGCGGCGCTTTACGAAGTGCATCCGCATATGGCGGAAATCGACGGCATCGCGGCTGGCGACGGGTCTGGCGTCGATGCGCTGGCAAAGCTCGGTGGAAAGCCGGACTCGGCCGCGTTCCACAATGCGGTGAGCGACTTCTTTATGACCAATCCGATCGCGCGTGCGTCGGCGACGATGGCCGAATGTTCGGCTCTCGCCAAGGCGCGTGCGGCAGAGGCCGCGGAGTAAACGGGGGCTATTATGGCGGACTTCTGGGCGGATTACCTTTTCCCGCTGATCATCATGCTGGCGCAGAGCGTGTTGCTTCTCGTCGTGCTGCTGGTGATCGTGGCGTATATCCTCTACGCGGATCGCAAGATCTGGGCGGCAGTGCAGATTCGCCGGGGTCCGAACGTGGTCGGCCCCTGGGGCCTGCTGCAGTCCTTCGCCGATCTTCTGAAGTTCGTGCTCAAGGAGCCGGTCATTCCGGCCGGCGCCAACAAGGGGCTGTTCCTGCTCGCGCCGCTGGTCACGGTGACGCTGGCGCTGGCCGCCTGGGCGGTGGTGCCCGTCGCGGACGGCTGGGTGATCGCCGATATCAATGTCGGCATCCTCTTCATCTTCGCGATCTCCTCGCTCAGCGTCTACGGCATCATTATCGGCGGTTGGGCATCGAACTCGAAGTATCCGTTCCTGTCGGCGCTGCGTTCGGCGGCGCAGATGGTGTCCTATGAGGTGTCCATCGGCTTCGTGATCGTCACGGTGCTGATGTGCGCGGGATCGCTCAACCTGTCGCAGATCGTGCTGTCGCAGGAGACCGGCCTTGCCACCATGCTCGGCGTGCCGTGGCTGACTTTCCTGAACTGGTACTGGCTGCCGCTGTTCCCGATGTTCGTGGTGTTCTTCATTTCCGCGCTTGCGGAGACGAACCGTCCGCCGTTCGATCTGGCGGAGGCGGAATCTGAGCTTGTCGCCGGCTTCATGGTCGAATACGGCTCGACGCCCTACATGATGTTCATGCTGGGCGAATATGTCGCCATCGCGCTGATGTGCTCGCTGACGACCATCCTGTTCCTGGGCGGCTGGCTTCCGCCGCTTGATTTCGCGCCCTTCACCTGGGTGCCGGGCGTGATCTGGTTCCTGCTGAAGTCGCTGCTGGTGTTCTTCATGTTCGCGATGGTCAAGGCGATGGTCCCGCGCTACCGCTACGACCAGCTGATGCGTCTTGGCTGGAAGGTGTTCCTGCCGCTGTCGCTGGTCATGGTCGTCGTGGTCGCCGGCGTCCTGATGGCGATGGGCTGGGCGCCCACCGGCGCGTGACGGGTCGAGAGGGTCTTGAATGTCGTTCTCTCTTGCGGGTCTGATCGGTGCGGCCATCGGGCTCTACATCGGCTGGATCGACTACAAGATCGTCATCGGCGTTCTGAAGGGCGCGGCGGAACGGCAGAACCAGCGGATCGGGAAACAGGGGTTTCTCGATCGCTACATGGAGCAGATCCGCTATCTGGTCCTTGGGTGCGGTCTGATCGCGTTCCCGATGATCGGATACCTTGCGGGCCGGTCGCTGGCCGGCTAGCCCAGGTTGATCCCGCCGGACAGGGGCGGGGAGAGATGTGAACACGGGCGCGGGATGACCCCGGGAACCGCCCGATTGGAAACGAGAGAACGAGGCTCGACGCCATGGCACTGCAACAGGCTGCCAAGTCGCTCTTGCTCAAGGAGTTCGTGTCCGCCTTCTTTCTGGCGATGCGCTACTTCTTCAAGCCGAAGCCGACGATCAACTACCCCTTCGAGAAGGGGCCGGTCAGCCCGCGTTTTCGCGGCGAGCATGCGTTGCGTCGCTATCCCAACGGCGAGGAGCGCTGCATCGCCTGCAAGCTGTGCGAAGCGATCTGCCCGGCGCAGGCCATCACCATCGAGGCAGGCCCGCGCCGAAACGACGGGACGCGCCGCACGACGCGTTACGACATCGACATGGTGAAGTGCATCTACTGCGGCTTCTGCCAGGAAGCCTGCCCGGTGGATGCCATTGTCGAGGGTCCGAATTTCGAGTTCGCCACGGAGACCCGTGAAGAGCTTTATTACGACAAGGAAAAACTCCTCGCGAACGGCGATCGCTGGGAGCGGGAAATCGCAAACAACATCGCCATGGATGCGCCTTATCGATAAGGCGCGGGGAGTGGACGCCGGGCAGCGGCTGGTCTAAGACGAGGCCGTCTTGTTCGGGAACAAGCCCACTCAACATGGTGACGGGGGCACACCGCGACATGGTTCTGCAAGCCATCTTCTTCTATCTCTTCGCCGCGATCGCCGTGGCGTCCGCCTTCATGGTGATTGCCTCGCGCAATCCCGTGCATTCGGTGCTGTTCCTGATTCTGGCGTTCTTCAATGCCGCCGGTCTCTTCATCCTGCTCGGCGCCGAATTCCTGGCGATGCTGCTGGTCGTCGTCTATGTCGGCGCCGTCATGGTGCTGTTCCTCTTCGTGGTGATGATGCTCGACGTCGATTTCGTCGAGATGCGCCAAGGGTTCCTGCAGTACATGCCGGTGGGCGGCCTTATCGGAATGGTCCTGCTGGTCGAGCTTCTGCTGGTGCTCGGGGTCTGGGTGATCTCGCCGGAGGTGATCGCAAACACCTCGGCGCCGGCACCGGTGCCGCAGGACGGGGCCAATGTCTCTGCACTCGGGCAGCTGATCTACACGCGCTACATCCTGTATTTCCAGACGGCCGGTCTGGTGCTGCTGGTGGCGATGATCGGGGCGATCGTGCTGACGCTGCGCCACAAGGAGGGCGTGAAGCGCCAGGATATCTCCACCCAGGTGGGACGGACCCGGGACGCCGCCATCGAGGTGCGGAAGGTCGAAACCGGAAAGGGGATCTGAGGATCCTCATCACAGTCATTCCGGCCGCGCGGCATCCGCTGCGCGTGCCAGCTTGCAAGTCTTAATCGGGGAGCATCGCGAGGCGCCCATGGAAATCGGTCTGTCACACTATCTGGCGGTCGCAGCTATATTGTTCACGATCGGGATCTTCGGGATCTTCCTGAACCGGAAGAACGTCATCGTCATCCTGATGTCGGTGGAACTCCTGCTCCTGTCGGTGAACCTCAACCTGGTGGCCTTCTCGTCGTTCCTCGGTGATCTCGTCGGTCAGGTCTTTGCCCTGCTCGTGCTGACGGTCGCCGCGGCGGAAGCGGCCATCGGGCTCGCGATCCTCGTCGTCTTCTATCGCAACCGCGGCTCCATCGCGGTTGAAGACGTCAACATGATGAAGGGGTAGGGCCGCCATGTATCAGGCTATCGTCTTCCTGCCCCTCGTCGGGTTCCTGATTGCCGGCCTGTTCGGCCGCGCGATCGGTGCCAAGGCGAGCGAGTACATCACCTCCGGGCTTCTCATCGTCGCAGCGCTGCTGTCGTGGGTTGCGTTCTTCTCCATCGGTTTCGGGGAAACGCCGGTTGCGCGCGAAACGCTGCTGCGCTGGATGACCTCCGGCACCTTCAGCGTCGACTGGACCATTCGCGTCGACACGCTGACTGCCGTCATGCTGGTGGTGGTCAACTCGGTGTCCGCGCTCGTGCATGTCTATTCCATCGGCTACATGCACGACGATCCGCATCGGCCGCGCTTTTTCGCCTACCTGTCGCTGTTCACCTTCGCCATGCTGATGCTGGTGACCTCCGACAACCTGCTGCAGATGTTCTTCGGCTGGGAAGGCGTGGGTCTCGCGTCCTATCTGCTGATCGGCTTCTGGTACAAGAAGCCGTCGGCCAATGCGGCAGCGATGAAGGCCTTCGTCGTCAACCGGGTCGGTGACTTCGGCTTCATTCTCGGCATTTTCGGCGTCTTCTACCTGTTCAATTCCACGGATTACGACACGATTTTCGCCAACGCCCAGGCCTTTGCGGCGGAAGAGCCGCGCACGGTCCTGACGTTCCTCGGTGCAGAGCTGACCCAGGACGCCGCACTCACCGTCGTGTGTCTGCTGCTCTTCATGGGCGCCATGGGCAAGTCGGCGCAGTTCCTGCTGCACACCTGGCTTCCCGACGCCATGGAAGGCCCGACGCCGGTATCCGCGCTCATTCACGCCGCCACCATGGTGACGGCCGGCGTGTTTATGGTTGCGCGTCTGTCGCCGATCTTCGAATTGTCGCACACGGCGCTGACCGTGGTGACGCTTTTCGGCGCGACGACGGCGTTCTTCGCCGCGACCGTCGGTCTTGTGCAGAACGACATCAAGCGGGTGATCGCCTATTCGACCTGTTCGCAGCTCGGCTACATGTTCGTCGCGCTCGGCGTTGGCGGTTACTCCATCGCGATCTTCCACCTGTTCACCCATGCCTTCTTCAAGGCGCTGCTGTTCCTTGGCGCCGGCTCGGTGATCCATGCCGTGTCGAACGAGCAGGACATGCGCAAGATGGGCGGACTTCGCAAGCACATCCCGCTGACCTACTGGATGATGGTGATCGGCACGCTGGCACTGACCGGTTTCCCGCTGACCGCCGGCTTCTTCTCCAAGGATGCGGTCATCGAGGCGGCCTACGTCGGGCATAACGTCTTCGCGCAATACGCCTTCTGGCTGACGGTGGCAGCGGCGGCCCTGACCTCCTTCTACTCGTGGCGCCTTGCGTTCATGACTTTCCACGGCAAGCCGCGGGCCTCCGTCGACGTGATGAAGCACGTCCATGAAAGCCCGCTGGTGATGACCGTGCCGCTGATGATCCTGGCGGCGGGCGCACTCCTTGCCGGCTTCGTCTTCAAGGGGGTGTTCATCGGCGACGGCTACGATGCCTTCTGGAAGGGCGCGCTCTTCGTGTCGGAGGAAAACCACGTTCTTCACGACATCCACGAGGTTCCACTGTGGGTGAAGGCATCGCCCTTCGTCATGATGCTCGGCGGGTTCGCGGTTGCATGGCTGTTCTACATCCGCTCGCCGGAGATCCCGCGCCAGCTGGCGGAGCGGCACGACGGCCTGTACCGCTTCCTCCTGAACAAGTGGTATTTCGACGAGCTCTATGACGCGATCTTCGTCCGTCCCGCCATGTGGATCGGCCGCCAGCTCTGGAAGAAGGGCGATGGCACGGTCATCGACGGCATGGGACCTGATGGCGTTGCCGCGCGTGTCCAGAACGTCACAACCTGGGTCGTCCGGCTTCAGACCGGGTACCTCTATCACTATGCATTCGCCATGCTGATCGGCGTTGCCGCGCTGATCACCTGGTCCATGTTCTCCGTCGGGGGCGCTCACTGATGAGCAACTGGCCGCTTCTTTCCATCACGACCTTCCTTCCGCTCGTCGGTGTGTTCTTCATCCTGCTGGTGCGCGGCGAGGATGCCGGCGCCAAGGACAACATGCGCCGGGTCGCGCTGATCACGACGGTGTTCACCTTCCTGGTGTCGCTCTTCATCTGGGGCGGGTTCGATCCGCAGAACCCCGGTTTCCAGTTCGAGGAAAGCAGCGAGTGGCTGGGCGGCAACATCGGCTACCGCATGGGCGTCGACGGCATCTCGATGCTCTTCGTCATCCTCACGACCTTCCTCATGCCCTTCTGCATCCTGGCCAGCTGGAACAGCGTCCAGATGCGGGTGAAGGAGTACATGATCGCGTTTCTGGTGCTTGAAACGCTGATGATCGGCGTGTTCTGCGCGCTTGATCTCGTCATGTTCTACGTGTTCTTCGAGGCCGGTCTGATCCCGATGTTCCTGATCATCGGTGTCTGGGGCGGCAAGCGGCGCGTCTACGCGAGCTACAAGTTCTTTCTCTACACGCTGCTCGGCTCGCTGCTGATGCTGATCGCGCTGATGGCGATGTATTGGGATGCCGGCACGACGGATATTCCGACGCTCATGGCGCACGGGTTCCCGGCCGGAATGCAGACGTGGCTGTGGCTGGCGTTCTTCGCGTCCTTCGCCGTGAAGATGCCGATGTGGCCGGTCCACACCTGGCTGCCCGATGCGCACGTGGAGGCACCGACGGCCGGCTCCGTTATCCTGGCCGCGATCCTGCTGAAGATGGGCGGCTACGGCTTCCTGCGCTTCTCGCTGCCGATGTTCCCGCTGGCGAGCGAGATGTTCGCACCAATGGTCTTCACGCTGTCGGTCATCGCCATCGTCTACACCTCGCTGGTGGCGCTCGCCCAGGAAGACATCAAGAAGCTGATCGCCTATTCCTCCGTCGCCCACATGGGGTATGTGACGATGGGCATCTTCACCATGACCGAGCAGGGGGTGCAGGGCGCGCTCTTCCAGATGCTGTCGCACGGCATCGTTTCGGGCGCGCTGTTCCTCTGCGTCGGGGTGATCTACGACCGGATGCACACGCGCGACATCTCGGCCTACGGAGGGCTCGTCAACCGGATGCCGTTCTATGCGGTCGCCTTCCTGATCTTCACGATGGCGAATGTCGGCCTGCCGGGCACCAGCGGGTTCGTCGGCGAGTTCCTGACGCTGATGGGCGCCTTCCAGGTGAACACCTGGGTCGCGTTGATCGCGACCTCCGGTGTGATCCTGTCGGCCGCCTATGCGCTGTTTCTCTACAAGCGCGTCGTCTTCGGCGCGCTCGACAAGGAAAGCCTGAAGTCGATCATGGATCTTAGCCTGCGCGAGCGCGTGATCATCGTGCCGATGATCATCCTGACGATCCTGTTCGGTTTCTATCCCGCACCCATCCTTGACGCCACGGCCGCGTCGGTCACGGCGCTGGTGACCAACTACCAGGCGGCGATCGAGGCCGCGAATTCCACCGCCATGCTGGCGCATTGACGGGTTGAGGACGAGAGACGAGCCATGACTGCTTACAATCAACTCCCTGACCTCGCGCCTGCATTGCCGGAGCTGTTTCTCGCGGGCGGGTCGCTGGCGCTGCTGATGCTGGGCGTCTTCGGCGGGCGGACGGCCGTTCGCTACGTCACCGCACTTGCCGTTGCGCTGCTGGCGGTGGCGGCGCTGCCGCTGCTGTTGCCGGCGCAATTCGGGATCACCGACGGCACAACGTTTCACGGCGCCTTCGTGCTCGACGGCTTTGCCACCTATCTCAAGATCCTGACGCTTATCGGCTCGGGCTTTGCGATCGCCATGTCGGTGGCCTTCGCGCGCAACGAGAACTTCGAGCAGTTCGAGTATCCGGTGCTGATCCTGCTGGCGACGCTCGGCATGATGCTGATGCTGTCGGCCAACGACCTGATCATCCTCTATCTCGGGCTCGAGCTTCAGTCCCTGGCGCTTTATGTGATCGCGGCCTTCAACCGGGACAGCGTGCGCTCCACGGAAGCGGGCCTGAAGTATTTCGTGCTCGGATCGGTCTCGTCGGGCATGCTGCTTTACGGCATGTCGCTCGTCTACGGCTTTACCGGCAACACGGGTTTCCCGGAGATCGCGGCCGCCATCACCGCGCAGGGCGGATCGTCGCTCGGCCTCGTGTTCGGTCTCGTGTTCATTCTCGCCGGTCTGGCATTCAAGGTCTCCGCCGTTCCGTTCCACATGTGGACGCCGGATGTCTATGAGGGCGCGCCGACCCCGGTCACGGCCTTCTTTGCGGCGGCTCCCAAGATCGCGGCTATGGGGATGCTGACGCGCATCGTGATCGATGCCTTCGAGCCGGTCACCCACGACTGGCAGCAGATCATTGTCTTCGTCTCGATCGCCTCCATGGCGCTTGGCGCTTTCGCGGCGATCGGCCAGCACAACATCAAGCGCCTGATGGCCTATTCGTCCATCGGTCACATGGGCTTCGCGCTTGTCGGCCTCGCGGCCGGATCGCAGGCCGGCGTGGAAGGCGTCGTGATCTACATGACCGCCTATCTGGCGATGACGCTCGGCGCCTTTGCCTGCATCCTGTCGATGCGCCGCAAGGAGGGCATGGTCGAGGAGATCTCCGATCTCAGCGGTCTTGCGCGCACCAACCTGCCGATGGCGGTTCTTCTGGGGATCATCCTGTTCTCGCTGGCCGGAATTCCGCCCTTCGTCGGGTTCTTCGCGAAGTTCTACGTGTTCCTCGCTGCGGTGGAGGCGGGTCTTTATCCGCTGGCGATCATCGGCATCCTGTCATCGGTTGTCGGCGCCTATTATTATCTGCGGATCGTCAAGGTGATGTTCTTCGACGAGCCGGCCCGTGCCTTCCTGCCGATGCCGGTCGAGCTGAAGTTCACGCTTGGCCTGTCGAGCCTGTTCGTCATGTTCTTCGTGGTGTTCGCGGGGTCCATCGTCGAGATGGCGGCGGCTGCGGCCGGGACGCTGTTCTGATCGCGGGCCTGTCGTTCGACGGCCGGGTGCATCCGATCCCGGCGGTTCCGCCGTATCGCGTCGTCGGTCTGGAGACCGTCGGCTCGACCAATGCGGTCGCCCTTGACCATGCCTACAAGGGCGATGCAGGGCAATTGTGGGTCGTGGCCGGCCGTCAAACGGGCGGGCGCGGCCGGCGTGGCCGCCCCTGGGCGTCGGAGCCGGGCAATCTCTATGCGTCGCTGCTCTTGATCGATCCGGCCGATCCGGCGCGGCTTGGCCAGCTTCCGCTGGTCTGTGCGCTTGCGCTTGCCGATGCGGTCGACCGGATGTGCGGGACCCATCGGCTGGTCCGGCTGAAGTGGCCGAACGATCTGCTCGTGGACGGCGCCAAGATATCCGGTATCCTGCTGGAGGCCGCCGTCGTCGGCGAGGGCCGGCGGGCTGTGGCCTGCGGGTTCGGCTTGAACATTTCCCACCACCCGGAGCTTGCCGACTATGCGGCTGCCGACCTGGCGGGACTGGGCTACCGGGTTACGCCGGAGATCGGATTTGGGGCTCTGGCGGAGAGCGTTTCGAGGCAGCTCGACCGTTGGAGACACGAGGAATTTTCGGGCATCCTCACGGATTGGCTGTCGCGGGCGCAAGGGATCGGCATGCCGATCCGCGTTCGCCTGAGCCAGGACGAGCTTCACGGAACCTTCGTCGGTCTCGACGAGGAGGGACGTCTTTTGTTGCGCGGCGCAGATGGATCGATGACGACGATCTCCGCCGGCGATGTGTTTTTTTGACAAGCGCGGATATGACTGCGCGCCGCCAGTGGCGGTCAGATAGGAGTACAGGATGACGGGCGATCAGGAGCTCGTATTCGTCGCGCTCGGCGGTCTCGGCGAGATCGGCATGAACATGGCGCTTTACGGCTACGGCCCCGCTCACGAGCGGCGTTGGCTGATGGTCGATTGCGGTGTGACATTTGCCGGTCCGGACCTCCCGGGCGTCGACATCGTGGTGCCGGACATCAGCTATATCGAGGACAAGCTCGACCGGCTGGACGGCATCGTGATCACCCATGCCCATGAGGATCACTATGGCGCGCTGATCCATCTGTGGCCGCGGCTCAAGGCGCCGCTCTACATGACGCCGTTCACCGCCGGGCTGCTGGCTGCGAAGACGCAAAGCGAGCCGGGCGTCGACAAGATCCCGGTCAGCGTGGTGAAGCAGGGCGACCGGTTCCAGCTCGGGCCGTTCGATGTGGAAATGGTGGCGATGTCGCATTCCATTCCCGAGCCTTGCGCATTGGCGATTCGTACGCCCGCCGGTCTGGTGGTGCATTCCGGCGACTGGAAGATCGATCCGACACCGGGCATCGGCCGTCCGATCGACGTCGAACGCCTGGCACAGCTTGGCGAAGAGGGCGTGCGCGCGCTGATCTGCGATTCCACCAATGCCGTGCGCGATGGCGTCAGCCCGAGCGAAATGGACGTTGCGGCGGATCTGACCCGTGTGATCCAGAAAGCCAAACGGCGTGTTGCCGTCACCACCTTTGCCTCGAATGTGGCGCGGATCCGCTCCATTGCCCTGGCCGCCAAGGCGGCGGACCGCGATGTGGTGGTGATGGGACGCTCGATGCACCGTGCGATCGAGGTCGCGACCGAACTCGGCTATATGGACGATCTTCCGGCGTTCCTCTCCGAGGATGCCTACGGCTATCTGCCGCCTGAAAAGGTCGTTCTGCTGCTCACCGGCAGCCAGGGCGAGGAGCGGGCGGCACTTGCGCGGATCGCGGCCGGCGATCACCGGAACGTCGCGCTGTCCAAGGGCGACATGGTGGTGTTTTCCTCGCGCACGATCCCCGGCAACGAGAAGGCGGTGAATGCGATCGTCAACAAGCTCGCCGAGGCCCGTGTCGAGATCGTCACGGACCGCGATGCGCTGGTGCATGTCTCTGGCCATCCGCGCAGGGGCGAGCTGACCCAGCTCTACGACCTGCTCAAGCCGCAGGCGCTGATTCCCGCGCACGGCGAGGCCATGCACCTCAAGGCGCATCACGACCTTGCCAAGGCGCATGGCATCAAGAACGCGATGATCGCGCGCAACGGCGATCTCGTCCGCCTGTCGCCGGGCCGGCTGGATATCGTCGACGAGATTCCGGTCGGGATCGAGGTCAAGGACGGGATGATCTTCGGCGACCCGGAAGAAACCGGGGTGCAGGAACGGCGCAAGCTCTCGTTCGCCGGGGCGATCGTGGTGTCCGTCGTCGTGGATGCGCGCGGCGACCTTGTCGGGGAGCCGCAGGCAGCTCTCTTCGGCCTGCCGGAAACCGACGAGGACGGCGACGACATGGAGGACATCGTGATCGACGAGGTCATCCATGCGCTGGAGAGCATTCCGAAGAACCGCCGCAAGAACCTCGATGTCGTGACCGAGGCCGCCCGTCGGGCTGCGCGGGCCGCGGTTCGCGACTGCTGGGGCAAGAAGCCCCTGACCCAGGCGCTCGTCGCGCGCGTGTGACGTTTTGGGGGCTGGCCGGATGCGGCCGGCTCTCCCACAATGGGGAAGGTCCGTGTTGCGGATGGCGCTTGGACGAAATTGAGCGGGAGGCTTGAATGATCGGACGGTTGAATCACGTGGCAATTGCAGTGCCGGAACTCGGGCCCGCGGTCGCGATGTATCGCGACACTCTGGGTGCCCGGGTGTCGCAGCCGCAGGCCGAGCCCGACCATGGCGTCACGGTGGTGTTCATCGAGCTGCCCAACACGAAGATCGAGTTGCTCGAGCCGCTTGGCGAGGGGTCGCCGATCGCCGCATTTCTGGAACGCAGCCCGTCCGGCGGCATCCATCACGTGTGTTACGAGGTGGAGGATATCATTGCCGCACGCGACCGGCTGAAGGAAAGCGGTGCCAGGGTCCTGGGCACGGGGGAACCGAAGATCGGCGCGCATGGCAAGCCGGTGCTGTTTCTCCATCCGAAGGATTTCAACGGAACGCTCGTCGAACTCGAACAGGTGTAGCCCCGCTTTGCCGCAATCCGGTCCCGCGTCGTCATTTGCGGGGCATTGCGGCACCCGGTTGCCCGTCCACAGATCCCAAACGATTGGAACCAACAGGCCGTGTCTCTCGTCTCCTCGCTTGCCATCTTCTTCATCATCTGGTGGATCATTCTTTTTGCGATCCTGCCGATTGGCGTGGTCACGCAGGAGGAAAGCGGCGACGTCACGCCCGGAACCGAGGCAAGCGCGCCCCGGCGGCCGCACTTGCTCAAGAAGGCCCTGCTGACCACGGCCATCGCCGCCGTCGTCTTCGCCGCCTTCTATTGGCTGAGGGTGTATTCGGGGCTGACGCTGGACGACCTGCCGTTCAAGCCGCCGAGCAGCTGACGCGGCATAGCCCGCTACCAAGCGCTGCCCGGGACCTGGCCCTGCGCGGCGGCGGGCCGGACCCGCTGCCGCGGTCTTGCGTCAGGGCCGAACCGGGGCCTTGTAGAAGCCGGCGGGTTTCATCAGCCGGTTCGACTGGCTCTCCAGCGCGCCGAGCTCGCCGCTGAGCCGCAGATACTCCAGCCACTCGGGATCGGCCCACATCGCCGCGCGCCGCGTCTCGCGGTCGCCGGCGTTTTCGTATGCCCATATGTGGATGTATTCGTTCGGGTCGCCGGTCTCGGTCAGGAGAAAGGCAACGGGCTGCCCGAGATGGCGCGTCTGTGCCGCCTTTCCGCGCGTTTCGTAGAGTTTCAGATGGGCGGCAAGCGTGCCGGGGCGACATCTGTAGGTGCGAACGTCGAGCAGCATTTCAGTCTCCAGAACAGGACATTGGGGGTAGATGTTTGTGGCAGAGGTATCGCCGGACCGGATCCTGATCTGTCCCGCGATTAGGTTGCAACGGGAAACGCTAGCGCATTTTAAACTGGCGCTCACTTGTCACGGTCCATGATCTCGCGACTTTATTGCATTCGGGGATCGGCCGAGCGGGGACGCTTGCGGGGCGTGCACCGATGCCGCCTAATGCGTAGCGGGGATTGGTTGGCCTTGCCGAAACGGACCGTATGCCGCCTCAAGGTTCTTGAGAGTTGCTTTGACAACGATCCTGGCGTTCACGCCGGATGCGCAGTTACCTAGACTGCGGACGGCAGCGACCAGTTCGGGGTCTTCGGGCGATAGGACACAGGCGGCGATATAGAGTGCATGGGCGCGGATCTCCCGGCGGGCCGCATCCTGCGCGAAGGGCGCCAGGGCCGGTTCGAGTTTCGGCGGATAGAAGTAAGTGACTCCAGCGTAATGATCGGCGTCTTCATGTGATCTCACTCCCTTGCGTTTCCAGATCTCCAGAACGGCCGTGCGGCTTAAGTTCAAGGCTGTGCCATCAAGGTTGACGACCCGCTCGCACATCTCGGGAATCTCCAGCTAAAGCCAATACTTGCAACTATCAGTATTACATTCAAATAATAGCACGAGTCTCTGTAATTCGATTCATCAGAACATATTGAGAGTATATTAGGAATTTTATATTTGCGATAATTTAGTCTTTGGTCGGCCGGAGTGCAATAAATTTGAACATGAATTCAAATTTATTGTTTTTTTATTATTGGTCAAAAATAATTGTTTAAGTAATAGTATCATAATTCTCGCGTCGTTGACTGCCCTCCGGGTTCATCTGGAATTTTAACACTGGGGGTTTTGTCATGCAAAGTGAACGCGATCCGTTGCCGTATTTTCGTGCCTTCTCGATTCTCGAAAGTAATCTGAAGGCGAAGGGCGTGCATCCCATGTTGGGACGCGATTTCGCCTGGCTCGACGCAGAGTTGTCCTCCCAAAAAAGCAGATCCGGGTCGGGAGTGAAGGGAGAACTGCTCCCGCATTTTTCGCCGATGCTCAACACTTATGCGCCTAAGGAGGCCTTCTGGTTGACGCTGAACAACGAGGCAGGCGAAATCGTCGCCGTCATCGCGGCCCGCTTGAACGATCTCGGCTCGCAGCCTCTCACCCGGCACCTTGAGGCATACTGGACCCGTTGCTATCGCAGCGAAGGTGGGCATCCGGTGGCTGTTCGCCGGCAGGACGATCTGTTTTCCGACGCGATCACCGGACGGATTGTCTATCTAGGGGAGTTGTTCGTTTCCGTGCACTGGCGCGGCCGCGATCTTTCTCGTCTGCTGTGCCGATTGGCACAGGTCGTCGCCTTCAATCTGTTCGAGCCCGATTATCTCTATGCCTGGATGCGGCCGGTGCATATCGAAAAGGGTCTGCATTCTCGATGGGGGTTCAGCGAGGAGCACCGCCACGCGATCCTTTGGGAGAGAGGGCCTGCCTCTATTGATAACGATCTGGCGATCGTCGGAAACTCGGCAAGGGAAGGCTATCGTATGATCCGTCTGATTTCAGAAGGATTTCTATAGGGTTGGCATAGCAGGATAATTGCTGGGTTCCGCTGCGCGTGTGCCATGGCAGGAGCAGGCGCTCGTATCGTACTTCGAGCACACGCTCGGAAGACAGGGGCAGCTCCGCCGAGATCAATTCGTACTGCGGAGCCCGGTTTTCAATCGCGGCGTGGTAGCCGGCAGAGACAACGCGCCGGAACCCGCTGTTGATCGATCCGCGCATGTCTGAATCCGCGGTCGCCCAGTCGGCGCCGAAGACCGTGGTGGCAAGGGTCTTGTCGCCGGAGTAGAGAATTTGCGGGCTGTCGCCCGGTTCCGCACGGGCATCCATCAGAATCAGATGCGGGGCGAACATAAGCAGGCGCTCGTCGAAACCGCCGCCGCCGCGTTTCCACAAACGGTAGAGTTCGATCGACAAACTGTCGCCGTGCCCGCCTTCCAGATAGGCAAGCGGAAAGGTTTCGACAAAATTCGTCAAGGCCGATCAGTCTCCTGGATCATTGCCGCAACAATGGCGTTGCGGCAGCAGTCGATCAGAACGCGCTTCTTTTCGGTCGTCAAGTTCCCGATATCAGGGTCGCCGAATTGCTGGAGTGCGACCATTTGCGCGAAAACCTGAAGGTCGTATTTTTTGAGTTTCTGCAGCATTTGCTCGAAACGCCAGTCGAGCGACCATTCCAAATCGGAGACATGCCCGTCGTGAGGATCGCCAAAGTGCATGGGTGGTTGCTCCGTTGAATGATGTTAATCCAAAGACGCGTGCCATTCGCACTGCAACCGCATCTGCATTTCGGGGGGCTGGTCCAAAGTGTCGATAAGGCCTCTATGCTCGCCAAGATCCGCGTGCGCCGCCAGACCTAGATCCACGTCATGTCCCCGGACAATGACAATGTCGCGTGATACTATCGTTATTCTCCAATTCTCGGGTCGGTCGCATTTCGGATTAACTTTTTTTGTCATGTTCTTGAGGCCTCCCGCATTAATTCTGTGCGGCGACTGCGCTTCACGCTTTGGGGGAACCTGCGCCGATTCGTGCCGGGCGCGCGGAGGCGCATCATTGGCGATGCGGTAGGGCACCGCACAGCTTGTCACAGGCACCGGACCCCGGTAATGAACCGGAACCACTCACTCGCTAAGCTGAAGAGGCGCGCAATGGGCGACTTCGAACGGGCTCGTACCCATATGGTCGACAATCAGTTGCGGACCAACGACGTAACGGACCATGGCATCCTCGACGCCATGGGAAAGGTCCCGCGTGAACGTTTCGTGCCGGCGTCCAAGCGCTGCATTGCCTATAGCGATAGCGACATTCCCCTGTCCCTGGGCGAGACGCAGCGGTACCTGATGAAGCCGCATGTCTTTGCCAAGCTCGTTCAGCTTGCCGGCGTGCGCAAGGACGACGTCGTGTTGTGCGTCGGCTGCGCCACCGGTTACAGCGTTGCGGTGCTCGCCGAGCTTGCCGGCTCGGTGGTCGGGCTCGAGGAGACGGCGGAGGCAACGGCCGCGGCCTCCGATCTTCTGGTCGATCTCGGGATCGAGAACGCCGCCGTGGTCGATGGCGATCTGGTGACCGGCGCCGCGTCCGAAGGACCCTATGACGTTATCGTCATCGATGGGGCCATCGAGACGTTGCCGGATGCGCTGACGGCGCAGATGAAGGACGGCGGCCGGCTGGTCACAATCGAGGGCGAGGGCGGCGCGGGGGCTGCGCGTCTTTATGTCCGCTCCGGCGAGGTTGTGTCGGGTCGCTTCGCCTTCAACGCGTCCGCCCACGTTCTGCCGGGCTATCGGATCGCGAAAGAGTTCGTGTTTTAGGCCGCAACGGCCGTTTGTCCCTGTCGAGGATCTGGTGCGGCGCAGGCCACTGGCCTGGCCGCATTTCCGATTCCCAATGTACCTCGCGTCGCGTGTGTTGCCGCGAGGACGCATCCCCCCGGGAATAGTCGGCAGCGGGAGTTTGCGCGGTTGTCTCCGCCGATCAGCGCGGTAACAGTATCCCCCGGTTCCTGCCGCTTCGGCGGGTGAGAGATTTCTCGCAGGCGAGAATGTCGAAAACGACACGGCCTGATTTCGATTGAGGCGATTGCGAACCTTTGGTTCGCGGACAAACAGGGCGCTTGTCGCGACACTCTCCTTTAGGGGTGGCGCCAGGCGGACCGACAGAGGTCAACAGGGGTGCTCGACGTGAAACGCAGTGGTTACTGGCTTGGTGCGGCCGCTCTTCTCGTGCTTTCGGGAGCGGTTCCTGGCATTGGCCATGCCCAGTCAATTGACGAGGCCCTGGCGCAAACCTATGCCAATAACCCAACGATTAACGCGGCGCGCGCAACCTTGCGCTCGGTCGACGAGCGCGTGCCGCAGGCCCTGTCCGGCTGGCGTCCGCAGGTGTTCGGCCGCTTCGACGTCGGGGCGCAATATTCCGATTCCGTGCCGGGACGCGCCAGTTATCGCAACACCGCCACGGCGGGACTGTCGCTGACGCAGAACATCTTTCGCGGCTTTCGGACGGTGAATTCCACGCGTCAGGCCGAGGCGGTCGTTCGGTCTGAACGCGAAAGCCTGCGCGCCACCGAACAGGCGATTCTCCAGCAGGCGGCCACCGCCTATATGGACGTGATCTCCAACACCGCGATTGTCTCTCTGCGCCGCAGCAGTCTTGAGTTCCTGTCGGAGCAGGTGCGGGCCGCCGAGGATCGTTTCGAGGTGGGTGAGGGCACGCGCACCGATGTGTCGCAGGCCCGCGCGCGGTTTTCAGAGGCGCAGTCGGATCTCAACCTGGCGATGGCCAATGTGAACACCAGCCGCGCGATCTACCGGCAGCTGGTCGGCGAGGACCCCAAGCGCCTGTCCGCGCGGACCTCGATTTACAGCCGTCTGCCCAAGGGGCTGGATGGCGCCCTTGGCTCGGGTGCCGCCAACCATCCTTCGATCCTGTCCGCACAGCATCTGGTCGATGCGGCCGTCTTTGCCGTGAAGACCACGGAAGGCGAGTTGCTGCCGACCGTAACGCTTGAAGGCAATGTCCAGCGCCAGTGGAGCCCGCCGACATCCTCGACTGTGGATACGGTCGATTCCGCCAGCATTTTCGGCCGGGTGTCGATCCCGCTCTACCAGGGCGGCGCCGTCTCCTCGCGTGTCCGTCAGGCGAAGGAGGATCTTGGCCAGACCCGCATCCAGTTGGATGTGGCCCGCGACCAGATCCGTGCCTCGATCGTATCGGCGTGGGGACAGTATCAGGCGGCTGTCGCCTCGATCGCCGCCGCGCAGGACGCGGTCGCCGCAAACCAGCTCGCCCTTGAGGGCGTGATCGAGGAGCAGCGGGTCGGGCAGCGCACGACGCTCGATGTGTTGAACGCCCAGTTCGAGCTGGTCAACAGCCGCGTCAGCCTGGTGACCGCACAGCGCAACCGGACCGTTGCGGCCTATGCCCTGCTTGCGGCAACCGGCGCCCTGACTGCCGACCGTCTGGGTCTTGCCGTCGCGCGCTACGACGAGAAGGCGCATTACAAGAAGGTTCGCAACAGCTGGTACGGCCTCAAGACGCCGGACGGCCGCTGAAAATCGACGCATTTTGCCGGCCGAATACGCTGAGCGAGCGCGGGAATTGTCCGAATTCTAGCGGAATCGGCACTTTCTTGCGCTTGACAAAGGCGATGCTGCGGATTCGTCGTTGCGTTGTGCTTTTCCCGCGGCGTTGGAACGCGTTATATTCTTAACATGTGAGTCGCGGGACGGTGTGAGGCATGAGCCTCTGCCAAAGTGTCTGGGTTTTTGCCCAAGCATCGCAGTAGTCGAGTACGGGGATCGGTATGGCCAACGCCAATCAAGCTCAGGAACCCTCCATGGAGGAAATTCTGGCGTCAATTCGCCGGATCATCTCCGATGAGGAAACGCCCGCGGCGGAAGCGGAAGACAGTGCAGCCGGGCCGGAAGCCGTTGTCGAGGACGATGACTCCGCCGAGATGTCCCAGGATGATCTCGACAAGCTGTTCGATTCCGCTGGTGACGACGAGATCGAGTTCCAGGAGCCCGAAGCGAAAGGGGAGCCGGAACCCGAGGTCGAAGCGGAGCCCGACGCCGAGGCGGATGACGTTCTCGAGCTCACCGAGGACCTGGCCGTTGCGGATGCAGACGATGCATTCGAAATGGTCGAGGGGCTTGCCAGCGCCGAGGAAGAGGTCGGCGACATCGCCTTTGTGGAAGAAGAGCCGGCACCTGCCGCTGCCTCCCAGGCGACGAGCGAGCGGTTCACCGAGGAACTCCTGTCTCCGACGGCAAACCAGGCGGTGCATTCGGCCTTCAACAATCTCGCCGGCACGATCCTCTCCAACAACGCCCGGACGCTTGAGGATCTGGTGAAGGAGATGCTGCGCCCGATGCTGAAGTCCTGGCTCGATGAAAACCTTCCTCCGATGGTCGAACGCCTCGTACGCCAGGAAATCGAGCGGGTTTCTCGCGGCCGCTAGGGAAGGGCGAACGTCCTTTTTGCGCTTCTCTCCGCGCCGCCCTTTCCGGGCGGCGCCTTTATTTTCCGCTCATGATCCGGCCGCCTTGCTGTCGCCCACTTCCCGGCGACGGTTGACTTGGCGCCGCGCCTGCGAGTAACCACGCGTTCAGTTTTCAGGATCCGAGAAAAACAATGCTCGACAAGTCTTATGATGCCGCAACTGTCGAACCCCGCATCGCGGGGATCTGGGAAAAGGCCGACGCGTTCAAGGCCGGCGCCGGCGCCGAACCCGGTGCGGCGTCCTATTCCATCGTCATTCCGCCGCCCAATGTCACCGGCTCCCTGCACATGGGACATGCCCTCAACAACACGTTGCAGGACATTCTGGTGCGCTTCGAGCGCATGCGCGGTCGTGACGTGTTGTGGCAGCCGGGCATGGACCACGCGGGCATCGCGACGCAGATGGTTGTCGAGCGTCAGCTTGCCGAGCGCCAGGAGCCGGACCGGCGCGCCATGGGCCGCGAGAAATTCGTCGAGCGCGTCTGGGAGTGGAAGGCTGAATCCGGCGGCATGATCCTGAACCAGCTCAAGCGGCTGGGAGCGTCCTGCGACTGGTCGCGCGAGCGCTTCACGATGGACGAGGGCCTGTCGAAGGCCGTGCTCGAGGTGTTTATCAGCCTGTATCGCGAGGGGCTGATCTACAAGGACAAGCGCCTTGTGAACTGGGACCCGCGGTTCCTGACTGCGATTTCCGACCTTGAGGTCGAGCAGCGCGAGATCCAGGGCAATCTTTGGCATTTCCGCTATCCGCTCGAGGCGGGCGAAAGCTTTGAGGCGCCCGTCGAGTGGGATGAGGACGGCAACCCGACCGCCTATGAGACGCGGACCTATATCACCGTCGCGACGACGCGCCCGGAGACGATGCTCGGCGACACGGCGGTCGCCGTGAACCCGGAGGATCCGCGCTATCGCGATCTCATCGGCAAGCATGTGATCCTGCCGCTGGTCGGTCGCCGCATTCCCATCGTCGCGGACGACTATGCCGACCCGGATGCGGGTTCCGGTGCGGTCAAGATCACCCCGGCGCATGATTTCAACGATTTCGAGGTCGGCCGTCGGCACGACCTGCCGATGATCTCGGTGCTTGACCGCGAGGCGCGGGTTCGGCTGCGCGACAATCCGGAGTTCCTCGAGGGGCTCGCGCGGACCGACGAACTTGCCGCGACGATGGATGCCTTCGAAGGGGGCGACCGGTTCGACGTCCGCAAGCGTCTGGTCGAGGCGATGGACGAGAAGGGCCTGCTCGACCGGGTCGAGCCGCATGCGCATATGGTGCCGCACGGCGATCGCGGCGGCGTTCCGATCGAGCCTCTCCTGACCGACCAGTGGTATGTCGACGCCAAGACGCTGGCCAAGCCGGCGATTGCCAGCGTGCGCGAGGGGCGGACCGAGTTCGTTCCGCGCAACTGGGAAAAGACCTATTTCGATTGGATGGAGAACATCCAGCCTTGGTGCATCTCGCGCCAGCTGTGGTGGGGCCATCGCATCCCCGCCTGGTACGGTCCCGACGGCAAGATCTTCGTCGAACGCTCGGAAGAAGACGCGGTGGCAGCGGCTCAGGCACACTATGGCAAGAGCTGCGAAGTGATCGCTCAGGACGACGCACTCGCGCGCTGGGAGGGCGAGGGCACCGATGCCGCGACGATCGCTCTCTACCGGGACGAGGACGTTCTCGACACGTGGTTCTCCTCCGCACTGTGGCCCTTCTCGACGCTCGGATGGCCGGACAAGACGGCGGAGCTTGCCAACTACTATCCGACCAGCGTTCTGGTCACCGGTTTCGACATCATCTTCTTCTGGGTCGCCCGGATGATGATGTTCGGCGATCATTACATGACGACCGAACCCTTCAGCACCGTCTACATCCACGCCCTGGTCCGCGACGAGAAGGGCCAGAAGATGTCGAAGTCGAAGGGCAACGTCATCGACCCGCTGGCGCTGATCGACGAGTTCGGGGCGGATGCGTTGCGCTTTACCCTTGCGGCGATGGCCGCCCAGGGGCGTGACATCAAGCTGGCGACAAGCCGGGTCGGCGGCTACCGCAATTTCGTCACGAAGCTCTGGAATGCAGCCCGCTTCGTGGAGATGAACGGCGGAACGCGGCCCGAGGGCTTCGACCCGGCGGCCGCCACGGAGATCGTCAACCGCTGGATCGTCACGGAAACGGGGCGTTGCATCGCCGAGGTCACCGAGGCGCTGGAGGGCTTCCGCTTCAACGAGGCGGCGGGCGCGGCCTATCGCTTCGTCTGGAACACCTATTGCGACTGGTATCTGGAATTCGCCAAGCCGATCTTCGCCGAAGGCTCCGAGGGCGCGAAAGCGGAGACACGGGCCACCGCGGCCTGGGTGCTCGACGAGATCCTGAAGATCCTGCATCCGTTCATGCCGTTCATGACGGAGGAGCTTTGGGCGCGCACGGTGGAAGCGGAAGGGGCGGGCAAGCCGCGTCCGCGGCTTCTTGCGCACACCCGCTGGCCGAGTTCGCTCGGTGGCGACCTCGAAGCGGCGGCCGAGATCAACTGGCTCGTCGACCTGATTTCGTCCGTTCGCTCGGTGCGCGCGGAGATGAATGTGCCGGCAGGCGCCAAGGTGCCGCTGGTGGTGACGGGTGCGAATGAGGATACCCGCCGCCGTCTGGACACGCATGAGGCGCTGATCCTGAGGCTGGCACGGGCGGAGACCGTTTCGCTTGCGGAGACCGCGCCGCGCGGTGCGGTCCAGATCGTCAGCCGCGAGGCGATGGTCTGCCTGCCGCTGGCAGACGTGATCGACATCGAGGCGGAAGCCGCACGTCTTGCCAAGGAAGCGGCGAAGCTGGACGGCGAGATCGCGCGCATCGACAAGAAGCTTGGCAACGAAGGGTTCCTTGCCAAGGCCCCCGAAGCGATCGTCGTGGCTGAAAAGGAAAAGCGCGACGAACTGCTAGAGCGTAAGACGCGGATTGGCGAGGCGCAGGCGCGGATCGCGGAGTTGACGGCTGCGTGAGCCTGTCGTCGTTCGGAGTGAAATGCATGTTGAAACTTGCAGGACGAACCGCCGGTCGTGGCCCCCTTCTGGGGGCCGCTGCCCTGGTTCTTGCGCTGAGTGCACCGGCGTCGGCGGAAAAGATCGAAAACCCCGTCGCCGTCTTCTCCGGCCTCGACAAGATCACCGGACGGATCATCGCCTTTGATGTCTACATCGGAGAAACGGTCCAGTTCGGCGCGCTGCAGGTGACGCCGCGCCAGTGCAACACCCGTCCTCAGACGGAAACGCCGCAGACCACCGCTTTCGTCGAAGTCGATGAAATCACGCTTGAAAACGAGGTGCGGCGGATTTTCACCGGCTGGATGTTTGCCGCAAGCCCCGGTCTGCATGCGGTGGAACACGCCGTCTATGACGTCTGGCTGACCGATTGCAAGCAGTCGTCGACGGTGGCCCCGCCGGCCAACTACAGCGGACCGCCGATCTCCGAACAGGCGGCGGCGGGCGAAGATCCGCTTGCCGGAACGGCGCCGCAGCTTGGTCCCAGCGAGGTCGTGCCGCGGCTCAAGCCCCAGCCGTAGCGCGGCCTGTCAGGCGACCCTATCGGGCTGTCTTGTCGATCCAGCCGGTAATCGTCGCGATTGCGCCGTCGGCATAGGCGTGGCGACCGAGGACGACGAAGGCGGTCCTGGCCCACCACGGCATGTCCTGGGGAAGCTGATAGTTGAAGAGCCAGCCTTTCAGCAGGCCGTGGGTCGCGCCCGGAATGATCTCGACGCGATTGGCAGGATGATTGGGCAGCAGAAGACGCACATAGTCCCGCGCGTTGGTCGCTGCGTCGACATTGAGATCGTCTTCCCCCCACAGCGCGAGGAGCGGAGCCTTGGCCTTTCTCAGGGCGTCCGTCGCGTCGGCATGCCGGTTGCGCAAGATGAAGCCCGCCCGCTCGCGCGGGACGCCGAACAGGCGGGCCGCGGCATCGATCCTGTCGATCTCGTCGGGCGTGTCGTCCAGTGCGGCCTCGGCGGCAGCTTGCCGGTCGATCTCGGCGGCGATGGCGTCTTCTGACCAGCCGAGGCCCTGCAGGCGGCTGCGGGTCAGATAGGCCCCCTGGCGCTGCCAGTTCAATGCCCCTCCGACAAGGACGAAAAAGGCGTCTTCGTCGGGATCTGTGGCGAGGGTCGGCAGGACCCAGCCGGCTTGCGAGAAACCCAGGTAGCCGATTGCCCCAACCGTGGTGCCGGCGGCGCGTCTGACCGCGTCATGCGCGGTGCGCGCCTCCGACGCCCGGTCGTCCATCGACTGCGTGCGCCAGTCTCCCTCGCTTTTGCCGACGCCGGGCTTGTCCCAGCTGAACACGCCGATCCCGGCGTCCAGCAAGGCATTGATGAGGGGAAGGTAGCCCTCGGCCGAATAGCGGTCCTGTGGTCCGTCGCCATGGATGATGAGGACCACCGGCGGCGGCGCGGGAGATGCAGCGGGCAGGAGGAGTGTGCCGGTGATCTGGCCGGACCGTGAGGGGAAGACGATGTCTTCCGTCACCCGGTCGGCCAAATCGAAATCGGACAGACCGCGCAGCAGACCCAGAGTGAGAGCCAGAAATGCCGTGGCGATCAGGATCAGGGTCAGCTTCCTGCCGGTCATGATGTTCGCTCGCTCCCGGATGCCATCAAGAAACCTCCGGTCCGCATTGCAGGTGGGGTGTAGCGAGACGCGGATCAACGGCGGGGTGACGGGCGAGCGTCACCCCTGAAGATTTTTCTCCAGCCGCCCTGCAAGGTCCTGGATGAACTGGAAGGCGACACGCCCCGATCGGCTTCCACGGGTTGTCGCCCATTCCAGCGCCTGCGAACGCAGATCCGCCGCATCGACATCGAGCTCGAAATGGCGGGCATAGGCGTTGATCATGTCGAGATAATCGTCCTGGCTGCACTTGTGGAAGCCGAGCCACAGGCCGAAACGGTCCGAAAGCGAGACCTTTTCCTCCACCGCCTCGCCCGGATTGATGGCAGTCGACCGTTCGTTCTCGATCATGTCGCGCGGAAGCAGGTGCCGCCGGTTGGACGTTGCGTAGAAAAGCACATTGTCGGGCCGGCCCTCGATGCCGCCGTCAAGCGCGGCCTTGAGCGACTTGTAGGACGTGTCGTCATTGTCGAAGCTGAGGTCGTCGCAAAACAGGATGGTGCGATGCGGCGCCTGTTTCAGGACGCCCATCAGGTCGGGAAGCGTCTCGATGTCCTCGCGGTGGATCTCGACGAGCTTCAGGCGGGCCGTATCGCCCGCATCGGCGAAGTCCCGGTTGATGCGGGCATGAACGGATTTGACCAGCGATGACTTGCCCATGCCCCGCGCGCCCCACAGCAGCACGTTGTTGGCGGCAAAGCCTCTGGCAAAGCGCCTGGTGTTGTCGATGAGCTGGTCGCGGGCGCGGTCCACGCCCTGCAGCAGCGAGATATCGATCCGGTTGACGCGCGCCACGGGCATCAGGCTCGAGGTGCCGGCGGCCCAGACGAAGGCATCGGCGGCATCGAAGTCCGGTTTGGCGCGCGCCGGCGGAACGGCGCGTTCGATCAGCGAGATCAGCGTGTCGAGCCTGTCGTTCAGCGCTTGCAACGCGTGCGTGTCGGGCGGAGAGGTGTCCATGATGTCGGGCCGTGTCCGGAGTTGTTTCGGACGCCTGTCGCCGCGCCCGATGGTGATGGCAAGACGCTCCTCCTAGCATGGGGCGCAGGGGTGGTGAAAGACGCTCCGGCACCGGCGGCGTTGCGGTTCGGTTCGCCTTGCAAAGCGGCACGCGGCTTGTATAGTCCGCGCCACCTGAGGTTCAGTCGTCGGGCAGGGGCGAGATTCCGTTGCGGCGCAAGACGCCCCGCGCCCGGGCAAGGAGAGTTTGATGCTGATTACGCCTGCTTACGCACAAGGGATCGGAGGGGCCGGTGGACCCGACCTGCTGATGTCCATTCTTCCCTTCATTCTGATCTTCGTGATCATGTATTTCCTGATCATCCGTCCGCAGCGCCAGCGGATGAAGCAGCATCAGGAGATGGTTGCCAATCTGCGTCGCGGCGACACGATCGTGACCGCCGGCGGCATCATCGGAAAGATCTCCAAGGTGGTGGACGATGCGGAAGTGCAGGTCGAACTCTCCGAGGGGCTGAAGGTCCGGGTCGTGCGCAGCATGATCACCGAAGTGCGCTCCAAGTCAGAGCCCGCGAAGGACAACGGCTGAACCGACACGTTCGACTTCCAATCCTCTCCGCCGCACGCCGCAAGGCGTGAGGCGGGGATACCAGAGACGGCCACGCCATGCTTTATTTCGCACGCTGGAAGATCGCCCTGATCGTCCTCGTCATCCTGTCCGGGGCAGTGACAACGCTGCCCAATTTCCTGTCGTCCGACACGCTGCGGGGGTTGCCGAACTGGCTTCCCAAGAACCAGATCGTGCTCGGTCTCGATCTGCAGGGCGGTGCCTATCTCCTCTACGAAGTCGATCGCAACGACTACATCAAGAAGCGGCTCAACACGCTGGTCGGCGACATCCGCCAGCGGCTGCGCGACGATCCGCGCATCGGCTATACCGGGCTCGGCGTGCAGGCGGATGGCGCCCAGGTGCGCATTCGCGACCTGACCCGTCTCGACGAGGCGCGCCAACGCCTCAGCGAACTGACCAACCCACTTGTCGCCAACATGTTCGGCGGGCAGGCTGTCGAGGAATTCGGCATGACCGTCAGCGACGACGGGCTGATCCGATTTGCCTATACCGATCAGGGCCTGGCGCAGCGCATGAGCGCAATCGTGCAGCAGTCGATCGAGGTGATTCGCCTGCGTCTCGACGAATTCGGCACGACGGAGCCGTCGATCCAGCGTCAGGGCGAGGATCGTATCCTCGTGGAAGCGCCGGGCGAGGGCGATCCGGAGCGTCTGAAGGACCTTGTCGGCCAGACCGCGCAGCTCACGTTCCACATGGTCGACCAGTCGATGTCGGCGGAACAGGCGATGCAGTCGCGCCCTCCGGTCGGCAGCATCGTGATGTATTCGCAGGACGATCCGCCCTTCCCCTATCTGCTTGAGGATGCACCGCTGCTCTCCGGCGAGGATCTGATCGACGCCCAGGTGTCCTTCAATCCGGAAACCAACGAGCCGGTCGTCAATTTCCGCTTCAACACCTCGGGCGCGCGGACCTTCTCGGTTGTGACCCAGCGCAATGTCGGGCGACCCTTCGCCATCGTGCTCGACAACGAGGTGATCTCCGCGCCGGTCATTCGCGAGCCGATCACCGGCGGCTCCGGCCAGATCTCCGGCGACTTCACCGTGGAGAGTGCCAACGACCTTGCGGTGCTGCTGCGCGCTGGCGCCCTGCCGGCCAAGCTCACAGTCGTCGAGGAACGTTCCATCGGGCCGGGTCTGGGTCAGGATTCGGTCGATGCCGGACGGATCGCATCGCTCATTGGCGCGGCGCTCGTGATCGTCTTCATGGTGCTCGCGTATGGCCGCTTCGGGGTGATCGCGGACCTCGCGCTCGTCACCAACATGCTGTTGATCTTCGGAGCCCTGACGGCGCTTCAGGCGACGCTGACGCTTCCGGGCATCGCCGGGATCGTGCTTACGATCGGCATGGCAGTCGACGCCAACGTGCTGATCTTCGAGCGGATACGGGAGGAGGCGCGGGCCGGGCGATCGGCGATCAGCGCCATTGATGCCGGCTATTCGCGCGCTCTCGGCACGATCTTGGACGCCAATATCACCACGCTGATCGCGGCGCTCATCCTGTTCCAGCTCGGCTCCGGCCCGATCCGCGGATTCGCGGTGACGCTGGCGATCGGTATCTTCACCACGGTGTTTTCCGCTTTCACCGTCTCGCGGCTTCTGGTTGCGCTGTGGGTGCGTTGGCAGCGCCCCAGCCACCTGCCGATCTGACCGACGGGGACCAAGACCATGTTGCTCAAACTCATTCCGGACAATACGCACTTCCGCTTCATGCGGTTCCGGACGATCTCCTTCCCGCTGTCGGCCGTCGTGTTCCTTGCGTCGATCGCGCTGTTCTTTTCGGTCGGGCTGAACTTCGGCATCGATTTTAAGGGCGGCACCGTCTTCGAGATGAAGACGAATGAATCTCCGGCCGACATCGGCGGCATTCGCGAACAGCTCGCGACGCTCAATCTCGGCGACGTGCAGGTGCAGCAATTCGGCGCGCCGGACGAGGTGCTTGTCCGCGTGCAGGAGCCGGAAGGCGGCGAACTGGCGCAGCAGGCCGTCGTCTCGCAGGTGCGCGAAACCTTTGGCGAGAGCGTCGAGTTCCGGCGCGTCGAGGTTGTTGGCCCGCGCGTATCCGGCGAGCTGGCCCAGGCGGGCATGATCGCCGTCACCGCCTCGCTGATCGTCATCCTGTTCTACATCTGGTTCCGTTTCGAATGGCACTTCGCCGTCGGCGCGATCCTGACGACGATCAACGACATCGTGGTCACCGTCGGTCTGTTCGTTGTCCTTCAGCTCGAATTCTCGCTATCCTCGATTGCCGCGATCCTGACGATCATCGGCTATTCGCTGAACGATACCGTCGTCGTCTACGACCGGATCCGGGAAAATCTCAGGCGATACAAGAAGACGCCCCTTCCGGAACTTCTCGACCGCTCGATCAATGAAATGCTGTCGCGTACGGTGATGACGTCGGTGACGACGCTGCTTGCGCTTCTGGCGCTTTATTATTTCGGCGGCGAGGTGATCCGGTCCTTCACCCTGGCGATGATCTTCGGTGTGGTGATCGGGACCTATTCGTCGATTTTCCTGGCGGCGCCGTTCCTCATCGTCCTGAAGCTGCGCGCGTCCAAGGTGATCGGCAGCGATGGCGATTCCGGCGGCTCCGACAAGGACGCGGAAACCGCATCGGCCTGAGGCCGGCAGAGGGGGCATTCCATGGCACAGCGCGGCGAAGGCATCGTTGTCCGGGATGCCCATTTTCCTGATCGGGCGCCGATCGATGCCTATGGCAACGGCGGCTTCCGGTTTGCGGAAATGTCGCATCGCGGCTCCATCCTTTGCGTTCCGAGCGGCATATACGGGTTTGCCGCCTCGTCGGCTGAGGACCTGACCCCGGAGGCCTTGGAGAAGGTCCTGAGCGAGCAAGAGGACATATCGGTCCTGCTCGTCGGAACGGGTGATGACCTGAAGCCGCTGTCGGCGGCCTTGCGCTCCGCGATGCGTGACGCCGGTATCAGCGCCGATCCGATGTCCACTGGGGCGGCGGTGCGCACCTACAACGTTCTGCTTTCGGAAGGCCGACCGGTGGCAGCCGTGTTTTTGGCCGTGGACTGACGTGACCGCGGCCCTAGGTTTGTTTGCATGACATTGGCTTCAATCCCGGACGCGGACTATTGCCTCCAGCACGTCCGCCAGCATGATTTCGAGCGCTATGTGTCGCTGCTCTATGCGCCGGAGGCGGAGCGGGCGGCCCTTGCAGCATTGTATGCCTTCAACGTGGAGATTGCCCGGGCCCGCGAGGTCGTCTCCGATCCGATGCCGGGCGAGATCCGCTTCCAGTGGTGGCGGGACGCGTTGAACGCTCCCGAGGGCGCCGAGGTCGATCAGCATCCGGTTGCAGGGGCGGTGAGGGCGGCGATCTCAAAATACGCCCTGCCGCTTGCCGCCTTCGAAAATCTGATCGATGCCCGCGTGTTCGATCTTTATGACGACCCGATGCCGAGCCTTGTCGACCTGGAAGGCTATGCCGGAGAAACGTCGTCGGCGCTGATCCAGCTGGCGGCAATCATCCTGTCGAAAGGCGACGATCCGGGAACTGCCGAGATCGCAGGTCATGCCGGCGTCGCTTACGCGCTGACCGGACTGTTGCGTGCGTTGCCCTGGCATGCGCGGCGGCGCCAGCTTTACCTTCCGGCCGATCTGCTCGGGGCGCATGACGTCGATCCGGAAACGATCTTTGCCGGAGACGCAACGCCGGAGCTTCGCGCCGCCCTGGGGGACCTTCGCGCAACGGCCCGCCGCCATCTTTCCAGCACCCGTGCCGGCATCGCCGGCGTGCCCCGCACTCTGGTGCCGGCGTTTCTTCCGGTGTGTCTGGTCGGGCCGTTGCTAGACCGGATGGACCGACCGGGCTTCGATCCGTTTCATGACTCGGCCGAACTGTCCGCGCTTCGGCTGCAATGGGCGATCTGGCGCTCCTGGCGCAAGGCGCTGCGGTCCGCTCGCGATGTAACCTAGAATTTATTATCAGGCGCTAGCCTCCCAACGATTGTTCTTTTTTTGTCAAAGGCCACGCCATGATTCTTCTCCGCTCCTATGGTCCCCGCGTCGGGCGCGCCGTCACCACCGGACTGCGCATGGCGGCTGTCGTCGGGTTGGTCGCGTTCTTTGGGTCTGCGTCTGCGCAAGAGCAAGCCCCGGCGGCCGCGCCTGAGCAGACCGGGATGACCGCGTCGCAACCAACAGCCGCGGCGACGCAGTCGGTGGAGGCTGTGGTTGACGATATCCACAAGGGCGCTCCCGACCTTCAGACCTTGCTGCGCGACTATCCGATCTCGCCGCCGGACACGACGAGCCCGCGGGCATCGCTCGAGAGCTTCATGGTGCTGATGTCGGAAGCAAGCCGGGTCTGGCGCGACGTGCGCGACGCGTTCCGCGACAGTGGCCGCGCGTTCATGTCGGAGGAAGAAAAGCGACAGGTCGAGGTGGTGCGCCTGTTGATCTCCAAGGCACGCGAGATTTTCGACCTGGGCGATGTCCCGGAAACCGCGCGCACGGCGGTCGGGGTCGAGATCGTTCTTCAGTTTCAGGAAATCCTCGACCGTATCTTTCTGCCGCCGCTGGACGAAATTCCGGGAGAGCGGGCAGGGTCCTTCCTTCATGCCAAGGAAGCCTCGGACCTCCCGGAGCGGTGGACCATTCCCGGCACCAGCATCGTCTTTCAGCGAAGCGATGCGACGAAAGGGGATCTGAAATATCTCGTATCGCGCGAAACGGTCGACCGGATCCCGGAGGACTACGAAAGCGTCAAGTTGTTCCCGACGCGCTCCGACAAGGGCGAGGATTTCTACGAGTATTATATCTACACGCCGGGCTATCTCGTCGCGCCGCGCTGGTATGACCTGATCCTGGCAGGGCCCGACTGGTTGCAGAACCAGTTCATGTCGCAGGCCTACTGGCAGTGGGCGGCGCTGCTCCTTCTGTTGGCGGTCGCCGTTTCCATCCCGGTCATGCTGCAGCGCTGGAACCGGTGGCGTGCCGTGCCGCTCTCCGACGTGCACCGTCGTCTGCGCGGTTTCCAGCAGCCGCTGCTCCAGTTGATCGTCGTGATCGTGTTCCGCTACCTGGTGGACGAGCAGATAAACATTACGGGCGCGCCGATGATCGCGATCGGCACGTTTTCCTCCGTGGTGATGTGGGTCAGCCTTGCCTGGCTCGCCTATCAGTCGGTCGACCTGCTGGCGAGCTATGTCACCAAGAACCCGGCCATGCCGACGGCAAGCCTCGATTCCAGCCTGTTGCTTTCGGCCTTCCGGCTGTTCGGTCTGGCCTTCGCGATCATCACGCTTGGATATGGCGCGACGCGGATCGGCATTCCGATCTACGGCGTTATCGCCGGTCTGGGTGTCGGCGGTCTGGCGGTCGCGCTTGCCGCGCAGCCCACGCTGGAAAACCTGATCGGTGGCGTCATCCTCTATGCCGACCGGATGGTGCGCGTCGGCGAATATTGCGAGTTCGAGGGCTTTGCCGGGACGGTCGAGGCCATCGGCATCCGCTCGACGCGCCTGCGCGCGCTCGACCGCACGCTGATCACAGTGGCCAATTCCGATCTCGCCAAGCGCAAGATCGTCAATTTCAGCCGTCGTGACCGCTTCCTGTTCCGCCATACCATCGGTCTGCGCTACGAGACCGAGCGCGATCAGGTGATGAGCGTCGTGCGCCAGATCCACACCTATTTCACCGGCCATCCGAAGGTGCTGGATCAGATTGCGTTGCGGGTGTCTCTTGTCGGTTACGGCGCCTATTCGGTCGATATCGAGATTTTCTCCTACATCTCGACCTCCGACCGCGACGAGTTCCTGATGATCCAGGAAGAGTTGCTGCTGGAGATCGGCCGCATCATCAAGGAGAACGGGTCCGATTTCGCCTTCCCGTCGAATGTGACCTATCTGGGTCGCGACGCGGGTCTGCCCGGAATGAAGCGTGGGGCCGCGGCAACGCAGGGCGCGGACAAGGCCCCGCTGCGCGGCGACCGCACGGACGACCTGGTGGACATGGCGTCGGAGGCCTGACGCCTGCTGCCACAGTGTCGGAAAAAGACATGAAAACGGCCGGTGAAGGGTGCTTCACCGGCCGTTTTCATTGGTTGCGCGTGGAGTGCGCCGGGGCGCGCTCTATTCGGCGGCTTCGCGCGTCGGCACGGCCGAGGCGATCCAGGTTTCGAAGTCGGCGCGGGCGCGGCGCGTCATGGCGAGTTTCTTGGCCTTGCCCTTTTCCTTGCCCTTCAGCCGGCGGCCCTCGTCGTCGAGGCGGGGCGCCTCGATCGGGGGAAACAGACCGAAGTTCACGTTCATCGGCTGGAAGGAGCGCGGGCCCGGTTCATCACGCAGGATGTGTCCGCCGGTGATATGCCCGAGCAACGCGCCCATCGCCGTGGTCGGCGGTGGCGGAGGGCAGGCGGTGCCAAGCCGTTCGGCGCTGGCGAACAGACCGGCCATGCAGCCGACGCTTGCCGATTCCACATAGCCCTCGCAGCCGGTGATCTGTCCGGCAAAGCGCAGGGCCGGGCGGGCCTTGAGGCGCAGTGTTCCGTCGAGCAGCTTCGGCGAGTTCAGGAAGGTGTTGCGGTGCAAACCGCCAAGCCGGGCGAAGACGGCGTTTTCCAGCCCCGGGATCATGCGGAAGATCTCGAGCTGGGCGCCATGCTTCAGCTTCGTCTGGAAGCCGACCATGTTGTAGAGCGTGCCGAGCGCATTGTCCTGGCGCAGTTGAACGACCGCATAGGGCTTTTCGGTGGGCTTGTGTGCGTTGGTCAGGCCCATCGGTTTCATCGGGCCGTGGCGCAGCGTCTCGCGTCCGCGTTCCGCCATCACCTCGATGGGCAGGCACCCGTCGAAATAGGGCGTCGACTGCTCCCATTCCTTGAACTCGGTCTTGGGGCCGGCGATCAGCGCGTCGATGAAGGCGTCGTATTGCGCCTTGTCCATCGGGCAGTTGATGTAGTCCTTGCCGGAGCCGCCGGGGCCGACCTTGTCGTAGCGCGACTGGAACCAGCACACGTCGAGATCGATGGAATCGAAGTGCAGAATTGGCGCGATGGCGTCGAAGAAGGCGAGTGCGTCCTCGCCCGTGGCCTCCAGGATCGCGCTCGACAGCGCGGGGGAGGTCAGCGGGCCCGTTGCCACGATGACGCTGTCCCAGTCTTCCGGCGGCAGGCCGTCGACTTCGCCGCGCTCGATGGTGATCAGCGGATGATCCTCGAGCATTTTGGTCACGGCGGCGGCAAATCCGTCGCGATCGACGGCGAGCGCGCCTCCGGCCGGCACCTGATGGGTGTCGGCGGCCGACATGATCAGCGAACCGGCCGCGCGCAATTCCGCGTGCAGCAGCCCGACGGCATTGTGATCGGCATCGTCGGAGCGGAACGAGTTCGAGCACACCAGTTCCGCAAGGTCCTGGGTCTTGTGCGCGTCGGTGCCGCGGGTCGGGCGCATTTCATGCAAGACGACCGGAACACCCCGGCGCGCCATCTGCCAGGCCGCTTCCGAACCCGCGAGGCCGCCGCCGACAACATGGACAGGCTTCATGATCAATCCCTTTGCGACAGCTTGCACGTTGAAGACTACTGTATACCGGCTTTGGGCCGCTGACTTAGCGCGTCCCCTTCCCGGAGGCAATCGGACCGCGGATAATACGGTCTCGCCTGACCGAAAACGGAACCGATTCGAATGACAAGTTCTCCGGCTACGCGCGTGGTCGCTCTCGCAAGTCTTCTCCTGGCGGCCGGATGTGCCGGTCAGGCGGCGGGTCCGGCGCGCTCCTGGTATGCGGCGCATGACGGGGTCGCGCCGCGAGCCGACCGGATCTACGTCTGCCATGCGTTCGGATGCGCGCGCAAGACCGTGGTCGACTATTCCGCGAAGGACCTTGCCACGCTTCGCCGCATTCTGGCCAAGGGTCGGGCCTCTCCGGCGGCGGAACGCAAGGCTATCGCCGAAGCCGTTGCATGGTCGGAACGCAAGACCGGCCCGGTTGTCGGCTCCGAGAATGACGTTGGCGGTTACGATCTCCAGAATTCCGGCGTGCCGGGGCAGATGGACTGCATCGATGAGGCAACCAATACCACCAGCCTGCTTCTGCTCGCGGAGGGCAGGGGCTATCTGTCGCATCACACGGTCTCGCGCCCCGTCGCCCGCGGTTTCTTCCTAGACGGGCGCTATCCGCATGCAACGGCCGTGGTGCGCAGTTCCGACGGCGCGGCATTCGCGATCGACTCCTGGCCCCAGTCAAACGGCAAACTGCCGGTGGTGCAGGATCTGGATGCCTGGTTCGCCGAGCGAAGCTGACCGGCCGAGACAAGGGATCTTCGCCGGGTGCAGGAAGTCGAGGTCGCCCGGACACTCGGCCGGGGTCTCGACTGCACGGACTGCCGCATGGCTGACCATGTGGCGCATCCGCGTGCTTGCAACCGTTGCGCGATCTTGGGGGCTGCGGAATTTCAGTAAAACGAAAGTTCAGACTGCTTGATCGCGTGAAGATCTGATGGGGGCGAATGCAGTGTGTTTTGGTCCGCCAAAGAAAAAAGCAAGGCACAAGGCCTTGCTTTTTAGGTTTCGCGTATCAAACCTCCATACATGCCAAGACATCTAGGATGTTCGGCACGGGCAGCAGCCTTTTACAGCGCGCCAGAAGGCTCTTCCTCCCAAGACTCAGACCGCGATGTCTGCTTTGTCAGCAAAGTAAGCCTTGCAGCTTCTTCGCCTTGTTATCGCCGCAGACACTAGCGCATCGATATCCGCTTGTCACCATTTTGTGCATGCCGCGCCCAAATTTTTTGCGGGCCCTGTCTTGAAATGCCTGATTGCATCGCCACAGCCTGCGCCCCGCACATTCATGTGCCCGATATTGACGCGGGTCTTGTCTTTTTGCAGTGCATGCGCTTTGACTGCCGCTTGAGAGATTCCCGCGCAAGACGTCGGCCGCGTTGCCTTCATCGTCGGTCTGCCGCGCCCACCCAATAGCCGAGTGTCCCCGAATGCGCCTGTCCCGCTATTTTCTTCCGATCCTGAAGGAAACGCCCAAGGAGGCGGAAATCGTCTCCCACCGGCTGATGCTGCGCGCCGGGCTGATCCGCCAGGAGGCGGCGGGCATCTACGCATGGCTGCCGCTGGGGCTGCGCGTGCTGCGCAAGATCGAGCAGATCGTGCGCGAGGAGCAGAATCGCGCAGGCGCCAACGAGCTTCTCATGCCGACCATCCAGCCGGCCGACCTGTGGATGGAAAGCGGGCGCTACAACGCCTATGGCAAGGAGATGCTGCGCATCCAGGACCGTCAGGAGCGGGCCATGCTCTACGGGCCGACGAACGAGGAAATGATCACGGAGATCTTCCGGGGCTCGGTGCGCTCCTACAAGGACCTGCCGCTCAATCTCTACCATATCCAGTGGAAGTTCCGCGACGAGCTGCGTCCCCGCTTCGGCATCATGCGTGGCCGCGAGTTCCTGATGAAGGACGCCTATTCCTTCGATCTGGACAAGGAAGGCGCGCGCCACGCCTACAATCGCATGTTCGTCGCCTATCTGCGGACCTTCGACCGGATGGGCCTGAAGGCCATTCCGATGCGGGCGGACACCGGGCCGATCGGCGGCGACATGAGCCACGAATTCATCATCCTGGCCTCGACCGGCGAGAGCGAGGTGTTCTGCGACAAGGCCATTCTCGACCTGCCGATCCCGGGCGAGGACACGGATTTCGAATCCGATCTGACGCCGGTGATCGACGCCTGGACGGCGCCTTATGCCGCGACCGACGAGATGCATGACGCCGCAGCCTATGAGGCGATTGCGGAAGATGCGCGCATGTCGGCACGGGGCATTGAGGTGGGACACATCTTCTATTTCGGCACGAAGTACTCCGAGCCGATGAACGCGAAGGTCGCCGGCCCCGACGGCGTCGAGGTGCCGGTTCACATGGGCTCCTACGGCGTTGGTGTGTCGCGGCTTCTCGGTGCGATCATCGAGGCGCATCACGATGACGACGGCATCGTGTGGCCCGCCTCCGTCGCGCCGTTCGACGTCGGCCTGATCAATCTGAAGCCTGGCGACGCGGCGACCGATGCTGCCTGCGACGACATCGAGGCGCAACTCACCGCAGCGGGCCTTGAGGTGCTCCTCGACGATGTCGACACGCGTGCGGGCGCGAAATTCGCGACGATGGATCTTATCGGGCTTCCGTGGCAGCTTGTCGTCGGTCCGCGGGGCTTGAAGGACGGTACGGTCGAGCTCAAGAATCGCGCGAGCGGCGAACGTGTCGCGATGTCGGTGCAGGATGCCGTCAACCGCCTGGTCGAAAGCCGGTCCGGCACGTGAGGCCCAGTCAACGGGCGCAGGGGCGCGAGAGGCGGGAATGACAGACGGCGCGGCGACGAGCAGGGACGTTGGCGAAACCCGGATGTTTGCCGGGTTCGAGTGGATGCTGGCCGGTCGCTACCTGCGGTCGCGGCGCCGGGAGACTTTCATTTCCGTGATCGCCGGCTTTTCCTTTCTCGGCATCATGCTCGGCGTTGCCACGCTGATCATCGTCATGGCGGTGATGAACGGCTTTCGCGGGGAGTTGCTGTCGAAGATCCTCGGCATCAACGGCCACCTGCTGATCCAGCCGATCGGCAGCGAACTCGACGACTATGACGCCGTCGCCGCCCGGATCGAGAACCTCGAAAATGTCACCTTCACGCTTCCCTTTGTGGAAGGGCAAGCGCTGGTGTCCGGGCCGTCAGGGGCGTTCGGCGCGCTCGTGCGCGGCGTTCGCGAAGTGGACCTGCGCAAGCTGCCGCTGGTCGCGGAAACGGTGAAGACCGGAACGCTTGACGGGTTCGACCAGGGGCAGGGGCTTGCGATCGGCACGCGCATGGCGCAACAGCTCGGCGTGACCGTTGGCGACCGCATCACGCTGGTCAGCCCGCGGGGCAACGTCACGGCGCTTGGCGTCACGCCGCGTGTAAAGGGCTATCCGGTTGCCGCGATCTTCGAGATCGGCATGTCGGAGTATGACGGCACGATCGCCTTCATGCCGCTGACGGAGGCGCAGCTCTATTTCAACCAGGAAGGCATCGCCACCGGGATCGAGGTGTTCACCGAGGATCCCGACATGGTCGGCGAGCTTCGCCCGAGGATCGAGGAAGGCGCGGGGCGCCCCGCCTTCGTCAGCGACTGGCGATCGCGCAACATGACGTTCTTCTCCGCGCTCGAGGTCGAGCGCAACGTGATGTTCCTGATCCTGACGCTGATCGTGATCGTGGCGGCGCTCAACATCATTTCCGGCATGACAATGCTGGTGAAGGACAAGGGGCGCGACATCGCCATCCTGCGCACCATGGGAGCCACCCGCGGCGCGATCCTCAGGGTGTTCGTGATCACTGGCGCGAGCATCGGGATCGTCGGCACGCTTGCCGGCTTTCTCCTCGGCTTTGTGGTCTGTCTCAACATCGAGAGCATCCGGCAGGCGATTTCCTGGATGACCCGCACCGAGCTGTTTTCGCCGGAACTCTATTTCCTCAGCCGGCTGCCGGCGGAGATGGACACCGGGGAAACGCTCTCCGTCGTCGTGATGGCCATGGTGCTGTCGCTTCTGGCGACACTCTATCCGGCATGGCGCGCAGCCCGGCTGGATCCGGTCGAGGCGCTCAGGTACGAATGACGATGGATATGGAGCATCTGCACGACGGGCAGGCCGACGCGCTGCCGCTGGTTCTGTCCGGGGTGTGCCGGGCCTTTCGCGAGGGCGAGGGCCAGCTGGAGATCCTGCGCGATGCCAATCTCGCGCTGAACCCGGGCGAGCTGGTCGCGCTGGTCGCGCCGTCGGGAGCCGGCAAGTCCACCCTTTTGCATATTGCCGGCCTGCTGGAGCGCCCTGACAGCGGCGAGGTGCTGATCGGCGGCGTTGCCTGCGAGGGGTTGGCCGATGCCGAACGAACCCGCATGCGCCGGCTCAGCCTGGGGTTCGTCTATCAGTTCCATCACCTTTTGCCGGAGTTCACCGCGCTTGAGAACCTGATGATGCCGCAGCTGATCCGCGGTCTCGACAAGCGCGAGGCGCGCGAGCGCGCAAGCCAGCTGCTCGACTACATGCGGCTCGGCCCCCGGGCCGATCATCGGCCGTCGGAGCTCTCCGGCGGCGAGCAGCAGCGGGTTGCGATCGCGCGTGCCGTTGCCAATGCGCCGCGCGTTCTCCTCGCCGACGAGCCGACCGGAAACCTCGATCCCGTGACCTCCGCCTATGTGTTCGATGCGCTGGTGGCGCTGGTGCGTGCGTCAGGTCTGGCGGCGCTGATCGCGACGCACAACATGGAGCTCGCTTCGCGCATGGATCGCCGGATCACACTTCGCGACCGGCAGGTCGTGGAACTGTAGATCGAGAGCCGATCACGACGTCATGTCACGGGGCGCGCCAGGCCAGGCGCGCCCCGTTTCGTTTGCGGCGCGCGTCAGGACAGTTTCATTGTCACCATTCCGGCGATGATCAGTCCGGCGGCGATGATGCGTTGCGGCGACAGGTCTTCGCCGAGAAAAGCCACGCCCACAGCGAAGGCGCCGACGGCGCCGATGCCCGTCCAGATCATATAGGCGGTGCCGAGCGGCAGACTGCGCATGGTAAGCGCGAGCAAGGTGAAGGAGCCGAGCATCGCGACAAGCATCAAGAGTGTCGGGGTGAGGCGAGAGAAGCCGGCGGATTGTTTCATCGCGAAGGCCCAGACGACCTCGAGCAGACCGGCGACAATCAGAAGAAGCCAGGACATGTCATTCCCCATAACCGGGTCGTCCCGGCGAATGTGCCCATGGCGGGGAGGTCGTCCTCTGGATGCCGGCAAGATCGCGGTGGCGGTCGAAAAGGTCAAGAGGGAAAGCGAGGGCGTGGCGCGGTGGTGAAGGGCCGCGGCCGCGGCAATGTTCAGGATCCCTTTACCATAACCGCGCTGCCAGTGGTCGGTCCGCCGCAAGGGACTTGCAAAAAGAACAAAACAAGAACATACTAGGTTTTATCGAGGGTTTGAGACGCGGGAGGGCACCATGCTCGACGATTTTCGAGAGACACTTCAGGACCTGGCGGCGCTTGGATCCCTGGTTCTGCTGGGCGCGACGATGCTGATCTGGAGCGACGTTCTGGTGGAGCTTGCGCGGGTCTGACGCGCCTCTTCCCCTGTTTTGACACTGTGGAGCAGCCGGCACTTTCTGGGGAGGGAGCCGTGCGGGGGCTCGACACGGGCTTTCGCACCATCGACACTTGACGCTCTTTTTCCTTGCGGGATCTTCCGCTCGGGGGCGCGAATGCAGACCGGCGTTCGCGCGGGAACTCAAGGGTCGAAGAGGGTTCATGTCCGACGTCGGTTTTGTGCATCTGCGCGTGCATTCGGCTTTCTCGCTGCTTGAGGGGGCGTTGCCGCTCGGCCGGCTCATCGATCTGGCGCGTGCCGACGACCAACCGGCGATCGCGATCACCGACACGGCCAATCTGTTTGGCGCGTTGGAGTTCTCCGAAAAGGCCTGGGGGGCGGGGGTGCAGCCGATCGTCGGGGTGCAGATCCCGGTCGATTTTCAGGACGGCGGTGTCAAGAAGGGACGCGAGACCGTTCATCTGAGCGATGTCGTCCTGCTTGCCGCCGATCAGTCCGGTTACGCCAACCTGATGGATATCGTCAGCCGGGCCTATCTGGATACCGACCCTTCCGTCCAGGCGCATGTGACCTCGGATCGTCTCCTGGATCATGCCGACGGGTTGATCCTGCTGACCGGCGGGGTTGCCGGGCCGGTCGGACAGGCTCTGGTCGCCGGGGACATGACCCTGGCGCGCGCACGGCTCCAGACCTTGAAGGCCGGCTTCGCCGACCGCCTGTACGTCGAGGTCCAGCGTCACGACATGCCGGAAGAGATCGCGACGGAGCCGGATATGGTCGCGCTCGCCTATGAGCTGGACCTGCCGCTGGTCGCGACGAACGAGCCGTTCTTTGCCCATCGCGCCGACTATGAAGCGCATGACGCGCTGATCTGCATTTCCGAGGGGCGTGTGCTCGTCGAGGACGACCGGCGCCGGCTGACACCGGAGCATTGCTTCAAAACCCGCGCGGAGATGCTGGAACTCTTCGCCGACCTGCCGGAGGCGACCGCGAGCACGGTGGAGATTGCCCGCCGCTGTCATGCGCGCCCGCTCAAGCACGCGCCCATCCTGCCGCAATTCGCCGGTGCGTCCGACGACCCGGAAGCGGCCTTCACGGCCGAGGTCGAGGAGTTGCGCCGGCAGGCAAAGGAGGGGCTGTCCGCCCGGCTGGCCGCACATGGCCTCGCGCCGAATGTGTCGGAGGAGGAGTACTGGTCCCGTCTCGACTATGAGCTTGGCGTCATCGAGCGGATGCGCTTTCCCGGTTACTTCCTGATCGTTGCGGACTTCATCAAGTGGGCGAAGGCGCATGACATCCCGGTCGGGCCGGGCCGCGGCTCGGGTGCCGGCTCTCTGGTGGCATGGTCATTGACCATTACCGACCTTGATCCAATGCGTTATGCGCTTCTGTTCGAGCGGTTTCTTAATCCGGAACGTGTGTCGATGCCGGATTTCGACATCGATTTCTGCCAGAACCGCCGAGAGGAGGTGATCCGCTACGTTCAGGAGAAATACGGCCGGGCGCAGGTTGCGCAGATCATCACCTTCGGAACGCTGCAGGCGCGCGCCGTGTTGCGCGATGTCGGCCGCGTCCTGCAGATGCCCTATGGCCAGGTCGACCGCCTGTCCAAGATGGTGCCGGCGACGCCTGGCCAGCAGGTCACGCTCGAACAGGCGATCCGCGACGAGCCGCGCTTGCAGGAGGCGCAGCGCGACGAGGAGATCGTCGCGCGATTGCTGGCGATGTCGCAGAAGCTCGAGGGCCTCTACCGGCATGCCTCGACGCATGCCGCCGGCGTTGTGATCGGCGACCGTCCGCTTGAGCAGCTGGTTCCGCTCTACCGCGACCCGCGCTCCGACATGCCGGTTGCGCAGTTCAACATGAAGTGGGTGGAGCAGGCGGGGCTGGTCAAGTTCGACTTCCTCGGTCTGAAGACGCTTACGGTGATCGATACGGCGGTGAAGCTGATCGCCGACAAGGGCATCACCGTCGACATGGCCGGCTTGCCGATGGACGATCCGGCCACCTATCGCCTGCTGGCGGCGGGCGAGACCGTCGGCGTGTTCCAGCTGGAAAGTCAGGGCATGCGTCGCGCGATCGCGGGCATGAAGCCGGACCGCTTCGAGGACATCATCGCCCTTGTGGCGCTCTACCGCCCGGGCCCGATGGACAACATCCCGGTCTACAATGCGGTCAAGCACGGCGAGCAGGAGCCCGATTGCCTGCATCCGCTGCTTGAGCCGATCCTGATCGAGACGAATGGCATCATCGTCTATCAGGAACAGGTGATGCAGATCGCCCAGGTGCTGTCGGGCTATTCGCTCGGTGAAGCCGACCTTTTGCGCCGTGCCATGGGCAAGAAGATCGCCGCTGAAATGGAAGTGCAGCGGGCGCGGTTCGTCGACGGGGCCGTGGAGCGGGGCATCGACAAGGGGCAGGCCGGTTCGATCTTCGATCTGGTCGCGAAATTCGCCAACTACGGTTTCAACAAGTCGCACGCCGCAGCCTATGCGCTGGTCTCCTACCAGACCGCCTGGCTCAAGGCCAACCACCCGGTCGAATTCATGGCCGCGTCGATGACGCTGGATCTTGGAAACACCGACAAGCTGAGCGACTTCTGTGTCGAGGCGCGCCGGATGAAGGTGGAGGTCCTGCCGCCTTCGGTGAACCATTCCGGCGTGCATTTCTCGGTCGAGGACGGGAAGATCCGCTACGCCATGGGCGCGATCAAGGGCGTCGGCGAACAGGCGGTGGAGCACATCATCGAGGTGCGTGGCGCCAAGCCCTTCGCCAGCATCGGCGATTTCGCAACCCGTATCAGCGCGCGCCAGGTGAACAAACGGACACTGGAAAGCCTTGTCAACGCCGGTGCCTTCGATGCGCTGGATTCCAACCGGGCCCGTCTGGTTGCCGGGATGGACCGCATTCTGGGGGTCGCGCAGCGCACCGACGAAGAGGCGCTGAGCGGACAGAACGACATGTTCGGCGGCAGCGAAGGGGGCGAGGAGGTGCACCTCCCCAATACGGACGACTGGCTGCCGGAGGAGCGGCTGCAGCGCGAACAATCGGCTATCGGCTTTTATCTGTCCGCCCACCCGCTCGATTCCTACATGCCGCTGCTGGAGCGCATGCGGGTGCAGATGTGGGCGGATTTCGCCCAGGCGGTGAAGCAGGGGGCGACCGCCGGCCGGCTGGCCGGAACCGTGCTCGGACGCCAGGAGCGCAAGACCCGCTCCGGCAACCGCATGGGGATCGTGCGTCTGTCCGATCCGACGGGGCAATATGAGGCGCTGCTGTTTTCGGAATCCCTGCAGCAATACCGCGATGCGGTGGAGCCTGGAAAATCCGTGGTGCTGCTCGTCGGCGCCGACATGCGCGACGATGAGCCAAGCCTTAGGATCCAGTCGGTCAAGCCGCTTGAGGATGCAGCTCTTCATGTCCAGCGGAGCCTGACGGTGTTCCTCAATCACCCCGATGCGGCCCGCCGGCTGCAGCGTCACCTGGGCGAGCGCGGGGATGGCGACGTCAGTGTTGTTGTGCTGGCCGAGGGCGGGGCGCGGGAGGTCGAGGTCAAGCTTCCGGGCGGCTATCGCCTGTCGCCCCAGATTGCCGGCGCGATGAAGACGATCCCCGGTGTGGTCGAGGTCCAGCTCGCCTGACTGCCGGTCTTGCAGGAGGCGAATCGCCCCCGGCCGCCCGCAGCGGGATGCGCAACAGGAGCAGCGGGCATCGGCCCGTAATTCCGCTGCGGGAGGCGCTGGGGGTGATGGCGAACCATCGACCCGGAGGCGTGAGGTGTTTCGCGGGATCGCCTGCTTTGTGCTGGCTGTCGGCGACGGAATTGCCGGGCCCGCCCGTCCGGGCTTGAATTGCCGGTCAACGACGACTATAACGCGCGCATTCCACACGCAGGGTCGGTTTTCGTTCTTGAACGGAGTCCATCCGGTGTAAGCGCGCGAGCGCTGCCACGCCCTGCGGAGGTCTAACCGGAAAATCAAGGAGTTGCACGGCCATGGCCCTGCCCGAATTCTCTATGCGTCAGCTGCTGGAAGCTGGTGTCCACTTCGGTCACCAGAAGCACCGTTGGAACCCGAAGATGGGCGATTACATCTTCGGTGTCCGCAACAACATCCATATTCTCGATCTCGCACAGACCGTTCCGCTGCTGCACCAGGCGCTGAAGACGGTGTCCGACACCGTCGCCGCCGGCGGTCGCGTGCTGCTGGTCGGCACCAAGCGCCAGGCACAGGAAGCGGTTGCCGAGAGCGCCCGTCGCTCCGCGCAGTACCACGTCAATGCCCGCTGGCTTGGCGGCATGCTGACCAACTGGAAGACCATCTCCCAGTCGATCCAGCGTCTGCGCAAGCTGGAAGAGACGCTCAGCAATCCGAGCGGCCTGACCAAGAAAGAGCGGCTCTTCATGGACCGCGAGCGCGAGAAGCTCGAGCGCAACCTTGGCGGCATCAAGGACATGGGCGGCCTGCCGGACCTCCTGTTCGTGATCGACACCAACCGCGAGGCGATCGCCATCCAGGAAGCCAAGCGTCTTGGCATTCCGGTCGCCGCCATCGTCGACAGCAACTGCGATCCGGTCGGCATCGACTACCCGGTTCCGGGCAATGACGACGCGGGCCGTGCCATCAGCCTCTATTGCGATCTGATCGCCCGCGCCGCAATCGACGGCATTTCCCGTGCCCAGGGCGGCATGGGTATCGACGTCGGCGCAGCCGAGGAAGCTCCGGTCGAGCCGGCGCTGGAAACGGAAGCCGCGAGCGAGGCTCCGGCCGAAGCGGCGACTGCCGAAGAAACCCCGGCGCAGGCCGGCTGACGAAACCCCTGCGCTGCCCGGCAGTCCACCGCGTCTGCCGGGCGAAGCGCCTGAGCGTTTCTGTCATTATTCTTATGTGAGGCCTCGGCTAGAAATGCCGGGGTAAACACCCGTCAACGAGGCGATCTATGAGCATTACCGCAGCGATGGTGAAAGAGCTCCGCGAAAAGACCGGCGTGGGCATGATGGACTGCAAGGCTGCCCTTGCAGAGAACAACGGCGACATGGACGCGGCCGTCGACTGGCTGCGCACCAAGGGTCTGGCGAAGGCCGCCAAGAAGGCCGGCCGCGTCGCGGCCGAGGGTCTTGTCGGCGTGGCGTCGGACGGCACCCGTGCGGCGGTGGTCGAGCTGAACTCCGAAACCGACTTCGTCGCCCGCAACGACGCCTTCCAGGCGCTGATCGCAGGCACGTCGCAGGCGGCGCTTGCCGTCAACGGCGACGTCGAGGCCCTTGCAGAGGCTCCGTTCCCGGGGCGCGACAAGACGGTCGGCGACGAGATCAAGGAAGCGATCGCAACGATCGGCGAGAACATGTCGCTGCGTCGCGCGGCCGCGCTTTCGGTCGAGAATGGCGCTGTCGCGACCTATGTCCATGGCGCGATCGCCGACGGCATGGGCAAGATCGGCGTGCTTGTCGCGCTGGAGTCGACCGGCGATGCCGAGCAGGTCAATGCCTTCGGCCGCAAGATCGCGATGCATGTCGCGGCGACCAATCCGCTGTCCCTCGATGTTGCGTCGCTCGATGCCGACGTCGTCGAGCGCGAGCGCCAGATCTTTTCCGAACAGGCGCGTGAATCCGGCAAGCCCGAAAACATCATCGAAAAGATGGTCGAGGGTCGCCTGCGCAAGTTCTACGAGGAAGTGACGCTGGAGAAGCAGGCCTTCGTCATCGATCCGGACAAGACGATCGAGCAGGCCATCGAAGCTTTCGCGAAGGATCTCGGCAGCCCGGTCAAGCTGACCGGATTCGTCCGTTTCGCCCTTGGCGAGGGGATCGAAAAGGAAGAGACGGATTTCGCGGCCGAAGTCGCCGCGGCGGCAGGCAGCTAAGCCCCGACAAAGGCGCCGGTCATTCCGGCGCCTTTCTTCTGTCCGGCATCGCGGCCCGTCAGTGCAGCGGTCTGCCGCCTTGCCGGACCCTATAAGAACAGAACCGGCCAACCCAAACGGCGAGACAAAAAGATGACGAGACAACTTCGCTGGCGGCGGGTGCTTGTGAAACTTTCGGGTGAGGCCCTCATGGGGTCGCAGGAATTCGGGATCGATCCGGAAACCGTTGGCCGCGTTGCCAAGGAAATCGCCGAGGCGGTGAGCCTTGGGGCCCAGGTCGGGGTCGTTGTCGGCGGCGGCAACATCTTTCGCGGCGTCGCGGTTGCCGCCAAGGGCGGGAACCGGGTCACCGGCGACCACATGGGCATGCTGGCGACCGTGATGAATTCGCTGACGCTCGCCGATGCCCTGCGCCGCCTCGGCGTCCCGGCGCGCGTGCTGTCCGCCGTTCCGGTGCCCTCGATCTGCGAGACCTTCACCCAGCGCAGCGCCGAGCGCTACATGGAAGACGGCGACGTGATCGTCTTTGCCGGCGGCACGGGCAACCCGTTCTTCACCACCGACAGCGGCGCCGCGCTGCGGGCCGCGGAGATGCGCTGCGACGCCTTCTTGAAAGGCACCAGCGTCGATGGGGTCTATTCGGCCGATCCCAAGAAGGTGCCGGATGCGGAGCGCTACGACTCGCTGACGCCCGGCGAAGTTCTGGGGCGGGATCTCAAGGTCATGGATGCCACGGCAATCGCGCTCGCGCGCGACAATGCGATTCCCGTGATCGTGTTTTCCATCCGCACGCCCGGTGCTTTGGTGGATGTGATGAACGGGGCAGGGCTTTACACAGTCATTTCCGATTGATTGCCGGAAATCGCCGCCGTCCGCCAATGTGTGGCGGGTCCTCTCGTGTTTTCCTGGTTTGATCATGGGTTTCACAGGGACGCGCGATGCGGAAGCGCTTGCGTTTCCGCCGCGCGTCATGGAAATAAGACGCAATGTGTTGGGACGACCGGCGCAAGGCCGTTCGCGTGAAATGATGAGAGAGGACACTATGGCGGATCAGGATGTCGACTTTGGCGATCTCGAGCGTCGGATGACCGGGGCGATTGCCGTCCTCAAGACCGATCTTGCCGGTCTGCGCACCGGTCGCGCATCCTCCAGCATGCTGGATGCGATCTCGGTCGAGGCCTATGGATCGCCGATGCCGATCAACCAGGTGGCCACGGTCAGCGTTCCCGAGCCGCGTATGATCTCGGTTCAGGTCTGGGACAAGTCGATGGTGGGCGCCGTTGAGCGCGCGATCCGCGAATCGAACCTTGGTCTGAATCCGGTCGTGGACGGCACCAACCTGCGTCTGCCGATTCCCGAACTGAACGAGGAGCGGCGCAAGGATCTGATCAAGATCGCTCACAAATATGCGGAACAGTCGAAGGTGGCCGTCCGCCACGTTCGTCGCGATGGAATGGAAACGCTCAAGAAGCTGGAGAAGGACGGCAGCATCAGCGAGGACGACAGCCGCGTGTCCGCCGACCGCGTCCAGAAGATGACCGACGCGATGATCGCCGATATCGACGCAATGCTTGCCAAAAAAGAACAGGAAATCTCCCAGATCTGATTGCAGATTGCGATGTGATCACAGCGAAAGGGAGCAGGGGATGACGGTGACGGCAGGCCTGAACGTATCCGCACAGGTCAGCGCGGCGGAGCGCGTCGACGTTCCGCGGCATGTCGCCGTGATCATGGACGGCAACGGGCGATGGGCGGTGAAGCGCGGACTTCCGCGGACGGAGGGCCATCGCGCCGGCGTCACCGCCCTGCGCCGTATCGTTCGTCATTGCTCTGATCGCGGCGTGAAGGTTCTCACGCTGTTCAGCTTCTCGTCCGAAAACTGGAACCGCCCCGCGGCCGAGGTCGGCTTCCTGATGGGGCTGCTCGAACGTTTCGTGCGTCGGGACTTGGCGGAGATCCACCGCCAGAACGTGCGGGTCGAGATGATCGGCGAACGCGAGGGGCTCGACGCGCGCATTCTCGGCCTGATCGAGGAAGGTGAGGCGCTGACCCGCGACAACACGGGCATGACGCTGGTCGTCGCCTTCAATTACGGCGGTCGCAACGAGATCGCCCGGGCGATCCGGCGCATTGCCGAGGACGTCGAGGCCGGAAAGCTCACGGCGGGCGACGTGACGGAGGCGCGGATCGCGCAGTATCTCGATACCGCAGCGCTTCCCGACCCGGATCTTATCATCCGCACCAGCGGCGAGCAGCGGCTGTCCAATTTCCTGCTCTGGCAGGCGGCCTATGCCGAGTTCTATTTTCCCGACGTTCACTGGCCGGATTTTGACGAACGGGCGCTCGAGCAGGCATTCGCGGCCTATGCCGCGCGCGACCGTCGCTTCGGCGGTCTGTCGGCGAAAGTCGCCAGATGAGCGACGGACCGCCACCCGTTTCACCGCCCGCCGCCCGGCGATCCGAACTTCGGCTGCGCGTGCTCTCCGCCGTCCTGCTCGTTCCCGCGGCCCTGGCGGTGACCGCTCTCGGTGGCGTGTGGTTCGCGCTTGGAGCCGGCGCCTGCGCGCTGATCCTGCTGCGGGAATGGATCCTGATCGTCAGGGCGCAACATGAGACCCTTGCCAGCGCGATCGCCTATGCAAGCGTTGTTGGTGCTGCGGTTGCCGCTGCTGCGGGTGAGATCGTGGCCGGTTTCGCGCTTCTGCTTGTGAGTGCCGCCGGTCTTGCGCTCTTTGGGAGCGTGAAGCAGCACAAACAGATCCTGTGGCTCGCGGCCGGCATCGTCTATGCCGGCAGCTCCGGTGCGGTCTTGATCGCGCTTCGGGACGGAACGGCCGGCCTTGCCGTGATCGTGTTTCTGTTCGGCGTGGTCTGGGCGACCGATATTGTTGCCTATTTCGTCGGACGGCGGGTCGGCGGCCCCAAGCTCTGGGCCCGGGTCTCGCCGAAAAAGACCTGGAGCGGCGCCATCGGCGGCTTTGTCGCGGCGGTTGCGGTCGGCTGGCTCGGATTTTTGCTCACCGGGCGTGCCAGTCCCGGTGTCTGGCTGGCGTTCGCGGCAGTTCTTTCGGTGTTTTCCCAGGTTGGGGACCTGTTTGAATCCGCGCTGAAACGCCATTTCGGCGTCAAGGATTCCGGCCATATCATTCCCGGGCACGGGGGTGTCATGGACCGTTTGGACGGGCTCGTCGGGGCCGCCGTTCTCGGATATGCGGTTGCCGTTCTCCTGACCGGATCGGCGGGCGATCCCGTCGGTGAGATCATTACGATGCGGGGTTATTGACGCGTGGCTGACACCCGAAGCCGGCAGACCGACCCCGGGCGCGCTGCAACCGCGCCGCTGCGCCTGAGCATTCTCGGTGCCAGCGGATCGATCGGCACGAGCACGCTCGACCTCGTCGCGCGCAACCCGGACCGTTTCGATATCTCAGCGCTCACCGCGAACACGAATGCGGAGGCGCTTGCCGCAGCCGCGATCCGGGTTGGCGCCGACCATGCCGTGGTGGCGGACGAAAGCGCCTACGAGAGCCTGAAGGGCGCGCTCGCCGGCACGGGGATCTCCTGCGCGGCAGGGGCTTCCGCGATTGCGGAGGCCGCCGTTCGCCCGGTCGACATGCTGGTCGCGGCCATTGTGGGTGCGGCCGGTCTGGCGCCGACGCTTGCCGCCGTCCGGCAGGGCACGACCATCGCTCTCGCCAACAAGGAATGCCTTGTGTGTGCCGGCGATCTCTTCATGTCGGCGGTCCGTGCGTCTGGAGCGACAATCCTTCCCGTCGATTCCGAACACAATGCCGTGTTTCAGGTGTTCGAGCAGGGCAACATCGAGCAGATCGAATGCCTGACGCTTACCGCGTCCGGCGGCCCTTTCAGAACCTATACGCTGGACGAAATGCGCGTGGCGACACCCGAGGCCGCGTTGAAACATCCCAACTGGAGCATGGGCGCGCGTATTTCTATCGACAGCGCGACGATGATGAACAAAGGCTTCGAGATCATCGAGGCGCATCATCTGTTTCCTCTGCGACAGGATCAGCTTGAAGTTCTGGTTCACCCTCAATCTGTTGTTCATGGAATGGTGCAATATTCCGACGGGTCCGTGCTTGCACAACTCGGGGCTCCGGATATGAGAACGCCGATTTCCCATTGTCTGGCCTGGCCGCGGCGCATGCATACGCCGGCGCAACGCCTTGATCTTGCCGCATTGGCAACGCTCACCTTCGAGACGCCGGATCCGGTGCGGTTCCCCGCGCTGAGGCTGGCGCGAGCGGCCATGACGTCGGGGACTGCGGCATCCGCAGCGCTGAACGCGGCCGACGAGGTGATGGTAAAGGCGTTCCTGGAGCGCAAACTCGGGTTTCTCGGGATCGCGGAGACCATCGAGCGCGTGCTTGAGCGCATGACGGCGAGCGGCGACCTGAACGAGGCGCGCTCCATCGTGGATGTGATGGCGGTGGATGCGGCCGCGCGGCGGGTCTCGCTGGAAGAGCTTTCGCGCATCGCGCACTAGAGAACACCACCGCGGGGACCGGCGCAGGCGTGCCGGACCCGTCGGGATATCGAGGACGCGCCGATAGCGCGGGGCGGGCAACGCCTGCCGAAGGAGACAACATGGAATTGATCGGATCGCTGTTCGGGTCTGTTGCCGGATATATCCTGCCGTTCCTCTTCGTATTGACGATCGTGGTCTTCTTTCACGAGCTTGGCCACTTCCTCGTGGCGCGCTGGTGCGGCGTACGGGTTGTCGCCTTTTCCGTCGGTTTCGGTCCGGAATTGTTCGGGCGCGACGACAAGCACGGGACGCGCTGGAAAGTGTCGGCCATTCCGCTCGGCGGTTATGTGAAATTCGCCGGCGACGAGAACGAGGCCAGTGTTCCCGATACCGACGCACTGGCGCGGATGAGCGAGACGGAACGTGCCGACGCCTTCCAGACGAAGAGCGTGGGCCGGCGCGCGGCAATCGTCGCTGCGGGGCCGTTTGCCAATTTCCTGCTCTCCATCGTGATATTTGCGGTGCTGTTTTCGACCATGGGCCGCCCGGAGATCTCGCCGCGCGTCGATCAGGTGCAGGAAAACAGCGCGGCAGCCGAGGCCGGCCTTGAGCAGGGCGATCTGATCATTGCCATCGACGGGAAGGCGGTCGAGACGTTCTCCGACCTGCAGAGGATCGTCAGCGTGAGCGCGGATGTCCCGCTCAACGTCACGGTCGAACGCGGGACGCAGACGCTTGATCTGGTGGTGACGCCCAATCGACGCGAGATCCGCGACCGGTTCGGCAATGTGCAAAGGGTCGGGCAGCTTGGCGTGAGCCGCAGCGCCAACCAGGAAGATGTGATCCTGCGCAGTTTCGGACCCCTTGAGGCGGTGGTCGAAGGCGGCAAGGAAACCTGGTTTGTCGTCTCGCGGACGGCCGGCTACATCGCGGGGATCGTTACCGGACGCGAATCCGTTGACCAGCTCGGCGGGCCGATCCGCGTCGCCCAGATTTCCGGGCAGGTGGCGACGCTCGGCTTTGCCGCCCTGCTGAACCTGACGGCGATCCTGTCGGTGAGCATCGGCCTGTTGAATCTCTTGCCGATCCCGATGCTCGATGGTGGTCACCTGCTTTTCTATGCGGCTGAAGCCTTGCGCGGGAAGCCGCTCAGCGAAAGGACGCAGGAGTACGGATTCCGGATCGGCATCGCGATCGTGCTGTTCCTCATGGTCTTTGCGACCTGGAACGATGTGCTCCATCTCAGTTCGCTCTAGGCGAGGCTGCGTGTCGCCGGTGCAACGCTTTGTCGGGAAACGCGGAAACGCGGTCATGTGTGGTTGCGTCGTTGGAAAAAGCCTGTAAAACGACTGACGGATATAGAGAATCTGACTGTCCTGGTGTCTGCGTGCCCTGCGTGTTCACCGGTCGATGGAAAACCGAAGGCGAAGCGTCTTTATGCACTGTTTGCAGAACCTCACCAGAACGATCCTGGTAGCCGCCATCCTGAGCGGTTTCGCGCCGATCCTTTCCGGCTCGCTCCCCGTGATCGGTGCCGTCGAGGCCTCCGCCGCTACGGTCAGCCGCATCATCGTGCGTGGCAACACGCGCGTTGAAGCCTCCACCGTCGAGAGCTACCTGACCATCCGGCCCGGTCGGCCCTATGGTCCCTCCGATGTGGACGAATCGCTGAAGACGCTGTTTGCGACCGGTCTGTTCGGTGACGTGTCGATCAACCGCCAGGGCAATGCCCTCGTGGTGACGGTCACGGAGAACCCGATGGTGAACCGGATCTCCTTCGAGGGGAACAAGCGGCTCAACGACAAGACCCTGACGGGTGTCGTGCGCACGGAAGAGCGGTCCATGCTCACCAACGCGAAGGTGCAGTCGGACGTTCAGAACATTCTCGAGGCCTATCGCCGTTCCGGTCGCTACCGCGCGACCGTCGAGCCGAAGATCATCGACCGGTCGAACAATCGCGTCGACCTCGTGTTCGAGATCAACGAGGGCGATCGTACCGGCATCGAGCGCATCACCTTCATCGGCAACACCAAGTTCAGTGACGGTCGTCTGCGCGACGTGATCCGCACGCGCCAGAGCGGTCTCCTGAGCTTCCTGCGCACGACTGACTCCTTCGATCCGGATCGTCTCGATGCGGACCAGGAGCTGCTGCGCCAGTTCTACTATCGTTACGGCTATGCCGACTTCCAGATCGTCTCGGCCGTTGCCGACCTCGACCGCGAGGAAAACGTCTTCTACGTGACCTTCACCGTGGAAGAGGGCGAGCAGTATACGTATGGCGACATCGATCTCCAGACGTCGCTGTCGAGCGTCGATCCGGAAGAGCTGCGTCGCAAGATCCGCACCGATCCGGGTGACACCTATTCGTCGCTCGAGGTCGAGAAGACGCTCGAAGACCTGACCCTCGACGTGTCGCGCCAGGGCTATGCCTTCGCGCAGATCCGTCCGCGGGCAAGCCGCGACTATGAAAACCGCACGATTTCACTGACCTACTACATCGAAGAGGGACCGCGGGTTTACATCGAGCGGATCAACATTCGCGGCAACGACCGGACGCGTGAATACGTCATCCGTCGCGAGTTCGATCTGGTCGAGGGCGACGCCTTCAACCGTGTCCTGCTCGACAAGGCGGAACGCCGGCTGAAGGACCTCCAGTTCTTCAAGGATGTTCGGATCACCACCTCGCGCGGCAGTGCGCCGGACCGCATCGTCATCAATGTCGATGTCGAGGAGCAGGCAACGGGTGAGGTCGGCTTCGGTATCGGTTACTCTACGTCCGACGGCGTCATCGGTGATGTCACCATCAGCGAGAAGAACTTCCTCGGACGCGGCCAGTTCGTCAGTGCCCGTGTCGGTGTCGGTTCGTCGACGCAGTCCTACGAGTTCGCCTTCACCGAGCCGTATTTCCTCGGCCGTCGCATCGCGCTGTCGCTGGACGCCTATCGCAAGTCCTTCGATCGTAACGACTACCGCAACTACGAGCTCCAGACGACGGGCGGCTCGATCGGTCTCGGTCTTCCGCTGCGCGATGACGAACTGCGCCTGAACCTCGTCTACCGGATCTTCGACCAGAAGCTGACGCAGGATGCCGGCACCATTCTTTCGAACGGTCTGCGCACCTCGCTCGGCCGCAACCTGACGTCTTCGATCGGCTATGCTCTGGTCTGGGATACCCGGGACAGCCGCCTGAACCCGCGTGACGGCTTCTACTTCAAGTTCGGGCAGGACTTTGCCGGTCTTGGTGGTGACAGCCGCTATATCTCGACGACCGTCGATGCGCGCGCCTACAAGGAGCTGCTTCCCGAGTGGGGTGTGATCGGTATCCTGCGCGCCGGCGCCGGCAATATCATGGGTGTCGGCCGCGACCTGCGCGCCTCCGACCAGTTCCAGCACAGCGACAGCTGGCTGCGTGGCTTCGAGCCGCAGGGCATTGGTCCGCGCGATGCGCTCACGGGTGACGCGCTCGGTGGCCGCTGGTACGTCCACGCCAATGCGGAAGCCGAATTCCCGATCCTCGGCCTGCCCAAGGAACTGGGCCTGTCCGGCGCCGTCTTTACCGACTTCGGTGCGGTTTGGGACTCGGATCCGGCAATCGTTCGCTGCGTCGAGACCGCCAACGGATGTGGCGGCAACCAGCCGGCCGGATCGGTTCTGTCGAACGGCTTCTCGCCGCGCGTCTCCGCTGGCGTCGGCGTCAAGTGGGCGTCGCCCTTCGGGCCGTTGCGTGCCGATTTCGCCTGGCCGCTCCTGAAGGAAACCGGCGACCGCACCCAGTTCTTCCGGATCGGTGGCGGCACCCGTTTCTGATCCTTGTGAATGCAGGACACGTGATCCGGCCGCCGACTTCTCGGCGGCCGGCTTTTCTGTGGTGACCCTATGACAGACCCTTTCTTTTTTCCGGCCTTCGAGCCGGTCAGTGCGGCCGCGATCACAGAGTGGGTCGGCGGCGACCTGGCTGGCGGGCCTGCGTCCGCCACGATCACCGGCGTTGCGCCGCTCGAGGATGCGAGCAGCGGCGATCTCGTCTTTTTCGACAATACCAAGTATCTGGACGCGCTGTCTGACACTCAGGCGGCCGCGTGTCTCGTTGCGAAAAAGCATGCGGCGAAAGTGCCGGAGGGTGTTGCCGCCATCGTAGTTGACCAGCCCTACAAGGCCTGGGGCATCGTTCTCGGCAAACTCTATCCGACAGCCATGCGGCCGCATTCCCTGGACGGCACAATCGCGGGGATCTCGCCGCGTGCGAGCGTCGATGAAACCGCGTCCCTGGAACAGGGGGTGGTGGTCGAACATGGCGCGATTGTCGGCCCCGGTGTCGAGATCGGGGCGGGAAGCCTGATTCAGGCGAACGCGGTCCTCGGCGCCGGCGTGCGCATCGGGCGAAACAGCACCGTCGGTGCCAATGCGGTCGTGCAGCACGCGCTGATCGGAGACCGGGTCATCCTTCATCCGGGCGTGTGCATCGGTCAGGACGGTTTCGGGTTTGCGATGGGGCCGGGCGGGCATCTCAAGGTGCCGCAGATCGGCCGGGTGATTATCCAAGATGATGTCGAGATCGGCGCCAACACCACGGTGGACCGCGGCGCCAACCGCGATACGGTGATCGGCGAGGGCACCAAGATCGACAATCAGGTCCAGATTGGGCACAACGTCGTGATCGGCCGTCATTGCGTGATCGTCTCGCAGGTCGGAATCTCCGGCAGCGCGACACTTGAAGACTATGTCGCGATCGGCGGTCAGTCCGGCGTGCGCGGACATGTCACCGTGGGCATGGGCGCGCAAATCGCGGCCGTGAGTGTCGTCGAAGCGGATGTGCCGGCGGGCGCGCGTTACGGTGGCGTGCCGGCGAAACCGGTCAAGGTCTGGTTCCGTGAGGTCAAGACCTTGAGCAAGCTTGCTGAACGGGGTTTGGGCGCGCGCGACAAGGACTGAGCGTGCGAGACATGGGCATCTTGAGGACGTCGAAATGAGCGAAGGCGATAAGAACACACTCGATAGCGCCGATATCCTGCGGATCATGGAGCTTCTGCCGCATCGTTATCCGTTCCTGATGGTCGACCGGATCATCGATATGGACGGAGACAACAGCGCGGTTGGCATCAAGAACGTGACGGCGAACGAACCGCACTTCATGGGTCATTTCCCGGGCCAGCCGGTGATGCCGGGCGTGCTGCTGATCGAGGGCATGGCGCAGACCGCAGGCGCGCTTTGCGTGCATTCCCGGGGGCAGTCCGGCGCCCCGAAGCTCGTCTATTTCATGACCATCGACAAGGCGAAGTTCCGCAAGCCGGTGCTTCCGGGCGACCAGGTGCGCTTCGAGATGCGCAAGATCCGCAACCGGACGAACATCTGGAAGTTCGAGGGCATCGCGACGGTCGACGGGATGAAGGTCGCCGAGGCCGAGATCAGCGCGATGCTTATCGATGGCGCGTCAAGCGAGGCTTCATGACGGCACAGATTCATGCCTCGGCGGTTGTCGAGGATGGGGCGCAGCTCGGCGACGGTGTGCGCATCGGACCGTTCTGCCATGTCGGACCGGAGGTGGTTCTGGGCGAGGGCGTTGAGCTCAAGTCACATGCCGTCGTTGCCGGGCGGACGCGGATCGGCGCGCGCAGCACGATCTTTCCCTTCGCCTCCATCGGCCATCAGGCCCAGGACCTGAAATATCGCGGCGAGGCGGCAACGCTGACCATCGGCCAGGATTGCATCATGCGCGAAGGCGTGACGATCAATCCGGGGACCGAGGGCGGCGGCCTGGAGACGGTCATCGGCGATCGTTGTGCGTTTCTTGCCAATTCGCACGTCGGTCACGATTCCCGGCTCGGGAATGGCATTATCCTCTCCAACAATGTGATGATCGCGGGCCATGTGACAGTCGGCGACAACGTGATCATGGGCGGCGGCGCGGCGGTGATCCAGTTCACGCGGATCGGCGACAACGCCTTCGTCGGCGGGCTTGCCGGGCTTGAGAACGATCTCATTCCCTTCGGCATGGTGATGGGCAACCGGGCACGCCTCAACGGGCTCAATCTCGTCGGACTGAAGCGTCACGGTTTTGCGCGCGAGGAGATCCACGCCCTGCGCAGCGCGTTCAAGGAGCTCTTCGACGACAACAGCGGAACGCTGCGTCAGCGCGCCGAGACGGTGGCGGCGGCCTATGCCGGACGTGAACTCGTTCAGCGGGTCACCGACTTCATTCTGGCGGAACCCGACCGACGGTTTTGCACACCGAAGAGCGACGGATAGAAATCATGACAGGGGGCGCGCCCTTGCCGCCGGTGGCCGTAATTTGCGGTGGCGGGCGTCTGCCCGTCGAGGTCATCGCGGCCGCGATCGAGAATGGTCGCCAGGTTGTCGCGATTGCCATCAAGGGAGAGGCGGACCCGCGCGTCGCCGATTACAATCCCACCTATCTCGGCTGGGGCCAGATCGGCAAACTCGCCTCTTTGCTGGAGCGCGAGGGCTGCCGGGACGTGGTCATGATCGGCAGCGTGACCCGGCGTCCGGAACTTCGCGAGATCGTCGGCGATCTCGGCACGATGCGCCGGCTTCCCAAGATCATCGCCTCGCTTGCCGGTGGTGACGATTCCATCCTGAAGAAGATCATTCGCCTGTTCGAGGACGAGGGCTTTCGCATCATCGGCGCGCATGAGGTCGCGCCGGGGCTGCTGGCGCGTCCCGGAACGATCGTCGGCCGGGATCCGGACCCTGATGCGTCCCGCGACCTGGCGCTTGCACGCGAAGCCGTGATGGCGCTCGGGCGGCTGGATATCGGGCAAGCGGCGGTCAGTGTCTGCGGTCGGGTGATCGCCGTCGAAGGAGCAGAGGGCACGGACGCGATGCTGGAGCGGTGCCGCGCCGTGCGCGACCGCGGCCGGGTGAAGGGCAAGGGCGGCGTGCTCGTCAAATGCGCCAAGCCCGGTCAGGACATGCGGGTGGATCTTCCAACAGTCGGTCCTGAAACGGTCCGGGCTGCGGCGAAGGCCGGTCTTTCCGGCATCGGTATCGAGGCCGGGCGCGTGCTGATCGCCGAACGGGCAGAAACCGAGGCGCTTGCGAAAGCGCTGTCCATATCGCTCTGGGGGATCGAGCCTCTCGAGCGGACGGATCAGGCTGGCGAGGTGTCGAGATGAACGCAGGGGCTGATGCGCCGCTTTCGGTCTATCTGGTGGTCGGGGAGGAATCCGGCGACCAGCTCGGCGCGGGCCTGATCGAGGCGCTGAAGGCGCAGGGGCCGGATGCCATCCGGTTTCTGGGCGTGGGCGGCGAGCGCATGGCAGCACAGGGCGTTTCGTCGCTGTTTCCGATCAGCGATATCGCGGTGATGGGACTGTCCGCCGTGCTCCCGCGCCTGCCGCTGATCGTCAAGCGTGTCTACCAGACCGTCGACCATATCCTTGAGACCGATCCGGATGTCGTTGTTATCATCGACAGTCCCGACTTCACCCACAGCGTTGCCAAGCGCGTGCGCAAGCGGGCGCCGCATATTCCGATTGTCGATTATGTCTCGCCGTCGGTCTGGGCCTGGCGGCCGGGGCGAGCGCGGCGCATGTCGGCCTATGTCGATCACCTGCTCGCGATCCTGCCGTTCGAGCCGGAGGTACACAAAAAGCTGGGTGGTCCTGCGACAACCTATGTCGGACATCCGCTGATCGAGCGCGCAGAGCGTCTGCGGCCCGGGCCCGGGGAGCGGGTGGATCTCGCAGGCGACGTGGCGCCGGTGCTTCTGGTGCTTCCGGGCAGCCGCCGCAGCGAGATCAGTCGCCTGCTGGCGGATTTCGGTGCGGCCACCGCGCTGTTGAAAGCGGCAATTCCCGACCTGACGGTCGTGCTGCCGGCCGTGCCGCATCTGCGCGAGCGGATCGCGGAGGAGACGGCGGGCTGGGCGGTGCAGCCCGAGATCGTCAGCGGGGAAACCGAGAAGCTTGCAGCCTTCCGCCGCGCGCATGCGGCACTTGCCGCGTCGGGAACGGTGACCCTGGAACTTGCGATTTCCGGCGTGCCGATGGCGGTGGCCTACCGCCTCGACTGGTTCTATCGTCGGATCAAGGATCTCAACCGCTTCCTGCCGATCGCCACGGTCACCTCGATGGTGTTGCCGAACATCATTCTCGGGCAAAACGTCGTGCCGGAATTCCTCGACGACGGGGCATCGCCGGAGGCGCTTGCCGCCACGGTCGAGCCGCTCCTTAGGGACACGCCGCAAAGAACAGCTCAAGTGGAGGCCTTCCGCCGGCTGGATGCGGAAATGCAGCTCGGCGAGGGCAAGAGCCAGGCCGGCGAGGCGGCGCGTATCGTGCTTGAGGTTGCCGCGCGCGGCTGACGGGTCATCCCGGATCAAGCAAAAACGGCGCCGCGAGGCGCCGTTGAGAGTGATGACAAACCCTGAAGAATCGTCATCCCGGCCGAATGCAATGAGAGCCGGGATCGGGGAGGCACTGCCTGTCGGCTTCTTTTGGCTTGAAATTATAGGCCTTTAGCTCTCCGATACCGGGTCGCGCTGACGCTTGCCCGGTATGACGCCTGGAGCAACTCCACCTTTGTCAGCAGCCTGAACGGCGCCGCGAGGCGCCGTTTTCGGTTTCAGCAGCTGGTGGTCCGTCGAAACCGACGGAGACGCGTCAGCGACGCTGCGGGATCGGCAGATAGTCGCGCGGTGCGGCGCCGGTGTAGAGCTGGCGCGGGCGACCGATCTTCTGCGAGGGATCCTCGACCATTTCCTTCCACTGGGCGATCCAACCGACCGTGCGCGCCAGTGCGAAGAGCACCGTGAACATGGTGGTCGGGAAGCCGAGCGCACGTAGCGTGATGCCGGAGTAGAAGTCGATGTTCGGATAGAGCTTCTTCTCGACGAAATATTCGTCGCTCAGCGCGATGCGCTCCAGCTCCATGGCAACGTCCAGAAGCGGATCGTCGCGCATGCCGAGCTCGGCCAGAACCTCATGCGTCGTCTTCTGCATGATGCGGGCGCGCGGATCGTAGTTCTTGTAGACCCGGTGACCGAAGCCCATCAGACGGAACGGATCGTTCTTGTCCTTGGCGCGGGCGATGTATTCCGGGATCCGGTCGACCGAGCCGATCTCGGCCAGCATGTTGAGCGCGGCCTCATTGGCGCCGCCGTGGGCGGGGCCCCAGAGGCAGGCGATGCCGGCTGCGATACAGGCAAACGGATTGGCGCCCGAGGAGCCCGCCAGACGCACCGTGGAGGTGGAGGCGTTCTGCTCGTGGTCGGCATGCAGGATGAAGATCCGGTCCATCGCGCGGGCGAGCACCGGGTTCACCTTGTATTCCTCGCAAGGCACGGCGAAGCACATGTGCAGGAAGTTCGCCGCATAGTCGAGATCGTTGCGCGGATACACGAAGGGCTGGCCGACGTGGTACTTGTAGGCCATTGCCGCGATCGTCGGCATCTTTGCGATCATGCGAAGCGAGGCCACCATCCGCTGGTGCGGATCGGAAATGTCGGTGCTGTCGTGATAAAAGGCGGAAAGCGCGCCGACGGTGCCGACCATGATTGCCATCGGATGGGCGTCGCGGCGGAAGCCGGTGAAGAAGCGGCTCATCTGCTCGTGAATCATCGTGTGATAGGTCACGCGATTGACGAAGTCGTCCTTCTGCGCCTTGGTCGGCAGTTCGCCGTAAAGCAGAAGGTAGCAGCTCTCCAGGAAGTCGCCGTGCTCGGCCAGCTGCTCGATCGGGTAGCCCCGGTAGAGAAGCGTACCTTCATCGCCATCGATGTAGGTGATGCCGGATTCGCACGACGCGGTGGAGGTGAAACCCGGATCGTAGGTGAAGCACCCGGTCTGGCTGTACAGGGACGCGATGTCGACAACGTCGGGACCGACGGATCCCTGGCGGACCTTCAGGTCCCACGACTTGTCGCCAATCGTCAGCTTGGCATTGGTGTCAGTCATTCAGGCTACCCCCTGGTAAATATGGCGCCGTGGATGCATGGCCGCGTCCCGTGAGAGGCGGAAGACCGGCCGGCCATGCTGGCGGGAGGAAAAGTCGATTGTTGGGTATCCCATTTGCATGATCCTCGCAAGCGCACACCCCTACCGCTTTGGTCATATAGTGACGCACCGTTCACCTTTCCCTTGCGGCACCTCTGGCTCCAATCGCGGAACGTCGTGTCACGACACGGCCTGATCCTTGATGCGGGCAAGCGATTCTTCGCGTCCCAGAACGTCAAGCACGTCAAAGATCCCGGGCGAGGTTCCCTTTCCGGTCAGGGCCGCGCGCAGCGGCTGGGCGGCCTTGCCGAGCTTGAGGTCCGCTTCTTCCGCGTAGGCGCGCACCGCGGCCTCCGTGGTTTCGGCCGACCAGACGTCGAGCGCGGACAGCGTCTCGTGGAGGCCCTTGAGCGCATCGCGCGCGCCGTCGGCGGCCAGCAGCTTTTCGGCCTTTTCGTCCAGCGCCAGCGGGCGGGTCGCCCACAGATACTCGGCGCTTTCCAGCAGTTCGACCAGGGTCTTGGCGCGTTCCTTGAGGCCTGGAAGGGCGGCGCGGAACATCTTGTCGTGGGTCTTGTCGGACAGCCATTCGGCGACGGGGGCGCCACCCTCGGCATGGGGAAGGAAGGCTGCGAAATCGCGCATCAGCTCGTCTGTCGACTGGGCACGCATGTAGTGGCCGTTGAGATTCTGCAGCTTCTGCATGTCGAAGCGCGACGCCGACTTGCCGATCGCATCGAGATCAAACCACTGGATGAGCTGTTCGGTCGGGAAGATCTCCTCATCGCCATGGCTCCAGCCAAGGCGGGCGAGATAGTTGCGCATCGCCGCCGGCAGATAGCCCATCGCGCGATAGGCTTCCGCGCCGAGCGCGCCGTGGCGCTTGGAGAGTTTCGCGCCGTCCGGGCCGTGGATCAGCGGAATATGCGCCATCGTCGGCACATCCCAGCCCATCGCCTTGTAGATCAGCGTCTGGCGGGCCGCATTGGTGAGGTGATCGTCACCACGCACGATATGGGTCACGCCCATGTCGTGATCGTCCACCACCACGGCGAGCATATAGGTAGGCGAGCCGTCGGAGCGCAGCAGAACGAGATCGTCGAGCTCCTTGTTGGCGAAGACCACGCGGCCCTGCACCTTGTCGTCGATCACGGTTTCGCCGTCGAGCGGGGCCTTGAGGCGGACAGCGGGCTTTACGCCGGCCGGGGCCTCGGAAGGATCGCGGTCGCGCCAGCGTCCCTCGTAGCGCGGCGGACGGCCTTCGGCGCGCGCGGTCTCGCGCATTTCCGCCAGTTCCTCGGGCGTTGCATAGCAGTAGTAGGCCTGACCCGCATCGATCAGCGCCTTGGCGACCTCCTGATGGCGGCCCGCGCGCGCATATTGCGAGATCGGCTCGCCGTCCCAGTCGAGTCCCAGCCAGGTCAGGCCGTCGAGAATGGCGTTGACCGCGTCCTGCGTGCTGCGGCTGCGGTCGGTGTCCTCGATGCGCAGCAGCATCTTGCCGCCGAACCGCTTCGCGTAGAGCCAGTTGAAGAGGGCCGTTCTGGCGCCGCCGATATGCAGGAATCCGGTGGGCGAGGGGGCGAAACGCGTGACCACGGGGGCGCTCATGACAATTGCCTTGTGTTTGTTTGACGTGTTCGCTCGACGAAAATGACGGCTTTGCCTGCGGCTGCCGGCGACCGGCAGCGAGGATTCCCGTCTTGCGCGAACCTGGGTTGCATTGCACCTTCATATGTCGGCGCAGGGTTGGCGATCATTTAGCATAGCGTTCCCGCGCGCCAAAGCCTGAAAACCGCGCGACCGGATCGGCCGGACGCCGCGGTCCCAGGGCGTTGAAAAGGGGCAGGACAATGCCGACCGGGCGACAGGCGGGTTCCGGCAGGGGGGCGGATCGCGGGCAGGGCGACAGCGCTTCCGTCCCGGGTGCCGGGCGGGACGGTGCCGCTGTTCGCAACCGCGATCCCGCCCGGGAGCAACCGCGGCCGTCGTCGCTTCTCGCCGATTTCCTTCGTGCGCGGTTTCCCGCCGCTCCCGGCAAACGCCCGTTCGAGACGACGCGGCGCGCGGCCTTTGCGGCAGCGCTGCAGGCCGATCTCGACCGCGGGCGCGGTCTGGTCTGGGCCTGTCTCGCCTTCGTCTTCGGCATTGCGGTGTATTTCCAGCTGCCGCGCGAGCCGTCCCTGCTGGCGCTTCTTGCCACCACCGCGCTGCTCGCGGTCCTGTTCGCCAGGGCGCATCGCAGCGGTCGCGGCGCGGCCGGGTTGTTGGCCCTTGCGCTGGTCCTGTCGGGTGTCACGGCATCGAGCCTTCGAACCGCGATTGTCAGCGCGCCGGTTCTGGAGAGGGCGCGCAGCGTCACTCTGACCGGGTTTGTCGAGTTGGCGGAGGTGCGCGCCGGCGGGCGGACGCGGTTGACCCTTCGTGTCGTCTCGGCCGCGCCGCTGCGCGAAGGGAGCCGGCCGAAACGCGTCCGGGTGAGCCTGCGCGGCGGGGCCGACAGCCTGCTTGCAACCGGAAGCGCGGTCCGGCTGAGGGCCCGGCTGATGCCGCCGGCCACTGCGGTTATGCCCGGGGGATACGACTATTCGTTTCGCGCCTTTTTCGATGGCGTGGGGGCGAGCGGCTTTGCCTTCGGAGACCCCGAGCCGGCGGATCTCGGCGCCGTGCCCTGGGACCTGAAGGCCATGTCGGCCATCGACGGTCTGCGCCGTGCCATTGCCGAGCGCATCCTTCAGGTGCTCGGGAGCGGTGTTGCCGGAGGGCTGGCCGTTGCCCTGATCGTGGGAGACCGGTCAGGCATCCCGCCCGAGGTGACCGAGGCGCTCCGCACGGCGGGACTTGCTCATATCCTGGCAATCTCGGGGTTGCATATGGCCCTTTTTTCCGGGGCGGTGTTCTTTGCGGTGCGCGCCGTCCTGGCGGTGTCCGCGCGCCTGTCGCAGGAACAGCCGATCGATCTCTGGGCGGCGGGCGGCGCGCTTGCCGCCGCCACCTTCTATCTCGCGATCTCGGGCGGGTCGATCGCAACCCAGCGGGCCTATGTGATGATCGCGCTGGTGCTGGCGGGCCGGCTGCTTGGACGACGCGCACTGACGCTGAGAAACGCCGCCCTTGCGGCGTTCCTGATCCTGCTGGCCACGCCGGAAGCGCTTCTCGATCCAGGCTTCCAGATGTCTTTCGCCGCGGTGGTTGCGCTGATTGCGGCCTATGAGGAGCTCACCCGACGCAGACGGCGGACCGATCCGCGCGAGGCCGCCGCAAACGGCCTCATCCTGTCGGCTGTGTCCGGTGTCGGGCTCTGGCTTGGCGCGATCCTGATGACGTCGCTGATCGCGGGGGCGGCGACGGGCGCCATCGGGGCCTATCATTTCCACCGGATCGCACCGCTCGGGCCGCTGATCAATCTCATCGCCATGCCACTGGTGAGCGTGCTTGTCATGCCGATGGCCGTGCTGGCGCTCGCGCTCCTGCCCTTCGGGCTGGAGGTGCTGCCGCTGTCGGTGATGGGGCTGGCGCTGGAACAGGTGGCGGGCGTTTCGAGCTGGGCGCAGGAGGCAACGCCGGACGAGGGTGTGATCGGCGCGCTCCCGCTCACCGCGATTCTCCTGGTGGTGGCGTGTGGGGGTGTCCTCTGCCTCGCACCCGCCGGTTATCGGCGGTTTTCGCTGGTGCCGCTCACGCTTGCCGGCCTTTCCCTGACACTCCATCGCCCCCCGGACATGTTCATTTCCGAAACCGGTACGGCAATCGCCCTGCGCACCGCCGAGGGAAAGATGATGGTCACGCCGCGCCCGGCGAGTTTTCTGGCCGATGTCTGGCTGCGCGCCGAAGGCGTTTCGGCGAAAGAACGACCGAATCGCCACCTCTCGAGACGGCGGATGTCCTGTGACGAACAGGCCTGCATCGTCGAGGCATATCCCGCAACGGGCGGGAACCGCGCGCAAGCACCGCCCGCAACCCGTAACCCCACCGTCGGCGCGCCGACGACCCCGGCGCTCACGGTCTCGCTGGTGTCCGACCCTTCGGCCCTTGAGCAGGACTGCGGCCGCGTGGACATGATCGTGACACCGCTGACGGCGCCGGTTTCCTGTGCCGCGCTCTATGTCTTCGACGCGAGGCATCTGGCGCGAACAGGCGCGCTCGCGTTGTACCTCGACCCAAGGCAGGGCGCGCCGCCGCGCGTCACGCTGCGGCCAAGCTACACGGCCATTCGTCCATGGACACCGAACCGCCCGTCAGGCTTTCAGACAGCGTTCCAGTAGTCAGCATTCCGGCAAACAGCGCCGGGACCCGAGCACGGCAGAGGCCGATCCATCAACCGCGCAAGCGTCCGCTCGTGCGCGTTCAGTAGCGGCGGAAGAGCGAGATCAGCTTGCCCTGGACGCGGACGCGGCCCGGGCCGAAGATGCGGGTCTCATAGGCCGGGTTTGCCGCTTCCAGCGCGATGGACTCGCCCTTCTTGCGCAGCCGCTTCAGCGTGGCTTCCTCGTCGTCGATCAACGCCACGACGATGTCGCCGCTGTCGGCGCTGTCCGACTTGCGAATGACGACGGTGTCGCCGTCCAGAATGCCGGCATCGATCATGGAATCGCCGCGCACCTCGAGCGCATAGTGCTCACCCGACCCGAGAAGGTCGGCGGGCATGGAAATCGTGTGGCTGTGGGACTGGATCGCCTCGATCGGCACACCGGCGGCGATGCGGCCCATGACCGGGATCGAGACACTGTCGGTGTCGGAGACGACCGGCTGGGGCGCGGCCGATGGCGTCTTGCCGCGCGAGCCTTCGATCACGGAGGGCGAGAAGCCTTGCGAACGGGGCGCGGCGAGACCGGGAGCGACCGATTCCGGCAGCTTCACGATCTCGAGCGCACGGGCGCGATTGGGCAGGCGGCGGATGAAGCCGCGCTCCTCAAGAGCGGTGATCAGGCGGTGGATGCCGGACTTGGAGCGCAGGTCGAGCGCGTCCTTCATTTCGTCGAAGGAGGGCGGGACACCGGTTTCCTTGAGCCGCTCATGGATAAACAGGAGCAATTCGTGCTGCTTGCGCGTCAACATCCGACAGGATCCCCAATGCCATTCGACTCAGACTACGGACAAATCATGAACATAGTCTAGCCGTTCCCGGCTTGTTCCACAACCGCGTCGGTGTTTTCAGATGCGAATGACCGGAACGGGGGTACCGGCGGGCAGCGCCGGCCCGTACGGCGGGCGCACGATCAGCACGTCGGCGCGGGCGAGGGTGGCGAGCATGGAGGAATCCTGCCTTTCGAACGGACGGACGCGCTCGATACCGTCGTCGCCGATCTCAAGGCTGGCCCGGAGGTAGTCCTCGCGCCGGTCGTTTTCGCCGACATCGGCGGCGAGCGGAAGCTGCTCGGACAGGCGCTCGATCCGCGGGCGGCCGCTCAGGGCGGCGAGCAGCGGCTTGAGGAACAGCAGCGAACAGACGAGGCTCGACACCGGGTTGCCGGGAAGGCCGAGCACCTGCATGTCGCCGATCCGTCCCGCCATCAGCGGCTTGCCGGGGCGCATGGCGATCCGCCAGAACGCGAGGTCCATGCCGGCCTGTCCCAGGGCATCCTGAACGAGATCGTGATCGCCGACGGAGGCTCCGCCGAGGGTCACGAGAACATCGGCTTTTGCGTCCCGCGCGGCGGCGATCTTCCGCGCCAGCGCATCGGCTCGATCCTCGGCGATGCCGAGCTGGATCGCGGTCCCGCCATGATCCTCGACGAGCGCCCCGACGCCGATGTGGTTGGAGGCGATGATCTGGTCGGGGCCGGGATCGCCGCCGGGCGGGACCAGTTCGTCGCCGGTCGCAAGGATGGCGACGCGCGGACGGCGGTAGACCGGAAGCGCCGCGTGGTTCATGGCGGCTGCCAGCGCGAGATCCGCGAACCCGAGCGTTTGCCCGGCCGCAAGGAGTGTGTCCCCTTCATGGAAGTCGAGCCCGGCCGGCCGGACGTATCGGCCGTGTTCGGCGGTTTCCAGCGCCGTGATCTCACCGCCGTCGGCGAAGCGTTCGGCGTTTTCCTGAATGAGGATCGTGTCCGCGCCCCGGGGAAGCGGCGCGCCGGTGAAGATTCGCACGGCCTCGCCTGGCCCCACCGCGCCGGAAAAGCCGTGGCCGGCCGGCGCTTCGCCGATCACCCGCAGCCGGGCGGGCACGCTGGCAATGTCGGCGGCGCGCACCGCATAGCCGTCCATGGCGGATGCGGAAAACGGCGGCTGCGTGCGGTTGGCTCGAATGTCGGCGGCCAGGGTGCGGCCGTTCGCGTCGTCCAGAGGGACCGTCTCGGCCTCGAGCGGCGTCACGCCGTCGAGCAGCCGGGCGAGTGCCTCGTCGACGGAAATCAGTGTCATGCCGCGGTCCAGTCGCCGGATTTTCCGCCCGACTTGGACAGAACGCGCACCCCCTCGATCACCATGCCGCGGTCGACCGCCTTGGCCATGTCGTAGATCGTGAGGCAGGCAAGCGAGCAGGCGGTCAGCGCCTCCATCTCGACGCCGGTCTGGCCGGCAAGCTTGGCGAATGCGGTGACCTTCAGTCCCGGCAGGCCTGCGTCGGCCTCGATGTCGACGGCCACCTTGGACAGGGCGAGGGGATGGCACAGCGGGATGAGCTCATGGGTGCGCTTCGCCGCCATGATGCCGGCGATCCGCGCCGTCGCGAGCACGTCGCCCTTCTTGGCGTTGCCGGAGAGGATCATCTCCAGCGTTTCCGGCTTCATCCGGACATAGCCCTCGGCTGTTGCCTCGCGCGTGGTGACGTCCTTGGCGGAGACGTCGACCATATTGGCGGCGCCGGTCTCGTCCAGATGCGTCAGTCTTGCATCGGTGGTTGTCATGGTGCGTCCTGCTCTGCCGGGCGTCAGGCCGGTTCAGTGGGCAATGGCCGGCGTCGGCGAGAGCAATGCACGCGTTGCCGCCGCGACATCCGCCTGTCGCATCAGGCTCTCGCCGATCAGGAAGGTGGAGATCCCGCAGGATGACATGCGCGACAGGTCTGCCGGGGTGAACAGGCCCGATTCGCCGATGACCAGCCGGTCGGAGGGGATCTGCGGCGCCAGTTCCTCGCTGGTTTCCAGCCGTGTCTCGAAGGTCTTCAGGTTGCGGTTGTTGATCCCGATCATGGGCGAGGCGAGCCGAAGCGCGCGCTGCAACTCGTCTGCGTCGTGAACCTCCAGCAACACGTCCATGCCGAGGTCGAAAGCGGTCGCCTCGAGGGTTGCTGCCGTCTCGTCGTCCAGCGCCGCCATGATGATCAGGATGCAATCCGCCCCCCAGGCGCGCGCCTCGAAGACCTGATAGGGATCGTAGAGGAAGTCCTTGCGCAATACCGGCAGGCCGCAGGCGTCGCGCGCGGCGCCCAGATATTCCGGCGCGCCCTGAAACGACGGACCGTCGGTCAAGACGGAGAGGCAGGCGGCGCCGCCCTCTTCATAGGCGCGGGCGAGCGCCGGCGGATCGAAGTCGGCGCGGATCAGTCCCTTGGAGGGGCTCGCCTTCTTGATCTCGGCGATCAGGCCAAAGTCGCCCGTCGTCCGGCGGGCCTGAAGCGCCTTGAAAAACCCGCGCGGGGCAGGGGCGGCGGCCGCCTGGCGCTCGATCTCCGCCTGCCGGATCTTTGCCTTGGCGGCCGCGATTTCCTCGCGCTTGTAGACCTCGATGCGGGCCAGAATGTCAGCCATTGCCATGTCCCTCGTTGGAGAGCCGGACCAGGTGGTTCAACCGCTCCAGCGCCGCGCCGCTGTCGATCGACTGGGCGGCCTGCGCCACGCCCTCGCCAAGCGAGGACGCGTGTCCGGCGACCAGAAGGGTCGCGCCGGCATTCATCAACACCGTATCGCGATAGGCATTCCTGGCGCCTTCGAGCACGGCTTTCAGCGCTTCGGCGTTTTCCTTCGCCTCACCGCCCTTCAGGTCTTCCGGGCGGGACAGCGGCAGGCCGACGTCCTGCGGCGAGATCTCGAAACTGCGGACCTTGCCGTTCTCCAGCGCCGAGACGCTGGTCGGGCCGGTGGTGGTGATCTCGTCCAGCCCGTCGGAGCCATGCACCACCCAGGCGGCCTCGGAGCCGAGCGATGCCAGCACATGGGCGATGGGCTCCACCCAGCGCTTGGCGAAGACGCCGACCATCTGCCGTTTGACGCCCGCCGGATTGGACAGCGGGCCGAGCAGGTTGAAGATCGTGCGCGTGCCGAGCTCGGCACGGGCCGGTCCGACGTGCTTCATCGCGGAATGATGGTTGGGGGCGAACATGAAGCCGAGGCCCACATCATGGATGCAGCGGCTGATCTGCTCGGGCTTGATCTCGATGTTGATCCCGAGCGCCATCAGGACATCGGCGGCGCCGGATTTCGACGACAGCGACCGGTTGCCGTGTTTGGCGACCGGAACGCCGCAGCCGGCGACCACGAAGGCGGAACAGGTGGAGATGTTGTAGCTTCCCGACGCGTCGCCGCCGGTGCCCACCACGTCCACGGCGTTTGCCGGCGCGTCCACGGGCAGCATTTTCGCCCGCATGGTGGCGACGGCGCCGGCGATCTCGTCGATGCTTTCGCCCCGAACCCTGAGGGCCATCAGGAAGCCGCCGATCTGGGACGGGGTCGCTGCGCCCGACATGATGATGTCGAACGCCTCGCGGGCCTCGTCGCGCGAGAGTGGCGTGCCGTCGGCTGCCTTCGCAATCAGGCTCTTCAGATTGCTCACTGGCTCGTCCTTTCAAAGTCGCCCGTCATCGGGGCGAGGGCCGGAAGATCGTCCTATCCGCCGGCCGTCGTTCCGTGCGCGGGCCGGGCGGCTTAGCCGCCGCCCTGACCGATCACAAGGTTGATGTTCGCCTGGTTCACACTGACGCCGAGGGTCGCCTGGCGTTCACTGACGTATTCGCCGAGCACCGAGTTCTGCAGCGCTTCGCCGAGGCGGTCGTCGAGGGCTGCGATCTCGCCGTCCTCGCGGAAGAACGCCGGCGAATTGACCGCCTCGACCTTGAACACGATCCGGGCGCCGTCACTGTCACGCGTCGCCATTCCCGTCGTACCGACGGGGCCGGAGAAGACGCCCTCGATGGCAGCCGCTGAGAAGACGTCGGTCTGCGCGTTGCGGCGCAAGCCGTCCGCCGTTCCGACGTCCAGTCCGCGCTCTTGCGCAACGACGTCGAGCGTCTTGCCGTCCTTGACCTCGGACAGGATTTCGCCGGCCATCGTGTCGAGGCGCTCTGACCGCTGCTGCGCCGTCCAGGCGGCGACGACATCCTCGCGGACCTCGTCCAGCGTGCGGTCGCGGGCCGGGACCACGTCTGTCACCTCGAACCAGACGAACCCGGTGCGCCCGAGCTGCAGCGGATCGGTCTCGATGCCGACATCGCTCTCGAACGTATCGGAAATGAGGTCGGCGGTATCGGGAAGGTCGACCGTGGTTCCGTCCATCGCCTTGCCGGCGGTGTCGAAGGCCGGCGGCGTGTCGAGGGTCAGGGAGAACCGCTCGGCGACCTCGGTCAGCGTCGCGCCGCCGGCGCGGGCATCCTCGATCTCGTCGTGCAGGTCCAGAACCTCGCGCTCGGCCAGCCGCAGCGCGATTTCCTGGCGCAGCGTGTCGGCGACCTCCTCGTAAGGGGTCTTTCGCGCGGGCGTGATCTCCGCGATCTTCAGCACCACCGGCGAGAAGCGGCCGTCGACAATGTCGGAGACCTGGCCTTCTTCGAGGGCGAAGGCGGCGTCGGCGATTGCGGGGTCGATCAGGTCGGCGCGCTTCATCGAGCCGAGATCGATCGCCTCGATGGTCGTGCCGCGCTCCGCGACGATGTCCTCGAAGCTCTTGCCCTCGGCGAGCGCCTGACGCACCGCGTCCGCATCCTCGTCGGACGCGAGCGTCAGCTGCAGGATGCGACGTTCCTCGACCTCGCCGAAGCGGTCGCCTGCCGCTTCATACTCGCGCTTGACGTCGTCCTCGCTGACCTCGCCCGGGCGCGCGAGGCGGTCGGGTGTCATCTGCAGGACGGCGATCTTGCGATATTCCGGCGCGCGGAAGGCGGCGAGATTGTCCTCGAAATAGGTGGTCAGCTCCTCGTCGCCCGGCGGAGGGATCTCGCCGGCGGCCGCCTGGTCGAGCACGATGTATTTGGCGCTGCGCTCTTCCTTGGCGTGCTGGTTGAAGGCTTCGAGCATCGGCTGCGGCGTGGTCAGCCCGCCGCTGATCGCCTCGGCGATCTGCAGCCGCTCCTCCAGCGCCCGGCGCTCCTCGACGAACTGGTCCTCGGTCAGACCGTTGGCCTGGAGGATCTGGACGAGGCGGTTGCGGTCGAACCCGCCGCCCGGCGCCTGGAAGGCCGGGGCCGACTGGATCAGCCGAACCAGCTCTTCATCCGTGACGCCGAGATTGAGATCTTCGGCGGTCTGGTTCAGCGCCGCTTCCGCGATGAGCCGGCCAAGCACCTGTCCGGGGACCCCGAGCGATGCGCCCTCGATCGTCGAAAGCGGGCGGCCGATGCTGCGGCCGATCCGGTCGAGTTCGCGGCGGTAGGCCGTGTCGAAGGCCTCGATGGAGACTTTCTGGTCGCCGACCGATGCCACGCGATCGCCCCCGACGTTGAGCAAATCGCCCGATATGCCCCAGATCGCGAAGCTGATCACGAGCAGGCCAATCAGGAGTTTTGAAATCCAGGACTTTGCGCCAGCGCGCAGAGTATCGAGCATTGCGGAATCCGTCGGTTCAAGGGCGAACAATTAAGAGTGCGGTCACAAGGCCGCATCCGGAGCGGGCGGATCATAGAGACGACGGCGGCGGCGGGCAAGGCGGCGCAACCGGACACGCCACCATCTTGATCAATTGCGGAATTCTGTTAGCACCGGACGTGAATGGCCGGTCGCGCGCCGACGGAAATGCCGGGGAAAGTCGCCGGTCAACCAGAATGAAGACGGGGTCCCGAATGTCGAACGTTTCAAAACCGCTCGTTGCCGGCAACTGGAAGATGAACGGTCTCGGCGCCGCGCTGTACGAACTGATCCGCATCGCCGACGACGTGCGCGCCGGCACGGGATCCGTCGAGGTGGCGATCTGTCCGCCGGCGACGATGATCGCGGCGGCGGTCACGAAGGTCTTCGGCAGCGGCGTGCAGATCGGCGGACAGGACTGCCATGTTGCGGCAAGCGGTGCCCATACCGGCGACATTTCGGCGGAAATGCTGAAGGATGCCGGCGCATCCTACGTCATCGTCGGCCATTCGGAACGCCGCGCCGACCACGGCGAGGACGACGCGACGGTCAACGCCAAGGCACGGGCCGCCTGGCGCGCGGGGCTGACGGCCATCGTCTGCGTTGGCGAGACCGAAGGCGAGCGCAAGGCCGGGGAGGCGCTTGCCGTCGTCGGTCGCCAGCTCGCACAGTCGGTGCCGGACGGCGCGACGCCGGAGGCGCTCGTCGTTGCCTATGAACCCGTCTGGGCGATCGGGACCGGCCTGACGCCGACGGCGGAAGATGTCGCCGAGATGCACGCCTTCATGCGCCGCGAGCTCATCGACCGTTTCGGCGATAGCTTTGCGGCGGTTCGTCTTCTTTACGGCGGATCGGTGAAGGCGGCCAATGCGGCTGAGCTGCTGGCGATCGCCGACGTCGATGGCGCGCTCGTCGGCGGCGCCAGCCTGAAAGCCGACGATTTCCTGCCGATTGTCGCCGCCGCCGGGTAAGGTTTTCACTTCCCGGCGCGCCGATCGCCATCAAGGGTGGAAACCCGGCGCGCCTTGGTGTAGAACCCGGCTCAAATCCGTTCTCAAAGACTGGTCCTCGATGGAAACCGTTATCATCGTCATTCACCTGATGGTCGTGCTCGCGCTCGTCCTCGTCGTTCTTCTGCAGCGCTCCGAAGGCGGCGCGCTCGGCATGGGCGGCGGTGGCGGCGGCGGAATGACCTCGGCTCGCGGCAGCGCCAACATCCTGACACGCGCCACGGCTGCGCTTGCCGTGGTGTTCTTCGCCACGTCGCTCACCCTCGCGATCATCGCCAAGAACGGCGAGCGCCCGGCCTCGATCCTCGATGCCGTGCCCGGCGCGCCGACCGCGCCTGCCGGCGACGGTGGCGAGGGCTCCGGCGGCAACGGCATTCTGGACCAGATCAGGCCCGCTCCGGTGCCCGACGGCCCGCAGGTCCCGCCCGCTCAATAGGGCGGCGCGGCACCTTTTCGCCCCTTCGCATGCCCCGCGACGAACTCGCGGGGCATTTTCTTGTGTGTTAAATACCGACGGGCGTTCGAATCAGCGCTCGCGGCGATATGGTATTTGTCCATGGCGCGATACATCTTCATCACCGGCGGCGTGGTGTCCTCACTGGGCAAGGGGCTTGCGTCTGCGGCTCTCGGTGCTCTCCTTCAGGCCCGTGGCTATCGGGTTCGTCTCAGAAAGCTCGATCCCTATCTCAACGTGGATCCGGGCACGATGAGCCCGTATCAGCACGGCGAGTGCTTCGTCACCGACGACGGAGCGGAGACGGACCTCGATCTCGGCCATTACGAGCGCTTTACCGGTCGTCCGGCAAACAAGCGCGACAACATCACCACCGGCCGAATCTATCAGAACATCATCGCCAAGGAGCGGCGCGGCGACTATCTGGGCGGCACGGTCCAGGTGATTCCGCACGTCACCGATGCGATCAAGGCCTTCGTCCTCGACGGCAACGAGGACTACGATTTCGTGCTGTGCGAGATCGGCGGCACGGTCGGCGACATCGAGGCGCTTCCGTTCTTCGAGGCGATTCGCCAGCTCGGCAACGAGCTGCCGCGCGGGCATGCGGTCTATATCCACCTGACGCTGATGCCCTTCATCGCCTCCGCAGGCGAACTCAAGACCAAGCCGACGCAGCATTCGGTCAAGGAACTGCGCTCCATCGGCATCCAGCCGGACATCCTGATGGTCCGCTGCGACCGCAAGATCCCGGAAAGCGAGCGCCGCAAGCTGTCGCTGTTCTGCAACGTGCGCGAAGGCGCGGTGATCCCGGCCTATGACGTGAAGTCGATCTACAACGTTCCGATCGCCTATCACGAGGAAGGGCTGGACGAGGAAGTGCTCGCCGCTTTCGGCATCACCGGCGCGCCCGCGCTCGACCTCTCCCGCTGGACCGAGATTTCGGAAAATCTCGCCAATCCGGAAGGCGAGGTGACCATCGCGATCATCGGCAAGTACACGGTGCTCAAGGATGCCTACAAGTCGCTGATCGAGGCCCTGGTCCACGGCGGCATCGCCAACCATGTGCGGGTCAACATCGAGTGGATCGAATCGGAGATCTTCGAAAAGGAAGATCCCGCACCCTGGCTTGAGAACGTGCATGGCATTCTGGTGCCGGGCGGCTTCGGCGAGCGCGGCGCGGAAGGCAAGATCGCGGCCGCGAAATTCGCCCGCACTCATGACGTTCCCTATTTCGGCATTTGCTTCGGCATGCAGATGGCGGTGATCGAGGCGGCCAGAAACCTGGCCGGTATCACGGATGCCAACTCTACGGAGTTCGGCGACACGCCCGAGCCCGTCGTCGGCCTGATGACCGAATGGGCGCGCGGCAACACGCTTGAAGTACGCCAGGAGGACGGCGAGCTTGGCGGGACGATGCGGCTGGGCGCCTATCCGGCGACGCTCAAGCCCGGGTCGCGCATCGCGGAGATCTACGAAAGCGAGTCGATTTCCGAACGCCATCGCCATCGCTACGAGGTGAACATCGCCTATCGCGAGCGCCTCGAGGCCGCCGGGCTGACCTTTGCCGGCACGTCGCCGGACGGGGAGTTGCCCGAAACCGTCGAGATCACCGGCCATCCCTGGTACATCGGCGTGCAATACCACCCGGAACTCAAGTCCCGGCCGTTCGAGCCGCACCCGCTGTTCGCCTCCTTTGTCGCGGCGGCGGTCGAGCAGAGCCGATTGGTGTAGTCTTCCCCGGCCGGGAGCCGTCCGAACGCCGACTGGCGACGCATTGAACCGGCAGCACAACAACAAGAGGGGCGCCATGACAGCACGCGGATTCGACCATCTGGTCTGGGCCGTCGAGGACCTTGATGCGGTGGCCGCCGGGCTCGAGGCGCTCGGCTTCACGGTGACGCCGCGCGCGCGTCACCCCTGGGGGACGGAAAACCGTCTGGTGCAGCTCGACGGGTTCTTTCTGGAATTGCTCGCCATTGGCGACGGAGCCGATATTCCGGAGGCGACCGGCGACGTTTTTTCGTTCGGGGCCTTCAACCGCGACTTCTTGAAAGAGCGTCAGGGCGGATCCATGCTCGTGCTGGAGAGCAAGGATCCGGCAGCGGACCGCGCGGCATTCGAGCATGCCGGGCTCCCGGTGTTCGCACCGTTTTCCTTCGAACGCGAACAGGCGCTGCCCGATGGCGGCACGCGCAAGGTCGGCTTCGACCTGACCTTCGCCCGGGATCCGGGGGATGCCGGCAACGGCTTTTTCACCTGCTTTCATCGCTTTCCGGAAAATTTCTGGTCGGCGGCCTACCAGAGCCATCGCAACGGGGTGCGGGCCCTCAAGAGCGTGGTGGTCGTCTGCGAGGAGCCGGCGATGCACCATATCTTCTATTCCGCCTTTACCGGCGAACGGGAAATGCGCGCGACAAGCCTCGGCATCACCATCACGACGCCGCGCGGCGAGCTCAAGCTGATGCCGCCGAGCGCCTACGAACGGCTCTTCGGCGAAACGGTTACGCTGGTGAACGCTCAACCGCGCATCAGCGCGGTGGTGTTTTCCGGCGGCGACCGTGCAAAGATTGAGGCGGACTGCCGCAAGGCGGGGCTGGAGACCCGGTCATCGCCCGAGGGGCTGGTCGTGCCGTCTTCTGCAACCGCGGGATTGTCGCTTGTTTTTCCGTGACATTGCTGTGTAACGTTTTTCGACCATTTTCACTTCTGCGCTCGGTTTGCGAGCGGGGAGACAGACAGGTTTTCATGGAGATCTTCACGATGGCGGCAGCCGGAAACTGGATGCGACCTCTGGCGATTGCCATCGGGCTTTCGGGCGTGCTCGCGGCTTGCAGCCCATCGGAGGAGTCCTCCGCGCCGGCCGCCGCTCCACCATCGGTGACCGTGGCGGCGGCAGTTCAACAGGAAATCCGGCAATCCGCCACTTTCGTCGGTCAGATCGAGGCGGTCGACAACGTCAACCTGATCTCCCGCGTGTCCGGGTTTCTGGACAGCAAGGAAGTCCGGGACGGCGCGACCGCCAAGGCCGGGGAACTGCTCTTCACCATCGAACGGGCGCCCTATGAGGCAGCCCTTGCATCGGCGAAGGCGGAAGCGGCCCGGGCGGAAGCGGAGGCCGCCCTCAAGACCGCCGACCTCGAACGCGACAAGGACCTTTACGAAAAGGGGCATGTCTCCAAGGCCAAGTATCAGGCGACGCTGGCGGCCAAGGAACAGGCCGAGGCGGCGGTCGATGCGGCCAATGCCGCGGTGACGCAGGCGGATCTCAACCTTGCCTATACCGAGATTCACGCGCCCTTCGATGGCCAGCTCGGAAAGACCAATTTCAGCGTTGGCGATGTCGTCGGTCCGTCGTCCGGCCCGATTGCCCGACTGGTGCGCACCGCGCCGATGTACGTCAGCTTCTCGATCAGCGAGAGGGATTACCTGGAGGCCGTTCGCGGAAACGGCAGCGCCCCGCAAAACCTGGACGAGATCGGCAAGCACCCGGACATCCACATCGTATTGCCGAACGGCCAGAAGTATGGCGAGGACGGCGAGATCGTGTTCATCGACAATGCCGTTGATCCGGCGACCGGGACAATCGCCATTCGCGGACAGTTTCCCAACGCCGACCGTCTTCTCGTTGCCGGAACCTTCGTCACGGTCGTGATCGAGGCGGGAGACAGCGCCGAGGAAGTCGTGATTCCCCAGTCGGCGGTGCAGCGGGACCAGACCGGCCCCTTCGTGCTTGTCATCGGCAGCCAGGAGAACGTGGAGCAGCGTCGCGTCGAGCTGGGAGAGCAGGTCGACACGAAGTTCGTCGTGAAGAAGGGCCTTCAGGAAGGTGAACGAGTGATCACGGAGGGGCTGCAGAAGGTTCGTCCGGGTGTTCCGGTCAATGCCGTCCTTGCCGACGACAAGTCGGAGTAGGCCAGATGTTCTCCCGCATTTTCATCTATCGGCCGAAATTCGCGCTGGTCATTTCGCTGGTCATCACGATCGCCGGCGTGCTCGGCTACCTTGCCCTCCCGGTCGAGCAGTTCCCCAACATCACGCCGCCTGTGGTCAACGTCTCGGCAAGCTACAGCGGTGCCAACGCTCAGGTTCTGGAAGAGACGGTGGCTGCGCCGATCGAGGCACAGGTGAACGGCGTCGACAACATGATCTACATGTCGTCGAACAGCAGCAACAACGGCAGCTATTCGCTGAATGTCACCTTCGCCGTCGGCACGGATCCGGACATGGCGACAGTCAATGTGCAGAACCGGGTGAGCCAGGCGACGAGTCAGTTGCCGAGCGAAGTCACGGCCAACGGCGTGACCGTGGAAAAGGCCAGCACCAACATGCTGCTGGTAGTCACACTGTTTTCCGACAGCGACGACCATGACGAGGTCTTCCTGTCGAACTATGCCTCGATCTACCTGAAGGACGCGCTGGCGCGCGTGCCGGGGGTGGGCAAGGCCGAGGTGATGACCGATTTCGCCTACGGCATGCGCATCTGGCTTGACCCCGATCGGATGGCGAGCCTGGGCATGACGCCGTCGGACTTCATCTCGGCGGTGCGCGACCAGAACCTTCAGGTCGCCGCTGGCCAGATCGGCGCGCCGCCGGTGCCGGACGGTCAGCAGTTCCAGTACACGGTGACCGCCAAGGGACGGTTGAGCACGCCGGAGGAGTTCGAGAAGATCGTCCTGCGTACCGGCGCGGATGGCGCTGTCGTGCGCATCGGCGACGTCGCGCGGGTGGAACTCGGGTCGCAGATCTACTCCGCGAACGGGCGGTTCAACGGCCGCCCGTCGACGGTGCTCGCGATCTACCAGGCGCCGGGTGCAAACGCGCTTGCGGTCGCCGAGGGGGTATTGTCGCGTCTGGACGACCTCTCGAAGGCCTTTCCCGAGGACATGCATTACGAGGTTCCCTTCAACACGACGGACTTTGTCGAGAAGTCGCTGCAAGACGTGATCTCGACGCTGATCCTGACGTTTACCCTCGTCGTTGCGGTCGTGTTCATGTTCCTTGGCAACTGGCGCGCGACGCTTATTCCGCTTGTTGCCATTCCGGTTTCGCTGATCGGTACCTTCGCGATCCTGCTCGCCGCCGGCATGTCGCTCAACACGATCTCGCTGTTCGCGCTGGTGCTTGCGATCGGCATCGTCGTCGACGACGCGATCATCGTGGTGGAGAATGTCGAACGCATCATGGCGGACGAGGGGCTTCCGCCCAAGGAAGCGACCGCCAAGGCGATGGGCCAGATCACCACGCCGGTGATCGCAACCACGCTCGTGTTGCTCGCCGTCTTCGTGCCGACGATGTTCATGCCCGGTATCACCGGGCGTCTCTATTCGCAGTTCGCGACCACGATTTCGGTCGCGGTGGTGATTTCCTCGATCAACGCCCTGACGCTGTCGCCGGCGCTCTGCGGGCTGATCCTCAAGCCGCGAAACGGTCCGCCGACCGGTGTCTTCGCCTTGTTCGAAAGCGTCATCGACCGGTTTCGCAACGGTTATGTCGGGGTCGTGTCCCGCTTGCTGCCACGTTCCTTCATCGGCGTCGCTGCCGTGGCGCTTGCCATCGGGCTGATCGCGCTTCTCGGCGGTCGCCTGCCGAAGGGTTTCCTTCCGCTTGAGGACCAAGGCTACCTGATGGTCGACGTGCAGTTGCCCGACGGTGCGGCTCTGCCGCGGACCACAGCGCTGACCAAGGACATCGAGGGGCGGCTCGAGGCGATCGACGGCATTGCGGACGTTGTGACCGTCAACGGCTTCTCGATCCTGAATTCCGGTCTTGCTCCCAACACGGCATTGCTGATCGTCACGCTGACGCCCTGGGACGACCGGCAGTCACCCGAGTTGAGCGCAGACGGTATTCTCGCGAAGCTCTGGCGTGAATTTTCGACCGTTTCGGGTGCCAACATCATCGCCTTCAACGCTCCGCCGATTCCCGGTCTCGGGACCACCGGCGGCGTGGAAATGAAGGTCCAGCAAACAGGTGGCGGTACGCCGCAGGATCTCGCCTCGGCGGTGGGTTCGATGGTTTATTCGGCGAACCAGCGTCCTGCGATCGCGCAGGCCTATTCGACGTTCCGCGCCAATGTTCCACAACTGTTCGTGGATCTCGATCGCAACAAGGCGAAACTGCTCAAGGTTGGTGTCGGCGATGTCTTCTTGACGCTGCAGGCCTATCTCGGATCCTACTATATCAATGACTTCAACCTGTTCGGACGTGTCTACAAGGTCATGATTCAAGCGGAGGGCGCCTATAGGGACAGGCCCGATGACATCGGCCGTCTCTATGTGCGCTCGTCCGACGGACACATGGTCCCGCTGCGTACGCTGGCGACGGTGGAGAACACCCTCGGCCCGCAGATCCTCAGCCGCTACAACATGTTCCGCGCGGCTTCGCTCAACGCGGAACCGGGGGCCGGAACATCGACCGGCGTCGTGATGGCGCAACTTGAAGCCGCCGCGCAGGAAGCCTTGCCCGCCGGCTACAAGTACGAATGGACCGGCTCGGCCCTGCAGCAGCAGGGCACGGGGGCCATCGTGATCTTTGTCCTGCTGCTCGCCATCCTGTTCGCCTATCTTTTCCTTGTCGCGCAGTATGAAAGCTGGACGATGCCGGTGGCGATCCTGATGTCGGTGACCGTCGCGCTTCTCGGCGCGTTTGTCGCCGTGCTGGTGACCGGGCGCGATGTCAATCTCTACACCCAGATCGGCATGATCATGCTGGTCGGCCTCGGCGCCAAGAATGCCATCCTGATCGTCGAGTTCGCGATGGAGGAACGCGCGTCGGGAAAATCGATCATCGAGGCGGCCCGGGGGGCAGCCCACTTGCGCTTCCGCGCCGTGATGATGACGGCGCTGTCCTTCCTCCTTGGCGTGGTGCCGCTTCTGGTCGCCGATGGCGCGGGCGCGGCCAGCCAGCAGGCGATCGGCTACGCAGTCTTCGGCGGCATGTTGTTCGCGACGGTCTTCGGCGTGGTGATGATCCCGGTCCTCTATGTGGTGATGCAGGTCCTGCGCGAGCGGGTGAAGGGCATCTACAAGGGCGCGGATGTGGCCGGCGAGCCGGTGGCGCGGGGCGGCGGTCCGGCGGCGGGCGACGCCGCAAGGGCCTGACCAGGGGCATGACCGGCGTCACGATCCCGGGGACACAAGGCGGGGGCGAGTTCTTGTCCCGCTCCCGCCGTTCGACCTCAGGTGCGGCGCGTGCCGCTGACGCGCGTGCCGCCGATACTCGCTCAGACAAATGAGCCAGACTCAAACGGATGAACCACAACCGGTCGATCGCTGGTGCAGCGGGGCGTGTGGCGTTCTGCGATGGCTGGCAAGGGGACAGGGGCGTGGGCCGGATGCATCACGGACGCGCGCGGTCTGTATGGCTGGCCGCTTTACGGTCAACCGTCCAAAGGATCCGGATGTATCAGGCTTGAAAGTGGTGAGCCGACAGGGGCTCGAACCCTGGACCTACTGATTAAAAGTTATTGAATGTATTAATTATATCAATAACTTACAGAATTTTCTTTTCATAATCACACGCATTCTCGCGTGTGATTACGGCGGCTTGGTGATCGCCGCAAGCAGAGCGTCGAAGCGGCGGGTCGTCTCCTTTCCCTGTTCGCGGATATCGTGTCGCAGGCTCTCCAGCGTCTTGTCGACGCGCTGCAAGTGATCGTCGAGATCGGTCCTGCGCACCATGTCCTCGCGGACGCGGTTGATCCGGTCATGCAGTTTCTCGTCACCGTCCTGGATCATGCGTGTCGACTTCTCGTCGCCGTCTTGCACCATGCGCGTCAGTTGACGGTCGCGCGCGATGATGCCGCCGATCATCACGACAAGCGCCATTGCGCTACCGACAATCCAGGACAGGTTCGCGTCCATTACCGCGTTGCTCCCTCGATCTTCTCGCGCGTGCGGCCCCAGGCATAGACGCCCAGCACACCGGCGCCCGTGCCGTAGAAGGCAATAAGAAGCCCGCTGACGGACGCGACGGCGTTGATGGCCTGCACATCGGAATTCCACACGGCGCGCGTCACGGCCAGCGCCAGCGCCAGGAAGGCCACTCCGTAGAGGATGCCGAACAGCGGGCGCCAGATCCGCGTAAGCAGGCCGGGCGCGGTCTGTTCGGCGCGCATGGTCTGGTTGACCTCGGCCAGCATGACGGCCCAGTCCTCGCGGCGCTCGACTTCGACACGGCCGATTGCCTCCACTGTGCGGGCCGGGTCCTTGTCATAGGCGGTGGCGATTGCGTCGACGGTCGGCTTGGTGCCGATCTCGCGCGCCAGGCTGTCGATGACGACATCGGCGACGGCGCCGCCCGTGCGGCCGCCGACGCTTTCCGCCAGGCGCTTGAGCAGGGGGGCACCGGCGGCGGCGAGGATCGGGACGAGGGCGGCAAGGGTGAGCGACATGAAAGCCTCCTAGAGCGCGTCGATGAAGTCGGAAACGGCCGAGCGGTAGGCGCGGCCGCGCGCGGTGTTGATGCTCCAGCGGTGCAACAGCCACAGCGCCACGGCCCCGGCCGCGACAGCGCCGCCGATCCAGAGCCACGGCGCGAGCTGGTCGAGCATCGCGGGATCGGCCACGGCCGACGGTTCGCCGGTGGCCTGCGTGCCGCAACCGCCGCTTGCGGCCGTGCTGCCGGCGGCACTGCGTCCGTCGCGCTTTGCGACCTTTTCGGCGCGGGATGCCTCGTCCTGCATGGCGCGGCGCAGACCGGCACCGGCATCGGCATCCTTGAGCGCCATCGCCACGGATCGCGCCTCGACATCGGCAACGCGGCGAGTCCAGCCGCGACCGAAGGTCGACCAGTGGCGCAGACGTTGCAGGAACCCCATGCGGATCGCGCACATGCGCTTCACGGCCGCAGGCTTGTTCGGATGATCGCGCGCCTTGCCGACCGTCTCGTGCCCGGCCTGTCCGTCGACCCGCGCGCCAACGGCCTGTTGCAGCCACTTAACGCCGCGCGACGGGCCGCTGTTCACGGCCGCGTCGAACGTGCAGTAGTCGAGCCCGGCCGGCAGGGCATCGGCGGCCACGGCGTTCCAGTATTGCGTGCGGTAGATGTGGGCGACTTCCTCGTCGGTGATGAACCGCACGGATCGCGTGGGCAGCCCCATGCGCCGCCGCCAGCCGTCATAGACCCGCTGCGTCACGCCCTTGTTCGTCGCGCCACCGGGATCGTCCGGATGGTTGACGTACCCGCCTTCGTGCCCGAGCGTCCACGGGAGACAATGCTTGAAATTTGCTGAGGTCATTTCCGTGTCCTTGGCTACGGTGCGAGGCCGATGAACTTCCCGGTGAAGTAGGTGGCAACGGAACTCGTAACCGTCTTGTCGCCTGCGCCCGCTACTTGAACCCAAGCCGTCACGACGTCCCCAGCTGCCAGGTAAATCGACACGTTTGCCTGCCCCGTGTGTGAAGTCGTGCCGGATGAACTGCCGTAGTGGATTGCGATGTCGCCGATGGAGCCGCCGGCCGGCTGGCGGCGGATCTTGGTGATCAGCAACTCGCCGTCCACAATTCCGCCGGTGATGCCGATTGCCACACTGAGATCGTAGTAACCTGACCGGCAAATGAGGATGCCGTTGTCCGCCGACACGTATTCGATGCCGTGCAGATATCCGGCACCAAAGGAAGCAAAGGCAATCTTGGTCAAAGCCGAGCTTGCGATGCCCGTTTGCGCCGATGACAATCCGATACGCCACATTGGAGGCGCTTCGACGATGCGGCGGTAGTTGAAGTGACCCATATGAAGCGCGCTACGACTGTCGTCTCCGCTCACCTCGTCGTTTGTCACGAAAACCATGTGGCCGTCGCCGATGTCGACAACGTCGGGATAGGCGTTGATTAACGACCCCTGAAGACTGATCGGCCGGGGGAATGCGCTCGCCCCCAAGGCAAGCAGGTCACGAGGCCGCGCGAATGTAACCTTGAGCGCATCGGCACTCTTGTCGGAGAGAAAAAGAAGGACCCATGGATCACCCTTGCTGTCGGTCACCACGCGCAGGAGCGGAGCGATATTAGCCCCGGAAACCGATACAGGAACGATCTCAGCCGCCGACCAAGATCCTTGACCGTCCTCAGAGATGTAGAACTGTATGTCGTCGTCGTTGCGGCCCGCCGCGAACCAGAGCAGTGGGTTCACGGCGTCCATAGACGTTTCCGTCGTGCCATCGACACCCGAAGCGCTGATCGGCGCGCGGGACAGATCGGCCTCGCTGCTCCAGTTTTCACCTGCATCAAAGGTCGTGTACTGCCCGACCATGTAGGTGCCCGCGCCGGTCTGATAGTAAGCGGTCACAGAGATTTCCCAATCACCCACCGAGGCAGGAGAGGGATGCACCCGCAAGCCACCGTAGAGCCGTGCGTAGTCGTAGTTGATCGTGTCGATGATCAGCGGCGAGGACCAGGCGCTTTCGCCCGGTTCACGGTAAGTCGATCTGAAGGTTGTCGGGCCGTCTCCGCCGCTGTCGTCAGGCGTTTGCGTGTAGACCAGCAAAAGACGCCCACTTGGCGCCATGCACAAATACGGATCACGAAGATCAAATCCGTCCGGGTTTGCCAGAACCTCGACATTGGCAGGAGATGCGTATCCGGCCCCTGACTTGGAGATAGTCAAGAGCCGGATCGTGCCGTCGGCATCAACTCCATTATCGACAATGCCGTGTGTGGTCGCATCCCGATACGCCACGTAGACAGTTTGGCTAACCCGGTCATACGCGATAGACGCAAAGCCACGGTGCCCGTCGTTATTGTCAAGCAGCTCCTGATGCCACGTATCACCGGTCGCGTCCCAATAGGGGAGGACCGGTCGCGGGGGCGCAATGAATACGTCGTCTCCCAGCTTCGGGAGCGTGACAGAGGCGCCCGCGATCTGTGCTGTGTTGACCGTACCGTCGGCAAGGTTTCGCGTCTTGCGGAGCCATCGGCCGGTTCCGCCTTCGTCGGTAGCGAGAACCGTATCGCCGTCGGCGGTTGCCGTGCTTGCGGCGTCCCAGACGAAGATCCCGCCCGTCGCATCGTCGACCGCGACTGCGGACACGCCATCGGCAAGATCGGCCTTCGCCACGGCTGCAAGCGCCGCCAACGTGGCGACGTTGAAGGACACTGCGAGGTCGGCCCGTACCTCCGCCGCCGTCTGCGCTTCCCACACTTTGTTGTCCGCAGACCGGCGCGGATAGGTATTCGCGACGGCCTCCGCATCGGCCGTGCCTGGCACCATTGCAATCGGCTTTCCGTCAGCGTCGAAGCCGAGGACGCGCGTTGCGCGACCCGCAACGGGCGGAATCGCCGGGAGACTTTCCCCGTCCGGCGCGCGCAGGGTTCGCGCACGATCCGCGTCGCGCAAGCTGGCGTCGGCGCGCGTTTCCTGCAGGACGATCCCATGCTTGGAAACCTCCTTTTCCAGCTCCACGAGATCGAGGCCGATGCCCTTGGCCAAGCCGACGGACCGTTCGTGTAAACGCGAGCCGCGCACGCGGAACGTCGACGTCACCGGGTGGATGGCGTCGAAGGTGACGGAGAAGGTGTCGAGTGCAGCGGCGGAGCTCTTGGTGACCGTGACGGCCGAGGTGGCTGACCATTCCGCATCGCCCGCGTGTTTCAGCTCGACGACGACATCCACCGTATCGAAGATCTTGAAGTCGAACGGCCCGAAGGTGATGCTCGCGCCATCGAATGCGAGCGTGCCCGTCGAACGGATTTCACGCGGAAGCGGGAAGGGTTGTGCCATCGGGCCGGCCTCTCATGATCGTCGTGACCATGATGATGAAGCCGGCCGGACGGCCTTAAGTGTCAGGAGCCGGTGTCAACTAAGTGCTCTCGATGCTTCAAGCAGGAAGAATGCAAGCTCTTTCTGAGCTGCATAAAGGACCATTCCCAGATAAAAGCCCGCAACCACCCCAGCTGTTACGGCAGCAGGTCGCCGCAATCGACCAGTTGCGTTGTTGTTGGGGCCGTATAAAACTCGAAACACCAAAATGCCCCCGCAGACCGGCAACGCCAGTAAGCCTATCGTGACAGCAATCATCAACAACGTGGCGACGAACTTCGCCGGATAGGCAAATAGTAGATCGAAGAGCCAACCGGACATATCTACGCCTTTTTGCAGCGCTGGAGGTGATTGACCTCTTTCACGGAACAGGCGCGATTTCCGGCGCGCGATCTGGCGCTGTGTCACCAGGCTCCCACCAGTATTCTTGCCCGGTGCGCCGCTTGAGGTTGGATTTGCGGGCGGAAAAGCTCTTCGCGGCGCCGGGATCGACCGCCCACTGCAACTGGTCGAGCACCAGCCGGCGATAGGCCCCGCGCGTTGCCCACCAGGACGACAGCACCGGCGTATAGCGGCCGGCGAAATTCACCGCCTCACGGCCCGTATGGGTCGTTTCTCCGCGCGCTGCTTCCATCGTGTTGCCGACCGTCAGGCCGAGCAGATCGGAACCGAAGTTCACGCCCGGCCCGACAAAGGACGAGGCGACACCGCCTCCGAAGCGGTTGGAGCTGGCCGAGGCGAAGTCGCCGAGCAGGCCGAAACCGCCGCCTTGGAAGGCCGCTCGCACCCAAAATTGCGTGTTGCGCGGGTCCATGTCTTCCAGATCCTTGCCGTCGGCAAGTGCCTTGATCTGCATGGCGATGGCGCCGCCCACCGTCAGGCCGATGGCCAGTTGCGCGAAATAGGCCGGCACGGCGAAACGCCCGGAGGAATCGAGCGCCCCGAGCCGCGTCATCGCCTCGATTTGCAGCGTCGTCAAGGACAGGCCGAAGCTTTTGAACTGGAGGCCGAAGTCCGCGAATTCACCGAGCGGCGTCCCGCGCGGCGCACCGCCGGTGATCCAGCTCCGCGCGTTCGGCGTTCCCGACGGCACCGCGCGCTCCGTCCAGCTCGCGATCAGCTCCGCGTATTTCTCCGCCACCAGCCGGTGCGGAATGCGATCCTCGGTGGCAAAATCCGACAGCCGGCCCTCGCTCGCCATGATCGACGATGGCGTCAGGAACCCCGCATCGTCGACCGAGGCGCGCATCACGTCCCAATCGTCGGCCGTGATGCCGAAACCTTCCATGGCCACGCGCAATCGCTCCGGCAGCTCGTCCAGCCGTTCGCCGGCCATGTCCGCGAGCGCCGCATGCCAGCTCCGCGCATGCGCCAGACGACGGCCGGTCGTGATCGGCTTGAGGCCGAAGGCCATCATCGAGCGGTCGACCAGGTACTTCGACCAGTTGGAGCCGAGCACGAGACCAGCGAAGCGCGCTTCCGCTTCCATCACCTGGAGGTATTCGTCCCAGATCGCGCCGTCGCGCATGATCTCCTTGCGCGATTTCGTCGATAGCTGTTTCAGCAGCCCGCCGACATTGCGCATGACCGGCAGCCCGGCGAGTTTCTTCGACATGGCCTCCACGAACGGATCGGTCGCGGCCGCGACGATGGAGGCGGAGCCGAGCAGGGCGGAGTTCATCACGTTCTTGACGTTGGCCGTCAGTGTGGCGACGCCGGCGGCCGCGACCGGTCGTCCGCGCAGATGGGTGTAGAGACCGCGCAAGCGCCATTCCGCGAAAGCGCCCGGCTGCGTGCCGGTCGCCCAGCGGGCCGCGCCCGTCGTCTCGCGCGCGAGCGACGGCGATCCGGATGCACCGCGCGCCACCTCGCGGCGCACGTTCTGGATCATCCATTCCATCATCGCATCCGGGTTCGGCCCGAGCGTTTCCATTGCGGCGATGTCTTTCGCCATCGAATTGATGTGATTGAAGATCGTCTCGATCACGTCGCCGGTGCCGAATTCCGCGTTGTAGCTCTGCCAATGCGCCGGCGACTTCGCCACGAGGATACGCGCGTCCTGGCGCTGGCTGGCGAGCGCGCCCTTGCCGCTGGAGCGCATCGACGGCTCCATATGCGCCCAGCCTTCCGTCGTCACCTGGTCGAACATGCGATCAAGGAAGCGGTCGGCGCCGGCATCGCCGATGGGCTGGCCGGTCAGCGGGTTGATCGACTTGTCGAAATCGAACGCCTCTTTTGCCCTGGCGATCCAGTTGGCCTTGGCCTCCGCGATGCTGCGCGCACCGCCGGCCGTGCGGATCTTCAAGCCGTCATGCGTGTGCGGCAGCCCGAAATCCTCGCGCTTCGCAATCGCGCCGCCGGCGGCGTTGAAGCGCTGGCGCAGGTCCTCGAACACATCCGAAATGGAGTCCGCCAGCGCGGCCGCCGTCTGGTTGCCCGACGCTTCGCCGTGGAGATCCTTCACCAGATCGTCGATATCCGCGAGATTGTGACGTTGCCCGGTCACCGCGCTCCGGCGCCAGTGCCACATGGCTTCGTTGAGCCGGCCTTGCGCCAGCATGATGATCGCTTCGGATCGCCCGCGGATGGACGAATACCCCCGGTAACCGTAGTGCGAGAGCACGCCCATGGCCGCCTCGAAGACGTCCGGCCGACCCTGTTCGTCCCGGTAGCTGGTCAATTCGGTCTTGAGCCGCTGGCGCGCCCGCTCGGTCAGCACCGCGCGCCGGCGCTTCTCTATGGCCTGCATCCGCAGCTCGGTTTCCAGCACTTCTTGCGCCTGCCGTGCCGCCGCCTCGTCGCCGAGCGACATGCGCGCCTCGGCGAAGCGGGCGTCGAAATCGTCGTTGAGCGCCTGCGCTTCCTCGCGGGAGAGCGCGCCCTGTTCGACGGCGGAAATCAGGCAATCCTGAAAGGGCATCGGCTCAATCCTTGCAGCTCTTCACGAGATCGGCCAGATCTTCGTCGCGTGTGGCGCGCGCGGTCAGCTCATCAGCGGTAGTGAATCTCTGATTGCCCTCCGCGTCAACGCCATCGGGCAGCATATCCCACATCGAACCCTGTCCGGCCTCTTCCAGCTCTGCCGCTGTCGGCTCCACCGGCTCCAGCTCGTCGCCCGCGCGCGCCGCCTCCGACGAGCCCGGCTCGACGGTTGCGGCCGGTTTCAGCTCCGGTTCGGGCGGTGCAAGCAACCGGCCAAGTCCGCCCTCGTCGATCATGTCCCGCACGTCGCCGACGAACTTGCGCGCGGCCGGTCCCGGCTTCGCGCCTTCGGCCACCTGGCGCGCCGCAGCCGACAGCGCATCCGAGACCGGACCGCGCGTGCGCGCCATCCGGTCGAGCAGCTCGCCGACCATCTCGGCCGTGGCCGCGCGCGCTTCGTTTCCGCCGGTGTCCAGCCGGTTGCCCGCCGCCTCGATCACCTCGGCGTTGTCGGCAAGCGTCGCAAACAACCGCTTGTCGGAGCGCAGCGCCTTCAACGCGGCATCGAGCACCTTCACGCGCTCGCCCATCAGCGTGCGTTCCATGCGGAACGCGCCGAACATGTCGTTCTGGACTTCCACCTGACGCCCCGAGGACAGGCTTTCCCCGATCAGAAGTCGGGCTTGCCGGTCGGTTTCCGGCGCGAAGCGCTGGAGATCCTGGAGCACCCCGGCATGCAAGGCGGGATCGGTCACCATCTCGCCGACAAGCGCGGCGTGGTTCTCCGGGATCATCCCGTTGACCGTCATTCCGAATGCATCGTCCGACAGGCGCGACAGGCCGATGGCCTTGCGCATCATCGGCCCCGAGACCGGCAGGCTGTCGTCCAGCAGATCCGGGCTGTCGCGCAGAATGCGCGCGGCATCGAGCGGCGATCCGCTTCCCTCCTGCATGTTCTTCTTCGCGGCAAGCGCGCGCACGTCCGCAACACCCCAGCCGTCGGCCTCGCGAAACAGATAGCCGTCGAGCACAACCGCGTCGTCGCCTTCGGACTTGAGCCGTTTTGCAAGTCCCAGGCGCTGGTGACCGTCCGCGACATAGCGCGTGCCGTCGGATCGTTCGTGCACGAACACCTTGCCGCTCGCGGTCGCGTCCCAGGACTGGACGCCGGATAGCCTGTCCGTGACGCCGGTCGCGTCGCCGCCGCCCTTGTACTGATAGGCCGCCGCATCGGTCTCCAGTGTCGCGGGATCGAAGCGGGAGAAGCGTGCGGGCTTGCCCTGTACCGCGACCGCACCGGACGGAGCGTCGGCGGCTTTGTCGAGGATTTGCGCGACATCGGGAGCGCGCGCGGGCTTTTCGACCGCGCCAGAGACCGGCGGGCCGTCGTCCGCGATCTGGTCGACCGCCTCCGTCGCCAGACGGCCAGCCTCTTCCGGTGTGACGCCGGCGGGCGGATCGGCGAAGGCTGCCGCCTCGTCGCGGCCGGCTTCGATAGCCATGTCGAATTCAGTCCGGGTTTCAGGGTCGAGCGCGTCGCGGACCGCTGCGACGTCTTTCGGCGCGGCCCGGCCGGCGCGGATCATCTCGCCGATTCCGGTCATGGCCCCGCCAAGCGCGCCACCAAGACCGGCGGCAAGCCCGACGTTCTTCGCGCCTTCGGCGACACCCGCTTCAAGGCCGGCCTCCGCGCGGCCCATCTGTGCCGGCACCTGCAACACCGTCTCGACGCCTGCGTTGATCGCGGCGTTGCGGCCGAACGACGTCAGGATGCGTCCCGCGATCGATACGGCAGCGCCGCCTTCCGGCCCGCCGACGAACAGCGTGCCGAGCTGGAGCGGATCGCGCAGATAGCCGCGCACCGTGCCGGCAAAGCCGGCGAGGCCGGAGCCGCCGGGGTTGTCGGGATCGGCGTTCACCGCGTCCGCGCGAACCTCGATGTCACGGCCAAGCTGGCGCGCCTGGTCGTCTATCGAAAGCCCGGCGCGGATGCGGTCGGCCTTGTCCGGGTATTGCGTCTGGAGCGCATGCAGGCGTTCGGCGAACAGCCGCTTGCGGGTCGCGACAATGTTCTCGTCAGGACCGCGCGCCTTCAATTCGTCCATGGTGGGCCAGCGCGCCACCCTGAGAGGGTTTTCCAGCTCGACGCCTGTCGCGGCCCGGACGGCTTCAATTCGCTCGTCGTAGGCCCGTCTGCGGCGCTCCAGAAGGTTCGTTGCGTTCTGCGTGTAGGTTTGCGCCTCGTCATTGGCGCGGAAGATCTCCGAGTAGCGCTGGAAATCGCTGTCGCGCCGCGCCCGTTCGCGTTGCTCCATTTCCGCGCGGGTGCGCGGCGCGGCCTCCACGAAACTCTCGTCGCGTCCGTTCGCAGCCTCGGTCAAGAACAGGGTCATGGGCGCCACACTCCGGCCGGAAGCCGGGTGCGAAGACCGGGGATCGCCTCGAAGGACAAGACGAACGGCCGACCGTCCGCGCCACGCACCCACATCGGACTGTCGCCGTCGGGGTCGCCTGTGGCGAACCGGTATCCGCCTTGCGTCGCGACAGGGAAGGCGCCCTTGATCTGCGCCGCCGGATAGGGGCGCCCCTCCGCATCGACCGGCGGGACGGGCAGTGCGCGAAGATCGGTTTCGGTGACAGCATCGAGCACCTGGTCGAAGGCGTCGGCGCGGATGCCGGTCGGAACGAGCACCTTGCGCGAGGACCACCACAGGCCCGGATCGTGATCGGCGAAGCCGCCATACTGCACGTCGCCGATATAGGTCGCGCCCGCCGCCTCGTTGAGCGCGCGTTCATAGACCGGGCGTGCGTCGTCGGACTTGGGATCGATGCCGGCTGCATCCAGTCGCGCGCGGGCAATGGACTCGGCTGCGGCGCGAACGCGCGCGCCCTCGGCGGGATGCAGCGAAAAGGCCGTGCCGATCACCTCGGACGAGACTTCACGCTGACGGTCGCGAGGGACGGCCGGACGCATGCGGCCGTCCTCTCCGGGCCGCGTGCCTTCCAGCACCAGGCGCGCGGCCTCCGGATCGCCGCCGGCGGCGATGATGGCGCCCGCGTGCGACAGCGGCTCGGCATCCTTGCCAAGTTCGCGCAGCATGTCCGGCAGGGCAGGGCCGCCGGCGCTGACCATCCCGGCCGCCAGCGACAATGCCGCGTCCGGATCGCTGTCGATCAGACCGCGCAACTGTTTTGCCTCGCCGGCCCGAAAGTATCGCGCCGGGACGCCGAACCGTTCTGCGGCCACCTCCGCCGCATCCAGGCGGTTCGCGAAAGCGCTGGCGGCATCGGCCGGCGTTGCGGCATCGAACGGAAGCGGCTCGACCGGATCGATGACCCCGAACCGTTCGGCGACGCCGAGCGGATCGGTCGCAAGCTCTTTCTTGTGGCTGTCGAGCAAATCGCGGCCGAAGGCGAGATCGGCACTGTCGACCTCGCCGTCGTCGCCGCGCACGAGATCGGGCAACGCCCGTTCCACGTCCGCGACCGGCTGCGTTCGGATCGCATCCGCCACCTGGAGCCGGCGCAGCGCGGATTTGCCGATTTCCGATCCGTCGGGCGCCTGCGCAAGGTCGAGCTGAAACGCTGCGAAATCGTCACCGCCGGCAGTTTCGCCGGCCGCGTGCCGCTTGGCGAGGTCATCTCCCGCGCGCCGCAAGCGCTTCGAGATCTGCTTGTCTTTCGTGCGCAGGTCGCGTTCCAGCCAGGCAAGCTTCGCGTCGATATCGGCAAACCCCTTGCCGTCGACGCCATCCAGTTCGCCGGCGGCATAATCCGTGCGGATCTGCTCGCGGAGATCGGCGATTTCGTCGGCTGGGCGGTTGTGCCCTTGCGCGACATAGAACCCGGTCATGGTCTCGCGGCGCGAGCGGGTCTTCGCCTCGCGCGCGCGGTCGGCCGTCATGATCCCGCGTTCGACGGCGCTGTCATAGTGATCGTCGATGGCGCCTTGCGTCGACATCAGCCGTTCAAGCCCGCCGTCTTCGTCCGGATCGAAGCCCGCGAGCATCCGCGACTTGGTTTCCTCAACCTCGGCCAGCCGTGTATTGAAGGCCGCGCGGTCGGCTTCCTCGGCCCGCTTTTGCAGCTCCGACCGCGCCTGACGCAGGGCGGCATTGGCCTGTCGGTCGAAGGTGACGGAATAGTCGGCGGCAATGTCGTCGAACACATGCTCGCTCAGATGCGCCTGTTTCAGCTCTCCGAGCGCGGTTTCCAAACGCGCGGGATCGTCCTTGTAGGTCTCCTGCACCGTGGCGATGTCCTCGCGCATGACGGTATCGAGCTGCTGGAGATAGGTGCGCGCGCCGGCGCGGTCATAGGCGGCACCGCGCAGTGTCGCCGATCCGGTCGGCTGAAAACCGCTACCGCTTCCGGCAACCGTTGCCGGCTTTCCAGCGGCAATGGAGCGCGTGTCTCCGGCTTTCGCCATCCAGAGGTTCGCGAATTCGCGGGCGCTCATGTCCTCCCGCCCGCCGTTGAGCCGCACGGCATCGGCGCCGACGAGATCCGCCGCTCGTTTGTCCGGATTGGCGAGCAATTTGGCCGCGCCGCCGCCGCCCTGTTGATGCGCCAGGTACAATTCGCCGCCCGTCGGTTCCCGCCCGAGCGCCTTGCGCAGGATGCCGGCATTGGTCACCGCGAGCCGCGCGGCAGCGTCCGCCGATTTCACCGGATCGAACTTGTCGTCGAGCCCGTATTCCTTCGCCGTGCTGTCGAGAAACTGGAACAGCCCGCCAGCGCTCGATTTCGGATTTTGCGCCCGCGGATTGAAGGAGGATTCCAGCTCCGCGATTTTCAGCATTGCACCGGGGTCGACGCCATGACGCATCGCCGCCTCGCTGACGATGGAGCGGATTTCGCCCGGTGCGTTCACCTGCGCACGCGAAGGTCGGCCGGGCGCTGGCGACCCCGTTCCTGCGAGCGATTGCGGTGCGGAGGCGAGTGCATCGGCCTCACCGCGTCGGGTGCCGTCAAGCACGGCCTCGCGGTCGGCGATCTGGCCCATTTGTCCGGCGAAGCGGAGCATGGCCGCTGACACGCGGGATTCCAGCTCCCCGCCGTCGGCGCGCGCCACGGGCAACAGCCCCTCGGCCAGCAGGGGGCGGGCTTCGAATTTCCGGTATTGAACCGGCGTCCGTTGTTTGTTCACCATCGATCAGCCCCGCGCCATGAGGTTCGCGCCATAACCCAGCCCGGCTGACAGGGCGTCGACAAACCCGCGACTGCGGGCACGCCGCGCGCGCGAGCGGTAATTCGCGGCCCGCTCGGTCAGCCGCGATGTGCGGACCTCCTGGGTGCCGCTGTCGCTGGTCAGCGCGTAATCGGCTTCGCGGAAAGCATCCTTGCGGGCCTGCCCCGGCGTGCCGAAAGACAGGTCGACACTTGATGCCGCGAATGCGACGTCCTGCGAGCCGATGGCCTCCGCCATCTCCCGCTTGATCGAGGCGCGGCGGGAGATGCCTTGCAGGGTTTCCAGCGGCTTTTGCCCTTCCGCGTCGGCGGCGGCCAGATCCAGTTGTTCCGCCTCGGCGTTCCCCGCTCCAATCGCGGACATGGCGCCGAGCACCGTCGCCGTGCCTTGCAGGAGCGAGGACAGCGAAAACCCGCTGGAGGCAGCCGCCGCGCCAAGAACTGGCTTGGCCGCAGGCACAGCAACCCCACCCACCGTGCTTGCAAAAGAGCCGGCACTTGCCGCAGCACCGGTGATCGCTTGAAATCCCGACGTCAGGAGTCCGATTGCAAGTTCCATCAGAGCTTCGCCTCCGGCGTGTAATCGCGCACGCGCAGCCGCCCCGGCCGCGTCTGTGTGATCGTGAGCGTGGGACCGACTGTCATGCCCGGCATGCCGACGACACGGACAGCCTGCGTCTTGCGCGGCATCGGTGCGCCCACCGGGTCGGTTGCCTTGAGCAGCGGGACGTTCTTCGGGGTGCCGCCGTTTGCGCCGACGGCGATACTCTCGCTGTCAATCACATTGATCGTCGCCGAGTGAATGCGGCCGGGCCGCAACAGGATCTCGTCGTTCGGCAGGAGGCGGTAATAGGGCATGCTTTCGTGAACGGGCGGCTGCCACAGGCCAACCTTGACGTCATCGTAGGCGTCACCCAGGTCGATCTTGCCGGCCGTCACGGTAAAGGGGCCGAGAATGAACCCGTCGGCTTCCGCCCACACCTCGCGGCCGCTCCAAAGCTCCAGGCCGGTGACTTCGCCGGCAAGGTCGGTTGTCGTGTCGATGGCCCCCTGGAACAGGTTGACGTCCTGTTCTTCCATCACCTCATGGGTGATCGTCGCGCCGCGCTCCACCGTGACCCAGACCTTGTTCTGTCCGTCGACCGAAAGGCCGCGCACCTTGCCGCCATCCGCCGCGACCCATTCCACCAGGGCCAGAATGTCCTGGTCGAGGATCACAAGCGCGCAGGTGAGCCGCCCCGTGGCCGATGGCAACCACCAGCGCGACGCGTTGTTCTTGCGCACCTTCTTTTGCAGCTTCGAATTGTTGATGCGGTCGACGAGATGCGCCCCGAGCAGGCTTTCCGGCTTGGAGCTGTAGCGTGTCGAGACGTCATCGTAGTTGGCTGAATAGAGCACCTGGCCCTGGTTCGGATCGGTCGACGCGGCCTCGTTGCCGGACACATAGAAAACCCGCCCCTCCATCTCGACCGGCTCCACATGCGGCTGAATGCCGTTGGTGGACGTCCGCACCCAATTCAACGGCTTGCCCTGCTCGATGGTCCGGTTCGAGGCGAACCATTCCGCCTTGTCGGTGAAGACCAGCAGGTATTTGTCCTCGTAGACGGCGTGAATGCGTTCGCTGGTCTGGGTCCGCAGCGCTTCGAGGCGCGCGGCATTGTCGCCCGTCGCCTCGATATTGAGCCGGAAGTACTCGCCGATCTGCGACATCGCCAGTGCGGCCTGCCGCGCCGGCGGCGAATAATAGACGGCGCGATCCTGCGCGAGCGTCATGCCGGCGAACCAGCCCTTGGCATCGCTCACCAGCGGCTCGCCCTCGGTCTCGCCGATTTCGATGTGATAGGAAAGCGCGCTCGCCTCCGAGGTGTTCACGATCCGCGCGTCGACCTGATATTCCGCTCCCGCGAGACTGGCCGAGAACGTGACGCGCAGAACGATGTAGCGCGTCGTCGTCTGATCGCTCTCGTATGTCACAGCGACATCGGCATTCATGCTGGGGAGGCCGCGCAACTCTGTTTGCACGTTGGTCGCCAGGCGGTCGAAGTCCGCATTGACCGCGCTGTCCGGTGCCAGCTCGTCGCCGAGATTGTTGACCAGCTTGATCGCCTTGGTTTCCTCGCCGTCAATCGAAAAACTCAGCACCAGCGCTGAGGCCGCAGAACTCCAGCGAACGCCGACATCCCAGACATCGTTGGTTTTTGTGTAGGTACCGCCGAGATCGACTTCCGGCACGCTGTCGTAAGGCCAGAGATCCTTGACCCAGACCGTATCGTCGGCGCCGTCGCGCACCAGGCGGATCGTCTCAAGGTCCTGGTGAAAGATCCCGACCGTATTCGCTTCGCCGTAGAAGCCGAGCTCCGGCAGCAGCGCCGAGGTGATTTCCGCGATCTCGACGCTCGCGACCTTCACGCGGTCCTGTCGGAAAATGTCGACCCAACCGACCGAGAAGATCAGCGTATAGGAGATCGTCGACGACACGGGCAAGGTGAAGTGCTTGACCGTGGCGGATCGCGCCTCCGCCACGAACGCGGTGCCGGGCATCAACTGGAACCCGGCCTGCGGTACAGGTTCCACGTTCTTGAATTTGAGCCCGGCGCTGTAGTACTGGCGCATGCCGATCTTGCCGGCGAGATCCCGTGAGAACTCGCCGCTGTTGCAGGACGACTTGAGCGATCCGGGTTGCGCGGCCATGGCCTAATAGCTCCCGTGCCAAGGGGAGGTCCGACCACCCGCGCCGGAAATCGGATCGGCGGCGGCGAGCGGATGGCCGACCGGCGCCGCCGCCTTGTTCTGCGCCATCAGCCTGCCGAACATTCCGCCTGTGCCTTCGCGACTCGGCGTCCCGAACGCGCGCGCCATCAGCTCATCGCGCAACTTGCCGTCATGCGTCACGGGAACCGCAAGATAGGCGGCGAGGGCAACTGAAAATGCCGCGCGAAAGGCCGGGTCCCAATGCTCCGGATCGCGATAGACCCGAAAGGTCGCATAGATGGCCTTTTCGTCCGCATAGAGAAAATCGCCCTCGATATCGAACGCGCGCAAGGGCGCGCGATGCGTCGGATGGCAGGTGATCTTGAGCGGATCGCCGATCCGGCCGCCCGGCAGCGCGAATTCATGCGACCAGCCGTTGATCGGTGTCGCCGTGGTGCGGACAAGCTCGAAGGTTTTCTTGAGAAACTTCCAGTCGAACAGGCCGAAGGTGTGATCGACACAGCGCTGCCAGCACAGCTCCACCTGTGCGGACAGATCGTCGTCGCCGTCGATGGAGAACGTTGCGAAAGAGCCGGTTTCGGAAAGCGCCCAGTTCACGATGGTGGATTTGTCGATCACGGTGGACATGGACTGGCTCCGGCAAGGGGGAGGTGGCGAGGCACGGTCGAGCCGTGCCCCGCGCGGCGTGGTCCGGCCTAGGCGCTGGCGTTGATGCCGGCCGCTTCCAGATTGGCGAGGATCGCGTTGATCGCGGTCTGGATCGTGGTCAGCCGGGTATCGACATCCGCCTTGGAGGCGGCGTTCGACCCGGCGCCATCGACGGCCGTCACGGCCGGCAGCGACACATCGGCAATCGTCGTCTGCCCGAGAACGACGCTTTCAAGCGCAACGGTGACGTCGCCGGTTGCGGGAACGGCGACGAAGCGGATCACCGCATGCGACGGCGTGCCGTCCTTGTCGATCAGGGCGAACACGACATCGCCGGGTTTCACCGTCTTGCGGCTGTCGTTGAAGTAGCCGGCAGCAATGGTTTCCGCGAGCGTGTCGTTGGTGGAGTAGACATAGGTATCGGTCTGGTTGGTAAGCCCGAGATCCGAGGTCGCGATGCGCGACAGTGCCTTTTTCGAATGTGCCATGGTTCCATGTCCCGTTTCGTGAGCGATGACCGGCAACGCGTGCGCCGCCGGCGTCCGGATCAGGCCGGCCGCGTGGCCGAGTTGATCGCCTTGAAGCGCAGCTTCACCACCCCCTCGGGAAGAATGCCGACGGCGGCGCCCGACAGACCCACCTTGCCGAGCATCGGCGTTCCCTCGTAGTCGGCGTGCGTGGTGATCGACATGTCGTCTTTCTCCCACTCGGCTTCGGCGCCCATGGCGTCCTTCACCCACATGAAAGTGTCGAGATAGCCGCTGTCGTCGAAGGCGCGACCGTTCGATCCGGTGCCGAACTTGCCGGTGCCCTGGATGAAATACTCGTTCGGCAACGCGAGGATATGGCACCCCTTGATGGTGCGCTTCTTCACCTTCTGCGAGCTGGCGAACGGCAGGTCCGTCGGCCCGCGATAGTCGGCATTCTTGATTTCCTCGTACATTTCGAGCTGGCTCATCCAGCTATGCGGGATCGGCCAGAACGCCATGTTGTCGTCGTCGTCGTTGCCGGCGCCGTTGATGTGATCGATTGCGTCCATCATGTTGAGGATATCGATCCGCGAAGTGCCGTCGCCGAGCGCGAGAGGGGTGGACGGCGCGTCGGTAAGCGTCGACACACCGTCCGCGAAATTCGCGGCCGCCTCCAGCTTGAGGGTATCCTTGCGCCGACGGATTGCGGCCGAGAGCGCACGCCCCACCGCCGCCTGTTCGTTCGGTCCCTGACGGCGTGCGTCCTCCACCCGCATCCAGGCGGACGCCTCGAAATCGCGCATCGACACCTTGATCATGTCGAGCGCAGGATTGGTGTTGGTGATCTTCTGGATCGCGCCGGAGATTTCGTAGGATTCGACGCGGCCGATGACGGGGAATTTCACCTCGCCGGCGCCGCCGTCGCCCTGAACCATCGTTCCGTCGAGATAGCCGCCGCGCGCCTGATAGCGGGCACGAACCATGTCGCGGATCTTCTCGCGATACCATTTGGGTGCTTCAGTGGTCATTGTCGGACCTCATTGATGATCGGTTGGGATCACCCGGAGGCTCGATTAGCCGGACGGTGAGCGGGTCCGGTGAAGGATAGCCGCGCCGCCCAGGTCGCTTCCGCCCGGTGCAGGGACGATTTTGCGGCCGGGCGGAGCGGCTTAAGTGCGCGGCGGTGCGTTCGTCCTATTTGACGACTTCCTGATAAGCCTTCTGGAGCTGGTCGTAGCTCGCCTTGTCAAACTTCGGATTGCCCGGCGTGTTCTCCGGGAGCGCGGCGCGGCGCGCCAGATCTTCGCGCGCATTGTTCCCGCCGGACGATCCGCCGCCCATCGGTTCGGTCGACGTATCGCCGCCCATCTGTCGGCGCATGTATTCAATGAACTGATGCCCCTTGGCGCTGTCGCCGAGCTCCGTCTTCACGTACTCGAAAACGCTCTTGTCGATCTTGCCGTCCTCGCGCTGCGCGATCTGGTCGAGAAAGGCTTCGTTTTCCTGCATGCGCCGGTCAATGGCCTTGCCCTGTTCTTCGTTGGAAAGATGCCGTGCGTCGTCCGGCGTCAGCGCCGCGCGTTCCGCTTCCACGTCCAGAAACGGCTCCAGCGCGCCCATTTCCTGCGCGGCGGCGTAAAGCTCCGTCGTCAGCCGCTGGAAGTCCTTCACCGGCACGCCAAGCTCATGCGCCGTTTTCGACACCCGCTGGAATGCCGTGTCCTCCGAAAGACCCTTGAGGTGCGGCGCCAGCTCTTCGGGAACATCCTCGCCGAAACTGGCATAGGCGCTGGCGTCTTCCGGCGCGCCGCGTTCGGTGTCGCGCTTGCGGTAGCCCTGCACGGCCTCATGCAGCTTGTCGATGGTCTCCTGATCGTTCGACCCGACAAGGTGATCGGGCAGGCCATCGGGCCGATAGATCCCGCCATTGTCGTTGTCACCGTCGCCACCACCGGCGGCTTCCTCGGGCTTGACGCCATCGGCGGGCGGATCGCCTTCGCCACCGCTATTTGCCGGCGGATCGCCCGCGCCGCCGGCTGCGTCACCGCCGCCGCCACCGCTTCCGTCCTCGGGCGCGCAAAGGATCATCTTCTCAAGCCACCACACGAACATCACTTCTTCTCCATTAGGGTTTGACCGTGGGCGATGGCGGCGAGCACCGCTTCGCCGACGCCGTTGATGCCCTGACGTTGTGCTGCGTGCAGGGCGGTTTCCTGAAAAGTGGCGCCTGTCGGTCGGAACGGCGCTCGCAGGGTGATATCCATCAGCCACTCGACGATCTCGCGCGAGCGCGGGTCCTTCGCCAGGATCGCGAGATTTCGCGCGACCTGATCGCTCGGCTGCATTGGCCGGTCCGCAAGATGCGGTTTCATCAGGTCAGACAGACCGTCCCAGCCGGCGCCGCCGGCCGCATCGAGCATCTGGTCGAGAGGCTGGGCCTGACGCCCGCCGAAAATCGGCTCGCTCATGCCGCCATCCTTTCTTCCGCTCCGGCCGCGTCGGCGATCATCTTCGGCGCCTGTTTCGCCGCTTCCTGGGCGAACATCTGCGCCATTTGCGCTTGCTGCCGCTCCCGGATCTTTTGCTGGATCGCGGCCTTTTCCGTTTCGTTCGGGATCAGATCCTTGTCGATCTGGAGGCCGTCGCCGACGCGCTCCATGATCTTGTCGATATTGGCGTAGAGCTCGACGCTGTCCGGTCCGGCAACCGCGCCGGCGAATTCCAAATAATTCGCGATCAGGGCGAGCCGGTCGGCATTCAGTGCGGCGGCCATCGGCGACTGAACCTTGATCGACACCAGCAGCTCGTCGATTGTCATCGGCATCTGCGAGAACAGGCCGAAATCATAAAGGATTTCCGAGACGCGAGGTGCGATCACCGGCATGATCTCGCGCACGAGCCGACCGAAGGCGCCGATGTGCACGTCCGCGCGCTGGCGAAGACGGGCCGCGATCTCGGACGCCGCGCGCGGGGTGCCCTGGTATTCGGGCAAACGCTGGTCGAGAAGCGCTTCGCGGATCTGCTCTTGCAGGTTGCCGATCAGCATCTTGGCGATATCCATCCGGCCGCCGGCCGGATCGATCCGCTGCACATCGGGACCGAGCACGCCGCCGGTCGCCGACATCGGCCAGAACTCGCCGGGACCGAGCCGCGCCGTGTCCGGATTGAACGTGCCGCCGGCGCGATAGCCCCAGATCCCCATCATCTGGATCGCGGCGGATTTGAGCGCGATTTCCTGCGCCTTGTTGACGGTCTTGATCGAGGGCAGGGCGGTCAGAACGACACCGCGCCCGTACGCCTCGCCCGGAACGCGGTAGTAGCGCGGCACCGCAATCGGCTGCGTGCGATAGCGTTTCGTGACAACCGGCTCGGTCGAGTTCTCCAGATAGCCGGTAAACTCCCATCCGGCGCGGCGTGACGGGCCGGCCATGACGAACACCTGGTAGAATGTGACCTCTTCGCTGCCCTTCGTGCTCCGAGCCTCCTCGCGCCAGTTTTCCGGGTATCGCCCTTCCGGGTAGGCGGACAGGATCTGGTCGCGGGTGAAAATCTGCTTCCACGAGATCAGGACGACGCGACCGTAGGCGTCGCACTCCAGGGCGATCTGGTCGAAGGGTATCGAGCCGAAGCGCACCGGCTCGTCGGAGGTGCCCTTGATCGGGATGATCGCGCCCGTCCCGACCGAGAGGTCGATGCAGGTTTCGTGGATCGCCGTATCCCAGTCGCCCGCATGGAAAAACGGGTGCATCAGCTTGGCTTGACGCTCGACAACCCGATTGTAGGTGGAGACGCCGCGCGGCCCGATGGCCATGGCCGCCACCGGCCCGGTCTCATAGGTGAACGGTGGCTGGCCGGATGGGAAGAGATCGCGCTGGAGGTTTCCGGCAAAATGCATCGTCGACGTCGGCGCGGTCATGTCGAAAAGGAAATCGCCGCTGCGCTTCGAGTTTCCGGACCCGCCGGGCCGCCGCTGCGGAATCGCGAAATCATAGGCTTCCTGATAAAGCGCATCCCATGGCGTTCGGTTTTCCCACGCCTTTTGGGAACGTTTCTTGACCCGCTGAAATTCCATGTCGGTGGTCACTCCCCGAGCTTGGAGGGGAGAGACGCCTTGTTCTCGTCCATGAACAGGCGGCGACCGCGCGGCGGGCGACGGCTGCCGCCGGATCGCGCATCGGCCCGGTTCGCTTCGGCGAGTTGCCGGTCGTTGGCAATCTGGCGTTCCTGGCGGCTGCGTTCGGCCGCCGCTGCGGCGCCACCGTCGCCACCGCCGCCGAACAGAGCTTTAACGACGTCATTCATCACAGCCTCCAGAGATAGACCCAGCATCCGGGCGTTCGCCGATCCGGAATGAAACCGGTCAGGCGCGCCATGCGCTCGCCCGGCCGATGACCGGGGCGCACATGGGTTTCGACCCGCTTGCCAGTGTGGGCGATCTCTTCCAGCCTTAACTGCGCAAGGCGAACCAGCGCGTGCATGTGCGTACGCGCCTCCGGCCGCAGCGACAGGCAGAATTCGAGGCATCCTTCGCGGCACGGCCAGAAATAGGCCACCGCGAGCAACGTATCGCCGGCGTGGATCGAGACCGTATCGCCGCCGCGCCGCATGTACAGAACCGCCTTGCGCACCCAGCGGGTCGGGCGCGCACAGGACAGGCAGTCGTCGCGCAGCGCCGGGGAGCGCGTGGTGAGCGTCACCACAGCTTGACCTCGCTCAAGCGGTCGCGGGACTGCCCGGATTTGCGGCGCGCACGCAGGCCGACAACGTTGTCGCCGCGCCCGAGCTTCGCGGCATCGTCGATCACGCCGTATCGGCCGCGGTGGCCCAGGCAGATGTATTGCAGGGCGTCATGCGGGTGCGAGTAGTTGTTTTTCGCCACCGCCAGAACATCGGTCTGCCCGGCGCTTGCCTGTTTGGTCAGCTTGTAGTGCGCGGCGAAACCGCCGATGATCATGTCGCAACCGGGATCGACGATCATGCGTTCGGTGTTGCCGTCGATGGGCCGGCCGAGATACCAGCGTACCGCCTCCTGGCGAAGGGCCGGTTCGTTCGAGGGTGCCGGCTGAATGTTGAGGTTGAGCGCCCGCCCGACCGTTTCCATGAATGACAACTCGCCGGCCTGCCTGTCCGCACCCCAGAACGCCGACGGATCGCCATAGGCTTCGCTGATCGGAAAGCCCGGAAAGCGCGATAGCAAGACCTCCAGGATCATTTCGGAGAACCGCGACGCACCGGTGCCGGGTTGTGCGCAGATCTCGCAGAGAATCCGCAGTTGCCCGTTCGGCATGAACTGCACGATCACGGCCGCCGGCGACCCGCCGGCGTCGATGCCGATCCCCAGCGGGATACCCTTGACTGGCGTAATCGGCGCATCGGCCTTGTGGCGCTGCAAGGCAAATTCCGGATAGACCGGCTTCCCGTCGAGCGCATAGCCATACTCGCCGTGCACCATCCGCCGCACGATGTGCTCTGCCTGTGTGGCCTCCTCTAATTCGTAGGACGAACGCGGCTTTCCGACCCGGTTTTCGGCGTTTGGCGACAAGCCGGACGGCTGTCTAAACATATTAAAGCCGCGTTTTTTTTCTTTCTCGCAGAACCGATAGACCCAATTGTCGACATCGGGCGGATTAAGGTCACACATCACCATGCGCGGCAGCACAATTTCGCCGGGTTGGGTAGTTAATCCCATTTTTTGCATAACTAGGCGGCCGTCCTGCGACACTCTTTCCAGCTCCGAAGGCGCGATATCCGTCACCTTCGGGTAACGGCCCGTCCGCTGGAACAGCAGGCCGGGCACTCGCTCGTCGATCATGTCGGCCTCGTTGATCCACCCGTAGGTGATTTCGTAGCCCTTGATGTATTGCTCGACGTTGTGATCGCCGATCGCGCCGGTTTCCATCGTGTAGTCGACGATGACTTCGCCATATCCCGGCCGTTTGGCGCGCCATTTTAGGCGATGTTTGACGGGGCGGTCCTGCCCGCCCTCATGGTGGACTGTCCAGGGATGCGAGATCGGGAAAGCTTCATACCAGGAAGAAAGCGCAGTGCGGGAGAAGTCGCGGTAGGTGTCGCGGATACAGGCCACCTTGACCCGGACCACGCCGTCACGGCAGACCGGCGCATATTGCGCGGCCATAAGCGGTCCCTTCATCACGCAGCATACGGTCTTTCCCGAGCCCGCAGGCCCCATGATCAGGTCAATTGGGCCCCGCGCATTCAGAAACCGCGCGCCGACCGGACCCGGCGGTTGATAGTGCTGAACGTCGATCCCCAAGACCCAAACCCTTCACCCGCCGCCGGCGCGCGTCCCGCGCCCGGCCTCGTCGGATGAGAGTAATTTCGCGCAGCTGCCCTTGAGTGCGGTTGGCAACAGGCAAGCGAAAACGGTCGTGTGTGTGAGGCGCGACACCCCGGGGGGAGGGTGCCCGCGCGGTTTTTGAAAGCCGGTCGGGGCGGATGGCGGTCGGAGGCGAGGGCACCCCCCATTCATCCGGGATACGCCACCGCGCGGCGAGGGGTTGCCGGCTCCAGGTGGAAAGGCCGCAGCGGGTCCGGCTGATTTTCAATCAGCGGCACCGACTTAAATTCGCTATGCATTTCATATGCTTGGCAATCACATGTGACCACCGCTCGCGTTGTCGCACGATGGTCGGAAACCTAAGTATCTGAATTGTCTTGCTTTTTCCTGACTTCGCCGGTCAGGCTCATGATGCCATCGGGCGCACGCTCGCCGGAGCCTTCCGACTGGTGAATGACCATCACGCCGAAGCGCTGTTCGGTCTGGATCGTCTCGGTCGGCCGCTTGCTCTCGAAATAGGGCATCAACGCTTCGTTGGCCTTCATGATCAGCGCCAGCGCATCGGCCGGCGTGCACGCGCTTTCGACCAGCTCGCCCGCATGCGGCCCTTTCGTCGGCCTGTACGGCTGCGACAGCTCGCCCGCGAGCTGGTGCGGATCGGCGTTCGCCAGGTCGGCGAGGTTCAGCCCCGGATGGCGGTAACCCAGCTTCAACAGGTAGTCCCGGAACGCCTGGTTCGCCTTGTTCTTCGAGCCTTTCGGCCTCCCGCGCCCTTTGGCGGCCCGGAAGGTTTCCGCGACATGCTCCACCGGACCACCGAAAAGGCACGCCTCATCATCAAGCAATGAAGGCTGGTCGGGCGCTTCGTCCGGCTCGATCATCGCGGCCAGGTCATCGAGCGCGGCCTGTGCGGTCGCGGCCGTGTCGCCGATCTTGGCCGCGCGCTCTTCGTCCGGCTCGATTTCGCCCGGCCGGTGTGCCCCTTCCAGCGTCTTTTTCGGGTCCTGGTCGGCGCCGTCGTCCTGCATCGGTCTAGATCCCCATTTGTTTATTCCGGTTAGCTCGACGGCCGGCGCGACGCGCGGTCTTAACCGCAACCTAACCGTGATATGCCAATGAAATCAGGAATATAATTCTACAGGTTAGGGGTTATGAGGTTAGATGAGATCGCGTGTATGCACACGCGCGCGCGTATGAACCTTACTAACCGCGCTAACCGCCTAACCATCAATCCATCCTCATGATTTCATTGAATTAATCGGGTTATGTCGCATCTAACCGCGTCTAACCGACGCTAACCACCCGCACCCGTCGGCGGAAGAAATCGACCGTCGCACGCCTCGCCCTGCCTTAAGTGCCCGCGCCGGACCGGCGATAGCTTCACGCATCGGCCGCAGGCGCGCGAAAGCGCGGCAGAGGCGGGCGGTTCGGGTCCGGCGCGGGCTCCGTTTCTCTGCCATCAGGGCGGGGGAAAAGGTTAAGTGCTGCGGTCGATTTTTGGCGGAAAACGGGCGGGGGAACGAGCGCGACGGCATGAAAATAAAACCAATGGCAATATTTTTCTTGACTACATTTGATACCATTGGTTATAAATTTATCGTCAGCAGCGCCAGTGAGGCGCACCAGCAAGGGGATATTGACCATGTCGATTTACGCAAACACCGCTCGTTTCGATGGCGCCAAGGTTCTTGGTGAGGATGAGTTGCGCCGCCTGGCGCCGTCGGTCTTCGCCACATCCGCCCACGAAAGCCGCTCCGACCGTTTTCAGCCGATCCCGACAATCGAGATCCTGCGCGGCCTGATGGCCGAAGGGTTCATGCCGGTCGGCGTAAAACAGTCTCGCAGCCGCGACGCAAGCAAGGTCCACTTCACCAAGCACATGCTGCGGCTGCGTCGCATCGACGAGGATAGCAGCCTGCGCGTTGGCGATACGGTCTGCGAAATCCTGTTGAAGAACGCGAATGACGGTTCCAGCGCTTACGATCTGATGGCCGGCCTGTTCCGCATTCGCTGCCTGAATTCGCTCGTGGCGCAAACGGGCACCATCGACAGCGTGAAAGTCCGGCATTCTGGCGACGTGCAGGGCAAGGTGATCGAAGGCACCTATCGCGTCATGGAAGAGGCGCAAAAGGCGCTGGCGGCGCCGGCGAGCTGGGCGGGCGTGGAGCTGGCGCGGGACGAGCGCATGGCCTTCGCGGAAGCGGCGCATGTGCTGCGGTTCGGCGACGCTGACGGCAACATTGACACGCCGATCACGCCTGAACAACTCCTTAGCCCCCGGCGCCGCGACGACCGTGCGGCCGACCTTTGGACCACGTTCAACGTCGCGCAGGAAAACGTCATTCGCGGCGGGCTGCGCGGTATCACCCGCGATGCCAACGGCCGGCGCCGGCGCGTCTCGACCCGCGCGGTCAACGGGATCGACCAGGACGTGAAGCTGAACAAGGCCCTTTGGATCCTCTCGCAGCGCATGGCGGAGATGAAAGGCGCGGACAGCCTGGCGGCCTGATGCCCGGCAGTGCGGCCGCCCAGGTGGCGGCCGCATCCCCGGCATCAGACCGACTGAGCGCCATTGAGGCGCGCCGAGAGGAGATAGCCGATGACACCTGATCGCATGCGCGAACTGGCAGACAACCTTCAAAGCCAGATTGACAACAAGTTTGCAGACCGGAATACAAACACGCCCCGGCGGCAGCGGCAGGCGGCATCGGCCGCGTTGGATGGGCTGCACCTCGAGCGGACCCAAAATGCCCTGCGTTGGCTGGCGGACGCTTCGGAAGCTGGCACTGTGCCGGCCTGTCTCGCGAACATTCGCACAAAAAAAGCCCTGCATGATCTGACGCGGGCCAAAATCAACCGGTCTGGAGGCTACTACGACGCCGGCTTTGAGACCGGTGAGCCTGCATGTGACAGCGAGGCCGCGCATGTACTCTGGAAGGCTCTAGCCGCCAACCAAGAAGAGCGGCGCAAGGCCGAGCGGCTTCGGCGCGCCCTCGACGATGCCCGCTTTGCCGGTATCCCTGGTTATTTTCCGACGCCTGCGTCCTTAGCGGCTGACATCGTGGCGACTGCTGACATCAAGCCCGGCGATACGGTTTTGGAGCCGTCCGCCGGTTCCGGCGCCCTGCTGGACGCGGTACTGGCGGCGACGCCGGCAGCCCGCATCACGGCTTACGAGGTCTCGCCGCGCTTGCGCGAGGTTCTGGAACTGAAAGGGCACGGGTCAGCGCTGGCCGGCAGCGATTTTATGGACGCGATCCCCGCGCAGGTGTTTGACCGCATCGTCATGAACCCCCCATTTGAAAACGGTCAAGACCTGGAGCATGTGCGCCGCGCCTTTGGGTTTCTCAAGCCCGGCGGCCGGCTTGTGGCGATCATGTCCGGAAGCACGCTGAGCCGGACAGGCCGCCGATGGGACGATTTCCGCGATTGGCTGGAATGCGTGGACGGATATGCGGAAACCTTACCCGACGGATCATTTCTCAAAAGCGGGACCAGCGTTGCCGCAATCCGCATTGTCGTGGATGCGCCCGCTAAGGTGGCCAAGCCGTCACCGACGGAACTAACTCGATGCGGCTTGCAATATGTGATACCGGGGTGCGAAAAAAGGGAAACTGAAACGCTCGCGCAGATGGACCTTTTCTAGTCATGACCGACACCATGTCACCGACCGAAATTCAGAAGGCCCGGGTTCAGCTCGGGCTTTCCGTCGCTGACATGGCACGCATGCTGGGCCATTCGGATCTACACCAGCGCCGATTGGAAAGCGGCGAGGACGTTGAGATGCATCGTCAGGCGCGGCCGACAACTGTTCGACTGCTGCGCGCTTATCTGGACGGTTACAGGCCGGACGATTGGCCGATGGAAAGCAAGCCCGGACTCGCCGCAAAACGTCAATCGGCCTAGTTTTTTCTGTAGAATTCCCATCTCATAGGCCATTGCCAAGATACCAGATCGCGCGTTCGCCCTGTCCAGGACGCGCTGTCGTACATGTCAGTTCGCAAGATTTGATTTAGACCGGACTCGACCCACACGCATTTCGGTCGCCAGTCCCAGGACAGACCGAAAATCAATCGCCAGCGGATGCACATTGTCGGTGCGTCGTCGACCCGGCCGATCATGAGTTTCAAGCTTGCCGCAAACCGCCGCAGATCGTCTCGGCCGGCATAGATGCCCAAGAAACGACTTTCCCAACAGATCATCGCTTCACCCCTCGGCCCTCGGCATCGCCGCGTCATAGGCGCCGAGGTCGATCAACAGGCAGAATTTCGCGTCCCGATTGATTTTCACCGTGTGGAACCGTTGCTCCAGACCGCGCAGGACGATGTGCGATGGTGCCTGCTTGAGCGCTGTCCACCAGCCGCCTTCGTAAAAGTCCGTGTCCTGAAAGATTTTGGTGAGCGCCGGGTGACTTCTTGGAATTGCAATGTGAGGCCCGATGGCCGGATCGCCCGCCTTTCGTAGGCCGAGGCCCGCCAGCGCCAGCCTTTCACGGGCGTACTGCAGATCGAGCGCGCTGCGTTCGAAATCAGCGATGATTCCACCGACCGTCAAACGGTCGCCGCCCCGATGAGCATCTACCGGCGAAGCCAGCAGGTGCGCGATGCACTCTTGCCACTTCTCGACCTGTTCGGCCCGTTCTGCTTCCGTGGCCGCGCGGATGACCTCCGCCAGCGCAGCCTGGTCGGAAACTTCCAGCCCGATATCCTCTAGCGCTTCCGGGCCGACCAGCAGTTCGGCCGCAGCCAGCAGCGTGCCGTAGGTGTCCATTGCGCGGGCATCGAATCCCGCCATGTGCAACGTCTGTTTCCAGTCTGGCAGGGTACGCGCGCGGAACTCCTGCCAGCCGTCCATGATCTGGCGCAGAAGCATGCGGCCGTCGGTGTCGCGCACCACCGGCTCGCGGCCGTGGCCCTTGTCCAGCTTGCGCAGGTTCAGCGTCGCCATGCGCGTGCGATCCTGCACGCCCATCGGGGGAGGGATGATCGCCGAGAACATGAAGCACGATTGCGCCTGAAACGTCGTTCCTTCGTGGTTCGCGCCGCCGCGCGCCATCTTGCCGCCCGACGACGCGAGCCGCGCCAGCTCGATAATCGAGGTCGACTTGGAGCTGTTGCGCTTGGCCTCCAGCTCGTCGACCGTCACCGGCAGGCTGTCCTGCTTGACGTGCTGATAGATGCCGGCCGCCGTGGTGTCGACCAGCGCGATCAGCGCGTCGCCCAAAATGCTTTGAACCAGTTTGTGCAAGGTCGACTTGCCGACGCCGGCCCCGCCGCTGGTGAAGACGATAGGCCGCCAGTCGAGCGCTCCGCCCATGAACGCGCAGGCGATCCAGCCGAGGAATAAAACCGGGTCGAGATAGGGCCGCTCCCAGTTCCATGTTCGAAGATCCTCCAGGATCGATTGCGCGGGGCTTTGCTCGCGATCGATCGATGTTTCCCAGGGCCGTTCGATGTCGGGCGCGCGCGTGTACAAATACCCGTCATGCTCGGACGGCCGCGCGGTCTCCAGCTTGCCGGTCGTGTCGGCCATCCAGAGCCATTCACCGGAATTCCAGATGAAGTTGCCGGCATCGGCCATCCAGCCGCCCCGGCCGCGCACGCGCTTTTCCGGATCGAACAGGCCGCGCCGCTTGCCCTCCGAGACAAGACAGATCATGGCCTTGTCGCGCTCCACGCGGTCGACCTTGTAGATCGGTTGACCGTCCTCGTTTGTGCCGGTTTTCTTGAAAGCCGGCCAGGCCCAATAGGCATAGTTGATTTTCGGCGCGAACAAGCTGGTCAGAACGTGCATGTCCCATCGCTCGACCGCGTGGAGCTGACCGCTCGCCGACCGGCAATAGGTGGTGACGCCATTGTGGCCGAGGACTTCGACCGGGCAATTCGGTGGCATCCGGTCGAACGGCGCGCCGTCCCACTTTCCCGGACCGATTCCCTCGCGCGGCAGGTTCGGATCGGGATCGAGGATTTCCTCGCGCTCCGAAAGCCGACGCGTTGCCTCGATAAAATGGGCTCGGGTTGCCTGTCTGCCGACCTGTGTGCGCCGCTTTGCCATTGTCGCCCGTAATCCTTGAGAAAAAGCCGCCGGCAGTCGAAACCGCCGGCGGCACCCTCCAGCCGCAACCGGCCTTAGCGGCCCTTGGCGGTCTCCGTCAGCGCCAGCGGCGCCTTGACCAGTTTCAGCGAGAGATCGCGCGGATCGGGCTTTGCAGCCTTGGCCGCCAGCTCCGCGTCGGTCGGGGCGGGCGGTTCCGCCTCGCGCAGGTGCCGTTCGGCATGGGCGAGCACGTCGCGGAACACCCGCACCTTGAACCGCAGCGTGTCGTCGCCGCCGCGCGCCTTGCCGCGCATGGAAAGCTGCGTCACCACCGCCTCGTCGCTCGCGTCCGGTGCGCTGCGCAGGAAATCGGCCATGCACACGGCCTGGTCGGCGAGTTTTTCCGGGTCGGGCTGGGGCGCATCCTCGCCAATCAACCCGCGCACGGCCGAGCGCGTCGCCCGAAAGGCAATCCACAGCGCATGGTCCCCACCGAACAGCGGCGGGCCAGCGGGCAGGGGCGACGCGTTCAAAGTTGCCTTAGGCGACGCCTCAACGAACGCTTCACCGGATACAGCACCAGTCCAGACCTTTTCACCGCTTTTCTCCTGACCTTTCGGCTTTGCATTGGCCTTCCTCTTTCTGGTCATTCCACGTCTCCTTTTCCCAGGTCGTTGAAGTCCGATCCCGCATGCGGCTTCATCAGATCCAGCGGCTTGCCGCTGTCGCCGAGTTGTTCCAGCGTGCGGTCGAGCTGCTGTTGCGCCTGCGGTTTGTCCCAATCGTTTTCGCCGGCAACGATCACGCAGGACACAAAGTCGAAATTCACCGGCACATTGCCGATCCCGCTGATCGACCCGGCTGCGGCGACCCGCGCTTCCGGGACATCCATCGCGATCTGCAAGCCGGTCTCGATGCCTTCGGAGAGGATTAGCGGTGCCGGACGGGTCGCTTCCCAGGGCGGCACGCCTTCCGGGCCGTGCGAGAGCCACACGGCAGCTCCTTTCGTCGCGGCTTTCATCAGCCGCGGGGAATGCTTTGGGCCGAGGTCCGCCTTGAGCGGATGGAGCGGGTCCAGAAAGGTGACGTGGCAGGCCCGGAACTGACCGAGTGGCGTGCGCATCGCGGCGATGATCGCGGGAAACGCCGGACCCGGCCGCGTCTTGACGCGCCGCCCGGTCGCCTCGTCGACCGACCATTGCGCCAGCGTCCAGTACTCGACCTCCGGAGCAAAGCGCAACGACGTGCGGTCGCGGTGGCGGATCGCGCCGAGATCAATTCCCCGATGCGCCAGATACTCCCGTGCGTGTTGCTCGACGGTGGAACCCGCCCCGTCCATAAACCCGCGTTCGAACAGCTTTTCCGCCTGTCGGCGCTGCCATTCGGCCGCTTGCCGTGCTTTCTCGTCATCCTCTTTGGCGCGCGCCTGCGCGGCGATGGCGAAGGAGCGGCGCTCCGTTACCGTCATCTTTTCCAGACCGAGGAAGTCGCGCGCCCATTGCAGCGCACCCTTGAAATCGGTCTGGTGCAGGTATTCGATCAGCCCGATCACATCGCCCTTGTCGCCGGTCCGCCAGTCCTTCCAGGCGCCCTTGTCGCGATCCAGTCCGACCTTGAGCTCCGGCGTCTTGCGATGATCGCCCGTCACCGGATTGTTTGAAACCCACAGCCGGCCCATGCGCCGGCCATCCGGCAGAAGGCGACGGCACAGATCCTCGATCTTGTCCTTGAGACCCTGCTTGATCTCTTCCAGCTCGCGGCGGTCGCCCATGGGTCAGTGCCCGTCCCGGCCGTCAAGGCGGAAGGGGATTCCCACCGCATCCTGTGCCGCATCGACATGGACCAGAACGCGCATGAACAGCTCGAAGGTGCCGACGCGCGCGTTGGCGTGGTCCGGCGAGCAACTGACGAGGACCTGGCCCATCTGGTCGGCCAGCGCTTCCAGCACCTGGCGCGGATCGCGGCCGGCACAGAGCCGGTTGATTTCAGCGAACAGATCGTCGCTCAATTTGCCCTCCTGTCGCCGCGTTGGCGCATGACGCGGGTTTCCCGGCGCGTGCGGATCGGAACGCGGCGTTTGTTGTGTTTGTACACCGTCACCACTTGCCCGCTTTCGATCCTGCAGACGTAGCCGTTGCAGCGCAGGGATGACGCGCCCATTTTCAGCGCGGGGACACATTCGGGAGGCAGCACTTTCCGCCGCAATGCGGCGATGCAGATGCCCGTTTCCTTTTCGAATGCGTCAAGCACCAGGGTCGGATCGTCCGTTCCCGCAGCGGCGTAGAAGGGCGCCAGCTCGACGTTCTCGACGCGCTCCAGATACCGCAGTACCGCGTGCTGAGTGACCGGATACTTGCTGGTCATCGCGTCAGCCTCTCCAGCCCACGCATGACGGGATGTGTCTTTGGAAGATCCGAACAGCCGCCGAACCGCAGCACGTCGTCGTCGCGCGACAGCGTTTGTCGGCAGGGCGGAATGAAGCGGAGCAGGGGCGTGTGCTCCGCGATCAGCGGGGAGGGGCTGTCGACCCACACGAACCAGGCGTAGCTCGTCGCCGTTCTGGCGTTGATCGCCCATCGGCCGGCGACCATCGGCACCCGCTCGACAAACTGGAACACCGCCGTCGGCGGCCGGTCACGGAACAGCGTCGCATAGCGCGTCCTTCCCTCTATCCAGTTGGAGCGCACCAACGCCGCGACGATGGCCGGCCGATGGGATAGCGCATGCCGGACGAAGGCCGCCGCCTTGTTGAACGGCGGGTTCATGATGATCGCGTCGTCGACCCGGTGGTCACCGGGCTCCGTGTCGAGGAAATCTTGAACCGTATCCTGTCCGTAGGGGTGGACGTCGCTTTCATGAACGGTCGAGAAGGTCTCGCGCAGCACGCCGCTCATGTGACCCGCGCCGCAGCACGGGTCCCAGGCGGTTTCCATTCGCCACTGGTTTCTGCCAAGGGAGATGCGCGGCAGAAAATCGAACAGCATCAGCATCAAGGCGCGCGTGGCCCACGGCGGCGTGGGAAAGAAGTCCAGCCCGTCGGGTGCCGGCAGCCGGCGGTTCATCACGGATCTGGAGGTGAGCGTGTGGAGGGTCATTCCGCTGCCTCGCGATCCTGCGTGTGAAAGCGGCCACGAACAGCAGCGTCCATGCACCAGCCACGCCCCCAGACCGTGCTGATCTCGATGCCGAAGGGCGCGACTTTCTTCCTCAACTTGCAGACGAAAACATCCACGATCTTTGGCTCTGCCTGATCCCGCCCGAGATCATCGTAGAGCGCTGCCAGGATTGCGGTTCTTGTTGCCAGTTCGCGCTTGATCAGCACCCCAAAAACCCTTGCCTCTTGGGTCGTTAAACGGAATTCGACCGGCACGGGAACGTCCGCGAACAACGCCTCTTCGAGATCCTGTATCCGCGCGCGCAGACGCTCGTTCTCGTTTTGCAGTTCCTCGTGGTCGAGACTATGCACGGCGCTTCTTCCTCGTGTTCCGGTAGAGCACGACCGTCAGCGCTTTCCATTTCGGCATGCGGTGCGCGGTGCGCAGCTGCGCCACTTCGGACCAGCGTTCCGGGGACATGGAGCGGATTGTCGCGGCAAGCGCTTCCGGCTCAACCGTGCCGGCGTACTCGTCCTCATGGATGATCGCGTCGATTGCCTTGATCATCTCCATCGAGACAGGGGCGAGCCCAGCCGCGACACAGATGTCCAGAACCTTCCGAGCACCGAGGGGGAAGCGGCGTTTTACCAGTGCCCCCAGCGCCGCGATTGCCAGCGTGTCGCCGACGTTGAACTTCCCCATCGCGGGCGGATTGCGAAGAACCGTCACGCCGGCGCGCGCGCAGACATTCGCCACGTCTTGCGCCGCTTCATCGCCGGCCGCGAGCAGCGAATGGTGGAGCTGCATCGGTGTTACCGCAACACGATCACGGTTGTGGCGGACGAAGGCCGCCGCACGATCCTCGGTCGTCGGCGCAGGCACGACGACGACGGGAATGGTTTCGATCCCTGGGTGCGATGCCGCCGCGACGGCCGTATGCTGACCGTCGAGAACATGCAATGCGCCATCGACCTCCACGGTGATCGGCGGCTTGAACGCGCTCCAGCTCCATTCGCGGACGATTTTGCGGATCAGCGTGACGGATCGCTCGGACAGGCCGCGCTGATACTTCTCGTCGACATGCAGCGACGACGGGTCCACGTCCCGAAAATCCGGGCGATGGATGCCGGGCGTCGCCGGCACGATGTCCGGCATTCTCAAGGGTTTGATCGGTCTCACCGTTCATCCCTCCCGGCACGGCACATTCTGGCGGCGCGGCCCATTTGATCCGCTAGGAACCGCAGCTCCGCGTCGGTCGGTTCGCGGTTGAAGGTGAACACAAGCGCTTGCGAATTCTCACCATCGCGGCCGGCGCTGATGCAGCTCAGCGGATCGGCGACCTTGCGCCGCAGGAGATCAACGATCTTCGACACGACCTGCCTCCTTTCGACCGGATGCGGCGAAGTTCATCACGCTCTCGATCTGGCCAATCAGCGAGCTGTCGTCGTCATCGTCCCGCGTGTCCTCGACGGCATTCACCGCGAGGCTGACCGCCGCCGCCGTCATGCCCGAAACCCGCGCCAGATCGGCCTGCGACACGCCGAAACAGACGTTGGCAATGTAGAGCGCGCGCCGCCGGACCCGCGCGGCCGCAAGCCAGGCGGGGTCGGACGTCGCCCGCCGTGACGGGTCATGCGCCAGCACGTCAAGCGGCATGATCTGTTCGCCGCGCGCAGCCCATAAGATCGCGATCAGATAGGTGATTGTGTGGGGGTTCAGCGCGCGCTCGCCCATCCGTTCGAGCAGACAGAGCGCAAGCTGTAACCGCACGATGGTCCTTTGCCGAGGCTGGCTCTCCTCCACGAGTAGGCGATGGTAGTGCCTAAGGGTCACACCCGCAGCCTGACAAAGCTGGTTCATTGTGAACCCTTTCGCCACGCGCCGCGCCTCGATCTCGGCATGCCACGTCATTGCACTGTTTCACGCTCTTTGCGGATTTCACAAATCGCGTCCGTCAGCTTTTTCAAGGAGCTTTGCCGTGGATTGACCTTGCCGGTGCGCCATTGGCTGTAGCTGGTCGGTTGCACGTTTGCCTTTTTGCAAAGGTCCCATGCAGAAAGTCCCAGCCGCTTCCGCGTGCATTCAATCTCGTCGAACATCATGGATTGCGTTCCCGCGAATTCAATTGGCAGTGATTCGCAAACATGATATGCGTTTACGCAAATCAAGGGAAGGCGCATTGGTATCGTGTTGCACGCCGCACCCCATAAAATGTGGCCCATGGAAAAGACATGGGACATGCGCGATTGGATCGCGGCCGTAGCGCGTCATATGAACCTGACGCCGTCCGAACTCGCCCGACGTTCCGGCATGGCGCCGTCGACGCTCACCCGTTTTCTCAACGATCCGACAAAGAAGTCGACGATCACCGAACGCTCGATCCAGCAGGTCGAGGGTTACACGGGTGTATCGCGCCATCGCTTGCCCGGACAGGCGCTGCCGCCGGGGTTGGCCGAGCCGGACGCCTCGCCGCTTGGATCGGAAGACGGGGAGCTGAAGTCCTGGTGTCGCACCGCGATTGAAGAGGCTCGCAAGGGCCGTAATGGTGTCGACCCATGGGTGATGCGCGGGCGCGCTCTCGACCTGGAAGGCGTGCTTCCGGGCGACATTCTGCTGGTGGATCTCAATCGACGTCCACAGATGGGCGACATCGTTTGTGCGCAGGTGCTCGATTACACCAGCGGCGTGGCCGAAACGGTCTTCCGGCTGTTTCAGCCGCCCTACCTTGTTGCGCACTCGGCAAAGCTCGGCGCAGTCCGACCGGAGCAGGTTGACGAAACCCGCGTATCCATTCGCGGTGTCGTGGAAGGCGTGATACGCCCCTTCTGACGGGTCGGGCACTTGTGAAATGTCATGATTTTTGGTCCGTGTTGGCACTGTTGGAATGTCATGACATTCGGCCGGCCTTAGCGCTGTTGGAATGTCATGACATTTTTCGGCCGGACGGATAGTCGTTTCGCGCATTGCAGCCAGTGCAATCTGGGTTGCATCTATCAACTTATCTCCCTCAAAAATTGAAGTGTCGCCGTGTCAGATTTTGCGCAGGCGCGCAAACCCTTGTGCGCGGAAATGCAAATCATGTGATTTTTTGTTTGCAAAATTTGCGTAAACGCATATCGTTTTCGTGTCACTCGACAGGGAGCGAGAAATGGACAGCACGCAAATTCACCTTCAGCCATCAATCATGATCGGCATCGACGAGCTGGCGCGGGAGCTGGGCGTCACCGTCACCTACCTCAAGCGCACATGGCCCCGGCTTCATGAGACCAAGGGCATGCCGCGCAAGCATGCCGCCGGCTGGGTCTGGCCGCGCGCGCTGACCACCGCCTGGCTCATGAGCCAGACGGCCGCGCTGCCGGCGCAGCAATCCAACGACAACGATCCGGAGCAATCGGCGACCGCCCATCAAGCGCAGGTCGACGCGCAGCGCGCAGCGCTCCACGCACGTTATGGAGGCCGGGCATGACCGAGCATGTTCATTTCGACGTCAAGGCTATCGCAGCGGAACTCCATTCTCAGCTGGAGTTGGTGACGGCGGCGAGCCTGAAAAGGGCCGAAACCGAAAAGGATCGGGAGTTCATCTCCGCTCAACACCGCTTTCAGCGTGCCTTTGTGTCCGTGCAGCTCACAATCGTTGAGTTGGCGAATGAGGGCGTCGAACACGAGATCGTGGAGCAAGCTTTTTCGAGTCTTCTTGCGGTCCAGGTTGGGGGCAAGCTGAAAGAGCAGGGACCCGGCTGGTACGAGCAGTTCATGACACGTCTGAATGACCAGCTTTGCGACCGGAACCACACGGGAGCCTCCGTCGAATATCGGCCCGTTCAGGGAGGCCGGGCATGACCGTGACCATGAGAAAACCGGGGCAGGCCGACGCGCTCGTCAACGACGAGATCGCCGCGCTCAGCCCGGCGCAGCGCAAGTTGCTGGCGTCGATGATCGGCAAGCCGTTCACTCGCGTGAAGAATGGCTGGAGGCGGCCGGGAGATCGCAGCCTTGTGACGCTGGCGACAATGGATCGGCTGCTCAATCGCAAGCTCGTCACCAATGTGACACCGACCGGACAGGCCGCGCTCACATGGCACGGGAAAGTCGTCGCGCAGGAAATCCGCGACCGCAAGAAGAAGGCGAAAGGCTCATGATCCCGGAGAAGCTGGAGAGCTGCCCGAATTGCGGCTGCAACGACGCGCAATCGTGGCATTACGATTTTCAGCGCTGCGATGCCTGCGGTCACGGGTTCAGCACGGAAGCCCTGATCGGCCATCCGGTGCCGTCGCCGCCGCGCATGGCACCGGACGCGAGCTTCATCGCTGATCGCGTCCAGGCCGAAGCTCTTATGTGCTCGGCCGAACGCGAACTCCTCAAGGCTCGGCAGGGCTTGGACAATGCGGCGGCGCTGATCGAGGCGTCGATTGTCCGGCTCAAGGCGTTGTCGCGATGATCGACCTTTTCGGAACATACGACGCGGCGCGCCTCATCGGCGCCGGCCTCGTCGTCGCCATCGTCACCGGTCTTGCGGCCGTGGCGATCCGGGCGGCACGCATCCAGGACAGGGTGTTGCGCCGGTCCGGTCGCGTCAGAGGCCGTGGCACGCCCTGACGTTTCCTCCCTGTTGGACCTCGCGGGCGGCCTGTGTGTTGCGTCGTCGCCCGCGCTTTTTTTGGAGGGGCGCATGCTGCTCGACGCAATCACACTCGCGCTAAAGGTGTTTGTTTACTTGGTATTCGCGCTGCTTGTCGTGACGCCTGTCGTCTCGCTGGTCGCGGCGAACTTCCGGCTTTGGCGCGGGCACCGGGAGGACAACAGCCTTGCCGACGCCCCGGCGGGAAGCTGGCAGGGTCTGCCGTTCGACAGGATGGATGCCGCGCTGGTCAAGCCCTTCGTTCACGATCTGGAGGACATGACACCGGAGCGCATTCGCGAAGAGTGGCGCGACGTCCAGGAGAAGCTGCAAGAACTGGAGAGCTGGTCCGAGGCCCTGCACGCCTGGGCGCGGCTCCGGAACATCGATCTGAATGGAGGGCAATGATGGCCGACCGCACGGCATCAAAGGTGAAAAACTTCAAGGATCTCGCGCAAGCGATCCAGCCGCGCACCGCGCCGGCGCGACCGCCGAAGCCGGAGATCAGACCAGTGCGTCCGGCCGAATTTTTCCTGTCGAACAGATGGAGGTTTGCATGACCGAGACAGGCACGAACAATGGCGGCATCGCCGGCGACCAGCTCCGCGCGTTCATCGAACGCATCGAGCGGCTGGAAGAGGAAAAGAAGGTCATCGCCGACGATATCAAGGACGTCTATGCCGAGGCCAAGGGCAACGGCTTCGACGTCAAGATCCTGCGACAGCTGATCGCGCTTCGCAAGAAACAGCCGCATGAGCGCGAGGAAGAGGAATCGATCCTTGACCTCTACAAACATGCGCTCGGGATGGTGAGCGGGAGCGAGTGAGATGTTTCTGACAATCGATCTCAACAAGTATCTTCCGTCGGACGAGGCAGTCAGGTTCAAGGCCCGTGAATTGATCAAGCACTATCATGATCAAGGGATATGGGATGGTCTGATCGCTCAAGGCTGGACTCCGCCTCGCGCTGAAATACAGAAGCTTGCCGAAAAAATGCAGCATGAGGAATGGCTGGACCCGACGAGTTACGATCTTGCAAATGGTCTGGTGCAGGTGCTTTGCGAGGTCACTCAACCGACGACCAGCGATTTTCCTCGCGCATGCGAAATGCCGATCTCTTCGGGAGATAAAGGTGTGGGCGAGCTGTTCGTCAGTATCGGCTTTCGTGACGATCCGGGAAACTGGCTCGTCGCGGGATGGGACATGATGCAAGACTGCTGGACCGATGCCCGCTGCTACCTCGTCAAGGGGTGGCAACCGATGGCTTCGACTGGCGGGAGCGAGTGACATGCGCAAGCGGCAACTGAAAATCCCCTATGTCTCCTGGCGCGACGGGCGCCCGCGCTTCTCGCCGGGGCCGAAGATGCGTGACGCCGGCCATGCGCCGACGGATCTCCGCCATCCGGTTGACGGCCGCATCGACCCGGCCGAGCTGATGCCGGGCACCAGGAACGAGGGCGAATGGTTTTCGGCCGGCGAGGCGACGGACTGGTCGGCCGCGTTCGCCAAGCGGCTGGAGACCAAGCCGGCCGCGCAGAAGAGATCCGCGGGCCGGCCGCGCGCGGCCGCGCCGCGTGTGCGCTACTCTGTCCAGAAGCTGATTGACGACTGGCTCGCATCGCCGGCCGTCACCGAGGATCTGGCGGAGAAGACGCGCTATGACTATCGCGCGAAATCCCGCGTCATCGAGCAGGCCGCGCCCGACATATGGGGCGCAGATGTCGACGCGCTCGACCAGACCATTCTCTATGGTCTCTATGAGGACCTGCGCATGCAGCGCGGCCTGTCGACGGCGAACGGCGTGGTGCGCGTGATGTCGGCCGCGATCTCCTGGGGCCTGCGTCGCGGCAAGTTCCGCCTTCTGAAAGCCAATCCGGCAATGCGTCTCGGCATGAAGACCCCCGCGCCGCGCGTGCGCTTTGCCACGCGAACCGAGCTGCAAACGCAGATCGACGTTGCCGATGCGGTCGGCCGGCCGGAGATGGGCGACAGCTTCGTGCTCGCCGTCTGGTCCGGACAGCGCCAGGGCGACCGGCTGGAGCTGACGATGCGCGGAAAGATCCGCGACCGGATCGTGCTTCGGCAGCAGAAGACCGGAGCTATCGTGCAACTGCCGGCATCGCCGGAGCTGACGCGCCGGCTCGATGGCGCGGCCGCGCGTCGCCGCGCTGCCGGCATCGTCGACACGCATGTGCTTCTGTTCGAAAAGACTTGGGAGCCGTTCAAGCCGGATCACTACCGCAAGATCTACTCCGAGATCCGACGCATCGGCGTGCATGGCTTATGGCGCGAGACGACAGGCGAGGGCGGATCGCGCCTTCTGTGCCCGTCGAACGAGCGCTTCAAGCATCTGCCGGTCGACAATGGCCGAATCGAAGGCCCGCCCGTCGTTGCCCCATGTCCGTCGCTGGCCAGCTTTTGGGAGATGGACTTCCGCGATACGGCCGTGACCTGGCTTGCGCTCGCCGGTGCGACGATCCCGGAGATCGCCGCCGTCACCGGTCACTCTCACGAAAGCTGCACGCAGATCCTCAAGCACTACCTCGCGCAGCATCCCGAAATGGCGTCATCGGCCATCGCGAAAATGATCGCCTGGTACGACGCGGACGGGGAAACGGAGATTGGTCTGTGAGGAACGTTTTCGGAACCTGTGTGACGTGTGACGGCAAGCGAAAGTCACAAATAGTCACATGTTCCGATTTCGTTCATGGTCGCCACTTTCACAGAATAACTGAATTGCTGAATTTTTTCAGTTGCTTGAAAGTGGTGAGCCGACAGGGGCTCGAACCCTGGACCTACTGATTAAAAGTCAGTTGCTCTACCAACTGAGCTATCGGCTCACTCTGCGCGATTGTCTATCCGGTCGCGCCACGCGTCGCAATACCGGATTGGGCTTTTGGACCGCTTTTCCAGAGTTGGGGGCCGCAAGCCTGTGTCGCGGCGCGGATGACATGCGTCAGCCAAGGCTGACGCAGCGCCCCCGCCATTTACGCTTTGTGGACAACTCTGTGGTGGTATAGGATTCCAGGTGGCGATGGATGACGTTGCGTCACGCGTTCGCGCGGCCGCGCAAGTAACTGAAAACGATCATTCGTTTCCAGGGCCACGATGCAGCCGGCGAATGTCGCGGTTGCAACAATGGGTGGAATGATGCCGGACAGCTCGACGGACGAACCAGACCGTGACGGCGACCCGATGGGCGGAGCTGCCGGATTCGAGTTTCTCAAGGGGCACATCGCCGCGACGATGGCGCTGATTCACGGCCTCATCGCCCAGAACGCGCTCGACCGTCATGCGCTGGATGCCTTTTTCACCAACTACCTCTCCGAACTTCCCCATACGCGCGAGACGCTTGCGTTGCGGCTGGTGATCGACCAGTGGCGACAGGGCCTGCGGGACGGGCAGGACGAGCATCAGCTTCGCCGGCATTTCCTCGAAGTCATTTCCGGCGGCCGGCAGGGCGAATAGCTCTGGATTTGCAGGTCTGCCGCGACGATGGCCCGCGCGCTCTGTCGCCGGGACGGTGTCTCCACGCGTGCGTTCACCTTCGGGAAAGGGCTTGGAAAAACGAGTCTTTTCAGTCTAACCTAGCGGCGACCGCACAAGCGCGGTCGTGCGGGGGGCGGTTTTTCGTGCCCAGCAACGGGTTTCGAGACGAACGCAGTGCGCGAGGCATTTCGTCCGCAGGGTCCGGTCGGAAGGTCGCAAGATCTTCGGTCGCCTGCGTGGCCATCGCCGGCCGTGATCGTCCCGGACAATCGACCCGTCGTTCCCCCGGCCGATCTGCTCGGCCGGCGGCATTCGGGTCGCAACAGTCAATCTGCAGCCAATAAACGGGAGGCATTGCAGTGAACATTCTCAAGACGACGGCGCTCGGTGTTGCGCTGGCCGGAGGTCTCGCCTTTACCGGCGCGGCCCAGGCCGAAACCTTCATCACAATCGGTACTGGCGGTCAGACCGGCGTGTACTATCAGGTCGGCGGCGCCATCTGCCGGCTGGTGAACCGCGGGTCGGCGGAGCACGACATCAAGTGCACGCATACCACCGGCGGATCCGTCGCCAACATCAACGGCATCCGTGCCGGCGATCTCGACATGGGTGTCGCCCAGTCGGACTGGCAGTATCATGCCTACAACGGCACGGCGCCGGACACGTTCCCTGACGGCAAGTTCGAAGAGCTGCGCGCGGTGTTTTCCGTGCATCCGGAGCCGTTTACGGTGGTTGCGCGCGCCGATTCCGGCATCGAGACCTTCGATGACCTGAAGGGCAAGCGCGTCAACCTCGGAAATCCCGGCTCCGGCGCCCGCGCGACCTTCGAGGTCGTGATGGACAAGATGGGCTGGTCCGTCGACGACTTCGCGCTCGCTGCGGAGCTGAAGTCCGCCGAGCAGGCCGCAGCTCTTTGCGACAACAAGATCGATGCGATCGTCTTCACCGTCGGCCATCCGGCCGGCACCATCAAGGAAGCCACGACGTCGTGCGAATCCAAGCTGATCACCGTCGACAACGACGTGATCCGCAAGCTGGTCGACGACAACGCCTTCTATGCGATGGCGACGATCCCGGGCGGCATGTACACCGGCACGGACGAAGACACGACGACCTTCGGTGTCGGCGCCACCTTCGTTTCCTCGACCAAGACCTCGCCCGAGGTGATCTACGAGGTGACCAAGGCGGTGTTCGAGAACTTCGACCGCTTCAAGAAGATGCACCCCGCCTTCGCCAACCTGAAGGAAGCCGACATGATCAAGAACAACCTGTCGGCCCCGCTTCATGAAGGCGCGGTGAAATACTACAAGGAACGCGGCTGGATGTAATCCGGACGCAGCCGGCGCGGGAGGGGACCCTTTCCGCGCCGGTTGAGTTTCCGGGTGCCTGACGCTCAAGCGTCGGGCACCCGACGACTGCCCGGCGACGCAGGGGCAGTGACCTGTGACGACGCGCAACTGGGGGGCAGCGCAATGACCGACGAACCTGCAAAGGGCCAGTACAGCTCGTCGGAGCTGGACGATCTGGTCGCTTCCGTCGACACGGGCGGACGCAATCCGTCGAATTACAATGTTGCGCTGCTGATTTCCGGCCTGGCGCTTGCCTGGTCGCTGTTCCAGATCTGGATCGCCTCGCCCTTGCCCTATGTCTTTGGCGTCGGCGTGTTTTCGGGCCGCGAAGCCCGGCCGATCCATCTGGCTTTCGCGCTGTTTCTCGCGTTTCTCGTGTTTCCGGCGTTCCGCACGTCGCCGCGTCGCTATGTGCCGCTGTACGACTGGCTGCTGGCAATCGGTGCCTCGTCCTGCGCGCTCTATCTCTTCGTGTTCGACACCGAGCTGGTGCAGAACATCTTCGGCTCGCGCCTCGCGGATCGCCCGAACAACCCCAACACCACGGATGTGGTCGTGGCGGTGCTGGGCGTGATCTTCCTGCTTGAGGCGACGCGCCGTTCGCTCGGGCCGCCGCTGATGATCGTGGCGATGGTCTTCCTCGGCTACACCTTCCTCGGGCCCTATGCGCCGGGGCTGCTGGCCTGGAAGGGCGCGAGCTTCAACGCGGTTGCCTATCACCAGTGGCTGTCGACGGAGGGCGTGTTCGGTATCGCGCTTGGCGTGTCGACGGACCTTGTGTTCCTGTTCGTTCTGTTCGGCGCACTGCTCGACAAGGCGGGGGCCGGCAACTACTTCATCAAGGTGGCCTTTTCGCTGATGGGCCATTTCAGCGGCGGTCCGGCAAAGGCCGCTGTCGTCGCCTCCGGCATGACCGGGCTGATCTCCGGCTCGTCGATCGCCAATGTGGTGACCACGGGTACCTTCACCATTCCGATGATGCGCCGCGTCGGCTTTTCGCGGGAAAAGGCCGGCGCCGTCGAGGTGGCGTCCTCGGTCAACGGCCAGATCATGCCGCCGGTGATGGGCGCGGCCGCCTTCCTGATGGTCGAATATATCGGCATTTCCTATTTCGAGGTGGTCAAGCACGCCTTCCTGCCGGCGATCATCTCCTACATCGCGCTGGTCTACATCGTTCACCTTGAAGCACTGAAACAGGGTATGGAAGGTCTGCCGCGCGCCGGCGAGGTCAAGCCGCTGAAATGGGCGTTGCTGTCCTTCGGCATCACCATGGCCGTGCTGCTGGCCGCTGCCAGTGGCGTCTATTACCTGTTCCTCGCCTTCCAGGCGCTTGGAACCGCCGAAATGCGCCTGCTGGCGATTGTCATCGTGCTGGCGATCCTGTTTGCCTTCGTCAAGCTGGTCCAGGCGCGCACGGACGCCGACACCCGTGGCCGCATCCTGTCGACGGGTGCGTTGGTGATCGGCGGGTCCGCGGTCGCAGCCTTCGGCCTGTTCTATTTCATGGACGTGCTGCAGGCGTTGGCGGGCGAGGCGACCCTTTGGGTGGTCTCCGCGCTGATTGTTGCCGTCTATGTGGCGCTTGTTCGGTATTGCTCGGTCTTTCCCAAACTGGAAATGGACGATCCGAACGAGCCGGTGGTGCGCTTGCCGGAGCCGGGGCCGACGGTGAAATCCGGCCTGCATTTCCTGCTGCCGGTCTTCGTCCTGATCTGGTGCCTGATGGTCGAACGGCTGTCGCCGTCGCTCTCCGCCTTCTGGGCGACCGCGCTGATGATCTTCATCCTTCTCACGCAACGCCCGCTGTTCGCGATGTTCCGGGGGCAGGACCTTGGCGGAACGGTGGGGCAGGGCTTCTCCGAGCTGATCGACGGCATGATCGCCGGAGCCCGCAACATGATCGGGATCGGCATTGCCACCGCCGCGGCCGGCATCATCGTCGGGGCGGTGTCGCAGACCGGCGTCGGCGCCGTGCTTGCCGCGCTGGTGGAGTTCCTGAGCCAGGGGCAGATCCTGCTGATCCTGCTGTTCACCGCGATTCTCAGCCTGATCCTGGGCATGGGCCTGCCGACGACGGCCAATTACATCGTGGTGTCGTCGCTGCTTGCCCCGGTAATCGTCGCGCTCGGCCAGCAGAACGGGCTGATCGTGCCGTTGATCGCGGTGCATCTCTTCGTGTTCTACTTCGGCATCATGGCGGATGTGACGCCACCAGTGGGGCTTGCCTCCTTCGCGGCGGCGGCCGTGTCGGGCGGCGATCCGATCCGCACCGGTTTCGTGGCCTTCTTCTACTCGTTGCGCACCGCGCTGCTGCCGTTCCTGTTCATCTTCAACACCGATCTGCTGCTGATCGACGTCACCTTCATGGAAGGGGTGATCGTCTTCATCGTGGCAACCGCCGCGATTCTCGTCTTCACCGCGGGCGCGCAGGGCGTGTTCCTGGTGCGGTCGCGGCTGTGGGAATCGGCGACGCTGATCCTCATCGCCTTCACCCTGTTCCGGCCCGGCTTCTGGATGGACATGGTCTATCCGCCCTTCAACACGGTCGATCCGGTGGAGATCGAGCAGGTGATCGGCGATGCCGCGCCGGGGTCGGAGTTGCGCGCGACGGTGGACGCCTTCGACGATGTCGGCGATCCCATTACGCTGACGATGATGATCCCGGTCGGCGACGAGCCGACCGGCGCGGAGCGGCTCGAGGCCTTCGGTCTGGAAATCCTTGTCCAGGACGACAAGCTCATCGTCGACAATGCCGTCTATGATTCGCCCGCCCAGGCGGCCGGGTTCGATTTCGACCAGACCATCAAGACGCTGGCGGTTGCCAGTGCCCAACCGCCGCGCGAGCTGTTCTATGTGCCCGCGCTGGCGTTCCTGGGGCTGATCTACATGTTGCAGCGACGCCGGCGGAAAACGGCGAAGGACGCACGCTTGGCAGCAAAGGGGGAACCGGCATGAGCGCCCTGTTCAAACACGTCCTGGCCTGTGTCGATCTGGGGGACGTCGCGTCTTCGAAACAGGTCGTGCTGGCCGCTCAGGAGATCATGTCGCCGGAAAGCGTGCTGCATATCTTCACCGCGGTTCCCGATTTCGGGCGCTCCATCGTCGGGTCGTTCTTTCCCGACGATTTCGAGACGACGGCGATCGACAAGACGCGGGAAGAATTGCACGGATTTATCGATGCGCAGGTCCCGAAGGGCATCCGCGTTCAGGCGGTGATCGGCCACGGCAACATCTATGAGGAAATCCTCGAGGCCGCCGACAAGGTCGAGGCGGATCTGATCGTGATCGGGTCGCATCGCCCGGAGTTGAAGGACTACCTTCTCGGTCCCAATGCCGCGCGGGTTGTCCGGCATGCGCCGATTTCCGTGCTGGTGGTGCGAAAGACCTGATTTCCCGGATGCCGCTTGCCCGTCGAACCCGGCCAAGGCCCATCGACGGGCGTCGGGATCGCACGGTTGGCGAGACTAGCCGTCCCGGGAAAACGCGTGCGCGGCAAAGACGCCGCGCAAGCTCCCCTCGATCAGCCAGGCGAGACCCGCGCGTGCCCCGATGGCGATCGAGATCATTACCACGGGTGCGGATATCGACAGCGTCGAGGCGGCGGTGATCCCCTGGCCGATGGTGCAGCCGAAGGCCATCACGCCACCGGTTCCCATCAGGAACGCTCCGACAATGTGACGGCGCAACTCGCGCACGTCGTCGCAGGCCTCCCAGCGGAACTCGCGCTTGAACAGCGCACCGGCCAATGCTCCGGCGACGACGCCGATGACGCTGCCGATACCGAAAGTCACCGTGGCCCCGCTGAAGGTCATCAGATAGATCAGCGTGTCGCCGAGCGGACGCACGAAGGTGAAGGATTCAAGCCGCTGCGGGGCAAAGGGATCGCTGCCGGCGAGGCCGGTGGCAAGCCATCCGCCGACAATCGCCAGTCCGACCGCGATACCGCTGAGGACAAGGCGGGTTTCAGCCCGGAATTTCGCATCCTTCAGCGCCCAATAGGCGAGGCCGGCAGCGATCAGCAGGCCGATGGAAGGGCCGCTCTGGAGGCCGGTCAGCGTGTCGAAGATGCCATCGAGCGCCATGCCGCCAGTGGCCTCGAAGGACAGGATCCAGGGATCAATCAATGCCTGACGCACCACGCCGGTCAGTCCGCGCATGGCCATATAGGCGGAAACGCCCATGACCAGGAAGGTAACGACGGCACGCAGGTCGCCGCCGCCGATGCGGGCAAGGGTCCCGTAGCCGCAGGTGCCGACCAGCGCCATGCCGCCGCCGAACATCAGCCCGCCCAGAACCGCGCCGAGCCAGGGAAAGCCGTTGCTGAGATAAATCGAATGGTGGAAGTCCAGAAATCCGGCAAAGGCGAGGGACTGCGACAGCGCTGTTGCGACCGCTATGGCAAGCGCCCAACTGCGAAGGCGACGCCGGTCGGCGCCCAGAAACGCGTCTTCTAGCGCGCCCATGGTGCAGAACCGGCCAACGCGCGCGGCCAGGCCGAGCACCACGCCGCCGGCGAAGCCGTAAAGGGCCACCGTTTGTGCTGTGCCAACGTCCATTGCTCGCGCCTCCCGATCGCGTCGTCAACGGATGTGCCGCGCGCCCTCTTTTCGGGGATTGCGCAGGGTGTCCTGCCAAGTGTCAGTCCCGGCAGAAGACATCATAGACGGATTCAATGATCTTCCGGGCGTCTTCGTTTGCCAAGCTGTAAAATACCGTCTTGCCCTCCCGCCGGGTTGAGACGAGCTTGTCCATGCGCAGCCGCGCCAGTTGCTGGGACACGGTCGGCTGGCGCAGGGACAGGAGCTCTTCCAGCTCGGTGACGGACTTCTCGCCCTCCGCGAGGATGCAAAGGATCAGCAGCCGGCTTTCATGCGCGATTGCCTTGAGGAAATCGCTCGCCGTTTTCGCCCGGTCGATGATCTTCTCGAGGTCGGAGGAACACTCGAGATCCTGAGTGCTGGGAAGAGACACTGCGTAATCCTCATAATTCATCTGGCTTGCCGGCGTGGCAAAACATCCCCGGCAAAGGTCGCGAAACCGGGCTCGTCAGCCTGTTGCCGGATCGCCGCTTTCTTTCGCGGATCAGCATATACTTCGAACCGGCCTCGCTGGGAAGGTTAGGGCGGACATTACCCCGGCGCGGGCCTTTGCGTTTGCGCCGCCGCCGCGTCGGCTGCGGCTTGTCTGTATTTCTCGACCATCTGGGCAAGCAGTCCCCAGAAAAAGTCTTCTCCCGGGTACCCGCGGATCCTCCCGTATTCGCGTCCCTCATGGATGAGCGCGAAGCTCGGGGTGAACACTTCCGGGCGCAGCCAGCGCAGGTCTTCGGGCATTTTTTCGTGAATGTCGACCCGGCGCAGGGGCGCCAGCCGGCCTTCTTCGGTCTTGGGATAGATCGGACCGATTTCCGCGTTCCAGCGCTCGCACCATTCGCAGCCGCGCTGCTCGAACATGATGAGTTCAGCCGCCGTCACGGGCAGAGGGCGCGCCATGACGGTAGCCGCCAGCAGGACGAGGGCGGCAAGGGCAAGGGTGGGCGAATGCCTTGTCAAAAGTCTGGTCATTGAGCGTGCGATGTCCGCTTGCGGGCGCTTCATCCGAGCAGGGAATTTTCAGTGTAGCGCAAATCAGGCTGGATCATATGCAAAAACAGGAATACGAAACTGAGGCGTGTCGTCACATTGTCGTGTGATGAGGGGGGCGGCACGGTGCAGAAATCGCCAGAGACGATATGCTGCGGCGTCTTCCGAATTCGAGCCGCATGGGCGCATGCGGCTTGTTCCGTACCCCGTGGATGGGGTCATCCTCACTGCGAACGGATCCGCTTCATGTTTCAAGAAGTCACTCTCATCGGCTCGTTTTTCGCCGGCCTCCTGTCCTTCGTCTCGCCTTGCGTGTTGCCGCTTGTCCCGCCGTACCTGGGCTTCCTTGCCGGCGTTTCGCTGGACGAGCTCACGGGCGAGGGCGTGGACCGCGCCGACCCCCGCCGCGTCTTCTTCGCCTCGCTTGCCTTCGTCCTCGGCTTCTCCACCGTGTTTGTCGCCCTGGGGGCGAGTGCCTCTTTCGTCGGGCAGTTCGTCACTCAGCACATCCAGATCTTCGGATACATCGCCGGCGCGGCCATCATCGTGATGGGACTGCATTTCCTCGGTGTGTTCCGCATTGGCCTGCTCTACCGCGAGGCGCGGGTGCATGTGGAGCGCAAGCCCGCCGGTCTGATCGGCGCCTATGTCATCGGCCTGGCCTTCGCCTTCGGCTGGACGCCCTGCGTCGGACCGATCCTGGCTGCGATCCTCTTCGTCGCCGGAAGCGAGGAGTCGGTGCTGCAAGGGGCAACGCTGCTTGGCGCCTACTCGTTGGGAATCGGTGTGCCGTTCCTGGTCGCCGGGATGTTCGCCGGGCCGTTCATGCGGTTCATGTCGCGGTTCCGCAAACACATGGTCACCGTCGAGCGGATCATGGGTGTGGTGCTGATCCTGACCGGCATCGCCTTCATGACAGGCCAGATGGCGGCGCTGTCGTTCTGGCTGCTCGAGACCTTCCCGACACTTGGCACAATCGGCTGATATTGAAGCGCTTCTTCGCGCCTGCGCGATGCGGCCGAGAGACCCGTCGCCCGTGCGCCGCCGAAAGGGACCGCGCGGCGACCGGCGGGCCGGACCTGCATCAGACGATAGATGTATTCTGATAATCGAATATGTGAATTGATCCGGGCAAAGCTTGCTGCTACGTTTCGGAATGCGTCGTGGATTAGCGGCCGATCAAAAAAATCAAAGGCCGGGTTCGCCGGCAGAGGGAAGGAAAAACGCCCATGAGTGTCATTCGCCCAGGCATGGCGGCCGCCTGTGTGCTGCTGCTCGGAGTTGCCACGGCCTCCGCCAGTGATATCGCCTCCTTTGAGGTCGTGGACGGAAAAATCCCCCAGCCCCTGACGGACGTCGCCGGTGATCCGGTTGCCGGCCGGCAGGCCGTTGTCGACCGCAAGCTCGGCAATTGTCTTGCCTGCCACACCGCATCGGATCTCTCGAGCGAGCCGTTTCACGGCGAGGTCGGCCCCCCGCTCGACGGCGTGGCCGATCGCTGGGACGAGGCCTCGCTTCGGATGATCGTCGTCAATGCCAAGATGGTCTACGACGGGACGATCATGCCGGCCTTTCACCGCGTGGACGGGTTGAACCTCGTGATGGACAGTTTCGCCGACAAGCCGATTCTCACCGCGCAGCAGGTTGAAGACGTCGTCGCCTATCTCAAGACCCTTTCGCAATAAGCGCCGCAGGGCGCATGCGTCCGCCATGTGCCGTGGCGGGCCCGATCAGAATGAGGATGCAGACAATGACCATCACACGACGCCAGGTGTTTGCCCTGGGAGCCGGGGTTGCGGCCGTCGCCATCACCGGCCTGCCGCGGGTGGCTCTGGCCGAGGAAGACAAGGTCCAGGCCGCAATCGACGCCTTTTCGGGCGGCGCGACGCCGGAAACCGCCAATGTCACGCTGACCGCGCCCGAGATTGCCGAGAACGGCAACACGGTGCCGATCAGCTTCGCCGTCGACAGCCCGATGAGCGACGACGATCACGTGACCGATGTCACGCTGCTGGCCGCCGGCAATCCGTCGCCGGGCGTTGCCACCTTCCATTTCACGCCGATGTCCGGCGCGGCGGAAGCGACGACGCGCATGCGTCTTGCCAAGACGCAGGACGTGATCGCTCTCGCCAAGACCTCGACCGGAAAGGTCTACATCGATCGCAAGACCGTGAAGGTCACCATCGGCGGCTGCGGCGGCTGATCCGCTCACCACGCCCCTTAGTCAGTTTCAGTTAGCCAGGAGAGCCAGATGGCCAAGTCGAAACCCCGGGTCAAGGTGCCCAAGACGGCGTCCAAGGACGAAGTCATCACGATCAAGACGCTGATTTCGCACAAGATGGAATCAGGTCAGCGCAAGGACAAGGACGGCAATCCGATCCCGCGTCAGATCATCAACAAGTTCACGTGCGATTTCAACGGCAAGACCGTGTTTTCATGCGATCTCGAGCCGGCGATTTCCGCCAATCCCTATCTTGAGTTCAGCGCCAAGGTTCCGGAATCCGGCACGTTCAAGTTCACCTGGGTGGATGATGACGGGTCGGAATACTCGTCGGAATCCAAGATCGCGGTCGAGTAAGCGCGATTTGGCTGGCGGCCGCGGTGCCGCCAGTCCTGGGTCTGGAAGAAAACAAAGATAACAAGACGAACCGAAGGGTTCGCGCTGGAGGGAAAGCCATCATGAGGAATCTCCCGGGTATTTTCGTCGCCGGCGCTGCCGCAACCGCCATTCTGGCGACGAGCGGTGTGTTGGCCGACCAATCCAACCTGCCAAGCATCGACGGTGTCGAGTTGAAGACACGCGCCGAAGCGCCGAAAGACCATCCGCTTACCGAAATCATTTCGGGGTTCGAGTTCCGTACCAAGGAAACCCAGGCGCTTGAGCTCGACGATTTTACCAATCCAGGGTTCCTGATGGTGGAAAACGGCGAGGCGGCCTGGTCGACCGTTGAAGGCTCCGCCGGAAAGTCCTGCGAGAGCTGTCATGGCGACGCGTCGGACAGCATGAAGGGCGTGCGCGCCAACATGCCGAAGTGGAACGCGGCCGCCGGACGTCCCTTCACGCTCGAGAACCAGATCAACGAGTGCCGGACGGAACGCATGGGCGCCGACGCCTGGAAATGGGAGTCCGACGACATGCTGTCGATGACGGCCTACGTCGGTCTGCAGTCGCGCGGCATGCCGGTCGCGGTGGACCTTGAAGCCGGCGACATGATGAGCTGGTGGGAGAAGGGCAAGGATTTTTATTACACGCGCTTCGGCCAGCTCGATCTGGCTTGCGCGAACTGTCACGAAGACAACTACGGCAATTACATCCGCGCCGACCGCCTCAGCCAGGGCCAGTCGAACGGATTTCCGACCTATCGTCTGAAGTGGCAGAAGATGGGCTCGCTGCATCGCCGCTTCAAGGGCTGCATGGACAATATCCGGGCGAAGGCTTTCAAGCGCGGATCGGACGAGTTCGTGGCGCTTGAAACCTATCTCGCCTGGCGCGGGCAGGGGTTGTCGGTGGAAACGCCGGCGGTGCGCAACTGACGCGCATGACGTGATTCCGACGTCGGCGGCGGCGTCTGACCGGATCTCCGGTCTTCGCTTCTCGCCGCCGCCGTCGACCGACCGGACGCAGGATCCGCGCTCGCAAGAGGTGGCATCGCCCGGGTCGGCGGGGATCCTTCGGGATCTATAGAACGATGTGTCGGAGCTGGTTCGCCGGCGGGGCTTTCGCCGGAACGGCGGAGCTGTGTCCGTTGGAATATGCCTTGAAAAGGTGGAATGCAGGATGATTTCCAGACGTGAATTCCTGATGGCGGCGGTGGCGACGTCGGCGATTGTCGGTGGCTCGGGGTTCGGCAAATGGAGCCGGCTCGCGGCACAGCAGGCGCTGCGCGAGGATGATATTCTCGGCTTCCAGCCGCTCGGCAATGTCACTTTGGTGCATCTCACCGACATTCACGCACAGCTCATGCCGGTCTACTTCCGCGAGCCGTCGATCAACCTCGGCGTCGGCGAGGTCAAGGGCCTGCCGCCGCATGTGAGCGGTGCCGACTTCCTCAAGCTCTATGACATCCAGCCGGGATCGCCGGAGGCCTATGCGCTGACGTCGCAGGATTTCGACGCGCTGTCGCAGACCTATGGCCGCATGGGCGGCATTGACCGCATCGCCACCGTCTTGAAGTCGATCCGCGCGGACCGCGACGCCAACACGCTGTTCCTTGACGGTGGCGACACCTGGCAGGGCAGCTACACCTCGCTGAAGACCGGCGGCGCCGACATGATCGAGGTGATGAACGCGTTGCGCCCGGACGCGATGACCGGCCACTGGGAATTCACCTATGGCAGCGACCGCGTCGAGGAAATCGTCGCCGAACTGCCCTTCGCCTTTCTGGGCGGCAACATTCGCGACACCGAGTGGGACGAGCCTGTCTTCAAGGCCTACAAGCTGTTCGAGCGCGGTGGCGTCAAGATCGGCGTCGTCGGCCAGGCGTTTCCCTATACGCCGGTCGCCAATCCGCGCTGGATGTTCCCGAACTGGTCGTTCGGCATCCGCGAGGAGGAGGTGCAGGCGAATGTGGAGGCGGCGCGCGCCGACGGGGCCGAGGTCATCGTCATGCTGTCGCACAACGGCTTCGACGTCGACCGCAAGCTGGCGAGCCGGGTCTCGGGCATTGATGTCATTCTCACCGGCCACACCCATGATGCGCTGCCGGAGCCGGTCAAGGTCGGCAAGACGCTGCTGATCGCCTCCGGATCGAACGGCAAGTTCCTGTCGCGCCTCGATCTGGACGTGCGCGACGGCGAGGTGAAGGACTACCGCTACAAGCTGATCCCGATCTTCTCCGACGTGATCACGCCGGATGCCGAGACCGCGGCGCTGGTTGAAAAGGTGCGTGCGCCCTATGCCGACGAGCTTGCTCGCGAGCTCGCCACGACGGAGTCGCTGCTCTATCGCCGCGGCAACTTCAACGGAACCTTCGACGACCTGATCTGCGATGCGCTGATCGACCAGCGCGACGCCGAGATCGCGATGTCGCCCGGCTTCCGCTGGGGCACCACCGTGCCGTCCGGCCAGGAGATCACCGTTGAGGACCTGCACAATGCCACCTCGATGACCTATCCGCAGGCCTATCGCTCCGAAATGAGCGGGGCGCTGATCAAGGAGATCCTCGAGGACGTTGCCGACAACCTGTTCAACGCCGACCCCTATTACCAGCAGGGCGGCGACATGGTGCGTGTCGGCGGCATGGCCTACACCATTGATCCGACCGCGGAAATCGGCAGCCGGATCTCGAACATGACCTTCCTCAAGGACGGCGAGCCGATCGACCCAGGCCGCAACTATGTCGTGGCCGGCTGGGCCAGCGTCAATGAAGGCACCGAAGGTCCGGCGATCTGGGATGTCGTGGAAGGGCACCTGAAGGAGCGCGGCACGGTCAAGCTTGAGGGAAACCGTGCGGTCAAGGTCGTGGGCATGTAACGGGTCCTGCGCGGACCCGACTGCGTCCGCAATGTTCATGTATCTGAATAAATGGATTTGATCCGATCGAACCGGAGAGAGAAAATGTCGAAATCTGATAGGCCGGAGAAAGGCATCGCCAGTCCCTCCAGGCGCAACCTTCTGAAAGCGGGGCTTGCGGCCGGCGGCCTGGCCGCGACGGCCGGGTTCGCGCGTGCGGCCGAGCCGGATCCCTACAACCTGCCGCCCAATGTCGCCGACTGGAGCCGCTATCTCGGCGTCGGCGTCGACAACGCGCCCTACGGCATGCCGTCGGAGCATGAATCGGAGGTGGTGCGGCGCAGCGTCGAATGGCTGACTGCCTCGCGCGAGAGCTCGATCAATTTCACGCCGCTGCATGATCTCGACGGCATCATCACGCCGAACGGCCTGTGCTTCGAGCGCCACCACGGCGGCGTCGCCGAGATGAACCCGACCGATTACCGGTTGATGATCAACGGCCTCGTCGACAAGCCACTGATCTTTACGCTTGAGGACCTGAAGCGCTTTCCGCGCGAGAACCGGATCTATTTCCTGGAGTGTGCGGCGAATTCCGGCATGGAGTGGCGCGGCGCCCAGCTGAATGGCTGCCAGTTCACCCACGGCATGGTTCACTGCGTGATGTATACCGGCGTGCCGCTGAAATACATCCTGGAGGAGGCCGGTCTCAAGACCAACGCCAAGTGGATCATGCCGGAAGGCGGCGACGCGGCCGGAATGAACCGCTCCGTGCCGATCGAAAAGGCGCTCGACGACTGCATGGTCGCCTTCAAGATGAATGGCGAGGCGCTGCGTCCCGAGCAGGGCTATCCGGCGCGTCTGGTCGTCCCGGGCTGGGAAGGCAACATGTGGGTCAAGTGGCTGCGCCGCATCGAGGTGGGCGACCAGCCCTGGCACGCGCGCGAGGAGACGTCGAAATACACCGACCTCCTCGCCAACGGCAAGGCGCGGCGCTTCACCTGGGTGATGGACACAAAGTCCGTGATCACCAATCCGAGCCCGCAGGCGCCGATAACCCACGGCAAGGGCCAGACGGTGCTGACCGGTCTTGCCTGGTCGGGCAACGGCCGGATCACACGCGTCGACGTCACCCTCGATGGCGGTAAGAACTGGCATCAGGCGCGCATCGACGGGCCGAGCCTGCCCAAGGCGTTGCATCGTTTCTACTTCGAGTTCGACTGGGACGGGTCCGACCTGCTGCTGCAGTCGCGCGCCTATGACGAGACGGGCTACGTGCAGCCGACCAAGGACGAGCTCAGGGCCGTGCGCGGCGAGAATTCCATCTATCACAACAACGGCATTCAAACGTGGCACGTGATGGCCGACGGAGGGGTCGAAAATGTCGAAATTTCTTAAGGTCCTCACGGTTGCCGCCGGCGTTTCCCTCGTTGCCGGCGCGGCTGGCGCGGGCAAGCTCGGGCTCGGCACCGAGGCCACGCCCGAACAGATCGCCGGCTGGGACATCGATGTCCGCCCGGACGGGCAGGGACTTCCCGAGGGGCGTGGAACGGTCGCCGAGGGCGAGGTGGTCTTCGCCGAGCAATGCGCGATCTGCCACGGCGATTTCGCCGAAGGGGCGGGACGCTGGCCGGTTCTGGCCGGTGGCTGGGACACGCTGAAGAGCCAGAACCCGGTCAAGACCATCGGGTCCTACTGGCCCTATCTGTCGACGGTCTATGATTACATCTACCGGGCCATGCCGTTTGGCAACGCACAGAGCCTGACCCCCGACCAGACCTATGCGATCGTTGCCTATCTGCTGTATATGAACGATGTGGTGACGGACGACGAATTCGAGCTGTCGAAGGAGAATTTCACCTCGATCCGCATGCCGAACGAGGATGGTTTCATCGACGACGGCCGGCCGGACACGCCGCTGGTGTCCGAGGTCCAGCCTTGCATGACCGATTGCAAGGAGGAGGTGAAGATCACCAAGCGGGCGCGTATCATCGACGTGACGCCGGAAGACGATGGCGAGACTGCGGGGATCAACGTCGACTAGGATCGACGCCGGCCGGATTGGCGAACAGGGAGAACGCGGCATGCGGGGATCAGGCGGATATGCAGTGGTTCTGGCGGCCGCGTTTTTCGTTCTTGGCACAGGGGACGCGCTCGCCAGCGATCCGCTTCTTGACCAGGGCCGCAAGATCTTCCGCAAGTGCCAGTCCTGTCATCAGGTCGGCGTCAGCGCGAAACACACCGTCGGTCCCCTTCTCAACGACATCTACGGCCGGCGCGCCGGCACGCTTGAAGGCTATCGCTATTCCAGGGCGATGGAGGCCGCCGGACAGGACGGGCTCGTGTGGAGCGAGGAAGCGCTCTCCGCCTATCTGGAAGACCCCAAGAGCGCGGTCCACGGCACCAAGATGAATTTCGGCGGCTTGCGGGACCCGGACGACCGCCGGGCGGTGGTGGCCTTTTTACGCCAGTTTTCTCCGGGTGCGGCGAACATTCCCGAAGCGCCGCCGACCGCGCCGCTTGAAAACGCCGACCCGGAGGTCCCGCCGCATATTCTGGCGCTTGAAGGCGACCCGGACTACGGTGAATATCTGTCGTCGGAATGCGTGACCTGCCATCAGGCGGACGGCGAGGACAAGGGCATTCCCTCCATCACCGGCTGGCCGGGCGACCGGTTCGTGACGGTGATGCATGCCTACAAGACGAAGAGCCGGGACAACCCGGTCATGCAGTCCATTGCCGCCAGCCTGTCGGATGAGGAAATCGCCGCCCTCGCGGCTTATTTCTCCAAGGCGGGCCAATAACAAGACGCCGTCCATCGTGGGGACGGGGATCGCTGGGCCGTTTTCCGGGAGGATGCGACATGACGGGAATTTCGAGACGCCATTTCACACAAGGGCTGGGGGTTGTCGCAGGAGCGGGCGTTCTCGCCGGGCGGGGCCGTGCCGCCTTTGCCCAAGGACGGCCGAAGGTGGTGATCATCGGCGGCGGCGCCGGCGGTGCGACCGCGGCGCGCTATCTCGCCAAGGACAGCGAGGGCGCGATCGACATTACCCTGATCGAGCCGACCAAGACCTACTACACCTGCTTCTTCTCCAATCTCTATATCGGCGGGTTCCGTTCGTTTGAGTCCATCGGCCATTCCTATGCGACGCTGGCTTCCGACTATGGCGTCAACGTCGTTCACGACTGGGCGACCGGCATCGACCGGGATGCCAAGGAGGTGGCGCTCGCCTCCGGCGGCCGGGTCGCCTACGACCGGCTGGTCGTCGCACCGGGCATCGACTTCGATTACGACAGTGTGCCGGGCTATTCGATCGAGGCGTCGGGGCTGATGCCGCATGCCTGGAAGGCAGGCACGCAGACGGCTTTGCTGAAGAGCAAGATCGAGGCGATGCGCGAGGGCGGAACCTATGTGATGGTCGCCCCGCCGAACCCCTATCGCTGCCCGCCGGGGCCGTATGAACGCGTTTCGATGGTCGCGCACCACCTAAAATCAACAAATCCAAGCGCAAAAATTGTGATTCTTGATCCAAAAGAAGCCTTTTCCAAGCAGGCTTTGTTCATGGAGGGCTGGGAAAAGCACTATCCCGGCATGATCGAATGGCTGCCGAAATCGATCATCGGCGACATCAAGAATGTGGATGCGCGCGCGGGGACAATCGAGACCGATTTCGATACCTTCAAGGCCGATGTCGCCAATGTTATCCCCGCCCAGACGGCGGGAACCATCGCCCGCGACGCGGGGCTCGCCAATGACAGCGGCTACTGCCCGATCGAACCGGCGACACTGCGCAGCACGATGGATGCGGCGATCCATGTGCTGGGCGATAGCTGCATTGCCGGCGACATGCCGAAATCCGGCTTTTCCGCCAACAGCCAGGCGAAGGCGGCGGCGATGGCAATCCGTGCCGACCTGCTCGACGCCAAGGCCTTTCCGCCGCGGTTCTCGAACACCTGCTGGAGCCTGATCTCGACCGACAACGGCGTGAAGGTCGGCGCCCGCTACGAGGCGGGCGAAGACAAGATCGCCAAGACGGACGGGTTCATCAGTCAGACCGGAGAGGACGCCGAATTGCGCAAGGCGACCTACGAGGAATCGCTCGGCTGGTACGCCGGCATCACGGCCGACATGTTCGGCTGACGGCCGGGTCTGCCGAAACGACAAAGGGGCGGTCCGTCGGGCCGCCTCTTTTTCGTCCGGGGCGCAAGGCCGTTCAGGCGCGTCCGGACACCGGCTTGCGGATCTGTCCGCTCAGGCGGTCGGCGAAGGGGATGCGCGCGATCAGCCACGGCGGGGCGGTGGCCAACACCAGCCCGCTCATGATCAGCACGAAGCCCGCGAAGTGATAGGCGTGCAGCTCCTCGCCGAGGAAGACGACAGCCATCATCACGCCGTAGGGCGGCATGAGGTACATGAAAAGTCCGGTGGTCGACGGCCCGACGAGCTTGATGCCGTACTGGAAACAGGAAAAGGCGAGGACGGAGGACACCAGCGCGATGCCAAAGATCGAGGCCCAGGCGTCGCCGGAGACCGGAAACCGTCCGGTTTCCGCAATCTCGATGACGGTGAAGGGAAACAGCGTGATCGCACCGGCGAGCGCCAGGGCGGCGAAGAGCGAGAGCGTCGGGACCTCCGCCAGCGACTTGCGTTTCAGCAGCACAGAATAGAGCGCCCAGCTCAGGGCGGCGAGCGCGAAGATGACGTCGCCGGCGTTGAATTCCAGCGCCAGCAGGATGGACAGCGAGCCCTTCACCACGATCGCCACGACGCCGAGGATGGCAAGCGCAATGCCGATGCCCTCGCGCAAGCCCACCTGGCGCCCGCGAAACAGCCATTCCAAGAGCACGATCAGGATCGGCGAGGAGGTGTAGATCAAGGTGCCGTTCGTCGCCGTGGTGTAATTGAGCGCGAAATAGACGCCGGCGCCGCAGAACCACATGCCGAGCAGCCCCATCATGCCGATCAGGCTCCACTGCCGCAGCAGGGTGTCGCGGTGTTGCATCAGCCCCTTGTGGGCGAAGGGCAGGAGGATCGCGAAGGCCAGAACCCAGCGCAGGAATGCCAGCGTCCAGGGTTCGACGCTCGAAATCGCCGCGCGCCCGATCACCAGGTTCGACGAGAAGAACAGGGGCATGACAAGCAGGAGGGCGAACGCCCGGTGCCGTTGGTCGGCGGGATCGAACATCGAATGAACCTACGCGTGGGACCGCAAGACCGGAGCAAGCGTTGCGGGCGATGGGCCAGGCGCGTCAGCGGCGCGCAGCCGTGTCCCTCGGGTAGAGGGCCGGCGAACAAGTGATATCGCCGGAGGAGAGGTAAACGCAAGCGGCGGCCGCATCGGCCGCATTGGGGAAGGGGCCGGCCATCAGGCGCATCCCGCCCGGCCCTTGCGGATCCGCGACGATCCGGGAGGAAATCCCGGCGGGAAGGGCCGGTTGCGTTTCGCGGATTTCCGCCCAGCGGCTTTCCGCCGCCTCACGGCTTTCAAAGCGTCCCAGATCGAGGGCGAAATCGCTGCGTCCGATCCGGGTTCCGGTGTCGCCGGAAATACGTCCGGCCGCGCCGGAGACCGACAGCTCCGTGCCGTCGGTGCCGGCCATGGGACGCGCGGCAGGCACCGGCGCCGGTGCCGTGACATCGCCTGAAGGGGCCGGAATGGAGGCGACACTCGCCGGCGATTCCACACCGGGAAGCGCGACGATGCGCACAGGCTCGCGCAGGCTTGCCGGAAGGGTCTCTTCGGCAAAGCGCGTGGCGGTCGCGGGTTTCGCCGGCGCGCTGCGGGTGAGCGGACCGATCGGGGCGGGCAAGGTCTCGACGGGCCCCGGTTTTCCGGCAATTGCCTCGACCGCCGCATCCAGCGTGTCATTGAAGGGTGTCGGTTGGCGCGCCTTTGTCTCGTCGGTCTCCGTCGTTGCTGCGGACTGAGCGTCGGCGACCTTTTCGGCGAGGATGGCCTTGCGTTCCTGCAGGACCGCCACGGTGCGCCGGAGGGCGGCAACCTCGCGTCGCAGGGTTTCGACCTCGCTCTTGATCTGATGGCGGGCCTGGGCCGCATCCGTGCCGCCGACGGAGGGATAGATCTCCAGTCCGGCTCCTTGTTGCCTGCCGATCGATGCGGTTGTGGGGACATCGCCCGCCGGAGGAAGCCGGGTCATGGACATGCGCTGGCCGGTAGGGACGCCGGGCTGCGTCAGAAAAACCGAGGACACGCCGACGACGCCGAACAGAAGCGCTGCGCCGCCCCACAGCGAGATCCGCCCGGCATCGCCGAGCTTGCGGCCCCTGACGGGCGCTTTCTTGCTGTGTTCAAGCGGTTTCACGCGTTTGGTCCCGGCCCGGTTCGAATTCAGGTTCTAGAAAACCCCAAACAGGGTTAACAAGCGATAAAACTTGGTGGTTGGGCCATGATTTTCCCTTTTCTTTCGGTGCCGCCGGCGGTTTGCGCGGTCTGTGTCATGAATTGAAACAGGTTTTGATTGTGCGCGGGCATGGTGCGCGCACTAGAAGAAGCTGCGAATGAAACGCGCAACGGCGCGACTTGGCGAATTTGGAGACAGACATTCATGTGCGGAATCGTAGGGATCCTCGGGAGCGGCGCGGTTGCAGGGCAACTGGTGGACGCGCTGAAGCGGCTGGAGTACCGGGGGTATGATTCGGCGGGTGTCATCACGGTCGATGAAGGTGTGCTGACGCGCCGCCGGGCGCCGGGCAAGCTCAGGAACCTGCAGGAAAAGCTGGAGCGGTCGCCCTTGTCGGGCGCCGCAGGGATCGGCCATACGCGATGGGCAACCCACGGCGCGGCGACCGAGACCAACGCCCATCCGCATGTCGCACCCGGCGTGGCCGTCGTGCACAACGGGATCATCGAGAATCACCTCGAGCTGCGACGCGAGGTCGAAGCCGAGGGCGTCCGCCTGTCGAGCGAAACCGATACCGAAGTCGTGGCGTTTCTTGTGTCCCGCGAGATCGCGCGCGGCAGCAGCCCGAAGGAGGCGGTCGCCGCCGTCCTGCCGCGGCTTTCCGGCGCTTTCGCGCTGGCCTTCGTGTTCGAAAACGAGCCGGACCTCCTGATCGGTGCCCGTCGCGGTTCGCCGCTGGCGGTCGGATGCGGCGACGACGAGATGTACCTTGGCTCGGATGCGATTGCGCTGTCACCCTTCACCGACCGGATCATCTATCTGGAGGAGGGCGACTGGGTCGTGCTGACGCGCGCCGGGTGCAAGATCTTCAACCAGGCCAATGAGCCCGTCACCCGGAAGATGATCACCAGCGAGGCGGTGTCCCAGACCATCGAGAAGGGAAACTACCGGCACTTCATGGAAAAGGAGATCCATGAGCAGCCGGAGGTGATCGGCCACACGGTGTCGCGCTATCTCGACCTCGCGTCGATGACGACGGTGCTGGACGCCGGCAGCGAGGTGGATTTCACACGTCTCGACCGGCTCATCATCTCCGCCTGCGGAACGGCCTATTACGCGGGACTGGTGGCGAAATACTGGTTTGAGCGGATCGCGCGGCTGCCGGTGGAGATCGATGTCGCCTCCGAGTTCCGCTATCGCGAGGCGCCCTTGAGTAACCGCGACATGGCGCTGTTCATCTCCCAGTCCGGCGAGACGGCGGACACGCTGGCCTGCCTGCGCTACTGCAAGGCGGAAGGCGCGCGCACCGGGGCGATCGTCAATGTGCCGGAATCGACCATCGCCCGCGAGGCGGATCTGGTGTTCCCGACCATCGCGGGCCGGGAAATCGGCGTTGCCTCGACCAAGGCGTTCGTCTGCCAGCTGGCGGTTCTGGCCGCGCTCGCCGTCCACGCCGGACGCCAACGCGGTCATCTCGACGACGCGCAGGCGGCCGAGATGGTGCGGGCGCTGTCGGAGTTGCCGGCCCACCTCAGTCGCGCACTCGCCATCGAGCCGGAAATCGAGAAGCTTGCGCAGCCGCTGTCGCGCGCACGCGATGTCCTTTATCTCGGCCGGGGCACGAGTTTCGCGCTTGCCATGGAAGGCGCGCTCAAGCTCAAGGAGATCTCCTATATCCATGCCGAAGGCTATGCGGCAGGCGAACTCAAGCACGGGCCGATCGCGCTGATCGACGAGGAAGTGCCGGTCATCGTGATCGCGCCGCATGACGGCCTGTTCGAAAAGACGATGTCGAACATGCAGGAGGTCGCCGCGCGCGGCGGCAAGATCGTGCTGATTACCGATCAGGCCGGCTTCGCCGCCTGCAGCACGCCGACCTGGAAAACGATCGTCCTGCCGAATGTTCCGGAGTTCATCGCGCCGATCGTTCACTCCGTGCCGGTGCAGCTTCTGGCGTATCACACCGCCGTCTTCATGGGCACGGATGTCGACCAGCCGCGCAATCTGGCGAAGTCCGTCACGGTCGAATAGAAAAGTCCCGGCTGCAAACCGGAAACGAACGCCCGGCGCGTGCTAGGCGTTCGCGTGTCTCTCGGGTGCCGTATCAGTTGGCGGGTGCTGCGTCTTCCTCTGCCTCGGCAGGTTTGGGGCACAGCATGCCGAGGGTTCCAACGGTCACGCAGGACCGGCACCAGGTGATGCCCTGCGTTTCTTCCTGGCGCAGCAGTTCCTCCTCGCTCATTCCCTCGGGTGCGGGAATGCAGCTTCGCCCGCAGGGTTCCAGCGACGGATTTTCCGCACTGAGCAGGCTGTAGAGCCGACCGGAGGCACAAAGCGCGTCGGCGGGGGCGAATGCGCCGTCGACAGCAGCGGTGTCGCCATCCGGCGGGGCGTTTCCTGACGGTTCCTCCTGCTCATCCGGCGTTTCCGGCTCCGGGTTTGCCGGCGGCTCGGTCTCCGGCTGGCAGGCCTGGAACAGTTTCGCCAGGGTCTCCGGGTCGCTGTAGGGCGCGGTTGTCTCGCCCAGGTCGTTTTCCGAGCGGAACGCGTTCCACGCACTGCGCGTCCTGCGACCCGAGACGCCATCGACGGGACCGGCGTCGTAGCCGGCCTCGTTCAGGCAAGCCTGAATCCAGCGGACATTCTCCTGCGGCGTCGCACGCGGACGCTCCGGCGCGCAGCCGGTGCCATAGGGGCGATAGCCTTGCGCGCAGACGCAGCGGTTGCTGCTTTGCGAATAGACGAAGGGGAAGGTACAGGCCTGGCTGTCGCGGCGGACGCATTCCCCCTGCGACACGACATAGCCCGAGGGGCAAATGCAGCCACCTGCGCTTCGGGAATACTGCCAGGGCGCTTCGCAGGCCTGAGGGCGCACGACCGGCGGGATCGGCACGGGCAGGATGCAGCGACGCTGTGCCGGCGAATAGATGTAGGGCAACCGGCAGACGGGCCGGCGCGGCGGCATCACGCACCGCCCGTTGCGCAGCACGCGCGGCGGAGTACAGACGGTGGGGCGCGGCAGGACGCAGCGACCATTGCGCAGGACGCGCGGCGGGGCGCAGACGGTGGGGCGCGGCAGAACGCAGCGGCCATTGCGCATCACGCGCGGCGGGGCGCAGACTTGGGGACGCGGCAGGACGCAACGGCCGTTGCGCATCACGCGCGGCGGGGCGCAGACTTGGGGACGTGGCAGAACGCAGCGGCCGTTGCGCATCACGCGCGGCGGGGCGCAGACTTGGGGACGTGGCAGTACGCAGCGGCCGTTGCGCATCACGCGCGGCGGGGCGCAGACTTGGGGACGCGGCAGCACGCAGCGACCGTTGCGCATGACGCGGGGCGGGGCGCAGATGAGCGGCCGGTTGTTCGGGTTGATGACCGGTCCGTTGGGGCGGATGTCGATGATCTGGGCGCTGACAGGGCCACCGGAAAAGGACAGGGTGGCGACGCAAAGCACGAGAATGGCGAAACAATCGGCGATCCGGCGCGGTAGTGTGGGCGGCCGCTGTCGCTCCTCCCGGGTCGATCCGGCGTGCGTACGGGACAACATGAGCTTTCCTCTCATTTGTTTGGTGCCCGCAGCCGCTGCTGAAAGTTGATCCGTCCGGATGCGGGATGCCAGCAAGTCTGCGCCCGCGCGGACACTGCGACCGTGACCGACATCACATAGTCTCACACGTGCGTGAGAATTGGTAAACGCGGGGTGATACGGACGGCGGCCCTTTCGTCCGTTTGGTCAGGGGCTGTTCGGGCCCGAGGGGCGCGACAGGACATAGGTGGCGCAGGCAATCAGCACGACAGCGAGAACGACCGCAAGCGGCGGCTCCGGTCGGACGGTCAGCCAAAACACCAGGTAGCCGCTGGCCATCCCGGCCACTGCTGCAAATTTGGCCGGCACGGAAATCGCCCCGTTGGCGCGCCACGCGCGGATTGCCGGGCCGATGCGTGGATGGCGCAGCAACCAGCGCTCAAGCCGCGGCGAGGAGCGCGCGAAACAGGCAGCGGCGGCGATAAAGAAAACGGTCGAGGGCAGGATGGGCAGGAAGGCGCCGATCACGCCGATCGCGATCAGTCCGACGCCAACCGAGGCAAAGACGATCCGGGTTGCCGGATCGTGGCGCGGACGTCGGCGTCGCGGGGAGCGGGATGGCGAATTTCTGGTCATCTGTCGCCTATCGATTCCCCAATCGCTCGATCTGCATTATGTATTGCGCAATACGCCAGATGCAGGCAAACGCGGAATGTCCCATGCGCCAGCTATGGCGCGCAACTTGCATTGTGGTCGTTGATGACTCACGCAGGGTACGACAGGACAATGAGCGGCGATACGACTTCCGGAAACACCGAGGATGGCAGCGGCAAGGGGCCCCGGCCGCGCCCGGTCACGCGGCTGAGAAACTATTTCCTCACCGGCCTGGTCATCGCCGGGCCGCTGGGCATTACGGCCTATCTGACCTGGTCCATCGTCCAGTGGGTGGACGGCTGGATCAAGCCGCTCATCCCGGCGGTCTACAATCCCGATACCTATCTGCCGTTTCCCGTTCCCGGGATCGGCTTGATCGTGGCGTTTCTCGGGCTGGTGATTATCGGCTTCCTTACGGCCAATATCGCCGGACGGACGCTGATTTCCTATGGTGAATCCCTGCTCGGGCGCATGCCCGTGGTGCGCAACCTGCACAGCGGGCTGAAGCAGATCTTCGAGACGATCCTCGCCGAACGGTCCAACAGCTTCAAGAAGGCGGCGATCATCCAGTATCCGCGCCCGGGCCTGTGGGCGATCGTCTTCATCGCAACCGATGCCCGGGGCGAGGTCGCCCACAAGCTGCACTCCTACAATGAGGACGTCACGGCGGTGTTCCTGCCGACCACCCCCAACCCGACGTCCGGGTTTCTGCTCTATGTGCCGCGCGACGAGATCATCGAGCTGGACATGTCCGTCGAAGCGGCGGCCAAGCTCGTCATCTCCGCGGGCCTCGTCAGTCCGGACTGGGACACGGTGCTGCCGCTGAAGGATGCCAAGGCGCCGGGAAAGGCCGAACGGGCGCTTGAAACGGCGGAGTGAGGCTCAGCCGGCGCGCAACAGGCGGATCGCCTCGTCGCGCGAAAACAGGTAGAGCAGCACCCGCAGGGCCTGTCCGCGCGGCCTGGTCAGCTCGGGATCCGTTTCCAGTATGAGCCTTGCATCGTCGCGCGCCGTCTCCAGAAGATCGGCCTGCTCGGCGGCGTCGGCGATGCGAAAGCCGGGCGAGCCCGACTGGCGCGTGCCCAGGATCTCGCCTTCGCCGCGCAGTCTGAGATCTTCTTCCGCAATCAGGAAGCCGTCGTTGGTCTCGCGCATGATCGACAGGCGCGCCCGCGCGGTCTCGCCGATCGGCGTCTTGTAGAGCAGCAGACACGTTGAGGCTTCCGACCCGCGCCCGACGCGGCCGCGCAGCTGATGCAATTGCGACAGGCCGAAGCGTTCCGCGTGCTCGATCACCATGATGGTTGCGTCGGGCACGTCGACGCCGACCTCGATCACCGTGGTCGCAACCAGAAGCTGGACCGGTCCGTCCTTGAAGGCGGACATGGCGTCGGCCTTCTCGTCGCTGGTCATGCGTCCGTGCACGAGCGCGACGCGGGGTCCAAGCAGCTGCTGCAGCACCTCGAAGCGTTCCTCCGCCGCCGCGAGGTCGGATTTCTCCGATTCCTCGACCAGCGGACACACCCAATAGGCCTTCTTGCCGTCGTCGAGTGCGGCGCGAAGGCGCTCGACGACGTCGTCCATGCGATCCAGCGGAACGGTGACGGTCTTGATCGGCTGGCGACCGGCGGGCTTTTCCGTCAGCCGCGAGACGTCCATGTCGCCGAAGAAGGTCAGCACCAGCGTGCGCGGGATCGGGGTTGCCGTCATCACCAGCATGTCGACGCCCTTGCCCTTGGCGGAAAGCGTCAGGCGCTGGTGCACGCCGAAGCGATGCTGCTCGTCGACGATTGCCAAGCCGAGGTTGGCGAACTCGACGTCGTTCTGAAACAGCGCATGGGTGCCGACGATCAGGTCGACCCCGCCGGCTTCCAGCGCCGCGCGGGTCTCGCGCTTGTGTTTCGCCGTGTCGCGCCCCGTCAGGCAGGCGATGCGAATGCCGGCAGCCTCGCAGAGCGGCGCAAGCGAGAGATAATGCTGGCGCGCCAGGATTTCCGTCGGCGCCATGAACACGGTTTGCGCCCCGGATTCGATCACCGCGGCGGCGGCCATCAGCGCGACGATGGTCTTGCCGGCCCCGACATCGCCCTGCAGCAGCCGGAGCATGCGCACCGGTTCGGCGAGGTCCGTCTCGATGTCCGCGACTGCCGCAAGCTGTCCGCCCGTCAGTGAATAGGGAAGGGCGGCAAGGATCTTCGCCTTGAGCCGGCCGTCGAAGATGCGCGCGATCCCCCTGGTCTGGCGCATGGAGCGGCGCACCAGCGCGAGCGCGAGCTGGTTTGCCAGAAACTCGTCATAGCTGAGCCGCATGCGCGCGGCGATTGCCTCGTCCGCGCCCAGCGCGTCGGTGGGTGGACGATGCAGCGTGCGCAGGGCCTCGCCAAACCCCGGCCAAGCGCTTCGCCGGCCATGTTCGCCGTCCAGCCAGTCGGGCAATTCCGGCACGAGGTCGAGGGCGGCGGCCATCGCCTTTTGAAGCATCTTGGACGACAGGCCCTGGGTCAGCGGATAGACCGGCTCCACCAGGGGGAGACTTGCCGCATCCTCCGCCATCACCATGTGATCGGGATGGATCATCTGCGGTTGGCCGTTGAACCATTCGATGCGGCCCGAAACGACCATGTCGGCACCGACGGGAAGCGTTTTTTCCAGCCAGCTCTGGCGGGCGTGAAAAAAGACGAGCGTCAGGTCGCCGCTGTCGTCATGTGCCTGGATGCGATAGGGCGCCCGGCTGTGGCGCGGTGGCGGCTGGTGCCGGTCGATGTGAACGTCGAGGGTAACGATCGCGCCTTCCTCGGCTCGCGCCACACCCGGCCGCAGACGCCGGTCGATCACGCCGGTCGGCAGATGTAGCAAGAGGTCGACCACATAGGGTTCGCGGTCTGCGCCCACTCCGAGCAGCGTTGCCAGATGACGGGCGGTGCGCGGACCGATGCCGGGCAGGGCCGAAATGGGAGCGAAGAGCGGATCGAGCAACGTGGGGCGCATGGGGTCTCGGGCGGTTTCGGGCAGGCCGATGGATCACGGTCGGTCGGGTGGCGCGACGGCGCATTGAGTTTCGCGCCGGGGCCGCTATAACCCGCGAACCCACGAAGTTCTGTCAAGAGCAAGCGCCAAAATCAAACACGAGCGCGAGGAAGACAATCATGCCCGACCCTTCGGACCCGAACGCGAGCGCCGGCCCGGACCCGCAAGACGCCCGGCGCAAGCGTATGCTCTACCGGTGTCAGCACCGGGGCATGAAGGAAATGGATATCCTGCTCGGCAATTATGCGAAGGCGCATCTGCAGGCGCTCGGCGATGACGATCTCGACACGCTGGAGCAGCTAATGGATGTGCCGGATCAGGACCTGTTCAGTTGGATGATCGGCAGCGTGCCGGTGCCGGCGAATTACGATACGCCGATCTATCGGGCGATCGTGGAATTTCAGCGGACCGGCTGACGCCTGATATCGTCCTGCGCGCCGCATCGCCAACGCAGGGCGAGAAGATGAACGAGGCGGCGGTTCGCCTTATTGTGCGCAAGGATACGCAAGTTGCAGCTTGAGAAGGTGCTTTCGCAACACGGCAGTGCCGTCGTCACCGGGGTTCCAGACGGGGCGGAGGCGCTGGTGCTCGGCCGGATGCTCGCCGACGGCGCGGCCGGACTGCGGCTGGTGTTCGTGGCGCGCGACGGCGCTCATGCCCGCTCCGTCCAGGAGGCGCTGGGCTATTTCGCGCCGTCCGCCGAGGTGCTCGACCTTCCTGCCTGGGACTGCCTGCCATACGACCGCGTCTCGCCCAATCCGGCCATCGTGGCCAGGCGCCTGACGACCCTTGCGCGTCTTGCAAGCCCGGAGCCGCTGAGCGCGCCGACGGTTCTGATGACCACCGCCAATGCGGTGCTGCAGCGGTTGCCGTCGCGCGCCTTCGCCACCGGTCAGTCCTGGTCGGCGAAACCCGGCAATGTCATCAAGCTCGCCGACCTCGTTGCCTGGCTCGAGACCAACGGCTTCGCCCGCGCCTCCACGGTGCAGGACACCGGCGAATATGCCGTGCGCGGCGGCATCGTCGACGTCTATGCGCCCGGTATGGAACAGCCCGTGCGGCTCGACTTCTTCGGCGACACGCTGGAATCGCTGCGCTCCTTCGACACCCAGACCCAGCGCACCACGAAGCAGCTCAAGCGGCTCGATCTCGTGGCGATGAGCGAGGTGGTCCTTTCGCAGGAGGCGATCTCGCGCTTCCGCAAGGGCTATGTCGCGCAGTTCGGCGCGTCCGAGCGCGACGACATACTCTATCAGTCGATTAGCGAAGGCCGCCGCTATGCCGGCATGGAACACTGGCTGCCGCTGTTCCACGAGACGCTGGAGACGATCTTCGACTATGCGGGCGAGACGCCTTTTGTGCTGTCGGCCGCGCTCGAGGACGTGGTGCGCGAGCGTCAGGAGCAGGTGGCCGAACACCATGCCGCCCGTCGCGAAGTTCGCGAAAGCAGCGGCCGCGCGGGCTCCGTCCCCTACAAGCCGTTGCCGCCGGAAGCGCTCTATCTGACCGACGCGGAGTGGGCCGCGGGCCTTGCCGATGGAACCTCGCTGCGGCTGTCCGCATTCGACGTGCCGCCTGGAACGGGGGTCGCGACGGTGCCGCTCGACGGCCGTCAGGGGCGCAGTTTCGCCGCCGAGCGCGCCGCCGGCGACGTCAATGTGTTCGACACGCTGACCGCGCATGTAACGGCCCGGCGCAAGGCGGGAAACCGGATCGTCATCGCCTGCTGGAGCGAAGGCTCGCGGGAACGCCTGTCGCATGTGCTGGCCGATCACGGCCTCGACCGCACGGTTCCGGTGGCAAGCGATGCCGATGCGCAGGCCCTGCCGAAGGGCATGACGGCGCTGGCGCTTCTCGGCGTCGAGCAGGGGTTCGAGGTCGGAAACCTGACACTGATCTGCGAGCAGGACATTCTCGGCGACCGGCTGGTGCGCCAGCGCCGGCGCAAATCGTCCGGCGCCAATGTGCTGACGGAAGCCTCGAGCCTGTCGCAGAACGATCTCGTCGTCCATGCGGAGCACGGCATCGGCCGTTTCATCGGACTGAAAACCATCGAGGCGGTGGGCGCGCCGCATGATTGCCTCGAGCTGCAATACGCCGGCGGCGACAAGCTGTTCCTGCCGGTGGAGAACATCGAGCTTCTGACCCGTTACGGCTCGGAAGACACCGAGGCGCAGCTCGACAAGCTGGGCGGCGGGGCCTGGCAGGCGCGCAAGGCGCGCATGAAGAAGCGCATCCTCGAGATCGCCGACGGGCTGATCAAGACGGCGGCTGCGCGCGCGCTCAAGACCGCCCCAGCGATTTCGCCGCCGGAAGGCGCCTATGACGAATTCGCCGCCCGCTTCCCTTATGAGGAGACCGACGATCAGATGAACGCCATCGACGCGGTGTTCGAGGATCTGGTGTCCGGGCGGCCGATGGACCGGCTGGTCTGCGGCGATGTCGGCTTCGGCAAGACCGAGGTCGCGCTGCGCGCCGCCTTTATCGCGGCGATGACGGGCCGGCAGGTGGCTCTTGTCGTGCCGACGACCCTGCTTGCCCGCCAGCACTACAAGACGTTTTCCGAGCGCTTCCAGGGGCTGCCGATCCAGGTCGCGCATGCGTCGCGGCTGGTGCCGGCCAAGGAGCTGTCGGCGACCAAGAAGGGCCTGGCGGACGGATCCATCGATATCGTCATCGGCACCCATGCGCTGCTCGGCAAGGGCGTGACCTTCCGCGACCTCGGTCTGCTGATCATTGACGAGGAGCAGCATTTCGGCGTCAAGCACAAGGAACGGCTCAAGGAGCTCAAGTCCGAGGTCCATGTGCTGACGCTTTCTGCGACGCCGATCCCGCGCACGCTGCAACTGGCACTGACGGGCGTCCGGGAACTGTCGCTGATCGCGACCCCGCCGGTGGACCGGCTGGCGGTGCGCACCTTCATCTCGCCCTTCGATCCCGTCGTTGTGCGCGAGGCGCTGTTGCGCGAGCGCTATCGCGGCGGCCAGAGCTTCTATGTCTGCCCGCGAGTGTCGGATCTGGCCGACACCAAGGCCTTCCTCGACGAGACCGTGCCGGAGGTGAAGGTTGCGGTCGCCCACGGCCAGATGCCGGCCGGCGAGCTTGAAGACGTCATGAATGCCTTCTACGAGGGCAAATACGACGTGCTGCTGTCGACGACCATCGTGGAATCCGGGCTCGACGTGCCGACCGCCAACACGCTGATCGTGCATCGGGCGGACATGTTCGGCCTGTCGCAGCTCTATCAGCTCCGCGGCCGCGTCGGCCGCTCCAAGACGCGCGCCTATGCCCTGTTCACGGTGCCGGCCAACAAGACGCTGACCGCCACCGCGGAACGCCGGCTCAAGGTGCTGCAGTCGCTCGACAGCCTTGGGGCGGGCTTTCAGCTCGCCAGCCACGACCTCGACATTCGCGGTGCGGGAAACCTGCTCGGCGAGGAACAGTCCGGCCACATCAAGGAGGTCGGCTTCGAGCTATACCAGCAGATGCTGGAAGAGGCGGTTGCCCAGCTCAAGGATGGCGGCGATGCGGGGCTCGAGGAAGCCTGGTCGCCGCAGATCCAGGTCGGTACGCCGGTGCTCATCCCGGAAAGCTATGTCGCCGACCTGCCGCTGCGCCTGTCGCTTTACCGACGTCTTGCCGATCTCGCCGCGCCGGAAGAGATCGATGCCTTCGGCGCGGAACTGATCGACCGTTTCGGCCCGCTGCCGGAGGAGGTCGAGCATCTCTTGAAGATCGTCTACATCAAGGGCCTGTGCCGCCGCGCCAATGTGGAGAAGATCGACGCCGGCCCGAAGGGTGTCGTCATCGCCTTCCGCGGCAATGAGTTCCCCAACCCGGCCGGCTTGGTGTCCTACATCGGCGAGCAGGGCGTGCTCGCCAAGATCCGCCCCGACCAGAAGGTTGTGCTGTCGCGCGACTGGGCGACGGCGGACCAGCGTCTCAAGGGCTCGGCCGCCGTGCTCTTGAAGCTGGTGCGGCTGGCGGAGGCGGACAGCAAGGCGGCGTGAGGCCGCAGCACCCGCGTCGGCACCGGACGAAACGGCATGCGAGGCGAGACCGCTTCCGCCTCGCGCGCCAGCATTTCGAATGCGTTTGGAAACGCCTCATTAAGGCTGTTGGGCGATGATGAATCGTATCGAGCGGTTCGTATTCAGTCAGGTCTCGTCGCCCCGTGTTTGTCAAAACAACCCGTCATCGTCGCAAGGCTCTCTGGCAGCGGCTCGTCTCGCCGACGATCGCCGCGCTGCTCGTCGCCTATTTCGCGTTTCATGCGCTCAATGGCGAGTTGGGGCTCGTTGGCAAGGCGCGGCTCGATCTGCGCTACGACAAGCTGCAGCAGGAGTTTTCCGCGCTCAAGGCAGAACGCGAGGCCTTGCTGCGCAAGGTGGTTCTGCTGCGCCCCGAGAGCCTCGATCCCGACATGATCGACGAGCGCGCGCGCGCGAGCCTCAACCTGGTCCATCCGAACGAACTGGCGATCCTGCGTCCGTCGCCTCGCCTGTAATTTAATCGAATTCCGATTAAATAACTGATTTGAACCAAAAATCAGTTTAAACGCATTTCGTTCTGTAAATGCAGGCACTTCGTCTGCCTTTTATCTCCGCTGTGCGCGCTTTCATTGACTTTTGCAATGGAGTACCTTCCGCTAAGTTGCTGAAGGGGAAACGCGGCTCCCGTGTGGGGCTTTTCAAGCGAGATGAGGGACATGGCTGCAACGTCACGCAAGACCACCGGCACACGGGCGAAAAGCACGAGCCGGTCCAAGGGAGGGGCGGCCAAGGCGTCGCCCGCGATCGTCGACTTCACCAAGGAGCAGGAGCTCGAGGCCTATCGGCACATGCTGCTGATCCGCCGCTTCGAGGAAAAGGCCGGCCAGCTTTACGGCATGGGCCTGATCGGCGGCTTCTGCCATCTCTACATCGGTCAGGAAGCGGTCGTCGTCGGCATGCGCATGGCGTCGAAGGACGGCGACCAGATGATCACCGGTTACCGCGACCACGGCCACATGCTGGCCATGGACATGGATCCCAAGGGCGTGATGGCGGAACTGACCGGACGCCGGGGCGGCTATTCCAAGGGGAAGGGCGGCTCCATGCACATGTTCTCCAAGGAAAAGCAGTTCTACGGCGGCCACGGTATCGTCGGCGCGCAGGTCTCGCTCGGCACCGGCCTTGGCTTTGCCAACCGCTACCGGGAGAACGGCGCGGTGGCGATGACCTTCTTCGGCGACGGCGCCTCCAACCAGGGCCAGGTCTACGAGAGCTTCAACATGGCCCAGCTGTGGAAGCTGCCGGTCATCTATGTGATCGAGAACAACAAATACGGCATGGGCACCAGCGTCGAACGTGCGTCCGCCACGACCGACCTGTCGCAGCGCGGCGCATCCTTCGGGATCCCCGGCGAGCAGGTCGACGGCATGGATGTGCGCGCCGTGATGGCGGCGAGCGAAAAGGCGCTCGAACACTGCCGTTCGGGCAAGGGGCCGTACATCCTGGAGATGATCACCTATCGCTACCGCGGACACTCCATGTCCGATCCGGCGAAATACCGCTCCAAGGACGAGGTCCAGAAGATGCGGACCGAGCACGACCCGATCGAGCAGGTCCGCAAACGGCTGCTCGACAACGACTGGGCGAGCGAGGACGACCTCAAGGCCATCGACAAGAAGGTGCGCGAGGTTGTCGCGGAGTCTGCGGAATTCGCCCAGAGCGATCCGGAGCCGGACGCGTCCGAGCTTTATACCGATATTCTTCTTTGAGGGTGGGGACGCACGATGCCGATTGAAATCTTGATGCCGGCCCTCTCGCCGACGATGGAAGAGGGCACCCTGGCGAAATGGGTGAAGAAAGAAGGCGACAGCGTCACTGCGGGTGACGTGATCGCCGAGATCGAGACCGACAAGGCGACGATGGAAGTCGAGGCCGTGGACGAGGGCACCATCGGCAAGATCCTTGTCGAAGAGGGCACCGAGAACGTGAAGGTCAACACGCCGATCGCCATGCTTTTGGGTGAGGGCGAGGATGCCTCCGCGCTGGACGCGGCTTCCGCGCCCGCCAAGAAGGACGAACCGGCCTCCGCCGACACGGGCGGAACCGAAACGGCGGCCGCGGCTCCGCAGACGCCGGTCTATGCCCAGCCGGTCGCGCCCGCGCCCGAGGATGCGCAGGACCCCGACATTCCCGAAGGCACGCCGATGAAGACCTCGACCGTGCGCGAAGCGCTGCGCGACGCGATGGCCGAGGAAATGCGCCGCGACAAGGATGTCTTCCTCATGGGCGAGGAAGTCGCCGAATACCAGGGCGCCTACAAGATCTCGCAAGGTCTGCTCGACGAATTCGGTCCCAAGCGGGTGATCGACACGCCGATCACCGAGCATGGCTTCACCGGCCTCGGCGTTGGCGCCGCGATGGCGGGCCTGCGCCCGATCGTGGAGTTCATGACCTTCAACTTCGCCATGCAGGCGATCGACCAGATCATCAACTCCGCCGCCAAGACGCTCTACATGTCCGGCGGTCAGATGGGCGCGCCGATCGTGTTCCGCGGCGCCAATGGCGCGGCCGCGCGCGTCGGTGCGCAGCACAGCCAGGACTATGCCTCCTGGTATGCGCATGTTCCGGGCCTCAAGGTCGTGCAGCCCTATTCGGCGGCCGATGCCAAGGGCCTGCTCAAGGCGGCGATCCGCGACCCGAACCCGGTCGTCTTCCTGGAAAACGAGATCCTCTACGGCCAGTCCTTCGAGATCCCGGACATGGACGATTTCGTCCTGCCGATCGGCAAGGCGAAGATCGAGCGCAAGGGCAGCGACGTCACCATCGTCTCCTGGGGCATCGGCATGACCTATGCCACCAAGGCGGCCGACGAACTCGCCTCGCAGGGCATCTCTGCCGAGGTGATCAACATGCGCAGCATCCGGCCGCTCGACATCGACACGGTGATCGCCTCGGTGAAGAAGACCGGGCGTCTCGTCACGGTGGAGGAAGCCTATCCGATGTGCTCTGTGTCGTCGGAAATCGGCTACCAGGTCCAGGAGCAGGCCTTCGACTGGCTCGACGCGCCGATCCTGCGGGTCACCGGCAAGGATGTTCCGATGCCCTATGCCGCCAACCTGGAAAAGCTGGCGCTGCCGACGGTTGCGGAAGTCATCGATGCGGTGAAAGCCGTCACCTACACGGACTGAGGCGAGGGACAGACGATGCCGATCAAGATTTTGATGCCTGCCCTGTCTCCGACCATGGAAGAGGGCAATCTGGCCAAATGGCTGGTCAAGGAAGGCGACAGCGTCACCGCCGGTGACGTGATCGCCGAGATCGAGACCGACAAGGCGACGATGGAAGTCGAAGCCGTCGACGAGGGAACCGTCGGCAAGATCCTCGTGTCCGAAGGTTCGGAAGGGGTGAAGGTCAACGAGGTGATCGCGCTGCTGCTCGAAGAGGGCGAGGACGCGTCCGCGCTCGAGGGCGCCGGCAGTGGATCCGGCGGCGATGGCGGTGGTCCGAAGGCCGATGCGCCTGCCGCCGCGCCGGAGCCGAAGGCGGACGCCGCCCCGGCCGCGCCCGCACCCGAGCTTGCCAAGGCTCCGCCGCCGCCGGCCGCCGCCGCTGGCGGGCGGATCTTCGCCTCGCCGCTGGCCCGCCGGCTTGCCGCGCAGAACGATCTCGACCTCAAGGCGCTGTCGGGCAGTGGTCCGCACGGTCGCATCGTGAAGCGCGATGTCGACAAGGCGATTTCCGAAGGCACCGGCAAGGCCGCCGCGCCCGCTGCTGCCGAGGCGCCCAAGGCCGCCGCGGCCGCACCGGCACCGGCAAAGGGCCCGTCGAGCGAGCAGATCCTCAAGAACTTCGAGGACGGCTCCTACGAACTCGTTGCGCACGACGGCATGCGCAAGACCATTGCCCGCCGCCTGCAGGAATCCAAGCAGACCATCCCGCATTTCTATGTGACGGTGGATTGCGAACTGGACGCCCTTCTGGCGCTGCGCGGCCAGCTCAACGCGGCCGCGCCGACCGACAAGGACGGCAAGCCCGCCTACAAGCTCTCGGTCAACGACATGACCATCAAGGCGCTGGCGCTGGCGCTGCGTGACGTTCCGGACGCGAATGTGTCCTGGACCGACGAGGCGATGGTCAAGCACAAGCACGCCGACGTCGGTGTGGCCGTGTCGATCCCCGGCGGGCTGATCACTCCGATCGTGCGTCAGGCCGAAATGAAGCCGCTGTCGGTCATCTCCAACGAGATGAAGGACATGGGTGCCCGCGCCAAGGCCAAGAAGCTGAAGCCCGAGGAATATCAGGGTGGCACGACGGCGGTCTCCAACATGGGCATGATGGGCGTGCGCGACTTCGCGGCGGTGGTCAATCCGCCGCATGCGACGATCCTGGCCGTCGGAGCGGGCCAGAAGCGGCCCGTCGTCAAGGACGATGCGCTGGCCATCGCCACGATGATGACCGTCACGCTTTCCACCGATCACCGGGCCGTCGACGGCGCCCTCGGGGCGGAGCTTCTCGCCGCCTTCAAGGGCTACATCGAAAACCCGATGTCGATGCTGGTGTAAGCACCGGGCGGCGCGCGGGGATCCCGCGCGCCGCCTGTCTTTCAAGGATTGCCGTTATCTGGACGCGCGCGGCACCGCCGCAGCGGCTCCAACGACCCATCTGGAGGGGACTTCATGAGCGCGACGTCATATGACGTGATCATCATCGGCTCGGGGCCGGGCGGCTATGTCACCGCAATCCGGGCCGCGCAACTGGGCATGAAAACCGCCATCGTGGAGCGCGAGCACCTGGGCGGCATCTGCCTCAACTGGGGCTGCATCCCGACCAAGGCGCTGCTGCGCTCGGCCGAGATCCTCGATCACGCCAATCATGCCAAGGACTATGGCCTGACGCTTGAGGGCAAGATGACCGCCGACGTCAAGGACGTGGTCAAGCGCTCGCGCGGCGTCTCCGCCCGCCTCAACGGCGGCATCGGCTTCCTGATGAAGAAGAACAAGATCGACGTGATCTGGGGCGAGGCGAAGCTGACGAAGCCCGGCGAGATCGTCGTCGGCAAGCCGTCCAAGCCCGCCGTCGAGCCGCAGCATCCGGCGCCCAAGGGCACCAAGGGCGAAGGCACCTACACGGCCAAGCACATCATCGTCGCCACAGGCGCGCGTCCGCGCGCGTTGCCCGGCATCGAGCCGGACGGCAAGCTGATCTGGACCTATTTCGAGGCGATGAAGCCGGACACGTTGCCGAAGTCCATCGTCGTCATGGGGTCGGGCGCCATCGGCATCGAGTTCGCCTCCTTCTACCGCTCCATGGGCACGGAAGTGACGGTCGTCGAGGTGATGTCGCAGGTCATGCCGGTGGAAGACCCGGAGATTTCCGCGATTGCCCGCAAGGCGCTGGAAAAGCGCGGCATCAAGATCCTGACCGAGGCGAAGGTCGCCAAGGTCGACAAGGCGGCGAATTCGATCACCGCCCATGTCGAGACCAAGGACGGAAAGACGCAGACGATCAGCGCCGACCGGCTGATTTCCGCCGTCGGCGTTCAGGGCAACATCGAGGGCCTTGGCCTGGAAGAGCTCGGCGTGAAAACCGACCGCGGCTGCGTCGTGATCGACGGCTACGGCAAGACCAACGTTCCGGGCGTCTATGCCATTGGCGATGTCGCCGGCCCGCCGATGCTCGCGCACAAGGCGGAGCATGAGGGCGTCGTCTGCATCGAGAAGATCGCCGGCCTGCCGAATGTTCACGCGATGGACAAGGGCAAGATCCCGGGCTGCACCTATTGCAATCCGCAGGTCGCCTCCGTCGGTCTCACGGAAGCCAAGGCCAAGGAACAGGGCCGGGAGGTCCGCGTCGGGCGTTATTCGTTCAATGCCAACGGCAAGGCCATCGCCCTTGGCGAGGACAACGGCATGATCAAGACCATCTTCGACAAGAAGACGGGCGAGCTGCTCGGCGCGCATATGGTCGGGACCGAGGTCACCGAACTGATCCAGGGCTTTGTCGTCGCGATGAATTTGGAGACGACCGAGGAAGAGCTGATGCACACGATCTTCCCGCATCCGACGCTGTCGGAGATGATGAAGGAAAGCGTGCTCGACGCCTACGGACGCGTGCTGAACGCCTGAGGCTGGTGAGGCCGGGCAAAGCGCCGTGCAGTGGCCGTGCCGTTGCTTGTGTTGTCCGGAAGAACCTCTACCTTTGGCAAGCGCCCGCGGGCGCACACGCAACGGGGGACTTGCTATGGAAATCGAAAACATACTGATCTGGTGCGTCATCGGCCTGATCGCCGGCTGGCTGGCAAGCCTCGTGCTCGGCGGGGGCGGGTTGATCCGGTATCTGATCTCCGGCCTGATCGGCGCGTTCGTCGGCGGCTTCCTGTTCAACCTGCTCGGCATAGACATCAACCTCGGCAATGCCATCGTCAACCAGATCGTGGTTGCGACCGTCGGCGCGATTGTCGTCGTCTTCGTCGCCCGGCGGATCACCTGATACTTGCAACGAAAGAGGCTGCCGGCCGGACCTGTCGGGCTGGCAGTCTCCGTTTCACGGGGTGCGGGGCGCGCGTGTCTGCGCCCGTCGCAAGCCGCCGGCTCGCTGAAAGGAGTGTGCAATGGGTCTGATCATGTGGATCATCATTGGCCTGATCGCCGGTGCGGTGGCCTACCGGGTGCTCGGCGGTCGCGGCGGGTTTCTGGGAAGCCTGGTGGTCGGCCTGATCGGCGCGCTTGTCGGTGGCAAGCTCGCGGAGATCCTCAGGCTCAACATCAGCGGCGGCTTTGTCGATCAACTGGTGTTGTCGACCGTTGGCGCGATCCTGCTGCTGTTTCTCTGGCGCAAGATCAGGGGATGACGTCCGGCCCCGCTCAGTCGCGCGAGGATGACGCGATGAACGACCCGCTTTCGCTCGAAAGCTACCCGGCCAGGGTGCGCGAGAAGCTGCGCTATTGCGACACGGACCGACAGGGTCACGTCAACAACGCGGTGTTTTCCGAAATGCTGGAGGCTGGCCGCGTGGCGCTGTTCTATGACAGCGAGACGCCGGTTGCCGACGAGGGCTGCGCCTTTGCGCTGGTGCGGCTGGAGCTCGACCTGATGGCCGAGCTGTTCTGGCCCGGACATGTCGATGTCGGCACCGGGATCATCGAGATCGGCCGAAGCTCGATGACGCTGGAGCAGCTTGTTTGCAAGGAAGACGGCACGCCGGTCGCCCGGGCGCGGACGGTGATCGTCCAGCTCAACCAGACGATCCGAAAATCCCAGCCGTTTTCGGCCGAGGCGCGGCAACGTCTTGCACGTCACATGATGTCGCGTTCGCCGCAGGGCTGATATGCGGAGTAACTCTTGACCTTTCTCTCCAATAACGACAGGTAAGGGCCATGGTAACGATCCTCGACACAGTGACGCCCGAGAAGGGCGATGCCCCGCGCCCCCGTCACCCGGAGAAGGCGCATCGGCCGGACAATCCGATCCAGCGCAAGCCGGCATGGATCCGCGTTCGTGCGCCGACGTCTCCTGTCTACCGCGAGACGCAAAAGGTTGTGCGCAGCAACAATCTCGTGACCGTATGCGAGGAAGCGGGCTGTCCGAACATCGGCGAGTGCTGGTCGAAGAAGCACGCGAGCTTCATGATCCTGGGCGACACCTGCACGCGCGCCTGCGCCTTCTGCAATGTGCGCACGGGCATGCCCGGCCCGGTGGATCCCAATGAGCCGACCGGTGTCGCGGAAGCCGTTGCGACGATGGAACTGCAGCATGTCGTCATCACCTCCGTCGATCGCGACGATCTTGACGATGGCGGCGCGCAGCATTTCGCCGATGTGATCCAGGCGATCCGCGAGCGCGCGCCCGGCACGACCATCGAGGTGCTGACGCCGGATTTCCTGCGCAAGCCCGGTGCGCTGGAAACGGTGGTCAAGGCGCGGCCCGACGTGTTCAACCACAATCTGGAAACCGTTCCTTCCAAGTATCTGACGGTGCGCCCCGGCGCGCGGTATTTCCATTCGATCCGGCTGTTGCAGCAGGTCAAGGAGCTGGATCCGGCGATGTTCACCAAGTCCGGCATCATGGTCGGGCTCGGCGAGGAGCGAAACGAGGTGCTCCAGTTGATGGACGACCTGCGCTCCGCCGATGTCGACTTCCTGACCATCGGCCAGTATCTGCAGCCGAGTTCCAAGCACCATGCGGTGGCGCGCTTCGTCACGCCGGACGAGTTCAAGGCCTATGAGAAAATCGCCTATGCCAAGGGCTTCCTGAAGGTCTCCGCCAGCCCGCTGACGCGCTCGTCGCACCATGCGGGCGAGGATTTCGCCGATCTGCGCCGGGCTCGCGACGCGAAGCTTGGCGGCCAGGGCACGGCCTGAACGCGGCTTGCCTTTCGTTTCGCGCTGACGATGGCCGTCAACGCCGTGCAACCAAACGAGACGCCGGACGCTCCGCGCAAGCGGGGTCCGGCCGTCCTTCGACCCATCGTGACGTCGTGAGTGCCGATGCCGTCTTTCCAGACCGTTCACAAGGTTGATCATTCCGCCGCGGACATGTTCTCGCTGGTGGCGGATGTGGAGAAATACCCCGAATTCGTTCCCTTGTGCGAACACCTGCATGTGCGCGGTCGCAAGGCGCTGGACGACGGTCGGGAAATCCTGGTCGCCGACATGACGGTTGCCTACAAGCTGTTTCGCGAGACCTTCACCAGCCGCGTCACGCTGGAACCAGATGCCGACCGCATCCTTGTGGAATATCTCGACGGACCTTTCCGCCATCTGGAAAACCACTGGACCTTCCGTCCGCTCGGCGAAGGCACCAGCGAGATCGGGTTCTACATTTCCTACGAATTCAAGAATCGTGCGCTCAGCGCCTTGATGTCGGCAATGTTCGACCGGGCGTTTCGGAAGTTTTCCGACGCCTTCGAGGCGCGGGCCGACATCGTTTATGGCGGCGGCTGAAACGCGTTGCGCCAGATCCTTGCCGACCACAGTTTTTCTGCGTGTGTCGGAACCGCTCTTGCCGTGCTCAGGTCCTAGCGGGAGTGAAAGGACGGAGCGGCGCGGCCGGAGTTGCTGAAGCCCGAAAACGCTTCCTTGATGTTGACGAAACGCTGACGTCGCCTTGTCGCCTCGTCGCTGGCGCGCATCACCGTCACATTGTCTTCGCTAACGCCGATATCCGCGAGCTTGACTTGCCGATCCGGGTTTTCACACACCCGGAACCAGCCACTACCCCTGTTGAATTCCAGGCCGACGTCGCGCCCTTCTTCCGCCTCGTAGTTCATCCAGGCAACGGTGGCTGCGCGCGCGAAATAGGCGCGGCCGCACAGGGTGATTTCATGGAGCGACGCGCTATCGCGGTCGAAAACGCGGTGGCTGGACACGAAGGTCCCGTCGGACTGGCGGGAAATCATGTGAAACTCCCCCGCGATCGCCGTTGCCGGGACAATCGAGAACATCACGGTGGCGATTTGCAACGCACGCATGGTCTTTTCCTTCTGCAACGCCGCACGATGCGCCTGTCTATATTGCGAATTCCTTAGCCGGTCAGGGGAGACTGTGTTGCTGGTGAAGGGCCGGTTTTGCTATTCGTTCAACTTTGAAAGACCCGCCAGCGCAACCGCAACCGTTGCAAGCCGGATTTCTGCCCGGGTCAGATCACCGAAGCGGTGCTCCTCATGCGTCGTTGGCCTTCCCTTTGCCGCGAAGCCGAAATGCACCAGACCGACGGGCTTTTCGGGCGATCCGCCACCTGGACCGGCGACGCCTGTGACCGCCACGGCGACATCCGCGCGCGAGGCGGCAAGCGCGCCCTCCGCCATTGCCATCGCGACCTCGCGGCTGACCGCGCCCTTGTCCGCGATCAGTTCCGCCGGCACGGCAATCGCCTCCGCCTTGGCCTCGTTGGAATAGGTCACGAAGCCGCGCTCGACGACGGCGGAGGAGCCGGGCACCTCGGTGAGCACCGCCGCGATCAGCCCGCCTGTGCAGCTTTCGGCGGTCGCGATCATGCGGCCGGTCCGGGTGAAATCGGAGATGAGAGCCTCGGCTGCGGGCATCAGGGGCGACAGGTCGGTCATGGTCTCGCTCAGGCTGTATCGTCGGGAGAAAATGGCAGGCGCACCGTGGCCGAGGCAAGGGCGGCAATGCCTTCGCCGCGCCCCGTGAAGCCCAGCCGTTCCGATGTGGTCGCCTTGACCGACACGCGCGACAGCGGGACCGCGCAGATTTCCGCGATCCGTGCCCGCATGGCCTCGCGATGCGGGCCGATCTTGGGTTCCTCGCAGACGATTGTCGTATCGAGATGGGCGATGGCGCCGTCGCGCGCCCGCACACGCTCGGCCGCGAAGGCGAGAAAGCGGTCGGAGGATGCCTTGTGCCAGGCCGGATCGGAGGGCGGGAAATGGTGGCCGATGTCGCCGTCGCACAGTGTCGCGAGAAGCGCGTCGGTCAGCGCGTGCAGCACGACATCCGCGTCCGAGTGGCCCTTCAGCGCCTTGCCATGGGCAATCTCGATGCCGCCGAGCATCACATGGTCGCCCGGCTCGAAGGCATGGACGTCATAGGCGCTTGCCGTGCGTATGTCGCCGCGCGCGGCCCAGTCTTCGAGGGTCAGCTTCCGGTCCGCCTGCATCAGGTCCTCCGCCGTCGTGATCTTCACATTGGCCGGGTCGCCGGCGACGAAACCCACCGTCTCGCCGGCCCATTGGGCGACCGCCGCATCGTCGGTCAACTCGCTCGCCCCCTCGCGCGCGGCGCGTTCATGCGCGTCGAGAATGGTGGCGAAGCGAAAGCCCTGCGGGGTCTGCGCGGCGCGGAGCGGCGTTCGGTCGACGGTTTCCGCAATGTGCATATCGCCGGCGCCATCGCCCTGCGCGCGTTTTAGCGTGTCGACCACGGGCAGGGCGGCGATCACGCCCGCTTCGCCGGCGGCAAGTGCTTCGACCGTGGCTTCGATGACGGCCCTGGTTACGAACGGTCGCGCGGCGTCATGGATCAGCACACGGCGCGGCGCGTGCGGGCCAAGCGCGCGCAGCCCGGCAAGAACGGACTGCTGCCGGGTGTCGCCGCCGACGACCGGAGGATGCAGGGAGCATCGCAGCGAGAGACCCGCGACGCAGGCCTCATAGAGCGGCATGTCGTCGCGGTGAATGACCACCTGGATGGCGTCGATCGACGGAGCGGACGATAGGGCGAGCAGCGTGCGCCGGAGTACGGGCATGCCGCCGACCAGGCGGTATTGCTTGGGCGCGTCGCCGGATCCGGCCCGCGATCCGCGCCCTGCGGCGACCACCAGGGCCGCCGTTTCGAGGGTGGGCCGGCTCGCTGCGGAGGGCGCATCAATTGCGGGCATTCAGGCATTTTCCCAGGTTGGAGATCCTGTCTGCGTTTTGAAACTTTCCACCGGTTATCTCAAGGCTTATGTGCGGGGGCTGAAATTGTCGCTTGCGAGAGCAGGGCGGATGTCTATTCTATAGGCAAAATGGAAAGTGCACATCATATGAGCATAAACGACGTGGCATCCGAGGCAGGGGAGATCAGGATCGGCGGCATCGCCGTTGCGAACCGCGCTTTCCTCGCGCCCATGTCCGGGGTGACCGACATGCCGTTCCGCAGGCTTGCCCATCGCTTCGGCGCCGGTCTCGTCGTCTCGGAGATGGTCGCCTGCGAGCAGCTCGCCAGCGGCGATCCGGAAACCCGGATGCGCAGCGAAGGCGTGCCGGGCGCGCATCATGTGGTGCAGCTTGCGGGACGGGAAGCCCATTGGATGGAAACGGGCGCGCGGCTTGCCGAGGACGCTGGCGCCGATATCATCGACATCAACATGGGCTGTCCGGCCAAGAAGGTGACGTCGGGCTATTCCGGCTCGGCGCTGATGCGCGATCTCGACCATGCGCTGCGCCTGATCGAGGCGACGGTGGCGGCGGTGAAGGTTCCCGTGACGTTGAAGATGCGCCTTGGCTGGGACCATGACAGTCTCAATGCGCCGGAGCTTGCCGCGCGCGCCGAAGCGGCGGGGGTGAGCATGATCACGGTGCACGGGCGCACCCGCTGCCAGTTCTACAAGGGCACCGCCGACTGGGATGCGATCCGTGCCGTGCGCGAGCGCATTTCCGTGCCGCTGGTTGCCAATGGCGACTGCGGCACGGCCGAGGATGCCCGCGAGATGATGCGCCGCTCCGGCGCGGATGCGGTGATGATCGGCCGCGCCTCCTACGGTCGTCCCTGGCTTGCGGGGCAGATCGGTGCGGAGCTTTCCGGCGGGCCTGCGGTCGAGACGCCGGAGGGAGCCGCGCTTGCCGCTCTCGTGTGCGAGCACATCGAGGCGATGCTCGAGCACTACGGCCGCGACAAGGGTCTGAAACTGGCGCGCAAGCATGTCGCCTGGTACCTCGACGGCGTGACGCCGGCGATGCCGGCTTCGCTTCGCAAGGCGGTGCTGACGTCGCATGACGCGGCTTTCGTGCTGTCGACCCTGCGCGACGGGATCCTTCAGGGCGGGCAGGAGGCCGCGGCATGAGCGATGCGTCGATGCACTCCGAGCAGGTCGCCCAGACCTCCTCGTCCCCCATTCTCGATGCGCTGCCGCATCCGCTGCTGCTGATCGATCCGCAGGGGCGGGTGGTCGAGGCGAACATGGCGGCGGAGAGCTTCTTCCGCGCCAGCGCGCCGGTGCTGCGCCGCCATCCGATGTCGCATTTCGTGCCCTTCGGCAGTCCCTTGCTGCTGCTGATCTCGCAGGTGCGCGACCGTGGCGCGCCGGTCAACGAATACAAGGTCGACATCGGCTCGCCGCGGATCGGCTCGGAAAAGATCGTCGACATCATCGCGGCGCCCGTGGCGGATTCGCCCGGCTCCGTCGTCCTGATGCTGCAGGAACGCGGGATGGCGGAAAAGATCGACCGCCAGCTGACCTCGCGCGGTGCGGCACGCACGGTGTCCGGTCTTGCCACCATGCTGGCGCATGAGATCAAGAACCCGCTGTCGGGCATTCGCGGTGCCGCGCAACTGCTGGAAGGCGCAGCCTCCGACGAGGACAGGGCGTTGACCCGGCTGATCATGGACGAGGCCGACCGCATCGTGAAGCTGGTCGACCGGATGGAAGTGTTTTCCGACGAGCGCCCGATCGAGCGCGAGCCGGTGAACATCCACGTCGTGCTCGACCATGTGCAGCGGCTGGCCTCCTCCGGCTTTGCCCGCAACGTACCGATCAATGTCGACTACGATCCCTCGCTGCCGCTGGTCTATGCCAACCGCGACCAGCTGGTGCAGGTTTTCCTCAACCTCCTGAAGAACGCTTCCGAGGCGGTCTCCGGCGGGCAAGGCGGCGAGATCACGCTGACGACGGCTTATCGCCCGGGCATTCGCCTGTCGGTGCCTGGATCGCGCGAACGGGTCAGCCTGCCGCTCGAATTCTGCGTGCGCGACAGTGGACCGGGCGTGCCGGAGGACCTGTTGCCGCATCTGTTCGACCCCTTCGTGACCACCAAGGCGAACGGTTCCGGTCTTGGTCTTGCGCTCGTTGCCAAGATCATCGGCGACCATGGCGGCGTGATCGAATGCGACAGCCAGCCGGGGCGGACCGTGTTCCGCATCCTGATGCCGGCCTATGCGACACAAGACGAGACCTGACACCCAAGAGATCCGACACCGGGGAACCTCAACACATGCCGACCGGTACCATTCTAGTCGCCGACGACGATGCCGCGATCCGCACGGTGCTCAATCAGGCGCTGTCGCGGGCGGGATACACCGTTCGCCTGACCTCAAATGCAACGACGCTGTGGCGCTGGATCAGTTCCGGCGACGGCGATCTTGTGGTCACAGACGTGATGATGCCGGACGAAAACGCCTTCGACGTGCTGCCGCGCATCAAGAAGATGCGTCCGGACCTGCCGGTGATCGTGATGAGCGCGCAGAACACGTTCATGACCGCGATCCGCGCGTCGGAGAAGGGCGCCTACGAATATCTGCCCAAACCCTTCGACCTGAAGGAACTGACCAATATCGTCAGCCGCGCGCTGTCGGAACCCAAGCGCGCCCAGGTCGATGCGCCGGAGGACGGCGGCGAGAGCATTCCGCTGATCGGCCGTTCGCCGGCGATGCAGGAGATCTACCGCGTGCTGGCGCGGCTGATGCAGACCGACCTGTCGGTGATGATCAATGGCGAGTCGGGAACCGGCAAGGAACTGGTGGCGCGCGCGCTGCACGACTACGGCAAGCGCCGCAACGGCCCCTTCGTCGCGATCAACATGGCGGCCATTCCGCGCGACCTGATCGAGGCGGAGCTCTTCGGGCACGAGAAGGGCGCCTTCACCGGCGCGCAGCAGCGCTCGGCCGGCCGCTTCGAGCAGGCCGACGGCGGCACGCTGTTTCTCGACGAGATCGGCGACATGCCGATGGAGGCGCAGACCCGTCTGCTGCGCGTGCTCCAGCAGGGCGAGTATACCACCGTCGGCGGACGGGTGCCGATCCGCACCGATGTGCGCATTGTCGCCGCGACCAACAAGGACCTGCGCCAGCTGATCAATCAGGGGCTGTTTCGCGAAGACCTCTATTACCGGCTCAATGTCGTGCCGATCCGGCTTCCGCCGCTGCGCGAACGTATCGAGGACATTCCCGATCTTGTGCGCCATTTCTTCGCGCTCGCGGAGCGCGAGGGGCTGCCGGCAAAGCAGATCGAAAACGCGGCGATCGACCGGATGCGCCACTACCGCTGGCCCGGAAACGTGCGCGAGCTGGAAAATCTCGTGCGCCGGCTGTCGGCACTCTATCCGCAGGATGTGATTTCGGCCTCGCTGATCGATCAGGAGCTCAGCCAGCCGGCCTCCATGCCCGAGGAGGAGGAAAACGGCACCGTCGATCTGTCAGGATCGGTCGAGCGTTATCTCAACACCTATTTCCAGGCCTTCGGCGACGCCTTGCCGCCCCCGGGTCTCTATCACCGCATCCTGCGGGAGGTGGAATACCCGCTGATCGGCGCTGCCCTTGCCGCCACGCGCGGCAACCAGATCAAGGCGGCGGAACTCCTCGGGGTCAACCGCAACACGCTGCGCAAGAAGATCCGCGACCTCGACGTGCAGGTGATCCGCGCGAACAGATAGGCGGTCGAAACCTGCCGCGCGACATTCACAAAGCATTCTGCCTGTCGTAATTTGGCAACAATGTGTGGTAAGGGTGCCGCATCTTTGCGCCGGTCCCGCATGGACCGATTCCAGACGATGGTTGCCCGACCTTGACCGCCGAACAAACGAGCGCCACAGCCTATCAGGCAGATCATGGCCGCACGGGGCTACGCGTGCGTCGGCTCGGTTTCGTGCTTGTGGTCGTGTCGCTGATCTCGATCACCTTCACCTTCTTCCTGTTGATGGGGGTGACCCCCATTCCCCCCGATGGGCCCGTCGCTCAGGTGGCGATGGTGATCAACGGCGTTCTGGTCGCAGCCCTCCTGTTGCTGATCGGGCTGGAACTGCTCTCGCTCTGGCAGGCGCGGCGGCGGGGCCGCGCGGCAGCCCGGCTGCACGGCCGGATCGTCACGCTGTTTAGCTTCGTCGCCGCGGTGCCGGCGATCCTTGTTGCCATTCTCGCGACGATCACGCTGGATCGCGGTCTCGACCGCTGGTTCGAGGATCGTACCCGGCTGATCATCGACAATGCGCTGACGGTGGCGCAGGCTTATCTTCAGGAACATGCCCGGGTCCTGCGCGGCGACCTGATCGCCATGGCCAATGACATCGACCGGGCCAAGGCGGTTTACGAGTTCGAGCCGACGCGCTTCGATTCCTTCTTCCAGACCCAGACGTCGCTGCGGGCGCTGCTCGGCGCGTTCCTGATGAAATCCGACGGAACGGTGATCACGCGGATTATCGTCAATCCGGAGATGGACGTGCTTCTGCCGCCGAACCAGGCTTTCGAGCAGGCGAGCGGCGGAGAGCCGGTGATCATCGCGCCGGGCGTCTCCAATCTGGTCGGCGGCGTGATGAAGCTTTCCGCCTATGACGACATGTATCTCTATGTCACCCGCGCGATGGACAAGCGCGTGGTCGACTACATGCGGCTGGCTGAGGAGGGGGCGAACCAGTACACGCGCATGGAGCAAAGCCGCTTCGGCGTCCAGGTCGCCTTTGCGCTGGTCTATACCGGGGTCACGCTTGTTCTGCTCCTGTCGTCGATCTGGATCGGCTTCGGTTTCGCCAACATGCTGGTGGCGCCGATCCGGCGGCTGATCGGCGCGGCGGACCAGGTCTCCAAGGGCAATCTCTACGTCCAGGTGGAAACCGACAAGTCGGCTGGCGATCTCGCCAATCTGGGCGCGACCTTCAACAACATGACCGCGCAGTTGCGCGGGCAGCGCGACGCGCTGCTGGCCGCAAACGACCAGATCGACCGCCGCCGCCGGTTCACGGAGGCCGTGCTGTCGGGCGTGACCGCCGGCGTCATCGGTGTCGACGACAGCGGGCGCATCACCCTGGTGAACCGCTCGGCGCTGTCGCTCGTCGGTGTCAGCGAAAGCGCACTGCTTGACGAGCCACTCGCGCAGGCGGTGCCGGAGCTGGCCGGGATCATCGAGGATGTGCTGGCACGCGCGGACGACCGCATGAGCGAGACGCAGGTGTCCCTGCATCGCCACGGCAGGGAGCGCACCGTCAACGTGCGGGTGACCAGCGAGCAGTCCACCCGAAGCGAACACGGGTTCGTTGTCACGCTGGACGACATCACCGATCTGGTGACGGCGCAGCGCACCTCGGCCTGGGCGGATGTGGCGCGTCGCATCGCCCATGAGATCAAGAACCCGCTCACGCCGATCCAGCTGTCGGCGGAACGCATTCGCCGCCGCTACGGCAAGGTGATCGTCGAGGACCGCGGGATCTTCGACCAGTGCGTCGACACGATCATCCGCCAGGTCGGCGACATCGGCCGCATGGTCGACGAGTTCTCCTCCTTCGCGCGCATGCCCAAGCCGACGATGGAGGTCTCCGACCTGCGCACCACCGTGCGCGAGGCGGCCTTCCTGCAAGGGGTGGCCAATCCCGATATTTCGATCCGCACGGATCTGCCGGAGAGCGCGGTGAGAATGCGCTTCGACCAGCGACTGGTCGGCCAGGCGCTGACGAATGTGATTAAGAACGCAACGGAATCCGTTCTCGCGCTTCCCGCGGAGCAGGTCGCGGACGGGCGGATCGACATTCATCTTGCGCAAGGTGACGGCAAGGTGGTGATCGATGTCACCGACAACGGCATCGGCCTTCCGGTCGAAAACCGGCAGCGGCTGCTCGAGCCCTATATGACGACGCGTGAAAAGGGCACCGGCCTCGGCCTGGCGATCGTCAAGAAGATCCTGGAAGAACACGGTGGCGGCATCGAGCTGCTCGATGCGCCCCGAGACACAGCGGAGTCGTCCGGCGGGCGCGGCGCCACGGTGCGGCTGACGCTCGCGGTTGAACCCGTCCCGACCCTCCCGGTCGACGCGGATCAGCTCCCTCCCACCTCGGAAACGGTTGCGACAGATGGCGTATGATATTCTGGTAGTCGACGATGAAGCCGATATTCGCGATCTGATCGCCGGTATTCTCGATGACGAGGGCTACAATACCCGCACCGCCTCCGACAGCGACACCGCGCTTGCCGCGATCCAGGAGCGGCGGCCGTCGCTGGTGGTGCTCGATATCTGGCTGCAAGGAAGCAAGCTCGACGGGCTCGACCTGCTCGACGTCATCAAGGAACAGGACCCGGACCTTCCCGTTGTCATCATCTCCGGCCATGGCAACATCGAAACGGCCGTGTCCGCGATCAAGCGCGGCGCCTATGATTATGTCGAGAAGCCGTTCAAGGCCGACCGGCTGGTGCTGATCGCGGAACGGGCACTCGAGGCCTCGTCGCTGCGCCGGGAAATCCGCCAGCTCAAGCAGCGCAGTTCCGATGCGCTCGACCTGCTTGGCAAGAGCAGCGCGATGAGCCAGCTGCGCTCGACCATCGACCGCGTTGCCCCGACCAACAGCCGCGTCCTGATCACCGGACCGTCGGGGTCGGGCAAGGAGCTTACGGCGCGCACCATCCACGCCGCCTCCCAGCGCGAGAAAAGCCCGTTCGTGGTGATCAATGCCGCGACGATCACCCCTGAGCGGATGGAAGAGGAACTCTTCGGCATCGAGGGCGAGGACGGCCGGATCCGCAAGATCGGCGCCATGGAAGAGGCGCATGGCGGCACGCTCTACATCGACGAGGTGGCGGACATGCCCCATGGCACGCAGGGTAAGATCCTGCGCGTGCTCGTCGACCAGACCTTCACCCGCGTCGGGGGAGCCGGCAAGGTGAGCGTCGACATCCGCATCCTGTCGTCGAGCGCGCGCAATCTGGAGCAGGAGATCGCCGAGGGCCGGCTGCGCGAGGATCTCTTCCACCGGCTCGGCGTCGTGCCGCTGCATGTTCCGGCCCTTGCCGACCGCCGCGAGGACATCCCCGAACTCGTGCAGTTCTTCATGGAACAAATCTCGCTGAGTTCCGGCCTTCCGATCCGCCGCATCGGCGAGGATGCGATGGCCGTGTTGCAGGCGCATGACTGGCCGGGCAACGTGCGCCAGCTACGCAACAACGTCGAGCGGCTGATGATCCTGACGCGCGCCGATCCGGACGCGGTGATCACCGCGGACCTTCTGCCGGGCGAGATAGGCGCGGATGCCCCCAACCTGCCGACCAATGGCGGCGGCGAGCATTTGATGGCGCTGCCCTTGCGCGACGCGCGGGAGTTGTTCGAACGCGACTATCTGCAGGCGCAGATAAAGCGCTTCGGCGGCAATGTGTCACGCACGGCGGAATTCGTGGGGATGGAACGCTCCGCTTTGCATCGCAAGCTCAAGTCGCTAGGACTGTCGTAGGCACGACCCGACCACACGGTCCCGTCCGTCCCGGTATGCGATGAAGGAACCCGATCCATGAGAGTGGTGATTTGCGGCGCCGGCCAGGTCGGCTACGGCATCGCCGAGAAGCTCGCGGCCGAACAGAACGACGTTTCCGTCATCGATTCGTCGCCGCGTCTGATCAATGCGATCCGCGACACGCTCGACGTGCGCGGCTTCGTCGGCCATGGCGCGCATCCCGACGTGCTGGCGCAGGCGGGTGCCGAACAGGCCGACATGCTGATTGCCGTCACCCTCTATGACGAGGTCAACATGGTGGCCTGCCAGGTGGCGCATTCGCTGTTCCGCGTGCCGACCAAGGTCGCCCGCGTGCGCGCGCAAAGCTATCTGAAGCCGCAGTGGAGCGACCTGTTCTCACGCGACAACATGCCGATCGACGTGATCATCTCGCCGGAAATCGAGGTCGGAGAGATGGTTCTGCGTCGTCTGGCGCTCCCGGGTGCGGTCGAGACGGTGCGTTTCGCCGACGACCAGGTCGTTGTCGTCGGCGTCGTCTGCCGGGAGGACTGTCCGGTGGTGAACACGCCGCTGCGCCAGCTCACCGAGCTGTTTCCCGATCTCGGCTCCGTCGTCACCGGCGTTTTCCGGGGTAATCACCTGTTCGTTCCCAAAAGCTCCGATACGCTTCTGGTCGACGATCTCGTCTATGTGATCGCCCGTCGCGACCGCGTTCGCCGGACTCTGGCGATCTTCGGGCACGAGGAGCCGGAGGCGACGCGCGTGGTGATCGCCGGCGGCGGCAATATCGGCAATTACGTCGCGCACACGCTGGAACAGCGCCAGTCGACGGCCAAGGTCAAGATCATCGAGCATTCCAGGGAGCGGGCGCTCAGCATCGCCGATACCCTGAAACGCACGGTCATCCTGCACGGCAGCGCGCTCGACCAGAACCTGCTGCTGGAAGCCGACATTCAGGATGCCGACACGCTGATCGCGCTGACCAATGAGGACGAGGTCAACATTCTCTCCTGCGTCATGGCGAAGAAGCTCGGCTGCAAGCGCAACCTGTCGCTGCTCAACAATCCGAGTTATCCGACCTTCGCCCACGCGCTGGGGATCGATGCCTTCGTCAATCCGCGCCAGGTGACGATTTCGAAGATCCTGCAGCATGTGCGCCGCGGCCGGATTCGCGGCGTGCATGCGCTGCAAAACGGCGCGGCGGAGGTGATCGAGGCCGAGGCGCTGGAAACCTCGCCGCTCGTCGGCAAGCCGCTGCGCGACACGGATCTCCCCGACGGTATCCGCGTCGGCGCCATCTTCCGCGATGGCACGGTGATCACGCCGGACGGCAGCACGATCATCCGCGCGCACGACCGGGTGGTGCTTTTCGCGATCGCCGAAAGGGTGCGCCAGGTGGAGCAGATGTTCCGGGTCAGTCTGGAATTTTTCTGATACGGATCGATATAGAAGGATGGCCGCGCGCTTGCAGCACTGCGGGCCGGCCGTGAGGACCCGGATAAAAGGACCGGATGAACGATGTCACGAATTGCCTATGTCAACGGACGCTATGTTCGCCATGCCGAAGCAGCGGTGCATATTGAGGACCGCGGGTATCAGTTCGCGGACGGCGTCTATGAGGTCTGCGAGGTCTGGCACGGCAAGATCGTCGACGAACGACGTCATTGCGACCGGCTCGAGCGGTCCTTGCGGGAGCTGTCTATCCGCATGCCGATGACGCGCGCCGCTCTCTCGCAGGTCATGCGCGAGGTGCTGCGCCGCAACCGGGTGCGCAGCGGCTTCGTCTATTTGCAGGTGACGCGGGGCGTGGCCCGCCGCGACCACTATTTCCCGTCGCCCGACACGCCGCCGGCCCTTGTCGTCACGGCCCGCAATGTGGCGCCGGAAACGGGCGACAAGGCCGCGGAAGCCGGCGTTGGCGTGATCACCGTGCCGGAAAACCGCTGGGACCGTGTCGATATCAAGACCGTCGGCCTGTTGCCGAACGTCCTCGCCAAGCAAAAGGCAAAGGAAGCCGGCGCCAAGGAGGCGTGGTTCGTCGATGCCAACGGCTATGTCACCGAAGGCGGATCGACCAACGCATGGATCGTGACCAAGGACAACACGCTCGTGACGCGACCGGCGGAACACGGCATCCTGAAGGGCATCACCCGGCAGGTTGTTCTTGATATGATTGCGCGAAACGGTTTGTCCTTTGACGAAAGGCCCTTTACCGTGGACGAGGCAAAGCAGGCGAAGGAAGCCTTCATCACCGCGGCTTCGACGCTCGTGATGCCTGTGGTACGCATTGACGACGCCGCCATCGGCAACGGCCATCCCGGCGAACTGTCCCGCGAGCTTCGTCAGCAGTTCCACGAGGTGAGCGAACTCGAGCCGGTCTGATACGAATGGAGTGCCGGAGATGACCACCGGCGCTTTTCAAAAGGCCTCCGGCGCTGCGTCCGGGGTGGGGCCGACCGGGATCGACTGGTTTGTTTTTGGGCTGCAGTGCACTCAAAAACGGGCAGAAAATCGGTTTCGGATAGGATAGACTTTCGGCCAAGCGCAGGAATCCTTATTGATGGTTCCAGGGTTCGATCGCAGGCGAGACAGAAAAAGGCGTCGGGGCAGGCGACCGTCTCGCGGGATCTCCTTCGAAGCGCAATAGAACGACCAGGCGAATGCAGGAAATAATAAAACATGGCTGACCGCGCACAGAATCTTCAAGACACTTTTCTTAACCATGTCCGGAAACAGAAAACTCCGCTGACGATTTTTCTGATCAATGGCGTCAAGTTGCAGGGTGTTGTGACTTGGTTTGACAATTTTTGCGTCTTGTTGCGCCGGGACGGACATTCCCAGCTTGTCTACAAGCACGCGATCTCGACAGTGATGCCCAACGCACCGGTGCAACTTTTCGACCCGGGCGATGAGGCGGACGAAAAGGCGGCGAGCTGATTGAAAACCCAGGTACGGCCAAAGACTGACAACCGGGCGGAATCCCCTTCGGACCATGCCTTCGACGGTCCGCGCGGAGCGTCCGGCGCCCGTGCGGCGGTGATCGTCCCGGTGCTGACCCACCGCGGCGACGCCGGCAGCGAGACGAAACGCCGCTCGCCGGAGGCGCGGCTCGAGGAAGCCATCGGTCTGGCCGCGGCGATCGAACTCGAGATCGTGTCATCAGGCATCGTGAACATCGCGACGCCCAAGCCGGGCATGCTTTTCGGCAGCGGCAAGGTCGAGGAACTGGCGGCGATCGTGCAGGCCGAAGAGGTCGAACTGCTGATCGTCGACCATCCGCTGACCCCCATCCAGCAGAGAAACCTGGAAAAGGCGCTCAAGTGCAAGGTGCTCGACCGCACCGGCCTGATCCTGGAGATCTTCGGCGCGCGGGCGAGCACGGCCGAAGGCACGCTGCAGGTCGAACTCGCGCACCTGAAGTGGCAGAAGAGCCGCCTGGTGCGCTCCTGGACGCACCTTGAGCGCCAGCGTGGCGGCCTCGGCTTCATCGGCGGACCGGGCGAGACCCAGATCGAGGCGGACCGGCGACTGATTCAGGAGCGCATTACCCGTCTGGAGCGCGAACTTGCCCAGGTGAGCCGGACCCGCGACCTGCATCGCCGCAAGCGCAAGAAGGTGCCGCAGCCCGTAGTCGCGCTCGTCGGCTATACCAACGCCGGCAAGTCGACGCTGTTCAACCGGCTGACCCGCTCAGACGTCTTCGCCAAGGACCTCTTGTTTGCGACCCTCGACCCGACGCTGCGCCGGGTTGCGCTGCCGCACGGCCGGGAAATCATCCTGTCCGATACGGTGGGCTTCATTTCCGACCTGCCGACGCATCTGATCGCGGCCTTCCGCGCGACGCTCGAAGAGGTCACCGAGGCCGATCTGGTGCTGCATGTGCGCGACATCGCGCATGAGGATACGCAGGCTCAGGCCGCGGATGTCACCACGACGCTGGAACTGCTCGGGCTGGGCGATGACCGGGATGTCACCATCGTCGAGGTCTGGAACAAGATCGACCTGCTGCCGCCCGAGCGGCGCGATGGCCTGCTTGCCGCGAATGGCGCCGCCAAGGACGCGGTCGCGGTTTCCGCGGTCACGGGCGCGGGCATGGACGACCTGCTGGCGCGGATCGAACTGGAGCTTTCCGCCGGCAGCGTGGTCTTCGATGTGTCTCTTCCCGCCGACGACGGCGAGGCGATCGCCTGGCTGCATCGCAACACCGACGTGTTATCGCGCGAGGATGAGGAGATGCGGTGCCACTTCCGCATTCGTGTTGCGGAACGGCGCAAGGGCGAGGTGATGCAGCGGTTTCGGGGGCGGCTCGATCCGGTCGCCGAACCGGCCGTGAGCTGATCGGCGGCAGGCGCGGAAGCGTCAGCTGGGGTCAGTCAGCCTTGGGATGCTTGGCAGCCTGCCAGGCAGCTTCCATCTCCTCGAGGGTCAGATCGTCCAGCGTGCGCCGCTGACGTTCGGCTTCGCGCTCGATGGCGGCGAACCGGCTGCGGAACTTGCGGTTGGTGCGCTTCAGCGCCTCCTCGGGATCGATTTCGAGATGACGCGCGAGATTGGCGACGGCGAAGATCAGGTCGCCCAGCTCATCCTCGATCCGGTCCGTCCGACTGTCGCTTTCCGCTGATGCGATCTCTTCGGCGAGCTCGTCGATTTCCTCACGGATCTTGTCCAGCACCGGGCCGGCCGCACCCCAGTCGAAGCCGACGCGCGCGGCGCGCTTCTGCAGTTTCTCCGCTTCCGTCAGGGCCGGAAACACGGGCGGGACGCTGTCGAGATAGCCGGATTTCCGCGCGGCAAGCCCAAGCCGCTCCCGCGCCAGCGCGCGCGCGGCCTTTTCCTGATCCTTGATCCGCTCCCAGGCGCCCTTTGCCATTCCGGCGGTGCGGGCGGTCTCGTCGCCGAAGACATGCGGATGGCGGCGGATCATCTTGGCCGTGATCTCCTCCACCACGTCGCCGAAGTCGAACTGGCCGTCCTCGCTTGCCATTTGCGTGTGATAGACGACCTGGAGCAGGAGGTCGCCCAGCTCCTCGCGCAGATCGACCGGGTCGCCCCGGTGGATCGCGTCCACAACCTCATAGGCCTCCTCGATCGTGTAGGGCGCGATCGTCGCGAAGGTCTGCTCTAGGTCCCAGGGACAGCCGGTTTCCGGCGTGCGCAGGGCGGCCATGATCTCGATCAGGCGCGTGATGTCGCGGGCAGGGGTCACAGGGTTACCTTCGGCTCGTTGCGGGCGTGCTCCCGACGTAGCATTCGCGCACCCGCGTGCAAAGCGGTTGCCGGGCCTAAGAAAATCTTCACGCGGCGATCTGGCGCCCCGGGCGCGCTCATGCGAAACAGGAAAAATGAGCGAAGGACCACAGGACGGGCTCGACGTCGGGCGCGGATACATCATTCCGGCCCGGGAGCTTTCAGAGAGTTTCATCCGGGCATCGGGGCCGGGCGGACAGAACGTCAACAAGGTCGCGAGCGCGGTGCAGTTGCGCTTCCATCTCGGCGACAACACCAACCTGCCGGAGGACGTGAAGCGCCGGCTCGCGCGACTCGCCGGCAGCCGGTTGACGCTTTCCGGCGATATTCTCATCCAGTCCGACCGGTTTCGAAGCCAGGAGCGCAATCGCGAGGACGCGATGGAGCGGCTGGCGGAGCTGGTGCGCAAGGCGTTCGAACGGCCCAAACCGCGCAAGGCGACACGGCCCACGAAGGGGTCGAAGGAACGCCGGCTGAAGGCAAAGAAGCAACGCGGCGCCATGAAGAAGCTGAGATCCGGCCCCATCGACTGAGGCGACCGCCACGGGGAGGCCATCACCGGGGAGGGGGACGGCATGTACATCGGGATCGACATCGGCACCTCCGCCGTCAAGACCGTGCTCACGGACGAGCGTGGCGCCGTCGTTGCCCATGAGAGCGAAGCGCTGAGTCTGTCGCGCCCGCGGCCGGGGTGGTCGGAACAGGACCCGCGCGCATGGTGGGACGTCGTTTGCCGCACACTCGACCGGCTGTCGGCCGCCGCACCTGCGGAGATGACCGGGGTCACCGGGATCGGCCTGTCCGGCCAGATGCATGGGGCAACCCTTCTTGATGCGCGGGACAGGGTCCTGCGGCCCGCGATCCTTTGGAACGACGCCCGCTCGGGGCGCGAATGTGCGGCGCTCGATGCGCGCGCCGATTATCGCGGCATTGCCGGAAATCTCGTCATGCCGGGCTTCACCGCACCCAAGCTGGAATGGGTGCGCCGGAACGAGCCGGAGATTTTTTCGCAAACCGCCCGGGTGCTGCTGCCCAAGGACTATGTCCGTCTCCTGCTGACCGGCGATGCCGTTTCCGACATGTCGGATGCGTCGGGTACGCTGTGGCTCGATGTCGGCAAGCGTGCCTGGTCGGACGAGCTGCTTGCCGCCGGCGGGTTGACGCTGTCCCGAATGCCGGCGCTGGTCGAGGGCAGCGATCCGTCGGGGACGGTGCTTGGGGATCTCTGCAAGCGGTGGGGCTTCGCCGCTCCGCCGGTTGTGGCCGGCGGCGCCGGAGACAATGCCGCCAGCGCTTGCGCCCTCGGCGTCATGCGTGAGGGCGAGGCCTTCCTTTCGCTTGGCACCTCGGGCGTGCTGTTTGCGGCGACCGACGGCTTCCGGCCCTTTGTCGACGGTGCCGTTCACGCCTTTTGCCATGCATGCCCGCAGACCTGGCACCAGATGGGTGTCATGCTGGCGGCAACCGACAGTCTCGAATGGCTGGGCACGATCACCGGCGCCACTGCGGCAACGCTTGTCGCCGAGGCCGGGGCGCTGCGGGACACAAGACCGGGTCCGTCTCCGGTTCTGTTCCTGCCGTATCTGTCCGGCGAACGCACCCCGCACAATGATCCCGCCGCGCGCGGCGCCTTTGTCGGACTTGACCGCGGTGTCGGCCGGGGCGATCTGGCGCTTGCGGTGCTCGAAGGGGTCGCCTTTGCCCTGTGCGATTGCCGCGACGCGCTCGCCGATGCGGGAACGCGGGTGGACCGCCTGACGGCGGTTGGCGGTGGCGCGCGCTCCGATCTGTGGCTTTCGATCCTTGCGGATGTTCTGGCGTGCGAGATCGCCCGACCGGTGCACGGGGATTTCGGTGCAGCCGTCGGAGCGGCACGGCTTGGCCGGGCAGCGACCGCCGGCGGCTATGCACCGCATCTCTTTCCCGCGCCCGACATCGGCACGCGAGTTTTGCCGCAGAGCCGCCGCGCGGAGGCTTACACGCATGCGCGGGAGCGATTTCGCGCTGCCTATCCGGCCCTTGCCGCCCTGCCGGAGTGAGCCGCGGTGTGCCGGTTCAGTCAAACAAAGAGCAGGCAAACAAAAACCGCCGGGCGGCGCACAGCCCGGCGGTTCGAGATTTTCGTTCGGCCCTTGAAGAGGGCGTGCTAGCGGCCGTTGACGCCGAGACGGGCGGCCTGCGAGGCGCCGGGCTCACCGACGCGGAAAGCGCCAAAGCGGGCGCGGCTGGCCTCGTCGCCGGCAAAGCCGAGATCGGACAGCGCGCGCGGATCGGAATCCGCGACATGAAGGGGGTGGACGCGGGAGGCAACGCCGAAGGCATTGCCGAGGACTTTGGTCAGATAGGACATTGCGCTCTCCTGAGTGCTCGCTTTTCGGGCCACGCACCTGCCCTCGGCAAGTTGCGATAGGCTGGATATGTGCGTATTCGACCTATCAATCAAACCAAAAGATCTTATGTGTTAGATCAATCTGATTGACGTGACCGCGGGAGGGCGCGAGATGGAAGAAGTTCCGGGCAAAGGCACGCCGCTGATCGAGACCGATCTTTACCGGACCTTTCTGGTGATCTCGGAAACCGGCAGTTTTTCAAGGGCTTCGGAGGCGATCGGCCGCACACCATCGGCGGTTTCGATGCAGATCAAGAAACTGGAAACCATTCTGGGTGTTTCGCTGTTCGCGCGCGAGGGGCGGGCCGTTCGCCTGACCGCAGAGGGCGAAGCCCTGATCGGCTATGCCCGGCGGATCCTGATGCTCAATGCCGAGGCGGTTTCGCTGTTCCGCTCGCCGGCGATCGAGGGCGAGGTGCGCTTCGGCGCGCCGTCTGATTTCGGCACCCGCTTCCTGCCGAACATTCTCAAGCGGTTTGCCCGCTCCCATCCCGGCGTGAATGTCGATGTGCATCTCGATGGCAGCCCGAACCTTCTGCACAAGCTCAAGGAGCGGCAGCTCGACCTGATCCTCTACACCGTGCGCACCGACAGCGATCTCGCCCGCGGTGGCGAGATCGTCTACACCGAGCCGCTGGCCTGGGCGGGGCTTGAGGGCGGGGTTGCCTACAGCCGCGATCCCTTGCCGCTGGCCCTGTCGGTGTCCGGCTGTCCCTGGCGCAAGGCCGCGCGGATCGCCCTCGACAAGGCCGAGCACCCCTATCGCATCGCCTATCAGAGCTTTCACAATGCCGGTCAGGAAGCGGCCTTGCTGGCCGATCTCGCGGTTGCGCCGTTCCCCGCCAGCGTAATCGTGCCGCCGCTACAGCGCCTCGACGACCGTCACGGTCTGCCGGAAATCGGCGACTACCAACTGATCCTCAAGGAGGGCAGCCGGGCCGGAAAGGCGACCGACGCCTTTGCACAGCATGTCATCGAGTGTTTTCGGGAAATTTCCTGAGAGTCTCGCAATAACAATAGGATATTTAATTCTATTAACAAATTGAATTCACAAAGGTGCGTCTGGACTTGTTTGTTTCGTAGTACGCAGCTTGATTGAGATGATAATAATATAATTATAACAATGCGTTGAAGGAAGTTTCTCAAGTCCCGTACCGAGGCTGCGGCCGGCGCGTGCTGTGGTTTGCCGTTGCTCTCGACCCTTGCTCCGGCACCCGCTGCGCGTCACATCGATTCGAGCTCCATTGCAGAGTCTGCGCTGGCCGGTTTGTGCCGTTTTTGGAAACAGAAACAATCGGGCGGGAGTTTCGCCTGCGGTCTGGATGGCACCGGAGCCCTGTCGGTGCGGGACGCCAATACTGCTTGTCGCCAATCCGCATGCGCCGGCAGAGCGGAACTGCGGCTGCTTGGTCGAGTGATCATCGGTGGGGACGGTTCCATTGAAAACCAAGGGTCTGTCGCCTTTTCGGACCATGCGGTTTGCTGTCTTGGGCGTGTGCCGGACAGGGCGTCGCAAACGGTCTCCCAGCCGGCGCGCGAGGCGATTCACAAGATTTTTTCGGGTAATTTTCGCTAGAGCTATTTATTTATTCATTTTCACGTCGATTTCTTTTTTTATTTTATAAGTATAAATCTTTCATTGAGGTATTTATCGAATTTCACTCTCGTGAAATTCACTTTTCTTGGAATATCGACATCCTTTTTTTGATTGCCGCGCGGAGTGTTTTTGGGGTTGGCCACAAGGTGTTGCGGAAAGAGCCGGATTGGGCTTTGCATGTTCATCCGCTTTCATTGTTAACTTGCGTGTATATTGTCAGGCGCTTGAAATAGATGCCTTGAACATGGTTTGCGCATTCCCGCCCGGCACGTTCGGCGGATGCGCGACCTGGCAATCCGGCGGTCGCACCCTTCGTGCGCTGCCGGCACAAAGACGAAAATCGAGGGAAGACAGGGCCAATGTCGAACAAGGACACATCGAAAACACTTCATCCGAAAGTGGCGGAAGCCCGCCGCGACATGGAAACAGGGAAGCTGAACCGTCGCGAGTTCGTTCGCTTCGCAGCGCTTCTCGGCGTCGGCGCCGGAGCGGCCTATGCCATGGCCGGCCTGCCGAACCCGGCGGTTGCGCAGGATGCGGCCAACCTGCCGTTTCCCGCCGACGACCCGGACGCGAAAATGGGCGGTGCGCTGAACGTCGCGATGCAGGTCCAGAAAATGGAGGACCCGGCAACCTATTCCTGGATCGAGATGTCGAACCAGACCCGCCATATCCTGGAGCATCTGTCCTTCACCGGGCCGGACAATGTGACCCGTCCGATGCTGGCCGAGCGTTGGGAAGCGTCGGAGGATCTCAAGTCCTGGACGTTTTATCTGCGCAAGGGCGTGAAGTGGCACAACGGCGACGATTTCACGACGGAAGACGTGCTGTTCAACTTCACGCGCTGGACCGATCCCGACCTGGGGTCGTCCAATGTGGGGCTGTCGTCCATCTCCGCCATGCTGGAGGAAAAGGACGGCAAGAAGGTGCTGCGCGAAGGCGCTATCGAGGTGATCGACGATCACACCATCCGCTTCAACCTCGCCAAGCCGGTGCTGTCCTTCCCCGAAGACATGTACAATTATCCGACCGCCCTGGTGCATCGCAGCTTCAAGCCGCCGTTCTCCGACAATCCGATCGGCACCGGTCCCTTCACGCTGGTGGAAAACGTCGTCGGCGACCGCTGCCTTCTCAAGCGCGTCGAAGGCATCGAGTACTGGGGCGGCAAGGTCTATCTCGATGAAATCCGCTACTACAATTTCGACGAGGACAACCAGCTCACGGCCTTTGCCAGCGGGGATGTCGATGCGATCTACGAGTTCGGCGTCGAACAGATGGAACTGGCCAAGGCGCTCGACGGCGACATCATTCCGGCGCGGACCGCGCAGACCCTGTGCTGCCGGTTCCAGGTCACGCAAAAGCCGTTCGACGACAAACGCGTGCGCCAGGCCATCGTCAAGGCCATCGACAACGCGCGGGTGAAGGAGCTCGTGTATCCGGACGGCGGCGATGTCGGCGAGAACCACCATGTCGCGCCGATCCACCCGGAGTATTACGCGCTGCCGAAGCTGGAGCGCGACGTGGAGGGGGCCAAGGCGCTGCTGGCGGAAGCCGGTTACCCGGACGGCCTGGAGATCACCATCGACGTCGGCAACACCGATGGTCCGTGGCACCAGACGGTCGCCGAGGCCATGCGCGACCAGTTGAAAGACGCCGGCATCACCCTCAACGTCAATGTCATGCCGCCGTCCAAATACTGGGAAATCTGGGACAAGACGCCGTTCGGCGCCACCGCCTGGACCCACCGTCCGCTCGGCACCATGGTCCTGTCGCTCGGCTATCGCTCCGGCGTGCCGTGGAACGAGACCAAATACGCCAACCCCGAGTGGGATGCTGCGCTGGATGCGGCGGAATCGACCCTCGATGTCGAGAAGCGCACGGCATTCATGGAGAAGGTCGAGAAGATCCTCCAGGACGACGCCGTGATGGTGCAGCCGATCTTCCGCCCGGTCTATACGATCGCCGCGAAATCGGTGCATGGCTATCCCGGTCACCCGACCCAGTGCCACCAGTTCAACAAGGTCTGGAAGGCGTAACGCTCCGACATGCGGGCGGCCGGCCTTTTGCCGGCTGTCCGTCACGGCCTGCCGGGGCATCGTGCCCTGGCAGGTGAGGGCGCCAGACCTGGGTGGGCATGATGCTGAAACTGATCCTGCGCCGGCTTGTTCAGATGTTTCTGATCATGGCCGTTGCATCTCTTCTTCTGTTCGCGATCTTCGACACGCCTGATTTCAAGAAACGGCTTGCGGTCCAGGAGCTTGGCGGCTTTGCCGTGTCAGCCTTGTCGGAGGACAGCTATCAAGCCTGGCTCTCCGAGCGAGGGCTCGATGCGCCGTTTTACATCCGCTATACGAACTGGATCGGCAGCATTCTCCAGGGCGATCTCGGGTTTTCCTACGAGAAGAACCGCGAGGTCGGGCCGCTGTTGCTGGACCGGCTCGCGAACACCGGCATTCTGGCGTTTTTCGTGTTCGCGCTGATGATCCCCTTGTCGCTTGTTCTGGGGGTGCTCGCGGGCATGAAGGAGGGGTCCGTCCAGGACCGCACGATTTCCTTCATATCGGTGTTCACCACCAGCATTCCCGAGATCGCGACTGCGATCCTGTTGACCGTCGTGCTGTCGCTCGGGCTCGGCTGGCTGCCGGCCAAATCCGCGATGATCCGCGGCTTCGAGTTCCAGCAACTGATCCTGCCGGTGCTGACGCTGGTGATCTACGACTTCGGTTATGTGGCGCGCATGACGCGTGCCTCGATGGCGGAGGTGATGACCTCGCAATACATTCGCACTGCGATCCTGAAGGGCATTCCCTATCGCCGCGTGGTGATGCGCCACGCCTTGCGCAACGCGCTGATCGCGCCGTTCACGCTGATCGTGTTGCAGCTCAACTGGCTGCTTTCCGGCGTCGTGGTGGTGGAGGTGTTCTTCGAATACGACGGCTTCGGCAAGCTGTTGCTGGAGGCAGCGCTCTTCCCCGATGTCGAGGTTGTGCAGGCCTGCACGTTGGTCGCGGTCGCCGTGGCCGTCGTCTCGCAGATCATTTCCGACATCGGCTACACATTCCTCAATCCGCGCATTCGCTTCGCATGAGGCCGGGAGACAAACCGTTATGGCTGTGACCGAAATCGATGCCGGCCCGTCCGTGCTCGACCGCCTCTCGCGCCCGAAGCCGCTGATCGCGCTGGCGCTCCTGATGTGGGTGCCGCTGACCGCCTATGTGATGTTCGGCGGCCGGATGGACGGCTATGCCGACACGGTGCTGCTTCCGGCCGTGCCCGCGACAGTGTTGCTCTACGTGCTCGGCGTTCGGGCCTTTCGCGAAAGCTGGGTCGCGGTGATCGGCCTCAGCCTCGTCTTCTTCTGGCTGCTTGCGGCGGTCTCCGCGCCCTATCTGCCGTTGCTCGACCCCAACAAGCCGATCGCGCCCTTCGTCACACCGTTTTCCGAAAAACGCGACGTGTTCTTCTGGCTCGGCACCGACTTCAAGGGCCGCGATATGCTCTCGCGCGTCATCTGGGGATGCCAGCGGGTGATTGTCTGGGGCGTCAGCGCCACGATGGTCGCCTATGTCGTGGGGGCGCTGTTCGGCCTGATCTCCGGCTATCTCTCCGGCTGGTGGGACGAGGTGATCTCCTTCTTCGCCAATGTGTTGCTGTCCTTCCCGGTGATGGTGCTGTTCATCGTGATCCTGAACTACCTCGGACCGTCGGGGTTCAACATCGTGGTCGCGGTCACCTTCGCCTCGGCGCCGGCGATCATGCGCATCGTTCGCGGGCTCGCGCTCGACATCAAGACGCGCGACTATGTGTTCGCGGCGCAGACGCGCGGCGAGCATCCGCTCTACATCATGATCTTCGAGCTCCTGCCCAACGTGCGCGGGCCGATTATCGTCGATGCCTGCCTGCGCCTTGGCTACACCACCGTCGCGATCACGACACTGACGTTCCTGGGGCTCGGGCTTCAGCCGCCCGATCCCGACTGGGGGCTGATGATCCGCGAAAGCGCGAAGACGGCGATGCTGTGGAAATTCTCCTACATGCTGCTCGTGCCCGCGCTTGCGGTCTCGAGCCTCATTCTGGGCTTCAACCTGATGGCCGACGGCCTTCGGGAAATGAGCCTGCGCGACTGAGGAAGGGACCGTCATGAGCGACCAGACCCCGGTTCTGGAGTGCCGGAACCTGTGCATCTCATATTACACCCGCGCCGGCGAAATCCCGGCCGTGGTCGACTTCAACCTCAAACTGATGCCGGGCGAGGCCCATGGCATCGTTGGCGAGTCCGGCTGCGGCAAGTCGACGGTCGCGCTGGCGATCATGCAATACATGGGCAAGAACGGCGCCATCGTCGGCGGCGAGATCCTGTTCGAGGGGCGCGACATGCGCACCATGAGCGCGGAAGAACTGCGCCATATTCGGGGCTCCAAGATCGCGATGGTCTATCAGGAGCCGATGGCCTCGCTCAATCCGTCGATGCTGATCGGCGAGCAACTGGCCGAGGTGCCGATCTATCACGAAGGCATCTCGCAGGACGAGGCGATGGCACGTGCGGCCGAGATGCTCGCCAAGGTGCGGCTGCCCGACCCGGAACGCATCCTGAAGGCCTATCCGCACCAGATTTCCGGCGGCCAGCAGCAGCGCGTGGTGATCGCCATGGCGCTGCTGTCGAACCCGCGCCTGCTGTTGCTGGACGAGCCGACCACCGCGCTCGACGTCACGGTCGAGGCCGGCATCGTCGATCTGATCAACGAGATATCCGAGGAACTCGGCACCTCGATGATCTACATCTCGCACAACCTCGGCCTGATTCTGGAGACTTGCGACCGGCTGACGGTGATGTATTCCGGTGAAGCGGTGGAAGTCGGCGACATTCACGATGTCTTCGACGAGATGCGCCATCCCTATACGCGCGGGCTGTTCGGCTCGATCCCGCTGCCGGGCGCGGACAAGAACGCGCAGCCGCTGGTCGCGATTCCAGGTCAGCTTCCGCTGCCGCACGAACGCCCCGAGGGCTGCAATTTCGGGCCGCGCTGCACATTCTTTCGCACCGGCACCTGCGATGCCGGCCGGCTGAAAATGCGGTCCGTTCCCGGCGACGACGATCACAAGGTGCGGTGCGAGCGTTTCGAGGACATCGACTGGGACCGGGACCTGCCCAAGGGCGAGGCCAGGGAGCCGGTTCCCGCCGGCGACATCGTGCTGTCCGTCGAGGAGATGACCAAGCACTACACCATCGACGATGGCGGCCTTGCCTTCATGAGCGGCCCGCCGCGGACGGTGAAGGCGAACCAGGATCTGACCTTCACCGCCCGCGAGGCGGAGACCGTCGCCATCGTCGGGGAGTCCGGCTGCGGCAAGTCGACCTTCGCCAAGGTGCTGATGGGGCTGGAGGATGCGACCGACGGCAAGGTGATGCTGGGCAATGTGGAGCTTGGCGATCTTCCGGTCGACAAGCGCGACAGCGAGACGATTTCCAAGCTCCAGATGGTGTTTCAGAACCCGTTCGACACGCTCAACCCGTCGCATACGATCGGCGGCCAGATCGGTCGGGTGATCCGCAAGTTCGGGGTCGCAAGAACCGACGAGGAGGTCGAAGAGATCATCTACCGGCTGCTCGACACGGTGAAACTGCCGCGCGATTTCGCCAAGCGCAAGCCGCGCCAGCTCTCCGGCGGGCAGAAGCAGCGCGTCGGCATTGCCCGAGCCTTTGCCGGCAACCCGAAGGTCGTGATTGCCGACGAGCCGGTCTCGGCGCTCGATGTCTCCGTGCAGGCCGCCGTCACCGAGCTGTTGATGGACATCCAGCGGGAAAACCGCACGACCATGCTGTTCATCAGCCACGACCTTTCGGTCGTGCGCTATCTCGCCGACCGGATCGTGGTGATGTATCTCGGACAGATCATGGAGCAGGGGACGACGGAGGAAATCTTCGCGCCGCCGTATCATCCCTATACGGAAGCGCTGCTGGCCGCCGTGCCGATCGCCGATACCCGTGTGGAAAAGCGCCACATCGTGCTCAAGGGCGAGATCCCGTCACCGGCCAACCCGCCGAAGGGCTGCCCGTTTTCCACCCGCTGCGCCTATATGATCGCGGGTGTCTGCGACACGGACGCGCCGCCCTTGAGGACGTTCGAAAGCGGGCACAAGATCCTCTGCCATCTCGAGGTTGCGGAGCTGGAGAAGATGGAGCCGGTGATCAAGGCAAAGGCGGCGCAGCCGGTCGGGTGACATCGCTCGCCTGGCCCGCCGGGATCGCCTATAGGTCGACCGGGGGCGGGCGCGATGGACGCGCTGACAGGACAACCGGGATTTGACCATGACGACGATAGACAGCATCGATCGGCTTGAGGCGATCTATGGCACGCCGGCGGCGGCCTCGACGGTCAAGGAGCTCGACCACATCAACGCGGCCTATGCCCGGCTGATCGAAGCGTCGCCCTTTGTCGCGCTGGCCACCAGCGGGCCGGAGGGGCTCGACTGCTCGCCGCGCGGCGACGCAGGTGCTGTCGTTCGCATCGACACGCCCCGGCGTCTGTCGGTCCCGGACCGGCGCGGCAACAACCGGATCGATTCCCTGCGCAACATCGTGCGCGATCCGCGCGTCGCGCTTCTCTTCCTGATCCCCGGCAGCGGCACCACCTTGCGGGTCAACGGGCGGGCACATATCAGCGTCGACGCCGATCTGCTCGCCTCCTTCGCGGTCGAGGGGAAAGCACCGCGGTCCGTCATTCTTGTGGATGTGGAACGGATCTATTTCCAGTGTGCGCGCGCCATCGTCCGCTCAAGGCTGTGGGAGCCGGATGCGCGTCGCGATCCGGCCGGTCTTCCGACGCCCGGTGAGATCCTCTCCGAGGTGAGTGATGCGCGCGAAGGCGGCCCGGCCTATGACGCGGAGTGGCCGGAACGGGCGCGCAAGACTCTGTGGTGAGGGGCCGTCATCCTTCCGGCTGGCAGATTTCGTCCCGCCGGATCGCGCCTGCGGTCTTGAGCACGAGGAGTGCGATCACCCCCAGGAGCACGACGTAGGACACCAGCATGACGACCTGCTGGAAGCCGTGACCGGTCTTTTCGGCGAAAAGCGAGGAGGCGATGGTGAAGGCGGCGACCGGGAAGGAATAGGCCCACCAGGACATGGCGAAGGGCAGCCGCAGCAGCTTGTTCACCTGCGTCAGCGTGATCAACGCGAACATCAAGCCGCAGTAGTACAGCAGCCGGGCGACGGCATCGATCTCGCCGCCGTTGATCTGATACCAGGCGACAAAGCCGGCGGACGGCGGCGCGATCAGGATCACCAGCGTCGGCAGCAGGCGCTCCGGCAGCGGATTGTGAAAGATGAGCCGGTTAAAGACCAGCGTCAGAAACACCAGCCAGAACAGCATTCCCACCGAAAAGAAGAACCACGACACCTCGAGATAACCGAGTTGAACCCCGGCAACCGGAACCAGCACATTGCCGACAGCGGGAATGAACCAGGCCGGGGTCATATGCGCCTGTTCGAAGGTGCGATGGCTGATCCAGGCTGACACCACGCCAAGCGTCACCACGAGATGGGCGACGGCTGCCGGAATCCAGATCGCGCGGGCGAGCGGTTCACTCACCTGTAGCAGACCGGCGGCGATCAGGAGCGCGCCGATGGTGATTGCCGGGAAGAAGGCGATCCGGACCGGGTGGTTCCATTCCGCGCGCAGTTCGTCCGGATGGCGAAGTCCCTTGAGCACGAACAGCCCGGCGATGGTGCAGAACACCAGCGCGGTCACCGCAATCAGCCCGATGCTGGTGTGCGATCCGGCCCCCAGCCAGAGTTCCACCCGGTGCGTGGCGAGCGCCAGGCCCGCCAGTCCCATGACGACGGCGAAGAAGGTGACGGGGAAATAGGCGAGCCTTGGCAAGGCGCGCGGCGGATGTGCGGTTGGGGCGGTCATGGGCTCTCGGACTGACGGCAGGAGGGACGCGGTGGCACTGCAATGCCTGCTACAAACATAGACCCGCTTTTGCCTCAGGGTTCAAGGTCGATGCCTGCTGTGCGGGTGCCGGATCCGGCGGCCCCGAATCGCCCGCACCTTTGGTCCGGCGCTTGACGCGACGCCCGTGGCGAAGGATGACTTCAGCCAAAGCCATTCATTTCTGACACCGAGGGTTTCCATGTCATCCCGTTCCCGTCTTGCCATCGTTCTTGCGGCCGATCCCGGTACGCGCATGGCCTCGAAGTGGCCGTTGGCGCTTCACGAGGTCGGCAATCTGTCGCTTGTGGGGCATGTCCTTGCAAGTGTCGCCAGCGCGGGGATCGAGCGCACGGCGGTGATCGTCGGACCGGAGATGGAGGGGCTCGCGGCGGAGGTGGCCCGGTGGGCGCCCGACGCAAGCTGTCATGTTCAAACGGAGGAACAGGGAGGCGCGCAGGCGCTCGCCGCCGCCTTGGCCGCCCATGGCGAGGTGCCCGCTCAGGTGATCCTCCTGCCTGGCGACCGGCCGTTCATCATGGACGAGACCCTGATGCGGCTGTCGTCGCGCCTCGGCGAGGGCGCCGATGTCGTGATGCTGGGATCGCGGGAGGGGCAGCCGGAAAACGTTCGTCCCAGCGGGATCATGGCGCTCGCCGGAGCCCTGTTCCCCGAAATCCTGTCCAGGATCGATGCCGAGCCGGGCCTGGGGACGGGCGATCTTTCGGATGTGACACGCGCCGTCCAGGCGCTTGGACTGGCGGTGGTCAGCGAGATCGGAAGCGATGCGGAGGTGCGGCGGGTCGGGACGCGGGCCGACCTTGCGGCGGTTGAAGCCCATTTTCAGGCCACGATGCGGGCGGAGGCGATGGAGGCGGGCGCCACGTTGATCGCGCCCGATACCGTGTTCTTCTCCCATGATACGGCACTCGGACAGGATGCGGTGATCGAGCCGAATGTGGTGTTTGGCCCGGGGGTCACGGTTGCCGATGGCGCGCGCATCCGCGCCTTCTCGCATCTGGAGGCGGCAAGCGTCGGCCAGGACGCGACGGTTGGCCCCTATGCCCGCCTGCGGCCCGGTGCGGAGATTGGCTCTGCCGCCCATATCGGCAATTTCGTCGAGATCAAGAACGCGACGGTCGAGGCCGGCGCGAAGGTCAATCACCTCAGCTACATCGGCGATGCCCGCGTCGGCGAAAAGGCCAACATCGGCGCCGGCACGATCACCTGCAACTACGACGGCTTTCTCAAGCATCACACCGACATCGGGGCGGGTGCCTTCGTCGGGTCGAACTCCACGCTGGTTGCGCCGCTTTCCATCGGCGACGGCGCCTATCTGGCCGCCGGCGGCGTGATCACGGCCGATGTTCCGGATGACGGCCTGGCGATCGGCCGCGCCCGTCAGGTGGTGAAGGAGGGCCGCGGCGCGCAACTGCGCGCCCGTTTCGCCCGCGCCAAGGCCGAAAAGACCAAGGGCTGATCGCCGCGCGCGATCCCTCCAGCGCCTCTTTCTGCAAACCTGTCATGAGGACCACGATGACCCAGCCCGTTTCCGGTGGCTGCGCCTGCGGCGCAGTCACATTCGAAATCACCGGATCCTTCGAGGCGTTCTTCCTGTGCCACTGCGCCAGATGCCGCAAGGACACAGGCTCCGCCCATGCCGCGAACCTGTTTTCCTCCTCCGCCACACTCGAATGGCTGAGCGGCGCAGAGAAGGTGAAGACCTACCGGGTCCCCGATTCCCGACACGAAAAATGCTTTTGTCCCGATTGCGGCTCGGCATTGCCGGGACTTCAGATGGACGGCACGCTTCTGGCCGTGCCGGCCGGGAGCCTCGACAGCGAGATCGCGATGCGCCCGACCGCGCATATCTGCTGTGCCAGCCGGGCGGCCTGGGACGAGGACCTTGAGAGCGTCCCCCGCCTCGACGGCCTGCCTGGCTGAGAGGATGACGGCGCGGGCCGCAGGCGCCGGTTATCCGCTGCGCCCGGCGCGCGCCAACCCATGAGCCACCAACCGGTCGATGACCTGCGCATAGCCGACGCCGCTCGCCGCCATGACCTTGGAATACATGCTTATGTCGGTGAAGCCCGGGATGGTGTTGAGCTCGTTGACAAGGATGGCCTGCGTATCGGTGACGAAGAAGTCGGCCCGGGCCATGCCGTCGCAGCCGAGCGCGCGAAAGGCCGTTTTCGCCATGTCGCGCATCCGGCTTTCCATCTCCTCCGGCATTTCGGCCGGGATCATCAGCGCGGCGCCATCCGCATCGATGTATTTGGCGTCGTAGCTGTAGAAGCCGTGCTGCTCCGCCGGCACGATTTCGCCCGGACGGGAGACGAAGAGATCGCCGTCCGGGTCTTCCAGAATGGCGAACTCGATCTCGCGGGCCTTGACGAACGCCTCGACGAGGAGCTTGCGGTCGTGCTTGAACCCCTCGGCGAGCGCCGCCTGGTAGTCCTGTTCCCGCGCGACCTTGCTCACCCCGACGGAGGATCCCTGGCGCGCCGGCTTGACGAAGACCGGAAGACCCAACCGGTCTTCGATCTCCGCGAAGGGCGGCGGGGCGGTGACATGGACCGTGACGGCGCGCACGGTGGGAAGTCCTGCCTCGTTGAACAGCCGTTTGGCGATGTCCTTGTCGAGCGCCGTGGCGGATCCGAGCACGCCGCAGCCTGCGAGCGGAACGCGCGCCACCTCGCAAAGACCCTGAACCGCTCCGTCCTCGCCATGAAGGCCGTGGAGAACCGGAAAGAGAACGTCGATGCGCGGCACCTCATGCGCTGTGCCCTTGTCGGACACCGCCAGCATCCGTCCCTGTCCGCCCGGCAGGAGCGCGACCTCGGTGCCTTGCGCAGGCTTCGCCAGTGCTCCGTCCCGGTAGCTGCTCAGCAGCCACTGGCCCGCCCGGGTGACATAGATCGGAACGGCTTCATATTTTTCGGGGTCGAGCGCACGCATGACATTCGATGCCGAGAGCACCGACACGTTATGTTCGGCGGAGCGTCCGCCGAAGAGCACCGCGATGCGCAAGCGGCCTGCGGGTGTTTTCACGAAAACCTCCAAAGTCTCGGATCATGGAAACGGCCCCGGACCGAAACAGGCGTCGGTAGCGCGCGGCTTACACCTTGTAGAAATCCCGGTACCAGTCGACGAAGGCCTTCACGCCGTCTTCGACCGCTGTCTTCGGTCGGAACCCCGTCGCCTGGCTCAGGTCGTCCACATCGGCCCAGGTCTTCAGCACGTCGCCGGGCTGCAGCGGCATGAAGTTGCGGATGGCCTTCTTGCCACAGGCCTTTTCGACGGCCTCGACGTAGCGCATCAGCTCCACCGGCTCGGAATTGCCGATGTTGTAGATGCGGTAGGGGGCGGAACTCGTGGCCGGGTCGGGCGTCTTGCCGGTCCATTCGGGATCGGGCGTTGCCGGGCGGTCGGCAATGCGCAGGATGCCCTCGACGATGTCGTCCACATAGGTGAAGTCGCGCACCATCCGGCCGTTGTTGTAGATGTCGAGTGGCTCGCCGGCCAAGACCGCGCGGGTGAACTTGAACAGCGCCATGTCCGGCCGCGCCCAAGGGCCGTAGACGGTGAAGAAGCGCAGGCCCGTGAGCGGAATGCGGAAGAGATGCGCATAGCTGTGCGCCATCGCCTCATTGGCCTTCTTCGTCGCCGCATAGAGCGAGATCGGATGATCGCCGCCGCGATGGGGCGAAAGCGGCATGTCCTCGTCGAGCCCGTAGACCGAGGAGGTCGAGGCATAGACGACGTGGTCGACCGGGAAATGACGGGCGCATTCCAGGATCGTCAGGAAGCCCGTCACATTGGCGTCGACATAGGCTTGCGGCTCGTCGAGCGAATAGCGCACGCCCGGCTGCGCCGCCAGATGGATGATCCGCTCGGGGGCATGTTCGCGCATCAGCGCGAAGACCGCCTCGCGATCCTCCAGCGAGATGCGTGCCTCGGTGAAGTGATTGTTGGCCTTCAGGTTGCGGACGCGGGCTTCCTTTAGCTCCGGATCGTAATAGGGGCTGACGCAATCGAGGCCGATCACATGCCAGCCGTCGCGAAGCAGACGCTCGACGACGTGATAACCGATGAAGCCGGCCGAGCCGGTCACGAGGATTGTGCGCATGTGGTCTCGCAGGCCTCAGACCTTGAGCAGGTCGTTCAGGACCGGACGGATCTGGCCGGCGAGTTCCTCGTCCTCCAGGGCGTAAGCGATATTGGCGGCAAGGAAGCCCGATTTTGACCCGCAGTCGTAGGTCTGTCCCTCGAAGCGCAGGCCGGTGAAGGTCTGTTCGCTCATCAGCGCCAGCATTGCGTCGGTCAGCTGGATCTCGCCGCCGGCGCCCGTTCCCTGCTTCTCCAGCAGCTCGAAGATGCGCGGCTGAAGGATGTAGCGCCCGTTGATGAAGAGGTTCGACGGCGCGGTGCCCGGCTTCGGCTTTTCCACCATGCCGGTGATCTTCATTGTGTGTGCGGTCGGATCCCCCTCGATTTCGACGATGCCGTAATTGTGCGTCTGGTCCTCCGGCACGGCCTCCACCGAGATCACGTTGCCGCCGGTCTTCTCGTAGACCTCGACCATCTGGCTGAGACAGCCGGGATCGGATTTCATCAGCATGTCCGGCAGGAGGATCGCGAAGGGCTCGTTGCCGATCAGGTCGCGCGCGCACCAGATGGCGTGGCCAAGGCCGAGCGGCTCCTGCTGACGGGTGAAGCTGGTGCCGCCGGCGGCCGGGCGGATCGCCTCCAGCAGATCGAGGGCCTCCTGCTTGCCGCGTTCGCGCAAGGTGTCCTCAAGCTCATAGGCAATGTCGAAATGGTCCTCGATCACATGCTTGTTGCGTCCGGTAACGAAGACGATGTGCTCGATGCCCGCCTTGCGCGCCTCGTCAACGACATACTGGATGATCGGCCGGTCGACGATGGTCAGCATTTCCTTCGGCAGCGCCTTGGTGGCCGGCAGGAACCGCGTGCCCAGACCTGCGACGGGCAGGACGGCCTTGCGAATGGTCTTCTTCTGCATGAAGTGGCTTTCCGGTTTTGCTTTCAGGAACGGGCACCTGCGCGAAAACCGCGCGGGCCATCCTGTCTATCGCGAATGCTCCCGCGAACCAAGCGCGCCTTGCACGTTTTGCGCCTTCCACGCGCGTGTCTGGCGGGCGATGTCTTGCGCGCGCCGGCCGTGCGCAGTACTGACGGGCGGGGCACATCACGACGAGCCGCGAGAAGGATAGACCACCCGCCATGACCCTCACCTGCAACAGCGCCGTCCGCGTCGGCGACGTCACCTTTTCCCAGACGGCTCCCTTCGCGCTGATCGCCGGTCCCTGCCAGATGGAGAGCCGGGCGCATGCGCTGGAGATGGCCGACGCGCTGAAGGAAATCTCGACCGCTCTCGGCCTGCCGACCGTCTTCAAGGCCTCCTACGACAAGGCCAACCGCACCAGCCTTGGCGGCAAGCGTGGCATCGGCATGGCCGAGGCGCTTCCCGTCTTCGCCGAGATCCGCGAGCGCACCGGCATGCCGGTCCTTACCGACGTGCATGCTGCGGAACATTGCGCGCCGGTCGCCGAATGCGTCGACATTCTCCAGATCCCGGCCTTCCTTTGCCGGCAAACCGACCTGCTTGTCGCGGCCGCCGCGACCGGGCGCGTGGTCAACGTCAAGAAGGGACAGTTCCTGGCGCCCTGGGACATGTCGAACGTGCTCGACAAGGTCGTGCAGTCCGGCAATCCCAATGTGCTCCTGACCGAGCGCGGCGCGTCCTTCGGCTACAACACGCTGGTTTCCGACATGCGCGGCCTGCCGATCATGGCCGCGACCGGCGCGCCGGTGATCTTCGACGCGACCCATTCGGTGCAGCAGCCGGGCGGGCAGGGCGGTTCCTCCGGCGGTCAGCGCGAGTTCGTGCCGGTTCTGGCGCGTGCCGCCGTCGCCGTCGGTGTCGCCGGCCTCTTCATCGAGACCCACGACAACCCGGACGCCGCTCCCTCCGACGGGCCGAACATGATTCCGCTCAATGCCTTGCAGGGACTTCTTGAGGATCTGATGGAATTCGACAAGGTCGCCAAGGCGCGTCCCGTCTCGATCTGACCGGCCCGGGCCGGCGTTGCCGACCGCTCCCGCACCCTTTCCCTTTCGCCCGTCCTCGGCTAGAAGCGCGGGCGGGATCTTTCAACGCTTGGGCGCGCCACGCGCGCCCGCCTGTCCGCACAGTCGGCAGGACCTTTCAAGGAGACGCCTATGACCGCCATCGTGGACATCATCGGACGCGAAATTCTCGACAGCCGCGGCAATCCCACCGTCGAGGTCGATGTCCAGCTGGAAGACGGTGCCTTCGGCCGCGCGGCCGTTCCCTCCGGCGCCTCCACCGGTGCCCATGAAGCGGTCGAGCTGCGCGACGGCGGCGCCCGCTATCTCGGCAAGGGCGTGGAAAAGGCGGTCGACGCGGTCAACGGCGAGATTTTCGACGCCATCGGCGGGCTCGACGCGGAAGACCAGCTCAAGATCGACGAGGCGATGATCGCGCTCGACGGCACGCCCAACAAGGCCCGCCTCGGCGCCAATGCCATCCTCGGCGTGTCGCTGGCGGTCGCCAAGGCCGCCGCCCAGTCGGCCGGCCTGCCGCTCTACCGCTATGTCGGCGGCACCGGTGCGCGTCTTCTGCCCGTGCCGATGATGAACATCATCAACGGCGGCGCGCATGCCGACAATCCGATCGACGTGCAGGAATTCATGATCATGCCCGTCGGCGCGCCCTCCTTGCGCGATGCCGTGCGCATGGGGGCGGAGGTGTTCCACACGCTGAAGAAGGCGCTGAAGGATGCTGGCCACAACACCAACGTCGGCGACGAGGGCGGCTTCGCGCCCAACATCGGCTCAACGGACGAAGCCATCGGCTTCGTGATGAAGGCGATCGAAAAGGCCGGCTACCGTCCGGGCGAGGACATGTTCCTGGCGCTCGACGCGGCCTCGACCGAATTCTTCAAGGACGGCAAGTATCACCTCGACGGTGAAGGCAAGACGCTCGGTCCGGACGAGATGGCCGCCTATCTCGCCGACTTCGTCAACCGCTACCCGATCATTTCCATCGAGGACGGCATGGCCGAGGACGACTGGGCCGGCTGGAAGGCGCTCACCGACATGGTGGGCGACAAGTGCCAGCTCGTCGGCGACGATCTCTTCGTCACCAACTCCACGCGCCTGCGCGAGGGCATCGAGAAGGGCGTTGCCAACTCCATCCTCGTCAAGGTCAACCAGATTGGCTCGCTGACGGAGACGCTCGACGCGGTCGAGACGGCGCACAAGGCCGGCTACACGGCGGTGATGTCGCACCGCTCGGGCGAGACCGAAGACGCGACCATCGCCGACCTGGCGGTCGCCACCAACTGCGGCCAGATCAAGACCGGCTCGCTGGCCCGCTCCGACCGGCTCGCGAAATACAACCAGCTCATCCGCATCGAGGAAGAGCTGGGCGCCCAGGCCCGCTACGCCGGCCGCTCGATCCTTCGGGGCTGACGCGGCGACGGGCGGCCACACACCGCCCGGATTTGCAGAGTGAGTAACGCGAAAGCCGCCGGAGCAATCCGGCGGTTTTTTCGTGTGAGCACGGCCGATCCCGACGGGCAGGGGACCGGCGATCACCCTTCACGGCTCGATGTGGTCGCCCCTGCGGCGCAAGCCACGGACGCCCCCGGCTCCCCGATCCCGGGACGCGGCTGCGCCTTTCCCGGGATGACGCCGGGGCTGTTTTATCTCTAAGGATCAGTATTTTACGCCGGATTCGTCATCCCGGCCGAATGCAATAAGAGTCGGGATCGGAGAGCCCCCGACCCCATCGTGATGCCCCGCCGACGCCACCCCCACGGAGGTCATCCCGGGCCTGACCCGGGATCCATTGGTACCCGTACCGGTCGGGAAGAGGCGCGACGACTGCTGCCGGCCCGGCGCCTACATCCGCTGCTCTGGAAACGATTGGACACCGGATCTCCGGCTTCGCCTGCGTCCGGTGTGACGCGGGTTGGGGACGAGCGCCCTCACCACACAAACGCCAGCGAAATCCCCCCGACCAGGATCAAACTCACCGCCCAGACCAGATCCAGATTGAACCAGCTTCGGGAAAGAAACCGCAGGCCGAGCCAGTGGTAGACGCCGGCGGCGAGGAGGCCGCCGGAGAGGGCCATGGCGAGGGTGTGGGCGGTGGCAACGGTGAGGGCGATGGCGGTGTTGCCGGCCATCAGGCTTGAGGCGGCGGCGTGGCCGGCGTCGGTTTCGACCGTCCGGCAGATGCCGAGATAGATCGGCACCAGCATCAGCCCCGCGCCATGGGCCATGGCGACCAGGAAGGACCAGAGCGCAAGCCGCGTCGGCGGCACGCGGGCGAGGAAGCGCGGGTGCCTTCGGTTGATCAGCAGATAGATCCCGAGTGCGATGACGAGGCAGGCGGCGGCGATGCGGATTTCGCGCTGCCATTCGACCAGCACCAGAAGCGCGGAGAAGGGCAGCAGGATCGCCGTCATGGCGAGAAGATGCCCGCAGGCCAAGGCCGCAAGTGCCTTGTAGAGGCTCGCGCGCGAGCGGTCCATCAGCGCCGCGGAGACCGCGAGCGGCCATCCCATGCCCGGATTGACCCCGTGATAGATGCCAGAGGCGACGACGGCGGCCCAAAGCGCCGCCGCCGTGTCCATTTCCGCCATGCGTCAGACGGAGGGGTAGCAGAAACTGTCGGTCGAACAGTCGCCGCCCTCCAGCCGGATCTGGTGGCTGCGATAGCCTTTCGGGAAGTCGACGTAGAAATCCTCGGCGAGCGTCAGGCCGCCACTTTCGCCGACATGGGCCATGACCATCTGCCCGCCCTCGTCGTCGGGGTAGAACTGGTCGTCCCAGGTCGAATAGAGCGAGTTGGTCCAGTAGACGCGCTTGCCGTCGCGGCTGACCTCCACCATCTGCGGGCCGTAGGCGAAGGGCTTGCCGTTCGGATGGGCCGTGCCGCGCGCGATGCCGCCGATCTCCACCTTGCCGGTGAGTTTCGGGTTCATCGGGTCGGAGACATCGTATTGATGCATCTCGCCCATGCCCCAGCAGGCGACATAGAGATATTTGTCGTCGAGGCTGAGGTCGATATCGGTGACGAGCGGCGGGACGGCTGCAAAGCCCTGCAGCAGCGGGGGCAGGTTTTCAGCCGCCTCGGGGCGCGGATCGATGGTGATGGTCTTCTTCGCCTCGAAGGTTCCGTCCGCCTTGCGCCACCAGGTGAAGATCGCGCCCTGCAGGTTGGTGGTGTCGACCACCACGCCGCAAAAGCCGTAGTCCTTGGCCGGATCGTGCGCCGGGCGGATTTCCAGCGCCATCTGGTGGTTGGCGCCGAGATCGATGGTCTGGACGTTGCGCCGCTCGCGCAGGTTCCAGAAGTGGATCTTGTGGCCGTATTTGTTCGACAGCAGGTCCTCGGCGACGATGCCGTTTTCGAACTGCGGCGGCAGACCCCACTCGGAGCTGACCATGTAGTCGCGCGGCAGGTTCCACCAGAAATCATAGTGCTTGTCCTGCTCGCCCCGGTCCATCTCGTAGCGGCCGAGAATGTCGAAGGTCTCGCAGTCCATGATGAAAATGCCCGGAGGCCCGTCGGTTCCGTCCTTGCCGCCGCCGCCAAGGGTCGAGACATAGATCCCTTCCGGGCCGCAATGGATGGTGTGCGGGCGCGAGTATCCGGTCTTGGCGAAAACCTCCTCCGGCTCGATGATCTTGTGGATCTTGGCCTTGAGCGGCTCCTTCACGTCGATCACATAGATGCGGGACGAGCGAATGCCCGGAATGATCAGGTAGCGCCGCTCCAGAAAGGCATGTCCGGTCAGCGGCGACAGCGCCGAGGAACAGGCATTCCAGCCGAAGTGGTGAAACTCGTCGCCCGTGTTGGGCATGAGAAGCTGATGGACGATCTCGCCGTAGCTCGGCGATTTCGGATCGACGTCGACAACCGCCAGCCCGTCGGGCTGCGAGGCGTCGGGACTGAGCATCAGCGTGAAGGCGAGCGTTTCCGCCGGCGCCTGCATGGCGAGTTTCGGGGTGGCGTGAAATGTGGGGTCGGGTCTCAACGTCATTACCGGCTCCTCCCAGGATCTGGCCAGTGTCTGGGCGCCGGTGTCTTTTTTCACGTTTTGGTCAGCACCCGAAACGCGAGTGTGCCACAGTTTTCACACGCGGAGAAACGATCCGGGTCTGCCGTCGAAGCGCGCTGGGAGCGGGGGCGGCCGATGGCCCGGCGTCAGTCGCCGGGCTTCGTCTCGTGGGCGTGTTTGATCGCGGCGGCGAGGGTTTCCGGCTTTTCCGCGCCCATGACGAGAAAGCGCTCGTCGATGATGAAGGCCGGCACTCCGGTCACGCCGATCTCGCGGGCCTTGTCGAGGTCCTTGCGGATCTTGTCGATGTCGGAATCCGTTGGCAGCAACTCCGCCACAAGGTCCGACATCATGCCGACATCGGCGGAGGCCTGGATCAGGGTCGCGCGGTCGGTGAGATCCGCGCCTTCCACGAAATAGAGCTGGAACAGCCGCTCGGCCATCTCGCTCTGGGCATTGTCGGCGCGCGCCCACAGGATCAGCCGGTGGCAGTCGAGCGTGTTGGGCGATTTCCTGATCCGGTCGAAGGCGAAGGGAATGCCTTCCGCCGCGCCGGCGTCGCGGATCGGGGCATAGATTTCCTCCGCACGCGCCGGACCGCCGAATTTCTCGTTCAGATAGGTCTGGCGGTCCTTGCCCTCGGGGGGAAGCGTCTCGTCCAACTGGAACGGCAGCCAGCGCAGCTTGACCGGAATGTCCGGCACGGCGGCGAGCGCCTTTTCCAGCCGGCGCTTGCCGATATAGCACCACGGGCACATCACGTCCGAGACGATGTCGATGTGCATCGGGTCTGCTTGATCCATCCGTTACGTCCTTTCCGGCGGTTCGGCGCGTCTTGTCTCTTATCCGCTTGCGCGAGGCTTCTGTGGTCCGGTCGCGCGACGCGGACCTGTGCATGCGCGGCGGCTGGCCGGCACGCTCACACGAAACTGGTCGTGGCGATGATCGCCCCCACGCGTCGCGACAGACCGGCAAGCGCCTGTGCATCGCGCAACACGATCATATCGCCCCGCCCGGCCACCCTAGCAACAAAATCCTCCTCGCGCGATGCGGCAAGGATCGTGGAACGGATCGGATCTCCGACAACAGGGGCGAGCGGATCGTCGTTGGCGGCGCGCGGGGGCAGGGGCGCGGGGTGGAGATCCCCAAGCGTCCTCACCAGCGGCGCGCGTCCCCGTGCCTTTACGATTGCCGTCAGCCGGGCGAGATAGGCGTCGAAGGCCTCCGCCGGCAGTTCCGCGCCGTTCTCAAGATACAGTGCGCGGAATCGCCGCAGCAGCGCGTCCGCCAGGTGGCGTCGGGCGCCGGCAAGAAGCAGCGAGCGCAGGCGGATGCCGAGGTCGGCGGGATCTGCATCGCGCAGGACAACGTCGCCGCAGCCGGCGGCCGCGAGGGTGTCGACCTCATCGTCGGCCGTCGCCATGGCCAGCACCGGCAGGCTGGCGAGGCGCGGGTCGGCGTTCACCTTTTGCAGGATATCGCATGTGCGGTCGACCGGCATGTCGACGAAAAGTGCGCGATGCGGCGTCTGGGTAAGTCTGCGGCAGACCGCATCGGCCGTGAGCGCGCCCTCGATCGGGAGCGAGAGGCCCGCCTGCGTTAGGGCGGTTGCGGCGGCCTGTCCGGCGCCTGCCACCATCAGGCTGCCCGGAGGATGCCGGAGCGCTTCCCGGTCGACCGGAAGCGGGCCGAGGACCGCGCGCCGCAGCCTGGCCTCTTCCATGCGCACGGACTGGCGAATGGTCTCGCGGATGCGATTGATCAGGGTTTCTTCGGTGAGTGCCGGGGAAACGAAGGCGCTGGCGGAGCGGCTAAGCGCAAGGTCCGCCCCCTTGCGGGTTTCCACGATCAGGGGCACATCGACGCCGGCCGCGCGGAAGGTGTCGCGCAGGCGTTCCATGCGGGCGATGACCTGGGTTCCGGGCGTTGCGCCGGCAAATAGCAGCAGGGCGTCGGGCGCGACTCGCGTCTTCGACCAGATCCGGCCGGTTTCGGGCAGGTCCGGGGCCGGACCGTCCGACCAGGCGGCGCGGAAGGCTTCGGCACGCGGCGTCATGCCCGGTTCGGCGCAGGCAAGCGCGATGATCGGCGCCGGAGGCGTTTCGCTCTGCGGCATGGCGCTCAGGCGACCGCCGCGGCACGGCCCTGGTCGACGCGCAAGGCAAGGGCCGCGCGGTCCACCGTTCCGTTTTCCCGGCGCGGCAGCACCTGCATCGACAGCACCCGATGCGGAATTTCGCCAAGGCCTGCGCATTCGGCTTCCAGATAGGCGAAGAAACCCTCGACATCGAGCATCAGACCGCGTTGCGGCACGAGGGCTGCGTAAAGCCGCGCGCCGAGAATGCCGTCCTCGACCAGGAAGGCCGCAGCCTCCTTCAACCCCGGAAAGGCGCCGAAAAGCGCGTCGAGCGCCGGCAGGGAGGTGATGCCGGAAAGCGAGGTGCCGGGCATGCCGAAGGCGATGATGCCGTTGTCGCCCTGGCGCAGCGGCAGGAGCGTGTCGACGTAGCCGGCCTTGTCGGTCGGGATGCGCACCTTGCAGGCCGGCCAGGCGCTGTCGGCCACCATCGCGCCGCGCACCTTTAGCGTGTTCGGCTGGCTTTCGGTGTCGATTGCGATTTCCAAAAGGGCCGGTCCGTTCGCCGCCGTGGACGGCGACGTCACGCGCCCGGAGGCAAAGGGGCGGGGCAGGGCGCTGCCGTCGCGCTTGCGCGCGATCATGGCGAATTCGTCGGCGATGTGAATGTCGGTCACGTCGCGGTTGGTCTGATGATGCGTGGCAGTCGGCGAATGCGCGTTCCACACCGGCACGATGCGGCAATCGCCGTTGGTCATGCGCCGTTCCAGTTGCGGCATCAGCGAGCCGGGGCACAGCACCATGTCGGCGTCAACCGCGTCGGCATGGGCGGCGAGCTTGCGCAGCGAGCGCGGATGGTGAAGGTGCAGCGTGCCGCCGCTCAACAGCCAGGGCATCAGGCCGGCACCGATGCCCGCCATTCCAGTGAGCGCATAGGGCACCACGGTGACCGGCGCCTGGGGCAGCGAGAGTTCCAGATAAGGCATCAGCCCGGCGGCGATCCACTGGTTGTGGCTGCGCGCGATCGGCAGCGGTTCGCCGCTGGTGCTGTGGGTCCAGGTCAGGGTCGCCACATGATCCGCCGCATTGGGGTCGCGCCGACCGGGCGGCGGCGACATCTCCGCAGGCACCTCCTTGAGCACCTCGGCAAGCTCGATCAGACCGTCGGCGACCTCGGTTCCCAGGCCGAAGACGAAGCGCAGCGAGAACATTTCCGCCGCCGTATCGCGGGCCTCGTGCCCGATGTTGCGGCCGCCGAAACCTTCGCCGGCAACCAGCGCCTTGGCGCCGGCGCGCGACAGCGCCGCCAGAACGTTCTTCTGGCGCCAGTGCAGCGGCAGCGGGGCGACGACCAGCCCGGCGCGCAGGGCAGCCAGAAAGGCGATCACCGCCTCCACCGTGTTGGGGCTTTGCAGGCCGACGACATTGTCGGGCGAGAGGCCGACGGCGGAAAAGAAGGCGGCGAGCCTGGAGATTTCGTCATCCGCCTGCGCATAGGTCAGCCGGCGGGGCGTGCCCTGCATGGCATCCGCGCGATCCTGCGGGTCGCAGAGCGCGAGACGGTCGGGATGCGCGGTTGCGGTCTTGCGAAACAGGGCGTCGAGGGTCACCCGGCCCCAGATGCCGCTTTGCTGATGCGTCTCGATGGTTTTCTGCGGTGTGAGAATCATTGTGCGTCGTCCACAGCCTGTTCGCCGCCAGCGGCGGCCCACCATGCTTCAAAACGCGGTCCGAACACCGGATGGGTGTCGGGTCGCGCGATCGTTGTCCAGCGTGCCACCCAATCGTCCGGGCGGTGAAACAGAGGCACTACATAGGCGCCGGAAATAAGCACGCGGTCGAAGGCCCGCACCGCGGCGGTGAAGGTTTCGCTGTCGCGGGCGGCGAGCATCGCGTCGATCATCGCATCGGCTGCCGGATCGCGCACGCCCGCATAGTTGAAGGAGCCGTCCTGATCCGCCGCCGCGCTGCCCCAACGGTAGCGCTGCTCGTTGCCCGGCGACAATGACACCGGCCAGATGTTCAGCACCATGTCGAAGTCGAAGGTCTGCCGGCGACGCTGATATTGCGCGCCATCGACGCTGCGGATCGCCGCCTCGACGCCGATGACCTTCAGCGCCCGCTGATAGGCCAGCGCCAGGCGTTCCTGGTCCTTGCTGGCGACCAGGATCTCGAAGGCGAGCGGCGTGCCGTCGGCCGCGGTCATGGTGCGCCCGTCGATGGAATAGCCTGCCTGTTTGAGCGCGGAAACGGCGGCGCGCAGCACCTTGCGGTCGCGGCCCGATCCGTCGGCCTGTGTCGGACGCCAGGTACCATCCACGACATCGGACGGCAGATCCTCGATCCAGGGCGCCAGCAGGTCGCGTTCCAGCGCATTCGCCGGGCGTCCGAGCGAGGAGAGGCTCGAATTGTCGAAATAGCCGCCGGTGCGGGTGTAGAGGTCGTAGTAGAGCGTGCGGTTCACCCATTCGAAGTCGAACAGCATGGCGAGCGCCCGGCGCACGCGCACATTGGCGAACACCGGTCGGCGCGTGTTGAAGACGAAACCGTACATGCCTGCAGGCGTTCCGAGTTCGAAGCTTTCCTTGACCACCTCTCCGGCCTCGACGGCGGGAAAGTCCATGCCGGTCACCCAGCGCGCGGGATCGGCGACGGGCAGGATTGAAACCAGCCCCTTCTTGAAGGCCTCCTGCAGGGTGTTCTCGTCGCGAAAATACTCGATGCCGACCTTGTCGAAATTGTAGAGACCCTTGCGGATCGGCAGATCCTTCGCCCAGTAGTCGGGATTGCGCCGGTAGACGATGCGGCTGCCGGGATCGACCTCTTCCACCAGATAGGGACCGGAACCGACCGGCGGGGTGAGGGTGCTCTTGTCGAAGGTATCCGGATCGATGGTGTGGCGGGCGAAGATCGGCGACAGCCCCAGAAGCAGCGGCAGTTCGCGGTCGTCGCCATCGGCGAAGACGAAGCGCACGGAGCGCTCGCCGGTCTTTTCCATCGCCGTGATGCGCGCGTAGCGCGAGCGGAAATGCGGGCGTCCCTTGTCGCGCAGGATCTCGAAGGAAAAGATCACGTCCTCGACCGTGACCGGTTCGCCGTCGGAAAAGCGGGCCTGCGGATTGAGGGTGAACTCGATCCAGTCGCGCTCTTCGGGCATGCGCACCGATTCCGCCAGCAGTCCGTAGAGCGAGAAAGGCTCGTCCATGTTGCGCTCGAGCAGGCTTTCGAACACCAGCGCGCCGAAGCGCGCGTCGCGCAGACCACGCGCCGACGTGGTGCCGCCCTGGACGATGAACTGGTTGAGACTGTCGAAGGTCCCCTGGACGCCGTAGGTGATCTCGCCGCCCTTGAGCGCCTGCGGATCGGCATAGGGCAGATGCTCGAAATCGACCGGGAGCGCCGGTTCGCCGTGCATGGCAATGCCGTGAACCGGTGTGGGCGTGTCGTCTTGTGCGGCAACACCCACGGCAAGCAGCGTCGCGCAGAGCCAGGCGGCCAGCGGAACGCAGCGCCCGGCGCGGAGAATCAGTGACATGTTTCGAGACCTTGCCTTCATGCGTCCATTTCTACCGTGCAATCACTTTGGTATGGTTAACAAGACGTCAAAAAACGGGCCAGTGATCGCACCGGGGGACGGGGGAGGCGGCGCACTCCGCGCCGGCCCGCGGAAAGAAAGGACGGCCTTTCCCGGCAAATGCGTCGGTTTGGCCGCGTCTCTTTCTGGATATTTGCTGCACTTGCCTGTAAAGATGCGCGCGTGACCGATCGGGCCAACGTCTTGCCGCATTCCTTGCGCACACGGTTGTGGCCTTTTGGCACGACAGGATTTTCGGTGCGCGCATGCGGCGGACGGCCGCTGTGCACGCTGCAACGACACCAGGGACTTAGGGACGCATTGTATGGCTGAGAGTTTCAAGAACCATTTGATGGGCATGTCGCTTGCCGCCGCCATGGCGGTCGGTGCAGCGACAGGCGCAGCCGCGCAGACCGTGGAACCTTCGGCGGACACGCCCTGGGTCAAGCTGTGCAACACCGATCCGCAGTCCAACAAGGAAATCTGCATCGTCACGCAGGAACTGCGGACCGATACCGGCCAGTTCCTTGCATCCGTCGCCGTGCGCGAGATTGCAGGCGAGGCGCGCAAGACGCTGCTCGTCGCCGTGCCCCCGGGAATGCTGGTCCAGCCGGGTCTGCGGGTGCAGGTCGACGGTGGCAAGCAGAGCGAAGCGAAATACAGCATCTGCTTCCCGAACGCCTGCTACTCGGAACTCGTTATCGACGATGCCTTCGTCAATTCGATGAAGGCTGGCGGCAATCTGATCCTCACGACGCTCAACCAGCAGGCCAAGCAGGTCCCGTTCCAGATGACCCTGACCGGCTTCACCAAGGTCTATGACGGCGATCCGATCGACGCGGCCGCGCTTCAGCAGAAGCAGCAGCAGCTTCAATCGGAGCTGCAGAAGCGCGCCGAAGAAGCCCGCCAGAAGCTGATCGACAAGCAGAACGAGGCGACCGGCGCGAACTGATCGCAGCCGTTTCGAGCAAAAAGAAAGGCCGCCGGGACATGTGTCCGGCGGCCTTTTTCATTTGTGGTGGTTGGTGCCAGCGGACCAAGGGAGCGTCCGGCCCGTCGCGCGTCAGTGGAGGTCCACGTCGCGCGGCAGATAGGAGCCGTCATCCTGCTGTTCGAAGATCTCGTCCACCTGCGGGTGACGGACCGGCTCGCCGGTCTCGTCGGGAACGAGGTTCTGCTCCGACACATAGGCGACGTATTCGGTCTCCGCGTTTTCCGCGAGCAGGTGATAGAAGGGCTGGTCGCGCGCCGGGCGCACGTCGTCGGGGATCGCCTCCCACCAGTCCTCGGTGTTGGAAAACGTCGGGTCGACGTCGAAGATGATCCCGCGGAAGGGGTACACCCGATGACGCACGACCTGACCGATCATGAATTTCGCGGTTCGCATCTTCATCTTCGTTCAATTGCACATGGCCCTGCGCATACGCTTTTGAACGGCGCATGACAAGCCATCATGCCGGCGCGGGACACGGGCGCGACCACGGCCGGTGGCTGCATGACGGCAATCTGGCGGTCTGGCCCGGCTCACAAACCGTAGAGTTTCGCCAGCTCCGGATCCTTGGCGGCGACGATGCGTGCAAGATCGACGATCACCTTTGCCTGCTTCCAGGTCGCGTCGTCCTGCATCTTGCCGTCGATCATCACCGCACCGGTGCCGTCGGGCATTGCCTCCAGAATGCGCAGCGCGAAGGCGACCTCCTTCGGCTCGGGGCTGAAGACCCGCTTGGCGATGTCGATCTGGCTCGGATGAAGCGACCAGGCGCCGGCGCAGCCCATCAGGAAGGCGTTGCGGAACTGGGCCTCGCAGGCGGCGGCATCGGAGAAATCCCCGAAGGGTCCGTAGAAGGCCTTGATGCCGGCCGACATGCAGGCGTCCACCATCTTCGCCACCGTGTAGTGCCACAGGTCCTGCTGATAGGCGGTGCGCGCGGTTTCGCCGGCGTCGTCCGACAGGACCGCATAGTCGGGATGCCCGCCGCCGACCCGGGTGGTCTTCATCGCCCGCGAGGCGGCGAGATCCGCCGGACCGAGGCTCATGCCATGCATGCGCGGGCTCGCCGTGGCGATCGCATCGACGTTCTTCACGCCCTCGGCCGTTTCCAGGATGGCATGGACCATGATCGGTCGGGTGACGCCGGCGCGGGCTTCGAGCTGCGCGAGCAACTGGTCGATGTAGTGAATGTCCCAGGGGCCTTCGACCTTGGGAAGCATGACGACGTCCAGCTTGTCGCCGACCTGCGTGACGATCTCGATCAGGTCGTCGAGCACCCAGGGGCTGTTGAGGCAGTTGATGCGCGTCCACAGTCCTGTGGTGCCGAAATCATTGTCGCGGGCCATCTTGATGAAGCCCTGGCGCGCCGCCGTCTTCTGGTCCGCCGGGATCGCATCCTCCAGATTGCCGAGGACGACATCCACCTTCGAGATCAGATCCGGCACCTTTGCGCGCATCTTTTCGACATGGGGCGGCACGAAATGGATCATGCGCTCCAACTGCACGGGCAGGTCGCGCAAGGGGGCGGGGGCGCCAATCGCCAACGGTTGGTAGAACGCACGCGGTGTCTTCAAGGGTTCCTCCCGATAAAACAGGTCCGAGGCCGGAGCGTCCGGCCATATTCGTTCCGGGAAGACTATCCGCAAATTGCTGCAGTGCATATAGATCAAAGGATGCGGCAAGGGCGGTGCCCCGGAGGGCTCATCGCCACTTGCGCATGATCCACATCCATTGCTGGGGATGTTCGCGGATCCAGGCTTCGAACAGGTCGTGATAGGCCCGGGTTGCGCGTTCTGCGTCGCTCCTGCGGTCGCCTGTGCGTTCGAACTCCACCACGCGGGCCTCGATGCGGAACCGGCTGTGTGGAAGACGGACGACGCGGCAGGCGATCAGCGGGACCTGTGCGGCGCAGGCGATGGAGGCGGGAAACAGCGTGGCGTAGGCGTCGCGACCGAAAAAGGGAATCACCGCACCGCGCCGGTCCTGGAGGTCGGCAAGCATCGCGATCCGTCCGCCGTTGCGCGCCATCGTCAGAAGACGCCGGGCGGTGTCATGCCCCTTGGGCAGCAGTCCGCCCGGATAGAGCCGCGCCCGCAGGCCGCGCAGGACCGTTTCGGTCCGTTGATTCTTGAGCGCCTTGTAGACCCCGACGGGCTCCCATCCACAGGCAAGGCCTCCCATCGACGCGACTTCCCAGTTGCCGGAGTGCATGGAAACGATCACCGCCCCGCCATCGCCAACGGCCTTTTTGACGTCCTCGACGTCGTAGTCGAAGCGGTCGGGGTCGGCGACGATCCGGTCGAGCTGCAGGGTTTCCGCCGCGATCTGCCCGAGGTTGTCCCACATGGCGCGGGCGATGGCGTCGCGTTGCTCCGGCGACAGGTCGGGGAGGGCGCGTTCGAGATTGTCGAGTGCGCGCCGATGGCGCTTGTTGAAGGGAGCGAGCATCCGCCAGGCCTTGCCCATCAGCCTCGCCGCGGTCGTGACCGACAGCAGGCGGAAAATCGCCAGCACCGCCGACAGGCCCGCCCATTCGGCGCCATGGCGCAGCCGCAACACCCACGGCAGGCGGGCGTCGCCGCCGCCGTCGCTTGCGTTTCCCGATTGCCGCGTTGCCGTCATCTTGCGCGCAAAAGCCTCTTATCCCTGGCGGCCGTGTGCCGCCGTTGACCCGCATTCGGGAACCCGTTAGGCCTGCGGTGATTAACCAAGCGCCGGGACGAAGGCAACATTGGCGCTCTTTCGACGCCCGCCCGGTCCGCTGGAGACCCCGATGGAAAACGTAATTTCTCTGGCGCTGCCGTTCTTCGGCCTGATCTTTCTGGGCATAGCCGCGGGCAAATTGAAGAAGATTCCGGCCGAAGGCCTGGCATGGATGCAGTTCTTCATCATCTATATCGCGCTTCCGGCGCTGTTTTTCCGCCTGCTCGCCAAGACGCCGATCGAGGAACTCACCAACATCGGCTATGTGGCGGCCACGACTTTTGCCACCTATTGCGCCTTTGCGGTGGCCTTTTGCGTCGGGGTGTTTGCCTCGCGCGGCAATATTCCCGAAGCGACGATCCAGGCGCTCGCCGGGTCCTATTCCAACATCGGCTACATGGGCCCGGGCCTGACGCTTGCCGTGCTCGGGCCGGCGGCCGCCGTCCCGACTGCTCTGGTCTTTTGTTTCGACAACATCCTTCTGTTCACGCTCGCACCCTTGATGATGGCGATCGGAGGCACGGAGAACGAACCGCCGCTCACAACCGCCCTGACCGTGTTGCGGCGGATCTTCACCCATCCCTTCATTCTCGCGACCATCGCCGGCGTACTGGCTGCGGCGGTCGAATTCCAGCCGCCGCAGGCCATCGACACCCTGCTGACCTTCCTCAGCAATGCGGCCGCGCCCTGTGCGCTGTTCGCCATGGGCGTCACCGTGGCGCTGCAACCGCTTGGGCGCACGCCGCTCGAGCTGCCGGTCGTGCTGCTGGTCAAGCTGGTGATTCACCCGATCATCGTCTTGCTGCTGCTGAACTGGGTCGGCGGATTCGATCCGGCCTGGGTCGCAACCGCGGTGCTGATGGCGTGCCTGCCGCCGGCGGCTAATGTTTTCGTCATCGCACAGCAGTACAATGTCTATGTCCAGCGGGCTTCGAGCGCGATCCTGATCGGCACCATCGCTTCTACCGTCACCGTGTCCGCCTTCATCTATCTGATCACCGAAGGGCTTCTGCCGCTCAACTGAATGAGGTTCGGCCATGAACGATCAACCGCTCTCGGGCCTCACAGTGATCGATTTCAGCACGTTGCTGCCGGGGCCCCTGGCCACGCTGATGCTCGCGGAAGCTGGCGCCACCGTCATCAAGATCGAGCGCCCCGGCGGGGAGGATATGCGGTTCTTTCCGCCGAGGTCGGGCAACGTCGGCACGCTCTACGCCATGCTCAACCGTGGAAAGCAGTGTCTGGAACTCGATCTCAAGTCGGCGGAGGCCCGGGAGAAGATCCTCGAGCTCACCGACACGGCCGATATCGTGGTCGAACAGTTTCGCCCCGGAGTGATGGAGCGTCTCGGTCTCGGTGCGGAGGAGCTATGCGCACGCAATCCGCGGCTGATCCATTGCTCGATCACCGGCTTCGGGCAGTCCGGACCGCGCGCGAGGGACGCCGGCCACGACGTAAACTACATGGCGCTGACGGGCCTGCTTGCGCTGTCCTGCGGAACGCCCGAACAGCCCGTCCTGCCGCCGGCACAGCTTGCCGATATCGGCGGCGGCAGCTTTCCGGCGGTGATCAACATCCTGCTCGCGCTTCTCAAGCGGGACCGGACGGGGCAGGGCTGCCGTCTCGATATTGCCATGTGCGATGCGATGTTCACCTTCGCGCTTTTCGCGCAGGCCCAGCTCACCGCGCTCGGTCGCGCGCCGGCGAATGGCGCGGATCTCCTGACCGGGGCCTCGCCCCGCTACCGGCTGTATCCCGCGGCCGACGGCCACCTGATCGCCGTCGGCGCGCTGGAGGACAAGTTCTGGAACCTGCTGTGCGAGGCGGTGGAACTGCCCGCGGCCCTGAGGGATGACAAGGCCGACCCGGAGGGGTGCGCCCGGGCGCTGGCCGAGCGGTTCGCCAGCCGGACGATCGCGGAATGGGCGCCGCTGCTCGCCAGGGCGGATTGCTGCGCGACACCGCTTGCCACGCTGGAGGACGCGTTTCGCGATCCGCATTTCCTGGAGCGCGGGCTGTTCGATGCCACTGTGGAGGCGGACGGATCGAAAATCCCGGCCACGGTCGTCCCTATCGACCGCGCCTTTCGTGGCGGAGCGCAGACTACCTGAGGGTCAGGCCGCGCATCAGCCGGGGGCGCGCCATCACCGGCGCAATCCCCTCGCGCATCATCAGCTTGCGCAGCGGAGAAATCCGGCCGGCGAGATAAAGCCCGACGCTGCGCAGCGCCTGAACCGGCAAAAGGTCGCTCAGGAGCGAGCGGTTGAGCAGGTCGACCGCGGTCGTGCGGGTGGCAATGTCCGGGCGCCGGGCGCGCTCATAGGCCTGGAGCACGGCACCCGAGCCGATGTCCTCGCCGCGCTTTTGCGCCGCGACCAGCACCTCGCCAAGGGCGGCGACATCGCGCAGGCCGAGATTGAGACCCTGCGCGCCGATGGGCGGAAACACATGCGCGGCCTCGCCGACGAGGGCGCAGCGGTTGGCCGCGACGGTGCGTGCCGTCAATCCGCCGAGCGGGTAGATCTGCCGCTTGCCGACAATGCTCATCTTGCCAAGCACCGAGGCAGCGCGGCGTTCCAGCTCGCGGGCCAGCGCCTCGTCGTCGAGCGCCGCGAGATGGTTCGCATCCTCGGGCGAGACCACGCAGACGAGCGAGGACTTGCGGCCCTTCAGCGGCACCAGCGTGAAGGGACCGGACGGCGTGTGGAATTCCGTGGAGTGATTGTGGTGCGGAACCCCGTGTTCCAGCGTCAGAACCAGCGCCGACTGCGGATAGCGCCAGTCCTTGACCGCAATTCCGGCGGCCGCGCGTACCATGGAATTGCGCCCGTCCGCGCCAATCGCGATGCGCGCGATAACCGTCTCGCCGGCGTCGGTGGTCAGCTCCGCACGATCCGCCATCGGGGTAAGGGAGGACAGCTTCGCCTCGATGCGCAGCAGTTCAGGCGTCTCGGCGCAGGCCTTGGCGAGCTCGCGGTTCAGGTCGCGGTTCTCGATGTTGTAGCCGAAGGCGGGAAGGTCGAGTTCGGAGGCGTCGAACACCACTTCGGGCGCGCGGATCAGCCGGCCGGTGCCGTCGACGATGCGCATGTGGCGAAGGGCCGCCGTATGCGCCTCGATGGCGTCCCACAGGTCGAGCGTGCGCAACATTTCCACCGACGAATCGAGCAGGGCGGTCGTGCGGTCGTCATCCGTCATTGCCGCGGGCGCGATCAGCGCGGTGCTGAAGCCGTGGCGCGCCAAGAGCAGCGCCATCGCCATGCCGGACGGACCGGCGCCGACGACGGCGACATCCACCTGCGTCGGTGTTGCGGGCGTGTCTGCCTTGGCAGCGCGAGCGCGTTTGGCCATGAGGATCTCCGTGCCGGGGTCGACTGTTGACGACAAGATGACGCGCGCGGAGGATTTTGCAAGATTGCCCCGCGCGCATATGGTCGCATCCGTAGGCGTTCGTATCCGCATCCGCCGACCACGATGATAAAGCACGCGGGAACGATGCTCCCGGCGCATGCGCCGCGCGGGACCACGAATGGAGCTTGCCGCCCAAGATGACGGTGCACCTGGAAAAGTCCGAACAGCCGCCGCACCCGTTGCGTTTGCTCGCCCGGCGCCCGCGCCTTGCCGTCTTCCTGGCGGTCGGTCTGGCGGCGGCTGCCGGCTGGATCTATCTCGCCGCCATGGTTGCCGACATGGTGCCGGCCATGGACATGGGCGAACTCGGGCCGGGCATGGCGCTGTTCAACAGTTTCAACATCTTCGCCGGCCTGTCCGCCGAGGCGCGCGCTGCGCTGGCGGTCATCTGTCTTCCCGAGGGCACCTCGACCTTCGGCATGCCGTCTTCCGAAATCTGGAGCCTGTCCGACGCGGCGCTCGTCTTCGTCATGTGGGTCATGATGGCGCTGGCGATGATGTTGCCGAGTGCCGCGCCGATGATCGCGTCTTACGCGGAACTGCCGCAGCCGATGACGGGCAGCACCGGGCGAACGGCGCCTGTTGTCGTCCTCGCGCTCGGGTATCTTTCCGTCTGGGTCGGCTACGGCGCGCTGGCGACGCTGGCGCAAGGGGCGCTGACGGCGGCGCGGATGATGTCGCCGATGATGTCGCCGGCGACGCTTGTCCTGGCCGGAACGACGTTGATCGCGGCCGGCATCTATCAGTTCACGCCGGCCAAGCTTGCCTGCCTACTGCGCTGCCAGCGCCCGATTCCCTTCTTCATGGACCGCCGGCCGGCCTCCTATGCCGAGGTCTATCGCCTCGGCATCGTCCAGGGGCTGCTGTGTCTTGGCTGTTGCTGGGCGCTGATGACGGTGATGTTCGCGGTCGGCATCATGAATGTCATCTGGATCGCGGTGCTCGGCTTCCTGATGGCGCTGGAAAAGACGGTGCATCGCCTCTGGATTCCGCGCGCCATCGGGGTTTTCCTGATCCTCTGGGGGGCATTCGTGCTTGCCCTGTCGGACGCCGGACAGGCGTTGCTGACAGGGTAAAGCCGTTCTTCAGCCACTTTGAACCGGTCGTTTTCTGCAAAATGCAGCTGTTCGGTTGCAGTTCTCGCAAGTTGAAGGCATACGAAAGGCTTGGGGGCGACAAGACGCCCGCGCCGGTTTATCTCCGGCATGACACGAGGCGATGCCTGTGGCGAAAGGCAAATTGGCGGATCCGGAGACGGGCGTGACGGAGCGGCTGAAGAGCGCGCACCCGCTGTTTCTGATTCATGTTCTGACCGCGCTCGGCGCGCCGGTCGCCCTGCTGGCGTTGCTTGCCGGGGCGCAGGGCGACTGGGCGATGCTGTTCGTCTGGCTCGGGGTCGCGCTGGTGATCGACGGGATCGACGGTCCGTTGGCGCGCCGTTTCGACATCGCCAACCGCATGCCGCAATGGTCCGGCGCCGCGCTCGACTTCGTCATCGACTATGCGACCTATGTGTTTCTTCCCGCCTTCGCGCTGGCCGGCAGCGGCATGGTCTCCTCGCCGTGGAACTGGATCTGCGGCGGCCTGATCGTCTTCACCGGAGCGCTTTATTTCGCCGACAACGGCATGAAGCAGCCGGACGGGTCGTTCAAGGGCTTCCCGACCGGCTGGAACATGGCGGTTTTCGGCCTGATGGTCCTGTCCTCCTCCGAGGTCTTCACCATCATCAGCGTCATCGCGCTGTGCGCGCTGACCTTCGCGCCAATCCGCTTCGTGCATCCGGTCAGGGTCGCCCGCTGGCGCCCGCTGACGCTCTTCGTGACCTTGCTGTGGTTCATTGGTGCCGGGCTCGCCATCGCCAACGGTCTGTCGGCGGAAGGCCTCGCCAAGTGGCTGCTGGCCGGCTCCAGCATCTACCTTCTGCTGGTTTCTGCCGTTCAGCAGCTTCTCGACGCGCTGCGCTGACGCGCGTCCGGCCGGGGTTGGCAGGACGCCGGGTTTCTGCGATCACCGGACGGTCGGCCGTGCGCGGCCCTGGCCAACCTGCGATCCGTGAGGCGTTTCCATGATCGAGCTTCTGTCCGACCCGGCCGTATGGGCGAGCCTTCTCACCCTGACGGTGATGGAAATCGTTCTCGGCATCGACAACATCATCTTCATCTCGGTCATCGTCGCCCGGCTCGAGCCGAAAACCGCGAAGCGCGCCCGCCAGATCGGCCTTGCGCTTGCGCTGATCTTCCGCATCGCGCTTCTCTCCGTGCTGACCCTGCTGATCGGCCTGACTGCGCCGGTGTTCACCGTCGTCGGCGAGGCGATTTCCTGGCGCGATCTCATCCTGCTCGCCGGCGGTCTCTTCCTGCTGGTCAAGGCCACCCACGAGATCCACAAGGGGATCGAGGGCGCGCATGATGAAACCGGAACGGCCGTTGCCGCCGGTTTCGGCGCGGTGATCGCCCAGATCATCGTCATCGACATGGTGTTTTCGGTCGATTCCATCGTCACCGCCATCGGCATGGCCGAACATATCGAGGTGATGGTCGCCGCGGTGGTGATCGCGATGATCGCGATGTATGTCGCGTCCGGTCCGATTTCCGACTTTGTGCAGAAGCACCCGACGACCAAGATGCTGGCGCTCGCCTTCCTGCTGCTGATCGGCGTTGCGCTGATCGCCGACGGTCTGGGTTTTCATATTCCGCGCGGCTACATCTATTTCGCCATGGCGTTTTCGGCCGGGGTGGAGGTCATCAACATCCTCGCCGCCGCCAGGCGGAAGGCTAAACGTCAGGCGGCCTCCGGCGGGTAACCGCGCGGGTCAGCGCTCCGGCGGGGTCCAGTCGCTGTCCTGCCGCCGTTTGCTTGCCGCGCGAAGCGCCAGACCGAGCGCGACGCCAACGCCAATCGCAACCGTCAGGTCGACCAAAACGGTCAGCGCCAGCGTGAGCACAAGCAGCAGACGGTCGGAGGGCGGCGCTTTCGCGTAGTCGCCCCAGCGGTGCGGCTCGCTCATGTTCCAGGCTGTCACCATCAGCAGGGCTGCAAGGGCGGGCATGGCGAGATAGCCGGCCATCGGTGCTGCCAGCAGCATGACGGCCAGGATCACGAGCGCATGGACGATGCCGGCAACGGGCGTGCGGCCGCCGGCCTTGATGTTCGTCGCCGTGCGGGCAATTGCCCCGGTGGCGGGAAGCCCGCCGAAGAGCGCCGAAGCGATATTGGCCGTCCCTTGCGCGGTCAGTTCCGCGTTCGGGCGGTGGCGGCCTTCGATCATCCTGTCGGCGACCATCGCAGACAGCAGCGATTCCACCCCGGCGAGGAAGGCGATAACGAAAGCGGACGGCAGCAATTCCGCAATCCGTTCGAAGGAAATCGCCGGAAGCGCGGGGAGGGGCAGGCTTGAGGGCAGGGCGCCGAACCGCGATCCCAGCGTCTCGACCGGCAGCGTGAACAGCACCACCAGCCCGGATGCGACGCCGACGGCGACGATGAGACCGGGAAAGCGCGGGGCAAGGCGGCGCAGACCGACAATCAGCGCGACGGCGACCAGCGCCACGCCCAGCGCCGAGGGGGCGAAGGTGTCGCGCGCGGCCCAGAGCGCGGACAGCCGCTCCAAGAACTCCGCCGGAGCGTCGCGCAGGGTCATTCCGAGAAAATCGGGAAGCTGGCTGAAGGCGATGACGATGGCGATGCCGATGGTGAAACCGTTGATCACGGCTTCCGGTACATGGGCGATGAGATTGCCGGCGCGAAAATAGCCGGCCACCAGCAGGATGAACCCCGCCATGAAGGTGGCGAGCACCAGTCCGTCGTAGCCGTGGGTGGCGAGGATCGAATGCACCACGACGATGAAGGCGCCGGTCGGCCCGCCGATCTGGACCCGACTGCCGCCGAGCAGCGAAATCAGGAAACCGGCGACAATCGCGGTCACCAGGCCTTTTTCCGGGGAGGCGCCGGAGGCGATGGCAATCGCCAGGCTCAACGGCAGGGCCACCATGGCCACCGTCGCACCGGCCAGAAGGTCGGCGAAAAACAGCGGCAAACTGTAGGTTTTGAGTGTGGTGAGGATCTTCGGCTGGCGCATGCACTATCGCTTAGCACCGCGATGCCGTTTTGCGCCAGCGCGAGGCGGTGTGTCATTGGAGCGCAATGGCGAAACCGGCGGGGCTTGCCCGATGTCTGCGCGCGCCCCATGATCGGGCCAACAGGTCATTTCCCAGGGAGAGAGACAAAAATGGTTCACGCGATCAGGGTGCATGAAACGGGCGGTCCGGACGTGATGAAATGGGAGGAGGTCGAGGTCGGCGCTCCCGGCGCCGGCGAGGCGCGCGTTCGTCACACCGCCATCGGGCTGAATTTCATCGACACTTATTTTCGCTCCGGCCTTTATCCGGCGCCTGCGGGCACGCCGTTTACCCCCGGCAACGAGGGAGCCGGCGTCGTCACGGCGGTGGGCGAGGGCGTGACCCACGTGGCACCGGGCGATCGCGTCGCCTATGTCGGCCCGCTTGGCTCCTATGCGGAGGAGCGGCTGGTGCCTGCCGACCGTCTCGTGGTGATCCCCGAGGGCGTCGACGACAAGACCGCCGCCGGCATGATGCTAAAGGGCATGACCGCGCGCTACCTGCTGCGCAAGACCTACACTGTGACTCCGGAGACCACGCTGCTGTTTCATGCGGCGGCCGGCGGCGTCGGCCTGATCGCCGGCCAATGGGCGGCCAAGATCGGCGCGACCGCGATCGGCACGGTCGGCTCGGCGGAAAAGGCTGAGCTCGCCAAGGCCAATGGCTACAAGCATGTGATCAACTACCGAACGGAAAACTTCGTCGAGCGGGTGCGCGAGATCACCGACGGCAAGCTCTGCGACGTCGTCTATGATTCGGTCGGAAAGGACACCTATCCCGGTTCCCTCGATTGCCTGCGCCCCTTGGGACTGTGGGCGTCCTTCGGCCAGTCGTCGGGACCGATCACCGATTTCAATCTCGGCCTGCTCGGTCCGAAGGGCTCGCTGTTTGCAACGCGCCCGACGCTCTTCACCTATATCGCCTCGCGGGCCGATCTGGAGGAGACTGCCAACGATCTCTTCGAGGTGGTGCGCTCGGGCGACGTGACAATCCAGGTCAATCAGGAGTACGCGCTGAAAGACGCCATCACCGCGCATGAGGACCTGCAGGGCCGCAAGACGACCGGCACCACCGTGCTCGTCCCCTGACGACGCCGGTTTGCGGCGCGGGGATGCCCCGGGCCGCGCAAGCAGCGGCGGGGGACGCGGTCAATGGACAGGTCACGGCATCTCTACGGGCCGGCCTTGCGGTATTTCGCGGCCGTTGCCCAGGCGGGGTCGATCCGCGCGGCGGCTCGCGAGCTCAATGTCGCCTCCAGCGCCGTCAACCGGCAGGTGCTCTGGCTTGAAAAGACGTTGGGACACGCGCTGTTCGACCGGCTGGCGCGCGGGGTTCGGCTGACACCGGCGGGAGAAATCCTGCGGGCGCACGTCTTGCGAACGCTGTCGGACTTCTCGGCCACAGCCGGCGAACTGGACGCCCTCACGGGCATGCGCAGCGGCGCGGTCAGCATCGCCAGCGTGGAAAGCGTGTCGGAAACACTGCTGCCGGCCGTGGTGACGGCGTTTCGCAAGCGCTATCCGGGCATCCACGTGTCGGTCCGCATCGCCGGTTCCGACGAGGTTGCCGAAGCGGTAATCGCAGGACGGACCGAGGTCGGCTTTTCCTTCGAGCCACCGGAGGATCCGCGCCTGAGCGCCGCCTTCCGGCGCGACCTCGCCATCGGCGCCGTGATGGCGCCGGGGCATCCGCTGGCACGGCGGCTGCCGCTATATCTGGCGGACTGCCTGGCACATCCGTTCTGCCTGCCGACGCGCGACCTGTCCCTGCGCAAGCTCATCGACTCGGCGCTGCCTGCCGACGGCCTTGTGGGGCGCGCCTTCGTTGAGGCGAATTCGCTGAGGATGATGAAGCGGCTCGCAGCGGCGGGCGAGACCGTGAGTTTCCAGACCATCATCGGTCTGGAGCGGGAGGTTGGCGACGGCGAACTGGTTTTTGTTCCGCTGGCCGATACGGCGCTGAGCCGGGACCGTTTCACCATGCTCACATCCTCGCATCGAGGGCTGAGCCACGCAGCGCAGGCGTTTTTCGAACATTCGGTGTCCGCAGTGGGTGATCGGCTTTCTCAAATCGATGCCGATACGGCATCATAGAGATCGCGAATCTGTTCTGGTCCGCAGGGTTTGGGTCGTGCACTCTTTCAAGGCATGAACAATTGATGGTCATCATCGACCCGATGGCCGAAGACGGGATAGACTGATGGGACGGCTGACGACACATGTTCTGGACACGGCGCTCGGGCGCCCGGCAAGCGGGCTTGCGCTTTCCTTGTGGCGGCTGGACGACAGCGGCGACTTCCGGAAACTCGTGGATGCGGTGACCAACGACGACGGCAGGGTCGACGGTCCGATCCTGGGCGATGCGGATTTCCGGCCCGGCGTCTACGAACTGCGCTTCGAGGCGGGCGCCTATCTGCGCGCAACGGTCGAGGACCTGCCGGAACCGCTGTTCCTGGACGTAATTCCGCTCAGGTTCGGCATTTCCGATCCCGACGCGCATTATCATGTGCCCCTGCTGTTGTCGCCATTCGGCTATTCGACCTACCGCGGGAGCTGATTTATGCGCAGCGCCATCCGTTTCCTCCATCGCGGCGACGTCGTTGAACTGGGCGAGGTCGGGCCGAACGAGACGGTGCTCGATTACCTGCGCCTGCGCCGGGGCCTGTCCGGCACCAAGGAAGGCTGCGGCGAGGGGGATTGCGGGGCGTGCACGGTCGCCGTCGGGCGCATTGTCGGGGGGCGGCTCGTCTATCAGCCGGTGAATTCCTGCATCCAGTTCCTCGGCATGCTCGACGGGGCGGAGCTGGTGACGGTCGAGGATCTGGCGGCGGACGGCAAGCTGCATCCGGTGCAGCAGGCGATGGTCGACTTCCACGGGTCGCAATGCGGTTTTTGCACGCCGGGCTTCATCATGAGCCTGTTCACGCTTTATCACGCAGCCGATGTGCCCGCGACGCGCAAGACCGTGACCGACTGGCTCGCCGGCAACCTATGCCGCTGCACAGGGTATCGTCCGATCGTCGACGCCGCGCTCGATGCCTGTTTCCAGACGGTCGACGATGCATTCTCGCGGCGGGCGGCCGAGACGATGGCCGCGCTGACCGCCCTTCAGGACGGCGCGGATGTCATGATCCCCACGGGCGAGGGGTTTTTCGCCGCGCCCGCCTCCGTCGATGCGCTGGCCGAGCTCTATGACCGGCATCCCGACGCCACCATTCTGGCAGGGGCGACCGATGTCGGATTGTGGGTCACGAAACAGCTGCGAGACCTGCCGAAGATCATATGGATCGGTCGTGTCGCCGAACTGGAGGGTGCGGAGGAAACCGCCGGCGGCGTCTTGATGGGCGCGCGGGCGACCTTTGGCGACACCCATGATTTCATGGCGCGCATCGATCCCGACCTCGGTGAGTTGTGGCGCCGCATCGGATCGAAGCAGGTGCGCGCCTCCGGAACCGTCTGTGGCAATATCGCCAATGGCTCGCCCATCGGCGACAGCCCGCCGGCCCTGATCGCATTGGGAGCGACGCTGGAGCTGCGCAAGGGCGCGGATGCCCGCACCCTGCCACTCGACGCCTTCTTTGTCGATTACGGCAAGCAGGACCGCAAGCCCGGCGAGATCGTCACCGGTCTCTATGTGCCGCGCCTCGATCCGAACCACGCGTTTCGCTGCTTCAAGATCTCCAAGCGCTTCGACCAGGACATCACCGCCGTCTTGATGGCGGTGCGCCTGACGCTGGTGGATGGCAGCATCACAGAGGCGCGCGTCGCCTATGGCGGCATGGCGCCCACGCCGAAACGGGCTGCGGGCACGGAAATCGCGCTCGTGGGCGCGCGCCCCGACACGCCGTCGACCTGGGCGGCGGCGCTGAGGGCTCTGGCGGAAGACTTCAGCCCGATCAGCGATATGCGCGCAAGCGAGGACTATCGCCAGGAGGTGGCACGCGCCTTGCTCGCCAAGGCGCTGGTTGAAATCGGCGGAACGCCCGACGAACGCACCCGGATCACGGGCGCCCGGCGCGAGGAGACGTCTCATGCCGCTTGAGGATGCGCCCGGTGGTGCAGGGCTTCTGCCCGGTGACGACGGCACGCTTGCAAGCGTGCGCCGGCCGACACCGCATGACAGTGCGATCAAGCATGTCAGCGGCGGCGCTACCTATGTTGACGACATTCGCGAACCCGCCGGCACGCTGCATGTGGTGCCAGGATGGGCAGATGACGTCGTAAGAGGCACCATCACGGAGATCGACCTGGAGCCGGTGCGGCAAAGCCACGGCGTCGTCGCCGTGCTGACCCATGCGGATATTCCGGGCAAGAACGACGTCTCGCCCGCGCTCGGCGACGAGCCGATGCTGGTCGAAAGCGAGATCCTCTACTGGGGGCAGCCGATCTTCGCGGTGATCGCGACAACCCGCGATGCGGCGCGCCGGGCGGCGCGCAAGGCACGGATCGTTGCAGATCCGCTGGCACCGGTGCTGACCATCGACGACGCGCTGTCGGCCGACGAAACGGTTCTGCCGGACTACCAGTTCCGCAAGGGGTCGCCGGAAACCGGGCTTGCCACCTCGCAGGCCAAGCTGCGCGGCCAGATGGAAATCGGCGGGCAGGAGCATTTCTATCTGGAAGGTCAGGTGTCGCTGGCGGTTCCCGGCGAGGACGGCGACGTTTTCGTCCACACCTCGTCGCAGCATCCGAGCGAGACGCAGCACATCATCGCGCGTGTCCTGTCGGTGCCGGATGCGGCGGTGACCGTGGAAGTCCGGCGCATGGGCGGCGGCTTTGGCGGCAAGGAGAGCCAGGCCAACCACTGGGCAGGGCTTGCCGCCCTTGCCGCTTCCGTGACGGGCCATGCCTGCAAGCTGCGGCTCGACCGCGACGACGACATGATCATGACCGGCAAGCGGCATGACTTCCGCGCCCATTGGACGCTCGGACATGACGCGGACGGACGTATCCGCGCGACCGAAATGCTGTTTCACGCCCGCTGCGGCTATTCGGCGGACCTGTCGCTCGGCGTGGTCGACCGGGCGATGTTTCACGCCGATTCCAGTTATTTCTATCCCGATGCGCTGATCCATTCGCGCCGGCTGAAGACCAACACCTGTTCCAACACCGCGTTTCGCGGCTTCGGCGGGCCGCAGGGCATGCTTGCCGCGGAGCGGATGATGGACGCATTGGCGATCCGGGTCGGCAAGGATCCGCTCGATGTGCGCAAGCTCAATTTCTATTCCGCGGACCGGGACGTCACGCCCTATGGCATGCATGTCGAGGAACACGCCACGCTGCATGCCATCGTCGATCAGCTGGAGGAGAGTTCCGACTATCGGGCGCGGCGGTCGGAGATCTCGGACTTCAATGCGCGCAGTCCGATCCTGAAAAAGGGGTTGGCACTGACGCCGGTGAAGTTCGGTATTTCCTTCACCCTCAAGCATCTCAACCAGGCCGGCGCCCTGGTGCATCTCTACACCGACGGGTCGATCCATCTGAACCATGGCGGCACGGAGATGGGGCAGGGGCTGTTCCAGAAGGTGGCGCAGATCGTTGCCGAGATTTTCGGCGTGACGCTCGACCGGGTGAAGATCACCGCCACCCACACGGGCAAGGTGCCGAACACCGGCCCGACGGCGGCCTCCTCCGGCACGGATCTCAACGGCATGGCGGCGCAGATTGCCTCCGAGACGATCAAGGCGCGGCTGGTGGCCTTTGCGGCGGAGCAGCATGGGGTCGCGCCGGACGACATCGTGTTTCGCGACAACCAGGTGTTTCTGGGCGACGAGGCGATGCCGCTCGGGGCGCTGGCGCGTGCGGCCCATCTCGCCCGCATCCAGCTGTCGGCGACCGGTTTCTACGCAACGCCGACCATCACCTGGGATCGTCCGAGCGCGTCGGGTCGTCCGTTTCACTATTTCGCCTATGGCGCGGCCTGCTCGGAAGTCACCATCGACACGATGACGGGCGAGATGCGCGTCGATCGCGTCGACATTCTCCATGACGTCGGCAAGTCGCTCAATCCGGCCATCGACATCGGCCAGATCGAAGGCGGCTTCGTGCAGGGCATGGGCTGGCTGACAACCGAGGAGCTGGTGTGGGACGAGAGCGGGCGCCTGCGCACGCATGCGCCGTCAACTTACAAGATCCCGACCGCGTCGGATGTGCCGGAAGCCTTCAACGTTGCGCTTTATGCCTCCGCCGGCAATCCGTCGCCCACGGTGTTTCGCTCCAAGGCGGTCGGCGAGCCGCCCGTGATGCTGGCGATTTCCGTCTTCAGCGCCATTCACGACGCGGTCGCGAGCCTTGCGCCCGGGCTGCTGCCGGACCTGAATGCACCGGCAACCGCTGAGGAAATCCTGCGTTCGGTCACCGACATCAAGCGCAGGAAGGCGGCGCGATGAGGACCTGGGCGTCGATTCTGGCACGGCTGGAGGAGGCGCCCGCCTGCGTGCTGGTCACGATCGTCGGCGTCGAGGGCTCCGCTCCGCGGGAGGTCGGCGCGCGGATGGTGGTCGATCCCGACCGGCGCTTCCACGGAACCATCGGCGGCGGCATGCTGGAGTATCAGGCGATCGAGACGGCGGCGAGGGACGCACGGGCCGGCCGGGACGGCTTTCGCCTCGAGCGGATGTCGCTTGGGCCCGATCTTGGCCAGTGCTGCGGCGGGCGGGTCACGCTAGCCCTCGAAACCTTCTCCAGGGCGCGGTGGGATGAGGTGATCCGCTTCGCGCGGCTCGAGGCGGAGGGACCCTTCGCGACGCAGATGGTTGTCGATGGAGACGGCGGGGCGGGCCTGCGCACCCTCGCAAGCGGCGAGGCTGCCGGGACGGGCGGGGCGGAGGTTCGCCTGCAGGGCAATCTGCTGGCGGAGCGCTTCGGGACGCAGACCTCGCCGGTGGCGCTCTTCGGCGCCGGACATGTCGGCAAGGCCCTGGTTCTGGCGCTCGCGCCCTTGCCGTTTTCGGTGACCTGGGTCGACAACAGGCCGGATGTCTTTCCGGCACATGTTCCCGCCACTGTCCAAGTCGTTGCGGCGGCGGATCCTGTGCGTGTCGCGGCCGATCTCCCGGCCGGTGCCGAGGTTCTCGTCATGACCCATGATCATGCACTGGATCTTGCCATCGCCGATGCGGCCTTGCGCCGCGACGCGATTGCCGGCGTCGGCATGATCGGCAGTGCGACCAAGGCGGCGCGCATGCGCTCGCGGTTGCGCGCGGCAGGCCATGAGGCCGACCGTCTTGACGCGGTTTTCCGTTGTCCGATCGGCATTTCCGCAATTGCATCGAAACAACCGTCCGCCATCGCCGTATCCGTGGTCGCGGAGCTGATGATCCGCCGCGAACAGCGCGTTTCTGTCCACAAGAAACGGCATCACGGCCTTGCCGGGAGCATCGCGGCCATATGATAAGGGGGCGGGGGATCTCATGACAGTGGACGACACAACGAACCCGCAGCACGGAGTGGTCGGCGAGCGGCGTGGCACCGTTCTCCTTGACGCGCGCGGCATCACCAAACGCTTCGGCGAGATCCTCGCCAACGACACTGTGTCCCTCACGCTGCGCGCCGGCGAGATCCACGCGCTGCTCGGCGAGAACGGCGCGGGCAAGTCGACCCTGGTCAAGATCCTCTATGGCGCGCTCGACCCCAATGCGGGGGATCTCGTCTGGCAGGGGCAGACCGTTACCATCGCGTCCCCGGCCGAGGCGAGGGCGCTCGGGATCGGCATGGTGTTCCAGCACTTCTCGTTGTTCGAGGCGCTGACGGTCGCGGAAAACATCGCCCTCGCTCTCCCGCCCGACCAGTCCTTCCGTGCCTTGTCCGAGCGGATCCGGCAGGTGTCGCGCGACTACGGCCTGACACTCGATCCCACGGCCATTGTCGCCGATCTTTCGGTCGGCGTGCGCCAGCGCATCGAGATCGTTCGCTGTCTGCTGCAGGAACCGAAACTGATCATCATGGATGAGCCGACCTCGGTGCTCACGCCGCAGGAGGCGGATCAGCTGTTCGTCACCCTGGAGCGGCTCGCCTTGGAAGGCTGCGCGATCCTCTATATCTCGCACCGGCTGGAGGAGGTGCAGCGCATCTGCCACCATGCGACGATCATGCGCCACGGCAAGGTCGTGATGGAATGCGATCCGACGAAAGAAACAGCGGGATCGCTTGCCCGGCTCATGGTCGGCAGTGCGGTGCACGACCTCAAACGCGGGGTTGTCCCGCGCGAAGGCGATGTCCGCCTCGCGCTCAAGGACCTGAGCGCGGAGGCGGAGGGCCCGTTTTCCGTCGCCATCGAGAACGTAAATTTGAATGTGCGGGCGGGTGAAGTCGTTGCCATCGCGGGCATTGCCGGCAACGGCCAGAGCGAGTTGTTCGAGCTGGTGTCCGGCGAACGGCTTTCCTCCAGCGCAGACGCCGTGACAATCGGCGCAGTACCGATGGGCCGGGCCGGCATCACCAAACGCCGCAGGGCAGGGGCCGCCTTCGTTCCCGAGGAACGGTTGGGGCACGGCGCCGTGCCGGGACTGAAGCTGTCGGAAAACCTCCTGCTCACACGCCACAGCACCGGCGACGGGCTGGTGCAGGGCGGTTTCCTCAAGCGGGACCGCGCGGGCGCGCTGGAACAGAGGATCAAGACGAATTTCGATGTGCGCATGTCGCATGACGATCCGGAAGCACGCGCCCTGTCCGGCGGCAATCTGCAGAAGTTCGTGATCGGCCGGGAGCTCGACCGGCAGCCCGACGTGCTGGTGGTCAACCAGCCGACCTGGGGCGTGGATGCAGGCGCGGCCGCGCTCATCCGCCAGGAGCTGATCGACCTGTCGCGCAACGGGGCGGCCGTGCTGGTGATCAGCCAGGATCTCGACGAGATCTTCGAGATCGCCGACCGGATCGCCGTGATTTCGCGCGGAAAACTGTCCGAAGCGATCCCGGCCCAGAAATTGACGCGCGAACGCGTGGGTCTGCTGATGGCGGGCCTTGACGAAGACAGTGGAGGCGCGGGCGATGCGGCTTGAACTGGAAAAGCGGCCCGAGCGCTCCACCTTGATGGCGCTGCTGTCGCCGGTGATCGCGATCACGCTGACCCTGGTGACGGGCGCCGTGCTGTTTGCCGCTTTGGGACAAAACCCGGCGGTCGCGCTCTACATGTTCTTCATCGATCCGCTGACGGCCTCCTGGTCGCTTCAGGAACTGGTGGTGAAGGCGACGCCGCTGATCCTGATCGGGGTGGGCCTTGCCGTCTGCTTCCTGTCGAACACCTGGAACATCGGTGCGGAAGGCCAGTTTACCGCCGGCGCGCTCGCCGGCTCCATGCTGCCGATCCTGCTGCCCGGGTTCGAGAGCTTCCTGACCCTGCCGCTGATGCTGCTCATGGGCATTGCCGGGGGAATGCTGTGGGGGGGCATCCCGGCCTTCCTCAAAGTGCGGTTCGGGACCAACGAGATCCTGACCAGCCTGATGCTGGTCTATATCTCGCAGCTCCTGCTGGACTGGCTCGTGCGCGGACCGTGGCGCGATCCGGAAGGCTTCAATTTTCCCGAAAGCCGGGTCTTCTCGGATGCGGCAACGCTGCCGGCGCTCGCCGACGGGCGCATGCATGTCGGCGCGATCTTCGCCGTCATCGCGGTTCTGGCGCTGTCGGTGGTCTTGCTGAAGACGTTGAAGGGGTTCGAGATCAGGGTTCTCGGCCAGGCGCCGCGCGCCGGTCGCTTCGCGGGCTTTTCCCGCAACAAGATTATCGTCTTCGCCTTTCTCCTGTCCGGGGGACTGGCGGGGCTTGCCGGCATCAGCGAAGTCTCCGGGTCGGTCAACCAGCTGACGCCGGTCATCTCGCCGGGATACGGCTTCACGGCGATCATCGTTGCCTTCCTCGGCCGGCTCAATCCCATCGGGATCTTCTTGTCCGGCTTTCTGCTGGCCCTTTCCTATCTGGGCGGGGAGGCCGCGCAGGTCACGCTCGGGATTTCCGACAAGACCACCCGGGTGTTCCAGGGGCTTCTTCTGTTTTACGTGCTCGCCTGCGATACGCTGATCCTGTACCGGATCCGCTTCGCGCGGCCGGGCGTCAGCGCCAAGGGAGCCTGATCGATGGGGGCATTTGAATCCATTCTTCTGACCGTCATCACCGCGGCGACGCCCTTGCTGCTGGCGGCCATCGGCGAACTCGTCGTGGAGCGGTCGGGCGTTCTCAACCTGGGTGTCGAGGGCATGATGATCGTCGGTGCCGTGATGGGCTTTGCCGGCGCGCAGGCCACGGGCTCTCCGTATCTCGGCGCCGTCTTCGCGCTGGTATCGGGGATGGGCATGGCGCTTCTGTTCGGGTTCCTGACGCTGCATCTGGTCGCCAACCAGGTGGCCACCGGACTGGCGTTGACGCTGCTCGGGCTCGGCCTGTCCGGGATGATCGGCGAGGCCTTCGTGGGGCAGCCAGGCATCCGGCTGACCGGCATAGAGATCCCGGTTCTGAGCGACCTGCCGCTGGTCGGGCGCCTCCTGTTCGGCCAGGACGTGCTCGTCTATCTGTCGCTGGCGCTGGTCGCGGGGGTCTCCTATGTGCTGTTTCGCACCAGGGCCGGCCTCATCATCCGTGCGGTCGGCGACAATCATTCCTCCGCGCATGCGCTTGGCGTCTCCGTCCTCAAGGTGCGCTATCTGGCGGTGCTGTTCGGCGGGGCCTGTGCGGGGCTTGCCGGCGGATATCTGTCGCTCGTCTACACGCCGCAGTGGGTCGAGGGCATGACGGCGGGCAGGGGCTGGATCGCGCTGGCGCTGGTCGTCTTCGCCACCTGGCGGCCCTTGCGGGTTCTGGCCGGCGCCTATCTGTTCGGAGCGGTCGGCATTCTGCAATTTCATGCCCAGGCGCATGGCGTCGCCATTCCATCACAGTTTATGTCGGCGCTTCCCTATGTCGCGACCATCGCCGTGCTTGTCATCATCTCCCGGAACCGCATACTGACACGGGTCAACACCCCGGCCTGCCTGGGGCGGCCGTTCGTGCCGGACCGCTAATGCGGCGAAGACTGCGGAGCGGGCCGAAAACACGGAAAAAGACCGGAGAGACCACCGGGCTGTGCGAGAGAGCAGGGGACGGGAATGAACACGAGGGCTGCGCGCCGGAGCGGCGATGACCCGCCGGCGCGAATTTACGAAAACACTTTGATTTAAACGGGGAACAGGAGCCTCACATGAAAAAACTATTCGGGATCGCGCTTGCCGCGGCACTCGGCCTTGGAATGGCGAGCGCACAGGCCGAGGACAAGCTGAAGGTCGGCTTCATCTACGTCGGGCCGATCGGCGATCATGGCTGGTCGTACCAGCACAATCAGGGCCGGCTGGCGATCGAAGCCGCCTTCGGCGACAAGGTCGAGACCACCTATATCGAGAATGTCTCCGAGGGCCCCGACGCGGAGCGCGCCATCGAGCGGCTGGCGCGCGACGGCGCAGGCCTGATCTTCACCACCTCCTTCGGCTTCATGAACCCGACCCTCAAGGTTGCCAAGAAGTTCCCTGACGTGAAGTTCGAGCACGCCACCGGCTACAAGCGGGCGGACAACGTCTCGACCTATTCGGCGCGTTTCTACGAGGGCCGCTACATCATCGGCCAGATCGCGGCCAAGATGTCGAAGACGGGCACCGCCGGCTACATCGGATCCTTCCCGATCCCGGAAGTGGTGCGCGGTATCAACTCCTTCATGCTGGGCGCGCAGTCGGTCAATCCCGACTTCAAGATCAAGGTCGTCTGGGTGAACTCCTGGTATGACCCGGGCAAGGAAGCCGATGCGGCCAAGGCGCTGCTCGACCAGGGCGCCGACGTCATCAGCCAGCACACCGACAGCCCGGCACCGCTGCAGGTCGCCGAGGAGCGCGGCGCGGTCGGCTTCGGCCAGGCATCGGACATGATCAAGTTCGCGCCGAACGCGCAGTTGACCGCCATCGTCGACGACTGGAGCGTCTACTACGTCAACCGCGTCCAGGCCGCGCTCGACGGCACCTGGAAGAGCGAGGACATCTGGGGCGGTCTGGCCAAGGACATGGTGCTGATGGCGCCGTTCACCAACCTGCCGGAAGACGTCGCCAACGAGGCGGCGGCCATGACGGACAAGATCCGCAGCGGCGCGTTCCATCCCTTCACCGGCCCGATCTTCAAGCAGAACGGCGAAGTGGCGGTCGAGGATGGCATCATTCTTGACGACGGTGCGCTGCTTGGCATGAACTGGTACGTGAAGGGCATCGACGACCAGCTTCCGCAGTAAGCCGACGACGCGGCGGCGGATCTCGGTCCGCCGCCGATCATCGCCCGTAGACGGGCATCCAGCCGAACCGCCGGGCGCGCCGGTTCGACGTCTTGGCCATTTTCGCGGCCTAGCGCCAAGACCGGGACGTTCCCGGCAAGGATCCGGGTAATGACTGCCGCAGACGACGCGCGCTTTTCCAGGCAACTGGAGTTTCTCAGACACCTCATTCGCGTGCCGAGCGAAAACCCGCCCGGGGACATGACCGCATTCGCAGAGGCAGCGGCGACCGCGTTGCAGGAGCTCGGCCTCGATCCGGAATGGCATCCGGTTCCGGAACCCTTCGTACGCCAGGCCGGCATGCGCAGCGTCGTCAATCTGATCGTGCGGCGCCGTTTCGGCGACGGCGGCCCGGTGGTTGCCCTCAATGCGCATGGCGACGTGATTCCGGCCGGCGAGGGGTGGAGTGTCGACCCCTTCGGCGCGGAGGAAGCCGGCGGGGCGGTCTATGGCCGTGGCACGGTCTTCTGCAAATCCGACATCAGCGCCTATGTGTTCGCGCTGCTGGCGCTGATCGAGGCGCCAGAGGCTTTGAACGGCACGGTCGAGCTTCATATCACCTGCGACGAGGAAGCCGGCGGAACGCTCGGTCCGCGCTGGCTTCTCGGCCAGGATCTCACAAAGCCCGATCTGGTCATCGCCTCGGGGTTCAGCCGTTCCGTCACCACCGCCCATAACGGCTGCCTTCAGGTCGAGGTGGTCGTGCGCGGCCGCGCGGCGCATGCCGCAGCTCCCCATGGCGGCGTCGACGCGCTGGAGGCCGCGACGGGCATTCTCCGGGCGCTTTACGACGAACGGGACCGCATCGCGCAGCGGCGCAGCACCATCGATGCGGACATGATGCCTTTGCTCACCGTCGGCACGATCCAGGGCGGCGTGAACACCAACGTCGTGCCGGACCGCGTGGTGCTGCGCATCGACCGGCGCCTTATACCCGAAGAGACGGGCGAGGCGGTCGAGGCGGAGCTCTTCGCGCTGATTGAAACCGCGATCACGCCGCGCGAGGGGCTGGAGATCGAATGCCGCAGGCTGCTCTTGGCCGAGCCGTTGCGTCCGGTTGCCGGTGCCGACCGGCTGGCCGATATCGTGCAGGCGGAAATCTGGGCACGGTTCCCGCAGCCGCAACCGCGCATCACCGGATCGCCGCTGTTCAGCGACGCGCGCCACTATGCCGACGCCGGCATTCCCACCGTGCTCTACGGATCGGGACCGGACTCGCTGGAGGCGGCCAATGCCTATGCCGCGGACGAACACGTCCAGTTGAGCGATCTTCGTGCGGCGACCGATGTCGTCACCGCGACCTTGCGCCAGCTGCTCAGCGGCAATCCGGCAATGCAGTCCTGAGCACGTCCATATCTGCATTCTCGGAGGCAGGCGCACCGGACGAGTCGGATCGACAGGCTGAAAGCACCGAAGAGGGCCTGTGGCGCGTCGGTGCAACGCATCAAAGCTCGGCTCCTATCCGCCCATAGCTAATTCGCATAATATATATTATGGAACTTACTCGGATGAGGCGCCGCGCCAGCCGGCATTTCGCTTCAGGAACGGATCGATTTGCACACAAGCGCTTACGGAGCGTTCTTCATCCTGGATACCAGCTCCGACACTCCGGCGAGCCGATCCCCCATGGATCATGCGCCGATGGCATCAGGCCTCGTCGCAGTCGCTCAGCAGCCTGTCGCGGTCTGTCGCCTCGACAACCTTGCGAGCGACCTGGAGCGAGAAGCCCTGACGACAGAGCGAGGCGATTTCTTTCCTTTGGCGCTCGGGATCCGCGTCGCCCTTGCGCCATGGGCCGAAGCGTTTCTTGCGCGCAGCCACGCAGGCGGCGGCAAGATCTGTTGTCTCGTCGCGGGCCAGCAGCGTCTCGGCCATGTCCTGGGAAATGCCCTTGGTCTGCAGCACGGCAGCGATGCGCCGGGTCGAACGACCCTTGCGCCGTTCCGATGCGATCTTCGATTCCGCGTACAGCTTGTCATCGACCAGGCCGGATGCCTCGCAGCGCGCGACCACGGCATCGACCATATGCATGTAGCTGGCCGGGTCTTCCTCCAGTGCCGCGGCGACACGCCAGACCTTGCGTTCCAGCACGCGGTGCAGATTGCCGGCGCTCGATCCGTATCGGTCGAGGTAGTGCAAGGCCGCGCGCATCAGCCGGTCTTCGGTCGGCGCGCGCATCTTGCGGCTCATGTCCGGCCGTCACCCGCGGCTCCGCGAAACCGCATTCCGTCAAAGGCCGGCACGACGCCGTCCGGCAGCTCCCGGGTCAGTGTCGCATAGTCCATGTCGACATGCATATTCGTCAAAATGGCCCGTTTCGGCGCGAATTCACGAATGTTTTCAAGGGCATCGTCGAGCGAAAAGTGGCTTGGATGCGGCGTGCGCCGAAGGGCGTCGATCACCCAGGTGTCGAGGCCGTGGAAGGCCGACCGCGCGGTATCTGGAATGCTTTTCACATCAGGCAGATAGGCAACGGACCCGAAGCGGAAGCCCAAGGCGTTGATGTCGCCATGCGCCACTTCCACGGGCTGAAACGGGATCGGCCCGCCGGCGCCATCGATGACGTAGGTCTCGCCCGCTTCGATGCGGTGTTCCTTCAGGATCGGCGGATAGCTCGACCCTTCCGGCGTCTTGAAGCCGTAGTAGAACAGATCGTGGGCGCGAACCGAGGTCGTCGCATCCATATGCACGGGAATGAGCTGGCGGTGGGTGATCGCCAGCGGCCGCAGGTCGTCGATGCCGTGCAGGTGATCGGCATGGGCATGGGTGAGGAGCACCGCATCCAGATAGGTCACGCGGGCATCGAGGAGTTGCTGGCGCAGATCCGGTCCCGCGTCGACCAGAACGGTGGTGGTGCCGCCCTTCCCCGTCCGCTGCACCAGCAAGGCGCATCGCTTGCGGCGGTTCTTTGGCTCGTCCGGATCGCAGTCGCCCCAGATGTTGCCGACACGCGGCACGCCGGCCGACGATCCGCAGCCGAGAATCGTGAACTCCAACTCGCCGTCGTCGCTCATTGCGCGGCCGCTCCCGGCACCTTGGAGAACAGGCGAAAGAAGTTCTCGCTGGTCTGGCGGGCCATGTCGTCCTCCGACACGCCCCGGGCGTCCGCAAGCACCTTGTTGGTGTGGGCCACATAGGCCGGTTCGTTGCGCTTTCCGCGCCAGGGCTGCGGCGCGAGATAAGGCGCGTCGGTCTCGACAAGCAGCCGGTCGGCGGGCAGATCGGCTGCGATCGCCCGCAGCTCTTCAGAGCGCTTGAAGGTCAGGATGCCGGAAAACGAGACATAGAGCCCGAGATCGATGCCGGTCATCGCCAGATCGCGGCCCGACGAGAAACAATGCAGAAGTGCCGGAAAGGCGCCCTTCTCCGTTTCTTCCGTCAGGATCCGGGCCATGTCGTCGTCGGCATCGCGCGAATGAATGACCAGCGGCAGTCCGGTTTCACGCGCCGCCGCTATATGGCGGCGAAGTCCCTGCGCCTGCGCCTCGCGCGGGGCCTTGTCGTAGAAATAGTCCAGACCGGCCTCGCCGATGGCGACGACCTTCTCGTGTGCCGACAAGCGGACGAGATCCTCGGTCGTGACCGCCATCTCCGCCTCTTCCCCCGCATTGTGCGGATGGGTGCCGACGGAGCAATAAACGCAAGGATACTGCTCGGCGAGCGCTCGGATCCGGTCGAATTTCGCGACACGCGTCGAGATCGTCACCATGAGCTCGACGCCGGCGTCGTTGGCGCGGGCGATGATCGCATCGCGTTCTTCGTCGAAGTCCGGAAAGTCGAGATGGCAATGGCTGTCGACCAGCATCAGGCGGCTCCGCTGTCGGTCGTTTCGGCCTCCACATAGCGCGGGAAGACACCCGCGGGCTTCGGCAGCTCGGTTCCGGGCTTCAGGCGTCCGCCCTCTCCGAGCGCGTCGAAACCGCGGGCATCCGCCTCGACCTTGAGGAGATCGAGCAGCTTTTCCGCGCTTCCCGGCACCACCGGTTGCGCCAGGATCGCCACCTGACGGATCACCTCGGCGGTGACATAGAGCACCGTGCCCATGCGCTCGGGATCGGTCTTCTTCAACGCCCAGGGCTCCTGGCCGGCGAAATAGCGATTGGCCTCGCCGACGCAGGCCCACACACAGGCCAGCATCTGGTGGATCGCCTGCGTGTCCATGGCCGCACGCGCGGTTTCGAGCATCGCGTCGGCCTGGGCGAGGATCGCCTTGTCCTCGGCGCTGAGGTCGCCCGGGGTCGGCAAGGTGCCGCCGCAGTTCTTGCCGATCATCGACAGCGAGCGCTGCGCCAGATTGCCGAGATCGTTCGCGAGATCGGCGTTGATCCGGTTGACGATGGCATCGTGGCTGTAGTTGCCGTCCTGGCCGAAGGGCACCTCCCGCAGGAAGAAATAGCGAACCGCATCAAGCCCGTAGTGGTCGATCAGCGCGAAGGGGTCGATCACGTTGCCGACCGACTTCGACATCTTCTCGCCCTTGTTGAACAGAAAGCCATGCGCGAACACCCGCTTCGGCAGCTCGATACCTGCCGACATCAGGAAGGCCGGCCAGTAGACGGCGTGGAAGCGCACGATGTCCTTGCCGATCACATGCAGGTTGGCCGGCCAGAACCGCCAGCGCGGATCGCTGTCATCTGGAAAGCCGGCGCCGGTGATGTAATTCGTGAGCGCATCCACCCAGACGTACATGACATGGCGCTCGTCGCCCGGCACCGGCACGCCCCAGTCGAAGGTGGTGCGCGAGATCGACAGGTCCCTCAGCCCGCGCTTGACGAAACTGACCACCTCGTTGCGCCGCTCGTCCGGCCCGATGAACTGCGGGTTGGCCTCGTAATGTGCGAGCAGCTTGTCCTGATAGCTCGACAAGCGGAAGAAATAGCTCTCCTCCTCGACCCATTCCACGGGCGTGCCCTGCGGTCCGTAGCGCACGCCGTCGGCGCGCAGCTCCGTTTCGTTTTCCTGGTAGTAGGCCTCGTCGCGCACCGAGTACCAGCCGGAGTAGCTGTCCTTGTAGATATCGCCATTCGCGGCCATGCGGCGCCAGATTTCCTGGCTTGCGGCATGATGGCGCGGCTCCACCGTGCGGATGAAATCGTCGTTCGAACAGCCGAGGGCTGCGACCATCTCCTGAAACCGGGCGGCATTGCGGTCGGCAAGCTCGCGCACCGGGATCCCCTCGCCGCGCGCGGTCTGCAGCATCTTCTGGCCGTGTTCGTCGGTGCCCGTCAGGAAGAGCACGTCACGCCCGTCAAGCCGCTGGAAGCGCGCGATTGTATCCGTGGCAATCGCCTCATAGGCGTGTCCGATATGCGGAACGCCGTTGGGGTAGGAAATCGCCGTCGAGACGAGGAAGGGGGATCGGTCGGTCATGAACGTCTTGCGGGTCCAAAGTTCGGTGGCCATGGAGGAGCGCGGCATTCGCCCACGCGGGACAGGGTCTTCCGCTCAACTGGCGGCAGTCTTCGTATGCACGCCTTGCCGCCCTCGCGCCAGCCCGTCGGGTCAGGTGCGGGCGGTTTCCGCCAGATCGCGAAACACGTTCAAAACGAGCTGCTTGCGATCGAGGTTGAAGGCATCCGCCTCGCGGGCGGCCTGGCTCGTCTTTTCCCATACCTCGGCTACCCTGACAAGGCGCTGCAACGCCATGCCGGATGCTGGGTCGAGACGGGAATGAAGGTGGTCGGACACGAGGTCCTTAAACAGTGTCCAGGCGTCTTCCGCGCCATTGCGCGCCACCGCATCGGCGAACCCATGCGCCTGTGCGATGTCGATATCCGGGAGCTGCTCGACAAGTGCCGCAAAGCCGTCGGCCAGCTCGATCGCATCGCTCGACGCGAGCATGATCGCTTTCCTCAGGCTTCCGTGCGCGAGCTCGGCCGCGCGCCTGGCCTCACGGGTCTCCGGCGCGGCGACGCCGAACTCCGCCAGCCCAGATGCAATCTCCTGATCGCGCAGCGGCTGCGTCGTCAGCATCCGGCAGCGCGAGCGGATGGTTGGCAGCAACCGTCCCGGCGAATGTGCGATTACGAGAAACAGCGAGCGCTTCGGAGGCTCCTCCAGAACCTTCAGGAGCGCATTGGCCGCATTCTGGTTCATGTCGTCGGCCGCATCGACAATGCAGATCCGCCACGATCCTTGCGAGCCGGTCGACCCGAAAAAGGGCACCGCGCGGCGCACCTCGTCGACGGTCAGGTCCTGCTTGAACTTGTCCTTGGACTTGCGCTTCGCATCATAGGGCCGCTTGAGGTGCAGGATGCCCGGATGCGCGCCGGCGGCCACCTTGCGAAAGGTCGGGTCGTCGGGCGAAAGCATCAGGTCCGGGGCCATCCGCGCCGCCACTGACGCCGGGTCGGGATGGGCCAGCACGAAGCGGGCGAAGCGGAATGCGAGCGTTGCCTTGCCGATCCCCTTGGGGCCGGCGAGGATCCAGGCGTGGTGCATCCTGCTCGAGCGATAGGCCTCCAGAAGCGCCTGTTCCGCGGCCTCATGGCCGTAGAGCACCGTGCGCTCGCGGGGCAAGGGTATTCCCTCCAGCGCGTCCGGCTCAAAAGCATGGGCGTCCTGCTGCTCCATAGCCGCTAGCCTCCGATCCGGTCGCGGGCGGGATCGGGTGCGGCGGGGCCCGCATGACCGAGATCGAGCGGAAAGCGCGCGCAGACCGCCTGCCAGATGTCATCCGCCACCTTGTCGGCCGCAGCGCTGCCATCGACGACGACAAAGCGGGCCGGTTCCGCAGCGGCCAGGTCGAGAAAGAGCTGGCGGCGGCGCATGTGCACCTCCTTCGTGTCGGTCTCGAAGCGGTCGGGATCGGCGGGGGTGCCGTCCGAGCTGCTGCGCGCAGCCACACGAGACAAGCCAACCTCCGGTGAGACGTCGATCAGGATGGTCATGTCGGGGCGATACCCGCCGACGGCCACGGCCTCCAGCCGGTCTAAAAACGCAGGATCGACCCCGGCCTCGCCCTGATAGACGCGGGTGCTGTCGGCGAAACGGTCGCACAGCACCCAGCGCCCCGCGTTGAGCGCCGGGCGAATGGTTTCATCGACGTGGTCGGCGCGGGCCGCGGCGAACATCACCGCCTCGATCTCGGCGCCAAGCGGCTTCACCTTGCCGGACAGCAGCAGCTCGCGGATGGTCTCCGCCGTCGGGGATCCGCCCGGTTCCCGGGTCACGACCGCCTCGATCCCGGCCGCATTCAGCCGTTCCTTCAGGCGGGAGATCTGGGTGGATTTTCCGGCCCCCTCTCCCCCTTCGAACGTGAGAAAACGCCCCTGCCTCTGCAGGGTGCCTCGGGTCTCGCGCATCGCGTCGACACGCGCGTCATCCCTCATCGAGCCACCATCCAAACAGTGTTTCACGCAAGGCGTCCGCGGCCCGGCTGGTCACGGTTCCCCGCTCGACCGCCTCGGCAGTTTCCAGCGGGACCCGGAAGACCACGGTCCGGTCGCGCATCACCCGCAGTTCGCCGACCGTCTTGCCGCGTTCCACCGGCGCCTTCAAGGGACCGGTATAGATCACCCTCAATCGGTAGTCGCTCTTGCTGCCGCGCGGCAGAAGGACTTCCACAGGCTCGCGCGCCAGAAGGTCGACGCTCGATTGCGCGCCCCCGAACACACGGGCCTGCGCCAGCGGTGCGCCCTTTTCGAACAGGACGACATCCTCGTAGTCCTTTTCCAGACTGTCGAACAGCGCCTTGAGGGCATCCGTCCGCGCGTCTGCCGTCGGGTGCCCGGCAACCACACCGATCAGGCGGCGGTTTGCCCGGATGACGGAACCGACGCCGTTGTAGCCGGATTTCGCGCTGGAGCCGGCCGCGAGTCCGTCGACCCCGGCGATCTCGCCCAGCAGCGGGTTCTTGTTGCGCTGAAAGATCCCGTTCCAGGTAAACTCGGGAAGGCTGAAGAGCCCGTAGCGGTCCTTGTGCCGGCTCAGGATGAACGCGGCAAGGCGCCCCAGGTCGGCCGTCGTGGTGACCGCGCCCGGCGCGTCCGCGCCGGTCGGATTGGAAAACCGGCTTCCGGTCATGCCGATCCGTTCGGCCAGTGCGTTCATGCGCGTGGCAAAGGCGTCTTCGCTGCCGTCCAGTCCTTCCGCGAGGATGATGGCGGCGTCATTCGCATTCTGGACGAGCAGCCCTTTCAGCAGATCGAGGACGGGGACCTCGCTTTTCAGTGCCGCGAACATCGTCGGTCCGCCGGATGGTGCGCCGCCGCTGCGCCAGGCGTGCTCGCTGACGGGAAAGGCGGTGTCCTCGGAAATCTCGCCGGAGGACAGCGCGTCGAAGACCACGGCGGCGGTCATGAGCTTCGCGGTGGAGCCGGGTTGAATGGCGACCGTTGCATTGCGGCTGTTCAACAGCGTGCCGGTGCTGAAGTCGATGAGCAGAAGCGGCGTTTCGGGCGGCTTTTCCTCTACCGCACCTTGCGCGGCGACCTGACCGGTCAACGCGGTGAGGACGAACAGGACGGCCAGGACTGCGAAAGACCGCTTGCGCGCAATCATCTCGGTTCTACCTCTATGCGCTGACGTCACAACGAAAAACGTCCCGGACGGCGGTGTCCGGGACGTTGACCATACTCGTCGTGCAAGCCTGCGCCTACCGGCTTGTCCACAGGCGCATCAGCGCCGTGCGTTTACGAGACGCGAAAGCGGCGATCCGCCCTCGATCCCGTCGAAGGCGCTGTAGGCGGCGGCGATCCGGCGATCCGCGACATAGGAGGAGATGGCCGATCCGGCGACGAAACTTCCGCCGGTCTGGCCCTGGATGCTGCCGGGCAGCGTTTGCGGCTCAGCAGACACCGGAGCTCCGTAGCCAAGCAGTCCTTCCTGCCCGCCGGTGAAGCCGTTGGAGGACGCCACGCGAAGCGTTCCTGCTCCGGCCTCGAAGGCGATGGCCGGATCGAAGGCGGCCGTGACCGTGTTGGAGAATGTCCACGTGCTGGCAAGCACGGCGCCATAGGGCCGGCTGCGCGGAACGGGCGCCGGCCCGAGAAGTCCCGATGGGATTTCGGCTTGCGCCAGCAAGGTCCCCGGCTGCGTCGCGCCGGGCTGAACTGCACCGGGGCCGCGATAGGACGCCATCAGATAGGGTTCATCGAGGCCGTCGAGCCGCGCGCGGCCGATATATTCGACCTTCACCTTCGCCACGCCCTTGGACTTGTAGTCCAGCATGGTCGCGGCGCGTTCGGAGAGATCAATGGTGCGCTTGCCGTGGAACGGGCCGCGGTCGTTCACGCGTACGATCAGCGAGCGGCCGTTCGACATGTTGGTGACACGGGCGTAGGAGGGCAGCGGCATCGTCGTATGCGCCGCGGTCAGGGCGTTGCGGTCGAAGACCTCGCCGTTCGCCGTCTGGCGCCCGTGAAAGGTGGGTCCGTACCAGGAGGCAAGCCCGACGGACTGGTAGTTCGGGTCGTCCTTGGGGCGATACCACTTGCCGGCGACCTTGTAGGGCTTGCCGACCATGTAGCGACCGCCGCCCTTGGGCACGGGCTTGTTGCCCGTCACGATCTTGGGGCTGGCAGGCACGCCGTATTTGGATTCGCTGAATTTCACTTTCTTCTTGTCGGTCGGCGCGCTGCTGCAGGCCGCAAGCGTCAGACACAGGGCCGAAACCGCAAGAACGGGGATCGGCCGGAGCCGAGAAAGCGAATGGGTGGGGGAGAAAGCCCGCGAAAGGGATGTCGTCCGCGAAGGATCTCGTGAGGAGCCCGGTTCCCGGCGGTCAGCCGCCGGAGCCTTGCCTGTCGTCATGTTGCCGCCCTACTCGATACTCTTGCCGGCATAACGATGCGGTGTGTCCGGCGCGCGCCCGGATCCGGAATCGATCCCGGGGGGCAAGAACGAGGTCTGACCAGGCCCTTGCCAAGGCTCCGGCCGTCACCCGTTCTGCAAGACAGCACCGCAGTGCGCAACGCACCGGCGGACCATGTTTTCATTGTGATGCGGCCTCCCAATTCGGCGCATCGCAACATGTGTAACACGGGTCCCTTACCGCAAGGTGAAAGCGCGGTCGAGCGAAAGACACAGGTGAGCGGACGTTTTTAACAGGAGTGTCGCTTTTCGGCCTCACCGGTTCCGCGATTGAATCAGTTTCCGATCCGGGCACGGCCGTTCAAGCCGTCGTCGCGGGTCCAGTAGAGCGTGCTTCCCTCGCCCTTCGACAGCGTGAAGCAGAACTGCTTGCCGTCGTACCAGCTTTGCCACTTCTGGCAGAGACGATTGCCGCGCACCCACCAGCGGCCCTCGTCGTTCGGCTGCATGAAGCGGCCGAGCCCGACGGCGTCGCCGGAACCGTCGACCTTGCCGTTGCGCTGGTAGTAGAGCGGGAACTCGCCCCCGAGCGGAGTTTTCAGATAGATCCGCTTGCCGGACACCACCTGCTTGATCTCGTTCTGCGACAACTGCGTGTTCGCCTGTGCCGTCGCGGACAAGACAACTGCAGCACACATGCCAACTGCCAGAATGCCGGTCTTTATGATTGCCTTGGGCATGATCGTCTCCTGGTATCCTCTTCAAGGCCGGCCAAAAAGCCGAAACGAATTCGCTTGCCTGCCCTGAGTTACGTCCCCCTCGCGCTGGCGGATCAGGGCCGCGGATGACGCTTTTGTGATCCCGGTCACAGCATCATGGGGCGTGTGCCCCTAAGACTGAAGACATGGCGCGTGCCCCCGCGCCAAACGCCGGCACCCCGGCGCAACCGCCGATCCGGTCCCTGCCTCGACCTTCCGGATCGGCGGTTTTCCTTTGCCCCCGTCCGGTCGGAGCGATCCCCCTTGACAATGAAGGGCCGCGCGGCCAAACGAGAGCCCGACGGAAGAGTGGCCGAGTGGTTGAAGGCACCGGTCTTGAAAACCGGCAGGCGGGCAACCGTCTCGTGGGTTCGAATCCCACCTCTTCCGCCACTCCCCTTCTGTGTCCGATCCGGAGACATAGGTAACGGTTTGTACCGGAGACATGGGTTACAACCTCGTGCCGAACGGGTTGTCGATTGTTTGTAGTGTTCTCTGCTCCAGGTCGATGTATCCCAGATCA